>NZ_JACHZH010000005.1:0-320330 GCF_014193405.1 Sphingomonas sp. BK069 | reverse complement strand
CAGGCTCATAACCTGAAGGTCACAGGTTCAAATCCTGTCCCCGCAACCAACCTTCCCCTTACCGACACTCCCCCGCAGCTCACCGCTGGCGGGGGATCATCGCGTTTGTCGCGCAAGTACGCCAGCTCACCGCGTCGTCGCGTAGAGCTGGCCGCGCACTTCGCGCGGCGCTAGGGCACGCTCCCCCTTACCGGAGACCCGCATGACCGCGCTCGGCCTCGACTTCGGCACGACCAATACCGTCCTCGCGCGCATGGACGCTGGCGATATGGCGCCGATGCTCGTCGCGCTCGACGACAATGAGTCGATCTATCGCACCGCGCTGTGCTTCTGGCACGAGGCGGGCGCTCGCGACGGTCTCGCGGTAGCCGCTGGCCCTGCTGCGATACGCGAATATCTCGACTTCCCCGCCGACAGTCGGTTCCTCCAGTCGTTCAAGTCGGTGGCGGCCAGCACCTCGTTCGACACCGCGCCGGTGTTCGAGAAGCGTTACGGCTTCGAGCAGCTCGGGCGTCTGTTCCTAGCCCGGCTCGCTGAGGCGGCGGGCGGCGCGTTCGACCGTGTCGACCGCCTCGTCGTCGGTCGACCCGTCACCTATGCGGGGACGCGCCCCGACGCGGCGCTCGCGCGCCGCCGCTATGATGCCATGTTCGCCGGTATCGCGCACGAGATCCATTACGTCTATGAACCGCTTGCCGCCGCCTTCGCCGATGCCAGCGCGCTCGATCGCCCGGCGACGCTGCTGGTCGCGGATTTCGGGGGCGGTACGAGCGACTTCTCGGTCGTCCAGGTCGCCACGCCGGGCGCAGTGCGGCGCTGTACGCCGCTCGCGCACGCCGGCGTCGGCATCGCGGGCGATCGTTTCGATGCGCGCATCGTCGATCAGCTCGTCCTGCCCCAACTCGGCAAGGGCGGGCGCTACCGCTCCTTCGACAAAGTGCTGGATATCCCCGCGGGCTGGTTCGCCGACGTCGCCGACTGGTCGCGACTGGCGCTCATGCGCAATCGGCGCACGCTCGCCGAGCTCGAGAAACTGCGACGCAGCGCGCTCGATCCCGAGGCGATCGCGCGGATGATCGCGCTCATCGAGCATGAGCAGGGCTATGCGCTGTACGACGCGGTCGGGCAGCTCAAGCGCGCGCTGAGCGGGGCCGAGCAGGCGCGTTTCCGCTTCGAAGGGGAGGGGATCGCGATCGATACCGAGGTGCGTCGTGCCGACTTCGAGCGCTGGATCGCCGACGACGTGGCCCGCATCGCCGCCACGCTGGACAGAGCGCTGGCGCGCGCCGCCTTGCCCGAGCAGGCGATCGATCGCGTCTTCCTGACCGGCGGTACGTCGCTGGTCCCCGCCGTGCGGGCGCTGTTCGAGGCGCGCTTCGGTCGCGAGCGCATCGCATCGGGCGGCGAGCTCACCTCGATCGCGCACGGCCTCGCACAGGTGGCGCGGGAGGACGATCCCACCGTCTGGGTACAGGCGGAGGGATAGCCGCCCCGCGGTGCTGCCGGATGTGTCTGCGTCGGTGGCGCGTCAGTCGGCCACGCGCTCCATCAGCGCGACCGTCTGGGCCGAGAGCCGGCCGCGTGGCGCCGCACGCGGCAGCGTCACCAGGCGGCGCCGCTCGCCGCGTGCCGCCATCGCCACGCCGGCACCCAGCGCGCCGGCGACGAGCGCGCCCGCGGTGAGGAGCTGCGCCATCGCCCAGCCGAGCGTCAGCGCGCTCACGCGCCCGTCGCGCTGATCTTGGCGGCGGTGCCGCGGTCGCTGTCGCCGAGCTGGTTGCCGAGGCGTGTCATCGCCGAGCTCGCGGCAACAGCCACCAGCGCGGTGATCAGCCTACATCCGACCGCGGTGGCACCGCGGCGATTACCCCATAAGCGACGGAACATGGCAGCGCATCCTCGGCGCCCGTGCGGCGGGCCGGTCGCCACCGCCTTAACCAGGCGACGTTAACGCTTCGCCACCAGCCTCACGGCACCGACAGTGGGCCGGGCAGAGCGTGGGGGAACCAGCGCAGCAGCGCGTCGCACAACGCGGTGGCCACTGCCTCGGGTGAGCCGGTCGCCGTGCCGGCAGCGCGCGCGGTGCTGGCCTCGGCCGTCCACACCACCTGCGAGTCGGCTCGCAGCGAGACGGTGACGCGCAGCTTGGTCACCACCAAGGCGTGGAGCTGCTCCTTGCGCGAGGGCAGGCCGACCGAGAAGCCGCCGCCATGATAGACCGGCGGCGCCACCTCGGCGCCGCGCGACGCGACCACGCCATTCTCGCTCGCGCTCACCGCAAGCTCGGCGACGTAGCGGCTGTGTCCGGCGTCGGGCAGCGGGGTGAAGTCGGCGCGCGCCAGCGCTGCGGTAGCCGCCTCGACGTAGCGCGCCGCGGCGGGCACCGAGTCGCGGTCTCGCACCACCACCGCCACCGTGCCCGGCACCGGCGCCGCCGCGGCGGCGAGGAGCAGCAGCGGGGTCACGCCCTACGCCCCCCGCTCACAGGAAGCTCTGCGTCGAGTGGCCGACCACCGCGTGCGGGACATAGGCCTCCTCCAGTCGCGCGATCTCCCCCTCGCTGAGCCCCAGCTCCAGCGCGGCGATCGCGTCGTCGAGGTGCGCCGGCTTGGAAGCGCCGACGATCGGCGCCGACACCTCCGGCTTGGCGAGGACCCACGCCAGCGCGACCTGTGCGCGCGGCACGCCGCGCTCGGCCGCCACCGCCGCGACCGCCTCGACGACCCGGCGGTC
Source organism: Sphingomonas sp. BK069 (assembly GCF_014193405.1). Taxonomy (NCBI): domain Bacteria; kingdom Pseudomonadati; phylum Pseudomonadota; class Alphaproteobacteria; order Sphingomonadales; family Sphingomonadaceae; genus Sphingomonas; species Sphingomonas sp. BK069. The sequence continues at coordinate 317,597 of NZ_JACHZH010000005.1, read as the reverse complement.
GGCCGCGGCGGTATGCTCGTACAATGTCTTGCCGAATTCGTCAGTGCGCGAGCGCTCGGTCGCCTCGTCCCAGTCGCGCGTCAGTCGTCCGCGCGCGAGCGGGCTCCACGGGATCACGCCCACCCCTTCCGCGGCGCAGAGCGGCAGCATCTCGCGCTCCTCCTCGCGGTACAGCAGGTTGAGATAGTTCTGCATCGTCGCGAAGCGGGTCCAGCCCTCCGCGTCGGCGACGTGGAGCATCGTGGCGAACTGCCACGCCGCCATCGACGACGCCCCGATGTAGCGCGCCTTGCCCGCCTTGACCACGTCGTGAAGCGCCTCGAGCGTCTCTTCTATCGGCGCCTCGAAGTCGAAGCGGTGAATCTGGTAGAGGTCGACATAGTCGGTGCCGAGGCGGCGCAGGCTGGCGTCGATCTCGGTCATGATCGCCTTGCGGCTCAGCCCGCCGCCGTTGGGGCCGGGGCGCATCCGGCCGTGCACCTTGGTGGCGATCACCAGCTCCTCGCGCCGGCCGAATTCCTTGAGCGCGCGGCCGACGATCTCCTCCGAGGTCCCGTCGGAATAAACGTTGGCGGTGTCGAAGAAGTTGATCCCCGCCTCGACGGCCTTCCGCAGGATCGGGCGGCTCGCCTCCTCGTCCAGCGTCCAGCCGTGATTGCCGCGGTCGGGCACGCCGAAGGTCATGCAGCCGAGGCACAAGGGTGACACGTCCAGGCCGGTGGTGCCGAGTTTGCGATAGTCCATCTGGGTGCCTCGTCTCGAGTTCGCCTTGCCCGAACGTGCGGGATCGCGCCACGGTCCGTCGTTCACGCCGCGACCGCCGCCCCGGTCGGTAGCGGAGACGTCGGCGCGAGCCCATAAGCGACCGGGTCGTATCGGTGAGGCGCGCGGCGCCCCGGCGCGGTGGCCGCGACATAGGCGCGCATCGCCGCGCTCACCCCGGCGGTGAGCGGCAGCCCGAGCAGGCGGTAGACGCGGCGCATCTCGCCGAGCCAGTCCGCGCCGACGTCGTCATAGGCGAGGTCGAGCTGCGGCCCGTCGGCGCGCGCCCGCGCCACGGCGGTGCGCGCGGCGCGCAGCGCGACCTTGCGGCGCCACTCCGCGCCGATCCAGGCCGGGTCGACGTGGTGCGACTGCAGCCGCATCTGGTTGCACACCAGCGAGGCCGAGGAGGCCACCACCGCCTCGGTGTCGCGGTGCAGGTGGACCAGCCGTGCGTCCGGAAAGGCGCCGAGCAGGCTGGGCAGGTCCTGCGCGAACTGTGGCACCTTGAGGATCCACGGCCGCGCGCACCGCTCACGCCGCTGCCAGCGGATCGTCTGAAGCAACTGGCGGAACTCGGCGTAGACCGGCGCGGCATCGTCCTGCTCGACCGCGGCGGTGAAGCCCGGCACGCGCCACTGCGCCTCGAAGGCGGCGCCGAAGATCGAGACGTTGTGCAGCCCGATCTCCTCGTCGGCGGCGTCGAGGCTGGTGGGGTGGATCGCGGCGAAGTCGGGGTTGAGCGCGTGCGCGCAGGCGAGCCCCAGGCGGCCCTTGAGCCGGCGCGAGTCGAGCCGCGCCGCGCCCGCGCCGACGGGGTGCCAGCCCTCGTAGAAGCGCGTGTAGGTCAACCGCGGGTCGCAGGCGAGCAGCCGCTGCACGCGGGTGCTGCCCGAGCGCATCTGGCCCACCACGATCACCGGCGCGGCGATCGGCTGCGCCGCGATCTCGGGGTGGCGTCGCCACAGCGCGTGCGCGCGGAAGCGCGTGGCCAGTGCGCCGACGAGCTGGCCGTGCGCGATCGTCCGGCCGAGGCCGCTGAGCTGCGCCGGACCCTCGAGGTCGTCGCACAACAGCGCGAGCCGGCGGCGCCAGCCGACCCGGTCCTCGTCCGGTTCGACCCCCGCGCGCCGCACTGCCTTGGTGATCAGTACCGTCGGATCGAGGCTCGGCGTCTCGGCCCAGCCCGCCGCCCAGAGCCGACGGAGCGCCACATCGGCGACGCGGATCCGGGTCGAGGGCGGCCCCCGGTGCAGCGACGGGGGCGGAACGGCGGGGGGCAGCATCGAGCGAGAACGCGCTGCGTCGCCGCACGTGCCCTAAGCACGCGACAGATAACAATAATTTACGAGGACACCGCCCGGCGGCGTTGCCCCGCTCGCCGGCGCGTTCCGGTCGGCGGAACCGCGCGCCGGCCCGCTCGTCTGCTCGCCGGGGTAGATCAAGGGGAAACACGACATGCGGCTGTTCGTCTTCGGGCTCGGCTATGCCGCCCGCGCCATCGCCGACGCGGCGGGGGCGCCGCTGCTCGCCACCACGCGCGACGGACGCGACGGCACGATCCGCTTCGACGACGCCGACGCCGTGCGCGCCGGGCTCGCCGCCGCCACGCACGTGCTCGCCTCCGTCCCGCCCGAGCGCGACGGCGCCGGCGACGATCCGGTGCTCGCGCGATATGGCGCGCTGCTCGGCCGGCGGTGGCTCGGCTATCTGTCCTCGACCGGCGTCTACGGCGACACCGCAGGTGCATGGGTCGACGAGAGCGCTCCCGCCGACCGCGGCCGCCGCGCCGGGCGCAATCGCGCCGACGCGGCCTGGCTGGCGCTCGGCGCGCACGTCTTCCGCCTGCCCGGCATCTACGGCCCCGGCCGTTCGCCGCTCGACCGGGTCGCCGCCGGCGCGGCGCGCCGAACCGGCGTGGCGGGTCAGGTGTTCAGCCGGGTCCACGTCGCCGACCTCGCGCGCGGCGTCGTGGCCGGCTTCGATGCGCCCGCCGGGGCCTATAATCTCGCCGACGACGTGCCCGCGCCGCAGGACGCGGTGCTCGAGCACGCCGCCCGGCTGCTGGGCGTGCCCGCACCGCCGATCGTCCCGGTGGACGCGCTCAGCCCGGCGGCGCGCGCTTTCCACGCCGAGAACCGTCGCGTCGCCAACGCGAAGGCCAAACGCGTGCTCGGCTGGCACCTGCTGTACCCCGACTATCGCGCCGGCCTGCGCGCGCTGAGCGCCACCACCAGCCCGATGCCGGCGAGCGCCGCCCCGGTCGCGGCCAGCGGCGTCCAGCGATAACCCTCGTACAAGGTCGACAGCAGCATCGCGATCACCGGCACGATCACGCTGTTGTAGGCGGCCTTGGCCGGGCCGATCACGCGGATGAGGCGGAAGTAGAGCGTGAAGGCCAGTGCCGAGGCGGCGATCCCCAGGTACAATACGCCCGCGACATAGCTCGGCCGCGGGTCGAACACTGGCGGGCCGGTGGTGAGCCAGGCCCAGCCCGCGTCCATGCCGGCGCCGATCAGCATCGCGGCGGCGAGCATCGGGACCATCGGGTAGCGCCGCGCGCGCTCGGTCGCCTGCATCACGTTCGACACCGAGGCCGAGAGGATCGCCACCAGGGTGAGCGCGATGCCCAGCACGGTCTGGTGCGCGCCGTTGGCGTCGCCGCGCACCTCGCGCACGAACAGCAGCGCCACCCCCGCCATCGCGATCGCTGAGCCGAGCAACAGCTGCGGGCCCAGTCTCTGACCCAGGAAGATTCGCCCGAACAACGCGTTGGGCACTAGCAGCAGCGCGAAGGTGACCGCCACCAGGCCGGAGGTGATATGCTGCTCGGCGCGGTAGACGAAGTTGAAGTTCATCACGAACTGGAGCAGCCCGACGAGCGCGGCGAAGCGCCAGAAGCCGGGATCGCGGCGGTGCGCCCCGCCGAGCTCGCCGCGCCAGGCGGCGACCGCGGTGAGGGTCAGCCCGGCGACGAAAAAGCGATAGCTCACCGACCAGCTCGGCGGCACGCCCGCGCCGGCGAGCTGGTCGCGGATGACGATCCAGGTCGAGCCCCAGATCAGCGTGACGATCGCGAAGGGCACCAGCACCGCGGCGCGCGTGCTGTTGGGGCGGGGAGTCATGGCGCGGATGTGCCCGCGAGCGGAGCCCCTTCCCTTGCGGGAACCCCCGACCCCTCGCCTGAAGGGGAGGCGAGAAGTTCACCCCCCCTCACAGCGCCGCGATCGCCTCGGCGAGCGGGCGGATGGCCTCGGCGCGCTGGTCCCAGCTGATCACCAGCCGCGCCTCGCCCGGTCCCCAGTCGTAGAAGTCGAAGCCGAGCGACCGCAGCCGGGCCGCTTCCGCGGGCGTGACGCGCAGGAACACCTCGTTTGCCTCGACCGGGTGGACCAGCCGCTCCCCCGCCGCCTCGGCGAGCAGCGCCGCGCCCGCGTTGCTCGCGCGCGCGCAGTCGAGCCACAGGTCGCCGTCGAGCATGGCGAGCAGCTGCGCGGCGAGATAGCGCCCCTTGCTCAGCAGGTGCCCGGCGCGCTTGCGGCGGAACAGCGTCTCCTCCGCCAGCTCGGGGCGGAAGAAGACGAGCGCCTCGGCGTTCATCCCGCCATTCTTGACGAAGCCGAAGCTCAACGCGTCGATCCCGGCGCGCCAGGTGAGATCGGCGGGCGAGGCGCCGGTCGAGACCACCGCGTTGGCGAAGCGCGCGCCGTCCATGTGGAAGCCGAGCCCGCGCGCCGCCGCCAGCGACCCGAGCGCGGCGACCTCGGCAGGCGCGTAGACCCGGCCATATTCGGTCGCGTTGGTGATCGACAGCGCGTGCGGGCGCTGCTGGTGGACGTCGTAGCGCTGCAGGTCGAGCACCGCGGCGGCGGTCTCGGGCGTCAGCTTGGCGCCCCCGCCCTCGGCGAGCAGCAGCTTGGCGCCATGGGTGAAGAACTCGGGCGCGCCGCACTCGTCATTCTGGATGTGCGACTCGCGGTGGCACAGCACCGCGCCGTGCGGCGGGCACAGCGCCGCGAGCGCGAGGCAGTTGGCGGCGGTGCCGCTCGGCACCCACAGCACGCGCAGCGTCTCGGTCTCGAACAGCGCGGCGAAGCGCGCGTCGAGCGCCTTGGACCAGCGATCGCCGTCATAGGCGGTGTCGAGCCGGTCGGCATCGGCGAGGGCGCGCAGCACGGCGGGGTGAACCGGCGCGGCATTGTCGGAGAAGAAGCGCATGGTCAGTGCCTTCGGTCAGCCAAGCGGGGCGGTCAAGGTGGTGCCGGCGCGCGCGAATGTTGCGAATGTTGAGTCGCTGGCGTGTGTCGGGCGGGGAACGAGCGGGCGCGACCGGCGGCGCAGCGGAGTGCAGAGATGGTGGAGCATGCGACGGGGAATGGCATGAGCCTGGGCGTGTAGGACAGCGTCGCACGAAGATCTCGGTCGCGCGGCAGAGGCGGCGCCTGCGAGGCACGGCATCTGACCCACAGCGGTGGCGATCGCCGGCGGGGCGGCTTGTGCGGGCGGAACCGGGCTGTCACGCTGACGGCCAAAAGGGAGAAGGTCATGTCGGGTCGCACCGTCATCGGATCGCTGGTCAGCGCCGCGCTGCTGGTCGGGGCGGCGCTGCCGCGGGAGCCGGCGCGTGCCGCGACCGTGGCACGATCGCCGGTGCGCTGCACCCCGGCGGGCGAGCGATCCTGGGCCGCGTCGGGCGCGATCGTCACCGCCGGCGTGCCGACGCCGCCTCCGGTGTTCGCGCCGGGTGCGCCTCCGCCTCCGCCTCCGCCTCCGCCCCCGCCACCTCCACCTCCACCTCCGCCGCCACCGCCACCTCCGCCCCAGCCCGGCAGCGCGCCCGCCGCGCCGCCGGCGCCGGGCTACACCGCCTCCGCCGTCGTCGCGCCGTCTGCCCCGTACGGCTCCGCCGCGAATCGCGAGCGCTACGAGGGTCGCGCCGTCGCCGCTGTGATGGACACCGCCACCGCGCCGGTCTCCACCTTCGCGATCGACGTCGACACCGGCGCCTATGCCAATGTCCGCCGCCTGCTCAACCAAGGCGCGACCGTGCCGCCCGAGGCGGTGCGGACCGAGGAGCTGATCAACTATTTCCGCTACGACTATCCGCGCTCGACCACGCCGGGGCAGCCGTTCAGCATCACCACCGACGTCGCGGTGACGCCGTGGAACCCGGCGACGCGGCTGCTGCGCGTCGGGTTACGCGGCGACGATCGCACCGCCGCCGCGCGTCCGCCGGCCAACCTCGTCTTCCTCGTCGACACCTCCGGTTCGATGGCGGAACCGGACAAGCTGCCGCTGGTGAAGACGGCATTGCGCGGGCTGGCGGAGCGGCTGCGCCCGGACGACCGCGTCGCGATCGTCGCCTATGCCGGCAGCGCCGGGATCGTGCTCGAGCCCACCGCGGACAAGCGCTTCGTCGAGGCGGCGCTCGCCTGCCTCGAGGCCGGCGGCTCGACTGCGGGCGGGCAGGGGATCGAGCTCGCTTATGCCACCGCGCGCGCGCACTTCCGCAAGGGCGGGATCAATCGCATCATCCTCGCCACCGACGGCGACTTCAACGTCGGCATCAGCGACACGCGCGCGCTGGAGGAACTGGTCAAGCGCCGCCGCGACGAGGGTATCACGCTGACCACGCTCGGCTTCGGCTCCGGCAACTACAATGACGCGATGATGGAGCGGATCGCCGACGTCGGGAACGGCAATTACGCCTATATCGACAATGCCATGGAGGCGCAGAAGGTGCTCGGCGACGAGCTCTCCGCCACGCTGGTGACGATCGCCAAGGACGTGAAGGTCCAGGTCGAGTTCAACCCGGCGCAGATCAGCCGGTATCGCCTGATCGGCTATGAGAATCGTGCGCTGCGCGAGGAGGATTTCCGCAACGACTCGGTTGACGCCGGCGACATGGGCGCGGGGCATCAGGTCACCGCGCTCTACGAGATGGTGCCCGCCGGCATGGCGGGCTGGACCGCGCCGCACCGCTACGCCGCTCCTGCCGCCGGCGCCGCGGCGGGAGCGCGCGGCGGTGAGGCCTGTTACGTGCGGCTGCGCTACAAGGACCCGGACGGCACGCGCTCGCGCGAGCTGGCACTCGCGGTGCCGGCGCGCGCGCTCGCCGCGGCGTTGCCCGCGCGCGGCGACATGGCCTTCGTCGCCGCGGTCGCGGCCTATGGGCAGAAGCTGCGCGGCGACACGCTGCTCGGCGACTTCACCTTCGCCGACGCGCAGCGCCTCGCCGGGCGGCAGGAGGATTATTGGCGGCAGGAGTTCGTCCGCCTCGCCGGGCTCGCCGCCGCGGCGCGCTAGGCCGGCGCTCTGAGGAGCGGCAGCACGGGCGTGGCCGATCGGCCACACCAACGGTTTTTTCCAATTTCGTCGGACCTGCCGCGGCCGCGACCCGTTCGACCGGGTGAGGCGCAGATGGATCGCGCCTCTCTCACGAAGGTATCTCATGAAGACGTTGCTTCTGGCAGCCGTTGCTGCCGCTTTCCTCGTTCCCGCGGCCGCTCAGGCGCAGGACACCACCAGCGACGGGTCGCGCGCGTTCGGTATCGACCCGTATGTCGGCGTGATGGGCGGCTACGAGGGGTTCGAGAGCGATCCCGGTCACGGCATTCCCTATAACGCGCCGGGCAACCGTCTGAAGGGCGGGCTGGTCGAGGGCGTGGCGGGCGTCAACGTGCCGCTTGGTTCGTTCTTCGTCGGCGTCGAGGGCAACGCCGCCAAGGGCTTCACCGGCGATATCGACTGGGAATATGGCGTCCACGGCCGAGCCGGCGTGCGCGCGGGCGAGACCGGGCTGGTCTACGGCAAGGTCGGCTACCAGTGGGTCAATTTCGACCGCTACGGCTCGAACAGCGGTGACTATGGCCGCATGTCCTACGGCATCGGCGGCGAGTTCGGGCCGTCGGCGATCGGCCTCGACGGGCTGGTGAAGAAGGAGGGCGTGCGCTTCCGCGCCGAGATCTCGACGCGCGGCGACTTCGAGACGGTGCGCCCGATGGCCGGCGTGATCGCGCACTTCTGAGGCGTGCGTGCCGCCCCCGCGCGCGTGCTGTCGCGCGTGGGGGCGGCTCACGCGGAGGTGCGGAGGCGCAAAGAGGGCGCGCCTGCCGCGACGGCTGCTCGTCACCTGCATGACGGCCCTGACGCACGATGGCTCTGCGCCTCTGCGCAGATCCTTCAGCCCGTCTTCGCGTTTCGCGTGAACAAGATGCTGGAGAGCCGCTGACGCGGCGAACTGCGTCTCAGCGCCCCCGCGCCTCCGCGTGCATCTCCACCAAGCCCTCGGTCAGAACGCGCCCGGTCCGCCATCCTCCTCGAAGCCGTCGCCGCCTTCCCCGCCGCCGCGCTCGCCGCGACCCTCGTCTAGGCGCCGCCGCTCGGGCAGGCGCTCGCCGGGCGCGGGCGGGCGGGGCAGCTCGATGCCCATCTCGCGCAGCCGGTCGAGCGCGTCCTCGATCCGCGGCTGCGCGCCGTCGATCGCGCGGCCGACCTCGCCGCCCAGGTCGACGCCCATCTGGTCGAGCATGTTGCCCGGGTCGATCGGCGCCGCCGCCTCGTCCTCCACCGGCGCCACCGCGACCGGGATGTGCAGCGCCGACATCATGAACTGGCGCCAGATCTGCGCCGGGATGCCGCCGCCGTGCAGCCCCGGGTTGGGCGCGCTGTCGTCGCGCCCGACCCACACGCCCACCACCAGGTCGCCGGCGAAGCCGATGAACCAGCCGTCGCGGCCGCCCTGGCTCGTCCCGGTCTTGCCGAAGGCGCTGACCGGCAGATTGGCGCCGCGTCCGGTGCCGCGGATCGACGAGCCCAGCAAGGTGCGCATCTCGTCGCGGATCGTGGCGGACATGGCGGTGTCGCGCCCCGCGATTGCCTCGTACCAGCTCGCGCCGCGCCCGCCCTCGACGCCGCGCGGCACCACCGGGTAGCGCCCGCTCGCCACCGCGGCATAGGCGCCGGTCAGCTCGAGCAGCGACACCTCGGAGGTGCCCAGCCCGATCGTCGCCTCGTTGGCGATCGGCGTGGTGATGCCGAGGTCGCGCGCGGCACGGATCACGTTGCGGACGCCGACCTGCTGCGTCAGCCGCGCCGCCACCACGTTCGACGAGCGCGCGAAGGCGCGCTGCAGCGTGATCGGGCCGAGGTAGCGGCCGTCGTCGTTGCGCGGCTTCCATCCCGCGATCTCGACCGGCGTGTCGTCCATCACCGTCGCGGGAGTCAGGCCCGAGCGCATCGCGGCGAGATAGACGAACAGCTTGAAGGTCGAGCCCGGCTGGCGCTTGGCCTGGACCGCGCGGTTGAACGCGCTGGCGCCGTAATCCTTGCCGCCGACCATCGCGACAACGGTGCCGTCGGGCTTCATCGCCACCAGCGCCGCCTGCATGCCGCGCAGCGTCGCCTGGCGCACGACGCGCTCGGCGGTGCGCTGGAAGCCGCGATCGAGCGTGGTGCGCACGGTGGCCTCGGTGCCCGACTCGCCCGCCACCTCGCGCGCCGAGGGCAGCACCCAGTCGGCGAAATAGGTGCCGGTCGGCAGCGTCTCAGGCCGCTCGGCGAGCACGCGCTGCGGCTGCACCCGGGCGGCCTCGTCCTGCGACAGGAAGCCGGCGTCGACCATCGCGCCGACCACCACCGCCTGACGCGCGCGAGCGCCCTTGAGGTTGCCGGTCGGCGCCAGCCGCGACGGCGCCTTGACCAGCCCGGCCAGCATCGCCGCCTGCCCGACGTTGAGCTGCATCGGGGTGCGCCCGAAATAATGCTTCGACGCCGCGGTGATGCCGTAGACGTTGTCGCCGAAATAGACGTTGGAGAGATAGCGCGAGAGGATCTCGTCCTTGCTCAGCCACGCCTCCAGCCAGAAGGCGATCATCGCCTCGCGCAGCTTGCGCGCGGCGGTGCGGTCCGAGTCGAGGAAGGCGTTCTTGGCGAGTTGCTGGGTGATCGTCGAGCCGCCCTGGCGCACCCCGCCCGAGCCGAGATTGGCCCAGGCCGCGCGCGCGATGCCGCGCGGGTCGACGCCCCAGTGCGAGTAGAAGCGGCGGTCCTCGATCGCGAGGAACGCCTCGCGCACGTGCGCGGGCAGCTTGGCGGCGTCGACGGGCGCGCCGATGATCGCGCCGCGCCGCGCGATCGGCGTGCCGTCCGCGGCGGTGAGCGTGATCGAGGGCGGCGTCGGCGGCTTGAGCGAGCGCGACAGGGGCGCCGTCACCGCGAGCCAGATCACCGCCACCACGAACAGCATGATGAACGCCGCCGCGCCGCGCACCAGCCAGCGCCCCCAGCGCACGCGCCGCCACCATGGCCGCGGCGGCGGCAGCGGATCGGGCCAGCGCCGCCGCTCCTGCTGCCAGAAGCCGTCGTCGCGCGAGGGTTCGTCCCACGGGCGCTCGTCGCGCGGTGGAGGCGGCGGCGGCGGGGCGCGATCGTCACGCCACGGATCGAAGGAGGGGAGCGGCGCGCCGTGCTCGTCGCTCACCGCGCCGGGCGAGTCGCCGCGCGTGTGATGGTAGCGGACGCGGCCGGGTTCGTAGGGGGGGCGCATGCTGCGAAGTGTCTTACAGCGATATGACAGTTGTCGCAAGGCGCGACCGCGTGCCATGAGGTCGCCAGCATGAGCGAGGAAGCGACAGGCGCGGGCGCGCCGCTGGTGGTCGGGATCGGTGGTACGATCGGCGGCATCTCATCGACCGAGCGCGCGCTGCGCGTCGCGCTCGACGCCGCGCGCGAGGAGGGATTCCGCACGCGGCTGTTCGGCGGCGAGGACATGGCGCGGCTGCCGCTCTACGACCCGCGCGCGACCAGCCGCACGCCCGAGGAGCAGGCCTTCGTCGAGTCGGTGCGCCAGGCCTCGGCGGTGATCATCGCCAGCCCGGGCTATCACGGCAGCATCTCGGGCGTGGTCAAGAACGCGCTCGACCTGCTCGAGGAGACCGCGCGCGACCGGCGCCCGTATCTGGCCGACCTGCCGGTAGGGCTGATCGCCACCGCCTATGGCTGGCAGGCGACCGGCTCGACGATCGCGGCGCTGCGCTCGATCGTCCACGCGCTGCGCGGCTGGCCGACGCCGTTCGCCGCGGCGATCAACACCCAGCTCACCAAGTTCGACGACGCCGGCGGGGTCAGCGACCCGGCGGTGCGCGAGCAACTGCGGCTGATCGGGCGGCAGGTCGCGCGCTTCGCGCCGCTCGCCGGCGCGGTGCCGGCGGAGTGAATTACCACCGCCATGGATGTTATACTTTGTTGGTGAGCACAGTCACTTAGCGGAATCTTAGCCGTGTCGGGCGCAGGGTGGCCTCCTCGGCCGCTCATCTCGTTCGGCCGTCAGCGGGGGCGGCCCGGATGGTCGAGTGGTTCGGTCGGCACGCGCCGATTCGCGTGAAGTTCAAGGTCCTGACCTTGGTATATCTGGTGCTGTCGGGCGCCATCGCGGGGTGCGCCGCTTACGGCGTGCTCGCCGGCGCCGCGGCCGATCCGCGCCTCGTGATCGGCGGCGCGCTCGCCGGGGTGGTCGCCGTCGTCGCGGTGACGCTGATCGCCGCGCGGCTGATCTGCACGCCGTACGTCGAGACCGTGGTGCGGATGGAGGGGCTCGCCGCGGGCGACCTCGACAGCCCGGTTGATCACACCGCCAACCGCGACTGCGTCGGCCGCATGACCAAGGCGATGGCGATCTTCCGCGAGAGCTCGCTCGCCGCGCGCGAATGCGACACGCAGCGCCAGATGGCGTTGGCGATGGGCGAGGGGCTCGGCCGCCTCGCCGCGGGCGACCTCACCGCGCGGATCGAGGCCGAGCTCAGCGGGCCGTTCCTCAAGCTCAAGCACGACTTCAACGACGCCGTGACCGCGTTGCAGGCGACGATGAGCTCGGTCGCCCAGGTGTCCGAGGGCATCCACCGCGGCGCGGGCGAGATCAGCGCGGCGTCGGACGACCTGTCGCAGCGCACCGAGCAGCAGGCCGCGAGCCTGGAGGAAACCGCGGCGGCGATGGAGCAGATCACCGCCACCGTCCGCGAGACCGCGTCGGGCGCCGGCCGCGCCAACCAGATCGTCGGCGTCGCCCGCGCCGAGGCGGAGGAGTCGGGCGCGGTGGTGCGTCGCGCGGTCGAGGCGATGGCGGGGATCGAGCGGACCTCGTCGGAGATCTCCGACATCATCGCGGTGATCGACGCGATCGCTTTCCAGACGAACCTGCTCGCGCTCAACGCGGGCGTCGAAGCGGCGCGCGCCGGGGACGCCGGCAAGGGCTTCGCGGTGGTCGCCTCCGAGGTGCGCGCGCTGGCGCAGCGCTCGGCCGAGGCCGCCAAGGACGTCAAGCAGCGCATCACCGCCTCGGTCGAGACGGTCGACGCCGGGGTCGCGCTGGTCAGCGAGACGGGTCGCTCGCTCGAGCGGATCATCGGTCGCATCGGCGAGATCAGCACCTTGGTGTCCGACATCTCCGGCTCGGCCGAGCAGCAGTCGCAGGGCCTCCAGCAGGTCAACACCGCGGTCGGCGAGATGGATGGCGTGACCCAGCGCAACGCCGCGATGGTGGAGGAGGCCACCGCGGCGGCGCGCAACCTGGCGGGCGAGGCGGACACGCTCGCCGCCGAGATCGCGCGCTTCACGCTCGGCGGTGCGCCGGTGGCGGCGCCGCGCGCGACCGTTCGCGCGCTGCCGACGCGCGCGGCCAGCCCGGCGCCGGCGCCGGCGCGTCGGCACGCGCCGGTCGCTCGGCGCGGAAGCGCGGCGGTCGCGGTGGCGGAGGACGACTGGTCATCGTTCTGAGCCTCGCCGCGGTGCTCCTGCGCACGCAGGGGCCCACGGGCTCTGGCGTGACGCTCTAGGCTCCGGCGTGCGCAGGAGCACCGCGCGCTTTCCTGATCCAAGCGGGCGCGGGGTGGGTTCGCCCCGCGATCACCACCCCGTTAATAGAACAACTTCCGCAACGACAGCCGCACGGTGCGCCCGATCGGGTCGAGATAGCCCGGCTGGAAGCCGATCGGCACCTCGCCGGCCTGGTCGGTGACTCGCTGGCGCGTGTTGAACAGGTTGTCGAGCTGCAGACTGACGCGCGCGCCGCGCATCCAGGGGTGCGCGCGGACCCAGTCGATCCGGCCGCCCAGGTCGGCGAAGAGGCGCAGGTTGGCGGTGGCGATGCTGCCGAAGTCGAGCGTCTCCGGGGCTGCCGCGGTCCCGCCGTTGACGCGCGTCGCGCTCTGGTAATTGACCGAGATTCGCGCGCCGAGGCCGTTGTTGGTATAGCCGGCCTGGCCCTCGAGCTCGTGACGGGGCTGGCCGCCGGCGCTGCCGATCGCGTCGCCGTCGAGCAGGTTCAGCACCGGGCCGCTGTCCGCGACCGTCACCCGCTCGGTGAGATGCCAGGTGTGGTAAAGCGCGAACTGGAGCCGGCCGCCCGCCTGCGCGCCGCCGCCGCGTCCGAACCGCCCGAAGCCGCCCCCGCCCGGCCCGCCCCCGCCAGGCCCGCCGCCGCCCGGCCCGCCGCCAGCGCCCGCCGCGCCCGGCGCCGCGCCGCTGCCGCCGGGGGGCGGCGCGCCGTCGCCGCCGCGCGCGGCGCTGCCGTCGGGCCGGGTGCGGTCGCCCGCTCCCTCGCGGCCGCCGCCCTCGCCGCCGCGCCGCTCGCCCGGCGGGCGCATGCCGGCGAAGGGATTGGGCCCGGTGCCGGCGCGGAACGCCTCCAGCTCCTTCTGGATCTTCGACTTGAGCCGGAACGACAGGTTGACGCCGTAGCGCAGCTGCGACGTCTCGCGACGCGCGAAGTTGATCGGGCGCGTGTCGATGCGCAGCAGATTGCCCTCGGCGTCGCGCGTGTAGCGATCGGGGAAGGCCGCCTCGATCGCCGCGGTGGCGCTGGGGAAGCTGGCGATCGGGTCGTCGGTCGTCTGGCGGGTGTAGTCGGCGCGGAAGCGGATGTCGCGCGCGCTCCACGGCCTGACGTCGAGCCCGACCTTGAGCGCGTGGCGCTCGTCCCGCATCAGCAGCGGGTTGCCGCCGGTCACCGTCGTCACCGTCGCGGTGGTGCCGCGGACATAGTCGAACACGCGCACGCCGGGGGTCGACACCACCGGGTTGCCGAGCTGCGCCGCGGTCGGCGCCTCGGCCTGGTCGGTCACCGAGGCGAGCAGCCGCACCGCCTCGATCGGGCGCCAGTTCGCGCCATAGCCATAGGTCCACAAGGTGCCGAAGTCGGAGACGCGGTCCGCCGCGACATTGCCGTTGAGCGAGAGATTGCCGAGGAAGGCCAGCACGCCCTCGGCGCGGCTGGCGATCGGCAGGTCGAGGTTGAGCTGGGTCGAGGCCAGGTCGCGCCCGATGTCGGCCGCGACCGGCGTGCCGAAGCGCACCGAGCGGCTCGAGAAGTCGCTCGTCGAGGCGCCGATGCGCAGGCTGGCGTTGGCGTCGCCCGCGGGCAGCGCGAACAGCGGCCCGCTCGCCAGCGCGTCGAGCCCCGCGGTAGTCGCGGTCGAGCGCGCGCTGTTGTCGGCCGAGCGGCCGAGCGTGAGCGGGCCATAGGGGTTCGCCGCCGGATCGAGTGCGTCGAGCCGCGCCTGGAAGGCGGCGGTGTCGAGTCCGGTCTGGGTGACGGTGTCGCTGGTGTCGCGGTCGACGTTGCCGGTCAGCGACCAGCGCCACCGTCCCTTGTCGCCGTTGAGCGTGCCGCCGAGATGGAGCTGCGTCGTTTCGACCTGCTGCCTCAGCGGCGCGATCGAGTCGGAGGCGCGCGTCAGCGTCACCGGTACCGCGAAGGGCGAGAAGGGGCTGCCCACCGGCAGCGCGAGGTCGAGCTCGGCGAGGCCACGCAGCGACTCGGTGCGGCTGTGATCGACCGTGGCGTTGAGCGTCGCCGCGACGTTGCCGAAGATCGTCGTGGCGTAGGTGCCGTTGGCGGAGAAGGTGCGCTCCTGCGGCAGCAGCGTGCGATAGGCCGACTGGTCGGTGGTGTTGCGCGTCGCGCTGAACTCGCCGAGCAGCGGCGCGCGCGTGGCGGCGATTGCGGGAACGCCGAGCGAGGTGGCGGTGCCGAACAGCGGGTCGATCGCGACTCGTCCGCGGGTGGCGACATTGCCCCCGATCGCCGCGGTGTTGGGCGAGGGCAGGATGTCGCGCTCGGCCTCGGTGAGCGAGTCGGCGCGGTTATATTCGAGATGGAGGTTGATGCGGCCCTGCTCGCGGATACGCAGCAGGTCGAGCTCGCCGCCGGGCGCGTTGCGCCCGCCCTCGGTGGCGAGCCGGTCCTCGATTTCGGTGGTGACCGCGCGGAAGCGGCGGCGCAGCACGAAGTTCACCACGCGCTGGTCGGCGCGATAGCCGTATTTGAGCGCGACCTCCTCGGGCAGGATGTCGACGCGCGCGATCGCCTCGGTCGGCAGGTCGCGGATCTCCTGGAAGCCCGAGATCCGCCGACCGTTGAGCAGCACCACCGGGGCGCCGCCGGCGCCGCGGCCCGAGCGGGTCTGCGGGCTGAGCTCGTTGAGCAGCTCGGTCACCGAGCTGACGCCGTAGCTGCGGATGTCGGCGGGGGAGAGCTGCTCCTCGGGGGTGATGTCGCCGACCACCGCGCCGCGCTGGGTCCGGGCGCCGGTGACGACGATGTCGGCGGGTTCGTCCTCGTTCTCGGCGGGGGCGTCGGCCGGCGCGGTGGCGGGGGTGGCCTGGCTCGACTGAGCGGCGGTGGCGGCGCCGGGCGCTGGGGTGGCGGCGGCGCTGCCGGTCGGCGCGACCGTGCCGGGCAGGTCGCGCTGCGCCGGCTGCTGCGCCGCCGCGGGCGCGGCCATCGGGGCGGCGGACGCCAGCAGAAGGTAGATCACGCGCATCACTCGCTCCCTGCCGGCGATATCGGGCCGGACGAGCGCGCTACGGCGGGTTTGTCGCACAATTATGCCGGGCGGGGTTGATGTGGATGGTGTTGAGCGCGGCGGGATAACGATCCTCCCCTGAAAGGAGAGGATCTTCTCTACCCCACGATCCGCACCGGGACCGACTTGGCCGCGGGCACGTGGCTCTCCTCGGCGTGGTGCGCGAGCGCGATCAGCGGGTTGCACTCGGGATAATAGGCCGCGATGCAGCCCGGCGGCACGTCATATTCCACCACGATCAGGTCGCCGACGCGGCGCTCGTGATTGTCGCCCGCGTCGCTCGCCAGCGTCACCTTGGCACCCGCGGTGAGCCCGGCGCGCGCGATGTCGTCGCGGTTCATCAGCACCACCTGGCGCGTGCCGTTGATGCCGCGGAAACGGTCCGAATAGCCGTAGATCGTGGTGTTGAACTGGTCGTTCGAGCGCAGCGTCAGCAAGCGGTAGCGCCCGTCGCTGTCGGTGAAGCCGGTGGCGTTGAGCACGTCGGGCACCAGGAACTCGGCCTTGCCGCTCTCCGTCTCGAAGACGCGCTCGGCGGCCTTGTTGCCCTTCCAGAAGCCGCCCTTCTCCTCGCGCAGCCGCTCGTTGAAGCGCGCGAAGAAATGCGGGATGGCCTTGGCGATCTCGTCGCGCACCAGCGCATAGTCGCCGACCCAGGCGTCCCAGTCGATCGCGGGGTTGGGCGGGAGCAGCGCCTTGGCGATGCCCGCGACGATCGCTGGCTCGGAGAGAAGGTGCGGGCTCGCCGGGTCGACCTTGCCGAGCGACGGGTGGATCACGCTGGTCGAATCTTCCATCGTCACGCGCTGGGGGCCGCTCGCCTGCAGGTCGCGCTCGATCCGGCCGAGGCAGGGCAGCAGCCAGGTCTCGCCCGCGGCGGGGATGAGGTGGCTGCGGTTGAGCTTGGTGGCGATCTGCACCGAGAGATCCAGGTTCGCCCAACCCTCCTCGAGCAGCTCGGTCTCGGGCGCGGCGCGGACGAAATTGCCGCCGAGCGAGACGAACGCCTTCACCGTGCCGTCGATGACGCCGGCGCACGCCTCGACGGTGTCGAGCCCCTTCTCGGTCGGCGGATCGAAACCGTAGAGTTCCTTGAGCTTCTCGACCGGCGCGAGCTCGGTCTTCTCGGTGATGCCGACGGTGCGCTGGCCCTGGACGTTGCTGTGCCCGCGCACCGGACACGGCCCCGCGCCGGGCTTGCCGATGTTGCCGCGGAGCAGCAGCAGGTTGACCAGCATGCGGACGTTGTCGACGCCCTTGACGTGCTGGGTCAGGCCCATGCCGTAGATCGCCATCGTCGCGGTGGAGCGCGCATAGGCCTCGGCGGCCTGCTCGAGCGCGGCGCGGGTCAGCCCCGATTCGCGCTCGATCTCGTCCCAGCCGGTCGCCCGCGCGCGCGCCTCGAAGGCGGCGTAATCGTGCGTGTGCGCCGTCACGAACTCGTGGTCGACATGGCCGTTCTCGATCACCCATTTGGCGATCCCCATCATCGCCGCGAGATCGCCGCCCGCCTTCACCTGGTGGTATTGCGTCGCGATCGGCGTCTCGCTGCGCGTCGCCATCTCGACCGGATTCTGCGGGTCGGTGAAGCGCTCCAGCCCGCGCTCGCGCAGGGGATTGAACACGATGATCTGCGCCCCGCGCTTGTGCACCGCGCGGAGCTGGTGGAGCATCCGCGGGCTGTTGGTGGCGACGTTCTGGCCGAAGTGCAGGATGCAGTCGGTGTGGTCGAAGTCTTCCAGCGTGGTGGTGCCGACCGGCACGCCGATCGCCGCCTTGAGCCCGACCGAGGTGGATTCATGGCACATGTTGGAGCTGTCGGGCAGGTTCTGGTTGCCGTACAGCCGCGCCATCAGCTGGTACATGTACGAGGTCTCGAGGCTGGCGCGGCCCGAGGCGTAGAACACCACCGAGCGCGGCGCGAGCGCCTTGAGCCGCGCCCCGATCGCGGCGAAGGCCTCCTCCCACGGCGCGACGACGTAGCGGTCGGTCGCGCGGTCGTACCTCATCGGGTGCGTCAGCCTTCCGGCTTCCTCCAGCCGATAGTCGCTCCAGCCGCGCAGTTCCGTCAGCGCATGGGCGCGGAAGAAGTCGGGGGTGACGCGCTGGCTGGTGATCTCCCAGGCGGTCGCCTTGGCGCCGTTCTCGCAGAATTCGGCGACGCTGGGCGGGTTGGGCTTGGACCAGGCGCAGCTGACGCACATGAAGCCGTCGGGCTTGTTCTGGCGCGTCAGCTCGGCGGTGGTGACCGCCACGTTCTTCTCGCGCGGGACGATGTCCGCCAGTGAGCGCATCGAGCCCCAGCCGCCCGCCGGGCCGTCATAGGGGGTGAAATCAGGGCGATCGTCGTGCTGCTTGGTCATGCGCGTCCTAACGCGTGGGATCCGAAAAGAGCACCGCATCCGAGCGCGCGAGCGAGACGAGCGTCAGCCCCGCCGCGGCGGCGCGGTCGAGCGCCAGGCTGGTCGCCGCCGACACCGTTACCAGCGTCGCGCAGCCCGCCAGCGCGGCCTTCTCGACCAGCTCGTAGGAGCAGCGCGACGACAGCAAAGCGAAGCCGTCGTCCCACGCCAGCCCGCCGCGCGCCATCGCGCCGATCAGCTTGTCGAAGGCATTGTGGCGGCCGACGTCCTCGCGCGCGAGCCGGATCGCACCCGCGGCATCGCACAGCATCGCGGCGTGCGCGGCACCGGTGGCGCGGTTGAGCGGCTGGTGATCGCGCATCGCCGCCAGCGCGGCGAAGATCGCCGTGGGCGCGACCGGTGCGCCGGTGACGTGCGGCAGCGCGCGGTGGACCGAGTCGAGATTGTCCATCCCGCACAGCCCGCACGAGCTGTCGCTGGCGCGGCGACGCACCCGGTCGGCCACCGCGGCGGCGCGCGCGGGCGGCACCGCGAGCCGGGCGATCACGCCCTGCGCGGTCTCGACGAGGTCCAGCTCCGCGATCTCGTCCGCCGCCGCGACGATCCGCTCGGACAGCGCGAAGCCGGTGGCGAAGTCGGCGAGGTCGTCGGGAGTCGCCATCATCACCGCATAGCCGAGGCCGTTGACCTCGATCGCCACCGGATGCTCGGCGATCACCGCGCGGCGATGCGGGGCGGCGGTGCCGTCGGCGGCGACGCGGCGGAAGTCACGGTCCATCGGCGATCCCATGCCGCAGCCGCCGGCGCGGCGCCAGCGCGCGGGCAGCGGCGCTCGGCCGCCGCGCGTCGTGTTGACCTAAGTAGTACTGATTCTTTTCGAGTCGCGTCGCTCTTTGTGACGAATGTTGGTGCATCGCGACCAGATGAGCGCACAATGCGAGGCGAGTCGCAGCGTACCGTGACAGAGTCCCCACACCGGGAGGGATCACGCGATGACCACGATGGACGATCTCGATTACTATCGCCGCCGCGCCGAGCAGGAGAGCGCGGCCGCGCGCCACGCGCGCGACGCGCCGATGCGACGTCTCCACCTCGACCTCGCCTCGCGCTACGCCGAACGCATCGCCGAGGCGGAACAGCGCGCGCCGACACCGCGGGCGGGGGTGAACTAAGCGGCGCGGTCGTCGTGCCCCGGCGAAGGCCGGGGAACACGAAGGGTCAGGCTTCCGCCGCTCACTCCACGCGATAATGGATCGGCTTGAAGCTGCCGCCGTTCGACGCTGGCGCGGAGCAGGCGGTGAGGCCGATGATCAGGTCCATCCGTGCCTCGAGCGTGAGATGGTCGCCGGCGCGGCTGGTCGGCGGAAGCACCTCCAGCTTCCCCGTCGCGCCGTCGACAGGCACGTTCATGAAGCAGTTGAACGCCACCGGGATCATGTCCTCGGTCACGCCGTACGGCGCGAGCGCCTCGGCGAGGTTGCCGAAGCAGCCGCGATGCGGCGGCAGCTCCGGGTAGAAATGGTGGAACGTGTCGTAGGAGCACGGCGTCAGCAGGAAGTCGTGCCGCCCGACGGTGTCCTCCACGATCGCCAGCATCGGGCGCGAGCGATTCGAGTAGAGCAGATGGCCGGCGGTGAGCCGGATCGTCTCGGCATAGTCGAAGGTGCGCCCCGAGGAGATCACCTCGCGCACGTCCTCGGCATTGTACGCCAGCAGGTCCGCCACCTGGACGCCGCGCGGGTCGATCACGGTGAGCCGCTGGCCCGCCAGCAGGCGGAAGGCGGTGCCGCTGCGCGGCGCGATCTCGATCGTCGCGCTCACGCGGGGTCGCTTCCGCCGGCATAATGGAACGGGCAGCGCCACGCCGAGTCGACCACGCGCCCGCTATACTGGCGCGCCTCGCTCAGCTCGCCGTGGCGCGCCAGCATCGGGTTGCGCGAGCCCGCGACTTTCTCGTCACGCACCATGATCGCCTCGCGCATCGTCTCGTAGCGACCGTCGGCGCGCAGCTGCTCGAACTGGTCGTGCAGGTTGAACACCATCGTCGGCCGCGCGAAACGCCGCGCCGGGCGCGAGGCGTTGGGGTGGAGGCCGACGACGAAAAAGGCCTCACCGCCGAAGCTCAGCGAGAAATGCGGGCTGTCGGGATCATGGCTGACGCGACCGTCGTAGGACTGGCCGCGCCACACGTCCTTGTCGGATAGCGACTGGATCCGCTCCCACAGCGCCGCCTCGAAGGTGGTCTCGTCGAGCACGTCAGGTCCCTCGAACACCACGGCATAGCTGCGGAACAGCGTCGGCTCGGCGCGATAGGCGGCGGCGAAGCGGACCAGCCCGTCGTGGATGCGCAGATCGTCCCACGCACTGTCGATGCGCGAGCAGGCGAGCACGTCCAGCGTCCCGCGCGCGAGCGCCGCCTTGGCGCCGACGCAGGGGAAGGATCGCTCGGCAACATGGCCGTGGAGCAGCGTCTCGAGCTCCTCCTGGGCCTGGTGCGTCCAGCGGAACAACGGTGTCTCGGGAGCAGGCATAGGGCCGAGGATACGGGTGGCGCCGATGAATCGTTCCGCCTAATCAAACTGATACGGATCAATGGGGGAGGTTTGGCGCGAAATGGCTGGTGCGCGGAACGGCCATGCGGGCGATCCAGAACTACCGCCCCGTCATCCCGGACTTGGTCCGGGATCCACTCTTCCGCGAGAGCGACGCGGTCTGAGTACGCGGCACGGTGGATCCCGGACCAAGTCCGGGATGACGGCAGGTAAGGTGATCAGGGTCGCCATACATATCGAGACCAACGAGGGACGTCGATACGAGCTTTCCTCAGAAACTATACACCAGCGACAATCGACTGAGCGTGTCGGTGCTGAGCCGTTCGTCGCGCGGCTCGCTCTCATATTGCACGGTGTAGGAGAATTTCGCCGAGAGCGGGCCGAGCAGCTTGGCCTCGAGCGCGCTGACGCTGCGCACCGTGCTGTTGTAATGTTCGAGATAGGCCGAGGCTTCCTGGCTCAGCCGCAGGCCGCCGATCAGCGTCCAGTTGAGATTCATGCTGCCGCGTGCGGCGAGGCTGCTCTGCATGAACTCGTCGGTGAAATCGGTCTGGCGGAAGGCGGGACCGGCCTCGAGGTCGAGCGTCAGCCCGGAGCGGCGGAACACGCCGTAGCCGGCCCCGACCGAGACCGCGTAGCGGCTGACATAGCCGAGGAAGCGATCCGACTCATAGCCGAGGTTGCCATAGATGTAGGCGCGGTCGCTGACCTTGTAATTGGGCTGGTAGCCGAAGGTGTAGCGCTCGCGGCTGGTGACGCCGTCGGTGCGCTGGAAGTCGGCCTGGCCGAGCAGCCGGTGGCGCCAGCGCAGCCCCTCGCGGGTGAGATCGGCCGAGCCGGTCAGCCCGGTGATGTTCGAGTTGCCGGTGGAGACGAACCCACCCGCCTCGACCTTGCCGGTCCACAGCTCGAACGCGCTGGCCTGCTGCAAGCGCTCGTCGTGCGCCCGCGCGCGCGCGGAGCGCCAGTCGCTCGCCTGTCGCAGCACCAGGTCGGCCGAGCCGGGATCGCCCGCGCGCGCGTATTTGACAATGGTGGCGACGCCGGCCTCGTCGTTGGCCGCGATCGCGGCGTCGAGCATGGCGCGGATCTCGGGCGGGATCGTCGGGCCGGGGATCTTCGCGAGGGTGACGCCGACGTCGCCGAGCGTCGGCGGCGGCACCTCGGGCTCGGGTGCCTCGACCACCACCGGGGGCAGTTCGAGCTCGGGCAGCCGCAGCGTGCCGCGCGCGCGCCGCGCCGCGCGGCGGCTTCTCGCCTGGGCGAGCGGCGCCGCCGCCGCGGCGGGGGCGGTGAGCGTGAGGGCAGAGAGCGTGAGCAGGATCATCGGTCGGGCGCGGTCGGTACGAGTGTCAGTCGCGTGCGATCACGCGTGCCGGGGCTGGGCTGACGTTCCGACCGACATTCATCTCTCACACTCCCGAGGCCTGCGGGCGGCATCGCGCGTCCGCGTCACGGCGCACTGGTGCGGGACCGACCAGGCAACGCCGATCTCCCTGCGACAGCGCAGCGCATAGAGCCGCTTGGTCGCGGGTGGAAGGGTGCGGCGCGCGCCGGCGCGACGAACTGCGCCAGGGCGAGAGGATCGTCCCGGCGCTCGCCGGATCATCCTGTCGGTCAGCCGCTGAGAGCGGAACGGCCGGCGACGGCCGCGCCGGCTGCCGGTGGGGGCGAGCTGAGCGCGGGGCCCCGTCACTGCAGACGCTTTCATAAAAAATGGCTCCCGAGGAAGGTCCTCGGGAGCCAGGGCAAGGCCAAGGGGAGCGGCCTAGAGGCTGAGGCGCAGGCCGAGCCGGAAGGTGCGGCCGAGCACGTCGTACAACACCGGGTTGAACCCGTACGTCACGCCGTTCTGCGGCGAGGGTTCGGGCGCCTTGTTGAAGAGATTGTCCACCTTGGCATAGGCGGAGATGCTCTTGCTGATGTTGAACGAGCCGCCGAGATCGACGTAGAGCGCGCCGGGCATCGTGTTGTCGCTGATCGTGGTGATGTTGCCGGTCGGATCCGGCGCCGGGCAGCTGCCCGGATCGCACTGGATATATTCGTTCGAGTAGACGCCGTCGGAGAACCAGCGCTCGGTCACCGACAGCGAGAAGTCGTCCGTGTCCCAGCTCTGGATCGCGAACACCTTCCAGTCGGGCACGTTGCCGCGGTTGTTGCCGGCCTGCTCGGTCGGGATCGTGCCGGGGAGGCCCGACGTCTCGGTGTAATGCAGCGTGCGCGTGGCGAGGCCGCGGATCGTGAAGGCGCCCGGCAGCCCGACGCCGCTGAGCGGGCGGCGATAGCTCGCCTCGATGTCGAAGCCGTTGGTGCGCACGCGCGCGAAGTTGAACAGCTGCTCGTTGACGAACAGCGGCCCGGCCGCGGCGTCGAGATTGAACGAGCCGCAGAACTGCGCGAGGTTCTGCAGGAAGCATTGGTTGATCGCCGACTGCCCGCTGAACGGCGTGATGATGCCTTCCACCTTGATGTTGTAATAGTCGAACGAGGCGCTGAAGCCCGGCAGGAAGCCGGCGGTGGTGCCGTCGAAGACGATGCCGCCGGTGGTGTTGCGCGAGGTCTCCGGCTTCAGCGCGGTGTTGCCGATCGTGTTCGACGGCGCCTGGACGAACTGCCCCGCGGTCGGCGAGCTGCCGGGCGCGCGCGGATCGAGGAAGGTGGCGTTGGCGAAGGTCGGCGTGCGGAACAGCTCGGAGAGGTTGGGCGCGCGCACGTCGCGCGAGGTCACGCCGCGCAGCTTGATGCCGGTGAGCGGCGTGTCCCACGTGCCGCCGACCTTCCAGCTCGTGATCCAGCCCGAGGTGCTGTAGCGCGTCTGGCGGACGCCCGCGTTGATGTTGGCGCGGCCGATCTGGTCCTCGTTCGAGATCGGGATGTCGAGCTCGAGGAAACCCTCGTGCACGTTGTAGCGACCGGTGCCGTTCTTGTAGTTGCCGGCGTACCAATTGCCGCCGGTCAGCGTGTTCTGCGTGGGATCGGCGGGATAGTCGGTGGTGTTCGGGTTCGCCGCGGTGACGCCGTTGCCGTACGGATCGGCCTTGGTGCGATACCATTCGCGGCGGTACTCGTAGCCGAAGGCGACCGACAGCGGACCCGCCCAGGTCGAGACCGGCTGGCCGTTGAAGCTGATCGCGCCCGCGTTCTGCGTCGACCAGGTGTGCTGATAGGGTCCGATCGCCGGCTTGACGTAGTTGAGCGCGGCCTCGGTCACGCCGCCGTCGCCGATGATGTTGAGCGGGACGCAGCCGGCGGCGCGCGCCGCCGCGTTGGCGCAGCCGATCGTGCCGTTGGGCAGCCGCACCGCCTGATAGGCCGCACGGAAGCGCGAGATGTTGAGCATGTTGTCGACGTGCAGGTCGGTGTAGTTGCGCCCGTACTCGTAGTAGGCGTCGTAGCTCCACTCGGTGCCGAGGCCGCGGAACTTGCCGTTGGCGCCGACGACGTAGCGCAGGTTGGTGCGCACCGGCTTGACCTCGATGAAGTCGCCGAGCTGCGCCAGCGCCGAGCCGTACTGGAACTGCGTGATGCCGGCGTTGGTGCAGGCCTGCTGGATCGACTGCGGCACGAACGGGTTGGCGTTGGCGTTGTTGAGGCCGCACTGGATCGTGAGGTTGGCCTGCTGCGCGTAGCCCGGGTTGGGCGAATTCTCCGAGCTGACGCGCGAGCCGTTGAACGTGAAGTAGATCTCGTTGTTGGGCGCGAAGTCGAAGCCGACGCGCGAGTAGTAATTGTAGCGCTCCAGCTTGGAGGCGAGGCTGGTGCCCGCGCCGACCACGCCGCTGGTGTCGCCGCCCGAGCAGAAGGAGGGCGTGCAGCCGGTCACGGCGCCGGTCCCGGTGGGCACGCCGTTCGAGCCGTACTGGAACTGATAGGGCTGGCCGTTGGCACCGAAGGCGGTGCCCTGGAGCGGGCCCGAGGTGATCAGGCCGAACTTCGAATATTGGTATTGCTGCGCGTTCTGGATGTAGAAAATGCGCGGCTGGCCCGCGGGCGTGTTGGTCACGCCGGTCTGCACGAACGCGGGCGAGTTGTACCAGTCGCGGCCGTTGGCGCCGACGATCCCGAACCCCGGGTTGGGCACGCCGCCCTGCCGGCCATATTCGGCGCTGACCACGACGTGGAGCCGGTCCTCGTAATAGCTGTTGCCCCAGGCCGCCTGGGCGGTGACGCCGGCGTCGTCGCCGTAGGTGGTGATGCTGCCCTGGAGGTTCGCCTTGAAGCCCTTGAAGCGCTTGTCGGTGATGAAGTTGACCACGCCGCCGACCGCGTCCGACCCGTAGGAGGCCGAGGCGCCGCCGTTGACCACGTCGACGCGCTGGACGAGCAATTGCGGGAACTGGCTGACGTCGGGCACGCCCGAGTAATTGGCGCCGACGAAGCGCTGCCCGTCGAGCAGCGTCAGCGTGCGGATCGCGCCCAGACCGCGCAGCGAGAAGGAGCTCAGTCCCTGGATGCCGCTCGACGTGCTGCCCACCGAGGTGGCGCGCCCGGTCGATCCCTGCAGCGAGGGCAGCTGCGTGACCGCGTTGAAGATGTTGGGCTGCGCCAGCCGCTGCAGGTCGGCCGCGCCGATCACCTGCGTCGGCGTGGGCGCGTTGAAACCGCTCGAGGTGATGCGCGAGCCGGTGACGATGATGTCGCTGCCGGGCTCGGCGGCGGGATCGGGCTGGTCGACCGTCGCCGCGCTGTCGGCGGTGGCGGGGTCGGCGCCCGACGGCGTCGCGGCGGCCGAACCGGGCTGGATCGTCGGGGACGGTGCGGTCTGCGCGGCCGGTTCAGTCTGCGCCTGCGCCTGCGCCGGCATCGTTAATGCCATCGCAAGCGCCGCCCCGCTCGCCGCCATCAGGGCGCTTCGGCGGCATGCCGCCAGGCCGTGCCTCAGCTCCATCTCGAACGCCATCATGTCCAGACCCCTCCTCCCGTCATGGGAGAGGCAGGTCGACACCCCGCGCGGCGCATCGGCGACCCGATCGGTCCGGCGGTTGTTCCGCTCGAACCTGCGCTGCCGGCCGGGCGTCGCCGACCTGATCCTCTCCGTCCGTCGAGTTGTCTGACAGATCTGGATCATTGTCGACAGAAAAGTTGCAGTGTGTGCACCGTCGTTTCTTACAACGGCTGCGGCTCACCGTTGCGCGCGATCCACAACCGCGTGCATTGCTCCTGCACCTGCATGTAGCGGCGGTAGCGATCGCGACCGAGCACGAAGGGATTGGTCTGACCGCCTCGCCGGTAGCGGAGCAGTTCGAGCCGCTCGAGTGCCTCGTAATGGAGCGGGTGGTTGCCGATCTGGCTATCCACTCCGGCCGCGCGGGTCAGCCCGATCCACCGCCGGATCGATCCGACCTGCGCCGCGCGCAGCTCGGGTGTCCAGGGCAGGCCCGAGCCGCCGTAGAAGCCGACCATGTGGCGTCGCCCGCGATCGTACACCGGGAAGATCGTCGAGAGCGTGCCGCGCGTGTGACCGGGGGTAACGTGGAAGCGGATCGGCACGCCGCCGATCACGCGCGACTCGCCGTCCGCCACCGCGATGTCGCGGCGCGGTGGCGGTCCCCAGCCGCGCACCGCGAGCCGCTGCGGCGACTGCATCTCGTCCCAGTCGGCGGCGGAGGCGATCACGCGCGCGCCATAGGTCTGCTGGAAATGCGCCGCGCCGCCGTAATGGTCGCCATGCGCGTGGCTGAGGATCACGTAGCGGACATCGCGCGGGTCGAGCCCCATCGCGCGCAGGTTGGGCTCGATCAGCGTGCGCGCCTCGTCGGCGTTGTTGAGCGAGTCGAACAGCACGATGCCGTCGCGCGTGCGCAGCGCCCAGGCCGAGACCGCCATCTGGCCGACCGAGAACAGCTCGTCGAACGCGGCGAAGGGCTCGACCATGCCGTTATATTGCTCGCCCTGCGTCCGCGGCTTGTAGCGCGCGTCGAGGATGCAGCGGTGCGCGAAGTCGACGAACAGGTCGTCGCGCGCGATCCGCCGCGCGGCGTCGAACGCGCGCGCCGCCGCGGCACGATCCTCCTTCGGGAAGGCGAGCGGGCGAGGATAGTCAACCGCGCTGGATGTCGGGGCGGGGGTGACGGCGAGCAGCGTGGCGAGCCAGGCGGTGAGGGTCATTTCTCCTCCGGCAGCCCGAAGACATAGACAGCGTAGCCGGTGATCGGGCGATGCACCTCGGTCAGCATCGTCCCCGGCTTGAGCTGCGGGCTGCCACCGCCCAGCGCGGTGGTGACCGCGACATATTGCCGCCCGTCGACCGCGAAGGAGACGGGGAAGCCCTGCACCGTGGTGCCCAGCCGCGTCTTCCACAATGTCTCGCCGGTGCGGACGTCGACCGCGCGGAACACGCGGTCGAAGTCACCGACGAAGGCGAGGTTGCCCGCGGTCGACACCACCGAGGTGAGGAAGGGCGCGCGCTGCTGCACGGTCCACAGCGGCGCACGGTCGCGCGCGCGGTAGGCGGACAGCCGACCCAGATTGCCGCCGGTGCCGGGCATCTCGTAATAGACCTGGCTGCCGTTGCCGAGCATCAGCACGCAGCTCTGGCTGAGCGGGATCACCAGCGCGTCGCTCGGCTGGTGATAGCTCATCGCCTGCCAATTGTGCCCGCCCTCCGGGCCGGGGCACGAGGCGAGCCACTGGTCGGACTGCTGCTTCACCACGTCGTCACGGTAGCTCGGCCGGCCGGTCACCGGGTCGATCCGCGTGAAGACGTTCTGGAACACGGTCTCGGTCGCGCCGAGGAACTTGCCGCTGGCGCGGTCGAGCTGCCACAGGATGCCGGTCTTGCCGATCGTGTAGAGCGACTTGCGCGCACCGTGATCGACCAGCACGCGCTCGAACACCTCGTCGAGGTCGAACGTCTCACCGGGGGCGTGGTTGAACCACCAGCGCAGCTTGCCCGTGCCGGGGTCGAGCGCGAGCGTGGAGTTGGCGTAATCGGTCGCTCCCGTGGCGGAGCCGCGCTCGTCGCGGCGCCACGGCTTGCCCTGCGCGGTGCCCCAGTAGGTGGTGTCGAGCGCGGGATCGTAGGTGCCCGCGATCCAGGTCTCCGATCCCTTGCGCTCGTCGTCGGGCAGCGCCCCCCAGCTGTCGCCGCCGGGCTGGCCGGTCAGCGCGACGGTGGTGAAGGTCCAGTCGCGCTTCCCCGTCGCGGCGTCGTAGGCGCTGATATAGCAATGGTCGGGCGTGCCCTTGCGCCCGCAGTTCGTCATGCCGACGATCACCTTGCCCTTGATGATGATCAGCCCGCCGGTGGAACGGCCGACGCCGGGCTTCTCGTCGGTGATGTGCGTCTTCCAGACTTCTTCGCCGCTGCGCGCGTCGAGCGCATAGACCCAGCCCTCGGGCGTGTTGACGTAGAGGTTGGTGCCCCACAGCCCCATCGCGCGCGTCTCCACCGAGGACGGGCCTGGCCCGGCGCTGGTGGGGAAGGGGCCGAGCCGGTTCTCCCACAACAGCTCGCCGTCGCGCGCGTCGAGCGCCTGGATGACGTTGCCGACGCCCCACATGTACATGATGCCGTCGTGGACGATGGGGGTGTCCTCCATCGTGCCGTTCTCGGGCATCGACCACATCCACTTGAGCTGGAGCCGCGCGACGTTCCCGGTGTCGATCTGCGCCAGCGGGCTGTAGCTCCACCCCTGGTAGTTGCGGCGGAACATCAGCCAGTCGCCCGGCGGCGGGTCGCGCAGCATCGCGTCGGTGACAGGGCGATAGCCGGCGATCGCTCCCCTGAGGCTCAGCCCCGGCTTGCTCGGCAGCACGAAGCGGCCGGGATCGGCGTACTTCACCTTCTGCCCCGGCGCGGCGAAGCCCGCCGAGGTGGCGGGGGCGGCCGCGCCGCCGGGGCCGTTGGCGGGGGCGGACTCCTTGGCACCGCCGATCTGCGCCTCCTGCGAAGCGGTGCTGCCGGCGGGCGCGCCGGTCGCGGCGGTGGACGGCGCGGCGGGGTCGGCGAAGGCGTCCGCGGGAGGCTTCCCGCTCGCTACCGCGCCGAGCAAGGTCGTCGCGCCGCGGTCGAGCGGCGTGTCGCCCGCGGGCGCGCCGTTGGCGTAGAGGATGTAGGCGACGATCGCGTCATAGGTCGCGTCGTCGAGGCTGGCGCCGCGGCCGTACGGCATCGAGGCGTGGATCTTGCTGTAGAGCGCCGCGACGGCGCGCTTGCCCCACACAGCGTTGAACGAGGCGCCGGTCAGCGCCGGCGCGTCGGTGGCGCCGGTAAGGTCGCTCTGGTGGCAGGCGGCGCATTGCTCGGCATAGGCGTTGCGCCCGGCGGCGACCTGCGCGCGGGTGAAGAAACCGCCGGGCTGCTGCGCGACCGCGATCGTGCCCGCGAGCGCGACACCGGCGGCGGCGAGCAGGAGCGCGGCGCGGGGGCGGAGGGCGAAGTGTCGCATGGTCAGCGCCGCGGCGTGTCGAGCTGCGGCAGGAACCAGGCGCCGCGCTGCGGCACGCCGGGGGTGGCGCGCGCGTGGGCGGGGAGCAGCCAGCCCCACAAGGTCCCCTTCGGCCCCCAGCTATAGCCCGGCGGCGCCTTCTCGCTGTCGATCTGGACGTACAGCCGCCCGGTGCGCAGCGCCGCGGCCTGTGCCTCGCTCAGCCGGTAGCGGCCAGCGATCGTCCCGTCGGTGTCGCCGCTCACCGTCAGCGCCAGCGCCTTTCTGCCCGGCACGCCGATCGCGGGGCCGATCAGCAGATGCGCCGCGGTGGCGCGCGACGGCAGCCCGCGGAAGCGGCCGCTGACGGTCAGCCGGGCGCCGTCGAGCCGCGCTTCCGCCTCGCCGCGGCCGGCGATCACCGCCTTGGTCTCGTCGTCGAGCGGCATCGGGCCGAGATCAGCCTGATAGTCGGCGGCGTGCGCCGAGGTGGCGAGGATCGCGGTCAACAGCAATCCCGCCAGCGTCCAGCGCATCCCGATCCTCCCCGCCACCCCGGCTCATCCTGCCGACGATCATCGTCAGTGTGCTTGACGTGATTTCAGATCGCATACAAGATTGCACCTGTCCATACAAACGGCGCGTCCACGTGCAGCGTCGCAAAAAGGAGAGTGGGATGAAAGGGTTGCTGTACCTGTGCGGCGCGCTCGCGGCGCTCGGCGGTGGCGTCGCGGCCTCTGCCCAATTCTCCGGGCGCGAGGATCCGATGCCGGTGACCCAGCCCAAGATGCCCGGCGAATATTGGGCGCCCAAGCCCACGCAGCCGACCGCTTACAGCGCCCCCAACAAGGTCCATTGGAAGCTCGCCGACATCCGCGCGGCGCATCGCGGCCAGAGCGACTGGGTCCATCCCGTCGTGCGCAACCCCGAGCAGGACGCGGACTACGTCTCGCTCGGCGCGGGCAAGAAGACCAAGCCGCGCTTCTTCGCCGACGATCGCATCATGTTCATCGTGTGGGACGGCAGCCTGCGCGTGACGATCGACGGCGCCGAGCCCTTCACCGCGACCAAGGGCTTCATGGTCAGCGTGCCGTTCCGCCACGTCTACTCGGTCGAGAATGTCGGGCAGCAGCCGGCCGTCTGGTTCGAGGTGCGCCAGGCCGGCACCGCGCCGCTCTATCCCGCCAGCGAGACCCCCGATCCGGTCAAGGGGCGCACCTATGTCAAGGTGACGGGCAACCCCGGCCCGGCGAAGGACCGCGACACGAACCCGATCTACGTCGACTTCTTCAAGACGATCGCGGTCGGCGACAAGCCGTACAACGGCAAGTTCGTGTGGGACGATCACTGGACCTCGAACATCCTGCGCGGCAAGGCCGCCGACGCGGTGCCGCCCGACACCAACAAGGGCCATTTCCACACCGAATGGACCGAGTTCTGGTTCATCATGGAAGGCAAGATCGGCTACAAGATCGAGGGCTATCCCTATTTCACCTCGGAGCCGGGTGACGTCGTGACCGCGGCGCGCGGGCGCTGGCACCGCGCCGGCAACGATCCCAGCGCGCCGATGTCGACCCGCATCCCGATCAACCCGCGCCCGATCATCCTGCACAACTTCGAGCCGGCGCACTGAGGCGGCCGGCAGGGGATCGCGCGATGCGCTTCACACGACGCGCGCTGCTGGCGCTGCCGCCGCTCACGCTGCTGGCGCTGCGCACGCCCCTCGCGGCGGCGCAGGTCAGCCCGCGGCGGCGCGCCCCCGGCGACACCGACTGGCGGCACTATGCCAACGATCTGGCGAGCACGCGCTACGCCGCGCTCGACCAGATCGACGCGACGAATTTCGACAGCCTCGAGGTGGCGTGGCGCTTCCGCACCGACTCGCTCGGCGCGCGCCCCGATTACCAGCTCGAGGCGACGCCGCTGGTGGTCAACGGCGTGATCTACTCCACCGCCGGGTCGCGCCGCGACGTGGTCGCGCTCGACGCCGCGACCGGCGAGCTGTTGTGGATCCATCGCGAGGATGAGGGCGAGCGCGCGCGCAAGGCACCGCGCCAGCTCTCCGGGCGCGGCGTCTCCTACTGGACCGACGGCACCGAGGAGCGGCTGCTCTACGTCACGATCGGCTACCGGCTGATCGCGCTCGACCCGCGCACCGGCCAGCGCGTCCCCGGCTTCGGCAGCGACGGCGCGGTCGATCTCAAGACCGAGTTCGACCAGGAGATCGACCTGATCGAGGGCGACGTCGGGCTCAACTCGACCCCGCTCGTCGCCAAGGACACGGTCGTGGTCGGTGCCGCGCATACCGCTGGCAACGTCCCCAGGACGCGCGACAACGTCCGCGGCTACGTGCGCGGCTACGACGCGCGCACCGGGCGACGGAAGTGGATCTTCCACACCATCCCGCGCCCCGGCGAGTTCGGCTACGACACGTGGCTCGACGGAACGGCGGCGATCGGCAACGCCGGCATGTGGTGCCAGATCTCGGCCGATCCCGCGCTCAACCTCGCCTATCTCGGCATCGAGCTGCCGACCGGCGACGTCGGCGGCCAGTATCGCCGCGGACCGGGGCTGTTCGGCGAGAGCATCGTCGCGGTCGACCTCGATAGCGGCGAGCGCAAGTGGCACTACCAGCTCGTCCACCACGGGCTGTGGGACTATGACATCCCCTGCGCCGCGATGCTGCTCGACGTGCCGGTGGGTGGGCGCGTGCGGCAGCTGCTCGCGCAGCCGACCAAGCAGGGCTTCCTCTACGTGCTCGACCGCGCCACGGGGAAGCCGATCTGGCCGATCCCCGAGCGCAAGGTGCCCAAGGGCGACGTGCCCGGCGAATGGTATGCGCCGACCCAGCCGATCCCGTCGCGTCCTGCGGCCTATGACGTCCAGGGTGTCGGCGACGAGGACCTGATCGACTTCACCCCGGAGTTGCGCGCCAAGGCGCTGGCGCTGGCGAAGAACTATCGCCGCGGCCCGCTCTTCACCCCGGCCTCGATGTTCGACCGGGAGGGCACCTGGGGCACGCTCACCGCGCCCAACCTGACCGGCGGCACCAACTGGCCCGGCGGTGGCGCCGATCCCGAGACGGGCGTGGTCTACGTCTATTCCAAGACCGTGGCCGACGTGATGAGCGAGCTGCCGAACGACGACCCGAAGCGATCCGACTTCGCGGTCATCAACGTGCGCGGCATGCCCGACGCGCCGCGCCGCGGCGACCACACCTATGGCGCGCTGACGGTGGAGGGGCTGCCGCTGCTCAAGCCTCCTTACGGAAGGATCACCGCGATCGACCTCCGGCGCGGCGCGCATCTGTGGCAGGTGGCGCACGGCGAGACCCCCGACACGGTGCGCAACCATCACAAGCTCAAGGGTCTGACCATCCCCAAGACGGGGCGCTCGGGCAACGTCGGGCCGCTGGTGACGAAGACGCTGGTGATCTGCGGCGAGCCCGGCGTCTTCACGCTGCCGGACGGGCGCCGCGGTGCGATGCTGTGCGCCTATGACAAGGCCAGCGGCGAGCAGAAGGGCGCGGTCTACATGCCCGCGGGCCAGACCGGCGCGCCGATGACCTACATGCTCGACCAGCGCCAGTACATCGTCATCGCGATCGGCGGCGGCGCGTACAGCAGCGAGCTGGTCGCCTTCCGTCTTCCCGCCGCGTGAGCGGCCATCCCCAGAGGTGCGCATGACCCAGCCGTCGCTCCGCCCGTTGCTCGCCGTCGCGCTGGTCGCGCTGCCCGCGGTGGCGCTGTCGCAGGCCGCGCCCACAAGTGTTTGGGGCGGCGTCTACACCGAGGCGCAGGTGCAGCGCGGCGCCGCGGTCTATGCCGCCAACTGCGCGAGCTGCCACGGCGACGCACTCGGCGGCAACGACCAGGCGCCGGCGCTGGCGGGCAGTGGCTTCCTCGCCAATTGGAACGGCCAGACCGCGGCGGCGCTGTTCACGCGGATCAAGACGACGATGCCGTTCGACAATCCCAACTCCCTCGGCGCCGCCAAGGTGGCCGACGTCGAGGCGATGATCCTGTCGAAGAACGGCTTCCCTGCGGGCGCGGCGGAGCTGCCGAGCGACGCGGGGGCGCTCGGCACGATCGCGATCACGCAGGACAAGCCGGGCGCATGAGCGCGCGCTGGCCCTTGCCGTCGCATGCGTCTATTGTATGCAAGATGTGTAAGGTGAATACACGAGAGCGCCGGGGGGCGGGGCGAGGATGATGACGGGCAATCAGCCACTGACGGGGATCCGGGTGCTCGACGTGTCGCAGGTGATGGCGGGGCCGTTCTGCTGCATGCTGCTGGGCGACATGGGTGCCGACGTCATCAAGGTGGAGCCGCCGCACGTCGGCGACAGCTCGCGCCGCTCGATGGGGTTCCGGCTCAAGGGCGAGGACAGTCCCGGCTTCCTCGCGCTCAACCGCAACAAGCGCAGCATCGTGCTCGACCTCAAGGACGCGGCCGACCGCGACACCTTCTACGCCCTGGTCGACACCGCCGACGTGCTGGTGGAGAACGGCCGTCCCGGCGTCGCCGCGCGGCTGGGCATGGGCTATGAGACGCTGCGCGCGCGCAACCCGCGGCTGATCTACGCCAGCATCTCGGGCTTCGGCGCGAGCGGACCCTGGGCGACGCGGCCCGGCTATGACCTCATCGCGCAGGCGATGTCGGGGCTGATCAGCGCGGTCGGCCTCCCCGACGCCGAACCGGTCAAGAACACCACGCCCGTCGGGGATCTCGGCTCGGCGCTGTTCGCGGCCTATGGCATCCTGTCCGCGCTGTTCGTGCGCGAGCGCACCGGCGAGGGGCAGCTCGTCACCGCCTCGCTGTTCGAGGCCGCGCTGGGCCTGTCGGTGTGGGAGACCGCGGAGCTGTGGGGCACCGGCAAGAGTCCGCGCCCGCTCGGCAGCGCCAATCGCATGTCTGCGCCCTATCAGGCGGTGGAGGCGGCGGACGGCTGGTTCGTCTTCGCCGCCGCCAACCAGAAGCTGTGGCTCGCGCTGCTCGGCGTGATCGATCGCGGCGAGCTGGCGGACGACCCGCGCTTCGTCGACAACAGCGCGCGCGTCGGCAACGCGCGCGACCTGATCGAGCTGCTCCGTCCCAGCTTCCGCGCGCGCCCCGTCGCCGACTGGGTCGACGCGCTGCTCGCCGCCGGCGTGCCCGCCGGGCCGATCCTCGACTATGCGCAGTCGACCACCAGCGAGCACGCGCAGGCGCGCGCGATGGTGCAGGACATCCCGCACCCGGTGGAGGGCAGCATCAAGGCGCTCGGCTTTCCGGTGAAGCTGTCGGCGACCCCGCAGCAGGTGCGCTATCCCCCACCGCTGCTCGACCAGCACGGCGACGAGATCCGCGGCGAGCTGCGCGCGGCGGGCCGGCTGGCGCAGGGCGCGACGGCGTGAGCGCGGGCGTTACCCGCTACGAGAAGCAGGGCGCGGTCGCGCGCATCACCTTCGACCGCCCCGCGGCGTACAACGCGCTCACCTGGGACATGTGGCGCGGGCTGGGCGCGGCCTGCGCCGCGATCGCCGCCGACCGCGAGGTGCGGGTCGTCACGTTGCGCGGCGCGGGGGGCAAGGCGTTCGTCTCGGGCACCGACATCGCCGGCTTCCGCGACTTCACCGGCGGCGAACAGGGCGTCGCCTACGAGGCCGAGATGGACGGCTATGTCGGCGCGGTCGAGGCGCTGCCGCAGCCGGTGATCGCGATCGTCGACGGCTGGGCGGTCGGCGGCGGGCTGGCGCTGGCGTTCGCGAGCGACTTCCGCGTCGCGGCCGCGGGCGCGCGGTTCGGCTCGCCGCTGGCGCGGACGATCGGCAACTGCCTGTCCGCGCGCGGTTATGGCCGGCTGGTCCAGCATGCCGGCGTGGCGATGGCGAAGCGGCTGCTGCTCGGCGCCGAGATCGTCGACGTTGCCGAGCTGCACGCGCTCGGGCTGGTCAACGCGGTGGTCGCGCCCGCGGAGATCGACGCCACCGTCGCCGCGCTGGTCGAGCGGCTGCTCGCGCACGCGCCGCTGACGATGGCGGTGAGCAAGGAGGCGATCCGCCGCGCCGCCGTCGCCGCGCAGCCCGACATCGCCGACCTGATCGCGCGCGTCTACGGCAGCGCCGACTTCGCCGAGGGCGTGCGCGCTTACCTCGCCAAGGACACGCCGCAGTGGCGTGGCGCGTGAGCGGGCGATGATCGCCGCCTCGGTCGACGATTTCCGGGAGATGGCGCGGCGGCGCCTGCCCGACTTCCTGTTCGAATATATCGACGGCGGCTCCTATGCCGAGGAGACGCTGCGCGCCAACACCGCCGATCTCGCCGCGCTGAAGCTGCGCCAGCGCGTGATGCGCGACGTCGACGGGCTCAGCCTAGGCACGACACTGATGGGGCAGGCGGCGGACTTCCCGGTGGCGCTCGCGCCGATCGGGCTCGCCGGGCTGTACGCGCGGCGCGGCGAGGTGCAGGCGGCGCGCGCGGCGGCGGCGGCGGGGGTGCCGTTCATCCTCTCCTCCTCGTCCTGCTGCGGGATCGAGGAGGTGGCCGCGGCGGCGCCGGTGATGCTCCAGCTCTACATCATCAAGGACCGCGGCTTCATGGAGGACCTGCTCGCGCGCACCGCCGCGCTGGGGGTCGAGACGCTGGTGCTGACGGTCGACCTGATCGTGCACAGCCCGCGCCGCCGCGATGTGCGCACTAGCCTGACCGGCGACCAGGGCGCGGCGGCGCGGCTGCGGCGCGCGGTGGAGATCGCACGCCATCCGGCGTGGGCATGGGACGTCGGCGTGCGCGGGCGGCCGCACACGCTCGGCAACTACGCCGCCAAGATGCCGGGCGGCGCCGGGCTGGCCGAGTTCACCGCCTGGGTCAGCCGCAACTTCGACGCCTCGGTCACCTGGGCCGACCTCGACTGGCTGCGCCGGCATTGGCGCGGGCGGCTCGTCATCAAGGGCGTGCTCGACGCCGAGGACGCGCGCGACGCGGTCGCGGCCGGGGCGGAGTCGATCATCGTCTCCAACCACGGCGGCCGTCAGCTCGACGGCGCGCCCTCCGCGATCGCCGCGCTGCCGCGCGTGGTGGAAGCGGTCGATGGGTGCGCCGAGGTGCTGATGGACGGCGGCATCCGCTCGGGCACCGACATTCTGCGCGCGCTCGCGCTCGGCGCGCGGGGTGTGCTGCTCGGGCGCGCCTGGGCCTATGCGCTCGGCGCGCAGGGCGGGGCGGGGGTGACGCGGATGCTCGCGCTGCTCCGCCACGAGCTGGCGGTGGCGATGGCGCTGGCGGGGCAGCGCGACGTCACCGCGGTGGGGCGCGACGTGCTGGTCGCCCCGCCGCGCTGAGCGACCCGCCGCTTGATGCTGGAACAGCCTGGGAGGATGACGATGCGACGGACGATGACGGGCGCGGCGCGGTGGGCGCCGCTCGCCGCGCTGCTGCTGGCGGGCGCGGCGCGCGCGGAGCCGGTGCTCTACCGCGGCTTCACGCTGATCGACGGCACCGGCGCCGCGCCGCGCGCGGGGCACGCGATGCTGGTCGAGGGCGCGCGGATCCGCTGGGTCGGCGCGCAGGGCAAGGCGCCGAAGCGCCGCGGCGTGCGCACCGTCGACCTCGGCGGCAAGTACCTGATGCCCGGGATCATCGATCTCCACATCCACATCGGCACGGTGCGCGACCTCGTCCAAAAGGCGGAGTATTTCACCCCCGAGTCGGTACGGCGCGACCTGCGCACCTACGCCGCCTTCGGCGTGACCACGGTACAGTCGATGGGCACCGACAAGGACAGCGTGCTCGCGATCCGCGACGCCGGCCGCGACGGTCCGCAGACGATGGCGCGGCTGCTGACCGCGGGGCAGGGGCTGGTGTTCAAGGGCGGCTATGGCGGCGTGCCGGGGATCAATCACCCCGTCGCCACGCCCGAGGAGGCGGCCGCCGAGGTCGACGCGCAGGCGCGCAAGGGCGTCGACTATATCAAGCTGTGGATGGACGACGAGCTCGGCGCGATGCCGAAGATGCCCTACGCGATCAGCAAGGCGATCATCGACGCCGGCCACCGCCGCGGCAAGCGCGTGCTCGCCCATGTCTTCTACCTCGCCGACGCCAAGATGCTGGTGGCGCAGGGGATCGACGGCTTCATGCACAGCGTGCGCGACAGGCCGGTCGACGCCGAGCTGATCGGGGCGATGAAGGCGCACGGCGTGTGGCAGGGCGCCGGCACGCTCAGCCGCGAGGCCGCGGTGTACGCCTTCGCCGCGGACAATCCGCGCACGCGCGACCCGTTCTTCCGCCAGGCCGCCGACCCCGCCACGATCGCGGGGCTGGAGAGTCCCGAGCGCGAGAAGTCGATCGCGTCGAGCCGCATCTATCCCGCGCTGCCGAGGATCGACGAGCAGGCGCGCGACAATGAGATGGCGCTGGCGCGCGCTGGGGTCCGCTACGGCTTCGGCACCGACGCGGGGCCGCCGGGGCGGCTGCCGGGCTATTCCGAACATTGGGAGCTGGAGCAGCTGGTGAAGGCGGGTTTCACCCCGGCGCAGGCGATCCACGCCGCGACCGGCCGCTCCGCGCAGTGGCTCGGCACCGGCGACCGCGGCGTGATCGCGACCGGCCGCCTCGCCGATTTCGTCGTGCTCGACGCCGACCCGACGCGCGACATCCGCAACAGCCGCCGCATCGCCGCGGTCTATGTCGGCGGCACCAAGGTACCGTCGGTCCGATGAGCGGGGTGCCGCTCGCCGCGGCGCCGGTGCCCGCATCCGCCGGCGCCCCCGCGGCGATGCGGCCGACGCGGGTGCGCCACGTCGTGCTGTGGCTCACCGTGCTGGCCTATATGATCACCTACATGGACCGCGTGGTCATCTCGGTGACCGGGCCGATGATCCAGCAGGAATATGGCATCGGCGACCGCGCCTGGGGCTGGGTGCTGGGCGTGTTCCAGATCGGCTATGCCTTGTTCCAGATCCCCGGTGGCTGGCTCGGCGACCGCTTCGGCCCGCGCCGCGTGCTCACCGCGGTGGTGATATGGTGGTCGAGCTTCACCGCGCTGACGACCGCGACTTGGAGCATCGGCTCGCTGATCGCCTGCCGCTTCCTGTTCGGCTGCGGCGAGGCGGGCGCCTTCCCCAACGCGACGCGCTCGCTCAGCCGCTGGATGCTGCCCGCCGAGCGCGGCTTCGCGCAGGGCGTGACCCACGCGGGCGCGCGGCTCGGCGCGGCGCTGACGCCGCTGCTGGTGGTATGGCTGATGATCCACCTCGGCTGGCGCGCGCCGTTCCTGATCTTCGCGGGGCTGGGACTGGTCTGGGCCGCGGTGTGGTTCGGCTATTACCGCGACCGGCCGCAGGATCATGCCGGCACCAACGCCGCCGAGCGCGAGATGATCGCGGCGGCGCTGGCGCCGCAGGCCGCGGCCGGCGCTACGGCGCGGGTGCCGTGGCGGCGCATCCTGGCGCAGCCGCAGCTCTGGCTGATCTCGGCGATGTATTTCTGCTACGCCTATTCGATCAACATCTTCCTGACATGGTTCCCCAAGTATCTCGGCGAGGTGCGCGATTTCGAGCTGGCGCGGATGGGGCTGTTCGCCAGCCTGCCGCTGATGGCGGGCGTGGTCGGAGACGTGGCGGGAGGTTGGGTGTCGGACCATCTGCTGCGGCGCACCGGCCGCGTCACCTGGGCGCGGCGCGCGGTGGCGGTGGTGGGCTTCGCTCTCGCCGCGGTGGCGATCCCCGCGGGGGTGCTGAGCCCCTCGCCGCTGGTGAGCGTCGCCTGGTTCGCGCTCGCGGTGTTCGGGCTGGAGCTGACCGTCGGCGTCTCCTGGGCGCTGACGCTCGACGTCGGCGGGGTCTATGCCGGGTCGGTGTCCGCGGTGATGAACACGTTCGGCAATATCGGCGGCGCGCTCGCGGCGGTGATCACCGGCTATATCCTCCACTGGAGCGGGTGGAATGCGGCGATGTACGTGCTCGCCGCGCTGTCGGCGCTGGGCGGGCTGCTGTTCCTGCGGATCGACGCGTCGCGCCTGCTCTATCGCGGCGGCGGCTGAGCCCGTTGCCGCGGCGGCGTCACTCGGCGCCGGGCGCGCTCCTGTACGCCCGCGACCTTTGCTCGCGCCGCGCGCGCTTGCGCGCCTCCTGGATGCTGTTGGCCCCGTTGTCGAAGTGCGCCTCCATCAGCCGCGCGATCGCGGCGACGTCGCGGGCGCGGAAGGCGCGCTCAATCTCGACATGCTCCTGGAACGCCTCGGCCCAGCGCGCGTGGTCGAGCGTGCTGACGTGGCGCGCGCGCTCCGCCCGCGGCAGCAGCAGCCGCCACGCCAGCACCAGAGAGGTATTGCCGGAGGACTCGACGATATGCTCGTGGATCAGCCGGTTGGCTTCCAGATAGCGCGGCCGGTCGCGCACCTCGAAATAATGCGCCAGATCGCCCTGCAGCTCGGAGAGCACCTCCATGTCCTCGGGCCGCATCCGCTCGCACGCGAGCCGTGCCGCGAGCGACTCGAGCGCGCCGAGCACGCTGAAGACGTCGGAGGCGGCCTGTTCGTCGAGCTGGCTGACCTGCACCGTCCGGTTGGGCAGCAGCGTCACCAGTCCCTCTGCCGCCAGCGTCCGCAGCGCCTCGCGAACGGGCGTGCGCGACGTGCCGAACTGCTCGCTGAGCGCGACCTCGCGGAGCGGTTCGCCGGGAGCGAGCTCGCCGGAGAGGATCATCCGGCGCAGCAGCG
The DNA here is from genome assembly GCF_014193405.1 of Sphingomonas sp. BK069. NCBI lineage: Bacteria > Pseudomonadati > Pseudomonadota > Alphaproteobacteria > Sphingomonadales > Sphingomonadaceae > Sphingomonas > Sphingomonas sp. BK069. Next base: position 277,991 of record NZ_JACHZH010000005.1, on the reverse strand, counting down.
TGACCGCCTCCTGATGGCGGTCACCCTTGCGCGCAGGCACGCGGACATCGATGGGAGGAGCCTCGGCGGACATTGCATGCTCATAACCGAACGTGTCGACAACGGCAAACCGGGGCGATGTCACGCGCGCCTTCGTGCCGGAGAAGACGAGGGACGCGCTGCACCGCCTCGCCGCAGCTCGAGCCCGCCGGCGGGGTGGCAACCCGAGCAGGTGCGGGCGCGCATCGACGAACTCGCCCGCCTCGTCGTCCGCCTTCCGCACGCGGACCGAACCTGACGCCGCCGCGCGGGGAGGATCGCTTCGACGCGGAGAGAAGATACGATCACGGCGAAGGATCGCGCCTGCTGTGAATGACCCTCTGAGAAACCGCGCACCAGTCGGAGGAACAGCCCGACCGTGTACGCGAGGCCGCCTCTGTTTGCTCTGCCCGCCGCTGCGACGCGCTCGCTGATCGGGTCGATCAGAGGACGCGCGACGGGAAGGCGGTGATGCGGAGCTTGGGCACACCGTAAGGCATCAAGACGAGCGTACGTCGGGCACCGGACGGCTTCGCTGCCGCCGGAGGCGGGCTTGCCGCACCATCCGTGATCCCCCACCCGTCGATCGGCACTGCCTGTGTGGTGAGGAGCACCGCGGGCGAGCGGCGCGAGAAGGGCACTGGCCCGACCGACCGCTCGACACGCTCGAGGGGAGCGCCGGGTGTCACCGCGAACGACCAGCGGCTGGCCGGACGGATCTCCCAGTCGGCGGTGAGCCCGCGCTGGCGCACCTTGGTCCACTTCTCCTCGATCGGCAGCGCGAACACCAGCGCACCGTCCTCGAAGCTGGTCCATCCTTCCGGAGAGACGACCGCGCGCGGGCTGCTGGTGAAGGCGAGCTCGATGCGATCGCCCGGCCGCCACTCGCGCTCGACGCGCACGAAGCCCCGGTCGGGCCGCGCCGGCTGCATCTCGCCGTTGACGAGCACGCTCGTTTGCTGGGACCAGCCCGGGACCCGCAGCCGGATCGGGAAGGTCAACGGTCGCGCGGGCTCTACCGCGATGGCGACGGCGTGGCGGAACGGATAGTCGGTCTCCTGCCGCAGCGTGACCGGCACGTCGCGCACTCGCGTCGCGACGGTGCAGGGCGCGTAGAGCGTCGCCGCCAGCCCGCCGTCGGCCGAGGCCATCCACAGATGGGTGGTCAGCTTGGGCCAGCCCTGGTGGAAGTTGGCGGTGCAGCAGCCGAAATGCGGCTCCAGCCCGAACATGTTCGATTCAGGCCCGTTGGTGGTCCAGGGACCGGGACCGTGGACGCATTGCACCTGGTTGGGCTGCTGATCGTACTGGTGCGCCCACATGTCGTCGGTGAAGGTGGCGGGCAGCGCGTTATAGGCGAGCCGCTCGATCCGGTCGGCCAGGTCCGCGTCGCCGGTGATCGCCAGCGCCTGTTCGAGCGAGTACATCGCCTCGACGATCGCGCACAATTCGACCCCCTGGCTCGGGCTGCGCCCGGCGAGATGCTCGTCGGCCGAGTAGATGCCGATCGGCAGCCCGTGATAGCGGTCGAGTGCGCCGAGCTGCCGCCGGATCGCGGCGCGATCCGCCGCGTCGCCCGACACCACCGACCAGACCGGCGAGACCTTGAGCGCCTGCGCGTTGTTGACGCCGTGGACCGAGAGCGCCGGATCCTTCAGCCCCTCGGGCACCTCGCCGGGCACGTCGGGCTTGTCGAGCCCGATCGCCCGTTTGCTGGTCTTGGTGCGATAGGGGTAATCGGCGAACAGCCCCTGCCAGTCATAGCCCTGCCGCTTGAGCAGCGCGGCCAGTTCGAGCAGGCTGGCCTCGCCGGTGCGATTGTACAGCCAGATCACCGATACGACCTGGTCCTGCCAGCGGAACTTGCCCCAGTCCTTCAGCGGGCGCGCGGGCAGGGCGTTCAGCTGATGCGCGAAATAGGCGGTCATCAGCCGGAGCACGCGCGGGTCGCCGGTGAGCTCGTGATATTGGGTGAGCACCTTGAGCATCACCATGCGCGGCCACCAGTCGTCGTTGCTGGCGGGACCGAACATGCCGTCGGGGCGCTGGCTCGCCAGCGTCCACTCGACGAAGCGCTGCGCCTTCGCCTTGAGCGCGGGATCGTCGAGCTGCCACGCCAGCGGCAGCAGCCCGTCAAGGAAATAGGGGCCGCGCTCCCAGCTCTCGCCGGTGCCGCCGAGCCAGCCGCTGTTGGCGCCGACGTCGGGCCAGGTCTCGTCGAGCCGTCCGCCCATGCCGCGCGCCTGGATCTCGAGCTGGCGCCGCAGCCAGCCGGCGGGCTTGATCGCGCCGGTCGGCAGCGGCTGGAGCGGCTGCGGCGCGAGCGGGGCGCGGTTCTGCGTCAGCGGCGCGGCGGCAGGCGCGGCCCTGGGCGCGGCATGGAGCGGGGCGAGCCTCGCGATGCCGCCGAGCGCCGCGCTGGCGGTGGTAGCGCGCAGCAGCGCGCGGCGACTGATCGAATAGGGCATGTCTCTGCTCCTCCCTGTCCGGCTCACTTGGCGGCGCGCGCGGCCCATTTGCGCCACAGCGCCGGGTCGTCGAGCATCTTGATGTACACGCCGCCGACCACCGCGCGCGCCTGGAAGCCGACCTGCGCGCCGTCCTTGGTCTCGTACCAGTCGCTCAGCGGCACGCGCGTCGGCGTCTCCTGCATGTAGCGGTGGAGCGGCTCGACCAGGCCCTCGAAGGTGGCGCGATCATCGGCCAGCGTGGCGCTCCACGTGATCCAGTCGAGCTTGGTGTAGGTCTTGCGGCTGTCGAGCGGCAGGCCGTACTTGCCCTGGTGGCGCTGGTAGAAGGCCAGCTCGCTGCGCCGGAGCGACGCGGGGAACAGCCCGCGGCCCAGCACCTTGTCCCAGACGAGGTTGTATTTCTGGCTCCACGTGCCGGGCTGGTCGAAGGCGAGCCTGGTGTGATCGCCGTCCTGCGCCATCACCTGCCAGCGCGCCGCCATCTGCTTGGCGGTGGCGCGATAGCGCGCCGCGTCCTGCTTCTTGCCGAGCAGCCGTGCCAGCTCGGCATAAGCGTCGAGCGCGCTGATCGCCTTGATCGACAAATTGGTGTTGTGCGCGAGATGCCCGGCGAAATCGTCGGTGCTGAGCTGGTTCTCGGGGTCGAGCCCCTTGTCGCGGAGGAACTCGGCCCAGCGCGTCAGCAGCGGCCAGTAGCGCCGGGCGAAGTCGGCGTTGCCCTGCACCTTGGCGAGCGCGCCGATCATCAGCAGCATGTTGCCGCTCTCCTCGACCGGCATCTGGTCGTCCTCGCTGCGCTCCCCGCCGCCATAAACCTGCCCGTTGGCCTGCGGGTAGGTGCCGATATCGTGCGGCGCGAAGGGAAAGCGCCACCGCGGCATATTGGAATAGTCGAGGATCGGGCGCAGCTGCGCCTCGAGCAGGCGCGGGTTGAGCAGCAGGTAGAAGGGCGAGGTGGGATAGGTGATGTCCACCGTCGCGATGCAGCCGTTGCTGAAATTCTCCTTGGAGAAATAGAGCGGCGTGCCGTCGATGTCGGCGACCAGTTTGTGCGCCGCGAGCGTCTGGCGATACGCCAGCACCGCCAGCTCGGCATAGGCGCGGCCGCCGGCCCGCTCGAGGTCGGCGGTGAGCTCGCGGTCGAAGGCGGCGGCGCGCTCGCGCAGCACCGGCTCGTCGCGCTCGGCGATCTGGAGCAGCTGCGCCATCGTCATGCCGTCGCGGCGCCAATAGGCGGGGAGGCGACGCTTGAAATACTCGATCGAGTCGATGTCGTCATAGGCGAGCATCGCGCGCCGCGTCACCGGCTCGGCGCCGACGCTGCCGAGGTCGAAGCGCGCCGCCAGCAGCGGGCGGTTCTGGTGCGCCAGCCGCGGCATGGCGAGGTCGTCGGGCATCGGCGCGGCGCCGTCGCGGAAGGCGGCGCGCTCGCCCTCGCCGATCGTCGCGGTGGTGGTGCCGGGCTGCTGCGGCACCGCGAGCTGCGCCCAGCCCCAGTCGATCCGCACGTTGTCGCCGACCTTCTGGAGCACCTGCTGCGAGGTGGTGCCGACGCGCAGCACCGCCATGTCGCCGACGCGGCTGCTGCCCCAGACGACCTGCTGCTGGTCGTCGTTGACCGCGAGCTGCGCGCTGGCGTCGACATAGACCTGCACCGCGTGCGGGCGCCCGTCGGTCGAGCGCACCGTCCAGCTCAGATAGGTGACCGGGCGCGAGACGAGGTCGAGGTCGTCGGGCAGCGCGGGCGAGAGGAAGGTGGCGGTGAGCCGCACCCCGCCGCCGTCGAAGTCGTAGCTGGTGCGCGTCGGGGTGAGCTCGCGCGACACCTGCGTCATCGCGTCGCCGCGGCCGCCGCCCATGAAGCGCAGCGCCTTGCCGTCGACGCGGACCCAGCCGCTGATCTGCTGCTCGCTGCCGGTCCAGTGCCGCGTCGGCGCGTCGTTGAGCTTGTCGGTCAGGCTCCACAGGCTGAAATACGGGTCGTGCGCCACCAGGGGGGTAGCGGGCGTGCGCACGGTGACCGGCGCCTGCGCGCGGAGCGGCGCGGCGAGCGGCAGTGCGACGAGGCCGGCGAGCGTGAACGCGCGGGCGGCGAGACGGGTGGCGGGCATCCTGGCTCCTGCGTGGAAGAGAGGCGACGGCATCAGAAGCGGAAGCGCGCGCCGAGCGAGAAGGTCCGCGCCTCGTAGCGGATGTCGCGCGGGTAGCTCTGCGTGTCGCTGAAGTTGCGGACGTTCTGGAACGGCACCCCGGTCAGGTTGGTGGCGTCGAAGGTGAAGGTCAGGAACTCGACCGGGGTGAAGGCGGCGGAGAAGTCGAGCCGCGCGGTCGCGCGCGTATATTCGCCGGCGACCGCCGACTCGCTCTCGGTGTTATTGTAGAAGTTCACCCAGTCAGTGCGGTAATTGTACGCCAGTCGCGCCGACACCGGTCCCTTCTCGTAGAGCAGGTTGGCGTTGTAGGTCCATTTCGACGTGTTGGGCACGCGCACGAGCCGGCCCTGCTCGCCCAATACCGTCGGCAGCGCCTGCTTGCCGTCGAGATAGGTGCCGTTGAGCTGGGTGCCGAAGCCGCTCAACACGCCGGGCAGGAAGTCGAAGAAGGTGGTGAAGGCCAGCTCAACGCCCTGGATGCGTCCAGCGCCGGCATTCTCGGGGCGGGTCACCTGGATGTTGCCGAAGCCGGGGACCTGCTGGAACACCGTGTAGTTGCTGATGAAGCCCTTGAGGTCGCGGCGGAACACCGCGCCGGTCAGCGATCCGGTGCGGCTGAAATACCATTCCAGCGAGACGTCGTAGTTCTTCGACTGGATCGGCTCGAGGTCGATGTTGCCGCTGCTGCCGTTATAGTCGCCCAGATTCACCGAGTCGCGCTGGAGCACGAAGGCGGGATTGCTCTGGCCGAAGGTGGGGCGCGTGCGCGTCTCGGTGGCGGAGGCGCGGAACTGGAGCTGGTCGGTCAGCCGCGCGCGCAGGCTGACGTTGGGCAGCACGTCGACGTAATTCTTGCGATCGTCGGTGAGGCGCACGTCGCCGTCGACCGAGCCGAGCCCGACCGTCTGGATCGTGGTGTTGACGACGCGCGCGCCGACCACGCCGTCGAGCGGGAGGCCGCCGAGCTCGAAGGCGTAGTGAAGCTGGCCATAGAAGGCATAGGATTTCTCGTCCGCGGCGAACTGCGTGGTATAGGGCGGCAGTGCCGGGTCCCACAATTCGGGGCGCTGGTCGGCGTTGCCGAGGTTGCTGATCCGCAGACGGTCCTGCGCGAAGGCGCGCAGCGCCTCGATGTTGTTGAAGACGTCCTGCCCGCTGGGGGCGTACCATTGCCGCGTCGGCTGCGCGTCGCTGCCGCGGAAACCTTCCTTCACCAGCCCGCCCATGCCGATCGGCGCCGCGGTCAGCGGCACGCGCTGCGCGCGGATGTTGGCGTAGCGCGTGCCGTCGGCGAAGCTGCTCTTGCGCGTGGTGAAGCGCGTGCCGAACTGGATCTTGTCGATCCCGTCGAGATCGAAGTCGAGCTCGAGATCGTTGCGCCATTGCCAGCCCGAGCCGCGCCCTTCGCGACGCCGGTCGAAGATGCCGCGGATGACGTAATTGTTCGGGTCGGTCAGGTCGAAGCCCGGCAGCGAGAACTCGACCCCGCCATAGTCGCGGTCGATGTCGAAGCTGATGTCGGCGGTCGCCGGGTCGCGCGCGGCGAAATCGAAGCCGTAGTCGGTGAAATAGTTGCGCGTGTCGGTATAGGCGAGGTCGGTGCTGAACCTGGCGTGCTCGCCCTTGATGCTGCCCCCGCCGGCGAACTGATAGGTGTTGGTGGTGCTGTGCGGCACGCCGCGAAACAGGTCGGTGCCGATCGAGCCCTCGCCGCCCGAGCGGGTGAGGCTCTTGACCTTGCCCGGATCGTCCTCGTCGAGCACGACGTTGCTGAAGGTCGGGTTGCCGTTGCGCAGCCGGATCGCGAGCTCGCTGTTCTGCTCGCGGCCGCGATAGCCCTGGTAGAGGCCCTCCAGGTACAGCTCGACGTTGGCGGCCGGGCGCCACTGCAGCGAGCCGTTTACCGACGGGCGCCAGCGCTTGCCGTTGTTGTAGAAGATGCCGACCGATTCCGGAATCTTGAAGTCGCGGCCGACGCCGGGGGTGGTGATCACCTGGCCGTCGACCGGCGTGTCGACGTCGCCGCTGTCCCATCGCGCCGAGGTGAGATAGTTGGTCTGCGTGTAGGACACGTTGATCAGCGCGCCGAACTCGCCGATCGGCGTGTCGAAGCGATCGGTGACCAACAGGCTGCCCTGCGGATCGACCCTGCGCGCCTGGTCGCCGTAGATGCCGCGGATCGAGCCGGCGATCTCGAAGCCGTCGAAGTCGAACGGACGGCGCGAGCGCACGTTGACGAGCCCGGCGATGCCGCCCTCGACCAGATCGGCGGTGGTCGCCTTGTAGACCTCGAGCCCGGCGAGCGAGGCGGCGGGGAAATCCTGGAACGCCACCTGGCGCCCCTCGGCGGTGTAGAGCTCGCGCCCGTTGAAGGTGGTGGTGACGTCGGGCAGGCCGCGTACGGAGACGCCGTTGGCCTCGTCCTGCGAGCGCGACACCTGCACGCCGGTGATCCGCGCCAGCGCCTCGGCGGCGTTGTTGTCGGGCAGCTTGCCGATGTCCTCGGCGACGACCGCATCGAGGATCTGGTCGGAGTCGCGCTTGAGTGCCTGCGCCCCCTGGACGCTGCGGCGCAGGCCGGTGACGACGATGTCCTCCTCGCCGACGGCCGGGGGTGCACTCGCGTCGGCGGCGGCGACTTGGCCGTCACTCGACGGCGGGGCCTCCTGCGTCGATGTCGCCCGATCCTGGGACCAAGCGGCCGATGTCCAGCTGAGCGCGCACGCCACCGCGAGCACGGACGCAGAGTCCCTGATTGTCATTCTGTCTCTCCCGTGACCGCTTTTTCAGCGGCTTACGGGCAGGAGTACCGTGCACCGTTGATAAAAGAAAGCATATAATCAGATTATTCTGGAAGCGTTCTCACGCGCTGGAAAGGCTCGGCGTGCGGGGGCGCGACGTCACCCGCTCGCGCGCGCGTCTCGGTTGAAACTTCATGGACGAAAAGGGCGCAGGTAGTGGTCGCGGGGCGGACCAGCCGCCTTCCCGCGTGGTCGCGCGGGCGCGCGCCACAGAAAGTGTCGATGAAGCTACGAATAAGGCCGATGTTGATCGCTACATCGCTCGGCCCAATCGGTGCTTACACTGCCGCCTGCCCGCGCCTCACACCCGCATCGGCATCAGCACGTAGAGTGCGGGGCTCTTGTCGTTCTCGCGGATCAGCGTCGGCGCGGCGGCGTCGGCGAGGTGGACCTCCACCAGGTCGGTGTCGATCTGGCCGAGGATGTCGAGCAGATAGCGGCTGTTGAAGCCGATCTCGAACGGCATCGCGGCGTAGTCGCCCGGTACTTCCTCGGCGGCAGTGCCGTTCTCCGGGCTGGTCACCGACAGCGTGATCTTGTCGCGATCCAGCGCCATCTTCACCGCGCGCGTCTTCTCGGTGGCGATGGTCGAGACGCGGTCGACGCCCTGCATGAAGCTCTTGGGATCGAGCTTGAGGATCTTGTCGTTGGCGGTCGGGATCACGCGGCTGTAGTCGGGGAAGGTGCCGTCGATCAGCTTGGAGGTGAGGATCGCGCTGCCGAGATCGAAGCGGATCTTGGTGCCCGACAGCGACACGCCGACCGAGCCGTCCACCTCGTCGAGCAGTTTGCGCAGCTCGGCGATGCACTTCCGCGGCACGATCACGTCGGGCATGTCCGCGGCGCCCTCGGGCTGGTCGACCGTCACGCGCGCCAGCCGGTGGCCGTCGGTCGCCGCCGCCTTGAGCACGCCCTCGGCGACATGGAGGAAGATGCCGTTGAGATAATAACGCGTCTCCTCGGTGGAGATGGCGAAGCGTGTCTTGTCGATGATCTGCTTGAGCGTATCGACCGGCAGCTCGAACTGGACCGGCAGCTCGCCCTCGGCGATCACCGGGAAATCGTCGCGCGGCAGCGTGCCGAGCGAGAAGCGCGCGCGCCCCGCCACGATCGTGACGCGGCCCTCGGCCGCGGCGAGCGAGACCTGAGATCCCTCGGGCAGCTTGCGCGCGATGTCGAACAGGGTGTGCGCCGAGACGGTCGTGGCACCGGGCTGGTCGACCGCGGCCGGGACGCTCTCGTTGATCTGGAGGTCGAGGTCGGTCGCCATCAGCCGCAGCTGGCCCTCGGCCGTGGCCTCGAGCAGCACGTTCGAGAGGATCGGGATGGTGTTGCGGCGCTCCACCACCGATTGCACGTGGCTCAGCCCCTTGAGCAGCGTCGCGCGTTCGATCGTCGCCTTCATCGTCACGTCCCCCGGGCCCGCAGGTCACTCACCAGGGGCAATTGGCCGACTCGTCCTAGCCAAAAGTGAAGGGCCGGAGCAAGCGCCCCGACCCTTCGCGTCTATATGAGGGCGTGGTGAGCCTCGTGTTCCTGCGCAGGCGGGAACCCAGGGTCACGCAGGCCGGCGCTGTCGGCTCTGGTCTCCTGCGTGCGCAGGAACACGATCGCCTCGGTTCCGCCCGCCCCGCCCGACGATCATCAGAAGCGGATGCCGAGGCCGGCCATCAGCTGGTGACGGTCGAGGTCGATGTTATAGCCCTCGATCTCGCCGTAATGCGAGTAGCGATACTCGCCCTTCACGAAGGCGGTCGGGGTGAGCTTGTACTCGAGCCCGGCGCCGAGGCGGAAGCCGTCGAGGTCGGCCTTGTCGACCAGCTCGTTGTCCGCGCCGGTATTGGGCTGGTAGCGGCTCTCGACGCGCGCGTTGGTGTAGCCGCCCTTGGCGTAGATCATCGCCGCGGGCGAGATCACGTAGCCGAGCCGTCCGCCGATATAAAGGTCGCGCCCCGCCTCGACCGAGAAGCGGTCGCCCGCGGTCACCTCGTTGTAGCTGCGGCTCTTGGTGGTCGCGTCGGTGATCTCGCCGTCGATCCCGTAGACGATGTTGCCGCGCTGGAAATCGTAGCCGAGCAGCGCGCCATAGGTGAAGCCCTCGCGGCCCTCGGAGTCGCCGTCGCCGCCGTCCTGCAGATTGTCGTAGCCGGCGAGCGCCTCGAGCCGCGGGCCGCTGAAGTCGCCGTTCTGTGCCAGCGCGGGGGTTGCCAGCGCGACGCCGAACGCGGCCGCGGCGGTGGCAAATGCAAGCTTACGCATGTCTCACTCCAGTCCTCTCGCCCCGACCCTGGGGCGTGGGGGGTCAATTAGTTAACGCGCGCGTCGTTGCATGAACCTCACATAAACAGGAAAAACCGTTGCTCTCGGGCCACAGCGCTCCCTAGGTGGGGCGAGGAGGCGCGGATGGGGGCAGGGTCATGCTGATCGCGGCGGCGCTGGCACTGGCGGCGGAGCGCGGAGCGCTCGGCGTGTGGCAGCGCTGGGCGGCGTTGCGCGAGGGCGAGCCGCCGCGCTGCTTCGCGGTCGCGCAGCCGGTGCGCGACGACGGCACCACCGATCGCCGCGGCGGTTTCGCCAGCGTGGTAGCGCGCGCGAGGGCGACGCGCACGCCCAGCGTCTACTTCCGTCTGTCGCGCCCGCGCGGCGACGATGCGCGCGTGACGCTGGCGGTGGGCGAGCGCCGCTTCGCGCTGGCGGGCGACGTGACGAGCGCGCGCGCGCCCGACGCCGCGACCGACCGCGCGATCGTCGCGGCGCTGCGCGCGGGGCGGCTGATGACGCTCACCACCGCCGACCGCGCGGGACGGCCGATCGCGGACAGCTACACGCTCGCTGGCGCGCCGACCGCGATCGACGCGGCGCAGCTGGGGTGTGCGGGCGGCTAAGGGTGCTGCCCCCATAGGGAGAGAGTGAAGCCTGTTGGCCCATGACTGATCCGCCCCTGCAAGGGGAGGTGGCAGGCCGCAGGCCTGACGGAGGGGTGTCAGCGGTGGCGAGTCCTGCGACACTCGCCGACCGGGTCACCCCTCCGTCAGCGCTTCGCGCTGCCACCTCCCCCACGGGGGAGGATCGACCGACGCCTTCTACGACGCAGCTCTCTTGCCCCACACCGAACTGGAAAAACCCACGCACATCGCCTATGTGCGCGCGATGCTGACAGAGCCGGCCGCCCCCATGCCCATCCCCGGGCACATCGATCCCGTGCCCGTCCCGCGCGCCGCGGCGACGCGCCCCGACGGTCGCATCGACCTGATCGGCCTGTCCAAGGACCAGCTGCGCGAGACGCTCGCCGCCGCCGGGCTCGACCCGCGGCAGGCCAAGCTGCGCGCCAAGCAGATCTGGCACTGGATGTACAATCGCGGTGCCACCGACTTCGCGCTGATGACCGACATCGCGAAGGCGCAGCATCCGTGGCTGACCGAGCGCTTCGTGATCGGCCGCCCCGAGGTGGTGGAGGCGCAGGTCTCCAGCGACGGCACGCGCAAGTGGCTGCTGCGCTCGCCCGACGGGCAGGATTACGAGGCGGTGTTCATCCCCGACGCCGATCGGGGCACGCTCTGCGTGTCGAGCCAGGTCGGCTGCACGCTCAACTGCACCTTCTGCCATACCGGCACGATGCGGCTGGTGCGCAACCTGACCGCGGGCGAGATCGTCGGCCAGGTCATGCTGGCGCGCGACTCGCTCGGCGAGTGGCCGAGCCAGCCCGAGGGCCGCATGCTCACCAACATCGTGATGATGGGCATGGGCGAGCCGCTCTACAATTTCGACGCGGTGCGCGACGCGCTCAAGCTCGTCATGGACGGTGACGGCCTCGCGCTCAGCAAGCGCCGCATCACGCTCTCCACCTCGGGCGTGGTGCCGATGATGGCGCGCGCGGGCGAGGAGATCGGGGTGAATCTCGCGGTGTCGCTGCACGCGGTGACCAAGGAGGTGCGCGACGAGATCGTGCCGCTCAACCGCAAATACGGCATCGAGCAGCTGCTCCAGGCGTGCGCCGACTATCCCGGCGCCAACAACGCGCGCCGGATCACGTTCGAGTATGTGATGCTCAAGGACAAGAACGACTCGGACGCGGAGGCGCACGAGCTGGTGCGGCTGCTGCGCCACTATCAGCTGCCCGCCAAGGTCAACCTGATCCCGTTCAATCCCTGGCCCGGTGCGGCTTACGAGACGTCGACGCCCGAGCGCGTGCGCCGTTTCAGCGAGATCATCTTCGAGGGCGGCATCTCCGCGCCGGTGCGTACCCCGCGCGGCCGCGACATCGATGCCGCCTGCGGCCAGCTCAAGACCGCGGCCGAGAAGAAGAGCCGCGCCGAGCTCGACCGGATCGCGGCGGAGAAGCAGGCGGCGCTTGGCTGAGTGGGGTGCGGTCGCGCTGGCGGCCGGGGCGGGCGCGGTCGGCGGCGCGATGAACGCGCTCGCGGGCGGCGGCACCTTCGCCACGCTGCCGGCGCTGCTCGGCCTCGGCCTGCCCGCCAATGTCGCCAACGCCACCTCGAACGTCGCGCTGCTGCCCGGCGCGGGCGCGAGCGTGTGGAGCTTCCGCGACGAGCTCGGCCCGGTCGCAGGCGTGTCGCTGCGCCGGCTGGCGGCGGTGACCTTCGTCGCCGGGCTGGTCGGCAGCACCTTGCTGGTGGTGACGCCCAGCCGCGCCTTCGACCTGATCGTGCCGTGGCTGCTGCTGGTGGCGCTGGTCGCGATCGTGCTCGGCCCGGCCGGGGCGGTGTGGCTGGCGCGGCGGGTCACGATCGGGCGGCGCAGCCTGTTCGTCGCCCAGGCGCTGCTCGGCACCTATGGCGGCTATTTCGGCGGCGGGGTCGGGATCATGCTGACCGCGACCTACGGCCTGCTTGCCGGCGCCAGCCCGCGCGCGCTGTTCGCGCCGCGCACGCTGATGCTGGCGATGGCGAATGGCGCGGCGGCGCTGGTGTTCATCACCACTGGACTGGTGCGCTGGCAGGCGGGCGCGCCGATGCTGCTGGGCGGGATCCTCGGCGGCTGGGCCGGCGCGAGCGTGGGCAAGCGACTGCCCGCGGGCGTGGTGCGCGGCTGGACGATCCTGGTCACCGCCGCCACCACCGCGGTGTTCTTCTGGCGCGCCTACGGCTGAGGCCGCGCGGCACCCCGCCGCGCTCTTGCGTCGCCAGCGAGCGATAATGCGCGATATCATCGCCGACGAAGACGATGAGCCACAGCGCCGCGACGAAGGCGGCGAGGATCGCCGGGAGGCGCAGCGCGCGCCGGCTCGGCAGCCTGGGATCGGCCATGCGCGACTCCGTCGAAGGCGACGGGCGGCTGAGCCTAGGCGCCGACGTCGCGCGCGCACTCACTTCGACCGAACGATGCTCGCGGCGTGCGCGGGAGAAACGGCAACCTTCCTAACCTTCATTGAGGACCCTTGATCGAGAGCAAGGGTAGCTGGTCGGGAAAGGAGCCGCTGATGCAGCGCTATTTCTTCAACGTGCGCGACGGCGTCTCGCATCCCGACACGATCGGCCAGGAATACAGAACGTTGGCGGACGCCCGCGTGGCGGCGGTGCGCTTCGCCGCCGACGTGATGCGCGACGAGGTCGATGCGCTGCTGCGCGGCCAGGACTGGCGGGTCGAGCTGGTCGACGCCGACAACGGGCTGGTCTTCTCGGTGATCGTCGCGACGGTCGGTACGGAGCCGGTGGCGTAAAACGATCGCTTGCTGACCGGCGTGCCCGGGACGACGCCGGAGTCGAGGGTTGCAGGAAGGGCGCTCGTGGCTCCGGGCTCCTGCGTGCGCAGGAGCCCGCCGGTGGGGAGAGCAGGCGCGACAATCTCCCGCTGCTCGGCGATTTCCGCGGCGTGCGACTCCAAGCTGGTATCGCAGCTCTCCCGTCGCTCAGCCCTTCGGCCGCTCCAGCCGGAACAGCTGCTCGGGCGTGATCTCGAAATAATCGGCCGGGCCGCCGCCGCGGGTGATCGGGCGCGCGCGCGCGGTCTGGTAGACGCCGTCGTCGATCAGCGCGCGATCGACGTGCACCGCCACCGCCTCGCCGAGCACCAGCCACGAGGGCAGCCGATCGCCGTGCCGCGCCTCGAGCTGTACCACCTGGGTGACGACGCACTCGAACTGCACCGGGCTCGCCGCGACGCGCGGCGGGCGCACCCTGGCGGAGGGGAGCGTCTCCAGCCCCGCGAGCGCGAACTCGTCCACGTCGGGCGGCGCCATCGCGGAGGAGGCGTTCATCGCCTCGGCGAGGTCACGCGTCGCCAGGTTCCACACGAACTCGCCGGTCTCGCGCGCGTTCGCCAGCGAGTCCTTTGCCCCCACCGAGCAGAACCCGACGATCGGCGGCTTGTAGTTGAACAGGTTGAAGAAGCTGTACGGCGCCAGGTTGCGCACGCCGTCATGCGAGACGGTGCTGATCCAGCCGATCGGGCGCGGTGCGACGATCGCGTTGAGCGGGTCGTGGCGAAGGCCGTGGCCCCGGGCGGGCTCGTAGAAATGCCATTCGGTCATAGGCTAACCTCTGCTAGGACAGGGGCATGGGTGCAACTGCCGTTCATCGCCACCGGCTCGCCACGCGGCTGTGGCACTGGCTCAACGCGGTCGCCGTGTTCGTGCTGATCGGCTCGGGGCTCGGCATCTCCAACGCGCATCCCCGGCTCTACTGGGGACGCTACGGCGCCAATTTCGACCATGCCTGGGCGCAGTTGCCGCGCTTTCCCGCCTGGCTGACGATCCCGGCCAACTACAATCTCGCGATCTCGCGGCGCTGGCACCTGTTCTTCGCGTTGGTGCTGGCCTTCTCGCTGCTCGGCTACCTGATCGTGAGCCTGCTCAACCGCCATATCCCGCGCGACCTGCGCCTGCGCCGCCGCGACCTCGCGCCGCACCACATCGCCGCCGACGTGCGCGCGCACCTCGACCTGCGCTTCCACGATCCCGAGGCACCGGGCGAATATAACGTGCTGCAGAAGCTGAGCTATGTCGCGGTGATCTTCGTGCTGCTGCCGCTGGTGATCCTCACCGGGCTGGCGCTCTCGCCGGGGATGGACGCGGCATGGCCGTGGCTGCTCGAGCTGTTCGGCGGGCGCCAGTCAGCGCGCTCGCTCCACTTCCTCGCGATGGCGGGACTGGCGCTGTTCACGGTGGTGCACTTGACGCTGGTGATCCTCGCCGGGGTCGGCAACGAGCTGCGCTCGATGATCACCGGCTGGTGGCGGGTGCCCGAATGATGCTGCGCCGGCGTCAGCTGCTCGCGCGCGGCGCGGTGGGGGGGAGCGCGCTGCTGCTCGGCGCGTGCGACCGCGTCATCGAGCGGCCCACGGTGCGCACGATCTTGTTCAAGGGCGAGGACATCCACCGCGGCCTCCAGCGCGCCTTGTTCGACCGCGACGCGCTCGCGCCCGAGTTCCGCCCCGATCAGATGTCGCCGCGCTTCCGCACCAACGGCACGCGCGACCCGGGCACCGACGCCTATGCCGCGCTGCGCGCCGGGCGCTTCGCCGACTGGCGGCTGACGGTCGACGGGCTGGTGGCGCGGCCGCTCGCTTTGTCGCTGAGCGACCTCGGCGCCTTCCCGCAGCGCGCGCAGATCACGCGGCACGACTGCGTCGAGGGGTGGAGCGCGATCGGCAAATGGCAGGGGCCGCGGCTCGCCGACGTGCTACGCGCCGCGGGGCTGAGCGACCGCGCGCGCTACGTCGTGTTCACCTGCGCGGACTATTACGGCGGGGCGCCCTATTATGAATCGATCGACCTGGTGGACGCCTTCCACCCGCAGACGATCCTGGCCTGGGCGATGAACGACCGCTTCCTCGACGTCGGCCATGGCGCGCCGCTGCGGCTGCGGGTGGAGCGCCAGCTGGGATACAAGCAGGCCAAATATCTGATGCGCGTCACCGCGGTGGAGTCACTCGCCGGCGTCGGCAAGGGGCGCGGCGGCTATTGGGAAGACAATGTCGACTACGATTGGTGGGCGGGGATCTGAGCGGGTGAGGTGAGTCAACTCCTCCCGGAACGGGGGACCGCCGCGCGCTAGCGCGGTGGTGGAGGGGGCTCTCCCCATGGTGCAGCGGTCATGGAGAGCCCCCTCCACCACCGCTTCGCGGCGGTCGCCCTCCCCGCTAGCGGGGAGGATCTTGAGGGTTCGTCCGCCCGTCCCCCCGCCGCCGCAGCGCGACGACGTAGACCACGACGGCGACCCCCGCGAACAGGAACCACTGCACCGCATAGGCGAGGTGGTTGTTGGGCACGCTCGCGGGATCGGGCGGCGCGTTCGCCGCCAGACCCGCCGCGGGGCGGTCGCTCACCAGCATCAGCTCGCGCGCGCGCGGTGCCATCACCGTCGCGATCAGCGGGCGCGCGTCGGGCGCGTGCGCGATCCAGCCGCGCACCTCGCCGCCGCGCCACGCCGGCTTGGTCTTGACGTCCCGCGTCGTGCCGATCTGCACGCGCAATCCCGGCCCCTCCGCCCCGGTTCGGCACATCGCGATCACGCGGAACCCCGCCGCGCCCGCCCCCGCGCGCTCTAACCCGACCGGCTGGAGGCAGAAGGCGCTCGCCCGGCGAAACAGCAGCGTCTCGTCGGGGAAGCGCGGGAAGGCGACCGGTGGCAGGCGCGGGTTGGCGGCGAGCTGCGCCAGCAGCGCCTCCTTCTGCGGCTTGCGCTCGAGCAGCTGCCACAGCCCCAGCGCCACCATCGCCGCCGCGGCGAGCGCGACCAGCAGCGTCGGCACGAGCGGCACCCGCCTCATTCCGCCACGCGCCCCTCGCGCGCGGCGTTGCGATACTCGGCCGCGATCAGCCAGCCCTTCGCCAGCCGCAGCGAGCCGATCACGCCCGCGAGCGTCAGCGGCACCCACAGCAGCGCATGGACCCACCACGGCGGACCGAACGAGAGCTCGAGCGTGATTGCCAGCGCGACCACGATCGTGCCCCAGATCAGGGTGAGGAAAGCGGCGGGGCCGTCACCGACGTTGAAGTCGGCGAGGCGAAGCCCGCAGGCGCCGCACCGCTCGGCGAAGCGCAACAGGCCCGCGAACAATGTCGGCGCGCCGCAGCGCGGGCAGAGGCCCTTCAGCCCGACGTCGAGCGGGCGCGGCGCGATCCGCTCCTCGCTCGACATATGCCTCAGCCCGCGTGGACCGGCGCGCCCCAGCCACCCCAGACGTAGATGGTGACGAACAGGAACAGCCACACCACGTCGACGAAATGCCAGTACCAGGCCGCCGCCTCGAAGCCGAAATGCTGCCGCGGCGTGAAGGCGCCGTTGTAGGCGCGGATCAGGTTGACGATCAGGAAGATCGTGCCGACCAGGACGTGGAAGCCGTGGAAGCCGGTCGCCATGAAGAACGCGGCGCCGTAGTTGATGCCCTTGAACGGGAACGGCGCGTGCATGTACTCGTAGGCCTGGATGCTGCTGAACAGCACGCCGAGCACCACCGTCAGCCACAAGCCCTTGAGCACGCCGTCGCGGTCGCCCACGCCGAGCAGGCCCCAGAAGCCGCGCTTCTCGCCGCCGCGCTGGTCGTGGATCAGCGCGTGGTGCGCCCACGTCACCGTGGTGCCCGAGCACAGCAGGATCAGCGTGTTGAGCAGCGGGAACTCGAAGGGATTGATCACCTCCAGCCCCTTGGGCGGCCATTGGGCGGCGATCGCCGCGGCGCCCTCGGCGGCGCGCTCCACCTGGCCGTCGACGAAGGACATCGCGGTCGGGAACAGCGAGAAGTCGAAGAAGGCCCAGAACCAGCCGACGAAGAACATCACCTCGGAGGCGATGAACAGGATCATGCCGTAGCGGAAATGGAGTTGCACTACCGGCGTGTGGTCGCCGGCATGCGCCTCGCGGATCACCTGGTGCCACCAGCCGTACATGCAGAACAGCACCGCGGCGAGGCCGATCAGGAAGACCCAGCCGCCGGCCGTCGCCGAATGCATGTACATGATACCGCCGGTCGCCAGCACCAGCGCCGCCATCGAGCTGAGCAGCGGCCAGGGGCTGGGCGGCAGGATGTGGTACTCGTGGTTCTTGGCACCCGCCATGCGCGGCTCTCCCCGTTACGCTTATCGGCTCTCGTCTAGCCCGCTCGTCCGGCGGAATCCACCGGGTAAAATGTGTAGGAGAGCGTGATCGTCTGCACGTCCTTGGTGTCCGGATCGGTGAGGATCGCGGGATCGACGTAGAAGATCACCGGCATGCGCTGCGATTCGCCCGCCTTCAGCGTCTGCTGCGTGAAGCAGAAGCACTGGATCTTGGTGAAATATTTGCCGGCGATCGCGGGGGTGACGTTGTAGGTCGCGGTGCCGGTGGTCTCCTGCGCGGCGCGGCTGGTGGCGGCGAAGAAGGCCATGTCGCGCGCGCCGATCTCCACCACCTCCTGCTCGCGCTCAGGCTGGAAGCGCCACGGCAGCTTGGGGCTGGTGTTGGCGTCGAAGGCGATCGTGATCGAGCGGTGCACCCCGCCGGGCGCGCGCTCGGCGCGGCCGGTGGTGCCGTTGAGCCCGGTCGCCTGGCAGAACAGGCGGTAGAGTGGCACGCTGGCGAAGGCGAGCCCGGTCATGAAGCAGATGCCCAGCACCGCCAGCAGCGCGGTGCGGCCGGTGCGCGAGAGCCCCAGGAATGACCGCGGCACGCTCAATGCCCCATGCCCTGGTGGATCTTGGCGATCGTGATGAAGAAGATCAGCACCACGAAGGCGGCGAGCAGCAGCGCCACCACGATCGCGCGCGCCTTCTGCCGCTGCTGGACGAGCTTCTGTTCCTCCGGCGTCATGCCACCCACCGATCCACCACGAGCGCTCCGAACACGACGAACAGGTACAGGATCGAGAAGCCGAACAGTTGCTTCTCGTGGCGCATCGGCTTCACCGCGCTGGTCCGCCCGGCGGCGACCAGCGCCGCGAGCAGCGCGAACACCGCGGTCATCGCGGTCGCGACCACGCCGTAGACGGGCCCGGCCAGCCCGAGCGGCCAGGGCGCCAGGGCCACCAGCGCCATCGGGATCGTGTACAGACCGATCTGGCGCCGCGTCACGCGCTCGCCCGCCACCACGGGGAGCATCGGCACGCCCGCGTTGGCGTAATCGGTCTTCACGAACAGCGCGAGCGCCCAGAAGTGCGGCGGCGTCCACAGGAACACGAGCGCGAACAGCAGCAGCGGCAGCAGCGCGACCTCGCCCGTCGCCGCGGCCCAGCCGATCAGCGGCGGGAAGGCGCCCGCGGCGCCGCCGATCACGATGTTCTGCGGCGTGCGCCGCTTCAGCCACACGGTGTAGATCAGCAC
Source organism: Sphingomonas sp. BK069 (assembly GCF_014193405.1). NCBI lineage: Bacteria > Pseudomonadati > Pseudomonadota > Alphaproteobacteria > Sphingomonadales > Sphingomonadaceae > Sphingomonas > Sphingomonas sp. BK069. The sequence goes on along the minus strand of NZ_JACHZH010000005.1, from coordinate 259,291 downwards.
GTAGAACAGGATCGAGACCGCCAGGATCGCCGCCGCGGCGAGATTGACCGCCAGCCCCATCAGGATCACCGAGAAGGCGCCGAGCCCGACGCCGAAGTGCAACGCGGATTGGCGCTCCATCCGCCCCGCCGGCAGCGGGCGCGCCGCGGTGCGCTTCATCACCGCGTCGAGATCGGCCTCGTACCATTGGTTGAGCGCCCCCGCCGCGCCCGCGCCGAGCGCGATGCACAGGATCGCGGTGAAGCCCAGCACCGGATCGACCGCGACCGGCGCCGCGAGCATCCCGCACAGGCCGGTGAAAACGACGAGCGTCATCACGCGCGGCTTGGTCAGCGCGAGGAAGTCGCGCCAATCGGCCGGGGGCAGGAGGGGAGCGGCAGTGGTCATCGCCCGCCGCTCCTACTCCGCTGAGGGGGCGAGGGAAAGGGCGCGCGGCGGGTTCTCAGCCGACGCGGTAGACCAGGATGTAGCCATTCGGGCCGCAGGTCTGGCCGTCGAAGCCGATGTTGACGAACTCGTGCGTCGTATAGGCGGTCAGCAGGCGGCTGAGTTCCTGCTCGCGCGCGAGCCCCTGGTCGGCGGGGATGACGAAATATCTGCCCGTGCAGTTCGGGACCTTGGGCATGTTAGGGAAGGCGAACAGGATCGTCGTGTCACTTGTGTAGGTCAGCACCTCACTGAGTTGCCCGCTGCTGTTCGTATTGTAGCTGTTGTCCGCCGCCGCGGGATTCGCAGTGACGACCGCGAGCGCGAGAGCGCAGCACGCCGGCCCCATCAGGAAGGCCCGGTGGCGGATCAGACGAACGGCTGCGTCGGACATCGCGCGATCTCCTATGATCAATTCATCATAGGAGGTGTGCGGGCAGCGCGGGTCTTCGCTCCCCTTTTTGGGCCGCATCGCGCGACGACGAGCAAGGATCGACATAGCGGGTCACCGAAGTCGAGGATGCCGACGTTCACTTCGTGGCTGCTCTACAATGAAGACGGTGACGCTGCCGTCGGAGTCTCACGTGCAACTACTTCTGATTCTTTTGTTCGCGATCGCGGCGCCCGTGGCGGGCCAGCAGCCCTCACAGGAACCGGCCAGAGCGCCTTCCCCAAGGGCATCGGATGGCGGAAAATGGCACTTCGGAAACCCAGACGACACTCAGAAGCTCCCGGCCCCAGTGAGTTCCCCGGCACCACCCATCTCCCCGCCGGCGAACGTCACCACCTATACCTATGACGCGCTCGGGCGGCTGGTGCAGAGCGACGTCTCCACCGACGGCGCGACAGTGACGACCAAGATCCAATATGATCCCGCCGGCAACCGTACCAATTATACAGTGACCGGTGCGAACCGCGCCGGTGACGACACCGGTGACGGTGCCGCCGTGATGAGGCCGACCGGCGTGGTGGTCGTGCCGCTCAACGGCCTTACGATCATCCCGCTGGACGCCGATACGTGAGGCCCGGACCATCGCAGCGGCGCTAGCGCTCGTCGTCCTGAACGTCGCCGCGCCGGCGGCGCGCGCCGCCAGCTTCTACTGCGACGCGGATCCGCACGCCTATCTCGGCGTCGGCGGCAACGGCTATGTCTACATGGGCGTGTCGAACGGCAGAGGCATCGCCATCACGGCCATCTGCAACCTCAGCAGCGCCGACGGCAATGTCACGCCGCAGGCCTGCTCCGCCTGGTATGCGCTGCTGCTCACCCAGCGCACCGCGGGCGGCAAGGCGCTGCCACATTTCAACACCAACGATCCGGGAAACGGCGCGCTTACTGGCTGCGCCGATTTCAAGAGCTGGGAACATCACACGCCCTACTTCATCCCGGCGCAGTGATCGCCCGATCGGCCGCAACGACCTGCGCCAGCCCGTCCGCCAGCGCGTCGAACACGGCGCGATAGCGCGCCCCGCCGCGCAGGTCCTCGTGCATCACGATCCACAGCGGCAGCGCGACGTCGAGCGCCTGAGGCAGCACGCGCACCAGCGCCGGATCGCGCCGCGCCACCGCGGTCTGGCAGATGCCGATGCCGAACCCCGCCGCGATCGCCGCGACGTGCGCGGCATCGCTGTCGGTGCGTAGCGCGAAGGCGGCGCGGTCGAGCCCCGGCAGCCAGCGCGCCGCCGCAGCGCGGGTGAAGGCGGTCTCGGTGTCGGGGCCGATCAGGTCATGGTCGCGCAGGTCCGCGGCGGTCGCGGGCGTGCCGCGTCGCGCGAGATAGTCGCGGTGCGCGTGCAAGCCGAGCCGCACCGCGCCGACTCGCCGCGCCACCAGCGCCTGCTGCACCGGCTCGACCATCCGCACCGCGACGTCGGCGTGGCGCTGGAGCAGATCGTCGACCGAGTCGCTCAGCGACAGCTCGACCGCGAGCCGCGGGTAGGCGCGGCGCAGCGCGGCGAGGATCGGCGGCAGGTGCCACACGCCCACCGCCTGGCTCGCGCTGACCCGCACCACGCCCTCGGGCGCGTCGGGCGATCCTGTCCCGGCGCGGCGCAGTGCGGTCGCGGCGGCGACAAGCGCCTCGGCGTGCGGGCGCAGCGACAGCGCGCGATCGGTCGGCGACAGGCCGCGCGGCGAGCGCACGAACAGCGCGCCGCCCACCGCCTGCTCCAGCGCGGCGACGTGGCGCGCGACGCTCGGCTGCGTCAGCCCCAGCGCGCGTGCCGCGGCCGACAGCGAGTGCTCCCGCAGCACCGCGGCGAAGCTGCGATAGACGTCCCAGCTCGGCTTGTCGTTCATTCATTCCCGTATAGCAGACCACCGGTAATCGGCAATTTTCGATGAACCGGACGATCGCCATCATCTGCCCATCACGAACAAGGAGCATAGTGATGAACGAGCGACTGGCCCTGATCCTCGGCGCTACCGGCGGCATCGGCGGCGCCACCGCGCGACGGCTGCTCGACCGCGGCTGGCGCGTCCGCGCGCTGGTGCGCGGCGACGCGGCGCGGCTGGACCCGCGCTGCGAGCCGTTCCGCGGCGACGCGCGTGACGCCGCCGCGGTCGCCGCTGCCGCGGTGGGCGCGTCGGCGATCGTCCACGCGGTCAACCCGCCGGGCTATCGCGACTGGGCCGGCCAGGTGCTGCCGATGCTCGACAGCACGATCGCCGCGGCGCGCGCGACCGGCGCCCGCGTGGTGCTGCCCGGCACGGTCTACAATTACGGTCCCGACGCCTTCCCGCTGGTCGCGGAGGACGCGCTCCAGCGGCCGGTCACGCGCAAGGGCGCGATCCGGGTCGAGCTCGAGCGACGCCTCGAGGCGCTGGCGGCGCGCGGCGCGGCGCCCGTGCTGATCGTGCGCGCGGGCGACTTCTTCGGCCCGGGCGCGGCGAACAACTGGTTCGCGCAGGGGCTGGTGACCCCCGGCGCGCGCCCGCGCGTGGTGCGCCAGCCCGGGCGGCGCGGGGTCGGGCATGCTTGGGCCTATCTGCCCGACGTGGCCGAGACGATCGCGCAACTGCTCGATCGCGACGACCTGCCCGCCTTCGCGCGCTACCATATGGACGGCCAGTGGGACGCCGACGGGCGAGAGATGGTCGAGGCGATCGTGCGCGTGCTCGGCGACCCCGCGGTGCCGATCCGCCGGCTGCCGTGGTGGCAGCTGCGCCTCGCCGCACTGGTGGCGGAGACGCCGCGCGAGCTGATGGAGATGCGCTATCTGTGGCAGCGCCCGCTGCGACTCGACAACGCCCGGCTGGTGGCGACGGTGGGCCGGGAACCGCACACCCCGCTGGTGGAGGCGGTGCGCGCGACGCTGGCGAGCCTACGCTGCGTATGAACCTTCTAAGCGGCGACCGCACCCGCCGCGAACTGGGCGCGCAGGTCGGCGAGCGTTCCGGCGATATGATCGTGGAGCAGCCGCTCGTGCGCTGCGGCGTCGCGCGCCATCCAGCTGTCGATCAGCCCCTGATGCTCGACGTGCGCGCGCGCGTCGCGGCCCGCGGGGGCGAGATGCGCGACGGTGTAGCGCTCCGCCAGGATACCGAGCCGCTCGACCAGCGAGGTGGTCAGCCGCCGCCCGGCGGGGCGCACCAGCGCGATGTGGAAGACGCGGTTGCGCACTGCCACCTCGGCGAGGTTGCTCGACGCCGCCTCGTCGAGCGCGTGGAACGCCGCCAGTGCGCCCTGCCGCCCGGCCTCGTCCGCCGCCATCGCCGCGCTCGCCGAGGCCGCCGGCTCGATCGAGAGGCGCAGCGCGAAGATCTCGTCCGCCTGCGCCGCCGACATCGGCTGCACCGAATAGCCGCGATTGGCCTGGCTCGTCAGCAGTCCCTCCTGCTCGAGCCGCGCCAGTGCCTCGCGCAGCGGGATCTTGCTGACGCCCAGCTCGCTGGCGAGCGCGTCCTGGCGGATCGGCATGTTACCGCGCAGCTCGCCGGTGACGATGCGCTCGCGCACGATCTCAAACACGCGATCGGACAGGGTGCGGGCGATGATGCTAACGGGCATGACGGTCCTCGGAGCGGCACAGGGGACGTGCGCGATCGGCGTATAATCCCAGATGCGTAGTTAACGATCAATCAACAAGGCCGGTTGAGTGAATCCAGCCACTTGTGACGAGCCATCGTATACGATAGGGTGGATGATGAGAAGCGGTGTGGATGACCCGGTGATGCGCATCCTGATCGTCGGCGGCGGCGTGGTCGGGCGCACGCTGGCGCTCGCGCTGGCGCATCGCGGCGCGGCGGTGACGCTGCTGGATCAGCGCGCTGCCGCGCCCGCCGCATCCTGGGGCAACGCCGGCCATATCGCTACCGAACAGGTCGAGCCGCTCGCCTCGCCCGCCACGCTGCGCGGCGTGCCGCGGCGATTGTTCTGGCGCGGCGGGCCGCTCAGCCTGCCGCCCGCGCAGGCGCGCGACTGGCTGCCCTTCGCGCTGCGGCTGACCTGGGCGTCGCGACCGGCGCGATACCGTCGCGGGCGCGCCGCATTGGGCGCGCTGCTCGCCGAGGCGTTGCCGGCGTGGCAGCGGCTCGCCGGCGCGCTGGGCGACCCTGCGCTGGTGCGCGCGGACGGTCATCTCGTCGCCTGGGAGAGCGACGCCAGCGCGGCGCGCGGCCGCGCGGCTTGGCAGGCGGCAGACACCGGCACCGCGACGGTTCACGCGCCCGACGCCGCGACGCTGGCGCGCGTGCGCGCGCTCGCGCCGGGCGTGGCGGACGCCATCCGCTTCGCCGGCAGCGGGCAGGTGAGCGACCTCGACCGGCTCGCCGTCGCGCTCGACGCCGCGCTCGACGCCGCCGGCGTTCGGCGTGCGACCGGCACGGCAACGCTCGAGCGTACCGGCGATCGGGTGGCGGTGCCCGGCCATCCCGCCGATCACGTGGTCGTCGCGGCGGGGGTGGGGTCGCGCGCCCTGATGGCAGCGGCGGGCGAGCGCGCGCCGCTGATCGCCGAGCGCGGCTATCACGTCCGCGCCGCCGCCCACGGTTGGCCCGCCGACCTGCCGCCGCTCGTCTTCGAGGACCGCTCGATCATCGCCACGCGCTACGCCGATCGAGTCCAGCTCGCCGGGTTCGTCGAGTTCGGGCGCGCCGACGCGCCGCCCGACCCGCGCAAGTGGCAGCGGCTCGAGGCGCATGCCGCGGCGCTCGGGCTGCCGCTCGCCGCGCCGTTCGAGCGGTGGATGGGCGCACGCCCGACCCTGCCCGATTATCTCCCCGCGATCGGCCGCTCGACCCGTGCCGCCAACCTGTACTATTCCTTCGGCCACCAGCATCTCGGGCTGACGCTCGCGCCGGTCACCGCCGAGCTGCTGGCGGACACGATCGCGGGCGCGGCGCCCGCGATCGATCTCGCGCCCTACGATCTCCGCCGCTTCGGGACGCTCGCATGACCATCGGCACCTCCGACCCCGCCACCGAGCTCGCCGCGATCCGCCCGGCCCCGGCGGTGCCGCCGATCGCCGCGACCGAGCATCTCGCCCGGCTGGCGCGCGCGCGCGCGCTGGCGGGGGCGCTCGGACTCGACGCGCTGCTGGTCGGTGCGGGCGCGAGCCTGCGCTACTTCACCGGGGTAGGCTGGGGCGCGAGCGAGCGGATGGTGGCGCTGCTGCTGCCGGTCAGCGGCGACCCGCTGATGATCTGTCCCGCGTTCGAGCAGGGCTCGCTCGCCGCCGAGCTGGCGATCCCGGCCGAGACAGCGCTGTGGGAGGAGGACGAGGATCCGATCGCACTGGTGGCGCGCGCGCTCGCGCCGGGGGCGCGGCTCGCGCTCGACCCACTGCTGCCGTTCGGCTGGGGCGAGCGGCTGCGCGGCGTCGGGCTGGCGGTGAGCGACGGCGCGGCCGTGATCGACCGCTGCCGCATGGTCAAGTCCGCCGCCGAGCTCGCCTGCCTCGCCGCCGCCAAGGCGATGACGCTGGAGGTACAGCGCCGCGCCGCCGCGATCCTGCGCCCCGGCATCGCGGCGAGCGCGGTCAAGCGCTTCATCGACTCGGCGCACCAGGCGATCGGCGGGGGCGGCTCCTTCTTCTGCGCGGTGCAGTTCGGCGCGACGACCGCCTATCCGCACGGCCTGCCGGGCGACCAGCTGCTCGAGGAGGACCAGTTGGTGCTGGTCGACACCGGCTGCCGCGTCCACGGCTACCATTCCGACATCACGCGCACCTACGCCTTCGGCCGAGTCGCGCCCGAGGTGTACGAGACCTTCGCGGTGGAGCGCGAGGCGCAGGCCGCCGCCTTCGCCGCGGTGCGGCCGGGAGTGACGTGCGAGGCGGTGGACGCCGCGGCGCGGACGGTGCTGGAGCGCGCCGGGCTCGGGCCGGGCTATCGGCTGCCGGGCCTGCCGCACCGCACCGGGCACGGCATCGGCCTCTCGATCCACGAACCCGCCTATCTCGTGCGCGGCGACCGCACCCCGCTGGAGCCGGGCATGTGCTATTCCAACGAGCCGATGATCGTGGTGCCCGAGCGCTACGGCGTGCGGCTGGAGGATCATTTCCGCGTCACCGCCGACGGCGCGGCCTGGTTCACGCCGCCGCAGGAGTCGCTCGAGCGGCCGTTCGGCTGAGGGGGGCGCGGCCCGGATCGCGCTTCGAGACGAGGCTTCGACAGGCTCAGCCTCTCCTCAGCGCGCGGGCGGAGTCGCCAGCCGGCGCGCGTCCTAGGCCAGATCCTCCACGCGCGGGATGATGGTGCGCTCCACCGCCTCGTAATAGATCTCGATCGTGTCCTCGCTGGGGCCGCGCAGCCGCGCGCGGACCTTCTCGACCGGCGAGACGGTGATCACGCCGAGATCGAGCACCGGCGCGAACACGGGGCGGCCGCCGCCGAACAGGCCGAGGAAGCCGCGCCTGACCGGCGCCGCGGGCGTGTCGCGCCAGCGGCCGCCGAGATGGCGGCGGATCACCTCGCCGACATAGCAGCCCGCTTCGGCGGCGACGCTCGCCGCCTTGCCCTTCGCCTGCCGCCGCGCGTCGAGCAGGCGATCGACCACCGCCAAGCTGTCGACCGAATAATCGAGCGGCTCGCCCCGGTGCGCCGCCGCGAACCGTTCCGCCAGCCGCGCTACGTCCCCCATGTCATCACCCCGTCCCTCGTGGCATCAGCGCTCATTATAGGCGCGGCGCACGCGAGGTCGGGCGGCGCGTCACACCAGCACGTCGGCGGCGACCCGGATCACGCGCTCGACCCGCGCGCCGGTCGCGGCTTCCTCGTTGGAGAAGCCGTCGCGCAGCGCGAGCGCGCCGAAGTCGAGCCCGGTGGCGCGCTCCACCGCGGCGACCGAGCGCTGATAGGTCTTGTACGGCCCGAAGATCAGCTCGACGCGACCGAGATCGACGTCATGGTCGATCATATAGGCGGTCGCGGACGGCGTGCCGTCGTCGTGGACGAAGGCGATCACCTTCCAATAGGCCAAGGGGATGGCGACGCCGCGATAGACCGGGTCGTCGGCGCGGAACACCGGCCCGGTGAAGACGCTGGCGCGCTCGCGCTGGCGCCGCGTGTTACCCAGCACCAGATCCTCCAGCCCGAGCCAGGTCTGCTGGTTGTAGGCGGAGAGCTGTGGCGCGCAGTTGGTGAAGTGGAAGGTGTCGCGGTTGGCGGTGGCGGCGTCGGTGCCCCAGTTGGGATCCTCGCGCCGTACCAGGTGGCCGCGGTCGAAGTCGTTGTCGGCGTACAGCTCCTCGCCGACCTGCGCCTCGGCGGGGAGGCGCCCGTCGAGCGCCCAGGGATCGCCGCCGCGCGGCACCGATACGCTCTGCGCGCCGTCGAGGTTGGCGGCAGTGAACAGCGCGAGACGCCGGCTGGCGGAGAGGACGAGCGAGAAGTGCGTGTAATCGAGCCGGCCGTCGTCGCGCCCGGGTACCGCGCGCACGTCGCTGCGCACGCCGGCGGTGGAGGGCAGCGCCACCGCGAAGTCGGGCAGGTGCGCGGGGTCGTAGCCGGCGCGGCCGGCGAAGTCGCTCGCCGGGGTGGTGCGCGCCGGCGCGGGGGCGAGCGTCGGCGCGGGCGGCGTGGCGACGGCGCCGGGCACCAGCGGGCGCAGGTCGCGCAGGCGAGGGCGGTAGGTCGAGATCGGCACGGTCGGTCTCCTGCGCTGTGATCGGACCGACCCGGTATAGCGATTTGCGTGACGGCGCCGCGACGGTGTCGCACCGCGCCGTCGCGCCATGCCGACCTGTTCGCGCGGGGTCGCCGGCGGGTATGGTTGATCCCGCCGGCGCGTCGTCGCTGCACCTCGCCGGTACGCTCCCTGAAGAGGAGCGTACCGGAACGATCATCCCCGCACGAACGCGAGCAGGTCGGCGTTGAGCACCTCGTGGTTCACGGTCAGCATGCCGTGCGAATAGCCGGGATAGATCTTGAGCGTCGCGTTCGGCAGCAGCTCGGCCGAGAGCACGCCGGCGTTCTGATAGGGCACGATCTGGTCGTCGTCGCCGTGCAGCACCAAGGTCGGCACCGTGATCGCGCGCAGGTCGTCGGTCTGGTCGGTCTCGGAGAAGGCCTTGATGCCCTCGTAATGCGCCTGGGCGCTGCCCGTCATCCCCTGCCGCCACCAATTGTCGACCACCGCGGGCTTCACCTCGGCGCCGTCGCGGTTGAAGCCGTAGAAGGGGCCGGCGGGCAGGTCGCGGTAGAAGGAGGCGCGATCGGCGGCGAGCGCGGCGCGCAGCCCGTCGAACACCTCGATCGGCAGCCCGCCGGGGTAACGCTCGGTCTTGACCATGATCGGCGGCACCGCGCTGACCAGCACCGCCTTGGCGACGCGCCCCTGCGGCAGGCCGTGGCGCGCGACATAGGCGGCGACCTCGCCGCCGCCGGTCGAGTGGCCGATGTGGATCGCGTTGCGCAGGTCAAGGTGCTCGGCCACCGCGGCGGCGTCGGCGGCATAGGTGGCCATGTCATGGCCGTGATCGACCTGCGCCGAGCGGCCGTGGCCGCGACGATCGTGCGCGATCACGCGATAGCCCTGCGCCAGGAAGAACAGCATCTGATTGTCCCAGTCGTCCGACGACAGCGGCCAGCCGTGGTGGAACATGATCGGCTGCGCGTCCTTGGCGCCCCAGTCCTTGAAGAAGATCTCGGTCCCGTCCTGCGTGGTGATCGTCGGCATGGCTCGCTCCCTGTCTCGTGACTGTCGCCGGAAGGCGTCCGGCGATCAGAGAGTTACGCCAGCGAACCGAGTCGGGGGAGCGCGATAAGGTCGCGCAATCCGTTCGAGAAATTCGAACAGGCGCGGCCTGCGGACGATCGGGCAAGCCTCGCGGACGAAGCGGTTACCGTCGCCGCGTCGGCCACGCCATCTCGGGCGCGAACCCGACACGGAGCCACGATCCATGACACCCCCCATCGCGCTCACCGACTATCGCCTGCTCGGCCGCTCCGGCCTGCGCGTCTCGCCGCTCGCGCTCGGCACCATGACCTTCGGCGCCGACTGGGGCTGGGGCGCCGAGGAGGCGGAGGCCCGCCGCATCCTCGACCTCTATCTCGACCGCGGCGGCAACCTGATCGACACCGCGGTGAACTATACCAACGGCGAGTCGGAGCGGCTGCTCGGCCGCTTCCTGCGCGGCCGGCGCGAGCGCGCGGTGCTCGCCACCAAGTTCACCATGGCGCGCGACCCGGCGAACCCGAACTCGGGCGGCAACCACCGGCTCAACCTGGTGCGCTCGGTCGAGGCCAGCCTGCGCCAGCTCGACACCGACCGGATCGACCTGCTCTACCTCCACGCCTGGGACTTCACGACCGGGCCCGACGAGGTGCTGCGCGCGCTCGACGATCTCGTCCGCGCGGGCAAGCTGGTCTATGTCGGCCTGTGCAACACGCCGGCGTGGCGCGCGGCACAGCTGCAGACGATCGCCGACCTGCGCGGCTGGTCGCCGCTGGTGGCGCTGCAGATCGAGTACAGCCTGGTCGAGCGCACCGTCGAGCACGAGCTGATGCCGATGGCGCAGGCGCTGGGGCTCGGCGTGCTGCCCTGGTCGCCGCTGGGTGGCGGCATCCTCACCGGCAAGTACACGCGCGCCGACCTCTCCGACGAGAATGGCGCCGACGTCGCGGCGACGCGCAAGGGCGTGATCGCCTCGACCGGGCACCTCAACGAGCGCTCGCTCGCGATCGCCGAGGTGGTCGGCGCGGTGGCGGACGAGACAGGGGCGTCGCGCTCGCAGGTCGCGCTCGCCTGGACGCTGCGCCACCCCGCGGTGACCGCGCCGGTGATGGGCGCGCGGACGCTGGCGCAGGCCGAGGACAATCTCGGCGCGCTGGCGGTGGTGCTCGACGACGACCAGCTCGCGCGTCTCGACGCGGCGAGCCGGCCGGCGCCGATCTTCCCCGAGCGCTTCATCGGGCGGCCGATGGCGCAGCAGCTGATCTTCGGCACGCACCCGGTGGCGACGCGGCGCTGAGCCGCGCCCGCCGCGCGCTCACCCGGCCGCGGCGTCGACATGCTCACCCGGCCGCGGCGGCGCGCAGCCGCCCGGCGTCGGCGGCGGGGGGCGCCCCGAACAGCCTCGCATAATCGCGGCTGAACTGCGACGGGCTCTCGTAACCCACGCGATAGCCCGCGCTCGCCGCCTCGATCGCCTCGCTCAGCATCAGCCGTCGCGCTTCCTGCAAGCGCAGCCGGGTGCGGAAGGCGAGCGGGCTCAGTCCGGTCACCGCCTTGAAATGGTGGTGAAAGGCCGAGCGGCTGAGCGCCGCCACCGCGGCCGCCTCGTCGACCGGGCAGCGCTCGCGATAATGGTCGCGGATCCACCTTATGGCGCGGCCGATCTGGCTCAGCCGCGTGTCGGCGCGCGCGAGCTGGCGCAGCGCCGCTCCCTCGGGCGCGGCGAGCAGGCGATAGTGGATCTCGCGCCGCACCAGCGGTGCCAGCGCGGCCGCGTCGGCGGGCGTGTCGAGCAACGCGACCAGTCGGGTCGCAGCGTCGAGCAGCGCGGGCGCGGTGGTGCCGAGCGTCAGTCCGGGCGGCGCGCCCGCGTCGCCGCGCGCGGGGACCGGGTGATCGAGCGCCAGCTCGGCGAGCTCGCGCGCGTCGAGGTCGAGCTGGAGGCTTAGGTAAGGCGCCTCCCGGGACGCCGCGGTCACCGCGCCGACCACGGGCAGGCCGACCGAGGCGATCAGATGATGCGCCGGATCATAGTCGTAGACCGCGGTGCCGAGCAGCGCGCGCTTGCGACCCTGCGCGACGAAGCAGACCGTCGGTTCATAGACCACCGGCATCGGCAGCGTCGGCGTCGAGGCGCGGATCAGCGTGACGCCGGGGAGCGTGGTGCTGACGGTGCCGTCCGCCGGCAGGTGGCGCGCGATCGCGCGTGCGAGCGGCTCGCCGTGGGTCATCGCTTCTCCGTGATCGTACGCGCCGGCCGCCGCAAGCCGCAGCCGTTACCGCCGCGACGATCGGGCAAGGACCGCGGCGAATCCGACTCAGCCGAGCGCGCGGACATGGTCGATGAAGGCGCGCAGCGGCGGCGGGACCAGGCGGCGGCTCGAGTAATAGAGGAACGGGCCGGGGAAGCTCGGCCACCACTCGGCCAGTACCGGCACGAGCAAGCCGGCGGCGAGCGCGGGGGCGAGCCACTCTTCGAAGAGGTACACGATGCCGCCACCGCCCGTGGCGGCGTCGACGAGCAGGTCGGCGGCGCCCGCCACCCGCGCGATCAGCCGCGCGCGCGGTTCGATCCGCACCGCCTCTTCGTCGCGCTCGAACTCCCATGGGCTCGCCAGCGCGCCGCTCGAGAAGCGGCCGACCAGACAGTCGTGGTCGAGCAGCGCGCGCGGGTGCGCGGGGCGGCCGCGGCGGTCGAGATAGGCGGGCGCGGCCGCGGCGGCGAAGCGCTGCACGCGCGGCCCGATCGGCACCGCGATCATGTCCTGCTCGAGCCGCTCGTCGTAGCGGATGCCGGCGTCCGCGCCCGAGGCGAGGATGTCGACGAAGGAGTCCTCGGCGTCGATCTCGACGCGGATGTCGGGGAAGGCGGCGAGGAAGCCGGTCAGGATCGCGGGCAGCACGAGCTTGGCCGCGCTCACCGGCACGTTGAGCCGCAGCAGCCCGGTCGGTCGCTCGCGCAGCTCGTCGACCGAGCCGAGCGCCGCGGCGACCGAGTCGAGCGCGGGCGCGAGCCGCTCGAGCAGCCGCGCGCCCGCCTCGGTCAGCGCGACGCTGCGCGTGGTGCGGTGGAGCAGCCGCAGACCGACGCGCGCCTCCAGTCGGCGCAGCGCCTCGCTCAGCGTCGAGGCGCTCCGGCCGGTCGCCCGCGCGGCGTCGCGGAAGCCCCGCGCGCGCGCCACCGCGACGAAGGCCTCGAGGTCGGAGAGATCGGCGTCCATCGTTCGGCTTCCCGCACGGGTCGTCCCGATCTTCCCGGCTAATCGGCACAATCGCAAGCGCTTATCTGCGTGTTCACGAACGAGGAGACGCACCATGGACGGTAACAGGACCTACAGGCTCGGCGATCGCGCGGTGCGCCGGCTCGGCTATGGCGCGATGCAGCTCGCCGGCCCCGGCGTGTTCGGCCCGCCGCGCGACCGCGACGCCGCACTGGCGGTGCTGCGCGCCGCGGTCGCGGCCGGGGTCGACCATATCGACACCAGCGACTTCTACGGGCCGCACGTCACCAACCAGCTGATCCGCGAGGCGCTGGCGCCCTATCCCGAGTCGCTCACGATCGTCACCAAGGTGGGCGCGGTGCGCGGGCCGGAGGGATCGTGGGACCCGGCGCAGTCGCCCGCCGCGCTGCGCGCCGCGGTCCACGACAATCTGCGCAACCTCGGGCTGGAGCAGCTCGCGGTGGTCAACTTCCGCGTCCACGACGGTAGCCACGGCCGCAGCGAGGGGTCGATCGCCGAGGGTTATGGCGCGTTGGCAGCGATGCGGGACGAGGGGCTGATCCGCCATCTCGGGATCAGCAACGCCACCGCCGCGCAGGTGGAGGAGGCGCGCGCGATCGCGCCGCTGGTGTGCGTGCAGAACATGTACAATCTCGCGCATCGCGAGGACGATTCGCTGATCGACCGGCTCGCGGCCGACGGCATCGCCTATGTCCCCTTCTTCCCGCTCGGCGGCTTCAGCCCGCTCCAGTCGGGCGCGCTCGACGCGGTGGCGGCGCGGCTGGGCGCGACGCCGATGCAGGTGGCGCTGGCGTGGCTGCTCCACCGCTCGCCCAACATCCTGCTGATCCCAGGCACGTCCTCCTTGGCGCACTTGCGCGAGAACCTCGCCGCGGCAGCGATCGTGCTCGACGCGGCGGCGCTGGACGCGCTCGACACGATCGGCGCGACACGGTGAGCGCGGGCCGCGTCGCGCGCCATGGCCAAGCGCGGCGCGGCAGGGCATAGCGGCGCCGCCATGACCGACTCCGCGCTGGCGCTCTACGTCCATTGGCCGTTCTGCGTCTCGAAATGCCCCTATTGCGACTTCAACAGCCACGTCCGCGCCGCGGTGGACCAAGAGGCGTGGCGCGACGCGCTGCTCGCCGACCTCGCGCATGAGGCGGCGGCGCTGCCGGGGCGGCGGCTCGGCTCGATCTTCTTCGGCGGCGGGACGCCCTCGCTGATGCCGCCCGCGACGGTCGCCGCGGTGATCGACGCCGCCACCGCCGCCTGGGCGCCGCTGCCCGACCTGGAGGTGACGCTCGAGGCCAATCCCTCCTCGGTCGAGGCGGCGCGCTTCGCCGACCTCGCCGCCGCGGGGGTGAACCGCGTCTCGCTCGGGCTGCAGGCGCTCGACGACGCCGCGCTGCACTTCCTCGGCCGCGCGCACGACGTCGCGGAGGCGCTCGGCGCGCTCGACGTCGCGCAGCGCCACTTCGCGCGGGTGAGCACCGACCTGATCTACGCGCGTCCCGACCAATCGCTCGCCGCCTGGGAGCGCGAGCTTCGGCAGGCGCTGGGCTTCGGCACCGAGCATCTGTCGCTCTATCAGCTCACGATCGAGCCGGGCACGCGCTTCCACACCGAGGCGGCGGCGGGGCGGCTGACCATCCCCGACGGCGACGCCGCCGCCGACCTGTTCGAGGCAACGCGCGCGATTACCGCCGCCGCCGGCCTGCCCGCCTATGAGGTGTCGAATCACGCCCGGCCGGGCGCGGAGAGCCGCCACAATCTCGCTTACTGGCGCTACCGCGACTATGCCGGCGTCGGGCCCGGCGCGCACGGCCGGCGGCAGGCGAGCGCGACGCAGCGCCACCGCAAGCCCGAGAACTGGCTCGGCGCGGTCGCGCGCAACGGCCACGGTCTCGTCAGCGAGGAGCCGCTCGCCCCGGAGGCGCGCGCGCGCGAGGCGCTGCTGATGGGGCTGCGGCTGGCCGAGGGCGTCGACCTGACCCGGGTGGCGCGGGTGACGGGGCTCGCGGTCGAGGCGATCGTCGACGCCGGCGCGATCGCGTCGCTATCGGGGCTGATCGCGCGCGACGGTGAGCGGCTGCGCGTGACCGAGGCGGGGATCCTGCTGCTCGACTCGATCCTGCCGCGCGTGGTGCGCTGAGGCCGGGCGCGCGCTCCCTCCCCTACATGGGAGGGCTGGGATGGGGCGCTTCCGCGGGCGGCGCGCTAACGATCGCGAGCGGCGCGCTTGCGGTAAGACCCCACCCCCAATACCTCCCCTGAAGGGGGAGGGGAGCCGCTACTTCGTCAGCCCGACCTTCGTCGCCAGCCAGGCCGCCGCTTCTTCGGGCGACTTCTTGTCGCCGTCGCGGTCGACGAGGTAATTGGCCGAGCGCATTGCTGCCACCGGTATGCGTCCGACTAGCGGCGCCAGCGCGGCGCGGAAGCGCGCGTCGCCGCGTCGCGCGGGCGCCAGCAGCAGCACCGCGTCGTAGGAGGGGATCGCGCCGCGCGGGTCACTCAGCACGGTGAGATGCTCCGCCGCGATTCGCCCGTCCGAGGAGAAAGCGCTGATCACGTCGGCGCGCCCGCTCGCCAGCGCGCGGTACATGAAGGTCGGGCTGTACGGCGTCGCGGCGGCGAAGCGCAGCGGATAGGCGGCGCGGATCGCGGCCCATTCCGGCCGGTCGAGGAACTCGAGGTCGGCGCCGAGCCGCAGCCCCGGCGCCGCCGAGACCAGGTCGTCGAGCGAGGCGATCCCGCGCGCGCGTGCATCGGCGCCGCGCATCGCGAAGGCGTAGGCGTTCTCGAAGCCGAGGGTGCCCAGCAAAGCGACGCCGCGCGACCGCTCGGTCCAGCGCGCCAGCTCGGCCACCAGTCGCGCGCGCGGCGGGGTGTCGCGTCGTGCCATCGCGCCGGTCCACAAGGTGCCGGCGTAATCGACGTAGACGTCGACCGCGCCGCTCGCCACCGCGCCGAACGCCACCGCCGAGCCGAGCCCGTCGCGATAGGTCACGCTGTATCCCGCCCGCTCCAGCCGCGCGCCGATCAGCCGCGCGAGGATATATTGCTCGGAGAAGTTCTTGGCGCCGACCACCACCGCGCGCTCGCCGCCGCTCCCGCCGCGCCACAAGGGCGCGCTCGCGGCGACGCCCGTGGCGACCAGCAGCGCCAGCGCCGCCGCCATGCGCCGCCACTGCCGCCGCCCCGCCGCGCGCTCGGCGAAGCCCAGAAGCGCGTCGACCGCCAGCGCCAGCGCCGCCGCGCCGACGCAGCCCGCCACCACCAGCGTCCAGGCCTGGGTCTGCAACCCCGCGAAGATCAGGTCACCCAGGCTCGGCTGGCCCACCGTGGTGGAGAGCGTCGCCGCGCCGATCGTCCACACCGCGGCGGTGCGCACCCCCGCCATGGCGACCGGCAGCACCAGCGGCGCCTCGACCCAGCGCAGCTTCTGCGCCGCGGTCATGCCGATCCCGTCCGCGGCGGTCAGCAGCGCGCGGTCGATCCCGGCGAGCCCGGTCACGAGGTTCCGCACGATCGGCAGCAGCGCGTAGAGCGTCAGCGCGAGCAAGGCGGGCAGGAAGCCGAGCGCGGGGATGCCGCCGCCCACCAGCGCGGAGAGCCACAGCAAAGCGGGGTAGAAGAGCGCGAGCAGCGCGAGGCTGGGGATGGTCTGCACCAGGCTCGCGAACCCCAGCACCGCCGCGCCGAGGTGGCGCCGCCGCGCCGCGAGCAGCCCGAGCGGCAGCGCCAGCGCGAGCGCGAGCAGCAGCGCCGCGAGCGCCAGCAGCAGGTGCTGCGCCGCCAGCGCCGGGACGCGGGCGAGTGCCTCGCTCATGCGCCGCCCTCACGCGCCAGCGCGGCGAGCCGCTCGGCCTGCGCGCGCGGCACCGCGACCAGCGCCGCGGCGCGCTCGCCGCCCGCGCCGGCGAGCAGCGCGGCGGGGGTCTCGTCGGCGATGACGCGGCCGCGCTCCATCACCAGCACGCGATCGGCGGCGAGCAGCGCCTCGGCCATGTCATGGGTGACCATCACCGTGGTCAGCCCGAGCTCGCGGTGGAGCCGCGCGACCGACTCCATCAGTGCCTCGCGCGTGACCGGGTCGAGCGCGCCGAAGGGCTCGTCCATCAGCAGCAGCCGCGGCCCGGTGACGAGCGCGCGCGCGACCCCGACGCGCTGGCGCTGCCCGCCCGAGAGTTCGGCTGGCCGCCGCGTCGCAAGCGCGGCGGGCAGGTCGACGAGGTCGAGCATCGCCGCGACTCGATCGTCGTCGCGCCGGCCGGCGACGCGCAGCGGCAGCGCGACATTCTCCGCCACGCTGAGGTGCGGGAACAGCCCGACCTCCTGGAAGACATAGCCGACCCGCCGCCGCAGCGCGGGCGGCGGCCCCTCCGCCACGTCGATGCCGTCGAGCGTGACCCGGCCCGCGCTCGGCACCACCAGCCGGTTGATTGTCTTGAGCAGCGTCGACTTGCCCGAGCCCGACGCGCCGACCAGCGCCACCAGGCTACCCGGCGCGACCGTCAGCGAGACGTCGTCCACCGCCGCGGTGCCGTCGGCATAGACCTTGGCGACGCGCTCGAACGCGATCGCCGGGCCGCTCGCCGGCAGGGGCAGCTTTTGTGCTGGCATCACGCGCGACGATGCGGGAAGCCTGCGCGACTAACAAGCGTCAAGACGCGGGAGAGCAGGATGAAGGCGATACTCGTCACCGGCGGCGGCTCGGGGATCGGTCGCGCGGTGGCGCAGCGCTTCGCCGCCGAGGGCTGGCGCGTCGGGCTCGCCGACATCGACCAGCGCGGGCTCGCCGCGACCGCCGCGCTGCTGCCGCGCGACCGCACCAGCACGCACCAGATGGACGTGCGCGACCCGGCCGAGTGGGAGCATGTGCTCGCCGAGTTCGCGGCGATCAGCGACGGGCGGCTCGACGTGCTGTTCAACAACGCCGGGGTGGCGGCGGGGGGCGCGTTCGGCGAGATCGGGATCGAGGCGCTCGACCGCGTGATCGACGTCAACTTCCGCGGCGTCGCCTATGGCGCGCGGCTGGCGTACCCGTACCTGCGCGCGACCCCGGGATCGTGCCTGCTCAACACCGCCTCGGCCTCGGCGATCTACGGCTCGTCCGGGCTCGCGGTGTACTCGGCGACCAAGTTCGCGGTGCGCGGGCTGACCGAGGCGCTCGACGGCGAGTGGGCACGCGAGGGCATCCGCGTGCGCTCGCTGATGCCGGGGTTCATCGACACCGCGTTGCTGTCCGCGCCGGTCGCGGGCTCGAACCGCACCGCGCGCGAGGCGGTGGTGGCGGCGGGGCTCGAGTTCACCCCGGTCGAGGTGGTGGCGGAGCAGGCCTGGGCGTCGGTGCAGGGCGATCGGCTGCACACGATGGTCGGGCCGACCGCGCGGCGGCTCGCCTTCGCGGCGCGCTGGCTGCCGGGGCGGCTGCGGCGATCGATGCGGCGGCGGGTGATGCGGTGACGAAGAAATCCTCCCCGCTCGCGGGGAGGGGAACCGCGCGCGAAGCGCGTGGTGGAGGGGGGCGTCCGCAAACGAGCCTGTGCGTGTCTGGAGAGCCCCCTCCACCACCGCGCTAACGCACGGTGGTCCCCCTCCCCGCGAGCGGGGAGGATCTCATCTCAACCCCCCAAGATCGCGTCGATCGCGGTCGCCAGCTCGATGTCGCGCTCGGACAGGCCGCCCGCGTCGTGCGTCGTCAGCAGTATCTCCACCCGGTTCCAGACGTTGCTCCACTCGGGATGGTGGTCGGCGCGCTCCGCCAGCAGTGCCACCTGGGTCATAAAGCCGAACGCCTCGGCAAAGTCGGTGAAGACGATCGTGCGCGTGATCGCGTCGCGCGCGTCGTCATAGTCCCACTCGGGCAGGCCATCGAGCGCGTCGGCGCGCTCGGCCTCGCTGAGTTGTTCGATCGCCGCCATGTCGCGCTCCTCTCGCCGCCCACGCCGCTTGCCGCGGCCCGAGCGCGAGCGGTATGGCGCGGGGAATGAACGAGCAAGAGCCGATGGGCGCGGCGCCCTCCGCCGACGCGATCGAGGCGCACGCGCGCGCGGTGATCGCGCGCCTGCCCGACGCCTTCCGCCGCCATCTCGGCGACGTGGTGCTGCTGGTCGAGGAGGAGGCCGACGCCGAGACGCTCGCGGCGCTGGAGATCGATCACCCGCTCGACCTCACCGGGATCTACCACGGCCGCCCGATCGGCGAGAAGAGCGCCTTCGACAGCGCCGCGCTGCCCGACCGCATCCACCTCTACCGCCAAGCGATTTTGGCCGAATGGTGCGAGACCGGGGTGCGGCTCGACGAGCTCGTCGCGCATGTCACCATCCACGAGATCGGCCATCACTTCGGCCTCAGCGACGACGACATGCACGCGCTGGAAGAGGCGGTGGCGGATTGACGCTGCTGGCGGCGCGCGGGCTGACGGTGGCGCGCGGCGGACGGCTGCTCGCCGAGGGCATCGAGCTGACGCTGGAACGCGGCGCGGCGGCGCTGGTCACCGGCCCGAACGGCGCGGGCAAGTCGTCGCTGCTGCGCGTGTTCGCGGGGCTGCTCGCGCCCGCCGCGGGAACGGTGACGTGCGGCGGGCGCGTGGCGTGGATGGGCGAGGCCGCGGCGCTCGACCCCGAGCGCGCGCTCGCCGACGCGCTGCGCTTCTGGGCAGCGCAGGACGACGTGCCCGCGGCGGAGACGCGGGTCGCCGCTGCGTTGTCGGCGGTGGCGCTCGATGATCTCGCCGACGTGCCGGTGCGGCTGCTGTCCACCGGGCAGCGCCGCCGCGCCGCGCTGGCGCGCGTGGTCGCCTCGGGCGCGGAGCTGTGGCTGCTCGACGAGCCGGCGAGCGGGCTCGACGCCGCCGCGGTATCGCGGCTGGCGCTGCTGCTCGAGGGGCATCGCGGCGCCGGCGGCGCGGCGGTGGTGACGACGCACCAGCCGCTCGCGCTGCCGGGCGCGGTCGAGGTGGTGCTGTGACCGCGCTGATCTGGCGTGACGTGCGTCGATATTATGGGGGCGGGGGCGCGACCTTGCTGATCAGCTTTTTCCTGCTGGTCGCGACCTTGTTCCCTTTCGCGATCGGCCCCGACGCGACGCTGCTGGCGCGCGTCGGCGGCGGGGTGATCTGGGCGGCGGCGCTGCTCGCCGCGCTGCTGCCGGTCGAGCGGCTGGTCGCGCCCGACCTCGAGTCCGGGGTAATCGACCAACTCGTCGTCCGCGGCCGGACGCCGGCGACGGTCGCCCTGGCCAAGGTGGCGGCGCATTGGCTGACGTTCGCGCCGCCGCTGCTGCTCGCGACATTGGTGGCGGCGGCTCTGCTCGATCTCTCGGCCGAGCAGCTGCTGCTGGTGCTGGCCGGGCTGGCGCTCGGGACGCCGGGGCTCGCGGCGCTGGCGGTGGCGACCGCGGCGCTCACCGCGGGGGTGCGCGGCGCGGGCGCGGTGGCGGGGCTGGTGATGCTGCCGCTCGCGGTGCCACTACTGATCTTCGGCGCGGGAACGCTGACCGGCGGGGCCGGCGGTCTCCAACTGCTCGCCGCGACCAGCCTGGTGCTGCTCGTCGGCGCGCCGCTCGCCGCAGGCGCGGCGATTCGCGCTGCGCTGGAGTGATGGTCGCGCTGGCCTAGCCCGTGCTTCGACTTGCGGCCCATCGTGCGCCCGCGAGCGCGGGGCCGAGGCGCCACGACGTCGCGAACCATCGTTTCGTCCGCTTCGCCCCGGGATTCCGGCGGTCGCGGGGAACAGTCCGCTTTTGACATGGATCAAAGGAGCGACACCCGATCCCGATCGAGCGCGCGCCGCGGCTCCCGGTATTACACCCGATGCGCCCGCCGTGCCGCGCCGCCGCCCGCTACACTCGCCGCGGGGACATGACACGACTCGTGTGACACGAACATGGGGGCAGTAACGGTGCGTACACTCGCGGCATCCTTTCTTCTCGGCATCGCCGCGCTTGCGGGCACGCCCGCCGCGGCGGCGACGCTCGTCGGCAGCGTGCCCGGCGCCCCCGACCCGGGCGCCAGCGGCATACTGACGCTCGACTTCGAGGGCGCGCTGCCCGCCGGGATCGTCTTCGCCGCGGGGAGCACCTATCAGATCCTCCAGGGCTTCCAGCCCAAGCAGGGCTATGCGCCCGCGGGCGACCTGACGCGCTACCTCTCGGTGCCGGGCGGCGGCGTGGCGGGATCGGCGACGCTCGACTTCACCGACTATGTCGGCGCCGCGCTGGGCGACTTCAGCTTCTACTGGGGCTCGATCGACCGCGCTAACGAACTGATCGTCGAGACCAGCGCGGGCGTGCTCAGCGTGCTGGGCAGCGACCTGATCACGCGCGGCTATGGCAGCGAGACCTCGGCGACGGGCAACCGCCGCGTCGCCGTCGCGCTGGCCGCGGGCGAGACGCTGCGCCGCCTGACCTTCAGCTCGCCGACCTCGTTCGAGCTCGACGACATCGTCTTCCAGCAGGCCACCGGCGGCGCGGTGCCGGAGCCGGCGACGTGGATGACGATGATCGCCGGACTCGGTCTGGTCGGCGCGATGCTGCGGCGGCGCGCGCGCCGCGGCGCAGCGGCCTGAGGCGCGCGCGATGGGCGCGCTGCCGCTCGTCGCGATCGACCCCGCGCCGGTGCGGCACACCGCCGCGGCGCGCGGCGGGGCCGCGTTGGCCCGACGCACCGCTGTAGCGGCGAGCGCGGGAACGCTGCTGCTCGGGCTGTTCGGGCGGATCATGGCCTTCCCGCTCGGTCACGACGAGCAGGGCCATGTCGCCGCGGCACGGCTGGTGTTCCGCGAGCCGCTGTACCAGACGCTCGGCTACAACCACTTCCCCGGCCTGCCGCTGCTGCTCGGCGGCGTCTATGTGCTGACCGGCGCGGACCATCTGCTGCTGGTCGGGCGGCTGCTGGTCGCGGCCTGCTGGATCGCCACCGCCGCGCTGCTGTGGGTCATGGCGCGCGCGCATGTCGCCGTGCCGCGCGAGCGCCTCCCCGCCGCGCTGTTCGCCGGGCTGGCGCTGGCGAGCGGCGGACTGCTCGACCCGGCGGGCATGCTCGTCACCAACAACTTTCTGCCGGTGCCGTTCGCGCTGTTCGGGCTGCACCTGCTGATCGTCGGGATGCGGCGCGAGCGGCCGGCGCCGGTGACCATCGCGGCGGCGGGGTGCAGCCTCGCGCTCGCGGTGATGATGAAGGTGGCGTTCGTCTTCGTGCTGCCCTGCGTCGGGGTCGCCGCGCTGCTGGTGCGGCGCGAGACGCTGTCGCTCGCCGAGCGACTCCGCACCGTAGTGATCCCGCTGCTGCTCGGCGGGCTGGTCGGCGGCACGCCGCTGCTGGTGTATCTCGCGCGCGAGCCCGAGGGGCTGCTGGCGCACACCATCCGCTATTTCACCGGACCGCACCGCGCCTATTGGCAGCAGGCGACCGAGCCCAAGGTGATGACGCTGGCGGGCAAGATCATGGTCGCCGACCAGGTGTGGCTCGGCGCCGGCGGCGCGCTCGCGCTGCTGCTGATCGCGCTGTTCGTCGCGGCGGCGTGGCGCGGGCAGCGCGAGCGCGGTGCGCCGGCCTGGCCGCTCGTGCTGTGCGGCGCGCTGGCGCTGTCGGGCGCGGCGCTGTCGTTCCTGCCGACCCCGGCCTTTCCGCAATATTACCTGCCGCCGCTGCCGTTCGTGGCGGCGACCGTGATCCTCGCCTACGCCGCCGTGCCCGCCAAGGCGCGCGCGCCCGCGACCGCGGCCCTGTGGGCGGGGGCGGCGATCTGCCTCCTCCTGCTCGGGCCGCGGCTGCTCGCGGGCGTGCCCGACTCGCTGCGGCCGGCGCGCTGGGCCGGGGTCGAGGTCCATGCTGACGGCGAGCGGCTGCGCGTGCTGGTCGGCGGCAGCGCCGCGCCGGTCGCGACGCTGGCGCCGATCCTGCCGCTCGAGGGTGGCCTGGCGATCTACCCCGAGTTCGCCAACGGGCCGTTCGTCTACCGGCTCGCACCCTATCTCGCGCCTGCGGACCGCCGCTGGTTCACCACCGCCGCGCCCGCGACGCTCGACGCGTTCCTCGCCGCACGGCCGCCGAGCGCGATCGTCACCGGCTGGGAGACGCCGTTCGATCCGGCGTTCGAGCGCTACGCGCTGGCGCACGGCTATCGCGCCGCGGCGCTGGTGACCGCCCGCGCCCACGCCTTCGTCGCACCGGGAGAGGAGAAGTGACGATGCGCGCTGTCCTGACGTCGCTCGCGGGGAGCGGCGCGCGGTTCGCCAGCGTCGGCGCGATCGCGACGCTGCTCGACGCCTGCCTGTTCCTGCTGCTCGCCGAGCTCGGCACCGACCCGGGGCTGAGCAACGTCGTGTCCTATGCGGTCGCTTCGGTGGTGAACTTCTGGCTCAACCGCGAGTGGACCTTCGCCGCGCGCGAGGGCGCGGTGCTGGCGCAGGCGCTGCGCTTCGCGATCATGGTGCTGATCGGGTTGACGCTGAGCACCGCCATCGTCGCCGAGGCGTCGCTGCTGATCGCGCCAGCCTTCGCCAAATTGCTCGCGATCGCGGTGGTGCTGCCGGTCAACTACACCGTGGCGCGGCTGCTGGTATTCCACCGCCCGGCGCGCACCGCGCTGGCCGAGGCCCGCGCGACGCGGCGGCGGTGAAGCGGCCGTGCGCGACTCACGCCGCGCTGTCGATGCCGAGCTCGCCGAGCTTGCGGTAGAGCGTCGAGCGTCCGATGCCGAGCCGTCGCGCCACCTCGGTCATGCGGCCGCGATAGTGCGTGATCGCCAGCCGGATCAGATCGGCCTCGATCTCCTCGATCGTGCGCAGGTGCCCGTCGGAGCGGAACAGGGGCACGCCCGCCGCCTCGCCGCCGCGGCTCGCCGCGCGCGGGCCGCGCTGGCCCAGCGCCGCGATCTGCGGGAAATCGGCGCGAGTCAGCGTGTCGCCGTCGCACTGCACCGCGGCGCGGAACAGCGCGTCCTGCAGCTGGCGCACGTTGTGCGGCCAGTCGTAGGTCATCAGCAGCATCACCGCGTCGTCGCTGATCGCGAGCTCGCGCAACCCCGGCTGGGTCGCGATCCGCTCGAGCAGGTGGCGCGTCAGCGCGGGGATGTCGCCGGCGCGCTCGCGCAGCGGCGGGATCACCACCGACACCGCGTTGAGGCGGTAGTAGAGGTCCTCGCGGAAGCGCCCGGCGGCGACCTCGTCGAGCAGGCGCTTGTTGGTGGCGGCGATCACGCGCACGTCGACCGCGCGCGCGTGGCGCCCGCCGAGCGGCAGCACCTCGCCCGACTGGAGCGCGGACAGCAGCCGGCGCTGCGCGTCGAGCGGCAGGTGATCGACCTCGTCGAGGAAGAGCGTGCCGCCGTCAGCCTCGACCATGCGGCCGGTCTTGCGCTGGAACGCGCCGGGGAAAGCGCCCTCCTCATGGCCGAACAGCGCGCTCTCGATCTGGTTGGCGGGGATCGCGCCGCAGTTGAGCGTGATCCGCGGCGCCTCCGCGCGCGGGCTGGCGGCGTGGATCGCCTCGGCGACGACTTCCTTGCCGACGCCGCTCTCGCCCTCGATCAGCACGGGGACGCGCGCGCGCGCCGCTTTGGCCGCGATCGTCAGCGCGGCGCGGAACTCGGGTGCGGTGCCGATGATCTCGTCGAAGCCCAGCATCGCCGGGATTTTCTCGGTCAGCGGGCGCAGCTCGCCCGCCGCAGTGGCGGCGACCGCGCGGTCGAGCGCCTGGAGCAGCCGTTCGGGCGCGAGCGGTTTGGCGAGATAGTCGGTCGCGCCGGCGCGCATCGCGTCCACCGCCTGCGCCACCGAGGCCTGCGCGGTGAGCATCAGGATCGGCAGCTGCGCGCGATAGCCGCGCAGCTCGCCGATCAGCTCGGCCGGGTCCCAGCCCGCGCTGCCCGGATCGAGCAGGATCGCGTCGAGCTGCATGCCGTCGGGCGTGGCGAGCGTCGCCACCGCCGCGGCGGGATCGTCCGCGAACACGATTCGCCACCCGCCGCGCGCGGCGAGCGTCGCGATCACGCGACGCTGTGCCGCGTCCTCGTCGATCAGCATCAGCAGACGTTGTCCGTTACGCGTCATGTCTGGCCTATCGTCCCGTGGCTCCCTGCCTATCGCCTAACCGCTGCGAGTAAAGGCGGGCTTAAGCCGCAACGGTGATATTGCCTCCGCGAGAGCGCGCCTCTACGCTGCCGAAGACGATAGTGACAAATATGAGGAAAAGATGGCGGAGAGTGGCGCGGGGCGCGGCGACATCAAGGCGCACGAGGCGACCTATTCCGGCATGATCGGCTGGTTGAAGTACGGCGCGGTGATCTGCTTTCTCCTCGCCTTCTTCGTTATCTGGCTGATCGCGTAACCGCGGCGTGAAGATCGCGGTCGTCAGCGAGCAGGCATCGGGCGAGCGCCGCGTCGCCGCCACGCCCGAGACCGCACGCAAGTTCATCGCGCTGGGCGCCGAGGTCGCGGTCGAGGCCGGCGCGGGTGCGGGCGCGGCGATCGCCGATCCGGACTATGCCGCCGCGGGCGCCGCGCTGGGCGACCGCGCCGCGACGCTGGCGGGCGCCGAGATCGTGCTGGCGGTGCAGCCGCCCGCGCCCGATTCGCTCGCCGGGATCGCGCCGGGCGCCTGGGTGGTGGCGATCATGGCGCCGTTCGGCGACGGTCGCGCGCGAGTCGAGGGCTATGCCGCGGCGGGCTACGAGGCGCTGGCGATGGACCTGATGCCGCGGATCACGCGCGCGCAGTCGATGGACGTGCTGTCGTCGCAGTCGAACCTGGCGGGCTACAAGGCGGTGATCGACGCCGCGGCGGAATATGGCCGCGCCTTCCCGATGATGATGACCGCGGCGGGCACCGTCTCGGCGGCGCGGGTGTTCGTGATGGGTGTCGGGGTCGCCGGGCTGCAGGCGATCGCCACGGCGCGGCGGCTCGGCGCGCAGGTCTCCGCCACCGACGTGCGCTCGGCGACCAAGGAGCAGATCCTGTCGCTCGGCGCCAAGCCGGTGTTCGTCGAGGCGGTGGCGGGGATCGAGGGCGAGGGCAGCGGCGGCTATGCCGGCGAGATGTCGCCCGAGTATCAGAAGGCGCAGGCCGAGCTGGTGTCGGCGCACATCGCCAAGCAGGATATCGTGATCACCACCGCGCTGATCCCGGGGCGCGCGGCGCCGCGGCTGGTCAGCGACGCGCAGCTGGCGACGATGCGCCCGGGCAGCGTGCTGGTCGACCTGGCGGTGGAACAGGGCGGCAACGTAGAGGGCGCGGTAGCGGGCGAGATCGTCGAGCGTCACGGCGTGCGCATCATCGGGCACCGCAACACGGCGTCGCGGCTCGCGGCCGATTCGGCGGCGCTCTATTCGCGCAACCTGTACAACTTTCTCTCGACCTTCTGGGACAAGGAGCAGGGCCGCCCGGTGCTCGACGCCGAGATCGGCGACGCGGTGCGGCTGACGCGCGGCGGCGCGGTGGTGAACGCGAGGCTGGCGTCGTGAATGCGCGGGGACAAGCTGCTCGCCGCCATGCGGGCTCATCCGCACGACTGGCGGATCACCGACGTGGAGCGGCTCTGTCGTGCTTATGGCCTGACGTGCCTGCCGCCGCGGCACGGCTCCCACTATAAGGTGACTCATTCAGCGATGCAGGCGATCCTCACCATTCCGGCGCGTCGGCCGATCAAGCAGGTCTACATCCGAGACCTCGTGCACATGATAGACGCGCTCACCAGGGAGGGCCGATGAACCCCTATGCCTATGAGGTCGATATCCGACCTCTCGCCGAGGCGGACGGTGGTGGCTTCGTCGCGATCGTCCCCGATCTGCCCGGCTGCCGCTCGGACGGCGAGACGCCGCATCAGGCGCTCACCAATGCCTATGACGCGGTGCTGAGCTGGATCGAGGCGGCCGAGGCGCTCGGCCGCGAGATCCCGGCGCCACGCCGCGTGCCGGCATGAGAGCGGAGCGGTAACATGGACTTCGTCGCGATCCTGTCGATCTTCGTGCTGGCGTGTTTCGTCGGCTATTACGTCGTCTGGTCGGTCACACCCGCGCTGCACACGCCGCTGATGGCGGTGACCAACGCCATCTCCAGCGTCATCATCGTCGGCGCGCTGATCGCGGGCGCGGCGGCGGGGAGCACCGGCTCGAAATGGCTCGGGCTCGCCGCGGTGGTGCTCGCCAGCGTCAACATCTTCGGCGGCTTCGCGGTGACGCAGCGGATGCTCGCCATGTACAAGAAGAAGGAACGGCCGGCACCGCGGCCGTGAGGGGGAGAGCCAAGTGGAGCATGTCGCGGTGAACCCCTGGGTCGCGCTGGCCTATCTCGTCGCCGGCGTGTGCTTCATCCTGGCGCTGCGCGGGCTCTCCAGCCCCGCCACCAGCCAGCGTGGCAACCGGCTCGGCATGATCGGCATGGGCGTGGCGGTGGTGACCACGTTGGTCACCCACGTGCCGCTCACCGCCACGCTGATCGAGGGCGCGGATTATGCCGCGCTGATCGCGCGCGTCGATTACGCCGCGGCGTTCGAGATCGTCGCCGCGATCGCGCTGGGCGCGGTGATCGGCGTCGGCGTGGCGCGGCGGATCGCGATGACCGCGATGCCGCAGCTGGTCGCGGCGTTCCACAGCCTGGTCGGGCTCGCCGCAGTGCTGGTCGCCGCCGCCGCCTTCCTCAACCCGGTCGCCTTCGGCATCGCGGTGCCGGTGCTCTTCCCCGACGGCAGCGCGGTGGCGCTGATCAACCCGGTCAGCCGGGTCGAGATGGGGCTGGGCGTCGCGATCGGCGCGATCACCTTCTCGGGCAGCGTGATCGCCTTCCTCAAGCTCAACGGCAACATGGGGGGCAAGCCGATCCTGCTGCCGGCGCGGCACGCGATCAACCTCGGCGTGCTCGCCGCCATCCTGCTGCTGGTGGCCTATTTCACCGTCGACCAGTCGCCCTGGGTGTTCTGGACGGTGACCCTGCTGTCGTTCGCGATCGGCTTCCTGCTGATCGTGCCGATCGGCGGCGCCGACATGCCCGTGGTCGTGTCGATGCTCAACAGCTACTCGGGCTGGGCCGCGGCGGCGATGGGTTTCACGCTCCACAACAGCGCGATGATCATCACCGGCGCGCTGGTCGGCTCGTCCGGCGCGATCCTCAGCTACATCATGTGCCGCGCGATGAACCGCAGCTTCGTCAGCGTGATCGCGGGCGGCTTCGGCGCCGAGGCGGGCGGCGGCGCGGGCGGCGCGGCGGCGAGCGATCGCGCCTGGAAGCGCGGCTCGGCCGAGGACGCCGCCTTCCTGATGAGCCAGGCCGAGCAGGTGATCATCGTCCCCGGCTACGGCATGGCGGTGGCGCAGGCGCAGCACGTGCTGCGCGAGATGGGCGACAAGCTCAAGGCACACGGCGTCCGGGTGAAATATGCCATCCACCCGGTGGCGGGGCGCATGCCCGGTCACATGAACGTGCTGCTCGCCGAGGCGAACGTGCCCTATGACGAGGTGTTCGAGCTGGAGGACATCAACTCCGAGTTCGCGCAGACCGACGTGGCATTCGTGATCGGTGCCAATGACGTAACCAACCCAGCGGCGAAGACCGACCGCACCTCGCCGATCTACGGCATGCCCGTGCTCGACGTCGAAAAGGCCAAAACGGTTCTCTTCATCAAACGCTCGATGGGCGGAGTCGGCTATGCTGGAGTCGACAACGAGGTCTTCTACCGGGACAATACCATGATGCTGCTCGCCGACGCCAAGAAGATGGTGGAAGAGATCGTCAAGTCGCTCGACTGACGCGATGTCCCTACCGTTCTACCACGCCGGCGGCCCGGCCACGCCGGCGTTTGCGCTCGCCAGCCTCGAAGGCGCCGGCGCGCTCGACGCGCGCGAGGCGATCGCGCTGCTCGGCGGCACGATCGTCGCGCACCACCCGCTCGCCGAAGCACCCGCCGCGCTCGCCCGCTCCGACGGTGCGCCCGCCATCGTGCTCGACCTCGCCGGCGCCGACGACGCGCTGGCGCATGACGTCGTCGCCGCGGTGGACTCGCTGGCGGCGGCGCGGGGATGGCGCATCATCATCGCCTTCTCGATCGCGCAGATCGATCCCGTCGTCGCCGCGCTGGGCGAGGAGGCGGGCGCGGTGCAGCTGCTGTGCGAGCCCGATCGCGCCGAGTGGATCGGCGCGCTCGCCGTCGCGGCGGCGCACCGCGCCGGCGGGGGCGTCCGCTCGCCCGAGCGCGACTCGGAGCGACTGGCGCGGCTCAGCGCCGAGGTGGCGCGGATCGCGGTGCTGCTGGCGCAGCTGAGCGACGGCGGCGTCGGGCTCGACCGCGCCGAAGAGCCGCGGCTCGCCTTCCACGCCGCCCCCGCCGCCGCGGTGACGGTCACCGCCGCGCAGCTGCGCGCCGTGCTCCGCGCGCGGCGGCTGCGCGACCGCTTCCTGGGCAAGGGCCTGTGCGAGGACCCCGCCTGGGACATGCTGCTCGACCTCTATGCCTCGCGGCTGGAGGGGCGGCGGGTCTCGGTGTCGAGCCTGTGCATCGCCGCGGCGGTGGCGCCGACCACGGCGCTGCGCTGGATCACGCGGCTGACCGAGCGGCGGCTGCTCGCCCGCACGCCCGATCCGGGCGACCGCCGCCGCGTCTTCATCGGGCTGACCGACGAGGCGGTGCGGTCGATCCAGGCGTATCTCGGCGCGCTCGCGGAGGCGGGGTTGCCGCTGGCGTGAGCGGGGGCGGGGGGGCGCCGTCACACGCCGACGATATAGCGACTCTTGCTGCGCATCACGCTTCGCAGCACCGCGATGACCGCCACGCAGTTCCCCACCACGAGCAGGCTGATCAGCAACGCGTTGAGTAAAGTGGTGTCGATCACCACGCCCTTGCCCTCCAGCACGCGCAGCACGCTCGCGAAATAGCCATGGAGGAAGAAGATGTTGAAGGAATATCTGGCGAGCACGTCGCTCACCACCGAGCGCAGCGCCTGGGTGCGCACCGTGACCGCGTGCATGCAGCTGAGCATCACGATCTTCACCGGCCATTGCGTGTGATCGTCGAGCTCCGACAGGCTCCACAGGCCGATCAGGAGCACCAGCGCGAGCGGCCAGAGCCGCCGCGCGACCGGCTCGATCTGCAGCCGGTAGCGTGACGCCACCATGCCGAAGAGGAAGATGGGCATGTAATGCGCCGCGGCGACCGGCGCATCGTTAAGAAGGTTAAGGGGGCCAAGTTAAGAAGGTTAGGGGGGCCAAAACACGGATCTTTTTCCGTGTTTTTCATGGCCTGTGACGATGGCCGGTGTGTGTGAAACCCCGTGATTCGGTGGGTGAAACCCCGAGGCAGACGCTCCCGAAACCGGGTGTCTGAACCGGTTATCTACCGACTGAGAGGCTGTTCGCCGTCCGAAGCGGCGCATTGACAGCGACTGGTCGACTCTGCCGGGTGGGTGATACCCCGATAGTCGGTCTGGCGGTGGGGGAAACCCCGATAGTCAGCGCCCTAAGCGAGTTGATCCATCCGGGCATCTACTTCCTCAGTACGCCGGCGATCGGCGTCGAAGCGCGCACGCCGCTCCTCCTCCACCCGCATCTTCTCTGCCAGCGCCAGCGCCTCGGCCTCACCCCGGCGCCTGAACTGGACGGCCGGACTCCTGTCGGTCGTCTCCCCCAGCTCCATTGCATAATCCGGGAGCTGGTCAGCCTCGATCACCCGCCGGAGCATCCGGTTGAACTCCTTGGGCTCGCATGGTGCTGACGGTGTTTGCCGGCATCGCCGAGTTCGAGCGCGAGCTAATCCACCAGCGCAACAGCAGCGAGCGGGTAGCGGCGAAGGCAAGGGGGGTCCGGTTTAGTCGACCACCCAAGCTCACACCGGACCAGATCGCCCTCGGTGAGCGGCTGATAAGCGAGGGCACTTCCGTTCGCGAAGCGGCGAAGCTGCTCAAGTGCCACCATGCGACGCTCTACCGGGCCCTGACCGCCGCGGGATCGGCTATCTGATGCCAATCCGCCCTGAGCATCTGTTCCTGTACCCGATCGACTGGCCGCAGCTGTCGCATCATGTGCGCTTCGTGCGGGCAGGGGGCTGTTGCGAGCATTGCGGGCGTCCGCATGGAAAACGGGTCTTCCATCTTGGCGACGGACGGTGGTGGGACCGCAAGCGGCATTGCTGGCGCAACGGCCAGGGTCGCCGCGTGCGACGGCCGACAGAGAACATCCTGGAGCGTGGTGCCTGGACGCCGGTGGTTCTGGCCTGTGCGCACCTCAACCATGACCCCAGCAACAGCGCGCTCCACCAGCTGGCGGCGCTATGCCAGCGGTGCCACATCCTCCACGACGGTCCCGAGCATCGACGCCGGCGCTGGATGAACGCGCACTACCGACGTGCCCTCGGCGACCTGTTTTGTGGTCCCTACCCTTCGTTCGGAGCCGACTGGATCACGCCCACTCCGCTCAGCATGCTCGATGATGCCCGGTCATTGTACGCGTTCATGCGGTGAGGCTGTAAGCGCCTCGGCGGCGCTAGGCTGACCGGAAGGCAATGAGGCCCTGTGTGTTTGTTCCTACGTGCCGACATGACGACATGACAAACCTGTCATGATGTAATCACGACCCGCTACCGGCAGGTCCTCTTGCGCCGTGACCACCGCCGCCAGCGCTTGGTCGATCGCTTCGCTCTCGACACACCAGCGGACGACGCGGGAGAGTTGCCAGTAGTCGTGGGTGTTACCGGCCTCGGCCATCTTGCGCAGGCCGAGGTTCAACCACTCGGCGAGCGGGAGCTGTTCTGACCGTTTATTGTGGTGCGAGACAACCGCGTGCGCCTTTACCGTATCGTTCGCTTGGTGCAGGTCAGTGCGCGAAGCGGTCGGCCGCCTGCCCCAGCTCGATCGCCGACACGTAGCGGCGGCCGCCGGTTGCCGACAATTGCACGTACACGTCCACCGTAGATCGGACATAGGCGAGGATGTCGGCCCTCCCCAAAGTCGTTCCCGACTGGAGCACCATCGACGCGAACTGCTCGGCGGCTGCCGCGGGGCTGTCGGCGTGGAGCGTGGTGATGGAGCCGGGATGGCCGGTGTTGACCGCGCGAAGGAAGCTATACGCCTCCGGCCCGCGCAATTCGCCCATGACGATGCGCGTCGTCCGCATCCGCAGCGCAGCGCGCAGCAGCGCGTCCGTCCCCACGCCTCCGGCGACGGGATCGCCCGGCACCGTGACGAGGCCGACCGCATTGGGCTGGCGCAGCTGCACCTAGGCGGTGTCCTCGATTGCCACGATCCGCTCGTCGTGCGGCACCTGCCGCAGCAGCGCGTTGAGAAACGTGGTCTTGCCGGTGGAAGAGCCGCCCGGCACGATGATCTTGCGCCGCTGCCGCACCGCCAGCATTAGGAATCCCTCCCAGTCGCGCCGATCGAGAAGCGCCGCGAGCGCCGCGTCGGCGGCCGCCCGCGCGTCGTAGGGGCCGACGCGCACGTCGTCGAACAGCCCCGCCGCGGCGCAGTCCGCGAGCTTCGTGTCGCGCACAGCCTGCCGCCGGATCGTCACAGCGATGTCGCCGCGAGTTGCGGGCGGCATCACCACCTGCACCCGCCCCCCGTCGGGCAGCGAAGCGGCGAGCAGCGGAGAGTGACGGCTCACCCCTTGGCTGCCGCCCGCCGCAATCTGCTGCACCAGCCGTTCCAGAGTTCGCCGGTCGAGCGCTGGCACGTCGTGCCGCACCGCAGGCGCGCCGATCGCCTCTAGCTGAGGCGAAAAGCAACTTTCGGGCGGCGGCGCATCGCTAAGCCGACCATCCCAAAGCCAATAATCATCATCGCCCAGGTAGCCGGTTCCGGCACCGCCGCGGTCATGTCGCCTGATAGCCGGACACCGAGAGCAGAGAACGTATCCCTGTAGGTGGTGCCCGGTATCGCGCCACTGGGCTGAGAGACGTCGGTGAAGATGCCGCCGCCAAAGTCGTTATAATACGGGATTAAGCCTCCACCCGGACCGCTAAGAAATACTGAGTACGAGCCCGATAGCGCGATTTCACCAAGCGTGATGGTGATTAGACGGTCGTAATCATTGATATATTCAACAGAATCAAATTCAGAGATATTGAACGTCCTGCTGAAAACGGTATTACCAATAATGCCATCGTTGCTGTCAGAGAAAATGCCGACACTTGCCTGATTGATGCTTTCGCCGGAGTAGTCGCGCATAACAAACGAGATTGATTTCACAATGCTCAACGGTTCAAGCGTGAATTGCTGACCTACCACCTGTTCGCCCTCGTTGCAGGTGGAGCAATATGCGGTATCGGAGATCCCGGCGGTGATGTCTGGAACCGATTCGAAGAGCGTGGCCGCACTACTGACGACCGGTGTGAAGGCCGCACAAATTGCGACAGCCGCGAGCGTAATCCGGTTCAACGTGATTCTCCCTTTTACTGCACGAGCCCAGATAATTGTCGGTTTCTGCGCCAGAAAGCAATGCAGGGCGGAGGAGGCTTCGCCCGCGGCGCTCCAGCGAGCGGCCAAGACCATGCTGTGGTTCATCAGCCCGCGGCGCGGGCTCTGCAAACCCCAGACGTCGCGGGACACCGGCCCCTTGCTTCCTCAAGCGAACTCGCTTCGTGGCTCGCAACCAACGCCTATTTCAACATAACAAATAATTATCGGCATCTCGATTAGCGCCGCAATGGAGACGCAACGTACAAGTGGCACACTCCCGCTATTTAGAAATGGCACAGCCATTCTGCAGCGGGTCTCCGGTGCCATAACCATCCTCGGACATCGAGGATGTGTGAGCGATGACGGTGCTGACAATGAGTGCTGATGAAATAAGCCGGTTCGATACGCTGAGGCGGCTCGACCGCGGTCCCCGGCCTGATGGGCACGCGCGACGATATCGTGCTGGTCGGCATGGGCACGATCCTGGAGAATTGGTTCGCCAAGCGGCTGGCGCCGGAGAAGCGCAAGCTGGTGCTGGGTTCGGGCGGGGGGATGACGCTCCCCGTGCTGGCGACGGACGATACGTGGACCTTCTACGGCGTGCGTGGTCCGCTCACCGCGCGCTACCTCGGGCTGGAGCCCGATCGCGCGCTCACCGATCCCGCCATGTGCATCGGCCGCTGGATCGAGGCGCACACGCAGCGTCGCGGCGTCGGCTTCATGCCGCATCACCACAGCCTGGCGCGATGGGACTGGCCCGCGGTCTGCGCGCAGGCGGGGCTCGTCTACCTCGATCCGCACGCCGATCCGCTGGAGACGCTCCACCGCATCAACGGCCTGGAAAAGGTGATCGCCGAGGCGATGCACACCGCGATCGTCGCCGATGCGCTCCGGATCCCCTGGGTCCCGCTGCGCATCAACCAGTGGAATTACGTCGCCAAGTGGGACGATTGGGCCAGCACGCTCGGGCTGCCCGTCCATTTCCGCATCGTGCCCGAACTACACGATCCAGTATTTGGCAAGGATGCCGTTACGCGGATGAGTTGGAGGCTGCGCGCCATGGCGGGCCGGCAGACACCCGCCTCTCCGCGCCGTGTGGTGAATTTCGTCCGGCGCGAACTGATGCGGATGGCGGAGAGCGACGATGGCCAGCTCAGCACCGACGCGGCCCTGGGCGACGTGGTGGACCGGTTCCTGGAGAGGGCAGGGCAGCTGCGATCGGATATCGCGCCGGGCTGATCGACGGGAGGCGGACCCAAACGCAAGCGGGTAGGGTTCTCGCTGCAGAACGCAGAGCAGCTTGGAGTGACATGTCGACATGTCAATCGTCGGATCGATGAATGGGTGCCGGTTCAGGTCAGCCGGTCGTAGCTCGGGAAGACCCGACCCTCGTTGAGGCGCGCGAGCGTGCAGATCTCCTCGTAGACGCGCATCGCGCCGGCGGTGAGCGCGGCCATCGCGCGATCCGCGGGCGAGAGGACGAGCCCGTCGGCGCGCGCGCGGCGCTTCAGGCGCCGCCCGGTATCGAGCGCGGCGCGCGCGGTGCGCAGCAGCCGGTCGCACTCCCCCTTCGCAACAACCCCTCGAACGTCTCCGCCTCGATGCTGTCGCGGCGCACGGGCGCGCAATGGGCCAGGGGCCGCTTCACCCCCGGCACCCCGCGCTGGTTCGTCCTGAAGCCCGGCGCGTCCGCGGTCGACAAAGATCTCGCCGACCACGCCGCCCGCATCGTCGAGACCGGCCCCGACGCGGCCGATGCGACGCTCGACGGAGGGCGGCTCAGGAAGAGGGGCGCGAACGGCAGCGACGGGCTGATCGCCGCGGTCAGCCGCAGCGATCCGCGGTGGTGGGCTATTATGCGGTGACCTTCACGGCGGGGTCGCCGGAGTAGGCGGCTGCGTATCGCCTCGCCCATCCCGTTCGCCCTGAGCCTGTCGAAGGGCATACAGGCGATCGATGGTACAGGCCGGCCTTCGACAGGCTCAGGCCGAACGGGACGAGATGGGTGGCACGTCAGCGGAGACTTGCGTCAGCGCCCGTCATCTACCGCGCGCAGGATCGCGCGGCCGTAGGCGGTCTTGCTGAACATCTCGCCCCGCACCCGCGCTTCGTCGGCGGTGATGAAGCCCTGTTCGTAGGCGATCTCCTCCAGGCAGGCGATCTGGCTGCCCTGGCGGTGCTGGAGGCTGCGGACGAACTCGCTCGCCTCGATCAGGCTGTCGTGGGTGCCGGTGTCGAGCCAGGCGTAGCCCCGGCCCATCTGCTCGACGTAGAGGTCGCCCGCTTCCATGTAGAGGCGATTGAGGTCGGTGATCTCCAACTCGCCGCGCGGCGAGGGCTTCAGATTGCGGGCATAGTCCACCACCCGGTTGTCGTAGAAATAGAGACCGGTCACCGCGCAGTTCGACTTCGGGGCGGCGGGCTTCTCCTCCAGCGACAATGCGCGGCCGTCCGCGGCCAGCTCCACCACACCGTAGCGCTCGGGATCCTCGACACGGTAGCTGAAGACGGTCGCGCCGCTCTCCCGCTTCACGGCACTTTCCAGCAGGTCGGTGAGGTGCGCGCCGAAGAAGATGTTGTCGCCCAGCACCAGCGCGACGCGATCGTCGCCGATGAAGTCGGCGCCGATCGTGAACGCCTGCGCGAGGCCCTCGGGGCGGGGCTGCTCGGCATAGGCGATCGACAGGCCGAACGCCGATCCGTCGCCGAACAACCGCTGGTAATTGCCGAGATATTCGGGCGAGGAGATGATGAGCACGTCGCGGATGCCCGCCAGCATCAGCACGCTGAGCGGGTAGTAGATCATCGGTTTGTCGTAGACCGGCAGCAGCTGCTTGTTCACCGCGAGCGTCGCGGGGTGCAGCCGGGTGCCCGATCCGCCGGCGAGGATGATACCCTTCATTGCGGTGCTCCGATCAGCTCGTCGAGGATGTCGCCCAGCGCCTGCGCCCAGGCGCGGGGAGTGATGCCGTAGGCGGCGGTGATCGCCTGCGCCGACAGCAGCGAGTTGGCGGGGCGACGCGCGGGGGTGGGATAATCGGCGGTCGCGATCGGCTCCACCGTGGCGCTCGGCCCGCCGCGCAGCGCCGACTGGCGGAAGATCTCCTCCGCGAAGCCCGCCCAACTGGTCGCACCGGCGTTCGAGAAGTGGAAGGTGCCGGTCGGCGCGGACTCGTCCTGGGCCAGGCGAACCGCGATCGTCGCCAGTACGGCCGCGAGGTCCGCGGCGCTGGTCGGCGCGCCATGCTGGTCGGCGACGACGCGCAGGGTCTCGCGATCCGCGCCGACGCGCAGCATCGTCTTCACGAAATTGTGGCCGTGCGCCGAGACGACCCATGCCGTCCGCACGATGGCGGCCCTTGCGCCGCTGGTGCGCACCGCAAGCTCGCCGCCCAGTTTTGACGCGCCGTAGACGCCGAGCGGGGCGACGGGATCGTCCACCTCCCACGCACCCGGCTCGTCGCCAGCGAAGACGTAATCGGTCGACACCTGCACCAATGGGATGACGGCCGTGGCACAGGCCTGCGCGAAGGCGGCGGGCGCCAGCGCGTTGACCTGCCACGCTGTCACCTGGTCGTGCTCGGCCTTGTCGACCGCGGTATAGGCCGCGCCGTTGATGACCGCCGCCCACGGGCGCTCCGCCACCTTGGCCGCGATCGCGGCGGGATCGGCAAGGTCGAGGTCCGCCCTGTCGATCGCGACGGCGCGCCAGCCGTCGGGCCAGCGCACGCGCTGCAATTCGGTGCCGAGCTGGCCGTCCGCGCCGGTGACGAGGATCTCAGGCATGATGACATTCCGACATGTCGACACCTAGACTGATGAGCTTATCGAACCCAAGCATAGATCTGGAATCAACCAAAGTGTCGACATGACGACACATCGACATCACGCCACTCCGCGCCGCTCGGCCGCCTTCGCCTCGACCAGCGGGCGCCACCAGCCTTCGTTGGCGAGATACCAGGCGACGGTCTTCTCGATCCCGGTCTCGAACGTCTCGGCCGGCTCCCAGCCGAGTTCGTCCCTGATCCGCGAGGCGTCGATCGCGTAGCGCTTGTCGTGGCCGGGGCGGTCGGCGACGGAGGTGATCTGTCCGGCATAGCTCCGGCCGTCGCCGCGTGGGTGCAGCCGGTCGAGGATCGCGCACGAGGTGCGCACCACCTTGATGCTCTGCTCCTCGTTGTTGCCGCCGACATTGTAGCTGCGCCCGGGCGCGCCGCGCTCGAACACCGCCTGCAGCACGCGGACGTGATCCTCCACGAACAGCCAGTCGCGCACCTGGTTGCCCTTGCCGTAGACGGGGAGCGGTTCGCCGGCGAGCGCCTTGACGATCATCAGCGGGATCAGCCTCTCGGGAAATGGTACGGCCCGTAATTGTTCGAGCGATTGGTGACGACCACCGGCAGCCCGAAGGTGTGGCCCCAAGCGCTGACGAGATGGTCGCTGCCCGCCTCGTCCAGCCCCTGCCAATAGGCGCGCGCCTCGGCCAGCATCGTGTAGGTGCCGACCGCATTGGTCAGGACGAAGGCGCCGGGGCCGTCGATCGAGCGGTCGACGTGGCTCTCCGCGGCGAGGTGGGTCATGACGTCGGGTCGGAACTCCGCGATCGCGGCGCGGACGGCATCGGCGTCGCAGATGTCGCCCTGCACGAAGCGGTAGCGGTTCGAGGATGCGACCCGCTCGACCGTCGACAGCGTACCGGCATAGGTCCGCTTGTCGAAGTTGAGCACCTCGTGAGTCGTGTGCTCGATCAGGTGGCGGACAAGCGCCGAGCCGATGAAGCCGGCCCCGCCGGTGACTAGGATGCGCAAGTGCAATGTCCTCAGGCGAGAGGGACGAGCGGGCGCCCGGCATAAGAGAAGGGGCTGTCGAACGCCGCGAGCGTCGGCTGGCGGCCGTCCTTCGGCGACAGTTCGGGCGTGGTGCCGGCGGGGAGGGGCCAGTCGATGCCGGCACTGTCCCACGCGATCCCGCCGTCATGCGCGGGCGCGTAGGTGTCCGAGCATTTGTAGACGACCTCGACGTCGGGCTCGAGCGTCAGGAAGCCGTGCGCGAAGCCGACCGGCACGAACAGCTGATGACCGTTCTCGGCGCTGAGCTCGGCACCGACCCACCGGCCGTAGGTGGGCGACCCGCGGCGCAGGTCGACCGCCACGTCAAAGATCCGTCCGCGCACGCAGCGCACCAATTTGTCCAGCGCGCGCGGCGGGGTTTGGAAGTGCAGCCCGCGCAGCGTGAAGGCGGGGGCGGAGAGCGAGTGATTATCCTGCACGAAGGTCACGTCGATCCCGAGTCCCGCGAAAGTATCGCGGTTGTAGGTCTCGACGAACCAGCCGCGCGCGTCGCCGTGGCGCTTGGGACGGATGAGCTGAACCGTTAGTGCGCCCACGATAGAGCCGCCTCGCAGATGCAGCAAATCTTAAGCTTGCTCGATAAGGAAATTGCCGCCGTCCTCTCGGCCGGCGGCTCTCTCGCTTCAGCTTTCGCGTGAACCGGGTTCAGGCGACCGCGACCGCGAGCGCGCTGCGCTCCTTGCAGCGACGCATCGCAGCGCCGATCGCGCCGAAGCCCAGGATCATCATGCCCCAAGTCGCCGGTTCCGGCACCGCCTGGCTGACACCGGCCGCGAGGTTGTCGAACTCGAACGAGATGACCGGTGCCGCCGAGGCCGGAACCGCGGCAGTCCCAAGAGCGAGAGCTGCGGCAATAGCGAGCCGCATGATAGTTCCCCTTTGACAAGTTGGCTGCAAGTCCCCTGGCAGCAGCCACGCAGGTAGAAAGTTAAACGATCTGCTGACCGAACAAAAGCCTCAGCGAGCATTCTCGCGGCCATTGTACAAAAGACCCACGCAGCCAGGATGAAGGCGGATCATCGTCCCAGAACGATACGCGCCAGCTGCCGAAGATGCGTCCGCTTCGGATCCAGCGCCGCGGCGGTGATCGCCTGGACCAGCGCATCGCGGCGCAGGCCGTGGCGACGGAAGAGCCGGGTCAGCACCTCCGCATGCGAGGCGCGGATGCGCGCGCGGGCACGCCAGCCGGCAACGTCGGCCAGCGCTTTGGCGAATACCGCGCGGTGGCCGGCGATCGCTTTGACCGGATTGCCGGTAATGCGCTCGTGCAGGCCGTCCTCGTACAGGACCAGGCTGTCGGTGACGACTGCAAAGGGACCAGCGCGGCGCAGACGCAGCCACAGGTCCCAATCCTGGCAGCTGGGCAAAGTCGGGTCGAACCCGCCGACCGAGCGCAGTACGTCGGTGCGGACCATCGCGGCTGAGGTCGTGCCCAGCGCATTATGGCGACGCAGATCGTCGAGCGTCGGGTCGGCAGGAATGTCGTAATGGTAGAGCGGTCGGTCGCCGTCAACAGCGAGGATGCCAGTGAAGCTGGCGACCGCATCGGGCCGCGACGCCCATGCGGCAAGTTGGCGGGCGATCTTGGTAGGTTCCCACCGGTCGTCGGAATCGAGAAAGGCGACCAGCGCGGTCGCGGCATGGCTGATGCCGTTGTTGCGCGCGACATTGGCGCCGGCATTGGTTTGTTCGACGAGCGTGATACGTGGATCGGCCACGGCCAACCGCGCGACTAGCGCACGGGTGTCGTCGGTCGAGCCGTCGTCGACGATGACGATCGCGGTGACCGGCGCGGTCTGCGCCTGGATGCTGGCGATTGACTTGCCGATCAGATCGGCACGATTGTAGGTCGGGACGACCACGGTGACATCGGTGCCGCGCCACGTCATTGCCTAAGCTCCAGTCGTTCGTAGAAGCGACGGGCATCGGCGCCAATCACGTGGATGTCGAGAGCTCGAAGGTCAGGCACCGGCGCCTCCGCGGGCAGCGCAGCCAGCGTGTCCGGGGTGAGCGGCCCATCGTACAGTCGAATCGAAGCGCGGCCCACCAGCGTCGCTAGATCCTCCGCAAAGGCCGCGCGGGGGGTCAGCACCGGCCGCCCGAAGCTGAGTGCGTGGACCATCGAGCCGGAATGGAGATAATCGCGGAACGGCAGCACGATCCAGTCCGCCGCAGCGGTATGGAGCGCCAGTTCGCGATCGTCGAGCGCCCGCGCCGCCAAGGTGATGCGCCCGTCGCCCGCTGCCAGCCCGGTCAGCGTGGCGGCATAGCCGGGCTGGCAGCGGCCCGCGATGACCAGCCGATGCCGATCGCTGGGCAGCGCA
The DNA here is from genome assembly GCF_014193405.1 of Sphingomonas sp. BK069. Classification (NCBI taxonomy): domain Bacteria; kingdom Pseudomonadati; phylum Pseudomonadota; class Alphaproteobacteria; order Sphingomonadales; family Sphingomonadaceae; genus Sphingomonas; species Sphingomonas sp. BK069. The sequence goes on along the minus strand of NZ_JACHZH010000005.1, from coordinate 218,967 downwards.
CGGAAGCTCTCGATTAGTGCCTCTGCCCCCTTGTACGGGCGCAGGAAGCCCAACATCGCCAGCACCGTCGCCTCGGCAGGCAGGCCCAGTGCGGCACGCGCTGCGTCGCGGGCGAGAGCGTGGTCGGCGGGATAGGAGGGATGCGGCACCGTCTGTGCGGGCGTGTCGCGCAGCGCCGGAAAGGTGTCATGCACGCGCGGCAGCGTTGCTGGGCTGAGCGTCATTACTCCGTCGACCAGCGCCGGCAGCCGATGCTCGATCAGGCGCCATAGGAGACGGCGCACGCCGGTCAGCTCGTGGGGGCGCAGGTTGTGGACCATCCAGACGATTCGGATACCGCGACGTCGCAAACGGCCCAGCGTGGCAAGCGCACGCACCACGCGCAGCGCCTGCACCGCGACCGACCCGCCCTGCCACAACAGCTGTTCAGGCCAGTGGATGTGCAAGATGTCGATGGGTTCGCGCAGGCGCATCGGGTTGACTAGATCGACGATCCGGCATCCTGCCGCCTCTAGCGCCCGCGCATAGATCGCGGCGAAGTCGTTGGTCGCGAAGGATGGCCCCGGCCAAAGGCCGATGACGAGGGGTTTGTCCGATGCCATCGCGGCCGTCAGCCCGCGGCCAGCCGGAGGGTGCGCGGGCGCGACTGGGCGGCGCGAATGCTGTCGGGACAGTCGCCAAAGCGGCGCGTGACATAGTCGATCAGCCCGCGGCGAAAGGCGAAGGCGACCGGGTCCGCCTGTGGCAGGAGCATGTGCCATGCGGAGCCCGACGTCAGCTCGCGCGCCCTCCAGATCTGACGGCGGAGCAGTCGCAGTCGGCTGCGCGCGGTGCCGTGTTTTTCAGCATAAAGCAGACGATTACGGGTCATGAAATAGGTCTGGAGCGGTGAGGTGACGCCCCCGATCGAAGCCGAGCCAACATGGTCGATGATCGCGTCGCGGACCATCAGCAACGGAAAGCCTGTCCGCTCGGCTCGCGCACACCAATCGGTGTCGTCGAAATTGAGGTAGAAGCGATCGTCGAACAGGCCGATCGCGTCGAAGTGACGGCGGTGGATCAGCATGCCCGCGCCGCTGATATAGCTGGTAGGATAGGTCGGCTGACGTGTCTCAAGTCCTTGGTGTGCGGGCAGGGTCCGGACCGGGATGTCGGTCTTGGGATCGCGGTGCGACCCGCGAAAGTCGTAGCTGGCCGAACCGGTGCCCTGATGGACTGGGCCGAGCACCGGCAGCGTCGCTGCGCCCCCGCGGCTCTCGATCGCCAGCGTGTCGATGAGGATCGCGAGCGTGCCGGGACGGACGAACGCATCGTTGTTCAGGATGAACACCAAGTCGTGCCCGGCCGCGAGCGCGCGCTTGATCCCGAGGTTGTTGCCCCCGGTCCAGCCGCCATTGACCGACGAGCGGATCAACGTGGCGTCGCCGTCGCCACCTTGGCCATCGGCGGACATCTCGCGTGCTAGCCGATCGGTCGAACCGTCGGTTGATGCGTTGTCGACAACGTACAGATGCCATGCGACTCGTTCCGACGCGCGCAGCGCCGCCAGACAGCGCAATGTGTTATCGGCACCGTTCCAGTTGATGGTTACCACGGCAATCGGGTTGTCCATGGTTTGTCTCTGCCTAGCTAAGCCGATGCGAGCAACGATTATATTGCACCGCCGCAAGGTCGTGCTAGGCGGTGAATGCTAATTTTCTAACAGGTAATCGCTTCTCGTGCTAACCGATACTCCTGCTCCGGCGCTTCGACGGTCGCTCGCCTGGGTGGGCATGGGCCAGGTCGCCTATATCGTCCTGACGTTCCTGGGATCGGTCGCGGTCGCGCGGCTGCTGACCCCGTACGACACCGGGGTCTTCGCCATTGCCGCCTCGACCATTGGCCTGCTGGCGATCATCCAGGCCATGGGGCTGAATAATTTCCTGATCCGTGAGCCGGAGCTGACCCCCGATCTGATCGCGACCACCTATACGGTCAACGCCATGATCTCGGTCCTGCTTGCGATGATGATCGTACTGATCGGTATCGCCGGCGGGTTCTTCTTCCGAGATGCTGGGGTTCGCGACGTGCTGCTGGTGCTGGCGGTGGTCCCGATCATCGGGCAGCTCGCTTTCCTGCCGAACGCCATGCTGGAACGCGAGGGCCGATTCCGCACCCTGGCACTGATGAAGACCACGTCGACCGCGCTCGGGCTGCTGATGACAGTCGGCTTCGCGCTGGCCGGCTATCGCTACATGAGCTTGGCTTATAGTCAGGTCGGGACGGCGCTGGTCACCAACCTGATCCTACTGGTCGTCGCGCGCCGACATGTCAGCTTCCGTTTCTCGCTGACACACTGGGCCAGCGTGTCGCGGTTCGGCGCGCAGATTTTTGCGATATCGGGCATCAGCCGCATGGCACAGCGTATGTCTGACATCGTGCTGGGCCGGCTGGTCGGGCTGCCTGCGCTTGGCCTCTACTCGCGCGCGGCGAGCAACTACAACATGCTGTGGGACAACATCCATACCATCGCGGCGCGGGTGCTGATTGTCGACTTCGCGGCCGTGCATCGCAGCGGCGCAGCGCTGCGCGACCGCTATGTCCAGGCCAGCCGCATGTTGACGTCGGTGCTATGGCCCGCCTTTCTGGGCGTGGCGGTGCTGGCCGGACCGCTGATCCGCATCGTCTATGGTGAGAAATGGGACGGGGCGGCGGTACCGCTCACCCTGTTGTGCCTGGCAGGTGTGCTATTGTCGTCGATCACCATGGCATGGGAGGTATTCATTGTGATGGGAGAAACCGGGCGGCAGGCGCGACTGGAAGTAAGCCGCACGATCATCGGCTTCGGCCTGTTCGTCGCTGGCTGCCTGCACAGCCTGGAAGCGGCCGCGCTGGCGCGGGTCGGCGATGCGATGGTCGCGCAATTCATCTATCGCCGCCATCTGTGCCGCCTGACCGGCACGACTCCGGTCGACCTGTATCGCGTCTATTGGTCGAGTGCGTTGCTGTGCGTTCCCGCCGTTGCGCCAGCGGTTGTAGTGATGGCGATGTGGCGCTGGTCGCCCGCGGTACCGCCGGCCGCGATAGTGGCAGCGATCGTGATAGGCGGGCTGGGCTGGGTGGTCGCCCTCCGCCAGTCGGGCCATCCGCTGTGGGCCGAGGTCACGCGGCTGCTCAACCGTCGCCGGGCGGTGTCGGCATGAGCGCGGCGATCGACGTCTTGATCCCGGCGTACAACGCTGCGCGCACGCTGCGATCGGCGGTCGGCAGCATCCAGGCGCAGACCTTGGCCGACATCGCCATCCACGTGGTCGACGACGGATCGACCGACAACACGCCCCAGATCCTGGCCGAGTTGGCCACAGCCGATCCGCGGGTACGTGTCCATCGCAAGGCTAATGGTGGCATCGTCGACGCGCTCAACCACGGCCTCACCTTCTGCACCGCGCCGCTGATCGCACGGCACGACGCCGACGACCTCGCCTATCCCGAGCGGCTCGCGGTGCAGAAGGCGTGGCTCGACGCGAACCCAGGCGCGGTCGCGGTCGGCGCTGCGGCGCGCCACATCGACGCCGACGACCGCCCGACCGGCACGATCGCGCGGCTCGACCAGCCCGATACCGCCAGCCTCTCCGCAGTGCCGGCGCGCGAGCCCTACATGATCCACCCCTTCCTGATGGTGCGCCGCGACGCGCTGGAGAGGGTGGGAGGCTATCGCTACGCCCACCATGCCGAGGATACCGACCTCTACTGGCGATTGATGGGGGAGGGGCGGCTTTACAACCTGCCGGACGTGCTGGGCGACTATCGGATGCATGCCGAGAGCATCTCGGGCAAGTCGATCGTCAACGGCCGCGTCATGTCGATCGGCTCGCAGCTCGCCGCCTTCTCCGCGCGCCGGCGCCGCGACGGGCGGGCGGACCTCGTCTTCGCCAAGGAGCAGCAGCGCGCGCTGGAGGCGGCGGGAACGATCGCGGCGATGGTCGACGTGGCCGCCACGGGCATGGCCGCCGACGAGCGGCTCGCCTTCGAGGAGGCGGTCGCCGGCAAGCTCCTCGAACTCACCAGCTATCGCCCCTACGAATTGGAGCGTTCCGACGCCGAATTCGTGCGCAGCGTGGCGAACCGCGGCTTCGGGCATTTATCCCCAGCCGACCGCGCGCTGCAGGTGCGCCGCGTCGCCGGGGCGGGCGCGCGCCTCGCCGCGGCGGGGCGACCTCGCGACGGCCTCGCGCTCGTGCCGCGCGCGCTGGCGCCGCAGATGGGGCTGCGCTGGCTGCTGCGCGCGCCGCTGTTCTCCGCGCTGCGCGCGCGCGTCGCCCGCTCGCGCGCGGCGCCGGTGAAATGAAGATCGCCGCGCTCATCCAGGCGCATCACGCGCCGGACCTGCTCGCGCGGCTGGTCGACGCGCTGGCGGGCGATCTGTGGCAGCCGTACCTCCACCTCGACGCGAAGGCGAACGCGGACGCCTTTGCCGACACGATCGCGCGGGTGCGCCTGGTCGATCGGCGCGTCGACGTGCGCTGGAGCGAGTTCACCCAGGTCGAGGCGACGCTCGCGTCGCTGCGCACCGCGCTGGCGGATGCGGCGAACACGCATTTCTACCTGATGAGCGGCCAGTGCTTTCCGCTGCGCAGCGACGACGTTATCCGGCGCACGATCGAGGCGCTGCCGGCGGATGCGCAGAACCTGATCGCGGTGCGCCCCATGCCCGAGCCGAGCAAGCCGCTGTCGCGCCTCGACTGGCACAGCCGGCTGCGCCGCCCGTGGCGCCTGCGCGCCCTGATCGACGCGGTCGCCGCGCGGCTCGGCCCGCCGCCCGCCAGCCGGCGCCTGATCGGTATGGGCGTGCTCCACGCCGGCAGCAACTGGTGGCTGCTCGATCGCGCGACGGTGACGGCGATGCTGGGCTGGCTCGCGGCCAACCCATGGTATCTCCGCGCCATGAAGCGCGCGAAATTCGCCGACGAAATGTTCTTCCAGACGTTGCTGATGCTGACCGGCCGCAGGGCGGGCGGCCCGCAGCCGACCATTGCCAAATGGATCGAGGGCCGCGCCAATCCGGAGATCGTCGACGCAGCCGTCCTGACCGAGATGCTGGCCGGATCGGCGCTGTTCGGGCGCAAGTTCACGGCAATGTCGCCGACGCCGGATCTGGCTTAGCCTGGATACCTTGTCTTACAGGTCAGGCTTTCAGCCTGCCTACCGCCTCCCGAAATGTCGCCGGAACGCCGCGGCGCTGCGCGGTTGGCGGCCGTTCGACAGCTCGGCGTTGTAATCGCCCGCGTTGTAATCCCAATAGCCGGTGAAAACGACGCGGTTGGCGCGCGCGAAGGCCGCCACCTGCTCGATGAAATACGGGTCGTCGCCGAAGCCCTTGCCGTCGGGGCGGGTGCCGGTGCCCCATTCGGGCAGCGCGAGCGGCTTCTTGTGCTCGCGCGCGAAGCGGGTGATCCAGGCGAGGCCGTAGGATTGCTCGACCAATGTCTTCCAGCGCCGTTCCGCGCTCAGCTTGTCGAGCGGGTTCCACGACTGGTTGTAGAGATCGGTCGCCACCACGTCGACGTAAGCATCGCCCGGCCATGCTTTGTCGGGGGCGATCTGCTGCTCGCCCTGCGCGGGGTTCCAGACGATCACGAAGCGCTGCCCCGGCACCGATCGCATCGCCGTCACGATGCGGCGGAAGTGGCGTTTGAACGCATCGGGATCCTGCTTCGCGGCCCAGGGATACCAGCCGCCGTTGAACTCCCAGCCGATGCGCAGATAGGCGTCGGCGTGGCCCTTCTTCACCAGCAATTCGCCCAGCGCGCGGAAGTGCGCGTCATAGGCGCCGGCCGCGCCCTGGGAGAGCGAGGTGCCCTTGTCCATCAGCATCGGCACCGACTGCGCCAGCCGGTATTTCGTGCCGTCCCAGCAGCCCAGCGCCCAGTTGATCGAGCTGAGCATATGCGCCCAGTCGCTGCGCTCGCTGAACTCGACGATGCCGTCGGCGGGGCGGCCGAGCAATTTCTCGAACGCCGCCATTCGCCCCCGCCCGGTGCAGCCCGCGCCGCGATAGACGAACATCGCCGCCTTCACCGGCCCGACCTTCGGCGCTTCGGGCATGGGCTCGGCGGACGAGCAGCCGCTGGTCGCCAAGGCGAGCGATGCGGCGATGGCGGCGATCCTCATGCGGCAACTCCTTCCGGTTCGCTCCCGGCCTTCTCCACCCGCGCATCCTCGGCGCCGGTCGACCAGATGCACAAGGTCGCCATGATGACGACGAACGGCGGGAACAGCAGGAACCCGCCACCCAGCTGGAAATTGACGAGGCCATAGACGCACACGATCGCGATGTCGCGCCGCCACACCGCCGCGACGAGGAAGGTGACGAACGCCGTCAGCCCGAACAGGCCGTAGTCGATGAACAATTTGGTCAGCGCGCTGCCGCTGCCGGCGATGAAGAAGCTCGCCCGCTCCATCGCGCCAGGGCCGTAGCCCACCAAGGTCCGCGTCTCCCCCAACACCGCGCCGATCACCTGGAAGGGCGCGACGTAGCGCGCATAGCCGCTGCTGCCGCTGTAGCGCAGCTCGTCCGCGCGGCCGGCGATTGCGGCGAACTGATCGGGCAGCGCGATCGCGCCGATCACGCCCACCACCACCAGCCCCGCGACGAACGCCATGATGCGCCCGGTAGAGCGGGAATCGACCAGCGCCAGGATCGGCAGCGTCACCGCCAGCGCCAGCAGCCCCGTGCCCGAATAGGAGAGCAGGTGGGCGACGACGTACAGCGGCACGAACCACCACTGGCGGCGCACGAAGATGTCGACGATCAACGCCAGCACCAGCAATTGCGAGAACACGCTCGGCTCGATCAGGAAGAAGCCGTTGGCGCGCATGATGTTCGAACCATAGGCGATCCACGGCTCGTGGTTGAACATCGGCTCCACCACCACCGCGCGCAACGCCGGCACCATCGCCATGAACGAGAAGGTGCGGATGCCGACGAACTGGAGCAGATATTGCGCGATGCCCAGCACAGCGGTGAGGCGGATGTAGCCCACGAAGATCGCGAAGGTGCGCGTCGCGTCGAAGCGGGCGGTCGGACGTACCACCAGCAGCGCGTAGAGCAGCAGCACGATCACCATCGAGCCAATGCTGATCGTGATCCGCTGGTCCGCCACGTTCACCGCGACGAGCGTGCTGACCAGCGCCAGCGCCGCGAACCCCACCAGCAACAGGGAGACGGCGGGGCGCAACGTCGCGCGGCCGGTCAGCAGCATCGCCGCGATGGCGGCCATGAAGATCATCTGCGCGACGTAGAAGGCGCCGGCGCCGACGTAGACGCAGAAGCGCTGGAGCACGATCGCGCCGATGAAGGCGGCGTGGATCATCAGCCGGCTGAGGCGGTCGCCGCGTGCGTCGGTCACAGCCGCGCGCCCTCATCGGCCTGCGCTGTTACGGGCGGCAAGCCACGATCCTCGCGCGGTCCGCGTCGGCGCAGCCAGCGGGTGAGCGCCAATTCCAGCCACTGCTGGCTGAGATGTGCGGCGATCAGCGCCGGCGGCAGGCTGATCGCACCGAACGCCACCTGAGACCATGCGCCGAGCGCACCGGGCGCGCCGGTCCGCTCCATCACCGCCTTCACCGTCGCCATCACCACCGGATGCCACAAATAGAAGCTGTAGCTGACCGACCCGAGCCATTGCAGCGGCGCCGTGGCCAGCAGCCGCGACAACAGGCCGCGCCCGCCGGCGATGCCGTTGAGCGCCAGCGCCCCCACGAGCCCCGCGACTAGCATCGCCGGCACCAGCGGCAGCCAGCCGGCGAGCGGCAGCACCTGCGGGCCGGCGGTCTGCACCCCGCCGCTCGCCATGTCGACGCCGCGCCACAGCGCCAGGAAGCCGAGCAGCAGCAGACCCGGCGCGGCGGAGAGCCGGTGCCATGGCGCGCGCGTGCCGATGCCCATCGCGATCAGCACGCCCGCCGGGATCAGGATCGCGCGCGGGAAGCAGGCGATCAGCGCCGCGCCCGCCACCCCCGCCAGGATCAGCCACACGCCCGGCAGCCGTGGGCGCAGCCACCAGGCGGCGCCGGCCAAGGCGTAGAAGGTCAGCTCGTAACCCAGCGACCAGGCGGCCGGGTTGATCTGGCCGATGTGGATGAAGGGCGGGGGCGCGACGAAGTTGAGCAGCCACTGGCCGGGCGGGGGCCGCCAGCGCCCGAGCGCCAGCGCGGCGATGCTGATCGCCGCCAGCGACACCCACAATACCGGATAGATGCGCGTCGCCCGGTCCCACAGGAAGGCGCGCGCCGACGGCGTGCGGCGGATAGCGCCGACGATCACGAAGCCGCTGATGCCGAAGAACAGCTCCACGCCGAACTGCAGGCTGGCGAGCGAATCGGTGACGGCTTTCGCGCGCGCCCAGGCGAAGGTCGGCAGCCCAGAATTGGCGATGTGGAACACGAACACCATCGCCGCGAACAGCCCGCGCGCACCGTGCACGTAGGGGTTGAACGAAGGGGAAGGGGAGCCGCGCCTCATGACGATTTCACCGCCGCGCAACCACTGCGTAAACTCTCTGTAGCTAAATCCATCTTATGCAATGGTCGTCGGATAATCGCAGGCTGGCAGGCGTTGCGGGAAGTGACCCCGCCACCGGCGGGATAACGGCGGGGACGACGGCTTCGCGACATGTCGTCGGAGAGGATGGCACGGAGAAGGACAACCACCTGGCCATGGCGGCCATGATCGGCGAATCGCCCCTCGGATCGGCCGCGTTCGGTCGCGGTCCCTGGGACGGGATGGGCGGACCGGGGGGCCTGTCCGAAGACGCGCTGCGGATCGTGCTCATCTGCTGGATCGGCGCCACCCTGGTCAGCGCGCTCATGTGGATCGTCGCCGCCCGGCTGATCTGAGCGGGCAAATCCCCTGGAACAGCGCCGTCTCGCGCGCTCGGCGATTGGCGACGTCCTGCCTGCTTCATTTCCATCATCCCGGCCCTGAGTTGGGGTTGCGCTGCCTTCCCAGCCGTCGTCAGAGAAAGAAGCTGGACCCCGGATTAAGTCCGGGGTGACGGGCTTCGATGAGTGTGGCCGCGATCGGCCGAGAAACAGGCTGCAACCGGACCCACGCGCACCGTCACCCCGGCCTCGCTCCGGCGTCCGGCCCGTTCCTCTGCGACGACCGCCGGCAAGGCCCGGCGCCGCGACGGCAGGTCGTGATCGCGGCATGGCTCAGCTGTAGCCGTAGTTCTTGTAGGCCTTGTAGTTATAGTCGACGTCGTCGATGCCGTAGCGCGAGATCGCGCGCAGGTCGGCCATCGTCAGCACCACGCCCACCGGCTCCACGTCGACGTCGCGCAGCCGCTTCAGCGCGGCGCGCACCACCGGCAGCAGCGTCTTGTTCCAGCGCACCGCGAACACCACCGCGTCGACGTTCTGGACGATTGCGCGCGATTCCGCCGCGGCCAGCACGGGCGGCGTGTCGACGATCACCGTGTCGAACAGCGGCGCGAGCATGGCGACGAGATCGTCGAACCGCTCCGCCGCGCCGAATTGCGCCGCGGTGTAGCGCTGCACCAGCGCGGGCAGCACCCAGGCGCCGCTCGCCTCATCCTGCACCAGCGCCTCCTTCAGCGTCGCGCCGCCCGCCATCACCTCCACCACGCCCGCGCGGGGCTGGATACCGAGCGCGGGGCACACCCGGCCGCGGCGGATGTCGCCGTCGACCAGCACCACGCGCCGTCCACCCAGCGCCGCCATCCGCGCCAGGCTGATGGCGAGCGTCGTCTTGCCCTCCTCGGGCCGCGAGGAGGTGACCGCGATCACCTTTTCCCCCTCCACCGCGACCAGGATGTTGCGCGCCGCCTCCGCCACCATCGACAAGGGGCGCTCGATCGCGAAGTCGGCCGGCGCGATGCCGCGCTCCTCGCGCGTGGCGATCGATCGCAGCAGCGGCCAGTTGGCTAGGTGGCGCAGCCCCAGCAGCCGCTCGGCATCGCGCGAGGTGGCGATGCCGCGGTCGAACATCTGGAGCAATGCGACGGTGATGCCCGCCAGCACCGTCGCCAGCAGCGCGCCGATCACCAGGTTGAGCTTGCGATTGGGGGAGGAGGGATTCTCCGGCACCTGCGCGGGCGAGAAGACGCGCGCGTCGTCGGTGCCGATCATCGCCCCGCTGGTCACCGCGTTGCGGCGCTCCATCATCGCCTGATAGGTGGCCTTCAGCGCGTCGGAGCGGCGCTGCAGCTCGCCCAGCCGCACCGATGCGGCATTGTTGGCGGTGAGCTGGCTCTGCGCGCCGCCCAGGATGCCGCTCGCCGTTGCGGCACGCTGCTGCGACACGGAGACGCGCGCCTCCAGGTTGGAGATGACGCGCCGGATCTCGGCCTGGATCGCCTGGTTGACGTCGGCGAGCTGCTGCTTGGCCTTTTCGAGATCGGGATAGCCGTCCTTGTAGCGGGTGCGCAGCTCGGCCACCTTGCCGCTCAGCTGCGCTTGCTGCTGGCGCAGGCCCCCGATCACCGACGATCCCAGCGCCTCGCCCACGTCCTCGCCGGTCGATCCGCTGCGAAGCTGCGCGCGCGCGGTGTTCAGCCGGGCGCGATCCTCGGCCAGCGTGGTGTTGGCGGTCGCCTCCTGCTGACGGTAGAGCGACACTTCCTGCTCGGTCAGCGTCGATCCCTCGGCGGAGAGCAGGTTGTTGGCCGCCTTGTACTGTGCCACTGACGCCTCCGCCGCCTCCACCTGGGCGCGCAGCGTGTCGATCTGGCGGCCGATGTCGGTGCCGGCGGAGCGCGCCGCGCCCAGCCGGGTGCCCGCCTTGACGGCGAGATATTCGGTGCCGAACGTGTTGGCCACCGCCGCGGCCAGCTCGGGATCGGGGGCGGTGTAGTTCACGCTCAGCACGTTGGTGTCGCCGGGACGGCGCACCGCGAGCCGCCCTTGCAGCACGTTGGCGACGAGGCGGTTTGCGGCGGGCTGCGGCTGGCCGGTGACGCGCGTGGCGAAGTTGGGATCGCGTGCCGCGAGCGTAGCGGCGACGCGCTGCGCGACCTCGCGCGATTGCAGGATCTGCACCTCGGTATTGACCGCCGCGTCGCTGTCCGACGCCTTGGGCACCACCCCCTTCTCGGGCGACACGACGTCCAGCACGCGCGCGTTCACCACCAGGCTGGCGGTGGCGGTATAGGCGAGGGGCTGGCGCCAAGTGTAGAAAACGACCGCACCCAGCACCAAGGCGAACACCGCCAGCGCCGGCAGCCAGCGCCGGCGCAGCGTTGCGAACGAGCGGCGCGCGGCGTCGGTGACGACGCCCGTCGCGGTTTCGGGCTGGTTCACCAGCGCGCGGTTGCGCGGCAGCACGTCGAGCCGGTCGGGATCGGTCACGGACGCACACCTACGCCAAAGAGGAAACGATTGGCCACGAACGACCTGTAGGCGTCGCCGCCGTTGGATGACAGGTCGGTGCGGCTGGCACTGACCCGTGCCGAGACATTGGGTTTGAGCCGGTAGGCCGCCGACGCCGACAGTTCGACGCGATTGTCGTCGCGGTCGACGCCGTTGAAGCTGTCGCGCTGGTAGCGGACGCCCGCACTCAGCAGCAGCTGTCGCAGCAGCTCGTGATCGACGCGCACGCCGCCCACCAGGCTGGCGTAGCCGCTCGACGTGGGCAGGCCGGTGTCGTTCACCGTCCGCTCCGCCGTCACCACGACGTTGGTGAGCTGGGTGGGCAGGAACGTCACCTCGGTACGCACCGCCAGCCCCGACACGGGCGTGAACCGCTCGGCGCGGTAGCTGCCGCGGGTGTAGCCGATGCCCACCTCGCCGCGCGCCAGCACAGGCAGCTCGAAGCGGGCACCGGCCAGCAGCTCGACGGTTTCCGATTCACGTGCGCTGGCCAGCGGATCGCGGGCGCGCAGGCGGAAGTCGCGCTTGCTGTAGGTGCCCTGCGCGAACCAAGCGAAGGCGGGCGACGCGGCGAACTCGGCACGCACGCGCCCGCGCTTCAGCACGCTGTCGCGGAAATCCTGGTCCACCGCCGCGCCATCGCTGCGGCGCACCGCATCGTCGAAGTCGCTCTTCACCACATAGGCGTCCGCCTGCACCTGGCTGTTGGCGAAGCGCTGCCGCGCCCCCACCGCCAGTTCCAGCGTGCGGAAACGGATCGGCCGGCGAGTCAGCACGAACACGTCCTGCGCCTCGCGCGATTCACGCAGCGATTGGAAGCGGACGAGCGTGCGGAAGCGCGTGCTGCGCGACAGGTCGTGCCAGCCATAGGCGGACAGGTTCGTGTTGATGCTGTTCTCGGTGGTGAGCTTGGCGTAGCGATCGACGTCGGCGGTGGCGCTGAGCGACAGCACGCTGTCCGACCAGTTGGAGTTCGCGTTGATCGACGGCGTCAGCCGCGCCAGCACGTCGCCGCGCGGATGGTCCTCCAGCGCCAGCACGTTGTCGTTATACTGGACGTTGGCGTCTAGCGACGGGTTCAGCGTGAAGCTGGAGAGCGGAATGCCCGCCGTCGCATAGCCCCTGAGCTGCCGCTCGCGCACCGACACGTAGCGGTTGAACACGACGAGGCTCTGATCGTCCGGCAACGTCTGCGCATGCGCCGCCATCGCCGCGGGCAACAGCACCAACGTCAGCGCCAGCGCGTGCGCGCGCGCCATCAGAAGAAGCGCTCGCGCACGCGCACTGTGTCGCCGGGCAGCACCGGCAGGTCGGCGGTGATGTCGTAGCGGCGCTCGCCCGCCTCGCCGAAATGCTGGATCAGCACGTGCTTCTGGTTGGCGCGATAGGTGTAGCCGCCCGCGGTCGCCACCGCGCCGTTCAGCGTCAGGCCGGTGCGATAGGGATATTGGCCGGGCCGGTTCACCTCGCCCAGGATGAAGAAGGGGCGGTATTGCGTGATCTCGATCGACACGCGCGGGTTCTGCACCGAGGCGGAGAGGCCCGCGGTCAGCTTCTGCGTCAGCTCGGCGAGCGTCAGCCCCTTGGCGGGCACCGCGCCGAGCAGGGGATAGGCGAGCCGCCCGTCGCTGCCCACGGTATAGTCGCCGGTCAGCCCCTCCTCGCCGAAGACGGTGATCTTCAGCTTGTCGTCGGCCGCGAGGCGATAGACGGGGATCTCGCGCGCAGGCAGCGGCGCGTCGGGCGCGACACCCTGATTGCCGGCGCACGCCGCCAGCAGCGCGGCCCCAAGAAAGATCGCCAGTCGCTTCATCATATCGTCCCCCTCGTCTCGTCGCGCACCTGTGTGGCACGAACATGGCCGCGCCGGAACCGTTCTCGGATCAGCGCGGCCAGGAACCCGCCGCCCCACGCCAGGTGCATCGTCGCCAGCGCGGGAAAGGCGAGCAACGCTTCCACCCGGCGGGTGCGCGCGGTGAGGATGGCGGTCGCCAGCGCGAGGCCGGCGAGATAGGCGGCAGGCACCAGCAATGCCGCAGGGCTCCACAGCGCGAGTACAAGCGAAGAGGCGAGCGCCACCACCATTGCGGGCGGCATCAGCTGGCGCGGCCGGATCTCGCGATGCTTCAGTGCATTGGCGGCGCGGCCGGTGCCGTAGCGGCGATACTGGCGGGCGAGCGCCGACAAGGTGCGGCGCGGATAATAACCCACCTCGATCCCGCCCGCGAGCCAGATGCGCCCACCCGCGGCGCGCACCCGCGCGTCATATTCGGCGTCCTCGTTGGCGACGAACGTCTCGTCATAGCCGCCCAGCCGCTCGAACGTCGCGCGGTCGAACCCCGCATGGTGGCCGTGATCGACCCAGCCCGAATAGCCGCCCTGGCGGTGCGCCGAGCCGCCCGCTCCGAACGGGCTGTTCGAGGCGACCGCGATCGCGCGCTGCATCGGCGTGCGCCCCTCGGTCCGCAGCCGCGTCGCCAGCACGTCGGCGCCGGTTTGCGCCAGCTCGGCCAGCACGCGCGGCACGTAATCGGCCGGATAGTCGGCGTGGGCGTCGATCCGCACGAAGGCGATAACCGCGGGATCGAGCCCGGCGACCGCGGCGTTGATCCCGGCGGACTGGATGCGGCGCGGATTGTCGACGAGGCGAATGCGCGGGTCGGCGCTCGCTGCCTCCGCCACCAGCGCGCGGGTCGCGTCGCGGCTGCCCCCGTCGGCGACCAGTATCTCGCGCACCAACGTCTCGGGCAGCGCGGCGCATTGCGCCAGCAGCGCGGCGATGTGCGCCGCCTCGTCCAGCGTCGGGATGATGATCGCCGCGGTCATCGCGCCGCCTCCGCCAGCGCCGCGGCGAAGGCGGCGCGCGAGGCGGCGAGGGTGCGCGGCGCCAGCACCTGCGCGGCACGCGCGTCATAGACGGCGCGAGCCTCGGGCGCGGTTGCCAGCGCGATCGCCTGCGACAGGCGCACGGCCGCGAAATCAGCGAGGTTGGCGGGGGGCAGATAGGCGGCGAACACGTCGATCGGCGACGCGAGCAGCGGCACGCGCGCGGTCATCGCCTCCAGCATGGCGAGCGGCAGCCCCTCCCAGCGCGACGGCATCAGCAGCACGTCGGCCGCGGCGATGGCCAGATCGGGCCGGTCGCTCCAGCCGATGTGGCGGATGTCGATCGCGGGATGCGCGGCTTTCGCGGCCGCCACGTCGGGCGCGGCGGGGCCGTCGCCGACGAACAGGAAGGTCGTTCCCGCCAGCGCATCGGCGTCGCGGGCGATCGCGGCGAGCAGCAGGTCGACGCCCTTCTGCCCGGTGTCGAGCCGCCCCAGGAACAGCGCGACTTGCGCGTCCGCCGGCAGGTCCAGCGCCGCGCGCGCCTCCGCCCGGCCGGCGGTGACGGGAGCGACGACGTTGGCGGCGACGCGCACCGGCGCGGTGCCGCCCGCCGCGGCCACCTGCGCCGCGACCGCCGGGTCGGGGACGATGAACAGGTCGGGCCGGCGATAGAGCCGGCGCCGCACCCGATCGCCGATCGCGCCGCTGCGCCCCATGTCAGTGAGGCGATGCGCCATCGGCAGGAAACTGGCGACCGGCAGATCGCGCGGCAGCACGCGCGCCGGCACCGCGAGATGCTCGATCCGGCCCTGCACCAGCAGCATCAGCCGCGGCGCCTCGCGCGCGACGATCGCGCGCACCGCCGCGGCGTAGCGGCGCCGGAAGGGGTGGAGATAAGGCTCGGCGCGGCGCTTCTCGAACGGCCAAGTTTCAACGCGCAGCCGCGGCGAGCCGAGCGCGGCCAGCGCGTCCTGCAGGCGGCGGTTGGCTTCTGGCACGTAGAAGGCGAGTTCGTCGAACGTCGCGCCGTCGAGCGCGGCGGGCAGCAGATCGAGCAGAATCCGCTCATGCCCACCGAACGCCGCGCTGTCGTGCAGCGCCAGCAGCCGTCTGACGCTCATCGCGTCGTTCCACCGTCACCCCGGACCTGTTCCGGGGCCCACCGCGCGGCAGACGCTGGGGCGGAGATCTCTTGCGAAAGCGCTCGCGGGCCAGTGGACCCCGGAACGTGTCCGGGGTGACGATGGGCAACCCAATCCGCCCGCGCCCGTGCGTAGACCTCGCGCGTCAGCCGCCCGATCGTCGCCCAGTCGGGCACGTCCGCGTCGATCGCGCGCGACGGCTCGCGGCCGATCGAGGCGATCAGCGCCGCGGCCAGCGCGTCGGCGTCGGTGGGATCGACGAGCGCGCCCGCCGCGCCGTCGCGACCGACGAGGGCGGGAAAGGCACCGGTGTCGCTCGCGACGATCCAGCGGCGCAGCCCGGCGACGAGGTGAAGCACGCCGCTCGCCTCAATCGTACGATAGGGGAAGACGAAGGCGTCGGCGGAGGCGAGCAGCGCGCCCATCGCGTCCTTCGACAGGAAGCCGAAGCGGAAGTCGATCGCCTCACCCAGCCCCAGCGCCGCGGCGCGCGCAATCAGCGGCGCGGTCTCGACCTGCGCCTCGCCCGCCACCACCACCTTGATGCGCGCGCGGGTGGCGGGATCGATCCGGCCGAGCGCCTCCACCAGCAGATCGACGCCCTTGTAATGCTGGATGCGGCCGAACTGGACGATGCGCCAGCGGCCGTCGGTCGCGGGCGCACGGTCGGGAATGGCGGCGCCGAGCAGGCCGTGCGGCACCACGTCGATCCGCTCCGCCGGCAGCCCGGCCGCGGCGAGCTGCTCCTTCGCGCCATCGGTGTGGACGATCAACCGGTCCGCCGCGGCGAGCGCGCGCGCGAACCCGCCGCGCTGGAGGACCGACACCTGCTTGCCGTTGAACGGCGTCGCATCGTGGACGGTGACGACGACGGGCGCGTGGCGACGCAGGCGGCGGATCGCGATCCGATCGAGGAAGGGCAGCACCGCCCATTGCAGATGGACGACATCGGGCCGCATCCGGCGCGTCAGGCGCAGCGCGGCGGCGAGCCCCGCGGCATGTTCGACGCCCTTCAGCAGCCGCGCCGCCTTGCCCTGGCGCCGGCGCGGCCCGTCGGTCAGCCGGTAGAAAAGTGTGCGCGTGTCCTGCGCCGGTAGGTCCGCCGCCTCGCCCACGCGCAGCGGCCGCGTCAGCCACGTCGGCGCGACGCCGGCAGCGGACAGCCCGCGCGACAAGGCAGCATCATAGGGCGCGGTGAACAGCGCCGGATCGAGGAGAAGCGCGTTCAGGCCGTCGCCGACCGCGCCGGGGATCCTGTTAATAGGAGCCTCGCCGTAGCAGCACGCTCGGCACGGTGCGTGACATGATGATGAGGTTGAACCGTACCGACTTGGAGCGGCTGTAGACGTGATTGCGATCGAGATGCTCCGCCAGCACGCGGGCGCAATCATAGACCATCGTGCGGAACTTCAGGCAGGCGAACATCTGCCCGCCGCGGCCGACGCGCTGCTGGGCGAAGATCGGCGAATGCCAGTCCGTCAGCCAGATGAGCAGGGCCATGACCGCCATCACCGGCAACAGCAGCACGATCGCGATCGACGCGACCGCCAGATCGAGCAGGCGCCTCACGAGATCGGCGTCGCCGCTCGTCGCATTGTCGGTGGAGAAGGTGGTGCTCTGCCGCACCACCGCCGGCTGGCTGATGGCAGCAGGCATGCTCAACCAGCTCGCGCCGCTTCGGATCATTGGCTTGTTCTCTTTTGCGTTACGGTAACTGACAGCCGGAGCTGCTCTGCAACATTATACCTACCAAATTATTACCGCAGGAGGCCACCCTGTTTTTTGCGTTGCAGCATCAATCCGCCTCGCGCCGGGCATATTTCGTCCCGATCGTCGCCACCCGCGGGGGAATCCTCTACAAAGTTCCCCTTGGAGGCGCGCTGGGACGGGCGGTACATTCCCTTTATGGGACTAAGGCGCGACCGGCGTGCGTTTTTCTCGTCCGTTATGGCACGGGGTCCGGGACGATGATCGCAAATGGGACGATGGAGAACCTGCCTCGAACCGCAGGGATTCGTTCGGGCATGACGCTATTCTCGCACAACATTGCGGCCTTCCTGCGTCGTATCCCGGCGCGCGCCGGCTACGACAGACGGTCTCAACCCGGCTGCATCACCCGCTACCGCCAATACCCCCCACGCAGCGCCTTGGCGGCGATAACGGGCAGCTGGCGCAGGCTCTCCTCCGCGATCAGCGCGGCGCTGCGGGGGGAGAAGATGAGGGTGCGCAGCGCGGGCGCGACGCGCTTCGCCTTCACGTCGTCGGTGAAGGAGCGATAATAATAGCAGCGGTCCACCACCCGCTGGTGGCGGCGCACCGTCGCGGCGAAGGCACGGTCGTCGCCGGCGTCGGCCAGCAGCGCGGCCTGCACCTCGCGCAGCCGCGACAGATCGTGCACCGTCTGCACCTGCGTCAGCGAATCGCCGCGCACCCGGTAGCGATAGGTCGCCTGCGGCATCAGCCACCAGCGCGCGCCGCGCCGCAAACAGGCGACGTAGAGCGTGAAATCCTCCGCGAAGCGCACCCGCTCGTCGTAGCGCAGGCCGTGCTCGCGCAGGAAGCCGGCGCGGAACAGCGGCTTCAGGAAACCGAAGTTGCAGCCGGGATAGCGCGCATCGGCGATGTTGCGGCGGACGAATTCGGCTAGGGGGAGGGCGCGCGGCTCGGACAGCAGGCCGGCGGGGATCATCGCGCGCGCCGCGCCAGGATGCTCGTCGGGCACCAGCAGCAGATTGTCGGCCACCATGTCGAGCGCCTGGGCCTCGCCCAGCGCCACCAGCGGCGCGAGGCGATCGGGCAGGAAGGCGTCGTCGGCGTCGAGGATCGCGATCCAGCGCCCGCGCGCTTCCCCCAGGCCGCGGTTGCGCGCCGCGGACGGACCGGCATTCTCCGCCTGCCGCAGCACGCGCACGCGCGCGTCCGTGGTGGCGAACCGCTCGGCGATGGCGGCGGTGTTGTCTGTCGAGGCGTCGTCGACCACGATCAGCTCCAGGTCGGCCAGCGTCTGCACTAGCGCGGAGGCGATCGCCTCCTCGATGTAGCGCGCGGCATTATACGCCGGCATGATGATCGAGACCGCGGTCATCGCGCCGATCCCGGGCCGGGTGTCGCGCCGATGTGCGCCGCCAGCGTGTCGAGCACCGCCACGTCGGTCCTCGCGTCGAACTTGCGCCCGAACCAGGCGTCGCCGGCGCGGATCGCGGGCAGGTCATTGCCGGTCAGCACCTTCGGACCGGGCCACACGATGTGGCGGCGATAGGCGCGGATGCGCTCGCGAAATGGCCCGTTCCACGCCAGCGCCTGGATCACCAGCTCGTCGCTGAGCAGCAGGTTGCGCAGATAGGCGGCGACCCGCTTCGTGAGCGGCGCCGTGATCGCCCAGGCGCAGAAGGCGCGCGGCAGCACCACCCATTGCGAGCCCTTGTGCTCCAGCGCGAAGCCGCGCGGCGGGCGGCGCCGGCCGGGCAGCTTGAACGCGCGGACGGGCAATTCCAGCATCGGGTGCCAGTTGCGGTGCCAATCGTCGGCGGGCAGCGTGTCGAAGGGGCGCATCTCCACCATCACCGCCTCGCCCGCCTCCGCCATCTCGCGGCGGATCTCGGCCATGGGCTTCAGCGGATAGCACTGGCCGCTGAGGTTCACGAAATGCGTCCAGTCGGGATCCAGCCGCAGCGCGAGCCGCAGCGCGTCGAGCAGGGTGCGCGAGAGCGACCAGCCGCCCCAATTGGTGAAGCGCGAGCGCATGAAATGCACGTTAGGCCGTCCCGCGCAGATGCGGCGCACCTCGCGCATCAGCCCGCGGCGATCCTTCTTCAGCCCCAGCCGCGATTTCAGATCGACGTGGATGATGATCGTGTCATCAGCGCTGTCGAGCGCATTCATCAGCCAGGCAAACTGCTCGGGCTTGTGATGCACCATGATGAACCACGCGACGCGGGCGCTCATTGCGATGGGGACCGGGGCTGTGGACGGGACGTGGCGTCCTTACCGGACGAGGGGGCATTGCACCACCCCCGGAGACCGGATCGACCGCGACCCGAAAAGCGTCCGGCGCGGACGAAGCGGATGGCGGCGATGTGGCATTACCGGCAGGGATGACGCAAACCGGCCGTGTAGGAAAAGCCGGTCGCCGCCTGGTCCGTGGAAAGCAGGCTGATGGTGCGCCGGCGGCAACGGTCGGGCGCGCGGTGGATAAGGGCCGGGCCGGGCGGCCTATGCCGTCCTGCGGCGCCCAGTCGACCGAGCAGGCCGCGGTCACCTTCACCTCCGTACGGTTGGATTTCAGTTGCGCGGCGTCGATGCCGTTGACCCGCGCGAACCGGTAGCGGCCGGGCTCCAAGAACAGCACCTCCGGCATGGTCTAACCGCGGCGCAGGCCGTCCAGATCGTCGGTGCCGACGGCGAAGCGGTGCTGCGTGCGCGCCTTGGACCAGGAGATGGCCTGCGACGGCACGATGAGGTCGCCGGCCTTCGCCGCGGCGTTGTCATAGGGCGAGTAGATTTCCAGCAGCCCGCGTTCCGGCGTCACCACCGCCAGCACGTGGCGGCGCGCGGCCGCGTCCGCCGGCAGCGTCAGCGTCAGGGCACGCGACTCGGGGCTGGTCCCGCTGAGCGTGCCGGGCGAGCAGGTCATGCCGCCGATGCCGGCCACCCCGGCCGGAAAGGGCGCCTTCTTCGCCCCCGCCACCGCCCGCGCCAGATCGGCGGCATTGAGCACGGCGGGAGTTTCGGCCGGGGCCGCCTTCATCGGCGCGGCCGCTTTGGCGGGGGAAATGGGAGAGGCCGCGATCCCGGCTCGACCGCGGTGGCGACCCCGGCCGTGGCGCTGCCCGCCCGATCGCACCCGGCGGCGAGCAGCGCGACCGGGGTGAGTGCGACGAGCAGGATCCTAGGGTGTGTACTAGCGGAACTGGACGTGAAGATGGTCATCCTCCACCGCTACCGACTGGACGGCGGGCAGGGAGCGGTGTGTCATGCACCTGTCCCGGCGTCGCTAATCGTATCGGTTAGGGCCTTACGCGCCGCGCTCCCCGCGCAAGGGGCGGCCGCCCACGAGAGGACGGGTGGCCAGCGTCCGCGCAGGATGGATCTCGGGACGCTGCCATAATGTCTGTCGCCATGTCGACACCTCGACAATCTTACAGTGGAAAACCCCTCGCGGTGACGCGCAGCGCGTCGGCGCTCATCTCGCGGGTGGCGAGCAGGCCGTCGCCGCCGGTGGCGAGGAACGCCCAGCTCGAATGCGGGCGGGGCGGGGGCTTCAGCGCGGCGGGATCGAGTACCGCCACGTTGACGCCCGCCGCATGGTCTGCCAAGCTCCTGATCTGTGTCTCGATGCGATTGATATCGCCGCCCGCGATCCGTTTATTGGCTTCGGCTGCAATCCATCGATTCAGGTCGATCAGATCCTCGATGGCAAGCGGGGACAACCGGACGACATGGCTCAATCGCCGCGCGCAACGGCTGCTCGCACCTGCGCGAAGCCCTCTGCCGCATCGATCATCGGCCGAGGATCGGCAGGTGCGTCGGCAACCCGCGAGCGGACGAGTTCATCGAGTGCAGCTTCCTCGCGGTCAAGCGCGCGCAGCCCAGCTCGCACGACTTCGCTCATGGATGCGAACCGGCTTGACGCAAGGTGGCGCTCGGCATGGGTGGTCATGTCACCCAACGTGACTGTAACGGCCTTGGCAGGCATGAGGCAACTCCAATATGATTTTATCATAGTGCTCGCCGAGCCTCCTGACCACTAGCGCTGTAAGCAGGGCGGTCGGCATCAGGCCGCCAGCAAAAACGCCGCCCGCAGGTGCGGACGGCGTCTTGCCTCGCGGCGATGCGCAGGATGGATCAGGCGATCGCGCCGGCGTTGCGCTCGCGGCGACGGCGCATCGCGGCGCCGATCGCGCCGAAGCCCAGAATCATCATGCCCCAGGTCGCCGGCTCGGGCACGGCGGGGCCGCCCGTCGCCAGATTGTCGAACTCGAACGAGTTGGTGTCGGACTTGAACACCGCGCCGATAATCGCCGGCCCGCCGTTGACGGTGTAGCTGACGGTGCCGTTGCTGCTGGCGGCGGCCTGGTTGCCGGCCGCATAGCTCTCGCCGCCCACGATCTCCCCGCCGTTGTACACGCGGCTGGTGCTGTCGGCGAACTTGAGCGTCAGCTGGTTGTAGCGGTCGAGCGAGCCGAGCACGAAGGCGAAGACGTCGGTCGGGCCGAACGACACGCTGTAGGTGCCGCCGCCCAGCACCGCGGCGAAATTGCCGGTGCTGCCGAACGCCGGGCGCGCGCCCTTGTCGCTGTTCACGTCATAGACGTTGGCGAAGGTGCCGATCGACGAACCCGCCTTCAGGCTGTCAAAGGTCTGGAACACGGTGGTGCCGGCGACCGGCCCGCCGAACCCGCCGGTGAAGTCGATGATCGGGGCCGCCATCGCCGGCGTGGCGGACAGTCCAAGGGCAAGCGCCGTCGCAATCGCTACGATCCGCATGGTATGTTCTCCCAATATCATGAGACCAGCGGGCTTTGCCCTGCTGGACGTTATCAACGAGGCCCGAGTGGGTATATGAACTCTCCGGTAACCTAAATCATCGGGCGAGTCGATCAAACCCAGCGGCGATCCGTCGATAACGGACGCGACTGTGGCCGTGCGAACACATAACGTGTTGCATTTTGAGCCAGCGCCATCGATTGCGTGAATCAATCTCGCGCCACTGATTCAGACAAGTCGTCGGACACGCATCCGCCACACGGCTAGGATCTCCGGCATGGAGACATTGCCCTTCATGCCCATCGAGCTGGTCGCGATCGATCCGGCACGCAATCTCAGACAGCGCTGGCGCGTGGTCGCCGCGCGCGACCTGTTCGGGCGGATCGTGGTGGAGACGGGCTGGAGGCGGATCGGCACGCGCGGGCGGACGCTGGTACGCAGCTTCGCGGAGGAGGGGGCCGCGCTCGCCTATGTCCGCGCCGCCTTGCGGCAGCGGGCGAGCGCGCCGCGGCGGATCGGCGTCGCCTGTGTGCCGACGGTTGCGGCTTAAATCGGTTTTAACCCCGATGGCTTACGAACGCGGGCATGATAAATCGCCTCAACGCCGTCTCGTGGAAGTCCGCGCCGCTGCTCCTGCTGCTGGGGGCGTGCGGCGGGCAATCCGCGCAGAAGTCGGGCGTCACCGTCGTGTCGGCCGCGCCCGCCCTGTCACCCTCGCCGACTCCGGCGCCAACCCCGGCACCATCGCCGACGCCCCCGCCCGACGCGACAGCGGTCTCCGTCGCCACCCCGACGCTGGCGCCCGGCGTCACCGGCGCCGCGCTGGTCCCCTACGGCCTCTACGTCGGCAATCCGCAAGGCAACGACAGCGCGGCGATGGCGCGTTTCCAGGCCGATTGGGACGCGTCGGTGAAGCAGCTGCGCCGCACCCCGCAATTCTTCGGCACCTTCACCGATTTCAGCCAGGACTGGAGTCAGTGGAAGAGCAACGCGAGCTGGTTCGCCTGGTCGTTCAACCAGTCCAAGCGCGTGGCGGGGATGAAGCCGGTGATCGGCATCAAGCTGTCGACCAACGCCTACTGGAACAAGCAGGGCAACGCCTTCCGCGAGATCATCGCGGGCCAGCGCGACCAGGTGTATCGCGACGTCGTCACCGCCTGGCGCGACGCAGGCTATACCGAGCTGCGCTTCCGCATCTCGTACGAGTTCAACGGCAATTTCATGCCGGACAATTTCGGCAACGACGCCGCCACGCTGGACCTGTGGAAGAAGGCGTTCGCGCGCGTCGCCGACGTGATGCACGCGGTGCCGGGGGTGAAGGTGCTGGTCGTGTGGAATCCGGCGAGCATCAACTGGTCCGCCCAGTCGGTGGCTGCGGCCTATCCGGGCGACCAATATGTCGACGTAATCGCGTCGGACATCTACAGCCGCGTCTATCCGCCCACGCTCTATGACTGGACGACCCGCAAGGATGCGGCGTCTAAGACGGAATGGGCGAAGAGCGCCGCCAACCGCATAAAGTTCTGGGACTATCCCGGCGCGACGCAGTGGAGCGCCACGGGCAGCGGCTGGGGCCTGGCGCAGGCGCTCGACTTCGCGCTCCAGCGCCGCAAGCCGTTCGGGCTGGGCGAGACCGGGGTGGGCGGTAACGACGGCGACACCGGCCCGGCCGACGATCCGGAATTCCCCGCCTATCTGCGCACGCGCCTCGCCGATCACGTCGCGAAGGGCGGCACGATCGATCATGTGGTGATCTGGGACTATAACGCCAGCGACGGCGCGTGGCGCTTCACCGGCGTGCCGACGCGGACGGCGACGGCCGCGGCGTGGACGGCGTTCATCAACGCGCAGTAGTGGGCGGGCGACCGGCCCGGCGATCAGGCCGGACGATGCTCCCACGGATTACTGATGGCGACGCCGGTGTTCGCGAAATCGGCGACGTTGCGGGTGACGATGCCGAGCCCATGCACGAGCGCCGTCGCGGCGAGCCACGCATCCTGCTGTGGCCGTGGGTCCGGATCACGCAGAAGCGCGCAGCGCGAGGCGATCTCGCTCGTGATCGGCAGGACGCGCTCTGCAAAGGCGGGCCTGACATGGTGCTGCAGCCAGCGCCTGAGCATGTCCGCCTGGACGGGGTCACGCCGGTCGAGGCGCGCTATCCCGAGTTCGAGCTCCATGAGCGTCACGACCGAGAGGTGGAGGCTGCCCTCTTCCACCGCGGCAAACCAGGCGACCACCGCGCGGTCGGCACGACCGTCGGAGAGCTTCCTCAATTCGGAGACGACGTTGGTGTCGATGAGGAACATCAGCCGAAGTCTGCGCCGCGCGGAGGATCGCGTGGCAACGACGCGTCGAGATCGATCCCGGACAGACCGGCCATGCCGATGCGATCGAGGAACGAGCGGCCGTTGCCGGTAAGCGACGCCTAACGCTCATAGGAAATGACGACGATGTCCGGTCGGTTGCGCTCGGTGATGATGACCGGTCCCTGCTTTGCGGCGCGTTTGATGCGGCTGGGCTCGCAATTAAAATCCCTGCTGGTGAACGTCGCTGGCGGCACTGGCGCCTCCTGGAGGTAGTTATATAACTACATAGGTTTCGGTATTCAGGTTGTAAAGCAGCCCGACCGCCACGGAGGCCTTGCCCACGATCATGGACGACCTCTGACTCGATGACGAAATTGTAACACACACCCCCGAAAGGCGGCAGTCATCGCTGCCGGCGATCTTGCCGGGGGAGGTAATGGGAAGCTTCTCGAACGTCGAAGCAATCATTGCCGATGCTGTCCCCGCTCGAGCGATGTCTGGATCGCCAGATGCGGCACCGTAATCTTCGCAGCAGACGCCGCTCGACCGATCGTCTTCAGTTCACGATCACGCAGCTCCTCGAGGTCTTCGGGCACTTTGACGGTCGCAAAGGGTCCGGCGGATGATGGCAGATCGGCTTCCGGCAGATCGACAAGACGGCCATCGACATGAAGGTACGGACGCTGCCCCGGTGCGCGGGCCGGAGCCGCAGGCGGCGCCGGCACCGGGCGACCTGCATGGACCCGGTTCCAGTGTCCCTGGGGCGGTCCGGAGACACCATACGAGCGCAGCAGCTTCTTGAGGCCAACATCCGACATGCCGACGCACGTGGCGAGCTCAGGGATCGGCGCAGACCACGCAAAGGCGATCAAATCCGCAAGAGCGACACCCCGGTTATTCCACCCGTACATCGGCCCTGATCTCCTCGCCGGTCCAGCCTATCTGCCCGGCCTCGTGGGTGGCGATATCGACCTCCTAGCCGTTGATCGAAAACGCCATCCCGATCGCCGTTCGGGATATTTCCGGTCGATAAACCAGCGGCTCTTCAATGGCACCTTGCAGAGCGTGCCGTCGTGATCGCGCTGGAGGGTAAATCGACCCCGCCGTCATAAACCGGACAGAACGTGTTCAAGCCCCGATCGAGCATCAGACTAATCACCACATGGCGGTTGGTGACCTCGAGGATCTGGCGGCGATAGCTGCTCATGCGGATCTTGCCTCTACAACACTCTACCGCCCGTTTTGTCGGGCTCCCCGGCAAAGTTCCCTACCCCTACTTTCCGCGCTTTGGATCACAGCCGGAGAGCGAGCATTTCCGCTCACCGGCTGCTGTTTGATCGAATTAGGAACGGACCAGGTGGTGTGCCTCCACACGCTCGTGAGCAATGTCGATAATCTTCTCCCCGTAGTCAGGTGGTCGCGCGTGATGATGAGGTCCATCGACGCCGATAATTGCTCCAGAATGAGGAGCACCCGGTTCACGTTGAAGGAGTGGTTGGCCGTGACGACTGGCAGTCCGTAGCTGAGCGCCAAGCGGATCATTTCGGACCGGGAGACACCCCGATTGAATGCTGCCCGATCTCAATCCGCTCGTTCGTGGTCGGACAAACGCAGCGTGAGATGTGTGTTCAACATAAAACCATCCCGACTGGGGAGGACTTGGCTGCCTGCCTCTTCAGCCGTCGCGATAACTCGACCTGATGAAGTCCAGGTTTCCGGAGGGGTACCACGGAGCGCCAGCCGATAGGATATTTCCGCATGCCAAGTGGCGACGATCCCTGCTCAGATGTGAGGATCCACCGGTGTCTTCGGCAGAGGCAGGGAGCGCCGTCCGATCGGGCGTTAAAACTCGCTTCGGTGACGCCGATCCGGCTCCGTCGCGCAACACCAACGCGATGCCCAGATGGAGCCGTTAGAAGGCGCTGACGATGGTGCGCCGGTCAAGCTGGAAGCGACGTCTGGCCGGACGTGCAGCATGATCAGTTATGGCGCTTCTTCGACGCCTCGGGATCGGAGGGCATGACAGGTTCCGAGAGGTAGTTACCGCCCAGTTCGCGGGCCGCTTCATGGCCTGCTGGGGGCGTCTCGAAACCGGTGGACTCAAGCAGGCCTTTCTGACGCAGCGACCGGAGGCCGGAGGCCGGAGGCCGGAGGCCGCCTGTGGCCAATGCCGTGCCGACTGTCCCAGCAGATCGGAAAGCCGCGTCGCCTGGCCGCCTTTGTCGCAGGCGGCGGACAGCAGAATGCCGACGTCGAACGAGGCCGCAGCATCGTCGCCATCGAAGGCGAGGACGTGCCCATTCTCGCTGACATATTCGATCGGCAGAGGCCGCGTCCTGTGGCCGGTGTTCGCCTGAAAGCGCCGGTACAGATGGGCGAACAGCAGGGCGAGCGGATCGTCGCCGCCCAACGCATCCTCGTCCGCCAGATCGTCCAACAAAAGCTCGACCAGCCAGACGGCCTCATCGCCGATCTGGCCGGAAAATTCTTCATCCTCCAGCGCCCGATACCGAATGCCTTTCAGGAGGAACCAGAGCACGGCCGCGAGATGGTTTCCGGCCTAGCCATGATCGTGCCGAAGAGCCTGAGATCGTCGGTGTTGCCGAGCGCCTTGGCCGTGTCCTGGACCGTCTGTTCATATGGATCGCGTGCCTCGATATCCCAAATGTGAAGGCAGGTCTCGAAGCCGAAGGTTTCGCCCTTCCCCAGCGGGTTTTCGCGCAGCACCCGTTCGACGATCGCCTGGCCCGCGGCGTCCGCTGCGAGCAGGGCCGGCGCGAGATGATCGACAAGCCGGCGGACGCTCAGCTCACGCAGCTGGAGTGCGGTATAGCGCACACCGGACAAGGGTGGCTGTTCGTCGTCGCTCATCCATGCCGACCAGGAAATGGGCAACGATGCTGATCGGCATTCCTCAATGGTCGGACCTCGAGGGCGTTACTCGCGCCGGTATCAGGTACCCGGGACGTCGCTGGGATCAGATCCAGCCGGGTTCGATCAGCCCAGACAACTGGCGATGAAAGCGCCCGTCGCCATGAGCGCGAGAGCGGCTAGGGTAGCCTGGCCGAGGACCGGAAAGAACCGCGTCTCGAGCTTCACCGCGGCCAGCTCCGCCTGCGTACGATGGATCTCCGCCTGTACCCTGTCGATATGGGCCAGCTGTTCGCCGATGTCGAGGTGAGGTGAGGCGGCCGTCGTCATGACAAATCCACTCCGGCGTAGCGATGATCATCGGATCCATGCACGACCATAAGCGAGTCCGGTCATTCTCTCCAGGGATCATGACCGCGATTGTAGCTGTGGGAAGAGAACCCGTTGTCATGACGGTGGAAGTTGTCGTCGAAGCTGCTGGACCAGCAATCGTATCAATCGAGATTGTGCCGGTGCATGTCGACGCCGTACGGATTGCGGGCGACGTCTGGTGAGCCGACACCTGCAACCGTTGGCAACCCGGTCGCGGGATTGATATCGGCGTCTCGATCGATGCCGGCGGGGGCGGCGGGACCGGTCGATCCTCGAACCAGGCGCTGATGCGGTCGAACAGTTCCATGGTCTGTCTCCCGATAGGTTATATACAGAATGGAGGTTTCGCCCCCTCGCCGCAAGCGGGGTGCCTGAAGGCCAATACGAGCCCTCGGCTTTTCACACCGTTGGCAACGAAGCCGGTGATCCGAGGTCCTGCTCGACCGATGGTGTGAGATGGCCGCCAGAGCCGCTGCAGGCGCTACTACCGTCCAAAACGCACCTGGCCTTCAATATGCGCCTTTTCGTGGTCTGGAGGTCCCTCTCCGGGGCAATTTTCGCCCTGTGAAAACAAGGCTGCGCCAGAGCATCGCGTCTTCGAAGCGAAGCCGTGCCTTACCTGCTGGCCCTCCGTTCGGCAGTTGTCTCCCTGCCGGACCGATGGACCGTGATCCGGAGGGGGCTTACATCGGGATCCGACGGCGACAATCCTGACCGTTGAACAGCAGCACCGTGCCGGTGACGCCGCGCGCAAGGTCAGCAGTGACTCCGAACTGATCCGTCGCGAAGCCGAGTAGCGCGCGGTCGAAGGCTAGGGGCGGATTGTTCGCGTCGCCGCAGAGATCGCTACCATATCAAACCCCGGTCGACCGGTTTGCCTGCTTCCGCCTGATCGCGCTCACCCGTGGCAAGCGCCTTCGACGAGCATAACGCCTGACAGGCACACACCACCGGAACGGCTTGGTTTCCCCCCGGAAGCCTGCGGCCGTTAGGCCGCTCCTGTGACGACGGTAGCCAGAACGCATTGCCTTTTGGGTTAATTCCGCATTCCCCTTCCCTGCTGTTCATCCGTGCAGTGGGGTTAAGTGATTCTGTTAAATAGGTATCTCGTTGAACTCAAGTCGCTCGAATAGCGTCAACGAGCCAATCATCGCGAGCGGCAGCGCCAGCCAGTAGGCGTTGTGGCGGTCGATCAGGCGCAGCAGCGGCGTGGCGGCGTAGATGATCATGATTATCGGCACGAACCACAGCGGTCCGAGGTGAAGTCCGGTGGCGTAGAGGTACAGCGGCAGCTGCCAAGCCGCCAGCTGGCTGAGATCGACGTGCGGGTGCGTCTTGTGCCCGAACACGTACACCGCGACCGCTGGGGCCGAGACGATCAGATAGGGGATCACCACGTTGCGGACGCGACCCTCGAGGAAGGTGCGATAGTAGCACACGCCTTCGTCACGCCATCGGCCAAGCGCTCCCATAGCACCCGCGGCTTCTCCAGCGGCGCCCGCTCGTTAATCGGCACTGTTGAGGTGCTGCCCGCTTCGCCGCGCCCAGGTCGGCGTAAACCGCCCCAGCTCTTCCCAGTACGGCAACAGCAGCCGGTCCTTAAGGGATGGGCGCGGCTCGTCACTTATCGGTTGATCGATCTCCGAAAGCCAGTGACGTAGTATGTCTCACCGGAACTCCGCCCAGACCGGGTGCCCGGCGTCGACCAGCTTGGTGACGATCCACCGCATCGGCTGGAGCGCCGGCCCGTGCGGCTTCCCCGCCCGGTCTCCGCCGCGGGCTCCCGCACACGCTGTCGGACGATACCTGCCTTGCAGAACGCTTAGAAGTTAAGGGATCGGTGGCGGTTGCAGGTGAACAAATGGCTGGAAGCGGCTCACCCATGGTGCTGCGATATAGCCACCACGTCATTGAGCACCTCGGCCTCAAGCTGTACCAAAATCGAACCGCGAACGTCATCGCCGAGCTGCTTCCGAGGGTGGACCGGGATTTACGAAAGTGTCTCCGTTATCCTATGGATCGGGTCCCGCCAGCGAGGGGTCTCGCTCTGCCTTCAAAAGGGGAATACCTTCATGACCAAGATGAAGCTCGTCCTAGCGGCCGTCGCTGCCTCGTTCCTGTCCACCGGCGCGCAGGCGGCTGTCTCCTACGACTTCGCGCCGATCGGCACCGCCCCCAAGGAGGGCACGACCATCACGTTCGACAAGGATCTGCCCAAGGGCGTCCGCGTCGTCGGTGGCCTGATCCAGTCGGCCAGCAACTCGTACGGCGCCAATCCGACCGGCTCGTCGAACTACCTGACCTCGAACTCGTCGGCCGGCACCGGTTCGGCGTCGATCTTCTCGGACGTCGGCTACAAGACGATCTCGTTCGACTGGGGCACCATCGACAGCTACAACAACTTCGCGCTGCTCGACGCGGTCGGCAACGCGTTTTTCACCCTGTCGGGCGCCAAGGCGCCGGTCGCCAACGGCGTCGCGGGCACCCGCATCTCGCTGACCAGCGACAGCCAGGCCATCTACGGCCTGCGCATCTACTCGGGCTCGCCCGCCTTCGAGGTGGACAACGTGACGCTCTCGTCCGCGGTCCCCGAGCCGGCGACCTGGGGCCTCATGATCCTGGGCTTCGGCGCCGTGGGCGCGTCCCTGCGTCGCCGTTCCTCGCGCGGCACCGCCGTCGCCGCCTGACCGGTCGGCCCGTCGGGTGTGGGCGCCTCCGGACATCGTCCAGGGGCGCCCTTCCTTTTCTCCATTCCCAGTTCCGTTCCACCGGACATTCCCGATCGGGCATGCCGGCCGGGCAGAGCGTGGGTCTGAGACGTCAGGCGAGCGGAATGGGCTCGAAGGGAAGCGTGACGTGAACGGCATGGCTCCTGCGTCTGCGCAGTGCGTCGGGTCGACTACGTTCAAGACGTGCATGGACGAGCAGGGCAACTCGGAGGAGCGCCGCTCACCGGAACTCCGCCCACATCGGATGCCCGGCGTCGACCAGCTTGGTGACGATCCACCGCATGGCCTGGAGCGCCGGCCCATGCGGCTTCCCGCCCTCAATCTCTGCCGCGGTCCAGAACGGCACCAGCAGCTCGCGGTCCGGCAGGTAGGGGCGCAGCACGCGGAGGGCGAGCCGGGTGGCGGGCACACAGACGTCCTCGTCGCACGCGCGGCGACTGGCGTCATCGAGCACTTCAGCGCCAAGTTCATCAGCAAAGCGCGGGATCGGCGCGCGCGTTGCTCGACGTCGTCCTGCCCGAACGGCACCCTGTCGACCCGTGTGTCGTTCGCCCCGCACTCATGGCACTGCATGCCGTGGCGCACCGCCTCCCACTCCATCGAGAGCCGGCGAAAGCGGCGATCAATGATCAGCTCCTCGAGGTCGTGCTGCTAACCGCCTAGCATGCGCGGCAGGTCACGCGCACCGCGCCCTCCACTCGGCGGAGGTCCTGAAGCGTCTTCGAGGGCCCGACCATACGACCATAATGCCGGAACGTAGCAGGAACGGAAAGACTTGATCGGCCGCTGGAAGGCTGCAACTAACCGGGCGACCGGGAGCGCCGAGTCCCTGACCGACGCGACCGGACAGAAGCGAGCACCCTATGACCGATCACCCACACGCCGGCGACGGGCACAATTCGGGCAGCTGCCTGATCTGCAGCTCAACAGACCGCGCGGGCTTGGTCCAGCGATTGGCCGAAGAGCTGTGGGAGAGCCTGCAGGATGACACCCAGCGGGCGCGCAGCTGGGCGAACGCCGGCGAGCTGTGGAACATCCGCTTCCGCGAGCTCGCGTAGATCGCAATAGGCTTCCTGGAGCGATCAGAAGCGGAGTAAGGAAGGCTGCGCCAGCCGGCGACGAAGACGACTGGCGCAGCCCGTCGGCTTGTTCAGGTCCGACGCCTCCTTATCGCTCTCATTTATTTAGATATGGTTGATGCCCAAGGCCGCCGTGCTAGCAAGGTAGCTGCCCATGGACGCGGTTCTGCATCCCGCTCGTCGCGCTGCGGGTTACGATGAGGGGACCGTATATGACGCGCTCAATCGCTGCCGCGCTATTAGCAAGTGCAATCACCTCGTGCCCAGCAGCAGCAGCTCCTCTCCTGTTCGACTTCGTAGCCCTTAATAGCTCACAAAGCATAAGCTTCACGCTAGTTAACAGCTCTGCTCCTGATTATTCTGGTGACGATTACGTTGAGTTCGATAACGTCAGCACCAGCTCCGCAGATGGTAAAAGCGTTGCTCAGATAACGTTCTACGTTTCTTCGGCTCTAGGCGGCTTCTCTATATACCAGAATTCGGATCTTTTCGCCGACACCAGGGGTCCGCAGGTATTTAGCTCGGACACGACCAAGCCGGTGTTCGCCTCCGGGTCTTACATCGTTGCAGCGGGCAACCCCGGATTTACTGGCGGTACGCTCACCATCAAAGCCGTCGCCGCGGCAGTTCCTGAACCTGCGACTTGGGCGATGATGGTCGCGGGCTTCTCAGCGATCGGCTTTGCCATGCGTCGGCGGAAGCAGGACGTCGTATTAGGCGCACGATAATCCGCTCACCCGCGGCGAGCTCGGCTCAGCATCAGCGCCGCGGGTGCAAGGGCTACGGCCGCGCCGGAGATCGGCACCAGACGCGGGCTGGCGCGGTAGGTCAGGGGCCGGTCCTGCTGCATCATCGTTTCGTTGCCGAGGTCGGCCGCCGAGCAGTTGAGCAGCTTGTTGATGCTGTTGTCGGTCCAGGTCCGCATGGTGGCGTCGTCCCACGCGCCGTCCCAGTCCGCGTGGAAGGTCGAACCCGGCGTCATCTGGGTGACCTTGCCGCCCATGTTCATCGCATTGCTCGAGATCGACCACGACGAGACAGAGCCGGGCTGACCAATCGACACATTGCCGACGTCGTACCAGGCGCCGAGCGTGAAGGTCGGCACGATATAGGGGTGAGTCGCGGGGCAGTGCGGCTGCCCGTCCTTCTCATAGCGCTGCTACGCCATGTGGTCGCGGTGGTTCGACGTGTCGAGCTCGCGGCCGTGCCAGCACTCCGGCGCGTTGATGATCGCGCCGAGGCGGTTCGGCTCGCCGGCACCCGCCGGGGTCGGCCCGCACATCGGCGCTGCGACGGTCAGGCCTTTATAGTGGCCCGGCACCGCGTTCGGCGCGCCCTGGCAGTTGAGGTAGTAGGCGCCGGTCGGCTGGGTTCCGGTCACCATGTCGTAGCCGAACACGAAGTGCAGGCCGCGGGGCAGGTCGACGCAGGCCTTCCCGCGCTGCTGGCACCGCGGATCGCTGGCGGGCAGGCGCTGTAGTAGATCGACACGAAGTCGGGACGCGCCACGTTGCCGCGACCGTCCAGTATCGCCGGCATCCAGTAGGCGGACCGGTTCAGCTTGTTGACGCACGTCGACTCGCCGGTCGTCCGAAGCGAGGCGAAGGTGCTGTAGGCATCTGCGCTCTCATTCCCATAGAACTGGTGAAGGTGGCTCTTGTCGGGCTGGCCCGGGAAGACGACCGGATCGTCATAGCGCAGCTGACCCGCGGCGCAGATGAACCGGAAGGCGCCAACGATGTCGGGCGCGCCGCTCGGCGGGATCGGAACGGTGACCAGCACCTTCGCCGCGTCGAAGTTGCTGGCGATCGCCGCCGGCTGAGCGGTGACCGGCACACTGATCGGCGCCGGCTCGACCGTGTCGCCCACGCCCGCGGCGAGTGCCGGAGTGGAAGCGGCGGGCGCGCCGCCGAGCGCGCGGTCGACGGCTGCGGCCACAACGTCCGGTCGGTGCAAGGCACGCGGTCGCCGCCGAGCGCGCCGGCGATGTCGAACACGCCGTCGATCTTGGATCCGACAGCGGCACGGATCGCGGCGTTGACGATCGGCCGGCGCTGAGCGTGGCGCGCGACATAGTCGGCGTAATGCGCCCCATCCAGGCAGATCGGCAGCACGGTGCCAACGACCACCTTCGCGCCGGTTGCCTTCACCTAGCCGACATAGCTCCACAGCGCGGCGAGCCACGCCTTGGGGGTCGGGTATTGGCCGTCGCCGAGGTCGTTCGCCCCGTTGAGGATCGAGACCACGGCCGGCTCAGCGGCGATCAGCGTCGGCAGCCGCTGGAGCATGCCGTTGCCCCCGCCCGTGTCGCTGATCCGCGAGCCCGCGACCGCGAGCGCGGTCAGCTTCACCTTCGGGTGCGCGGCCTCGTACTGGCCGACGTAGTTGCCGCCCCACTTGAGCGTGATGCTGTCACCCTCGGCGACGAGACCGGCGCGCCTCGGCACAGGCTTCGGCGCGGTCAGTTGCGCGATCCGCTTCTCGCGGTCGGCGATGCTGTCGTCAGCCTTGGCCTTGACCCGGACGAAGCAGGCGATGTCCGCCCGCAGCTTGTCGACGCTCTTCGCGGTAGCGACGTTCGCCCCGCTGTAGTTGTAGCAGCCCTTGTCGATCTGACCCGACGCGGGCGAGGCGACCAGCAGCGCGAGCGCCGCGGCGAGTAGCAAACGGATCATGGCGGATACTGCGGGAGGTCGACGGTCTGGCCGGCGAGCGCGTGAGTGCAGTCGGTGAGGAACTGAATTCGGCCCCGAATTCAGGCAGCGTTCCCATCGTGACCGAGTTGGCGGTGGATTTACGCCGACACGAGATCGTCCATCGTAAACATCGCGGGAAAACCAGCGTGGTATTCAACGCCGGCTCGCGATTGTCGTACAGCGGATTGCTGACGCCGGCGATGTACCCATTGGCATCGAGCGGAGTCGTTGTCGGCCCCGGATTGCCCCACTGGTTGCGCACGCGCACTGCTGCACCGGGTGCGGTTTGCAGCACGATACGAACCCGCGCCGCATCCAGCACGGTTACCGAGCTGATCGCCAGCTTGTTCCCGAAGCTGCCATCAGACGCCAACGCCACCTCGAAACCGGTGATGTCGCCCGCCTGCGCGGCCTTTAACGCGCTGCCGCCATTGTGCGCGAAGCTGACGTCTACATTGACGTCACTGACCGCCACACCGGTCGGACGCGGCCCGATCGACGAGGTTGGCTCCGCGCCCATCAGCCAGTTGACTGTACGCGCGATGCGCTCGGCCTGCTTGCCCATACCGCCGCTGTCCGAGGTGGCGTGGACCTTATCGACCAGTTTCAAATCATTGACGCTGCCGACTCTCCAGACACCGCGTGCGACGTTGCCGAGAGCGTACTGATGCTGTGCGACGCGGATCTGCTGGAAGGCACCGCCGTCGCCGGCAAGGTTGCCGTTATCGCACAGCGGCTCGATCAGGAAACGCCAGTCCCAAGGGAACTGCTGCTTTATCGCCGCGAACATGCTTTCCAGCTTGAGAATGTAGACGTTCGCGTTGTCACCCGTGTTCCGTGACCCTGTGCGAAGTAGTAGAAGTTGGGATTGATCCGGCGGGCGGTGTCAGCCATCGGCTCGAGCCCAATGTTGTTGCCGGGTTGCCAAGCGTTCATCGCTAAACCTTCCACCACCGACCTAGTGTCCGCAGTGAGCGCAGACTGGCGGCTCCAGCGTCATAGCACGTGGCAGCCGATAGCATTGCCGCACTCCGCTATGCTCTCACCCGACGCGGGCGATGCGCAGCCGAATGCGGCCGCTGCCGCGATGGCGGCGAGGTATGGTCGTTTCATGGTCGTTCTCCGATGGTCTAGATCGAGGTCAGATCAGCGTGCTTGTGTAGAAGCGAGTTGCCTCGTACCGGGCGGCATGCCTCACGCTTCTCCAATCCCGGATGGCGCACTTCAGCATCCTGCGCGCGAGCCGCACCTTGATGCAGTGCGGTGCCTGTTGATGTTGGCCGGCTTGCCGTTCCACGCCGCTTACCCGTTTCATACCAAATACGGCTGGCTAGTAGTATCAACGTCGAAGTCAGCGGCGCTAACAACGATGATCAGCTTTCTGCATCTGTTTAGAATGCAAGGCTTCTTCATGCTGGCAGGGTATCTTGCTGCACTGACGATCTCGAAGCGTGGGACGCTGCCGTGGGTGAAATCACGTCTTGCCAGATTGCTTCCGCCCTTTTTCACCGCTCTGGTGATCTTGGTTCCGCTGATGAACTTATTTTCCGCCTACGCGTCGCCGCTCAATAGCGATCCAATTATCTCATGGATGCAATCGATCGTGCACGTCGGCCGGCAGACGACCGGCCATCTTTGGTTCGTGCTGGTGTTGATCTATTACAACGTCGCTCTTGCGATACTTTGTTGGGCGTTCCCATCGCTTAGAACATATCACGTCGCGATTAGCGAGCAGACCGCGGGTCGAATGTTTCTGCCGCTCCTACTTGCTTGCGCCGTAGCGATCTCGGCCTGGCAGCGGGGGGCAATGGCAGCGGTCTATCATCTGCCACAAGTGGCGATACACCCTGGCGGGCTTGGCTATGCCGTAGAGTATGCCCCCTACTTCGCCCTCGGACTGCTTCTGCAGCGCTGCCGCTCTGTCTATCACCGGTTCAATCGCTTCTCGTGGTCGGTCGCACTAATCGGTGTAGGGACGGCGATCTTCTGCCTTACTCGCGATCAGCACATTCCACGTCTTATCGAGCACACGCTCACTGCGCTTGCTGCGCTAGGGATCGTCCATGTCATTGTGGCGACTGCGGCGCGGGTTTTCGATGCCGAACGGAAGTGGGTGAAGGAGGTGGTTCGAGCCTCGTTCGTGATCTATCTGTTCCACATGCCGGTGATCGCCGGCGCTTTCCTCCTTGTGGATCATCTTGCCGTTTCCGTCTTGGTTCGCTTCCTGCTGCTGCTTACGGCGGCCGCCGGCGGGTCAACGCTTGCGTGGCTTGTCATCAAAAAGGTACCGGCACTGCTATTCGCGTTCAGCGGCGAGACGTCTAAGCTCACGCGGGCTTAGACGTTCCCCCACCGGGCGCGCACGTTGGCCATCTGCTCTTGGTTCGGCTTGCTTGGATAGGCCTGGGTGCCGAACCAGGGTGTTACGGGTAGATTGTAAAGCGACCCGCCCGACTTGAACTCGGCGGGGATCGCGATCTCTTTGGTTTCGACGCCATGGCCGATGTGGCCTTCACCGAGCAGGAAGCAGCGTCCCTCCTTGCGGAACCAGCGCATGCCGATATTCTTGCGAGAATAGGCCTCGTTCAAGCTGGGATAGCTGGCAAGGTCGGCATAAGTTTCGACGCCGTTTGCGCGCGAGCCCTTGATGCTGAAGGCGGCACCCGTGCCACCCGAGCGGATGAGCATGCCTTCAACTTGATCAAGGTAGTTCCACGCCGCGCCGGCCGCCGCCACGCGGAAACCCATCCCGAAACGACGATCAGCGCCAGCACTACGGCTGCGCTAGTCCTTCACGCTTACTTCCAAATACTAAGTCGTCGCGGCGAGTTCCTCGAAACAGAGTAGCACCGGGCGCATAGTGCTTTGGGCACCCGTGCTTTCTATCTGTACCTCAGTGTCCGGGGCGAAGCTGAGCGCCTGTGTGCGTGGATTGTAGACGGACAGCCCGGCGGGCAGCGCAGTCATCGTGCGGAAATCATGCTCGCGGACGGTGAGCGTCGCCGGGATCGCGGGTGATCGGGGCTCAAACTAAGTGTTCTGCCGATTGCGGCGCGAGGACGTGCCGATGAACGTTACGTTCCGCTTGGCGGTGCCATCGGTCGGGACGTTCACGCCCTGCGCCATCACAATCCGCTCGGTTTCGCGAGCAATAACGGTCGGGATGGCTGCGTTGTCCGTCACATCGGCATTGAGTGGCATGCCGATAACTGGGATGGGCTTCGCGATGATCTCAGTCCCAGTCGGATCGAAGAGAAACTCGAACAGACTGCCGCGCTGTACAGCCGTACCGGAGCCGCTTTGCGTCAGCCCCCCGCCTAGACCGGCAATACCCTGCCTTACCGGGCCGGCCGTCGCTACGTCGCTGCAATAGAGGCCCGCCTCCATCCCGGGACGCCCGTGCTGCGACGATATTGTTTGAATAAACGTCGCCCTTCCCCGGGTGGGATCGTTGCACCCCCACTGAGCGTACAGGCATATGTCGCCGCCGCCAAACAGCGAGGCGATGATCCAGTTATACGGAATGGCTGAACGCGAGAAGATGTTCGGAGCCATGCGCGCATATCCGGTATGGCCATCGCCCAGGTTGCCGAGAACCGTACCGGCGGGCACGATCAACCAAGGAGCGGTGCGTGGGCCCGACCAGTTCAAGCCGTCTGCCGAAAGCACCTGATTTGTACATTACTTGACCGAACCGTTGACCGAGTAGGTTTGGTAAAACTTTGCTCAGTCGACGCAAATTTTAATGACATGTGGTGTTTCGATCGAGAAGCCGGCGCCGTGCTTGAAGATGGGGTTCTTCGACGGCTTGGTCGTGACCGACGCAAAAAGGCCGGCGGCGAGCGCCTGATCGTAGGTTCGCCACGACGACAGCACCTTCGGGTCGGCAGCCGTCGACACGGATAGCCAGATGCCACCTTCGCTGTCGTGATCGGTCGAGCAGTACGAGATCCACCGTATCCCGAGCGGCCCCCAGAATGGATCGTTCGCAACGTCGTTTGCGCCGGTCGTCGAGTTTTTCGGCGGGCCGCCCCAGTACGGGTCGAAGCCCGGCATGCCCGCAGGCTTACGCTGGATCACGCCTGCATCGTTGAAGGCGTACGTCGACCGCTGCGTCGTGACTGCCAGGCTGATGACAACCTCGTCAGCCCCAGCTGCCCCAACCTGAACTGTTGCCGAGACGCCCGCGCGCCAGCGGCGGCGACGGCCAGCGCGATCGTGCCGGCGTTCGCAACCGTGAGGCCGACAACCACCTTCCAGCCGTTCGTGGCATCGCCTGCGATCGCTAGGCGACCGTCGTTGGGGGTCAGAGTCGGCGTCGCACCGGTGGGCACATTGCCGATCGTCGCGACGAGCGTGCCGGCTGCTGCACCAGAGGCGAACGCCAGCGGACCACCGATGGTCAGGGTCGGAAGCGCCGCTGCAACTGTCACGGCGTTGCTGGTGGTCGGAGAAGAGCCACCCGACCCAGTCGCAGTGACTTCTAGCGTGAGGCTATCCGCAGCGTACGGCGTCACGGTCGTGCCAGTGCCGATCTGCGAGCCGTTGAGCAGCCAGCGGCGCGTGAAGCTGGTCGCGTCCGACGCCGCGCCGTTGCTGGCGATGAAGGTTGTGCCGACCGAGCCGGTGCTTGGGCTGATCAAAGGCTGAATCGTGAACGCCGGGGCGGTCGTGCCGTTCGACGAGACCTTCACGATCGCCGTGTTGATCTCCAGCACCGGAGCCGCGGTGATCATCCAATTGGCGGCGCCGATGGTCTCCGGCATGCCGAAGACTCGCATCTGGAAGTAGCGCAGCGCGCCATCCGGCTTCGTGACGCGCACGGCATAGAGCCCGGCGTTGCTGGGCTGCGACGCCACCGCCAGCAGCGCCTGGCCGGCGTCGGCATCGTCGACCGCCAGCGTCGAGTTCAACGACCCGTGGTCGGTCGGCCCCTTGTATCTCTGCTGTGGCCCTTTGAGCGGCTGGAAGGTCACAACCTCCGTGGCCGCGCCAAAGCCGCCGATCGACTCGACGCCACCGATCTTGGTGTACGAGAGCGCCCCATAAGCGGCCGCGCTCTGCACCGCGGGAGACTCTGCGGAATAGCGATGCCGGTCCCGGCCGCGGTGGTCGAAGGCGTAGGTGTTCTCCCTGAGAGCGCCGGCTAGACAGCCATGTAGATGTTGGATTTTTTGACCTGGGTCCGGCGCAGAGACGGATTGTTCACGCTTGCGCGGTAGGAAGGTGGGGTCAGGCTTGAATCAGCCGACACGCTGCGCCAGTCGTCTTCGTCGCCGGCTGGCGCAGCGCTTCTCAGCGCGCCTTCAGCTGCTGATCGACGGCGCGGTCTCGCGCCTCGCAGCGGCGGATCGCGTCGAGCGCGGCGCGGCGATAAGGGGTTCGACGTCTCGAGGCGACCGGTTTGAGCGTCGCCGAAGACCTGCCAGTCGGCCACCGCCGCCGGATCTGCGGGAGATCGGCGGGCGCAACATCAGCGGCCAGTGGCTCCTGCACCAGGTCCGAGCAGGGCAACGCAGCGCGGCTGATTGCGATACGAGGGCCGCAGGCGAAGAGCCCGCGGGCCAGCGCCGTTAGAGGCAGCAGGGACAGCAGTCGTCGCCCCGGGCGCGGATCGGATTGCATTCTCGTGCTCCTTGGGGGTGGCCGCGATCACCGCGGCGGTCGTCATGGCGCTGGCGGTGTCGGCCGCGGCGCCGATCGCGGCGTCGGCCATGGCGTCCGAGCGCGCGATGTCCGCCTGCGCCTCCCGGCGGTCTGCTACGCCCTGCTGCATGCGCGCGGGCCGAAGAAGGCGAGGGCGGCCACGGCGAGCACCAGCACGGCAATCGCGATGATGCGACGCGCATCAGCGCGCCCACTCACCGGTCTTGCCGTGAAGCCACGACAAGAACTGAGCCACCGTCTTTTCGCGCAGGATCGACTCGTTCGCTTTGGTCGCGGGCTCGCCGGCGATGCTGTCGGCGCGGTCGTTGAGGTCGGCGCGGATCACCTTGCCGGCCGAGCCGCGCCCATGAAGTGGGCAGCGTAGAGCGAGGCCTTGTTGATCGGCGCGCCGAGGCGTCGGAGCGCAGCGACGTTCTTTGCGGTGAAGGTCTTCACTCGCGCGAGCTGCTCCTCCGCGGACGGCTTGAGCCCGCCGAACGGGAGCGCCGGATTGTCGCCCCAACGCCCGCCCTCACCGAGCCACGTCGCCTTGACGAACTGGTAGAGCCCCGATGCGCTCGACGTGGTCGCCTTGGCGTAGAGTCGATCACCGCTTTCGATGTGCGAGAGCATGGCCCAGTACTCCATCGGTACGCCGACCAGGGACGCGGAAGGCGAGGGCTCTGCCGCAGGCACCGCCCCCCCCTTTGGCAACCCGAGCGCATCCGCGAGTGCGTCCAGCGCCGGCATGTGCCGCTCCAGCAGCTTCCCACCCGGCCCGAACGGGCGCATGGCATCGGCGAGCTTCGCCCGTGTCGTCGTCATCAGTCCTTTCGGGTGGGGTCAGCGCGGCTCGTCGGCCGGCGGATTAGGTGTGGCTGTCGGCACCGAGTTGGACAGCGCGGTGGCGAGGTCGCTCCGATCGGCGCTTTCCCAGATCGACTTGATCACGCCGAGCACCTCGCGGAACGAGAGCAGCAGGGCGGTGAAGAGGCCGGCGTCCGCCAGCGGCACCTTGCCGTCAGGCGTCATTTTGCAAGCGCGGAGTGGAAGGTGTCGCCGATCAGGTAGAGGATGGCCGCGGCGAGGAGCGTCATGGCAACGATGCCGGCGATTTGGACGTGCTTGGTCATGACGCGCCCCCTCCAGTCTGCTGGATCACAGCGGCGTGGATGGCCGCCTTCTCAAGCGCCTCGACCTCCATCTGCCGCTGCCGCATCGTCTTCACGGCCGCGATCGCGTCAGCCGCCTTCTCAGGCGAGTTTTCGAACATCATGAAGAGAGCGTTGAAGCACTGGTCGAAGTTGTTGAGGCGGTGCCGGTCGACGGAGCGCTCGGCCTCGTGACGCGCTCGCTGTTTGTCCATCTCGGCTCGCACGGCGTCGAGCTCGGCACGCAACGCTTTCATCTCGGCTGCCGCTCTTCAAGGAGGTTGGCTTCGCGCTCGTCGGCGATCTTCTTCAATGCCGGGCGGGTGCGAACGATGGTGACCAGGAGGCCGCCGATCAGGATATTGGCGAGGCCCATGAGAGCCGCGGTTCAAGCGAAGCCTTGGACCGCGACCGGCACGGCATTCTCAGCTGGCATCGCGTCCCTCCTCGTTCCGGTGAAGGAGCGCGCCCCGTCCGTAGGTGTGCGCGAGCCGCAGGATATAGAGCGCCAGCACCGAGCTCAGGACGAGGAGAGCCTTGAGCAGGCTCTCGTCATCGCGCCACAGCAGCCAGCGCATGTTGAAGGAGATCACGACAACCGCGGTTGGCGCGCACGCGAGCCGCATGGGGTCGCCGAAGCGAGCGTGCTTGATCCAGGCAGCAACGGCGCCGCGCAGGACGTACAGCAGCATGAGCCCCCAGCAGATGTTGCTGAGGATGCGCAGCGCCGTCACGGTTATTTCGCCTAGCCGTCGTCGTAGGTCTGATTGACCTCGACCATGTCGGCCGGCGTGGTCGGCGTGTTGCTGCGCGGCTCGTCGGTGCAGGCAGCCGTCAGGGCTGCGGCGGCTAGGGCAGCCGCCAGCATGATCGTCTTCATGGTCGTTCTCCGGTTGCTGGTTAGGAGGGCCAGGAGATGATCGTATCGAACGCATCGAGATCGTGCGCGCGGACGGCGCCGATCGCAAACTGACCGTAGAGGAGGCCGAGAGGCTATGAGCATGATGGGGAAGGTGGCGGCCAAGTACCGCCGCGCGCTCCGGAACCGCACCGGTTTGCATCTCACCATCGACGAGTTGCAGGCCTTCGCTGAGGCGGGCGCGCTCGAAATTGCTACTCAGGCAGAGACCCAGGAGCTTGTGAATTGTCCCGAGAGACCAGCCCGTACATCGTCGGCGACTTCTGGCTCGACCAGCGGCGCGACGGGAAGTCCCCGGGCATCTGGCAGATCGCCCGATATGCCGAGCAATCTCGATCGGTCGTATATCGCAGCACTCGCAAGCGGAGCGTAGAGTTGGCCAAGCCGGTCATCCACGCGCACGTGGAAGCCGAGCGCGCCAAGAGCCTTCAGCCTGTCGAGGATGCCGAGGCGGTGCCTCAGCTGCTGCTCTACTGGAAGGAGCACGGCCAGCACACCCGCAAGCCCGGCACTATCGCGACGTCGCTGCGCGCGTTCATCGGCTTCCTGATGCAGGACCACCTCGGTACGCGCGCCACGATCGCGGACCTGAAGCCAGTCGCCTTCGACCACTTCCGACGCTGGCGCATGCAGGAGCATAGCTTCCATGTACCGTGGGGAGGCAAGGCCTTCCCGGTCGACAGCCAAGGCGTGTCCGGTGAGGC
The DNA here is from genome assembly GCF_014193405.1 of Sphingomonas sp. BK069. Classification (NCBI taxonomy): domain Bacteria; kingdom Pseudomonadati; phylum Pseudomonadota; class Alphaproteobacteria; order Sphingomonadales; family Sphingomonadaceae; genus Sphingomonas; species Sphingomonas sp. BK069. Next base: position 176,667 of record NZ_JACHZH010000005.1, on the reverse strand, counting down.
GGTCCAGCGCAACCTGGACGACGAGCGCGCGGCACTCAATCGCGCTGCCCGCAACGGTCGGATCCCATATGCACCCAAGGTGCCGAGCGTGCCGACGCATCTGCGCAGCCCTGCGCGCGACGTCCGTGTGACGCTGCCGCAGCTCGGCGCAATGCTCGGCTTCGCGCAGGCCGGCGGGCTGGACGACGGCGGCTCCCTGCGCTTGCTGCTGCTGCTCACCGCGACCGCCTGCCGCCCCGAGGCCGCGCTGGCGTTCGATCCGCGCGCGCAGTGGCACGGCGCTACGATCGACATGCACCCGCCGGAGTGGCCCCGGACCAAGAAGCGCAACCCGGTGCTGCCGACGATCCGGCCCATGCGGCTGGTGCTGCGCCAGTGGCAGAAGGATGGTGCCAGCGCTGTGCTGTCGCGACGGATTGCATGGCGGACCATGCGGCGCGCGCTCGGGCTGCCCGCCGCGGTGATCCCGAAGACGATCCGCCACACGATCGCCACCGAGATGCCCAGCCGCGGCGTGCCGGCCGAGCAGATCAGCGGCATTCTCGGCCACACCGCGATGGACCGCACGACCGAGGTTTACGCCAAGTACGCTCCCGCCTATCTCGCGGAAGCGCGTCGGGTGCTGACAACGATCTTTGTCGAGGTCCTGCGTCACCGCCGCCGCTGGCTTGCTGACCACTTGCGGACCGAAGTGGGGAAACGGGCTGGTGGAGGTGGTTGCGAGGGAAGGCGGGAAAGAATAGGCAGACTGCGGCGTTGCAGGGTGGTGAGGGCGCTTAGCTCAGCTGGTAGAGCGGCTCGTTTACACCGAGTAGGTCGGCGGTTCGAACCCGTCAGCGCCCACCACCGCCGTGCCGCCGCCCCCTCTTACCCCAGCCCGACCCAGCTGCTCGCCAGGTACAGCTCGATCATCCGCAGCCCCTTGGCGCTGAGCGTCACCAGCGAGCGGCGGCGGTCGTCGACGTCGGCGCGGCGCACCACCAGCCCGCGCGACTCGAGCTTGCCGAGGCAGCGCAGCGCGGTGCTGGGCGGCACCGCGGCGCCGATGCAGGCGCTCGACACCGGCACCAGCGCGCCGCGGCCGTGGTGGATGTAGAGATCGAGCAGCATGTCCCAGGCGGCCTCGCCGAACAGGTCGGTGCCGAACAGCCGGTCGCGCGAGCGGCGCTCCTGGTACATCAGCTCGGCGCGCTCGAGCAGCCCGGGCGCGGGTGCCGGCTGCTGCGCCTCCTTGGCGCGTAGTCGCTCGAGCAGCGCCTCGATCTCACGGATGGCGCATCCCAGCTCCTCGCGCGTGGCAGGTTCGTGCCTCATCGGCCGCCCCCCGCCGCTGGAAGGTCCAGTCGAACTCGCGCGCCCCCGCGCGCAGCCGGCGGTGATGCCGCGCCACGCCGATCACCAGCAGCAGCAGCCCCGGATAGGCCAGCCACGCCGCCACGCGCGTGTAGACGATCGGCAGCACCGCCGGATCGTAGGCGCGCACGCCGTGTGTCATCACCGTCAGCGCGTGGAAGGCGGTGAGGTACAGCGGCCAGAAGCGGTCCGCCGTGAGGCTCACCGCGACCAGCCCGGCGAGCAGCGCGGTGTCGATCGCCACCCGCTGCCACTCGACGTGGAAGTAGGTGTAACCGCGCACGTGCGGCAGCAGGTAGGAGGCGATCGCCGCCGTCAGCAGCAGCGCCGCCACCCATCGTTCCGGCGCGCCGCCGCGCCGGAAGGCATAGAGGCAGGTGCCCAGCAGCACCGCGGCGAAGACGAGGACTCGCGTCATCGGCCGCTTTCCCGATCAGGTTGATCACGTTCGCTCCGCCGCGGCTCAGGCGGTGAAGCCGGGGCGGGGATCCTGCTTGTCGGTATCGCCGTACAGCCGCACGTCGAGCCCGCGCGCCTTGGCCAGCGCCTCGAGCAGGCGGTGGACGTCGGCGGTGGCGCCCTGCGCGCCGCTGATCTGCACCGCGACGTCGCTGATCCCGGCGCGGATCGACTTGCCGACGATCGGCGCGATGTTCTGCTCGATGCGCGCGTCGATGAGCGCCGCCATGAGCCGGCCGCACACCGCGAAGGCGCGGTCCTGCAGCATCTCGAGCTCGCGCAGCAGCGTGGCCACCGCCTCGACCTCGACCGAGGCGGACTCACCGCGCGAGCTGCGCGACGACGTCGCTGAGGGTGCGGACGAAGAGAGCGAAAAGACCGAAGCCGGTGACGAGGCCGAATATGATAGCGCCGAGCCAGAAGAGGCGCTGTGCGACAGTGAGGTCATTACCATCCCCTTTGCGGAACGGCAGCCACGAGGCGGCGGGGGCGTGTGTCGGCGCTCCCGTCCCGACCGTGGCGGCCGGTGCCGGTGCGTCATCGCCCGGCGGCGACGGCTCTGCGGTCGGCAGGGGGGTGGGGTCTCCCACCGAGAAGCGACCCCTCGCATCGGGGTGGGCGGCCTCATAGGCGGCCAGAGCGGCGGCCGCGGCGGGGCGGCCGCCGACGCCGAGCAGCGCGGTGGCCTCGGTGAGGTAGCCGCTGGCGGTATTCTCCGAGATGGCGAGCGCGCGCGCGATCTCCTTCACGCGGTAGCGCTGGTGGTAGAGGCGCAGGCATTCCCGTTGCCGGGTCGTCAGTTTGGCGAATCGGTCCGGCGACATGGTCCCGAGATGGGATAGCGCGCGATCCAAGTCATCAACCAAGATGCGGGGCGCGTGCCGCGGCGGGCCGCGGGCGCTGTCCTACATCGTCCAACATCTGCCACCCCGTCGCCTCGTTGGATCCGAGGGAGGGACGATGCGAGAGCTGGTGGAGCAGGTGATCGACTCAAGCGGGCGGCGCGGCGCGGTGGTGCGCGGCGCGCGGCGCGGGCGGACGGTGACGGTGAACCGGCGCGAGTCGCCGCTGGCGTGGCTCGCCGCGCGCGGGCTGGTCGACGCGCGCCAGGCCGAGGCGGGCGAGCGGCTGCGCGCCGATTACGAGCGCGCGCAGCTCGCCCCCGCGGTGACGATGCGCTGGGCGCCGCGCGTGGACAATGGCCGCGGCACCGCGCCCGACCCGGGCGAGGCGCAGCTCGCCGCCAAGCGCCGCTTCGACGCGGCGGTCGGCGCCGCGGGGCGCGGTCTGGCCGACGTGCTGTGGCGCGTGGTCTGCGCGGGCGAGTCGCTGCCCGACAGCGAGCGCGCGCTCGGCTGGCCGGCGCGCAGCGGACGGCTGGTGCTGTCGCTCGCGCTCGACCGGCTGGCGGATCATTACCGCCTGCCGTGATCCACGCCCCTTGCCCCGCGCCGTCAGCGCGGACACATAGGCGCGATGCGGCTGCGCTTCGTCAAATGCCATGGCTCGGGCAACGATTTCCCGCTGATCGACGCGCGCGACGCCGCGCTCGACGGCACCGACTGGGCGGGCGTGGCGCGCGCGCTCGCCGACCGCGCCGGTCCGGTCGGCGGCGACGGGCTGCTGCTGCTCACCCGCGGCGACGAACGCGCCGCCTTCGGCATGCGCATGTTCAATAGCGACGGCAGCGAGGCCGAGACCTGCCTCAACGGGCTGCGCTGCGTCGCGCGCGCGGGCTTCGCCGCGCTGGGGCTGGAACGCGCCACGGTGCGGCTCAAGACCAGCTACGCCGAGGTGGCGCTTGCCGAGGCGCTCGCGCCGGGCGTCTACACCGTCGCGGAGACCGCGGGGCCGGCCTCGCTCGACGCCGCCGCCTGGCCGCTGCGCGACGCGCCGGCGCGGATCGTCGAGGCGCGGGTGCCGCCGCTGCCGGGCGAGCGCGCCTTCACCGCGGTGGCGATGCCCAACCCGCACCTGGTCGCCTTCGTCGACACGGTCGACGAGGCCGAGCTGGTCGCGGTCGGGCAAGCGTGCGAGGCGGCGCCGCCGTGGCTGCCCAATCGCGCCAACGTCTCCTTTGTCGAGCTGCGCGGCGACGATCGGCTCTACGTCCGCACCTTCGAGCGCGGCGTCGGTCTGACCGACAGCTGCGGCAGCGCGATGGCGGCCTCGACCTACGCCGCGGGGCTGACCGGGCGCGTGGCGTTCGACCGCGCGCTGACGGTGTACAACCGCGGCGGCCTGGTGCGCGCGCGCGCGGGTGCGGACGCGATGGTGACGCTCCACGGGAACGCCACCTGGGAGTGGGAGGGCAGCGTCACCGTCGATCCCGCCCGCGGCGTCGCTGGCGAGTTGGCGGTAGACCGCCACGCCGCCGACGAGATCGCCGCCTGGGCGCGCGTGGTCGCGGCGGCGTAGGTCGGGCAGGGGGGGGCAGGGCAGGCGACCCCTCCCCCGCCTCCGCCGTCATCCTGAGCTTGTCTCAGGATCCACCCTTTCGCGCGTTCACACGCCGCTGAGCCAGTGGCCCGGTGGATCTTGCGACAAGCTCAGGATGACGGCAGTATGGGGGGCAGAAGCGGGCCCAGGATCCCCCCTCACTCCCCGCCGAGCTGCTCCAGCAGATCGGTCACCTTGCCGCGCAGCTCGGCGTCGCGCGTGATCTCGAGGATCGCACCCAGGCTGCGGCGCGCGCGCTCGTGGTCGCCGTCGACCAGCTCGAGCCGCGCGCGCTCCCACCAGCCGTGCGGCTGGTCGGGCGCGAACACTGTCATCCGCTCGTACAGCTCGAGCGCGCGGCGGCCCTTGCCGGCGAGCTCGGCGCGCGCCGCCTGGTTCTGGAGCAGACGCACCAGCACCGCGCGGTTGGGCATGGCGGCGACGTGGGTCACCGCGCGCCCCGGCCGCGCCGCCTCGAGCAGCGCCGACAGCCGCTCCGCGCCGACGCGCGCGCCGCCCGCGAAGGGGTCGACGATCACCGGCTCGCTCTCGGCCTCGATCAGCACCAGCACGTGGCCTGGCACGTCGAGCACGTCGGCGCTCCAGCCGAGCCGCCGCGCCGCGGCGACGTAGAGGATCGCCAGGCTCACCGGCAGCCCGCGGCGGCGCTCAAGCACCTGGAGCAGGTCGGCGTTGGCGGGGTCATCGTAGCTGGCGGAGTCGCCGAGGAATCCGAACTCGCCCGCGAACACCTCGGCGAGCGCGTCGGCGCGCTCGAGCGAGGTCTCGGCGTCGGCGCCGGCGACGTCGAGCCGGGTCGCGATCGCCTCGAGCAGGTCGTGCGCGGGGGAGGGGTCTGTGTCGGGGTGGTCGAGCAGGGCGAGCAGCAGCGCGGCGTCGTCGAGCACGATATCGTCCTCGTCGATCAGGCCGAGGCGAAGGAGGTCGTCGGTCATATCGGCTGAGATGGGGGCGCGGGGCGCGACATGCGAGGGGCAGGCGTCGATGATCCTCCCCGGCACGGGGAGGAGGACCATCGCGCAGCGATGGTGGAGGGGGCCCGCCCGACTCGAGCCGGTGCGTGTGCGGAGAGCCCCCTCCACCACCGCGCTGCGCGCGGCGGTCCCCCTCCCCGCTGAGCGGGGAGGATCTGTTCAGCTCCTCAGAACGAATCCTTCGCCGCGCGCCACCGCGCGAAGGTCGCCACGTCCGCTGCGCGCAGGAAAGGGTTGGTCGCGCGCTCGGCGGCCATCGTGGTCGGCACCGTCGCCTCGCCCGCGCCCCGGGCGCGGTCGACCTCGGCCACGCGCGCCACCAGCGCGGCATTCACCGGCTCGACGGTCAGCGCGAAGCGGCCGTTGCTCTGCGTGTACTCGTGGCCGCAATAGACCGAGGTGGCGTCGGGCAGCGCGGCGAAGCGGCGCATGTTGGCGTACATCTGCGCCGCATCGCCCTCGAACAACCGCCCGCAGCCGAGCGCGAAAAGGGTGTCGCCGGTGAAGATCACCGCGTCGTCGGCGAGGTGGAGCGCGATATGGCCCGCGGTATGGCCCGGCACTTCCAGCACGGTGGCGCGATGCTGGCCGAGCGTGAGCGAGTCGCCCTCGCGCACGCCGCGGTCGAGCGGGTCGATCTTGGCGCGCTCCGCCTCGGGGCCGGTGACGGTCGCGCCGGTCGCTGCCTTCACCGCCGCGACGCCGCCGGTGTGATCGCGGTGCCAGTGCGTGATCCACACCTGCCCGATCGTCCAGCCGCGCGCCTGGGCGGCGTCGAGCACCGGGGCCGCGTCGCCGGGATCGACCACTGCGACCGCGCCGTCCTCGGCGCGCACCAGCCAGCTGTAATTGTCCTTGAGTACCGGCACGCGGACGATCTCTAGCATCACCACGTCCCCGTGTTGGGCATCGACGCCCAGGGCTCGGCCGGGGCGAGCGGCGCGCGCGCCTGGAGCAGCTCGATCGAGATGCCGTCAGGCGTCTTCACGAAGGCCATATGGCCGTCGCGCGGCGGGCGGTTGATCGTCACCCCGGCGTCGGCGAACCGCTGGCAGGTCGCGTAGATGTCGTCGACGCGGTAGGCGAGATGGCCGAAGTTGCGACCGCCGGTGTAGACCTCGGCGGCGCTGCCGTCGGCGGGCGGCCAATTGTAGGTCAGCTCGACCTCGACGCGGCGCTCGCCGATCGCTTTATCTGCCTCGGCGGCGAGGAAGATCAGCGTGAACCGCCCCGCCTCATTGTCGATCCGGCGCACTTCCTCGAGGCCCAGCAGCGCGAAGAAGGCGACGGTCGCGTCGGGGTCGCTGACGCGGATCATGGTGTGGAGATATTGGGTCATTGTACCTTCCGTTGGTGGAGGCGGGCGGTGGTCAGACAGCGTGCGCTCGACCGCGGTTTCAATGGAATGAGCGAGGGCGATACTGGTTGCTCACTTCTGGACCATTCGGCCTAGCGAGCTATGCCAGTTCTCATCGTGCTCCCGCGCACGCGGGGGCCCAGGAGCCCCGATCGCCGCACGCCGCGGTCCTGCTTGACTCTGGGTTCCCGCCTCCGCGGGGAAAACAAGTGGAGGACCACGGGCGGTAGCGCGGTCTATTTCCCGCCAAACTGCGTCAGCGCCTGCGCCGCCGACTGACCGGCGGGCGAGTCGGGCGCGAGCCGCGCCGCTTCCTGCCACGCCGCCTTGGCGCGATCGGCGTCGCCGCCCGCCGCGGCGATATTGCCCGCCTCGAGCTGGACCGAGGCGTCGTCGGCGGAACGGCGCAGCGCCTGCGCGATGTCGGCGCGCGCGCGGCCGAGATCGCCGCCGCGCCGCGCCAAGGTGGCGGAGAGCAGCCACGCCAACGGGTCGTCGCCCGCGGTCGCCAGCGCCTGGTCGAGGTCGGTGCGCGCGCCGGCGGCGTCGCCCAGCGCGACCAGCGCGCGCGCGCGGTCGAGATGCGCCTCGCCGCGCTGCAGTTCCACCAACGTGCCCGCCGCCAGCGCGGCGTCGAGCGCGCCGCGCGCCTTGGCGGCGTCGCCCGCGGCCAGCCAGGCGTTGCCCGCCTGCGCCCAATAGTCCGCCGCGTGCGAGTCGTGCGCCAGCTCGGCGCCGCGCGCCGCCTCGGCGAAGGCCGCGCCCGCCTCGGCGTAGCGGTCCTGCGCCGCCAGCGCGAGCGCGAGGCACGCGCGCAGCCCCGCGCCACCGCGCCGCGCGCGCGCCTCCGCCGCGGCGGGGTCGCTGCGCGTCTCGGCCACGCAGCCCGCCGCGGGGTCGCTGCCCGCCACACCCGGGGGCGTCGCGGCTTGGGCGGTGAGCAGCAGCGCGGCGAGCGGGATCATGGCACCACATCCTCCACCGCGCGGATCAGCAGCGCGAGATCGTCCTCGCGCGACAGGCGGTGGTCGCCGTCCTTGACCAGCCAGGTCTGAACGTGCGGCGAACGGATCAGCTCGGCGAGCCGTGCCGAGCGAGGCCACGGCACGTCGGGGTCGGCCTGGCCGTGCAGCAGCCGCACTGGTCCATCGAACGCGATCGTTCCCGACATCAGCCGGTTGGCCTCGCCCGACTGCCAGAAGCGGCGGGTGTAGACGGTCGGTGCCGGGCCATAGGGGTTGGCGCGTTCGAGCCGGCCGTGCTCGAGCAGGTACATCTTCTCGTCCTGCGAGAAGCCCCAATCGGTGAAGTCGGGCGCGGTGGCGATCCCGACCAGTGCGGCGACACGCGCGGGGCGCGCCAGCGCGGCGAGCAGCATCACCCAGCCGCCCATCGACGAGCCGACCAGCACCACCGGCCCGTCGACATGGTCGATCATCGCCACCGCGTCGTCGCGCCAGTCGGCGAGCGCCTGCTCCTCGAACTTGCCGTCGGAGGCGCCGCAGCCGCCATAGTCGAAGCGCAGGAAGCCCTGGCCGCGTGCCTTGGCCCATCGCTCGAGCGCGAGCGCCTTGGTGCCGCTCATGTCGGAGGCATAGCCGGGGAGGAAGATCACCGTCGGCGCGGTGCCGGCGTGATGGTGGTAGGCGAGGCGCGGTCGCTTCGGCGCGGTGGTGACGATGCTCATGCGCCGTGGCTTAGACGCGGTGCAGCGCTTTGCGAAGGCGGGGAAGTTGGCTCGCGTGCGGGGGAGCGGCAGGACTGCCTTCCTCTCCTTCACGTTGCTTCAACCCACCGCTCCCCTCCGTCATTTCCGCGAAGGCGGGAATCCAGATGCGCTGACGTCACGCCTCCATCGACAGGTCCGCGCGTCTGGATACCCGCCTCCGCGGGGATGACGATTATGAGGCGAGGATGACGAGGAAGGCGCGGGTACGGCGATTGCTGAAGCGGTGCCGCGCACTCACCTCCTGGTTCCCCTAGACCAGCCACCAACGCCCACGCGCACCCTCACTCCCCGACGCGCAGCCGTGCCAGCTCGCGCTCGGGCGCACCGGCGGAGGCGGCGAAGAACTGGCGCAGCAGTGCGCGCTCGTCCACGGTGAGATGCGGGTTCCAGGCGTCGAGGATCAGGATCGCGCGGGGCCGGTCGGAGCGGTTCCACGCCTCGTGCTCGATGGTGTCGTCGAACGCCCAGGCGCGGCCTTCCGCCCACTGGCGCGTTTCGCCGCCGACACGGAAGCCGCAGTCGGGCGGCACCACCAGCGGCAGATGGACGATCGCGCGCGCGTTGCTCACCCCGGTGTGCGCGGGCAGATGCGCGCCCGGCGCGAGGATGGAGAAGAACACCGTCGGCGTCCGCCCCGGCAGATCGGAGAGCGGCAGCGCCTCCACCACCGCGGCGGTGCGCGGCACACGCGCGCAGACCGCGTCGTCGCGCCGGCCGTCGCGCCACAGATGGAGCGCGCCCCAGGCGAGCGAGCCGTCGAGCGCTGACCATTTGTTGCGCGGCGTCCCCGGCTTCATCGCGACATAGGGGCGCAGCGCGTCGGCATCCTCGGCCAGCACGCGCAGCAGCTCGTCGCGGATCGTCGCGGTCTCGGCCTCGAGCCGGTCGAACCACGGGAACAGCTCGCGCGCGAAGAACTCGTCGGCGGGGAGGAAGGGGACGTGCAGCCCGGCGCAGTGGTTGGCGTAGATCTGGCGCCGGCCCAGCGCATGGTCGACGCAGGCGTCGACGCGGCGCCGCGCGGCCGGCGCGAGCGCGGCGCGGGCCGGCGCCAGCGCGGCGTCGATCGCGGCCGCGAAGCCGGCGCGCTGCGTCGCGACATAGTCGCGCGCGTGCTCGAGCATCGCCTCGATGGCGGGCGAGCGCTCGTCGAGCAGCGCTGCCATCGTCAGCACGTTGCCCCAGCGCTCCGCCGCCTCATCCCGCTCGCCCGCGCGCTCGTGCCACTCGGCCAGCCTGACGAGCGCCATGAAGTGGCGCTGGTCGATCGCCAGCGCGCCCTCCAGCGCGGCGCGCTCGGCCACGGCGTCGTCGCGCGAGCGATGCGCGCGCGCCAGGTTCATCCACAGTTCCGGCGCGGCCGGATCGGCGGCGATCGCGCGCGTGAACCAGTCCGCCGCCGCCGCGAAGGCGCCGCGCGCGAGCGAGTCGACGCCGATCGCGTTGAGCGCCAGCGGATGCTCGGCCCCGTCCGCGACCGCGGCGTGGAACAGCCGCACCGCCTCGTCGCGGCGGCCGGCGTCGCGCGCCGCGAGCGCGGCGGCGAGATGCTGCTGGGATCGGGCCGAGTTCATAACATGAATGATAACCGATCACGCGGACTGGACAATCGCGCGCGTGCCGGCGCACAGCGCGGCGATGGCGGCGGCTCCTCTCCCCCTGCTCGACGCGACGTGGCTGGCGCATCGCTACGATCCGGGTCACGATGCCTTTCACTTCCGGCGCGTGCCGCGCGAGACGCACCGCGCCGCCACCTTCCTCACCGACGAGTATCTGCCGCAGGACAGCGCGGCGCCGCTGGTGGTACGCCGCACCGACGTCCGCGCCGCCGCGCCGGCCCCCGCGCCGCTGCACTGGATCTTCCACTCCGCCTTCTGCTGCTCGACGCTGCTGGCGCGCGCGGTCGATCATCCCGGCGCGGCGATGGGGCTGAAGGAGCCGGTGGTGCTCAACGACCTGATCGGCTGGCGCCGCCGCGGCGAGCCCGGTCCCGATCTCGCCGCGGTGCTTGACGACACGCTCGCGCTGCTGGCCCGCCCGTTCGCGCCGGGCGAGGCGGTAATCGTCAAGCCTTCGACCATCGCCAACGGCTTCGCGCCCGCTTTGCTGACGCTGCGGTCCGACAGCACCGCGCTGCTGCTCCACGCGCCGCTGCCGACCTATCTCGGCTCGGTGGCGAAGAAGGAGCTGGAGGGGCGGCTGTGGGTGCGCACCCTGCTCGCGGGCATGCTCGACGACGGGCTGGCGCGCTTCGGCCATGACGCGCGCGCGTTGTTCGCGCTGACCGACCTGCAGGTCGCCGCGCTCGGCTGGCTCGGCCAGCACGCGCTCTTCGCCGAGCTGGTCGAGCGCTTCGGCGCGACGCGGGTGCGCACGCTCGACAGCGCGACGCTGATGGCGCGCCCGCGCGAGGCGCTGGCCGCGCTGGCGGCGCTCTACCGGCTACGCCTCGACGATGCCGCGCTCGATGCGATCGTGGCGGGGCCGGCGTTCACGCGTCACTCGAAGTTCGGCAACGCCTTCGACGCGACCGCACGCGCGGCCGAGCATCGCGACGCCGCGGCGCTGCACGCGCGCGAGATAGAGCTGGTGGTGCGATGGGCCGAGCAGGTCGCGGCGACCTTCGGCATCGCGCTGACACCGCCGGCACCGCTGCTCCGCTAGCCGACGTGCGCGCTCACTGCTGCTCGCCGGGCATCCGGCCGCCCATGCGGCTCTGGTTGATCGAGCGCAGCTCGTCGCGGTCGCGCTGCCACTCGGCCTTGGTCTTGCACACGCGCTCGCTGTCGACCAGCGACCCGGTCTTGGTGAAGCGCTTGCAGATCACCTTGTCGGCCGCATCCACCGCTTTCTCCGGCGCGTCCTTGGTCTTGGCCTGCGCCGCGGGTGAGGCGACGGCGAGCAGGAGGGCGAGGGCGGTGAACCGGTGCATGATCGGGCCTTGTTCGTCGGAGGCGATGCGGCGAGGCTAAGCCGCGCCGCCGGGGCCTGTCAAACCGCCCCGCGCGGCCCGTTCAACAGCCGTTGAGCGTCGGCTGACCGCATGCGCCCGAGGAGGCGGAATTGCGCAGATTGTCGCGGTCGCGCTGCCACTCGCCTTTCGTCTTGCACACGCGCACGCTGTCGACGAGCGAGCCCGTCTTGGTGAAGCGCTTGCAGATCATCTTGTCTGCCCGGTCCGCCGCCTTCTCGGCGGCGTCGCGCGGCTTGGCTTGTTCAGCCGCGGCCGACCCGGCGACGGTGGCCAGGGTGAGGGCCAGCGCGGCGATGCTGTGCATGGGAGAGCCCCTGTCGTATGCGGCTGGTCCAGAGGCTAAGACGGAGCGCCGAGTCATGTCAAACCGAGTCGTGCGGCGGCGCACCAGAGCGGGTCGCGGTGACGCCGCGACGAACCGCGCGGCGATCGAGCGCGCGCTCGCCGCGGGTGACGTGCCGCGCGCGGCCGCGCTGGCCGACGCCGCCCTCGCCGCCGGCGCGAGCGACCCGATGATCCTCAACCTCGCGGCGTGGCGGCGGGAGGAGGCGGGCGACTATGCCGGCGCGCACGCGCTGCTGCGCCGCGCGCTCGCGCTGGCACCGGGCGACGTGCTGATCGCGGGCTCGATCGGCGCGGTGCTGCGTAAGGAGGGGCGGTATGACGAAGCGCTAGCGGTGCTCGACCGCGTCGTCGCCGCCGAGCCGCGCCACGCCGCCGCCTGGCTGGAGCGCGGCTACACGCTCGACTCGCTCAAGCGCGAGGAGGAGGCGGGCGAGAGCTACCGCCGCGCACTCGCGCTCGACTCGACCCTGGCGCCCGCCTACGGCCGCCTGGCCGACACCGCCGCGCGCCGCGGCCGCGCCGAGGAGGCACGCGACCAGGCCGCGCGCGCGCTCGCGCTCGACCCGCACGAGCCCGCCGCGTGCGCCGCGCTGGCCACCGTCGCGATCGAGGCGCGCGACGGCGCCGCGGCCGAGGCGCTGCTGCGGCCGCTGGTCGAGCGCGTCCGCGGCGACGATCGCACGCGCACGCTGACGCTGCTGGGCGACGCGCTCGATCGCCAAGATCGCACCGAGGCGGCATTCGACTGCTACCGCGGCGCGCAGGCCAACTTCCGCGAGGTCTATCGTGCCGCGCTCGAGCCCGGGCCGGAGCGTCCGTCGCACCGCGCCTTCATCGAGCGGATCGCGGCGCAGCTCGATTCGCCGCGCGCGCCGGCGTCCGCCGATGACGCGCCCGGCGCCGCCGCGACCCATGTCTTCCTGCTCGGCTATCCGCGCTCGGGCACGACGCTGGTCGAGAACGTGCTGGCGAGCGCGCCCGGGGTAACCGCGCTGGAGGAGCGCGAGACGCTCGCCGGCACCGACGGCGTGCTGGTGCGGAACGACGGGGCGATGCCGGACCTCGCCGCGCTTGATCCCGCGCTGCGCGACCGGCTGCGCGCCGATTACTGGCGGCGCGTGGCGGCGATGGGCGCGGCGACGGCCGGCACGTTCGTCGACATGAACCCGCTCAACGGCGCCAAGCTGCCGATCATCGCCGCGCTGTTCCCGCAGGCTCGCGTGCTGGTGATGCGGCGCGACCCCCGCGACGTGGTGCTGAGCTGCTACCGCATCAACTTTACCCCCAGTCCGGCGGCCTGGTGCTTCAGCGACCTGGAAGAGACGGCGTGCCACTATGACGCGCTGATGACACTGACCGAGCGCGCGCGCGCGACGCTGCCGCTGGCCTTCCACGAGGTGCGCTATGATCGGCTGGTGACCGACTTCGCGCCGACGGTACGCGCGATGGCGGATTTCATCGGCCTGCCCTGGACCGACGACTTCGCGCGCTTCGACCGCACCGCGCAGGCCCGCGGGGTGCGTACCGCGAGCGCCACCCAGGTCCGCCGCGGCCTGTTTGACGGGCGCGGCCAGTGGCGCCGCTACGCCGACCAGCTCGCCCCGGTGCTGCCGATCCTGCAGCCCTGGGTGGACCGGTTCGGTTTCGCGGATTAAGACGCCCTGCGTGATAGCGCGAAGGGCGCAACAGCCGACCGATGTTGCCGCTCTACCGCGCACACCCTAGGTAACGCGGGATGACGCTCACTCCACCGGTCGCCGCGACGCGCGCGCATTCCTTCACGCGCCACGGCGTCACCGTCGAGGACCCGTATGCCTGGCTCAAGGATCCGAGCTATCCGGAGGTCACCGACCCCGACGTGCTCGCCTATCTCGAGGCCGAGAACGCCTATTTCGAGGCGCAGATGGCGCCGCACCGGGCGCTGGTCGACCGCCTCTACGAGGAGATGAAGGCGCGCATCAAGGAGGACGAGTCGAGCGTTCCGCAGAAGGACGGCGATTATGTCTACTGGACCGCGTTCGAGACCGGCGGCCAGTATCGCCAATGGTGGCGCAAGCCCGTCGCCGGCGGTGCGGACGAGCTGCTGCTCGACGAGCCCGCGCTGGCCGAGGGCAAGGAATACTTCCGCCTCGGCGCCTTCGCCATCTCGAACGACGCGACGAAGCTCGCCTATGCCATCGACGACAATGGCTCGGAGCGGTTCACGATCCACGTCAAGGATCTGACCAGCGGCGCGCTGCTGCCCGACACGATCCCCGGCATGCTCTCCGACATCGTGTGGAGCGCCGACGACAGCGGCTTCCTCTACGGGCTCGCCAACAAGGAGTGGCGCACCGACAACGCGCGCTTCCACCGGCTCGGCACCGACCCGAGCGAGGACATCGAGCTCTACCACGAGGACGACGAGGGCTATCGCGTCGCGGTGGGCGAGACGAGCGACCGTCGCTGGATCGTGATCTCGACCGGCGACCATGTCACCAGCGAGGTGCGGCTGCTCCCCGCCGCCGACCCGTTCGCGGCGCCGATCCTGGTCGCGCCGCGGCAGGACGGACGCGAGTATGACGTCGACACGCACGGCGACACGCTCTTCATCCACACCAACGACACCGACCCGATGTGGCGCCTCGTCACCGCGTCGATCATCGCGCCGGGGGAGTGGACCGAGCGGATCGCGCCGAGCCCGCATTTCTACATGACCGGGGTGGATTGTTTCCGCGACTATCTTGTCGTCGAGGGTCGCGAGGACGGGCTCGACCAGATCGAGATCCATTCCTACGACCCCGCCGCCGCGCCGCGCCGCATCGCCTTCCCCGAGGCGAGCTACACCGCCGGGATCGGCGACAATCCAGAATATGACACGCAGGTGCTGCGGCTCGGCTATGAGTCGATGGTCACGCCCGGCACGGTCTACGACTATGACGTCGCGAGCGGCGCGCTGACCGTGCTGAAGGTGCAGGAGATCCCCTCGGGCTATGACGGCGAACGCTACGCCACCGAGCGGCTCAAGATCGTCGCGCGCGACGGCACGGAGGTGCCGGTCTCGATCGTCTACCCGCGCGACTTCCCGCGCGACGGCTCGCGCCCGCTGTTCCTCTACGCCTATGGCGCCTACGGCCACGCCATCCCGCCGGGCTTCTCGACCGGGCGGCTGTCGCTGCTCGACCGCGGCTTCGCCTACGCCATCGCGCATATCCGCGGCGGCGACGATCTCGGCCAGCAATGGTACCATGACGGCAAGCTCGAGAAGCGCGCCAACACCTTCACCGACTTCGTCGACGTCGCGCGCGGGCTGATCGCGGGCGGGTGGACCAGCGAAGGTCGGATCGCGGTGGCGGGGCGCTCGGCCGGCGGCGAGCTGATGGGCGCGGTGGTCAACTCCGACCCCGAGCTGTGGGGCGCGGTGATCGCCGACGTGCCCTTCGTCGACGTGCTCAACACGATGCTCGACGAGACGCTGCCGCTCACCCCGGGCGAGTGGCCCGAATGGGGCAATCCGATCGAGGACGCGGCCGCCTTCCACCTGATCCGCGGATACAGCCCCTACGACAACGTCCGCGCCCAGGCCTATCCGCCGCTGTTCATCTCGGGCGGGCTCAACGACCCGCGCGTGACCTATTGGGAGCCCGCCAAGTGGGCGGCCAAGCTGCGCGCCACCAAGACCGACGACAATCTGCTGCTGCTCAAGACCAACATGGGCGCGGGCCACGGCGGCAAGTCGGGCCGGTTCGAGAGCCTGCGCGAGGCCGCCGAGGAACATGCCTTCGTGCTGTGGCAGCTGGGGATCGAGTCATGAGGCGCGACCGGCACAGCGCCTCGTGACGATCGAGACGATCGTCGAGCACTACGGGCTGGCGGCGGTGTTCGCCGGCGCCGCGCTGGAGGGCGAGGCCGCGGTGATCGCGGGCGGGCTGCTGGCGCATCAGGACATGTTCCCGCTCGCCGGCGCGATGGCCGCGGCGGCGGCGGGCTCGTTCACCGCCGACCAGGCCTATTTCTATGCCGGCCGGCGCTTCCGCGACCATCGCTGGGTCGCCGCCGCGCGCGAGCGCCCCGCCTTCGCCAAGGCGATGGCGGCGCTGGAGCGCCACCCGATCGGGTTCATCTTCGTGTTCCGCTTCCTCTACGGGCTGCGCACGATCAGCCCGATCGCCATCGGCACCGCCGGGATCCGCCCGCGGCTGTACGCCGCGGTCAACGCGGTGTCGGCGATCCTGTGGGCGATCTGCTTCACCACGATCGGCTTCGTGTTCGGCGACACGTTCGAGGCGGCGGTTGGGCGCCTGCGGCACGACTCGCGTCTATGGTGGCTGGCCGGCAGCGTGGTCGCCGCGGGCATCGCGATCGCGCTGATCCACCGCATCAGGAGTCGCCGGACATGACGCCGTTCCGCCGTGAGGTCACCGCCCAGCCCGAGGACATCGACGAGCTCGGCCACGTCAACAATGCGGTGTGGGTGCGCTGGATCCAGGAGCTGGCCGTGGCGCATTGGGCCGCGGTGGCGCCGCCGGACCAGCAGGCGGCGCACGTGTGGGTCGTGACCCGCCACGAGATCGACTATCGCGGCAACGTCGTCGCGGGCGAGACGGTGACGGCCGAGACCTGGGTGCCCGGCGCACCGCGCGGGGCGCGCTTCGACCGCCACTTCCGCTTCCTCGGCAGCGACGGCCGCGTCCGCGTCGAGGGGGTGACGACCTGGGCGCTGCTCGACCGCGCGACCGGGCGGCTGCTCCGCATCCGGCCCGAGATCGCCGCGCCCTTCGTGGGGTGACGGCCAAAATCCTCCCCTGCAAGGGGAGGTGGCAGGCCGCAGGCCTGACGGAGGGGTTTCGCGAGACGTAGTCGTCGCTGGTCTCATTACCCGCGACACGCCTCCGTCGCGCTGCGCGCGCCACCTCCCCTTGAAGAGGAGGATCTTCTCCCCCGCTAAACCCAAATTAACGCCGCGCCGTCATACCCTGAGCAACGGATTCGCCGGGAACAGGGGGGCTGGTCGGGCGGTGCTGGTGACGATCAAGACGAGCGCTGCGCGGCCCGGGATGTACGTCCACGCGGTCGAGGGCGGCTGGATGGCGAGCCCGTTCTGGCGCAAGCACCTCGTGCTCGCCAGCGCGCGCGACGTCGCCAAGCTGGTCGAGGCCGGCATCGGCGAGATCGTGATCGACACCGACAAGGGCGTCGGCCCGCTCGCGCCGGCGTCGGCGCCGCTCTCCGTCGCGGCAGCGGTCGAGACTGCCGCCCCGGCCGTGACGTCGACCGCGCCGCCGCCCCGCACGCGCCGCCGTGCCGCCAGCGAGCTCGACCGCGCCCGCGCGGTGGTGGAGCAGTCGCGCGCGGCGATGCTGCGCATGTTCGCCGACGCGCGCATGGGGCACGCGATCGACCATCGCGCGCTCGCCCCCTTGGTCGATTCGATCACCGAGTTTGTCGCGCGTGACCAGCGCGCGCTGCTTACCGTCACGCGACTGCGCAGCAAGGACGAATATACCTGGCTCCACTCGGTCGCGGTCGGCGCGCTGCTGATCGGCTTCGCGCGCCATCTCGGCCTGCCCGAGGATGAGGCGAGCGACCTCGGCCTCGCCGGGCTGCTGCACGACATCGGCAAGATGGCGGTGCCGAGCGCGGTGCTGGAGAAGACCGGCAGCCTCGATCCCGCGGAGCTGGCGGTGGTGCGCCACCATCCCGAGAAGGGCCATGCGCTTCTGCTCGGCGGCGACGTGCCCGAGGTGGTGCGCGACGTCTGCCTGCATCACCACGAGCGCGTCGACGGGCGCGGCTATCCCTTCGGCCTCGCCGGCGACCGGCTCAGCCTCGCGGCACGGATGAGCGCGGTGTGTGACGTTTACGATGCGGTCACGTCGCTGCGCCCGTACAAGCGCCCTTGGGCGCCGGGCGACGCGCTGGCGCGAATGCAGTCGTGGCACGGCCATTTCGACCAGGAGCTGCTCGGCGCGTTCATCGATCATATCGGCATCCACCCCCCCGGCGCGCTGGTGCGGCTGCGCTCGAACCGGCTTGCGCTGGTGCTCGGCACCGGCGCCGACGACCCGACCGCGCCGCCGGTGCGCGCCTTCTTCGACATCCCGACACAGTCGCGGCTTCCGCTGACCGAGGTCGCGACGGACGCGACGGGCGACCCGATCCTGGGCGGCGAGCGCGGCGCCTATTGGTTCGGTCTGGCGTGGGATCGGATGCGCACCGCGGTGCTCACCGCCAACGGCACCGACGCGGCGCCGTCCCCGCGCGCGGTCGGGGCCTGAGGCCATGGCCGCCCGCCCTCATCCCGCCCCGGCGCCCACGCCCGCTCCGCTGCGCCGCATGCTCGACTGGCTCTCGCCCGCGCGCCGGGCGCAGCGCCTCGACGAGCGGCTCGCCGCGCGGCGCCGGCTGTTCGACTCGATCGGCGAGCTGCTGTTCGCCAGCCGGCTCGCGCCTTCGCCGCGCAACTACGGGCTGGTCCACTCCTATCTGTCGGGCGAGGACGTCGCCACCAGCGTCGCGGTGGCGGAGGCGCTGCGCGCCACAGGGACGCTGAGCGAGGCCGCGGCGGCGCGGATCGCCGACGGGCAGGAGACGACCGAGCTCGGCCCCGACACGCTCGCGCGGATCGCAGAGACGCTGGAGGCGCGCATCGGCGAGTGCCTCGGCGCCGCCGGCCAGTCGCGCCGCACCGCCGAGCAGTTCGGCAGTGCGATCGAGGGCGAGGCGGCGCGGCTCGCCGAGGACCCGGCGGCGACGATCGCGCGCATCGCCGCGCTGACCCGCGACGCGGTCACCGCGACACGGCTGGCTGAGGTGCAGCTCGAGCGCACGCGCCGCGAGGCCGACTCGCTGCGCCGCGACCTGCGTCAGGCACGCCGCGCCGCCGAGCGCGACCATCTCACCGGCCTTCCCAACCGCCGCGCACTGGAGGCGGCGCTGCGCGCGCTCGACGCCGGCGACACGCCGGCGACGGTGGCATTGTGCGACATCGACGATTTCAAGCAGGTCAACGACCGCTTCGGCCATGCCGCGGGCGACCGCGTGCTGCGCTTCGTCGCCGGCTTCCTTGAGCGCGAGCTGGGCGGTGACGTGCTGGTGGCGCGCCACGGCGGCGAGGAGTTCGCCTGCCTGTTCCGCCGCGCCGACTCGCGCGCCGCGATGGCGCGGCTCGACACCGCGCGCGAGCGGCTGTCGGCGCGCTCGCTGGTCAACCAGGAGACCGGGCTGGCGTTCGACCGGGTCACCTTCTCGGCGGGCGTGGCGCCGCTGGGCGAGGACGGCGGCGCGGCGGCGCTGGCCGAGGCCGATCTCGCGCTCTACGCGGCGAAGCATGCGGGGAAGAACCGGTTGTGTGCGGGGTAGCGGGACAGCAGTCCGGGGTGCGGCGGGCGCCCGGGTGGCTCCCCCGCGAGAGCATCGTCGCGAGAGCACCGGCAGCACGGGCGTGAGCCGCTATTCATCCATTGATCTAAACGCAGGACGTTCATTGACGCTGCAGCGGCTCGCCCAGCCGTCATCCCGGGCTCGACCCTCGATCCATGGTCCGCGTGAGTGGCCGGCGTTGCTCTCGCGGAAGGATGGATCCCGGCTCTAGGCCGGGATGATGAGGAAGGGCGAGCCGCTGCCTGCCGATGTATGTGTCTAGGTCCGGATCAGCTATCACTGGCTTTGGAAATAGAGAGCGACGCCACTGGCGGTGTCAAAGGGGCCGGGCTGCCCTACGGCGGTCGCACAGCGTCGTGATCACGACGATGCGCCGCCGGAAAGAGTCAGGCGATATCCGGCCGAGAAGGGCCCTATCGCCCACGCGCCGAACCGCTCACCCCTGGTTCTCATACGCCAGCTGGAGTACACCCCAGTGTGCGCCATTGACGCTGATCGAGGCGATCACCTGCTTGAGCAGCACCACCCCGCCGCCGGCGAGCGGGCGGCGATAGGCCTTGAGGCAGAAGGGCTGGGTGATCTTCACCTGAACCGCTGTCTCGGGGAAGTGGAAGAACACGCCCGCGCGCGAGAACTCGCTGTTCCACTTGGGATCGCCCGGCCGCTGCGGCAGCGAGCGCTCAGGCATCGCCACCGCGCCGAAGCAGTTGCGATCGGTGAAGCTCATCCCGAAGAAGCCGGGCAGCGCGCGCGCCGATTCCTGGTGCGGCCGCGCCAGCGAGGTGATCAGCGCCATCGCCGGATGCGTGAACAGCGCGGGATCGGTGTCCGGCACGGGGGCGTAGCGCTCGCTCAGGATCGCTTCGCGGCTGATCTCGCCCGTGCTGGCGGCGCGCGCGAGCCCCGCCGAGACCTGGCGCGCGGCCTCCAGCGCGAAGCGGATATAGGGCCGGTCGGGCATGTCGGCGTCGCTCTCGGCGAGCCGCTGGAGCAGGTCGTTGGTGTCGTCGCTCACGCTGGTGATGCGCTCGGAGAGGCGTTGCAGCCCCTGCGCATTGTCCGACGAGGTGCGCGCCAGCTCGCCGAGCCCGCCCTCGACCTCGCCGACCGCGTGGACCATCGAGCCGATCCGATCGGCGACGCCCTCGCTCGAACGGGTCAGCCCGTCCATCAGCCCGCGTAGCCGCGCCACCAGCGCCTCGATGTCGCGGGTGTCGCGGTGCGCCGAGCGCGCGGTGGCGACGCCCGCGTCGACCTTGCCCAGCATCGCGTCGGCCTGGGTGGTGAGCGTGTCGATCGAGCCGGTGATCCGCGCCGTCGCCACCGCGGTCTCGGAGGCGAGCTTCTTGACCTCGCCCGCCACCACCGCGAAGCCGCGCCCCGCCTCGCCCGCGCGCGCCGCCTCGATCGTGGCGTTGAGCGCGAGCAGGTTGGTCTGCTTGGCGATCGCGTCGATCGTCGCGGTGACGCGCGCGACCTCCTCCAGCGCCGCGGTGAAGCCGCCGATGCTCTCGTGAATACGGCTGACCTGGGTGATCAGCTCGACCACCTCGCTGGTCGCCGCCTCGACCTGGACGTGCGAGTCGGCCAAGACCGCGTGCGCGCCCGCGGTATGCTCGCGCGCGCTGCGCGCCGCGGCGGCGACCTCGTCGACGTCGTCGGCGAGCCGGCCGGTCTGCCGCCCGATCTGCTCGATCGTGCCGGCCTGGGCGGTGACGCGGGTGGAGAGCTCGGCGATATCGGCCTGCAGGTCGAGCGTGCGCAATCCCAGCTCGCCCGACTGGCGGGCCGCCTCGGCAATCGTCTGATCCAGCGTCAACGCGTTAGTCCTCCCACCCTGGCAAGTGGCTAACCGGCTAGAATTAAAACCATATTATCGGGTTTGACGACGAAAATCGACGCGTGCCCCGCCGAGGGTCACGCCGCTACCAGCCCGGGCTCGGGCTTGGTCAGGCGGACAAGCGTCGACGCCAAGTGAAGACCGAGGACATACCGTAGTTCCAAACGACGCTCACGAGTGCTCCAGCGGCGGCGGACCAGAGCCAGTAATTATTATGAACAATGAGCCATTGCGCGATGTTGATGTTTGCCACCGCGCCGGTGACGCACACAAGATTGAACGTTAGCCATCCGCGTAACAGGGCGCGTCCGCGGAGCCGCTGATCACGATATGTCAGTTTATTATTCAAGAAGAAGTTGTTCGTGATAGCGACGGCGGTCGCCACGATCTGAGCCGTTGAAAACGGTGCCATGCCGATCACATATACAAGCATGAATGTAAGGATGTGAACGAATAGTCCGACCAAGCCGACCAACGCAAAGCTGAAAAATCGTAATGGTATTCTTCCGCCGGTGAGCTTCTCCAGCAAGAGTTGAGCAAACTCCCATAGAACAAGCGAGTCCATCTTGCTGTCGCCATGACGACGAGCCCGAAAGGCGTAGGGTAGCTCGGCCAAACGGAGGGGATCGGGCGCGCTGAGAATGAGGTCCAGCAGAATCTTGAAACCGACGGACGAGAGGTGCGGCAGCGAACGTTCGAACGACGCACGGGTGAGCATGAAAAATCCGCTCATGGGATCGCTCATCGGAATTTTCGTCAACCATACCGCGAACCGCGTCGCGAGCCGGCTCGCCCTGGCGCGGTCGCGCGCCCAGTCGGCGACGCTGCCCCCGCTCGAGTAGCGCGTGCCCACGACGAGATCGATCTCGCCCGATCTCAACTGGTCAAGCATCGGCGGCAGCAGCATCTCGTCATGCTGCAGGTCGCAATCGATCACCGCTATGTAGGGCGACGCCGTAGCGAGCATCCCCTCGATGCACGCGGAGGCAAGACCGCGACGACCCACACGTTGCAAAACGCGTACGCGCGCGTCTCGCTGAGCCAACTCTCGAACGCGCGTGGCAGTGCCGTCAGGTGAATCGTCGTCCACGAAGACGACCTCCCAATCGATGCCGGAGAGCGCTCGATCAAGAGCGTGAATCAAGGAGGCGACGTTCTCGCGTTCGTTGAAGGCGGGAACCACGATCGCCAATTGCGCTGGCGGAGGACGCCGCTCCGATCCCTGCTTGGACATCGCCTCCATCGCCGTGATCTCCCACACGAGCCAGACTGCTGCAAGGTCGCTCTGGCGCTGGGCGCAGGTCAGCGCGCCCGATTTTAGCGCAGGAATAGGATCTGTGGTATCAACTCCTGCGATGCGACCGGCGTTAACGGCGCCGCTTCGATGCCGCGCCCGCTACGTACGTCATCGCGATCCGGTCGGCGGCACGCCGCTAATCAGTAAGACCAGCTCGCTTCCTGCCTGCGTGAAGACCCCGCCCAACCGACATCCGCGGGATCACGGATGTCATACGCCGAGTGATACGTTCACAACGATCTCAGCCGCGGCGCGCGCGATAGCCCTTGTACCACTCGACCCACTTGGGGATGCCGACCGCGATCGGCGTGGTGGGGCGGAAGCCGAGATCGTCGCGGATCGCGGTCAGATCGGCGTAGGTCGCGGGCACGTCGCCGGGCTGCATGCCCTTGTCGACCCGGATCGCCTTCTGCCCGCACGCCTCCTCGATCAGCGTGATCAAGGTCTCGAGCTCCTCGGCCTTGTTGTTGCCGATGTTGTAGAGGCGGTGCGGCGACACGCTGCCGCCCGCCTTCACCTGGCCGTCGTCGGCGGGCGGGTTGTCCAGCGCGGCGACGATCCCGGTGACGATGTCGTCGATATAGGTGAAGTCACGCCGCATGTTGCCGCCGTTATAGACCTCGATCGGCTGGCCGGAGAGGATCTTGTCGGTGAAGCCCCACACCGCCATGTCGGGCCGGCCCCACGGCCCGTAGACGGTGAAGAAGCGCAGCCCGGTCTGCGGGATGCGGTACAGATGCGCGTAGGTCTCGCTCATCAGCTCGTCCGCCTTCTTGGTGGCGGCGTAGAGCGAGATCGGGAAGTCGACGCGTTGCTCCACGCGGAACGGCAGGTCGGGGCTGGTGCCGTAGACCGAGGAGGAGGAAGCGTAGACCATCTGCTCGACCCGCCGCGCGCGCGCCAGCTCGAGCATGTTGACGTGACCGGCGAGGTTGGACGCGACATAGGCGCGCGGGTTGCTCAGCGAGTAGCGCACGCCCGCCTGCGCGCCGAGATGGACGATGCGCTCGATCGCGGTGCCGCCGAGCGCGGCGTCGATCGCTTCATGGTCGCTGAAGTCGAGCTGGTGGAAGGTGAAGCGCTCGGCGCCGCCGTCCGCGGTGATCGCCTCGAGCCGGTCGCGCTTGAGCTGCACCGGGTTGTAGTCGTTGAGATTGTCGATCCCGACCACGGTGTCGCCGCGCGCGAGCAGCCGGCGCGCGACATGGCTGCCGATGAAGCCGGCGACGCCGGTGACCAGAACCTGCATGATCTCTCCCTGTTAGACGGTGCCGCCTTCCGCCAATACGCATCATGCTGCAAATGCTCAGTGATCTGCCTGCACCGCCGTGGAACGACGGTAACGAGCGGGGAGAGGCGGCGCGAAGCCGCGCGACTCCCCCCACTCGACGCGCAATCAGCCGCCGAGCTGGACGGGGAACGGCCGCGAACCGCTCGTGTGAGTCTCGATCAGCGCGACGTCGCCGCCGTCGAAAACCGCGGCGGTCAGTCGACCGCTAAGATAACCACCGCTGTCGAGACACAGTCGACCAGGTCCGCCTTAGGCCTCTTTCTTTAGGCGTATGGCCGTGCACAGCCAATCATTGATCGTCCCGCTCGGCCTGCAGGACTCGCTGCGGATCCACAGCAGGTCGCGCTTATCCTCCAGGTCTAGCGGCACGCCGGGGCGGATGCCCGCGTGCACGAACAGGAGGCTGTCCTGCGCCACCGACAGCTGAAGTCGCTCCAGAAAGACGCGGTGCGTCTGAGGCATTGCGGCGCGAAACGCGTCCCGACATGCGGCCCAAACGGTGCGCGACTCCTCGCGCGGCGGCGCCACGCCATAGGAGCGGAGTGTAGCATCGCCGCCATCCTTGCTCCAGCCGAGCCCGCTGATCCGCTGATCGAGATACTCGAGCATCGCGTCCTCGTGGTTGCCGAACAGCGAGACGATGAAGAAGACGTAGGACAGGATTTCTAAATCAGGCCATATTCCACCGTGGCCTTCACGATCGGCCACCAAAAGATGTTCATGGCGCGCTCGATCTGCCCGGCGCCAACGCCTGAGTAGATCGCGTTTTGGTCCGCCAGCGCGCGACGGATATGATCGAGCGGATCGATGAAACGGGACGAGCCGCTTGATTCGGCGCGCTGGAACTCGCCTAGGCGGTCGGCGGGCTGGTATTGGGCGTTCAGCTTTCCGGCCGGCATGGCGCCACGGCTGGATCAGCGGCGCGGGGTGCTCGACTTCATGCCCGTGGCGAACGCCCGCCCGCTGCTCGTCCTGAGTCTCGGCGGCGTCAAGATGGCACCGCAAGGTATACCAGTCGACGATCAGCGATTCTGGCAAAATGCGCCATCTCTCCCGAGCGGCAGGGCTACAATCTCGCGCAGTACGTTCTACAGTCGTCGACGCTGCCGTGGCTGCGCGATTCCTGGATCTATGATCTGAAGGGCATCGGCCAGAATCCAAACGACATCGAGATAATCTCAGCGTCTATCGCCCCCGACGACAGCGCCGAACCGTCGGGAAGCTTCGTGCGCGAGTCGCGGGCGATTGTCTCGGCCGCTACGTCCGTAGAGCTGAAGAACCCTTTCCACGGAATCTACGTCCTGCGCGCGGTCCTGCCTCATCGCCAGGTAGCCGCGGTGTGAACCAGCAACACCTTGCTGATCGGGCACGTCACGCTCGAGGAGCAGCCTAAGGCGGCTCGGACGATGTGCGGCTAGTCGGCCGGCAAAGGTGCCTCGCCGATCACGCTCGAGCCGATCCTCGCCGATTACCCGTCAGGGGGCGTGACGATAATAGTCTCGGGTTAACGGGTCTTACGGCGTGAGACAGATGATCCGCTACCGCGACATTGTGCGCGCGGACTTGTATGCCGCGACGGGGCACCGGCGCCTGCGTCGTGTGGTTACGGCCTTTCTCTTCGTCTTGGTGTTCAGCACGATGCTACTCCATTGACTGGCGCTCCCGATGATCCGCACCCCGCTCGACAAGCTCGGCAACTATATTTGGGCGTGGAACGTCGAGCGCAGTGGCTGCCACCTTCACCTCGACATCGTGATCGCTCCTGCGTTGCGCTTACCGCACCCGGTGGCAGTGGTGCTCGGTCAGGGAGTGACGGTCGCGCGCAGCTTCACGCTTTACCAGTCGGTGACGATCGGTCGCTCCAAGAGCGAAAATATTCCGTAATCGAGGATGATGTCATCATCTACCCGAGCGTGGTCGTGATCGGCCCGATCCGCGTCGGCGAAGGCGCGGTGATCGGCGCGGGCTCGGCGGTGCTGCGCGACGCGCCCCCGGGCGCCGTCGTCGCACAATCCCGCGCGCATCCTTAAGGCTGCCGGACTTCTCCGTCGCGGAGCTACCGGGGACGCATTGACCGACATCAGGTAAACAGCGCAATCGGTCCGCGCCCGGCCGTCGACCGGTTGACCAGTTCGGTACGACATAGGGCATGTCCGCGTCGGTAGGAGGCCAGCCTGGCGGTCGCGTCGCCGCCGTTCGACACCACCAGCATCTGCGACAGAGCGAAAGCGACCCGCTGGCGCAGTTGGTCGGGGCCATCGTGGCGTCGGCGTAGAAGCGCATGGCGATCCGATTGCGCGAGAAATGGATTGAGGCGCATTTCGGCACCGCGGTGTTGTTGGTACAGAACTCGGCCGACACCGCTCGATCAGATCCTTGTAGGTGCTGCGGCGCAGCGTGAACTGCTCGTCGACCCTTTGTTATGCCGATCTCGGCGATGCGGCTCACCACCTGCGGTGTCGGCCGAAGGTGGCCTGACGCGCGAGCCGTATGACGTGGGGCGGGATCGCCGCCGCGCCTGCGGCGCTCAGCACCGGTGAGCGGAAGCCGGTGAGCAAGTGCTCCACGGCGTGCTACCGCCCTTGGCCGTGAACAGCGCGAGGAGGCGCCAGAAGCATCGATGATGATGTTGGCGACATCCGTGATCAGGCCGGCGAGATAGAAGAAGCTGCCGACGGGCTGATCGTCGGCAGGGGCTGAGGCGCTGTGAAACGGAACAGGCGTCGTCGCCGGGGTGGGCGTGGGCGTGACGACGACGATCTCGCCACCGCCATTACCAGTGCCGCTGCTCTGTGTCGCCGTCGGGGCAGGAGTCGCCGACGGGGCCGGCGTCGGCGTGACGATCACGATCGCGCCGTCGCTCGCGGTGGGTGCGGGCGTCGGCGTCACGGTCGGTGCGGAGCTGACGGGGGGGGGGCAGTGTGGGCGTCGGCGTCGGGCTCGGCGCCGGCACGATCACGACGGGTGCGGGGGTCGCGGATGAACCCCGCCGCCACCGCCGCCGCAGTTCGCCAGCGCCAGAGGAGCGCAGGCTGCCAGCAAATGATATCGCTTCGTGCGCTTAACACGCCAGCCCCGCCAACTCATTGATCTGGAAGTCGCGCGGTGACCGCGCTGCCAGATCAATAACTGGGCGTGCTAAAGGACGAGTTAACGGAATCGCCAAACTCATCGGCGCGAGCAGAATGTCGGAACGGCGCCGCTCCATGGGCGACACCGTCTGGTACCCACCTTTAACGACGGGTGAGGTCAGTAGGAGCCGCGCTGGAACAGCACGCTCGGCACCGTGTACGCCATGATCTTGACGTTCATCGCGCACGAGCGCGCGCGGCTGTACGTCACATCATAGGCGACGCGGCGGCGGTAGGACACGTCGTTGCGGCCACCGACCTGCCACAGCCCGGTGATGCCCGGGCGCACCGCGCAATAATGCTCGAAATAGCGGCCGTAGCGCGCGATCTCGCCGACCACGATCGGGCGCGGCCCGACCAGGCTCATCTCGCCGCGCACGACGTTGATCAGCTGGGGCAGCTCGTCGAGGCTGGTCTTGCGCAAAAACTTGCCGATGCCGATCACGCGCGGGTCGTCGCGCAGCTTGTGGTCGCGCTCCCACTCCTCGCGCGCCTCGGCGCTGGTCTCGAGCAGGTTGCGCAGACGCGCGTCGGCGTCGACCACCATCGAGCGGAACTTGAGGCACGGGAAGGCACGCCCGCCGCGACCGATGCGCTGGTGCGCGAAGATGATCGGGCCGGGATCCAGGATGTAGATCACCGCCGCGATGATCAGCATCAGCGGCGCCAGGATGATCAGCGCGATCACCGCCAGCGTGACGTCGAGCGTACGGCTCGCCATGTCGTCGATCTGACGCAGGTTGAACCCGTCCTCGCGGGGATCCACGTCGCTGCGGGGCACCGACGTGGTGATAGTCGCTTCATGCACGAAGATCGCTCCCTAACGATACGCTGCACCGCAACATTAGGTTATTTGGTCGTTAATGTAACCCCGAAGGTGCAGCGGCTCGTCTCGAATCCTGGCGCGATCGTCGCAGCTTGTACCGATGCGGTACGGTCAAGCCTCAGCAATCAGTAGTAAAACCCTACCGATCCCGCGCTTTTTTCCAATGAAGTGGTGGCGACAGGGAATATCATCCATCGCTGCGCGACGTGGGCGCGACTCGGCGCTCGCCTTCGCTGAAGCGATCGCCGAGGGGGTAATCCTGCTGCGCTGCGGCGGATCAGAAGAGCGCGACGGCGGCCCGCGCGATCAGCGCCCAGAGCAGCGCCGAGCTGCCGACGATCACCCCCAGCCGGACCGCGCCGGGCAGCTTCTGGATCTCGGGCTCGGCGAACGGCGCCTCCAGCGGCGCCGAGGAGGTGAGCTGGATCACGGTGTCGTTCCGGAAGGCGCTCGCGACCACCGAACGGCTGACCGGCTCGGCGAACTCGCAGCCATAGCCACCCGGCACCTGGCGGACCACCCGCGCCATCGCCCGCCCGTGGCCGGCGAGGCCGATCGTCACCGTGCTGCCAATCGCGAGCCGCGAGTCGGTGGTGACGCTGAAGCCCGTCTCCGACAGGTCGGCGACGTAGACGTCGTGCGCGCCGCGATCGCCGCGCAGCGTCGACGGCTGGTTGATCGGCTGGCGCTCGGCACCGCGGCGATCGTCATTGTCCTCGTTCACCATCACTGCGTGGAGCAGCATCGTCGCACCCTTTCGATCAGCTGTGCGAGGAGTAGCGGTGACGCGCCTACTATCGAGTTAACCGACGCCGCCGGATCAGGGCGGAAGAGCCGGATTCAGCGGCTATTTCGCCTATCGTGGTAAAAATCGTTCTAACCATCAGCCTCGCTCAGCGCAGAGTCGTGGCGTGCGCCATGCCCGCCATCCCGGCATGCGGCTCGACGCCCGCCGCGGCGGGGCGATCGGGCACCGGCACCGCGTGCGGCTTGGCGAGCCAGGCGAAGGGCGTCACCTGGCGCAGCTGCTTGCCGTTGCCCAGGTCGCCGCCGTGGCAGTTGAGCAGCTTGTCGATACAATTCTCGGTCCACTGACGCATCGTCGCATCGTCCCAGGCGCCGAACCAGTCGGCGTGGAAGGTGGTGCCGGGCACACGCATCGTGCCATTCGCGCCGGGCATCTCGTCGGACGAGAGATGCCAGGTCGGGCGCGTGCCGTCCCACGTGCCGCTGCGATCGAGCGTGGCGTCGACCGTGTACCACGAACCCATGGTGAAGGTGGGGATCACCATCGGATGCGTGAACGGACAATGTTCTCTGCCCCCGGTCCACTGCGGATAAGCGACATGCTCGCGGTGATCGGGACTGTCGAGCCGCTTGCCGTCCCAGCAGCTCGGCGCGTTGATGATCGCGCCCAGCTGCGCGCCGGGCGGGCACACTTTCGCCACCTCGACCAGGGTCGGGTAATGTCCCTCGGTCGCGCCCGGACCCTGGCAGTTGAAGTGATGCGAGCCGGTCGCCGGCGCGTCGGGGTGTACCATGTCGAAGCCGAACACGAAGCGCAGGCCGCGCGGCAGCGCGACGCAGGCGGCGCGCACACGGTTGCACTCCGGATCGGTGTTGGGCCGGCGCTTGTAGTAGATCGAGACATAGTCGGGGCGGATCACCTGACCGCGGCCGTTGAGCATCGCCGGCATCCAATAGGCCGAGCGGTTGAGCCGGTTCATGCAGGTACTGTCGCCGCTGCGGCGCAGGCTGGCGTAGGTCGAATTCGCGTCCGCGGCGGTGTTGCCGAAGAACTGGTGCAGGTGCGACTGGCCCGGCTTGCCGGGGTAGAGGATCGGGTCGTCGAAGCGCAGCTGCCCCGCCATGCACAGGAAGCGGAAGGCGCCGACCACGTCGGGCGCGGCGCTCTGCGGGATCGCGCCGAGCGGGCCGCTCTCGTGCGAGACCATGATGCCGCTGGCGGCGTCGAAGTTGCTCGCCACCGCGGGCTCCTCGCCCTCGGGACCGCCGGCGGCCTCGCGCGGCTGGGCGAGATCGCCGGTGCCGCCGATCTTGCCCCTGGCGTGCTGAGTCGTCGGCGCCGCCGGGCGATCGGCGTGCGCCGCGCCGGCCAGCGCCAGCGCGAGCAGCAGCGCGCCTATCCAGCCCCGATTCCCGCTCGTCCGCACTCGCATCACGCCTCCGTCACTCGGTCGGCGCTATACATCAGGCACGCGCGCGGCGCACGCGAAAGGGCCGGCCACTCGCGCGGCCGGCCCCTCGAATGTCCCAATCGAAAGCGCGCGTTCAGGCGACCGCGGCGCCGCCGGTGACGCTCTTGCGACGACGCACCGCGGCGCCGACCATCGCGAAACCGCCGATCATCATCATCCAGGTCGCCGGCTCGGGCACCGCGCTGCTGACGGTGACCGCACCCAGCTTGAAGCCGTCGATGGTCTTGTCGGGCGCGCCGGCTACTGCGGCGCCGACCAGCCACAGGTTCGACGCGCTCGCGCCGGTGACCGAGCGGGTCGAGGTGGTGCTGCCACCAGCCAGCGTGGTGCTGCCGTCGAGCAGGTTGGTCAGCGTGGCATACGACTTGTTGTTCAAGCCGAGCGACTGGTTCCAAGCGGTGGTGACGTCGCCCCATGCGACGGTGGCATCCGAGTCCTTGTCATTACCGATCTGGAACGGCGACGTGGTGATCTTCGACAGCAGCACGTCGGTGCTGAACTGGAGCAGCACGAAATCGTAGCCGTACTGGTTGTCGATCGTGTGCGTGTTGCCCCCGCCGCTGCCTTCGGCATCGTTGGTCACGCCCAGACCCTCGGTCCAGACGCCCAGCTTGGCGTCGTAGATGCGGCCGGTCGAGTCCGTGCCGACCGACCAGGCGGTGGCGCGCGCGTTCACGGTCTTGCCGTCGAGCTGGAACGAATAGTCGCGATAGGCGCCGCTTCCGCTGCCCGTCGCCGTCAGATTGAGCAGGAAGTCCGCGGCGCTCGCCGGCGCCGCCGCGGTCGCCAGCGCGAGCCCGGCCACTGCCGCCATCATCTTCAACTTGGTCATGATTTCGTCCCCCCAGAAACTCTGTTCGTCGCGTGATTGCCGTGCGGCGGGGGGAGCATCAAGGAGCGACCGTTACGCCCCTGTCCCGATTTCGGACCCGTGCGACACTCGGCGTGCCGGCCTCGTTCGTCGGCCTCGCGGCCCTCGCCCGGCAGCCTCGGGGCTTCTGCTCGGCATCCCCGTGCCATCACCGGTCGTCTCCGCGCCCTCCCGCCGTCATCCCTGCGGAGGCAGGGATCCAGACGCGCGGACCTGTCGAAGGAGGCGGGACGTCGGCGTGTCTGGATCCCCGCCCGCGCGGGGATGACGAAGGGGTGGGGATGAAGAAGGGGACGCGGCTGACGGGAGCGGGATGACGAAGGACGGCGGCACGTCGGGGGCGACCCGCCGAGTCGAAGGCGGCTCGGCCAGGACGACGAGCCCGGGTGCCGCCCAAGGCGAGATCCTCGCCCGCCCTCACTCGCTCACCGCAGGACGCTCATTTCGGCAGCGCCACCACGTGCGGGTTGCTGGTCCAAGCGAAGGCGTCGAACATCTTCATCTGACGGCCGTTGCCCAGGTCGCCGCCGCTGCAGTTGAGCAGCTTGTTGATGCAATTATCCATCCACATCTTCATCACCTCGTCGTCCCACGCGCCGAACCAGTCGGCGTGGAAGGTCGAGCCCGGGCGCATCGCCGCCATGCCCGGCATCTCGTCCGAGGCGAGATGCCAGCCGCTGGTGCCGCCGTCCCAGCTGCCGCTGCGGTTGAGGTCCGAGTCGACCGTGTACCAGGCCCCCATGGTGAAGGTGGGGATCACGTACGGGTGGTCGGCCGGGCACTTCTCATAGCCCCAGTCGCCGTAGCTGGTGTAGGCGACGTGAGAGCGATGGTCGGCGCTGTCGAGGTTCTTGCCGTCCCAGCAATTGGGCGCGTTGATCACCGCGCCGATCTGGTTGCCGACGCCGCAATGTTTCCCTGCCTCGATCAGGTCGGGGTAGTGGCCGGGCTCGGCGGTCGGGCCCTGGCAATTGTAATAGCCGGCGCCGGTCGGCGGCGTGCCGTTGATCATGTCATAGCCGAACACGAAGCGCAGCCCGCGCGGCAGGTCGACGCACGCCTTGCCCATGCGCTGGCACTCGGGGTCGCTGGCGGGGCGGCGCTTGTAGTAGATCGAGACGTAATCGGGCCGCACCACGCCGTTCTTGCCGTTGAGCATCGCCGGCATCCAATAGGCCGAGCGGTTGAGCGCGTTGGTGCAGGTGCTGTCGCCGCTGGTGCGCAGGCTGCGATAGGTCGAGTTGGCGTCCGCCAGCGAGTTGCCGAAGAACTGGTGGAGGTGCGACCGGCCGGGCTGGCCTGGGAAGACGATCGGGTCGTCCTTGGCCTCGTGGCTGGGGGTGCAGATGAAGCGGAAGGCGCCGACCACGTCGGGCGCGCCGCTCGACGGTACCGCACCCGTGCCCCAGGCGGCGACGAGCTGCTGGCTGACGTCGAAGTTGCTTGGGATCGAGTCATAGTCACCCGCTACCGGCAGGCTGCCGGGCGCCACCACCACGCCGCTGCTGGCGGGGGTGGGCGTCGGCGTGGGCGCGGGCGTCACGGCCGGGGCGGTGGGGGCGATCGGCGCGCTCGCCACCGGATTGGTCGCGGCGGTGGCGCCGCCGCCGCCGCCGCCGCCACAACCGGCGAGCGCCAGCGCGAGCAGGAGGTGGGGCATGAGCCGAGCGGCGCGCGGCAGCATGGTCGCGGGGGCGCGCATCAGCGCGGGGCGCGCGCACGCGCCCAGCAGCGTCATCATCCGAGTTACTCCCAGACGCCGCGGGCGAACTCGAGCCCGGCAGCCGTTCAGGCCACGCTAGGGACGCTGGGTTAAATCGACGTAGGGAAGCGTGCTTAAGCGACGTTAAGGATTGGTTCCACGGCGCTTTCCGCCGCATCGTGGCGATCCGGCGCGGCCACCGCGCGCTTCCGCCGCGGCGCCCAGAAGCCCATGTCCGCGGCGATGCCCGCGATCAGCCCGACTGCGATCGCGTACAGATATTGGGTGACGTAGACGACGAAGATCCACTCGAAGAGTGAGTGCAGGCTGACCATCACCAGCGCCACCGCCAAGCCCAGCAGGACGTCGCCGCGCGGGTCGCGCCGGAACCGCCAGGCACAGCGCAGCGCCACCACCATAGGCCATAGCAGCAGGACCACGAAGGCGGCGATGCCGGTATAGCCCATCTCCGCGGCCGACAGCAGATAGGCGTTGTGGACGTGCGCGCTGCGGCTGCCGTAGACCGCGGCCACGCCGGCGCGATCCGAATAGCCCTGCGTGTTGGCGACCACGACATAATGGTTGCCGCCGATGCCGAGCGGATGGTCATGGACGATCGCCTTGGCGGCGCGTTCGAAGGCGGCGCGTTCGTCATAGCCGCCATCGTCGGCCTGCTTGCTGAAGCGCGCGCCGAGCGTGGCATAGGCCACTGGCGCGGCCACCACCAGCGACAGCACGCCCGCGACCGCGACCGTGGTCTTACGCGCGCTCGGCTGGCGCATGATCGACAGCAGCAGCGTCAGCACGACGCCGGCCGCGGAGAAGCCGATCGTCGCGCGCGACGCGGTCAGCACCACGGCGGTCAGACCCGCGATCGGGCCGAGCCACAGCCAGCGCGACCTCTTCGTGGCCAGCAGCATCGCCAGCGACGGGAAGATCACGAAGTGAGTCAGCATGCCAAGCAGGTTCTGGTGCCCTAGCGTGCCGGCCGCCTGCAGCGCGCCCTCCGCATGCGCCTTCACCGACATCACCGCTTGGAAGCAGATGCCGAGGATCAGCCCGAGCATGAGCGCGCGCGGCGTGCGCGGGTCGCGGCAGCTGACCGCGACCGCGGTGATCACCAGCGCCATCCGCAGCAGCTGCCAGACGTAGAAGAAGGTCGACATCGGCACGTCGTTCTGCAGCATGCTAAGCAGCACCAACGCGGTATAGACCAGGAGCGGCCAGCGCAGATGGGCGCGACGTCGCTTGGCCGGGGCGGACAGGATCAGTGCCACCGCCAGCGCGTCGAGCAGCGTGACTTCCACGCCTTTGACAAAGCCGGGCCAATAGGCCCAGGAGATCGGTGCGACCAGGAGGTGCCATGTGCTGATCACGAACGGCATCGCACCGAACACGACCATCACGCGCGGCAGATGGCGCTGGTTCGCGCGCAGCCAGCCGATGAACGCGGGCAGCAGCGCGAGCACCGCGAGGAGCGCGACCCACTTCATGCGAACACCGCCACCAGCGCCGCCGCGCTGCCGATGCCGACGATCGCGAGCACGATCGACTCGCCCAGCCCGAAGCTGCGCCGCGCCGCCGCGCGCTTGAACGCGCGCGCCGCGCCGGCGCCCTCCCGCAGCAGCGGCAGGCGATCGAAGAAGCGCAACGCGGCGATATCGGTGCGCGACGGGCGCTGCTCGGCCAGGACCGGCTCGGCGAACACCGTTCGCACCTCCGGACGCGCGCGGCGATACCACACATAGGCGCCGTCGATCGGGGGATGGTCGTCGAGCGTCAGCAGGTGGCGCAGATAGGCGGCGAGCGGCGCGACCGTGTCGGCGCTGAACGCCATGCAGTGCGCGCCGATGATGTCGCTCGCGGGCAGGTCGTCGGGCGTCGCGGCGTAATAGCCGCCGTAGAGGATCTGCCAGCCGGGCGGCACGCTCACGTCGCGCGCGGCCGGCGTGAAATCGGCGTCATCCTCCAGGATCAGCACGCTCTCGCCCGCCGCCGCCGCTTCCTCGAGGATGGCGAGATGGCTGTGATACACGCCGCGCGCACCGCGCGAGGTGAAGCTGCCCGCGTCGTCGAAGCGGCATGCGTCGAAGAACGCCACCTTCGGGTCGTGCTCGGCGCCGAGCCGGCGCAGCTCGCCCAGCATCTGCGCGCGCCGGTCAGTGCGATGCGCGAGGTTGATGATGCGGACTCGGTCGACATGGTCGAACAGCATAGAGATCAGCCTATTCGGGCGGCGAAGCGGGAGACGAGCGGGGCGACCGCGGTGGCGATGTCGAACTCGCGTTCGACCTTGGCGCGGCCGGCGGCGGCGAGCCGGTCGCCCAGCGCGGCATCGTCGCGCAGCCGCGCGATCTGGCGGCGCAGGTCGTCCCAGTCGCCGGAGCGAAAGAGCAGGCCCTCGGCGCCGTCCTCGATCAGCTCGGGCACCCCCGCGACCCGGCTGCCGATCACGGGCAGGCCGAGCGCCATCGCCTCCATCAGCACGATCGGCAGGCCCTCCATGAAGCTCGGCAGCACCAGCATGTCGTGGCGCGCGATCTCGGCCAGCGTCGCGGCCTCGTCGAGCCGCCCCGCGAAACGGACGCGCGCGCCGAGCCCGAGCCGCGCCACCGCGGCGTCGATCTGGCCGCGCAGCGGGCCGTCACCCACCAACGTGAGCTCGACGTCGAGCGGTGCGATCGCCTCGAGCAGCCCGAGATGCCCCTTCTCCGCCGACAGCCGCGCCACGCACACCAGCCGACGCCGCGCGCCAGCTGTGCGCGCGACCGGGGCGGCGAGCGCGGGCGCGGCGAGGTCGAGCCCGCAGCGCACCACCGCGAATTTGTGCCAGTGCGCCGGCGCGGTGACCCGCATCGCCTGCGCCCGCCCGAACCAGGAAACACAGGCGGCGAACTCGGCCTGCTCCAGCTTGGCGCCGAGCGTCAGCCCGGCGGGATAGTCGGTCTCCGAGATGCCGTGCAGCGTCAGGCTCCACGGCAGGCCCGCGAAGCGCGCCGCCATCATGCCGACGGTCGCGCCCGCGTTCGCGAAATGATTGTGCACGTGGCTGACCCGGTCCTCGCCGAACATCCGCGCCAACACCACCGCTTCGGCGAAGTGGAACAGCGCCCAGAGCGCGGCGCGCAGCCCCGGCGCGCGGTGGCGCCAGGCGAGCCGAAGCAGCGCGAGATAGGCGCCAGGACGGCGCGTCAGCGCGCCCAGATGCGCGCCGAGCAGCGCGCCCGCGCCCAGCGGCAGCACGAAGCGCGTGGTCTCGGCCGAGGCGCGGTCCTCGGGCGCGACCAGCTCGGCCGCGCCGGGGCGGCGGATGCTATAGGTGCGCACGTCGACCTCGTGGCGGCGCAGGCTCTCCACCTCGCGCCGGATGAAGGTGTGCGACGAGGCCGGATATTGGCTCACCACATAGGCGATGCGGGGGGGGCGTGGGTCGGTCATTTGTAGGTGATCGCCGATCCCGCGGCGCGGCGGCGGCGCGCATAGCGCAGCATGCCCTGCAGCTCGGGGAATTTCGCCAGCATCGTGTAGAAGGCGTTGGGCCAGGCCATCGCGCCATGGCGGTCGCGCCGGGCCACCCGCGCCACCTGGAGCGCGAGCAGCAGCACGGGCAGCAGCAGCAGCGCGGGATCGACCAGCAGCGCCAGCACCGCGCCCGCGAGCGGCAGCGCGCCCGCCCATAGCAGCGCGCGGCGGCGCTCGGCGCGGTAGAGCGGATGCGGCAGCGCACGGGTCGCCTCGCCGGCCTGGGCATAGCCGAAGCCGCCGCGCACCGCGCGCCACCACCATTGGCCGAAGCGCAGCATCGCGGCGTCGTGCAGCGTCATTGCCGCGTCGATCCGCCACACCCGCCAGCCGGCGGCGCGCAGCCGCGCGCACAGCTCGGGCTCCTCGCCCGCGGTGAGATCGTCGCGGAAGCCGCCCGCGGCGCGGACCACCTCGGCGCGCATCAGCGAGTCGCCGCCGCACGCCCCGGCCTCGCCGATCGGCGTGTCCCACTCCAGGTCGCACAGTCGGTTGTAGACCGAGGCCTCGGGATGGCGCTCGCGCCGGCGTCCGCACACCACCGCCACGTCGGGGTGCGCGGCGAGGAAGCGAGTCGCGGCGGCGAGCCAGTCCGGCGCCAGCTCGCAGTCGCCGTCGATGAATTGGACGAGGTCGCAGTCGGCGGGCAGGGCGTTGAAGCCGGCGTTGCGCGCGCGCGCCGCGGTGAAGGGGAGCGCCATGTCGAGATCGACCACCTGCGCGCCGAGTTCGCGCGCGCGCGCGGGGCTGCCGTCGGTCGAGGCCGAGTCGACATAGATCACCGCCGCGGCACCGCTGCCTTCGAGCGAGCGCAGGCAGCGCATCAGCCGCTCGCCCTCGTTGCGGCCGATCGCGACGATGCCGATGCGCGGCGGGGGCGAAAAAGGCGCGCTCATCTCCACGGCAGCAGACTCGTCACGTCGCCGGTCAGCCCGACGCCGTACAGCGCCTCCCGGAAGAGCACGGCCAGACCCAGCATGACCAGCGTCATAGCAAGGTCCTGCCGCGCGAACGACAGCCCCTCGCGACGCTGCGCGACCCAGAGCGGCACGTAACGGACCAGCTCGGCGCTGGCGATCACGAGCACCGCGCCGCCGATACCGTAGAAGTTGACCGCGACCGGCAGGCCGACCAGCAGCCAGGCGAACTTGCCGATATTGGCGCTGGCGCCATAGACCGGCTTGCCGATGCCGAGCAGCACCGATTCGTTGATCGTCGACAGGATCGCGAACCACACGCCGAACGACAGCGCGGGCAGCATCTGCGCCGCCCCCTGGTAGCGCTGGTCGTAAAGCAGGGCGGTGAGCAGGTCCGACACGGCGATGAACCCCGCCACCGCCGCGGCGGCGCCGAGCAGCAGCAGCGGGCGGTGCCGTGCCAGCCGCGCGCGCAGCTCGGCGGTGGTGTCGAACGAGGCCGCCACCATTGGAAAGACGATCATGTTGCCGAAGCGCGCGACCAGCAGGTTGAGGATGTCGGCGAGCGAGCGCGCGATGCCATAGGTGCCCAGCACCGCCAGCGACACCGCCCGCGCCATGTACAGCCGGTCGAAGTTCATCGCCAGGAAGTAGACGATCGAGGACAGCGCGACCCAGCGGCCGAACGACAGGATCTCGCGCACCGCGCCGCGGTCGATCAGGAAGCGGTGGCGCATGCCGGGGATCAGCAGATAGCTCGCCACCATCACCGCCGCGCTGGAGGTGATGCCGCCGAACACCAGCGCCCAGATCGTCGGCGTGGCCAGCGCGAACAGGATGTGCGCCACCGTCGAGATCGCGGTATAGCCGACCTCGAACGCGGTCAGCGCGGCGAGCCGCAGGTGCTTCTGCGCGATGAAGCGCCCGGTCGATTCGAACCCGGCGAAGACGAAGAACAGCGACGCCACCGCGAAGATGCCGGCGAGCTCGGGCTTGCGGTAGAACCACGCCACCGGCCAGGCGAGCGCGGCGCAGACCATGCCGAGCGCAAGGCCGCGGACCAGCTGCAGCGTCCAGGCGGTGTCGTAGAAGTCGGGCTGTTCCGCGCGCGGGTTGCTGATGATGTTCTGGCCGATGCCGATGTCGGACGCCAGCTCGATGCCGGTGCGCACGGTGTTGACGATGATCATGATGCCGAACAGCTCGGGCGCGAGCAGCCGCGCCAGCACGACGTTGTTGACGAGCCGCAGTGCTTGCACCACGCCATAGCCGGCGGTGGACCAGCCCAGCCGTGTCAGGATCGATCGGGAAAGCAACTTCATGCGCGGGCGGACGATCCCAGGAAGGTACCGGCCGGCACGGTCGAATCGACGCGGGCCGGGGCGGCTGCGCGGTCTCTAGCAGCCGAAGCCTTAAAATCGAGGCACACGATCGTTGACGCGTTTTTCACCGGCGTTTGAGGAAAAGTGATGCGGATCCTGTTCGCCCTGCCGGGCTTCCATCGTTTCGAGCGCGGCGCCGAGGTGGCGCTGCTGTCGCTCGCGACCGAGCTGGCGCGCGGCGGCGACGCGGTGACGGTGATCGGCGCGGGCGAGGCGCGCGCGGGCACGCCCTATCGCTTCCGCCACGCCGGCGCGCTGCGGCGTGAGAAGCTCGAGCGGATGCCGCGCGTCCCCGCGCTGCGCAGCGAGACCGGCTGGGAGGAGGCGAGCTTCGTCCCCGGCCTGCTCCGCGCCTATCGCCCGCGCGACCATGACGTGACGGTCACCTGCTCCTTTCCCTTCACCAACTGGGTGCTGCGCCGCCCGGTGCTGTTCGGCCGCCGCCCGCCGCACGTCTTCGTCACGCAGAACGGCGACTGGCCGGCCTTCTCGAACGACGCCGAATATCGCACCTTCGGCTGCGACGGGCTGGTCTGCACCAACCCCGATTATCTCGAGCGCAACCAGGAGAAATGGCGCTGCGCGCTGATCCCCAACGGGATGGACGCCGAGCGCTTCACGCCCGGCTCGCCCGAGCGCGCGCGCTTCGGCCTGCCCGCGCGCGGCACGGTGGTGCTGATGGTGAGCGCGCTGATCCCGACCAAGCGGGTCGCCGACGGCGTGCGCGCGGTGGCGCAGCTGCCCGACGCGCACCTGGTGGTCGCGGGTGACGGGCCCGAGCGCGAGGCGGTCGACCGGCTCGCCGCCGAGCTGCTGCCGGGGCGGTTCAAGCGGCTGACCGTCGGGGCGGCGGACATGCCGCTGCTGTACCGCTCGGCCGACGTGTTCCTCCACCTCTCGCGCGAGGAATCGTTCGGCAACGTCTATATCGAGGCGCTGGCGTGCGGTGCGCCGGTGGTGGCGCATGACTCGCCGCGGCTGCGCTGGATCGTCGGCGACGACGCGGTGCTGCTCGACACGGGCGACCCCGCGGCGGTGGCGGCGGCGCTGGCGCACGCGATCGCGGCGCGCTCCGAGCTGGCCCCGCGCGGCCGCGTCCGCGCTTTGCGCTACGCCTGGCCGCGCGTCGCGGCGCAGTACCGCACCTTCCTGGGCGAGGTGATCGCAGCGGCGAAGTAGGACTTCCGCCCCCACAGCGTAGACTGCCGATCTCATCCTCCCCTGGAACGGGAGGTGGCGCGCGAAGCGCGACGGAGGGGTGACCCGGCTGGTGAGGGTCGCTGGACTCACCACCCGCGACACCCCTCCGTCACGCCTTCGGCGTGCCACCTCCCCTTGCAGGGGAGGATCGTTGTAGCCGTTCCCCGTCTACCCCCCCGCCCCCTCCAGCCGGTCGTCGCGCAGCCGCTCGCGCAGCAGCTTTTTGTCGATCTTGCCGGTGGCGCCGAGCGGGATCGCGTCCACCACCAGCACGTCGTCGGGCATCCACCAGCGCGCGATCTGGCCGTCGAGGAAGGCGAGCAGTTCCTCCTTGAGGCAGGTCGCGCCCGGCGCGGGCTGGACCAGCAGCACAGGCCGCTCGCCCCACACCGGATGCGCCACGCCGATCACCGCCGCGATCGCCACCGAGGGGTGCGCCACCGCCAGATTCTCGATCTCGATCGAGCTGATCCACTCGCCGCCCGACTTCACGATGTCCTTGGCGCGGTCGGTGATGCGCACATAGCCCGCGTCGTCGATCACCGCGACGTCGCCGGTATCGAACCAGCCCTCGGCGTCGACCGCCTCCGCCGGCTCGCCGTAATAGGCGCGCGCGATCGTCGGGCCGCGGATCAGCAGCCGCCCCGCGGTGGCGCCGTCGTGCGGCAGCACCGCGCCCGCGTCGTCGACCAGCCGCAGCTCGAGCCCGCACACCGGCCGCCCCTGCATCGCCTTGCGCCGCACCTGCTCGTCATAGGGCTGCGCCAGCACGTCCGCGGTGGGGGAGGAGAGCGTCGCCAGCGGCGAGGTCTCGGTCATGCCCCAGCCCTGCACCACCTCGACGCCGTAATCGTCCTGGAAGGCGCGGATCAGCGCCTCGGGCGGCGCGGCGCCGCCGATGATCACGCGCTCCAGCGAGGTGAAGCCGCGCCCGGTGCCGCGCAGGTGCTGGAGCAGCCCTTGCCACACCGTCGGCACCGCGGCGGAGAAGGTCACCTGCTCCTGCTCGATCAGCTCGTAGAGCGAGGCGCCGTCCATCCGCTGGCCCGGCAGCACCAGCTTGGCGCCGACCGCGGGGGCCGAATAGACCACGCCCCAGCTGTTGGCATGGTACATCGGCACCACCAGCAGCAGCGTGTCGCGCGCGGAGAGCCCCATCGCGTCGTGCTGGAGCGCCATCATCGTGTGCAGCCAGTTGGAGCGGTGCGAGTAGAGCACGCCCTTGGGCAAGCCGGTGGTGCCCGAGGTGTAGCACAGCCCGCAGGCGGCGCGCTCGTCGAACCCGCCCCAGGGATGGTCGATCGGCTGCGCCGCGACCCATTCGTCGAAGGCGAGCGCGCCGGGCTCGGGCAGTGCGTCCGTGCCGCACAGATAGACGATCCGCTCGAGCGAGGGCACCTCGCGCAGCAGCCGCTGCGCCAACGCGGCGCACTCGGGATCGGCGAAGAGCAGCCGGTCGCCGGCATGGTCGGCGATGTAGCGGATCTGGTCGGGGAACAGCCGCGGGTTGAGCGTGTGGAGCACCGCGCCCATGTTGGTGGCGCCGTACCAGGCGGCGAGATGGCGGAAGCCGTTCCAGCCCAGCGTGGCGACCCGGTCGCCGGGCGCGATGCCGAGCGCGGCGAGCGCGGCCGACACCTGCTTGGCGATGCGATGCAGCCCGGCGTAGTCGGTGCGGCTCACCGCGCCGGCGGCGTCGCGCGAGACGATCTCGCGGCGCGGGTGCCATCTCGCCGCATGGTCGAGGAAGCGGTCGACCGTCAGCGGCATGTCCTGCATCAGCCCGGGCAGCGGCATCGTCTCTCCCACCCGCGCGCCGCGTGGATCGCGGTCGCGTCGGGCGGCGATCATGGCTCAGCCGCGCGCTTCTGTCGCGTGTCGATTGAAGTCGGTCAGGGTCGGGGCGGGCGCGTCGCGCTGGCGCTGTCGAACCCCGCCGCCTGCGGCTCGGCCAGCTCGGCCTCGCCCGCCATGGCGTGCGACTCGTCGTGGTCGCGCAGCGTGTCGAGGTGCATCAGGCGGCGCACCAGCGGGCTCACCAGCAGCACCAGGAGCGCGATGCCCATCGCCCACCAGCCGATCGTCTCGTACACCCCCAGCGTGCCGTCGCGCGTCATCGTGCCGCCCTCGCCGCCGCCGGTCGCCTCGCCGATCTTGCCCGCGACGAAATTGCCCACCGCGGTCATGTAGAACCACGCGCCCATGATCAGGCTGGCGAGGTGACGCGGCGCCAGCCGGTTCATCGCCGAGAGGCCCACCGGCGACAGGCACAATTCGCCCGAGGTCTGGAAGAAATAGATCATGAAGACGAGATACACCGGGGTCAGCGCCGCGCCGTACAGCCGCGCGCCCCAGACGAAGAGCAGGAAGCTCAGCGCCACCTGCACCAGCGCCAGCCCGAACTTGGCCGGCGCCGAGGGTTCCCAGCCGCGCCGCCCGAGGAACACCCACAGCGCGGCGAAGATCGGGCCGAGCAGCACGATGTAGATCGGGTTGACCGACTGGAACAGCGAGGCGGGCACGCCGCCGCGGTCGACGAAGCGGTCGGTGTACAGGTTGAGGCTGCCGCCAGCCTGCTCGTACAGCCCCCAGAACAGCGGGTTGAGCGCGATCAGGAAGAGCACCGCGAACATCCGGTCGCGCGCGTGCGGCTCCAGCTTGAACGAGGCGAACAGCACGTAGCCGAGCAGCGCGACCCCCGAGACCATCAGCAGCGTCTGGATCACGTCCTGATACTGGATCAGCAGCCAGATCACCCCCACCGCGGCGACGCCGATCGCGTAGAGCGTCCACTCGAGCGACCGGGCGAGCGCGCGCGGCGCCTCGCCGCGCCCCTGCAGGAGCGGCTTGCCCAGCACGAACACCAGCAGCCCGAGCAGCATGCCGACGCCCGCCGCGCC
This sequence comes from Sphingomonas sp. BK069, assembly GCF_014193405.1. Taxonomy (NCBI): domain Bacteria; kingdom Pseudomonadati; phylum Pseudomonadota; class Alphaproteobacteria; order Sphingomonadales; family Sphingomonadaceae; genus Sphingomonas; species Sphingomonas sp. BK069. The sequence continues at coordinate 134,556 of NZ_JACHZH010000005.1, read as the reverse complement.
GAAGCCATAGGACCAGCCGTAGGTCTCGCCGAGCCAGCCGGCCAGGATCGTGCCGAGCGCCGCGCCGGTGTTGATGCCGATGTAGAAGATCGTATACGCGCCGTCGCGCCGGATGTCGGTGAGCGGGTACAGCTGGCCCACGATCACCGAGATATTGGCCTTGAGGAAGCCCGAGCCGACGATGATGAAGCCCAGTGCGAGCCAGAAGACGTTGATCGCCGCCGAGGCCTGGCCGCCGTCTCCCTCCACCGCCATCAGCAGGTGGCCCAGCGTGAGCAGCACCGCGCCATAGACCACGGCGCGGCGCTGACCGAGGTAGCGGTCCGCCAGATAGCCGCCGAGCACCGGCGTGATGTACACCAGCGAGGTATAGGCGCCGTAGATCAGGTTGGCCTTGCCGTCGTCGAACAGCCAGTGCTTGGTCAGGTAGAAGATCAGCAGCGCGCGCATGCCGTAATAGGAGAAGCGCTCCCACATCTCGGCGAAGAACAGGACGTAGAGGCCTTTGGGGTGGCCGGCGAACTCGTCGCCGGGTTTCACCGCGGCGGCGATCCCGCCGCCCAGCAACAAGGCGAGGAAAGCGAGCGCGATCGTGGGGATGATGGGCAAGGGAGAGCGGCTCCGCTGAGGGGCAGGGCGCGCCCGCGAGCGGCGCCGATTGGTTGCGCGCGAGACTAGCGATCCAGGCGCCGCTGTAAATATCCCCGCGGCGCGCTATCTGTCGCGGCGATGTTCAACGACCTCTCCTCCCCGCTCGCGCTGCTCGCCACGCGCCGCTCGGGCAAGCCGCGCGACCTGGTCGCGCCCGGGCCGACGCGCGACCAGCTCGTCGGCATGATCCAGCTCGCCGGGCGCACCCCCGATCACGGCAAGCTCGCGCCGTGGCGCTTCGTGATCGTCCCGGACGAGCGCCGCGACGCCTTCGCCGCGCGGCTGGTGGAGGCCTATCGCGCCGAGCGTCCAACCGCGGCGCGGCTCGAGCTCGACGCGATGGACCAGTTCGCGCGCCAGGCGCCCGCGCTGGTGGTGGCGCTCTCCTCGCCCCGGCTGGAAAGCCATATTCCGTTGTGGGAGCAGGAGCTGTCGGCAGGGGCAGCGTGCATGAACCTGCTCCACGCCGCGCACGCGCACGGCTTCGTCGCGGGCTGGCTGACCGGCTGGCCGGCCTTCTCCGACGCGGTGCGCGACCTGTTCGGCGCCGCGCCCGAGCGGATCGCCGGCTTCATGTTCATCGGCACCCCCGGCCGCGCGCTCGAGGAACGCCCGCGTCCCGACCCCGCCACGCTGTGGAGCGAGTGGGCGGGCTGACGGCGCTGCCCGTTGGAGCGAGCCGTGATGGCAGTTCAACGTTAGATGCGGCGTCGTGCGCGCTGTGCCCGCACCGACCCGGACTGGCGGGCCGAAGGGTCGCAGCAGCGCTACTATCGTCCGGCCGCAGCCGCGCCTGTGTCGCCGTGAGCACCGGACTTGCCTCAAGACGTCGCGTCATCGCAAACCTTGATCGTTGCTCGTTCAGTAACACGGCGTGATGCTCGCAGTGGACGCCGCGGCGGGGCGCTTCTCGGCGCAGTTGCTCGGCGCTCGCGCTCGATAAGTCGAGCGTGCCCGGTGCGGCGATTAAGTAACAGTTAACACCGCCCGAACGAACGTATCGGTTAAGATCATGAAACCTTGTGGTTTAACCGATCTGAATGGAATGCCGGAGTAAGAAGGTTTTAGTCGGAAGGCGCGCGACCCTCTCGCATTGTCGCAGCGGCTCCGTCCAACGTCTATCTCTTCGGGGGTTTCATGAAGAAGCTTTGGATCGTGGGCGCGGCCGTGGTCGCCGCGTCGAGTGCTTATGCGGCGACGAACACCGCCAGCGTCGCTCAGGCCGCCAATAGCCTGGTCGCGGTGGTCGCTGCGCCGGCTACCCCGGTGGCCAAGCCCGCCGCGACGGTGAAGCTCGCTGCCGACGGCCTCCCGGTCGACGCGATCCGCAAGACCGGGCCGTTCGGCGTCGTGCAGCAGCCGTCATATGCCAGCAACTTCAAGACGGAGGATCTGCTGGTCCCATCCTGGGGGACGGGCGCTATCCCGCAGTCGGGTGCGCCGGACGTGGTCGGCGCCTTCCGCTTCATCTGCATGCCCGGGCAGGTGCTCAAGGACGACCCGATCGTCTTCCCAGGCCAACCCGGCAAGTCGCACGCGCACCAGTTTTTCGGCAACACCGGCGCCAACGCTTATTCCGACTACGGCAAGCTGCGTTTCAGCGGTGACAGCACGTGCAACAATAAACTCAACCGTTCGGCCTATTGGGTCCCGGCGATGCTCAACGGCAAGGGCAAGGTTGTTCGTCCAGACTATGTTTCAATCTACTACAAGCGCATTCCTGAAAGCAGCCCAGCCTGCCAGATTGAGGGCAAGGCATGCGTCGACATGCCGCGCGGTCTACGCTTCGTGTTCGGTTACAACATGGGAACTGGTAAGAGCGATAATAACTTCTACTTCAACTGCGATGGCCCGACTGCGACACCCGGCCATTATCCGGATCTTGTCACCGCGGCGAAATTCTGCCCGGTGGGCAATCGCATCGGTGCGGTGATCCAAGCGCCGAGCTGCTGGAACGGACGTCAACTCAACTCGGGTGATCATCGCAGCCACATGGCTTTCCCGAGCTACGGCTGGGATGGTATCCTCAAGTGCCCGGCGACGCACCCGTACGTCGTGCCGACCTTCACGCTCGGCGCGTGGTACACGGTGGACGAGGATCTCGACACCTCGGGTGAGTGGAGCGAGGGCAAGAGCACCTGGACGCTCGCCTCCGACTCGATGCCCGGCATGGCGACGCAGCGCCCCGGCACGACCTTCCACGCTGACTGGATTGGCGCCTGGGACGACAAGGTGCTCGCGATGTGGACCGCGAACTGCATCAACAAGCTGCTCAACTGCTCCGGTGGCGACCTCGGCAACGGTCTGCAGCTTAAGATGCGCGACGATTTCAGCTGGTACGCCACGCCGCGCCTCGTCGACATGCCCAAGTAAGCGCGCTCCAGCCGGCGCGGGAACTCACGCCCGCGCCGTCGACGACCACCTGACGTGTGATGCTGGAGGGGCTGCGCGCGGCGACAGGGCATGGGCTTTGATTCGAGGTCGCTCGGTTCGACGTTGGCGACATTAGGCCCAGCCCAACAGCGGACGTAGCCTCGGGCTCCACGATGCAGGAGTGGCATACAAAGGCGTCAATCACGAGCTCCTCTGTAAGAGGGGCTTCTAGGCTGCGGACGCGGTTGCAACTGCCGCACTTGCAGTTTTCCAATCTTCCGCGAAGCCGCCTGCATCTAAATTCAGAGCGTGTAGTTGTTACATTGCTGATGTCTGCGTGAGCTATTCGCCTCGACCAGTTCGGCATGCGCATCCTGCAGAAAACCTGCACCAACATCGTCCAATATTCAGCGGAGTTAAAAAGTAGTAGAACTTACGTCCGACGCGCTGGTGCAATGGCATATCGCAAACGGCAGGGTAATACTACATGTATTGAATGGAGATAAGTTAGATTTCCGGATTTCTACGTATAGAAAAGGGTGGCCGTTGCAATCAATTTGCCTAGGCGCAGCTGTCGATGTTCGTGATGCCGGCACGCGACGGTGCCGAGCTTCCTTATCATAAAATCCTCCCCCGATCAGTGTGGATGGCGACCGGCGAACATCTTCGGGTGCAGGAGCATCCTGAGCGCGCCGCTTCATTTTGACCCTGCGTCTGCCTTCGACGTCGTTGAGCGTGGGGGCGTCTCGTTGGAGTTCGGGCCTCGAAAGAAGAGCGGCGGCGACGAACTGTCCTTTCTCGTATCCCGCCGTGCTCGACGCTTTGAAGCGCTCGTGCCTGCTTTACATCCAAGTCTTAGCGCCGCTTGGGGGCATCGTAGACGCGATACGCTTCGACCCTGAGGACGTGCTTGGCGCCGAGCGGCAATTTCAGCTCGTGTTGGCTCGCTTGACCAGGAAGGGCCGGATTGTCTCTGGGTAGCCGCGACGGAACATGAGGCGGCCAGTCGCCTCCTTGCGGACCCATTCTGGTAGCTTTGCCATGGCCGACTTCACCCGCGTGTTTGTATCAGGTTCGTCGAGCGGAATGGCGGATTTCTGAGTTTTCCAAGGCACTGCAGGCCGCTAGGAAGGAAATGGTGCCCAAGGGCGGGATCGAACCACCGACACTACGATTTTCAGTCGTATGCTCTACCAACTGAGCTACTTGGGCGCACCGCTCGCCGAGCGGTGAGGCGCGGTCCCTAGGCGGTGTCGCGCGGCTTGTCCAGCCCCTCGTGCATCTCCTCGTCGATCGGCTGGCCGGGCAGGCGATAACCCTCACCGAGCCAGCGCAGCAGGTCGCGGTCCTTGCAGCCGCGGCCGCAGAAGGGGGCATGGTCGGGGTGCGCCGGGGCGGCACAGATCGGGCAGCGCTGGGTCATCACTCGAAGATAAGCAGTCGCCCGGTGCGGCGCAGCAGCGCGTCCTGCCAGTCGGGGCTGGCCAGTACGCGCGCGCGCACCGGCTCGGGCAGGCGGTGGCGCGGCGAGGCGCTCGGCGGCTCGCGCTCGATCCGGCGCAGCGCGGCGCGCGCCTCGGCCCCGACGGGATCCTCGCGCAGCCGCTCGGGCAGCGAGGCGCGCGGGCGCGGTCGCACCACCTGGAGGAAGCCGAAGCCGTTGACCGCGGTGCGCTCGAACGGCGGCGGCAGCGCGGCGTCGAGCGCGGCGGCGACCGCCTGGCGCGCCGCCTTGCCGGTGACGCTGGGAAAGTCGATCCCGATCGAGCCGCCGATGCCGTGGCGCCGTATCGCCAGCGCCACCGCCGTGGCGGCGCGCAGCGCGAGCGCGTCGGGCGCGTCGTCGCCGTCGACGTCGAACAGCGTCATCGCCGGGGTGGGCGACATCCGCAGCGCGCCGCCGGCGAAGGCGATCTCGCCGGTGCGCGCCTCCTCCAACACCTCCGACCAGCCCGCCGCCTCGAGCACGTCGGCCTCGTGCGCGCGCGGCTCGATCACCGGGAGGCCGGTCGCGGCGATCCGCTCGCGGAGGCTCGCGCCCGCGACCGGCGCCGCGTCGGTGACGCGACCGCGCGCGCGCTTGGCGCGGCCGGGTTCGGGGATCGCCTCGCGCGTCACCTCCACCGTCAGCCGCGCGCCGAGCGTCACGCCCGGCGGCGCGCGGTCGAGCAGCAGCTCGCGCCCGTCCTCCAGCGCCGCGACCTGAAGCTCGCGCAGCCGCGCCGGCGCGACGGTGCCGACGCGCAGGCCGTCGGGCAGTTCGACACGCGCCGCGAGGATGCGTTCGCCCTCGACCAGCGCGGCGCGCGCCTCGCCGATCCCCTCCTCGTACAGCCACTCAGCCAAAGGCGACGCCCGCGGTGGCGAGCAGCGCGCGCGTCTCGAACAGCGGCAGGCCGATCACCCCCGAGTGGCTGCCGGCGAGGAAGCGCACGAAGGCCTCGGCGCGGCCCTGGATGGCATAGCCGCCCGCCTTGCCGAGCCCCTCGCCGCACGCGACATAGGCGTCGATCTCCGCCTCGCTCAGCGGCTTGAACGCGACGACCGTGTCCGCCAGCCGGGTGCGCGCGCGGCCGTCGGGCGCGATCACGCACACCGCCGACAGCGCGTGGTGGCGCCGTCCCGCGAGCAGCCGCAGCAAGGTGCGCTGCACCTCCGGGTCGGTGGCGGGGGGGAGGATACGGCGGCCGAGCGCGATCGTGGTGTCGCCCGCGAGCACCGCCTCGCCCGCCTCGCGCGTCACCGCGCGCGCTTTCTCCTGGGCGAGGCGCAGCGCATAGGCGCGCGGCAGCTCGCGCGGGCGTGGCGTCTCGTCGATGTCGGGCGACTCGGTCCGCGCTGGCGCCACGCCGAGCCGTGCGAGCAGGTCGCGGCGGCGCGGCGAGGAGGAGGCGAGCACCAGCGGCGCGGCGCCGTCGGGCGGCGTCACGCTCTCACCGTCGACGTCATGGGAGAGCTCGTCCGGCGCGTGGCTCAGGACGGGCCGGGGCCGCCGCGGCCGGGCATGAAGCGGTAGGTGATACGGCCCTTGGTGAGGTCGTACGGGGTCAGCTCGACCAGCACCTCGTCGCCGACGAGGACGCGGATGCGGTTCTTGCGCATCTTGCCCGCGGTGTGGCCGAGGATCTCGTGGTCGTTCTCGAGCCGGACGCGGAACATCGCGTTGGGCAGCAGCTCCACCACCTGCCCGCGCATCTCGAGGAGTTCTTCTTTCGCCAAACGGTGTCTCTTTCGCGCTGAGTGCGCGCGCCCTTAGCCGAGACGGCGGAGAAAGGAAAGGCGAGCGCGTGGATCGCGCGGCGACCCGTGAGGCGCGGCGCGCTCCGTATATGGACAGTGCGGGGCGGTTCGGCAAGCCGGCGCGCGCGGCCGTCTATAGTGGAGCATGGGGGCTACCACTTTCACGCTGCGTCACGAGGACCTGCTGGCGGCGACGCGCGCGGGCGCGGCGGGGCGCGGCTGGTGCCGCCGCGTCACCCTGATCGCGCTGCCCTGGGCGGGGCTTGCGGTCGCGCTCGGCACGGGCGATCTCGGCGGGGGCGAGCGGAATGTGGCGGAGGTCGCGCTGGTGCTCGCCGCGCTGGGCTGGAGCGCGGCGATGCTGCTGGTGGCGCCGCTCGTGGCACGAGGTCGGCTGGTCCGACGCGTCCGCCGCCGCTTCGCCTGCCAGCCCCACACCGCGCTGCTCACCACGCTGGCATGGCGTGAGAGCGGGCTGGTGCTGGCCTCGCCGCGCGGCACGCTGCGGCTCGGCTGGGACGAGGTGGCGGCGGTGGAGCAGGGCGCGCTGCTGCTGTTCCACCGGCGCAACGGCGGGGTGCCGCCGTTCGTGCCGCTCGCGCTACAGACGCCGGCGCAGCGCGCCGAGCTGCTCGCGCTGGGTGAGGCCGCGCGGCGGTGAGATCAGGCGGGCAGCGGCGCGTCCGAGAGCAGCCAGGCCTCGGCCTCGGCCGGCGTCGCGAAGAAGGCCGCGCCCCGGATCTCGGCGGCGCGGCGGATCTGCCGGCGCGCGAGCGACAGGCCGACGACGAAGGCGAGTCGCCGCGACGCGGTGGCGGGGTCGCCGACCACGCGCTGGAAGGCGTCCACGCTGTCCTGCGCCTGAATGTCGATCGCGCGGATGTCGACGAGCGTGACGTGCTGGTTGGGCGCGCAGCGCAGCTCACGCTGTGCCGCTGCCAACTCTCGCGCGAACGCGGCGATGTCGGGTGCGGTGAAGAAGCCGGCGATGGTGATGCGTTAGAGGTCGCGGGCGGGGTCGATCGCGAAGGAGTAAGCGGGCGGCATCCCGAGCCGCTAGCACGCGCCGCCCGGCTTGATGGCACTAAGTGACTGATCGACATCTGTTCAGCCGCGCCGGCCGGATGGCTTCACAGCAGCGAGCCCTGGTCGCCGCGATCCTCGCGCACGGCCTGGCGGAAGGCGGCGTTGGGGTCGATATGCGGCAGGTCGGGGCGCTTGCCCGCCATCAGCTCGGCGAGCGTCAGGATCTGCAACCGCGCGTAGCTGCGCCCGGTCGCGCTGCTCGCGAAGCGGCCCACGGCGGCGGCCTCGCGGATCATCGGCTCGGTCGGCGCGGCGCGGGTGACGAACACGCCCGCGATCGCGCGATCGCGCACCATCGCCGAGTGGAGCTCGCGCACCATCGCGACACCGACCTGCTCGCCGCTCTTCACCGACACCAACGCGCGCTCGACCGTGCGCCCGTCGGGGCGGCAGTAGAGCAGCCCGTCGACCCCGCCGTCCGCGCCCTTGCGGCGCCCGCCGTGCGGCATCGCGCCGATCAGGAAGACGACCCACCATTGGAACTGGTAGCGGTCGCGTCGCGCCAGATCCTCGGCCGAGGCGAGGTCGCGCGGCGTGCCCTCGACGGTGAAGCGGGCGTCAGGAAAGGCGGCGTGCAGCCGTTTCTCGATCAGCGCGATGGCGAGATGGGTCACGTCGATCCCGATCCAGCGCCGCGCCAGCTTCTGGGCGGCATGCACCGCGGTGCCGCAGCCGCAGAACGGGTCGAGCACGAGGTCGCCCGGCCGCTACGAGGCGGCGATGATCCGCTCGAGCAGCGCGACCGGCTTCTGCGTCGGATATCCCAGCTTCTCGACCGAGAAGGACTTGATGTTGGGCGAGTAGAGCGCGGGATCGTCCCACACGTCGTCGATCGGCTTGCCGAGCGGGTTGGCGCCCCCGCCGCGGCGCTCGTACCCGGCGGCGTGCGCGACATATTGCTTGTTGAAGGTCCAGTCGGCGGCGGGATCGCGGACGTAGTAGAAGATCGTGTCGTGGTTGCGCACCCAGTTGGCGGTGCGCGTCTTGAAGCCGCTCACCCAGCCGGAGCGCCACACGATCTCGCGGCGGAAGGCGCGGGGCGCGAACACGCCGTCGAGCAGCAGCTTGAGGTAATGGCCCGCGGTCGGGTCGCAGTGGAGATAGAGGCTGCCGCTGGGCTTGAGCACGCGGCGCAGCTCGATCAGCCGGATCGTCATCATCGCGAGGTAGGCGAGCATGTCGTTCTCGCCGAGGAAGCGGCGCAGCGAGTCGAGCAGCTGGAACGCGTCCGCATGGCCGCTGCGCGCGACCTGGTCGAAGGCGTCGGCGGCGGCGTCGTTCCAGTGCCAGCTGTCGTGGAAGGCCTCGACCTGCGCCGCGGTGCCCGCGCCGTCGGGCGCGCGGAAGAGGATGTTGTAGCTGGCGTTCGAGTTGAACGGGGGATCGAGGTAGATCAGGTCGACGCTGGCGTCGGCGATCTCGCGCCGGAGCACGTCGAGATTGTCGCCGTAGTAGAGGTGGTTCGTCGGTCGGTTCGTACCCATGCGCGCGAGAGCAGCGTGGTTGGTACGAGGGCGTCACGGGCTGGTTGGTCCAGAACGGACGGTCGCGGCACGGCGCGAGGGTAGCAAGGTCCGATGTGGATCGATCTGAGGTTAGCGAGGGAAAATCCTCCCCGCACGGCGGGGAGGATCGAGGACTCGCCTGCCTCAGCCGCCACCGCCCGCCAGCGCGGCGAGCAGCAGCAGGGCGACGATGTTGGTGATCTTGATCATCGGGTTCACCGCCGGCCCCGCGGTGTCCTTGTACGGGTCGCCGACCGTGTCGCCGGTCACCGCGGCCTTGTGCGCCTCGGAGCCCTTGCCGCCGTGGTTGCCGTCCTCGATGAACTTCTTGGCATTGTCCCAGGCGCCGCCGCCCGAGGTCATTGACAGGGCCACGAACAGCCCCGAGACGATCACGCCGAGCAGCATCGCGCCCAGCGCCGCGAAACCGCTCGCCTGCCCGTCCACCGCGGTGACGATGTAGTAGAGTGCGATCGGCGACAGCACCGGCAGCAGCGAGGGCACGATCATCTCGCGGATGGCGGCGCGGGTGACGAGGTCGACGGTGCGGCCGTAGTTGGGCCGGCTGGTCCCCTGCATGATGCCGGGATTGTCGCGGAACTGCTGGCGCACCTCCTCGACCACCGCGCCCGCGGCGCGCCCCACCGCGGTCATGCCGAACGCGCCGAACAGATAGGGCAGCAGCGCGCCGAGCAGCAGCCCGACGATCACGTACGGGTTGCTGAGCGAGAAGTTGACCGACAGGTCGGGAAAGTAGGTCTGGAGGTCGGTGGTATAGGCGCCGAACAGCACCAAAGCGGCGAGGCCGGCCGAGCCGATCGCATAGCCCTTGGTCACCGCCTTGGTGGTGTTGCCGACCGCGTCGAGCGCGTCGGTGCGCTCGCGCACCTCGTCCTCCAGCCCCGCCATCTCGGCGATGCCGCCGGCATTGTCGGTCACCGGGCCGTAGGCGTCGAGCGCGACGACCATGCCCGCCTGCGCCAGCATCGCGGTCGCGGCGAAGGCGATGCCGATGATCCCGGCGAGCTTGTAGGCCGCGACCACCGCGACCACGATCACGAGCGTCGGCAGCGCGGTCGCCTCGAGGCTGATCGCGAGGCCCTGGATCACGTTGGTGCCGTGGCCGGTCTCGCTCGCCTTGGCGATCGACTTGACCGGGCGATAGTTGGTGCCGGTGTAATATTCGGTGATCCACACGATCAGCCCGGTCACCGCCAGCCCGATCAGCATCGAGAAGAACAGGTCATAGCCGGTGAAGGCGCTCGCCGCGGGAACGCCCGCGACGCCGCTCGCCGCCTGCGAGGTCGCGCCCGCGTCGGGCACCGCGCCGCTGCCGGCGTCGAGGAAGCCGGCGCCGCCGATCACACGGTGAAGGTCGCCGAGCGTCCACTGCGTCACCGCCCAGATCGCGGGGATCGACAGCAGCGCCGAGGTCCAGAAGCCCTTGTACAGCGCGCCCATGATCGAGCCGCCGCCGAGCCGCACCATATAGGTGCCGACGATCGAGGTGATGATGCACACGCCGCCGACCGCGAGCGGCAGGCTCATCAGCCGCATCAGCTCGGCCGCGTCGGCCTGGATCAGCAGCGCGATCGACACCATCGTGACGCCGAGCGTAACGACATAGGTCTCGAACAGATCGGCCGCCATGCCGGCGCAGTCGCCGACGTTGTCGCCCACGTTGTCCGCGATCACCGCGGGGTTGCGCGGATCGTCCTCGGGGATGCCGGCCTCGACCTTGCCGACCAGATCGGCGCCGACGTCGGCGGCCTTGGTGAAGATGCCCCCGCCCAGCCGCGCAAAGATCGAGATCAGCGAGGCGCCGAACGCCAGCGCGGTGAGCGCCTCGACGATCGCGCGGTCGTTGGGCAGCAGTCCCGCCGGGCCGGTGAGATACCAGAAGAACAGGGCGATCGAGAGCAGCCCCAGCCCGGCGACGAGCATCCCGGTCACCGCGCCCGAGCGGAACGCCATCGTCAGCCCGCGCTGGAGCGTGTGGCGCGCCGCCTCGGCGGTGCGGACGTTGGCGCGCACCGAGATCGTCATGCCGACGAACCCGGCCAGGCCCGAGAGCAGGGCGCCAATGACGAAGCCGACCGTGGACAGCAGCCCGAGCGTGACCGCGAGCACGACCGCGACGATCGCGCCGACCACGGCGATGGTGGTGTACTGGCGCCCGAGATAGGCCTTGGCCCCCTCCTGGATCGCGCTGGCGATATCCTGCATCCGCTCATTGCCCGGCGACGCGGCGAGCACCTGGCGGCTGGTGACGAAGCCATAGAGTACGGCGATGACGCCGCAGACGATGGCAAGGTAGACGATCGTCATGCCTCACATCCCTCCTGTTGCGCGCCCGGTCTGTCGCCGGGAGGTGTCGCGCGGGAGGCGGAGGCTAACATGCGGGAACGTCAGCGCAACCCGTGCTCATACCCGAGCCGGCGAGGGATCGGCAGCGGCTCGCCGGCGCGGGTCAGCCGAAGCCCCACGCCGGGATCGAAGCGCCCGACGCGGGTCGCCGGCACCGGCGGGATGAATCCCGGCGCGGCGGCGAACAGCAGTTCGTAATCGTCGCCGGCGGTCGCCGCGGCGAGCGCGTCGGTGACCCCCGCCGCCAGCGGCACGTCGGCGAGCTCGACCGTCACTGCCACCCCGCTCGCCGCCGCCATCCGCGCCGCGTCGATCAGCAGCCCGTCGGAGACGTCCATCATCGCGGCGACCAGCGGTGCGAGCGCGCGCCCCTCGGCCAGCCGCGGCACCGGGCGGCGGTAGCGCGCCAGCAGCGCCGCGTCGCTGTGGCCCGCGCGCGCGATCGCCAGCCCCGCGCCGGCGTCGCCGATCGTGCCGGTGACCCACAGCGAGTCGCCCGCGCGCGCGCCCGACCGCGCCGGGGCGGCGGCGTCGCGCCCGATCGCGGTGAGCGTCAGCACGCGCGGCGCGCCCGCGGGCAGCGCCACCGTGTCGCCGCCGAGCAGCGCGCCGCCGAGTGCGCGCAGGGCGGCCTCGAGCCCGTCCATGAAGGCGGCGTCCCAGTCGGCGTCGCGCAGCGGGTAGTTGAGCAGCGCGCCCTCGACCAGCGCGCCCTTGGCGGCGAGGTCGGAGTAATTGGTCGCGAGCAGCTTCCAGGCCACGTCGGCGGCGGGATCGTCGGGGAGGAAGTGGACGCCCTCGACCAGCGTGTCGGTGGTGAGCGTGTAGCCGCCCAGCGACGCGGTATCGTCGGTGAGGCCGCGGGCGCCGGGGTGGAGCGGCAGGCGGCGCAGGCGCGCGAGAAGATCGGCCTCGGTCATGCGCGCGGGATAGCCGTGGCGGGGCGGGTTGTCGTGTGTGGCGAACCGCTCGTTAACGCCCGCGCCCGTATGTCGATCGCTCGATAGGAGCTGACGATGTCGGGCGTACCGGCCGAACATGATGACCTGCGCCGGCGAATGGCGCGTTTCCTCCCGCTGATGGACTCGACCGGCCATGCCAGCGGGGTGCTGCTGCGCGAGCGGCTCGAGTTCTCGCGCCTCTTCCAGACGCACAGCCAGGAGGAGCAGCGCGCGGTCGCGGCGCGCGCCGCGGCCGAGCCGGGCTTCGCCCGCACCGCGGCGGCTCATCGCGACCAGCTCGACCGCCTGCGTACCGACTATAGCGCGCATATCGCGCACTGGCCGCCCGCCGCGATCCGCGACGATGCCGCCGGCTATCGCGCCGCGGTGGTGAGCTTGCAGCGCCGCTTCCACGAGCTGCTCGCCTGGGAGGAGCGCCACCTGCTGTGACCCGCGCGCGATCCCGCTATGATAGGAGCGGGAGGCGCGGAATGACGCAGCGGCGGGCGGCACTGGAGGCGGCGGAGCGACGCGCGCTCGACCTGCTCGCGGCGATCGAGTCGCGCGGGCTGATCGCGCCCGGGCGCACCGAGCGGGCGGTCGAGCACGACATCTACGCGCTGGCCGAGCGCGACTTCGGCGTCGAGAGACACTGGCACAAGCGGATCGTGCGCGCCGGCGTCAACACGCTGGCGATCGCGGCGGACAACCCGCCGGTGCGCGAGATCGCCGCCGACGACATCGTCTTCCTCGATCTCGGCCCGGTGTTCGGCACCTGGGAGGCCGATGTCGGCACGAGCTACGCGTTGGGCGACGACCCGGTGAAGCGCGCCTTGTGCCGCGACCTGGAGGCGCAGTTCGCTGCCGTCTGCGCGCGCTTCCGCGACGAGCCCGACATCACGGGCGCGGCGCTCTACGCCTTCGCGTGCGAGTCGGCCGCGGCGGCGGGGTGGCGCTTCGGCGGGCGGATCGCGGGGCATATCGTCGCGGAGTTCCCGCACGCGCGGCTGCCCGGCGCCAAGCAGGTCCACCAGATCAGCGCGGAGAACCCGACGCGGCTGCGCGACCCGGACGCGAACGGCCAAGAGCGTCACTGGATCTGCGAGATCCACCTGGTCGAGCCCGAGGGGCGGTTCGCCGGCTTCTACGAGCGGCTGATCCCGCTGGGGTGAGGGGGGCGGAAGGGGCTCGCGACCGCTCCTCCCATAGCCGTCATCCCGGACCCTTCGACAAGCTCAGGAGAGCCTTGGTCCGGGATCCACCGGCCCGCACATCCAGCGGTGGCGGCGCCTGCGGCACCGTGGATCCTGAAACGAGTCCAGAATGACGGCAGGAATGAGGAAGAGGACAGGGCAAGTACGACGCCCCCCAGCCCATCACGCCTCGCTCGTCGCGCTCCCGTCGTCGGGCAACTGCTCCCGTGCTGCTCCGTCGAGCACCGCCTCTTGCCGCGCGCGCTCCTGCCGCTCGGCCTGTTTCTCCGCCTTGGTGCGGCCGTAGGCGGCGCGGTTGGCCGCCGCCTGAGCGGCGTCCGCGGCCCGTCGCTTCGCCTTGCGCGCGCGGCTCAGCGAGACCAGCGCGCCCATCTCAGCCGCGCACGTCCTTGGCGATATTGTCGAGCAGCCCGTTGACGAACCCTGCCTCGCGCTTCTGATAGAAAGCGTGCGCGACGTCGACGTAGGAGCTGATCGCCGCGCCCACCGGCACGTCCTCGCGCGCGAGCAGCTCGTAGCAGCCGGCGCGCAGGATCGCCTTCATCGGCTTGTCGAGCCGCTCCAGCGTCCAGCCGGTGCTCAGCTTGGCCTCGATCAGCCGGTCGATCTCGCCCTGGCGCGCGTTCGTGCCGGTGACGAGGTCGTCGAAGAAGTCGACGTCGGCCTCCGCGTACTGCGCCTCCTCGATCTCGGCGCCGAGTCGGTGGTGGTGGAACTCGTGGAGCAGGGCGGGCAACGCGGTGCCCTCCATCTCGCGCTGGTACAAGGCCTGGACGGCGGCGAGGCGGGCGGCGGCGCGGGCCTTGGTGCGGGCAGCGGTGCGGGACATAAGCGGCGCCCTGTACGCCGGTGCGCGCGCCGCGTCACCCCTCCCGCGCCGTTGATCTCGATCAGGCTGTTCGCGTGCTGATCTGGCGCAACGTCCCCGGCTCCCCGTCGTTCGTGCAGCATCCCTTCGCACATAGTCAGAGGAGCATCACCATGGGCCTGTTCACCAAGGACATCGCGACGCTGCACGACCTGTTCCTGCACACGCTGCAGGACATCTATTACGCCGAGCACCAGATCACCAAGGCGCTGCCCAAGATGATCGAGAAGGCGACCGCGCCCGAGCTCAAGCAGGGCTTCGAGACCCACCTGCGCGAGACCGAGGGCCAGATCGCGCGGCTGGAGCAGGCGTTCGACGCGCTGGGCGAGAAGGCCAAGGCGGTGACTTGCCCCGCCATCGACGGCATCATCAAGGAAGCCAACGAGGTCGCCGGCGACATCGCCGACAAGTCGGTGCTCGACGCCGCGCTGATCGCCTCGGCGCAGGCGGTCGAGCATTATGAGATCACGCGCTACGGCACGCTGATCGCCTGGGCCAAGCAGATGGGCCACGACCAGGTCGTCACCCTGCTCCAGGCGACGCTCGACGAGGAGAAGTCGACCGACGAGAAGCTGACCTCGCTGGCCGAGAGCAAGGCCAATGCGAAGGCGGACCTCGCGACCGCGTGAGGCGGAGGGGCCGCTCGGAGAGGGGCGGCTCGGGAGGCTTGAGGTGGCAGGGCGTCCGGTCGGAGAGCGGCCCGCCGCCCTGCCTTCTTGTTACCCGGCGAACGCCGGGGCCCAGGTGGGGGACGCTGTTGAGCCAGGTGACGGGAGTCACGCTCACGTCTCCGCGTGAGCCGACGTTGGCATGTGACCACCGTCGCACGTCACCGCCACGGCCGTCCCAACTGGGCCCCGGCCTTCGCCGGGGCACAAGCGGTGGGTGTCGGGTGCGATAGCGCACGCCGCGGTATCCGCGACGTCACCCCCTTCATCCCGCCCGCGTCGCCCGCTAGGGCGAGCCGCGTGACCCCGACGCTGCCGATCCACACCGTCCTCCCAGCGCTGCTCGCCGCGCTGCGCGACGTCGGCGCCGCGGTGCTGGTCGCACCGCCCGGCGCGGGCAAGACCACCGCGGTCGCCCCCGCGCTGCTCGCCGAGCCCTGGTGCGACGGCGAGATCATCGTCACCTCGCCGCGCCGCCTCGCCGCGCGCGCCGCGGCCGAGCGGATGGCGCAGCTCGCCGGCGAGCCGGTCGGCCAGACCTTCGGCTATGCCACGCGGCTCGACACCCAGCGTTCCGCGGCGACTCGCGTCACCGTCGTGACCGAGGGGATCCTCACCGCGCGGCTCCAGGGCGACCCCGAGCTGACCGGCGTTGCCGCGCTGCTGTTCGACGAGGTGCACGAGCGCAGCCTCGACGGCGACTTCGGCCTCGCGCTCGCGCTCGACGCGCGCGCCGCGCTGCGCCCCGACCTGCGCGTCGTCGCGATGTCGGCGACGCTCGACGGCGGGCGCTTCTCCGAGTTGCTCGACGGCGCGCCGGTGGTCGAGAGCGAGGGGCGCAGCTTCCCGCTGGAGCTGCGCCACCTCGGCCGCGCCGCCGAGGCGCGGCTCGACGACTCGATGGCGGCCGCGATCCGCCAGGCGCTGCGCGAGGAGCAGGGCGGGGTGCTCGCCTTCCTCCCCGGTGTCGCCGAGATCGAGCGCACCGCCGAGCGGGTCGGCGACCTGCCCGGGGTGCGGCTCCACCGCCTCCACGGCAGCCTCGACCCCGCCGCGCAGCGTGCCGCGATCCGCGCCGAGCCCGATGGCGCGCGCAAGCTCGTACTCGCCACCAGCATCGCCGAGACCAGCCTGACGCTCGACGGCATTCGCGTGGTGGTCGACAGCGGCGTGGCGCGGCGCCCGCGCTACGACCGCGCCGCCGGGATGACGCGGCTGGTCACCGAGCGCGCCAGCCAGGCCGCGGCGACGCAGCGCGCCGGCCGCGCCGCGCGGCAGGGGCCGGGCGTGGCCTATCGCCTGTGGGAGGCGGCGGCGACCGCGGGCATGCCGCGCTTCGACCCGCCCGAGATCCTTGAGGCTGACCTCTCCGCGCTCGTGCTCGCCTGTGCGTTTTGGGGGGTGAGTGACCCGCGCGAGCTGCGCTGGCTCGACGCGCCGCCCGAGGCCGCGGTAACGGAGGCGCGCGCGCGGCTCACCGCGCTGGGCGCGCTCGACGCGGACGCGCGGCCGACCGCGCACGGCCGCGCGATCGCGGCGCTGCCGATGCCGCCGCGGCTCGCGCACATGCTGCTCGCCGCCCCCGACCCGCGCCGCGCCGCCGAGGTGGCGGTGCTGCTCCAGGAGCGCGGGCTTGGCGGCGCGGACGCGGACCTCGAGCTGCGGTGGCGGCGCTGGCGCGGCGACCGCTCGCCCAAGGCGGAGAGCGCGCGCGGGATGGCAAGGCGCTGGGCGGGGCTGGTGACGCGCGGGCAGGACGAGGGCGCGCCCGAATCGATCGGCGCCTGTGTCGCTCTCGGCTTCCCCGATCGCGTGGCGCGGCGGCGCGACGCGAGCGGCGAGCGCTGGGTGTCCGCCGGCGGGCGCGGGTTCAAGCTCGACCCGACGTCGCCGCTCGCCAGCGCGGAATGGCTCGCGGTGGCGGAGACGCAGGGCATGGCGGCGGGGGCACGCATCCTCGCCGCCGCGCCGATCGCGGCGGAGGAGGTGGAGGCGCTGTTCGCCGACCGGATCGAGACGCGCCGCACCGCCGACTTCGATCCCGCCACCGGCGCGGTGCAGCCGCTGCGCGAGCGCCGGCTGGGCGCGATCCGGCTGTCGAGCGGGCCGGACAGCACGGCCGACCCCGCGCTGATCGCCGCGGCGTTGGTCGAGGGCGCGCGGGCGCACGGTCTCGCGCTGCTGCCCTGGTCGCGCGCGGCCGAGGCGCTGCGCACGCGCGCGGCCTATGCGGGTGTATCGCTCGACGACGCCGCGCTGCTGGAGCGGCTCGACGACTGGCTGCCCGCGCTGGTCGAGGGCAAGCGCCGGCTCGATGCGATCGCGCCCGGCGCGCTGGTGGAGGCGCTGCGCACGCTGCTCGGCTGGGACTCGCTGCGTGCGATCGATCGTGTCGCACCGGCGGACTTCACCAGCCCGGCGGGCTCGACTCACGCGATCGACTATGGCGCGGAGGCGGGGCCGACGGTGGAGCTGCGCGTCCAGGCGTTGTTCGGGCTCGACCAGCATCCGGTGGTCGGGGCCGAGCGCGTGCCGCTGGTGCTGTCGCTGACCTCGCCCGCGGGCCGGCCGATCCAGACGACGCGTGACCTGCCCGGTTTCTGGCGCGGCAGCTGGCACGCGGTGGCCAAGGAGATGCGCGGCCGCTACCCGCGCCACCCCTGGCCCGACGACCCGGCCGGCGCGGCGGCGACGCTGCGCACCAAGAACGCCGACGCGCGACGCGGGTGAAGGCGACACACGTGCGTTACGCGTCATCGCACAGTCCGGTCAAAGGTTTCTCTTCTAGCTGTGAACATTCACATCCGCGCATTCGGCGCGATCGAACACGATCACAGCCGAGCAACAATGCGGCGATGTTAGCGCTCACGCCTAAACCGGTTACATTCTCGCCTTGATCTCACCGGTTGTTACTCCCATAGGCCCAAAAATCATAAGAATAGCCGTGGTCAAGCGGCAGTGTTTCACGGGAGAGGAACGGGTCATGCGAACATCGATCAAGCTTTGTCTGCTGCTGGGCAGCGTCCTGAGCGGCGCGCCCGTGCTGGCGCAGACCGGCTCGGCACCCGAGAACCCGGCCTCGGTGCCGCAGGAGCAGACGCCCCCCGCCGCCGCGGTCGGCCAGGACGCCCCGGTCGGCCAGGGTGGCGCGGCGGTCGCGCCGGACGCTCCTGCCGCCGGCGACGAGATCGTCGTCACCGGCATCCGCGCCAGCCTCAGCTCCTCGGCGCAGACGAAGCGTGACGCGAACCAGATCGTCGATTCGATCAGCGCGGTCGACGTCGGCAAATTCCCCGATGCCAACATCGCCGAGTCGCTCCAGCGCATCACCGGCGTGGCGATCGACCGCTCGGGCGGCGAGGGCCAGTTCATCACCGTCCGCGGCCTCGGGCCCGAGTTCAACACCGTCCTCGTCAACGGTCGCGTCATGGCGACCGACAACGCGGGGCGCGAGTTCTCGTTCGACGTGCTGTCGTCGAACATGATCCAGCGCACCGACGTGTTCAAATCGCCCGTGCCCGAGCTGCAGGAAGGCGGCATCGGCGCGACGGTCAACATCGTCACCGCGCGTCCGCTGGAGGGCCGCAGCGGCTTCCGCGCCGCGGCGCAGATCGGCGGCATCTACGACCGCTCGCGCGAGCGGATCACCCCCGATCTTGCCGCCACGGTCTCCTACGCCAACCCGGACAAGACCTTCGGCGTGCTGCTCGCGGGCTCCTACACCAAGCGCAAGAGCCAGACCGATCAGATCGCGATCGACGGCTGGATCAACGGCCGCCCCGATATCGTCCAGACGATCGGCGGCGTGCCGACGCTGATCACCGGGTCGGACTCGCGCTATCCCGTCACCGGCAACGCCAACCTGCCGCAGAGCGTCTACTACCAGCGCGCGCAGGAAGAGCGCGAGCGGATCAACGTCTCGGGCGCGGTGCAGTTCAGGCCGGCGGACAATCTCGAGATCACCGTCGACGGCATCTACTCGCGCTTCAACATCTCGGGCGTGACGCGCCGCCTCGATAACTTCATGGCCGCGCCTTATTACCAGCCGACCTTCGACGACACCAACACCGCCACCGGCCTGACCATGCTGGGGCGCGACTTCATCGCCGCCAACCCGCAGTTCCTGGCCGCGAACCCGACGCTGACCAACAACGGCGTCAACGCCAAGGTCGATCACGTCTACAACACGACCAATCGCAAGTCGGACAGCTATCAGGTCGGTGCCAACGTAAAGTGGAACCCGACCGAGAACGTCGAGCTGCGCTTCGATGCCTCGAAGACGGGTGCCAACCGCAACTCGCCCAACGCCTATTACGTCTATGGCGCGCTGCTGCCCTACAGCTACCAGTTCTCGCTCGACGGCGGGAAGGGCATCCCGGCGATCTCCTACGACAACAGCATCATCAACAACCCCGACCTGATGCGGCTGCACTACATGGGGATCGACGCCAACCGCTCGCGCGACCGCGGCTCGGAATATCACTTCGACACCAAGTGGACTGTCGACGGCTCGATCCTGCGCAACGTGACGCTCGGCGGGTCGTACACCGAGCGGCGCAAGATCAACCGCCAGTTCAACAACAGCGACTCGAACTGCACCTATTGCGGCTACCAGGTGCCGATCGCCTCGGGCCTGCTCCAGCCCTATGAGTGGGGCGACCTGCTCGGCGGCGGGCAGAACATCCCGCCCTCGCTGTTCCAGGTCGATCCGCAGGCCTTCCTCGCCTATCTCAACGATCCCGCCACGCTCAACATCCCCTCGAACGGGCGCACGCCCGAGCAGCAGGCGGCCTATGCGGCGCAGGTGCAGGCACTGGAGGGCGGGCCGTTCGGCGTGCGCGAGCAGCTGCGCGGCACCGTCAACGTGCAGGAGCGGCTGACCGCGGGCTATATCAGCATGCAGTTCGGCAACGATCGCTGGACCGGCAACGCCGGCGTGCGCGTGATCCGCACCCAGGTGCTCTCCTCGGGCTTCGACACGCCGGTCACCGGGATCGCCAACACGCCGGGCGACGACACGCTGCAATATACCTATGGGCCCGCCACCGCGATCGCGGTGCGCAGCAGCTACGTCAACGCTTTGCCCTCGGCCAACGTGAAGTACAACCTGACCGAGAAGCTGATCGCGCGCGCCGCTTTCTCGCAGACGATCACGCGACCGACGCTGACCGACCTGGGCGTCAACAACGATTACGGCGGGCGCATCGCGGTGCCGCTGTCGTCGGGCGGCAACCCCAACCTGCTGCCGTTCCGCTCGACCAACTATGACCTGTCGCTGGAATGGTATCTCTCGCGCGTGAGCTACATCAGCGTGGGCGGCTTCTATAAGGACCTGTCCGACTTCCTCGAGCTGCAGACGCTGCCGGTCGAGCGCTTCGGTCGGGTCTATCAGGACACGCGCACGCGCAACGGGCAGAGCGGCACGATCAAGGGCATCGAGGTCGGCGGGCAATATTCGTTCGACGCGCTAGGCGGCTTCGTCGGCGGCTTCGGCCTCACCGGCAACTACACCTATGTCGCCAGCAGCGCCGAGCGCGACCAGGTGCTGGCGGACTTCCAGTGCGGCTACAACGGCCTGTCGCCGCACTCGGCGAACGGCAGCGTGTTCTACGAGAAATACGGCATCTCGGCGCGCGTGTCGTACAACTGGCGCTCGGACTATCTGCGCAACTGTCGCGACAGCCAGTCGCGGCCGCGCAACCGCTCCTCGTACGGCCAGCTCGACTTCAACGTGTCCTACGACCTCACGCCGAATTTCCAGCTCTACGTGCAGGGCGTGAACGTGACCAACGAGTTCATCGACGAGTGGTCGGCGATCAAGGAGCGCTACCTGCTCCAGCAGGAGACCGGCGCGCGCTACAACGTCGGCCTGCGCGTCAAGCTGTGAGGGGGTGAGGGCGCGTTGCGCTGAGGCGACGCGCGCTTAGGGAGCGCGATCGGCGCACGCTTCACCTTCCGTCATCCCGGACCAGGTCCGGGATGACGGAAGGGGTTCGCAGACGGGTCGTGCGGCGCAAGCGGAGGGGTGACGCCAGGGAGTCGATGCGCCACCCCCCTCCCGCGCGACCCGCGGAGGTGCTAGCGGCGCGCGCATGACTCGCCGTCCCGCTCTCGTCGCGCTGCTGCTCGGCGTCGCTGCCGCCTGCGGCTTCGCCCCGCTCGAGCTGTGGTGGCTCGCGCTCGCCGCGTTCGCGGGATGGCTGGCGCTGGTCCATGCCGCGCCGACGCTGCGTCAGGCGCTGTGGCGCGGCTATGCCTTCGGCGTCGGTCATTTCACCATCAATGACAATTGGTTCCAGCACGCCTTCACGTTCCAGGACAAGATGCCGCACGCGCTGGGCTATCTCGCCCCGTTCGCGCTCGCGCTGTACCTGGCGGTGTTCCCCGCCGCCGCGGCGGGGCTGGCGTGGCGGATGCGGCGCGGCACCGCACCCGATCTCGGCTGGGTGATGCTGGCGGGCGCGTGCTGGATCGCCACCGAGTGGGTGCGCTCCTGGCTGTTCACCGGCTATGCCTGGGACCCGCTCGCGGTGATGTGGGTGCCGGTCCAGCCGGTGGCGTGGCTGGCGAGCCTCGTCGGCACCTACGCGCTGTCCGGCCTCACCGTGGCGCTCGCGGGCCTGTTGCTGCTGGTGCCGCGCCGCGCGTTGCCGCTGGGCGGCGTGGTGCTCGCCGCCGCGGCGCTGCTCGGCGCGCAGGCGCTGAGCTATCGCGGTCCGCCTCCCGCCGCCGCACCCGACGCCCCCCGCGTCGTCGTGGTGCAGCCCAACGTGCCGCAGGACCAGCGCGGCGAGAGCGATCAGGCGATGATGCTGGCGCGGCTCACCCGCCTCTCCGGCCGGCCCGGCGCGGCGCCGCGGCTGGTGCTGTGGCCCGAGGGCGTGATCCGCGACTTCATCGAGGACGATTACCCGCTCTGGGTCTATGGCGACACCAGCCCCTGGGTCACCCGCGCGCGTATGACCGCGGTGCTCGGCCCGGGCGACATGCTGATGACGGGCGGCACCGCGCTCCAGTTCGACTCGCGCGGCGAGGTCACCGGCGCGACCAACTCGGTGTTCGTGCTCGACCCCGCGCGGCGCATCCGTGCGCGCTACGACAAGGCGCATCTGGTGCCCTACGGCGAGTATCTGCCGATGCCCTGGCTGCTCAAGCCGCTCGGGCTGGCGCGGCTGGTGCCCGGCGACCTCGACTTCGCGCCCGGCCCCGGGCCGCGCACGCTGGCGGTGCCGGGCTTCGGCGCAATCGGGGTGCAGCTCTGCTACGAGATCATCTTCTCGGGGGAGGTGGTCGATCGCGCGCACCGCCCGCGGCTGCTCTTCAACCCCTCCAACGACGCCTGGTTCGGCACCTGGGGTCCACCGCAGCACCTCGCCCAGGCGCGGCTGCGCGCGATCGAGGAGGGGCTGCCGGTGGTGCGCGCCACGCCCAATGGCATCTCCGCGGTGATCGCCGCGGACGGCACCCTGCTCGGCACGGTGGCGCACCATCTCGGCGGGGCGGTGGACGTGGCGCTGCCGCCGGCGCAGGCGGCTACCTTGTTCTCCCAATTGGGCAATGCAGCGGCGCTGCTGGTAGGGCTCGCGCTGGTGGCGGGCGCGGTTGCGTTGCGCGCGCGCCGGCGGTAAGCATATAAAGCTATCTTTATATCGTTATCTGCCGGAGCCTCCATGCGTCAGTCGTTCATCTTCACGTCGGAGTCGGTGTCGGAAGGGCACCCCGACAAGGTCGCGGACCAGATCTCGGACGCGATCGTCGACCTGTTCCTCGCCAAGGACCCCGAGGCGCGCGTCGCGTGCGAGACGATGACCACCACCAACAAGGTGGTGCTCGCGGGCGAGATCCGCGGTCGCGGCATCTACGAGAACGATCAATGGGCGCCGGGCGTGCTCGACGAGATCGAGGCGGCGGTGCGCGCCACGGTGAAGCGGATCGGCTATGAGCAGTCAGGCTTCCACTGGCAGACGTTCGACTTCTCGAACAACCTGCACGGCCAGTCGGCGCATATCGCGATGGGCGTCGACGAGAGCGGCAACAAGGACGAGGGCGCGGGCGACCAGGGCATCATGTTCGGCTACGCCACCGACGAGACCCCTGGCCTGATGCCCGCGACGCTCTATTACAGCCACAAGATCCTCGAGAAGATGGCGGCGGACCGCCACGCCGGGACCGCGCCCTTCCTTGAGCCCGACGCCAAGAGCCAGGTGACGCTGCAATATGAGAAGGGCGTGCCGGTGCGCGCCACCGCGCTGGTGGTGTCGACCCAGCATTCGGCCGAGCTGTCGAACGAGGCGGGCCAGGCCAAGCTGCGCGACTACGTCAAGGGCGTGTTCGCCGAGGTGCTGCCCGAGGGCTGGCTGCCCGAGGAGAAGGCGATCTACGTCAACCCGACGGGTCTGTTCGAGATCGGCGGGCCCGACGGCGACGCCGGGCTGACCGGGCGCAAGATCATCGTCGACACCTATGGCGGCGCGGCGCCGCACGGCGGCGGCGCGTTCAGCGGCAAGGACCCCACCAAGGTCGACCGCTCGGCGGCCTATGTCGCGCGCTATCTCGCCAAGAACGTGGTCGCGGCCGGGCTCGCCAAGCGCTGCACGATCCAGCTGAGCTACGCGATCGGCGTGGCCGAGCCGCTCAGCGTCTACGTCGACCTGCACGGCACCGGCAATGTCGAGGAGAGCAAGCTCGAGGCGGCGCTGCCCAAGCTGGTGCGGCTGACCCCCAAGGGCATCCGCGAGCATCTCAAGCTCAACGCGCCGATCTACAGCAAGACTGCGGCCTACGGCCATTTCGGTCGCGATCCCGAAGGTGACCTGTTCACCTGGGAGAAGACCGACCTGGTCGAGCAGCTCAAGCAGGCGGTGGCCTGAGGAGCGGCGGCCCGGCCCGGCCTGTGTAAGGCCGCGCCGATGCGAGTGAGCCCCTCCCCTCTAGGAGAGGGGCCGGGCTGGGGCGGTTCCGCAAGGACTGCGCTCGCGGAAGTGCCCCGCCCCCAACCCCTGCCCTGACGAGGAGGGGGCCGTCATGCGGCTCTATCCCGCTCTCGATGAGCGATGCCGGGATCCCGACTCAGGGTCGGAGTGCCGGCACTGAGCTGTTGATGCCCCTCACATCTGCGGGCCAGCGCCCCTCAGATATCCTGCACCAGCCGCCCGTACAGCTCGGGCCGGCGGTCGCGGAAGAAACCGAAGGCGGCGCGGTGGCGGCGCACGCGGTCGAGGTCGAGCGTCGCGGTGATCACGCCCTCCTCCTCGCGGTCGAGCTCGGCCAGGATGTCGCCGCGCTCGTCGGTGATGAAGCTGGTGCCGTAGAAGGTCTGGTCGTGTTCAACGCCGACGCGGTTGGCCGCGATCACCGGCACCACGTTCGAGACCGCATGCCCCACCATCGCACGCCGCCACAGCCGCGCGGTGTCGAGCGAGGTGTCGTGCGGCTCGCTGCCGATCGCGGTGGGGTAGAACAGCACCTCAGCCCCCATCAGCATCATCGCGCGCGCGGTCTCGGGGTACCATTGGTCCCAGCAGACGCCGACGCCGAGCCGGGTGCGGTGCCCCGCGCTGACCGGCCCGTCCCACACCTTGAAGCCGGTGTTGCCGGGGCGGAAGTAGAATTTCTCCTCGTAGCCGGGGCCGTCGGGGATGTGGCTCTTGCGGTACACGCCCTGGATCTCGCCGTCCGGGCCGATCATCGCCAGCGAGTTGTAATGGTGCGGTCCGTCCAGCTCGAAGAAGCTGGTGGGAATATGGACCTGCAGCGCCTCGGCGAGCGCCTGCATCGCCAGCACCGCCTTGTGCTCGCGCACGGGCGCGGCGTTGGCGAACAGCGACTCGTCCTCGACGCGGCAGAAATACTCGCCCTCAAACAATTCGGGCGGCAGGATCACCTGCGCGCCGCGCGCGTGCGCCTCGCGCACCGCCTCGGAGACCTTGGCGATGTTGGCGTCGATGTCGGCGGAGAAGGCCAGCTGCAGCGCGGCGACGGTGATCTCGGTCATGCGCGCGCACATAAGGTGCGCGCGGGCGGGAGGCTAGGGCGCAGGTGCGCGCCGCTTCCCTTCCTGCCCGACCGTCACGGCAGGATACTGCCTGTCCGGTACAGGCGATCCTCCAGCAGCGGGACGATCTCCTCCTCCTCGGTGGCGCGCGCCGGGTCGAGCGCGAGCAGCGCGGCGAGCGCGTGCCAGCCGTAGCGCGGCGTCACGGTCGCGCCGCCGGGGGCGCCGAGCCGGCGGATCACGCCGAGGCCCTGCTCCAGATCGACCGCGCCGCCGACCTCGACCGCGCTCTCGCCGCTCACCAGCACCGGCGCGCGCAGGTCGCCGCCGACCACCAGCACCGACTCCTCCCGCGCGGTGTAGATCCAGTCGCCGACGATCAGGTCGCCGGTGACGACCACGCGGCTGCCCCAGTCGTTGAGCAGGCTGCCGCAGCGCAGGCTGCCGAACACCACCAGCGCGGCATGGCCGTCGTTGCCGTCGACCTCCTGCGTCGAGACCTGGCCCGCGACGCTGAGATCGCCCTCGATCAGCGTCAGCAGCGTCAGTGGGGTGTAGTCGCCCGCGATCGTGACGTCGCCATGGTGACGCCCGGCGCTGACGTCGTCGGGCTCGAGCACGGGCGAGACCAGCTCGATCTGCGAGAGCAGGTCGGCGAGCGCGGCGTCGGGCAGCGCCTCGACCAGCACCGCGATCTTGTTCTGCCACGTCTCCATCGGCATCCGCTGCCATGCCATCGCACGTCTCCTCGCTTGTCCAAGGGCTTATAGGAGGAGGACGCAGGTGGAGCGGCAGCGCGAGTTGGCGCCTGACCCGGATCGAACGGAGCGGCGAGGCCCTTGAGCCGCGTGCGACGCGCGGCTAGCCCCCGTCGATGGACCCGCTCGACCGCATCGCCGCCGCGCTGGAGCGGCTCGCGCCGCCGCCGCCGCCCGCCGCCGACCCGCTGGCGCACCCGGCCTATGTATGGCGCGGCGGCGTGCTGGTCGCGGCGCGCGCCTTCGCGCCGCTCGACCTGGCGCTGCTCCAGCGCGTCGACCAGCAGCGTGACGCGCTGGTGGCCAATTTCGAGCGGCTCGCCGCGGGCCATGCCGCGCAGGACGTGCTGCTGTGGGGCGCGCGCGGCACCGGCAAGTCGGCGCTGGTCAAGGCGAGCGTCGGCGCGGTGCAGGCGCACGGCGGCGCGCTCGCGCTGGTGGAGGTGGCGGCGGAGCAGCTCGCCACGCTGCCCGCACTGTTCGAGGTGCTGGCGCGGCAGCCGCGCGCCTACGCGCTGTTCGTGGACGATCTCGGCGTCGATGACGCCGCCGAGGCGCGCGCGCTGCGCTCGCTGCTGGAGGGTGGCGCCGAGGCGCGACCCGCCAACGCGCGGCTGATCGTCACCGCCAACCGCCGCCATCTCGTGGTACGCGAGCACGCCGCCGCCGAGCGCGCGATCAACCCGCGCGACGCCGACGATGACCAGCTCGCATTGGCCGACCGCTTCGGGCTCAGCCTCGGCTTCCACGCCGTCGACCAGGACCATTATCTCGCAATTGTGCGCGCCTATGCCGAGCGCCACGGCCTGACCTTCGACCCCGCCGAGGCGGTGCGCTGGGCCACCCAGCGCGGCAGCCGCTCGGGCCGGGTGGCGTGGCAATATGTCGTCGAGCTCGCGGGGCGTAGCGGCATCTCGTTGTGATCGCGAGATGAATTAGGTAAGTAACAGTGACGAACCGTGGCACGATCGCGCCAGATGGAGTTGTGACACGAGTTTACAATTCGGTGGCGACAGCGTCTTCTTAACCATCGCTGCAGCGGAGCGTCCGATTCCGCGCGACTTGGAAAGCATGACGCCCGCGCCGCCCCCCTCGGCGCCGGTGCACCAGGGAGTCCATCGTGTCCGATCATCGTCTGTTCTCGCGCGCGTCGCTGCGCCACGGCGTCGCTTGCTCAGCGCTCGCGCTCGCCAGCCTGACCGTCCTCGCCGCCGCGCCGGCTCATGCCCAGGCCGCTTCGCCGACCACGCCGACGATGCCGCAGAGCGAGCAGCCGCCCGCACCGGTCGAGCAGAGCCCGGTCGAACCGGCCGCCGGCGCTGAGGCGCCCGCGGGCGGCGACATCGTCGTCACCGGATCGATCCTGCGCACTACCGATCGCGCCAGCCCCTCGCCCGTCACCACGGTGAGCGCCGAGGCGCTCGACCAGCGCGGCGTCACCACGGTGCAGGAGGGGATCCAGCAGCTCACCTCGAACAACGGCCCGGCGCTGACCAACTCCTTCAGCGCCAACGGCGCCTTCGCCGGGGGCGCGTCGGCGGTGTCGCTGCGCGGCCTGTCGACCAACTCGACGCTGGTGCTGTTCGACGGCGTGCGCGCGGCCTATTACCCGCTGTCCGACGACGGCACGCGCAACTTCGTCGATCTGAACACCATCCCCGACGACATCGTCGACCGCATCGAGGTGCTGCGCGACGGCGCCTCGTCGAGCTACGGCGCGGACGCGATCGCGGGCGTGGTCAACATCATCACCAAGCGCCAGTACAAGGGCATCGGCGGCCGCGCCGAGGCCGGGATCAGCGAGCGCGGCGACGCCTCCAACCAGCGGCTCAGCCTGATCGCGGGCACCGGCGACATCGACGACAACGGCTATAACGCGTACGTCAGCGGCTTCTATTTCCGCCAGAGCGCGCTGTACAACCGCGACCGGCCGTACCCGTACAACACTGACGATCGCCGCCGTATCTGCAACGACGGCGCGTGCGGCCCCAACCAGGTGGTCAACGGGCTCGACGGGGACGGCGGCTACACCTTCTCCGAGGGCGTCTTCAACACCGGTGGCACGCTCTACGTGCGGCCGTTCGACCCGACCAACACCGACGCGCAGGGGCGCTATCAGCAGCTCAACCCGGCGCTCGGCTGCCGCACTGGGCCGAGCTATACGCTCAACGCCGCCGATCTGGCGCGCACCGACACGGACGGCAATCTCGTCAACGCCGCCGCGCCGACCTCGGTGTGCCAGGACGATCTGGTCAACAATTACGGCGTGATCTCGCCGCAGATCGAGCGCTTCGGCGGGTCAGCGCGCTTCACCGCGCGGGTCGGCGACAATGCCGAGGCCTATGCGATGTTCAACTTCCAGCAGAGCCGGGTGGGGTATAGCGGCGGGAACGCGACGATCCGCGGCAACGCCAACGCGGGAATCGACTTCCCGCGCTTCACCACCAGCGGCACCGGCGGCGCCTTCGCGCCGGGCTCGTTCGCGCTGACGCTGCCGGCCTATGTCTGTGACAATGGGGTCGGCGCGGCCAACGGCATCGATACCGGGTGCAACGCCGCCAACGGCACGCTGAACCCGAACAACCCGTTCGCGGCGAGCGGGCAGGTGGCGCGGATCGTCGGTCGGATCCCGAGCATCCGCACCTATGACGAGACGCGCAGCCGCGTGTACCGCGCCGCGCTCGGCATCAAGGGGCAGGTCGCCGACACCTGGGACTATGCGGTCGACGCCACCGCGATGCACACCGACCTGCGCCGGTTGCAGCGCGGCTACGTCCGCATCGACAACCTGCTCACCGCGATCGCGCGCGGCACCTACAATTTCGTCGATCCGTTCGCCAACACGCAGGCGCAGCAGGACTTCCTCTCGCCCGACAACGTCAACGACGCGCAGTCCGACCTGGCGCAGGTGCAGGCGACGCTCGGCCGCTCGCTCGCGACACTGCCCGGCGGTCCGCTCCAGCTCGGCCTCGGCATCGCCTATCGCTACGAGTCGATCAACTCGCCCAGCGCCAACCCCGACTATAACGGCCCGACCGACCGCTATTTCGTGCTCAACGCCTTCGGCATCGACGGCAGCCGCTCGGTCTATTCGGCGTTCGGCGAGCTGAACGCGCCGATCGTCGACCAATTCCTCGTCAACGTGTCCGGCCGCTACGACAGATATTCGAGCGGGCAGAGCGCCTTCTCGCCCAAGGTCGGGGCCAAGTTCACGCCGTTCCGCCAGCTGGCGATCCGCGGCACCTACTCGCGCGGCTTCCGCATCCCGAGCTTCGGCGAGGCCAACTCGCTGCCGACCAGCGGCTTCGTCAACGCCTCGCCGAGCACCTATTCGGACGCGTTCCTGGCGCAATACGGCTGCTCGCAGGCGACCTTCACCTCCTGCCCGGCCTATATCAGCAACTCGTCCTACGGGCAGACGACGCGCGCCACGCCCGACCTCAAGCCCGAGAAGTCGCGCAGCTTCACCGCGGGCGTGATCTTCGAGCCGATCCGCCAGCTGACGCTGACGGTCGACTATTTCAACATTAAGAAGACCGACGCGATCGCCGCGGCGGACAATCAGGCCGCGATCGACGCCTATAACGCCGGGCAGGACGCGCCCGCCGGCTTCGGCCTGGTGCCCGACGTGGTCGACCCGCGCTTCCCCAACGCGCGCCCGCGGCTCGCCTTCGTCGAGGCGAGCTACGTCAACGAGAACACGATCCGCTCGCAGGGCATCGACTTCGGCGCGACCGGCACGCTGGACGTCGCCGACGACGTCAGCTTCACCTCGGCGGCGCAGGCGAGCCTGATCCTCGAGCTGTCCACCGAGTTCGCCGACGGGTCGAAGCAGACCTACCAGGGCACGATCGGCAACTACAATCTGACCGCCGGCTCGGGCACGCCGCGGTGGCGCGGGACGTGGCAGAACACGCTCAACTACAAGGACTACACGCTGAGCGCGACGGCGCAGTACTTCGACGGCTACAATCTCTCGGCGGAGGACCAGGGCGGCACGCGCGGCGACTGCTCGCTCAATCCCGGCTATGTGCCGTGCGACGTCAAGAGCTACATCACCGTCGACCTCACCGGCAGCGTCAAGATCAACGATCGCGCGACCTTCTACGTCAACGTGATCAACCTGCTCGACGACCTGCCGCCGATCGACCCGGTGACCTACGGCGCCAACCTCTACAATCCCGTGCAGGGCGGCACCGGGATCTTCGGGCGCATGTTCCGCGCCGGCTTCAAGGTGGGGCTGTGATCTAGCGGGGCCATCCATCCGCGCTGATCGTGCTCCTGCGCACGCAGGAGTCTAGGGTAACACAGGGCAGTGCTCCTGGCCCTGGGCTCCTGCATGCGCAGGAGCACGACCAGGGGAACGGGTGAGGGCGCGCGATGGCCCTCTGTCACAACGGCGTCACCGATCGGGGCGAGAGCGCGGGCACTCGCTTCCCGGGGAACCGCCACGATGACGCTCACGCTCTCCCGCCGCTCGTTGCTCGCCACCGGCACGCTCGGTCTATGCGCGCTCGCGCTGCCCGGCTTCGCCGCGGCGCAGAGCGTGCTCGCCGCGCGCGGCTTCACCCATTCGGTGGCGAGCGGCGAGCCGGCGAGCGACTCGATGCTGCTGTGGACCCGCTACGTCCCCGCCGGCGGCGACTCGGCGCGGCTGGTCGCGGAGATCAGCGACACGCCCGACTTCGCGCGCGTGATCGCCTCGGGCGCGTTCGTCACCGGCGCGTGGCGCGACTGGACCGCCAAGGTGACGCTCGACGGGCTGACGCCGGGCACCGACTATCACTACCGCTTCGTCGCCGCCGACGGCACGCGCTCGCCGGTCGGCCGCACGCGCACTTTACCCAACGACGGCGCGCGCGCCTTCACCGCGGCGATCTTCTCCTGCTCCAACCTCGGCTTCGGCTGGTTCAACGCCTACGGCCACGCCGCCGCGCGCGACGACCTCGACCTGGTGATCCACCTCGGCGACTATTTCTACGAATATTCGCCGGGCAATTACCCGCCGAAGGCGGCGCAGGTAGCCGGCCGCGTGCCCCAGCCGCTCGCCGAGACGATCCACCTCGCCGACTATCGCCTGCGCTACGCCAGCTATCGCGCCGACCCCGACCTGCAGGCGCTGCACGCGCGCGTTCCCTGGGTGGTGCAGTGGGACGATCACGAGAGCGCCAACGACAGCTGGGAGGGCGGCGCCGAGAACCACGATCCCGCCAGCGAGGGGGACTGGAACCAGCGTCGCGCCGCCTCGGTCCAGGCCTATCGCGAGTGGATGCCGGTCAGCGAGGAGCCGTGGAAGGCCTATGACATCGGCACGCTCGCGACGCTATGGCGCACCGAGACGCGGCTGTTCGCGCGCTCGCGCCAGAACGAGATCGCGACGCTGCTGCGGTCGCCCGATCCCGCCGCCGCGCTCAGGGCGTTCCGCGACGGTGCGTGGCAGGATCCCGCGGTGACGATGATGGGCTCGCAGCAGGAGGTGTGGCTGGCGCACGACCTGCGCCGCTCGGTCAAGCAGGGGCAGCGCTGGCAGGTGGTCGGCTTCGGCACGATCATGGGCAAGCAGCAGCTGCCGGTCGCGGCCGAGGCGCTGCTCGGCGGTGCCACCGGGCATGTCGACGATTACGTCCGCGGCGCCATCGCGGCGACGCGCGCGGGCGTGGCCTCCAACCTCGACTCCTGGGGCGGCTATCCCGCGGCGCGCGCGCGCTTCCTGCACTCGGCGCAGGCGGCCGAGGCCGATCTCGTCGTGCTCAGCGGCGACAGCCACAATGCCTGGGCGTTCGACCTGGCGCAGGACGGCGCCGCCGGGGTCGAGTTCGCCGGGCAGGCGGTGACGTCGCCGGGGTTCGAGAGCGCCTTCGCCACGGACCCGAAGCGGGTCGCGCGGATGATGGTGGAGGGCAATCCCGAGCTGAAATGGTGCGACACGTCGCGGCGCGGCTATATGGCGCTGACGATCACCCCCGAGCAGGTGCGCAACGACTGGCTGTTCGTCGACACGATCCGCCAGCGCACGCCGCGCGCGAGCGTCGGCCACCGCGCGACGGTGCAGCGCGGGCGGCGGGTGATGGCATAGGATGGCGCTTCAAAAGATGAGATTGGGTCGTTTCGCCTTTGATCCTCCCCTGCAAGGGGAGGTGGCAGCGCGTCAGCGCTGACGGAGGGGTGACCCGGCTGGGACGTTCGTCGACACTCACCAGCGTCGACACCCCTCCGTCGCGCTGCGCGCGCCATCTCCCCTTTCAGCGGAAGGATTTCCCTCCGTCACCCCGCGCGCGCGTCGAATGCCACCCGCGCCGCCTCCACCTCGGGCATCGCCTCGCGCGTCCAGCGGTACAGCGCGCGGAACGGCGGCTGGAGCGAGCGGCCCAGCGGCGTGATCGCATATTCCACCGCGACCGGGGAGGTCGCCAGGACGCATCGCTCGACCAGCCCGTTGCGCTCCAGCCGGCGCAGGCATTGCGTCAGCGCCTTCTGCGTCACCCCCTCCAGCCCGCGCCGGATCGCGTTGAAGCGCAGCGGCCCGTCGTCCAGCACCGTCAGCACCATCATGGTCCACTTGTCGGCGATCTGGTCGAACAGGTCACGGCTCGGGCAGTCGCTGGAGAAGCGCCGCCGGCACTCGGCCTTGTCCGCGGGCAGATGCATGAAGGTTTCCTCGATGATCCCTAGCGTCGTGACGGCGCCTCATTGACACCTGGTATCCTAGATATACCTAAGGAGCGTCTATCGCAACGGAGCTTGCCCGCATGGCCTCGGCCGACATCCTCTTCCGCCCGTTCCGCCTCAAGTCGCTCGAGCTGGCGAACCGCATCGTCATGGCGCCGATGACCCGTACCTTCGCGCCCGAGGGCGTGCCCGGCGCCGCCAACGCGGCCTATTACCAGCGCCGCGCTGAGGGCGGGGTGGGGCTGATCCTGTCCGAGGGCACGGTGATCGACCGCCCCGCCGCGCGCAACGAACCCGCCATCCCCTTCTTCCACGGCGAGGCGGCGCTGGCGGGCTGGCAGCAGGTGATCGACGCGGTCCACGCCGCCGGCGGCAAGATGGGGCCGCAGCTGTGGCACACCGGCTCGACCAAGGGGCAGAGCGGCTGGGAGCCCGAGGTGGCGGTGGAGAGCCCCTCGGGGCTGCTCGCGCCGGACAAGCCCCGCGGCGCGGTGATGAGCGAGGAGGACATCGCCGACACCGTCGCCGCCTTCGCGCGCGCCGCGGCCGACGCGAAGCGGCTCGGCTTCGACACAGTCGAGATCCACGGCGCGCACGGCTATCTGATCGACCAGTTCTTCTGGTCGGGCACCAACAGGCGCGAGGACCGCTACGGCGGCGCGACGATCCGCGAGCGCGCGCGGCTGGCGGGCGAGGTGGTGGCGGCGATCCGCGCCGCGGTGGGCGAGGACTATCCGATCATCCTGCGCGTCAGCCAGTGGAAGCAGCAGGATTTCGGCGCCCGGCTCGCGCACACGCCCGACGAGATGGCGGACTGGCTCCAGCCGCTGGTCGATGCCGGGGTCGACGTGCTGCACTGCTCGCAGCGCCGCTTCTGGGAGCCCGAGTTCCCCGAGCTGGACGGCGAGCAGGGGCTCAACTTCGCCGGCTGGGCGAAGAAGCTGACCGGCGCGACGACGATCAGCGTCGGCTCGGTCGGCCTGTCGGGCGAGTTCATCGCGGCGTTCGGCGGCGAGGCGTCGCGCCCCGAGGGGCTGGAGCGGCTGATCGAGCGGATGGAGCGAGACGAGTTCGACCTGATCGCGGTCGGCCGCGCACTGATCAGCGACCCGCAGTGGGTCGCCAAGGTGCGCGCCGGTGACAGCGACGGGCTGAAGGACTTCGACGCGAGCGCGCTGCGCGAACTGGTGTGAGGTGAGGGCGGGCGGGGCTAATCGGTGCCGCCCGCCGCTCCCCAAAGACGGTCAGCCGGCGGATGGTCGCGCCCAACCGGGAAGGGCATGATAGATGCCCCGCCGTTGAAGGGCTCCGCCATGCGACTCATGCTTGCCCTGCTCGGCTCCTGCTTCCTCGCGCCGGCCGGGATCGCTGCTCCCGCCAAAGTCACACGCACGCCGCTGCTCGATCAGCCTCTCCCCACAGGCACCGCTCTCCATGGGGTGCGCGGCCAGCGCATCGAGTTCGCGCCGTCGCAGCCCGGCGGACGGCACCGCCATCCCGTCCCGGTATTCGGCGTTGTCACGCGCGGGCGCTTCCTCTTCCAGGTCGAGGGCACGCCAGCGCGCGTGCTCGACACTGGAGATGCCTTCTATGAGCCGGCCGGAGCCGCCATCGCGCATTTTGACAACGCGTCGGCCAGCGAACCTGCGGCGATCAGCGTTTTCTACCTGATCGACGATCCGGCCGCGGCGTTGGTCGAGCCGTTGCCGCCGGTCAAGCCCGAGAGCCCGCACGTCCCTTGAGGTGAGCGAGCGGTGCGGAGCGCCGCGCGATGCGTTATGCTCCGGTCAGTCGGAGACACGCGCATGTTCATGGACTTTCGCGACCAGCCCCCGCCGCCGCGCTGGGAGCCGCGCCCCGTGCGGCCGCGACTGTCGGCGCGGCAGGAGCGCTGGCTCGGCCGGCTGGTGCTGGCCAACATGCTGCTGCTGCTGCTTGCCCCGATCGGCGGCGCCACGCTGATCGACGCGCTCCTCACCCTGTTCCGGAGCTGAGCCGCGCTCACCCGCGCGCGCTGCGCGACCGCAGCGTCACGACCCGACCGGGCGACTCGGCCGCAGCGAGGCGGAAACGGCCGACCTGCCCGCCCAGCGTCGCGGCGCGCTCGGCCAGCCCGTGCGTGGCCGCGTTGGTCTGTTCGGCCATCGCCGCATTCTCCTGCGTCATGCGGCTCATCTCGGCGATGGCGCTGTTGACCTGCGCGATGCCGCGGGCCTGCTCGCGCGCACTCACGGCCACCTCGCCGACTAGGCCGCGCACGTCCTCGACCCGCGCGAGGATCTGACGCAGCGCCGCGGCGGTCTCGCCGACGAGACGGACCCCCGCGCCGATCTCGTCGGTAGCGGTGGCGATCTGCGCCTTCACCTCACTCGCCGCGGTGGCCGAGCGCTGCGCCAGCGCGCGCACCTCCTGCGCGACCACGGCGAAGCCGCGCCCGGCGTCACCCGCACGTGCCGCCTCCACGCCCGCGTTGAGTGCGAGCAGGTTGGTCTGGAAGGCGATGCCGTCGATCAGCGCGATGATCTCGCCGATCTCGCTGCCCGATCGCTCGATCCCCGTCATCGCCGCGATGGCCTGCTGCGCCACCGCACCGCTCGCCGCGGCGGCGGCACTGGCCTCCGCGGCGAGCTGATCGGCGCGTGCGCTGTCGTCGGCGCTGGTAGCGACGCTGCGGGTCAGCTGATCGAGCGCCGCCGCGCTCTGTTCCAGCGCGGCCGCCTGGCGCTCGGTGCGACCGCTGAGCGCGTCGGCAGCGTCGCGGATCTCGCGCGTGTCGCCGTCGATGGCGCGCGCGGTCTCGCTCACGGCCCCCACCATCTGGCGCAGGTCGCCGAGCAGGCGATTGTAGGCGGCGCGCACCGGCTCATATTGATCGATCAGCCGGTCCTCTAGCGGGCGGCTGAGATCGCCCTGGGCGAGCCGCCCGAGACCGTCGCTGAGCGCCGTCACCATCGACGCGACGTCGCTGAGATCGCTGCACGTCACGATCGTCGCCGGGCGTCCGCGCCACTGCGTGGCGAACAGCATCATCATCGCCGGGAAGTCCGCGCCGCCGCGTCGCGTGCAGCGCCAGCGAAATCGCAGCACGCCGCCGCGCTGCGACTCCTCGACGCGGCGCCGGATCAGCGTCTCGGTGGGCGTGCCGCAATCCTGTCGCTCGGGCGAGGTGATGCCCGCCTTCGCGCCGACGAATTCCTCACGCGCATAGCCGAACAAGGCGAGCGCGGCGGGATTGCAGTCCACATAGATGCCGTTCTGGATGACATAGATCGCGTCGGGCGAGTTGGCGTAATAAACGTCTCCGACGCTCGGCGCGCGGTGGCGCCTGATGATCGTCCGCACCCCGTCGCTCCCTTCTGACCACAACGGCCTCTCTATAGCTGACCCGCCGCCGAGCGATCGAACGTCGCGCCGCGGCTGACCCGTGGCGACCGGCGCGTCAGTCGAGCCGTGCCGGGATCGCGACCGCGCGCGGGGGCGTCGCGGCATCGAGCCGGAACCGCGCCGCGTCGCGTTCGAGCTGCGCCGCGCGCTCGGCGAGGTCGTGCGCGGCGGCGTTGGTCTGCTCGATCATCGCGGCATGCTGCTGCGTCGCGCCACTCATCTCGGCGACCGCGACGTTGAGCTGGCCGATGCCGTCCGCCTCCTGCCGCGTGGCACGCGCCACGCGCGCGATGCGCTCGTCGATCC
Source organism: Sphingomonas sp. BK069 (assembly GCF_014193405.1). NCBI lineage: Bacteria > Pseudomonadati > Pseudomonadota > Alphaproteobacteria > Sphingomonadales > Sphingomonadaceae > Sphingomonas > Sphingomonas sp. BK069. Next base: position 98,532 of record NZ_JACHZH010000005.1, on the reverse strand, counting down.
CGTCGATCTGCGCGAGGATGCGGCGCAGCGCCGCTTCCGTCTCGTCCACCAGGCCGACGCCGGCGTCGACCTGGCCCGCGGCGGCGCCGATCCGCTGCTTGACCTCGCGCGCCGCCTCGGCCGAGCGCTGCGCCAGCGCGCGCACCTCCTGCGCCACCACCGCGAAGCCGCGACCCGCGTCGCCGGCGCGCGCCGCCTCCACGCCGGCGTTGAGCGCGAGCAGGTTGGTCTGAAAGGCGATGCCGTCGATCACGCCGATGATCTCGGCGATCGCGTGGCTGGACTGATCGATCTCGCGCATCGCCGCGATCGCGCGCTGCGCCAGCGTCGCGGTGGAGCCGGCGTCGGCGCGGGCGGCGGCGGCGAGTTCGCTCGCCGCGTCGGTCTCGCCCGCGGTGGCGGTGAGGCTGGCGGTGAGCTGATCGAGTGCGGCCGCGCTCTGCTCCAGCGCGGCGGCCTGACGCTCGATCCGGTCGGACACGCCCTCCGCGGCAGCGCTGATCTCGGCGGTGCCGCCGCGCATCTCCCGCGCCCCCGTCGCCACCGCGCCGACGAGCCGGCGCAGGTCGTCGACCACGGCGTTGAACGATCCCCGGATCGTCTCGTACCGCGGCGCGAAGGCGGTGCGGATCGGCTGGGTGAGATCGCCCGCGGCGAGACGGCGCAGGCCCGCGGTGACGCCGCCGATCATCTGCGCGACGTCGGTGAGGTCGACCGTAGTGCCCACCACCATCGGCTCGCCGTCCAACTCATCGGCGAGCAAGGTGACCAGCCCCGGGAACTGACTGCCGTCCTTGCGCTGGCACTGCCACTCGAACCGCGCCACGCCGGTACGGATCGCCTCCCGCGCGCGCGGCGCGATCAGCTCGGCCGAGGGCGTGCCGCACGGCTGCATCGGCGGCGAGAGCATCGCGGGGCTGCTGCCGATGAACTCGTCATGCGTATAGCCGAAGAGTCGTAGCGCGCCCGGGTTGCAGAAGAGGAAGCGATCGTTCCGCGCGGCGTAGATGGCGTCGGGGACGAGGTGAACGAACAGCTCGGCGGGACTGGTCCGACGCTGCCACCAGCGTCCCTTGCGCCACACCGTCAATCCGCCGCCCTCATGTTGGCGGCCGTAGCCGCGTCCGACCCGTTCATTATAGCGGATCAGGCGCGGCGCGCGGGGCGCCGGGGCGGCGGCGGTGCGCGCCGCCGCCCCATCGCGGGTCAGAAGCCGTAGCTCAGCCGCGCGTAGCCGAAGCGGCCGGGCACGTCGTAGGTGGTCGGGTCGTAATTGTTGAGGCTGCACGAGAAGCAGGCGGGTGGATCGGTGTCGAAGACATTGTTGACGCCGAGCGTCAGCCCGATCTTCTCGTTCAGCCAGGACGGGCGGAACGACAGCTGGACATCGCCGTAGAAGCGGCTCTTGAGCTTGTTGCCGCCCGAGGTCTCGATCACGTCGTCGATGTAGCGGCCGGTGAAGGCCGCCGCGACCGGGCCGATGTCCCAGTCGAGCGTCGCCTGCCCCTTGAAGTGGGGATAGGCCTGGTCGGGGCTGCCGCGCTCGGTGCCGGTATATTCGGTGCTGGTCGTGCCCTCGGTGGCGGGAACGATCTCCTCGTACTTGAGCAGGTAGTTGCCGCTCACCGACAGGCCGAACGTGCCGGCGCCGGTCGGCTGCGTGCGCAGGTTGAAGGTGGCATCGATGCCGCGGGTGCGGATGCCGCCGGTGTTGAGCAGCACGCCGTTGATCGCCGAGATGAAGCCGTTCGGCGTGCGGCCGACCGCGCCGCACGACAGCGCGTCCCCGGTCTGGACGCAGCGGTTGAGCAGCACCGCCGCCGGGATCGACGCGATCGCGCCGTCGACCTTGATGTCGTAGTAATTGACCTCGAGGCTGAGCGCGCTGGCGAAGCCTTGTCGCGCCCAGGCCGGGCTGTACACGCCGCCGAACACCCAGGTGCGCGCCGTCTCCGGGCGCAGCGCGGCGTTGCCGCCGGTCTGCACGCTGATCTGGCCGCCCTGCGGCTCGGTGTAGCTGCCGTCGGCGGGAACGCCGTTGGCGATGCAGTTGGCGCGCACCGTCGGGTTGCTCTGGAACAGGCCGCCCGCGGCGCTGGTGCAGGGATCGTCCAGCGTCTGGTCGAAGCGCGACTGCGCGCCGAACAGCTCGCCGATCGAGGCGGCGCGATAGCTCTCGGCATATTGCGCGCGCAGCAGCAGGTCGCTGACCGGCTTCCACAGCGCGCCGCCCGAGTAGGTGGTGTTGCCGCCGTAGGTCGAGAAGTTGGAGTGGCGCACCGCGCCGTTGAGCTCGACCAGCTGGAGGAGCGGCACGTCGCGGATCAGCGGCAGCCGGATCTCGCCGTACACCTCGTCGACGTTGAAGCGGCCGCGCGCGGCCTGCGCGGGGATGTCGGCGCCCAGCCCGGCCTGGATGACCGGATCGGGGGTGAAGCTGCCCTGCTGGTAGCGATGCTCGTAGCCAGCGGCGATGCCGATCGGCCCGCCCGGCAGGTCGAACAGCTCGCCCGACACGTTGAACGTATAGTCACGCAGCTGCTGCTGGCTGCGCGAGCGCTCGTCGAAGCCGACGAAGGCGAGCATCTCGGGCGTGACCGAGCCCTCGCCACCGAAGATGTTGAACGGCACGCAGCCGTCGGTGCACTGGCTCACCGGGCCGAGCGCCTGCGCCAGCCGCGCCGCGTTGAGGTTGCCGGTGAAGAGCTGGTGCGCGTCGTTGCTGCCCAGCACCGCGTTGGCGTCATAGTACCAGTTTTTGCCGAACAGCTGGAACTTGCCGTCGATCGTGCCGGTGACGCTGAAGGTGTCGACCGTCTGGTTGTAGGTGCGCTGCCCCGCCTCGATCAGGCGGCGCCCGATCAGCGAGTAGGTCGCGGGCTGGCCGTTGGCGCCCGAGTTGAGCGTGATCCCGAACGGATTGTACGGGTTGGTGGCGTCGATCGAGATCGTGTCGAGCAGGTTGCCGTTGCCCGCGTCCGGCCCGAGGTTGAGCGGCAGGAACGCCGCCTGGTTCTGCGACTGGCGATGCGCCCAGCTGGCCTTGAGGCGCAGGTTGAACAGGTCGCTGAACTCGGCGCGCGCGTTGACGAAGCCGCCGTAGCGCTCGTTCGGCGTCAGGAAGTAATTGTACGGTGCGAAGTTGAAGCGGTCCGCGCTGGTGAAGGAGCGGAAGTCGCCGCCCTGCAGCGTGGGGTCGTAGACGCCGCGGCCGTTGAGCGGCGGGTTGCGGACGGTGATCGTGCCGCCCGCCGGCAGCGAGGGGTTGCCGGGGCTGAACACGATACGGCCGTTGAGCGCGGCGCCGGAGCAGCCGCCGATCGCGTCGGTGCAGCTGGTCTGGCCCGGGTTGGGGAATTGCGAGATGTCGCGGTCGGCGGCGCGCACCGGGTCCTGCTTGGTGTAGAAGCCGCCGACGTCGAGGTGGACCCGCTCGCTGCCGCCGCCCCAGCTCAGCTGGTAGTTCTGCGTCTCGCCATCACCCTCGCCGAGATACTGGCCGTATTGCGCCTGCGCGCGGAAGCCCTTCTGGTTGGAGCGGGTGATGATGTTGACCACGCCGCCGATCGCGTCCGAGCCGTACAGCGCCGAGGCGGCCGACTGGAGCACCTCGACGCGCTGGATCATCACGTCGGGAATCGAGTTGAGGTCGACCGTGCCGGGGATGCCGCTGGCGCTGGCGCCGTTGACGTAGCGCAGGCCGTCGACCAGCACGAGCGTGCGCTTGGCGCCGAGATAGCGCAGGTCGATCGCGGCCGAGCCGGCGCCGACGCCGCCGCCGTCGGGCGGGTTGCCCGAATTGCCCGAGTTGTTGAACTTCGAGTTCAGCCCGCCCGACGACGCCGGGATGCGCTGGAGCACGTCGGCGATCGAGGACAGGCCGGTCTTGGCGATGGCGGCCTCGTCGACGGTGACGACGGGGGAGGGATTGTCGAGCGGGTCGCGGCGGATGCGCGAGCCGGTGACGACGACGTCCTCGCCGGTCTGCGCCGCGATCTGGGCGGCGTCCTGCTCGGGCGCGGCCTGGGCGTGCGCGACGCCGGGCAGCGCCGCGGCGGCGGTGAGCGCGAACAGGCTCGACGTGAGCAGGCTGGGCGTGAGCAGGCGGTGACGTCGGGCGAGCGATCGCTTCATGGGTCTTCCCTGTGCTGCGGCGCCTTGCGCGGCGCCTGTCGGACACGATGCTGCAAAGCAATCGGGGGCGGCGGCAAGGTTATTTGCGACTGGATCAGTGCAGCGACAGATAATGTCGATCACTTGTGGTAAATAAGACACGATCGCGACAGTAGGACCGTCATGTCCTCTCGCCAAGATGGGCTACCGTCTATCTCGTGCGAGCCACCGATTTATCCTTAGTCTTCCTCCCCGCTGGCTCGTTCGGGTGAGCCAGAGGGAGCGTCAACGATAGACAAGGGGAAGTAAAGATGCGGGCGACCCGTCGCGCCGGACGAGCGCTGCTGCCAGCAGCCGCGGCAAGATCGATAGCATATCTATCCGCGTCCATACCCGCGCTTGTAGTAGGCGGGCCGGCCCAGGCGCAAGACTATACCACCGGAGCGCTGTCGGGCACGGTGCAGCGCGCCGACGGCACGCGCGCGGAGGGCGGCGCGGTCACGCTGCGGTCCGAGGCACAGGGGTTCACGCGCGTCGCGGCGGTGTCGCGCGACGGCTCGTTCCGCGTCGCCGCATTGCCGATCGGCCGCTACGAGGTGACGATCGAGCTGCCCGGCGCGGCCACGCTGACCGACACGGTGACGATCGGCGCGGGGGCGGTGAACGCCTATACGTTCACGGTCGGCGCGCCGGCGGCGGAGGAGCGCGCCGTGGCGGACGTGGTCGTCACCGGGCAAGCGCGGCGCGTCAACGATCTCGGGCCGGGAACCGGCGGCGTGGCGATCGGCGACGTCGGCGGGCTGCTCGACCGTTCGCCGATCGCGCGCGACCAGACGGCGCTGACGCTGCTCGCGCCCGGCACCAACGCGGGCGACACGACCTTCGGCAGCCTCGCCTCCCTGTCGGGCGCCACCGTGGCCGAGAACGCCTATTACGTGAACGGGCTGAACGTCACCAACTTCCGCACCTTCCTCGGCGGCAACACGCCGCCGATCGAATTCTACCAGTCGTTTTCGGTGCAGACCTACGGCCTGCCGGCGGAGTTCGGCCGCGTGCTGGGTGGCGCGGTTACCGCGGTCACTAAATCGGGCTCGAACCGCTTCAAGGCCGGCGCGCTGGTGAGCTACGCGCCCGATCGGCTGCGCGCGACCTCGCCCGACAGCTACGCCTGGCGCTACCGCGAGCACGCGCGGAGCGAGGCGGAAGCCAATTATTATGTCAGCGGCCCGATCATCCGCGATCACCTGTTCCTCTACGCGCTCTACAACCCCAACAGCCGCAGCGAGACCAAGGTCAATCTGCTCGACGCGCGGCAGGAGCGGAAGAGCGACCGCTCGCCGTTCTTCGGCGCCAAGGTCGACGCGGTGATCAGCGACGGCCAGCGACTGGAAGCGACGTTCTTCCGCAACCGCTACACCGACCATTACCGCTATCGCGCCTTCGACGCCGCGAGCGACCGGGTCGGCGCGGCGATCGGCGGGGTGGACGAGACCCATGGCGGCAACAATTTCGTCGTCACCTACCATGGCCAGTTCGCGCCCTGGCTGTCGCTGTCGGGATCGTACGGCGAGAACCACGACGCCGGTGAGCATGAAGCCGATCCGGAACTGGCGGTTGTGACGAGCACACTCAGCGGCGACACCAAGATCGTGCGAGGCTACGATTATTATCGTTCTGCCGGCGGCGACACACGCCGCTTCTACCGCGCCGACGCGGACGCGCATCTAAGACTGGCGGGCGCGCACCATGTACGTGCCGGAGTCGAGCGAGAGTCGCTCACCTCCGTCAGCGACACCTCGTTTAACGGCGGTCATTACTTCACACTCATGCCAGAGTATATCCGTCGCAGCTTCTCGCGGAACGCGGGCGTCTGGCACGCGCGCAACGAGTCCTTCTACGTGCAGGACAGCTGGTCGCTGCTCGGCGACCGGCTGACGCTCCAGCCCGGGCTGCGCGACGACCGCTTCAGCAACGACGCGATCGACGGCGCCACCTTCTTCCGCTCGGGCGACCAATGGGGGCCGCGGCTCGGCGCCGCGCTGGACGTGTTCGGCGACCATCGCACCAGCCTGTTCGGCTCATGGAACCGCTATTTCCTGCCGGTCTCGACCGACATCGACGTGCATCTCGGCGGTGCCGGCCTGAACTACCAGCAGGATTTCGCGTATCCCGCCGGAGTCGACCCGCGCGTGGTCGATTCCGCCGGCGTGCCGCTCGGCCTGCGCTTCGACGCGCGCGGCAACATGCTCGGGCTCGGTGCGGCGACCCGCGGTCACCCGTGCCCCGCCGTCGCGCCCAACGCGGGCGAGCTCTGCTCCGGCGTCTTCCGCAGCGGCGTCAAGGTGCCGACCGACGGGCTGATCTCGAGCACGCTCCAGCCGAACTATACCGACGAGTGGAACCTGGGCGTCGAGCAGCGGCTCGGCGCGTGGCGGTTCCGCGCGGCCTATATCAACCGCCGGCTCGGCCGCGCGCTCGACGACATGGCGGTGGACGCGGCGGCGATCGCTTACTGCCGCGACAACGGCATCGCCGGCTGCGAGGACGTGTTCACCGGCTTCCACCAATATGTGCTCGCCAACCCGGGCAGCGACGTGACGGTGCGGCTCAACGGGCGCTGCGACGTCGATCCGCGCCAGTGCGGCGTGGCGCGGCTCAGCGCGGCGGCGCTCGCGCTGCCCAAGGCGCGGCGCGACTATGACAGCGTCCAGCTCGAGGTGCAGCGCGGCTACGCCGATCGCTGGTCGCTCCAGGCGAGCTACACCTACACGCGGCTGCGCGGTAATTACGAGGGCTCGGTCAAATCGGACAACGGCCAGCGCAACGCCGGCGAGACGCAGGATTTCGACCAGCCCGGGCTGCTCGACGGGGCCGATGGCATCCTGCCCAACGAGCGCGCGCACACGGTCAAACTGCTCGGCAGCTACGGCATCGGCGCGCACTGGCGGGTCGGTGCCAACGTGCTGATCGAGTCACCGCGGCATTTCTCCTGCCTCGGCACCTATTACGACGCCGCCAATTTCGCCGCGGCCTACGACAACGGGAGCTATTATTGCGCGCAGCCGCGCTTCTCCGCGCGACAGGTCTTCCGCGACCCGGCGAGCGGCCGCGAGACCTATCTGGTGCCGCGCGGCACCGCCTTCGCGAGCGACTGGCGGCGGCAGCTCGACGTCAACGCGCAGCTCGACCTGCCGCGGCTGCCGGGCAGCTTCGTCTCGATCGACGTGTTCAACCTGCTCGGGCTGGCGGCGCGCACCGATTATAACGAATATGGCGAGAATCGCGCCGGCACGCTCGACCCGCATTACGGCCTGCCGCTCGAATATCAGCCGCCGCGCTCGGTGCGGCTGACGCTTGGCGTCCGCCTCGGCGAACGCGGCGACGGGTGAGGGAGCGGCCGTGCCTCCCGGTGGGGAGCGCACGGCCGCTCAGTTTAGGTCACAGCCGCAGCGACACGCCCGCGACGATCTGCCGGCCGAGCAGGTCATAGCCCATGATCGTGTTGCCGCGCAGCAGCCCGATGGTCGAGCGGCTGTCGGGCACGATCGGGGGATCGCGGTCGAACAGGTTGTTGGCGGCGACGCGGAAGGTCATCTGCTTGCTGATGTCGAACGTCAGCGCCAGGTCGATCCAATCGTACGCGCCGATGCCGGGGAACTGGTCCCGCCGCGCGCTCTCGTCCTGCTGCGGGATGCCGGTGTCCTCGGGCGCGTAGAAGGTCAGCGGCATGGCAGCGCGGTGGCGCCAGTTGACCGAGACGCTGGTGCTGTTGTCCGGCGCGGTCCAGGTGGTGCGCAGCTGGTGCTGCCAGCGCGGCATGCTCTCGCCGCAGCCGGCGCCGAAATAGCCGGTGCAGTTGCGCTTGATCGCCGCGGGCGAGGCTTGGCCACCGTTGCGCGTCATCAGCGTGCCGTTGAAGCTCATGTCGAGCTTGCCGTAATTGCCAAGGCCGAGATTGTACTGGCCCTGGAAGTCCCAGCCGTACGACTGCTCGGTATAGCCGTTCGACGAGCCACGCGCGACCCAGCCGCTCGCCGGGCTGGTCGCGGGCGAGCTCGACAGCGTGCCCGCGGCGTTGCGCACGATGCCGCGGCAGAAATACTCCAGCCCGGTATTGAGGCACTCGTTGATGATGTCCTGCGGCTGGAGGAACACCAACTGATCCTTGAGGTCGATCAGCCAGCGGTCGATCGAGACGGTCAGCCCCGGCAGGAAGCGCGGGCGCAGCACCACGCCGAACGTCTTGGTGAAGGCGCTCTCCGGCGTCAGGTTGAAGCCGCCCTCGCGCACGGTGCAGGCGTCGTTGGGGCAGATCAGGGTCGTGCTGCCGTAGAGGTTGGCTGGCAGCCCGGTGTTGGCGCACTGCGCCGGCGTGCCGAGCGGCGCGAGCCGCGGGCCGTTGGGGTTGCCCGGGTCGATGCGCGGCGCGCAGGGATCGGAGTAGAAGCCCTGGTTCCACGTGATGTTGGTCGCCCCCGCCGCGGCGCCGACGCCGGGCGCCGCCTGCGACTTGTTGTACGAGGCGCGGAAGGTGATGTCCGCCACCGGCGACCACAGGCCCTCGATCTTCCAGGTGTCGAACTTGCCGGCGAGCCGGTTGTACTTGGAGACGCGATAGCCGCCGTTGAGCTGGAGCAGCCGCGTCCACGACTGGTCCTCTACCAGCGGCGCCTGGATCTCGGCGTTGGCCTCGAAGATGTTCTGCGTGACGCGCTGGTTCTGCCCGCCGTTGTTCTGGACGAAGATCTCGTTGACGATCGTCCGCTCCATCTCCTCGCGATATTCGGCGCCCAGCGCGAGCGCGACGCCCTGCTGCGCGAAGGGCGAGGTGATGCCGTATTTGCCGAGGTCGCCGCTCACCGTGCCGAGGAACTGGAGCAGCCGCGGGATCCGCGTGCTGATCCCGCCGGTGGCGCCGCCGTACAGGTAGTTGTTGGTCGCCTGGTCGCGGTTGAACGGCACGAAGGCGTTGAACGGGACGCAGCTCGGGTCGGTGCCGTTGACGACCGAGCGGCAGGTCGGCGTGCCGCCGACGTTGACCACGTCGAGCGAGCGGTTGATCTGGTCGAAGCGCGCGAACGGCACGTCGATCGTGTCGAGCCGCGCGCGCGACACCATGCCAGCGATGTCATAGGACCAGACGTCGTTGAAGCCCTTGCCGCGCAGGCCGGCGACGATGCGATAGCCCTCGTTGGTGAATTTCTGCTGGGTTAGCGGCAGACCGTCGAAGCGGTAGCGCACGTCGAGCGGCGCGAACGCGCCCGCCACGCCCGCGTTGGTGCCGCACAGCACCTGCGCCTGCGACCCGGACAGGAAGGGGTTGTCGCAGTTCACCTGGAACGGCGTGTCGCCGTAGACGGAGTAGCTGTACGTGCGGTTGAGCTGGGTATTGTACGACTTGTCGCGATAAAACAGCACGTTGCTGTAGAGTTCGATGTCATCGGCCAATTGTGCGGTGAGGAAGCCGCCGACGTTGACGCGGTTGAACGGGCGCTGGAACGCCCAGTCGTCATACGGGTTCGCCGAGCTGCCCGCCGGCCCGCTGTTGATCGGGATGAAGGTGCCATTCCCGTTGGGGTTGTTGACGAACTGCTGCCCCGCGAAGGCGCCCGACTGGGGGATGATCGTGCCGGCCGGGGTGTAGCTGGCGCGCGTGCACGACAGCGGCGCGGTGTTGCTCGGCTGGGTCACCTCGCAGACGCTGTTCGAGCGATCCACCAGCTTGACCAGGCTCGACTGGCGATAGTTGATGAAGCTGGTGATGTTCACGCGCCCGTCGAACAGGTCGGCGCCGGCGGCGAGGCTGACGTCGGCGCGGCCGCCGTCGTTGCTCAGCCCGTCCACTGCGTTGAAGCCGGCGCGCTCGGCCGCCTCCGTCACCGCGCTGCTGCGGTTGTTGTGGTTGAAGAAGCTGTAGTTGCCGTCGATGCGGACGCCGGTGAAGTTCTTCTTCAGCACGAAGTTGACGACGCCCGAGACCGCGTCCGACCCGTACACCGACGAGGCGCCGCCGGTCAGCACGTCGATCCGCTCGACCAGCGCGTTGGGGATGATGCCGACGTCGACGGTGTTGGGCAGGCCGATGCGCAGCCCGTCGATCAGCATCAGCGTGCGCTCATAGCCCAGGCTGCGCAGCTTGATGCGCTGGCGCCCCTCGGAATCGCTGAAGTTCTGCTCGCTGTTGACCTGCACCTGCGGCAGGCGGTTGACCACCTCCTCGATCGTGGTCGCACCCTGCGCGGCGATGTCGGCGGCGGTGGTGGTGACGATCGGCGCGGCCGAGCGATTGTTGGGGCGGACGATGCGCGTGCCGGTGACGACCACGTCGCCGCTGCTCGCGCTACCGTCCGCCTCACCGGCGCGCTGCACGTCGGCCGCGAGCTTGGCCGAGGCGACCGGATCGCCGATCGGTTTGGCGGTGCCCTGATCGGTGTCGGTCGCGCTATCGGTGGTGACCTGCGCTGCGGCGGGCAGCGCCATCAGCGCCGCCGCGCAACAGGACGCGGCGAGCATTCCCCTGAACATCATCATGTCTTCCCCTTCGTTCGCCAACGAGCGCGGGTGAGACATGCGCGCGCGGCGATCGCTGTCGCGCGACCTTCCCGCACCCGCACGCGCACGGCTGGCTAATGGCCATTACCGCGCGGCGGACCCGCTCCCTCCCGTGTTGGTAGGTACCATGCTGTCATGATGGCAGGGCCGAAACAATACCAATTTGACAATTAGATCGGGAGTGTAGCCGGGGCGCATCGCGTGGCGGTCTTTCGATCAGGCGAAGGGGCTCGTGGGCGGCCGGTCTATGCGCGGCGGCGTCCGGCCGTTCGGTCGCGCACGCTGTCAAAGGGGGAAAGTGGATGATCGTCATGCGATCGTCCGATCGGGCGCGCGCGTCATCGCGTGAGATGTCGGAACCGACGGCGTATAATGAAGGTTGGGCACGCGGCGCCGACGTGCGCGGGGCGCTCGGCGACTGCCCGTATCTCACATCGCTGGTGCGGTATGAACGCACGGAGTGGCTGCGCGGCTTCGCCGCCGGACGGCAGGATCGGCGCGGCTGAGCGGCGCCCGCTGACCCATCCCGGCGTGAGAGAAGCTGGTATCTCGCGCGCCGCGCGATGCCGCCGTCCTGCCCCGCCTATAATGTGGCGGAGGGCGGCGATGATCGTGGTGCGGCACAGAACGGCTCGATCGGCGTGGCGCGGAGGCGTCGCGACGAGGCGGGTGTAAGCCGCGTCATCGCCAATCCGTCAGGGTCTGGCGTCGCGTTCTGCGGGAGTGTCGCGGCTGGCGCATATGGGAAAGCGCCGTCGTGTCCGTCATTCTCCCCGCCGTCTGTCGCGGCCTGTTGCTGTTCGTCTCTCTGATTGCAGCCGCTTCCGCGCGAGCGCAGGTTAGCGACGATGATCCCGAGCTCGGGCCCGTCTACGTCGATCCCGGCACGCCGGGGCAAACGGTCGACAAGAACGGGATCGATCTCGCGACCGGCCGCTTCGTTGGTCACTACGCGTCGTTGTAGATCGGCAGCGGCGATACCGCGCTGCGCTGGTCCGATGGGGCCGACGATCTCACGCGCGCGCGGCTGCTGATCCAGGGGAGCGGCTATTTCGTCTCGATCGGCGACATCACCACCGAATTCCTCCAGCAGGACGGTGGAGGGTTCGTCCCGCTGATGAAGAAGGGCGAGACGCTCCAGCTGATCGGCAACGACTTCATCTACACCAATCGCTCCGGGGACCAGCTGATGTTCCGGCTTAAATGGCTGGAACACTACCAGATCGCGAACACGCCCAGCAATTACCTGCCGGTGTCGCTGCGGCGCCACGACGGTCTCACGGTCAGTTTCAACTATGACAGCGGCACGACCCGGCATTCCGCCATCCGCAAGAAGAAAAAGCGTTGGATGCGGCTCGGCTCGCTGTCGACCAACGGCTATGTCCTGCGGCTGCTATACGGGCAGAGCGAGCTGCCCGACACTGGCTCCTGGACGATGCCATGGTTCCAGCGCACCGGCTACGGGATCGGCCGCCTCGCCGACGGGTGCGGCGCGACGTCGGGCGCGGGGTGTCTGCGCCAGGTCTCGGTCGACGCCGACGGCTCGGCGACCGACGCGGCAGGACAGCGGACGACGGTGACCCGCGCCGATGGCACGATCAGCGTGCGGCGGCCGGGCTCGACCAGCGACGACGAGGTGATCGTCGGGGAGGGCAGCCCCACCGTGACGAATGGCGGCGTGACGACGACCTACTCCCGTACAGACAACGAGGACCTCACCCATACGATGACGGTCGTCGAGGGCGACCTGCCGGCGCGGCGATACGTGTTCAGCGAGACGCTGTTCAACCTGCTGCGCGAAGAGTGGCAAGCCGAGCCGGACGGGCCGGTCCTGACGCGGCGATACGAGTATGACCCGGACAGCGGCCTGCTCCTGCGCGTGACCGAACCCGAAGGCAATTACACTAGGTTCAGCTACGATGACCGGGGCAACGTCGTCGAGACCAGGATCGTGTCGAAGACGCCCGGCACCCCGGCGGACATCGTCACCAGCGCGACCTATCCGGCGACATGCGACAACCCGCTGACGTGCAACCAGCCGCTCACCACCACCGACGCCCGCGGCGGCGTGACCGACTATAGCTACGATCCGGTCCACGGCGGGGTGCGCAGCGTGACACGGCCCGCGGCGGATCCGGGTCAGCCGGCACGGCGCGCGACCGCGCGCTACGACTATGACAAGTTCGACGCGCACGGCGCGGCGATCGATACGACGCCGCAATATGACGACGACGGCAACCTCATCGACTCCGCCCCCGGCGTGTGGCTGCCCTCGCGGCTCTCCGTCTGCGCTACGCGGGTCGACTGCGCCGGCACCGCCGACGAGACAGTGACGGCACTGAGCTACGGCGAAGGGCTCAACGTGGCGTCGATCGCGCGCGCGGCGGGGGGCCGGGCGTCTCCCGACGATGCCGCGGTGCTGAGCGCGACGACGAGCTTCGCCTATGACACGATCGGCGACGTGACGGCCGCCGATGGGCCGCTGGTAGGCCCGGCCGACACGGTGCGCACCCGCTACGATCTGCTGCGCCGACCGACCGGCACGGTGTTGCCCGACCCGGACGGCGACGGCCCGCGCGCGGCACGCGCGACGCGGGTGACCTACAATGCCGACGGCAGCGTGGGGTCGGTCGAGCAGGGCACGGACACGAGTCCGGCCGCGCCCGACTTCGGCGGCTTCACCCCGCTGCAGCGGCTCGATTACGGCTATGACGGCTATCACCGTCCGGTGCGCCAGGCGCTCGCGCTGGGCGGAAAGACCTATGCGCTGAGCCAGCAGAGCTACGACGGCCATGGCCGCCCGGAGTGCAGCGTGACGCGGCTCGACCCGTCGCAGTGGGACAAAGCGGGCGACGCGTGCACGCCGCAGACGGGTCCTCACGGCACCGACCGGGTGGTGCGTCGCGGCTATGACCTGCTCGGCCGGGTGCGGTGGCAGACGAGCGGCTATGGCAGCGCGACGCCGTCGACCGAGCGGACGAGCTACAGCGCGAACGGCGTGGTGGCGGTGGTGACCGACGGTGACGACCATCCGACGGCCTATGCGCGCGACGGTTTCGACCGTCCGTGGCGGAGCTGCTACGCGGTGGCGAGCGTGGCGGACTGCGCGGCGGGGCCGGCGGACTATCGTGAGCTGAGCTTCGCGGTCAACGGCGACCTGGCGGGAGTGCGGCTGCGGGACGGTCGCGCGCTGTCGTTCGGCTATGACGGGCTGGGTCGTCGCGCGACGGTGACGTTCGTGTCGCCGACCGGGGCGAGCGACGCGACGACGACCTACGGCTACGACCTGCTCGACCGCACGGTGAGCGTGAGCGACGTGGCGGGGCAGAGCGTGGGCTACGGCTATGACGCGCTCGGGCGGGTGGTGAGCGAGACGGGCGCCTCGGGGACGCTGCGCAGCGACTATGACGCGGCCGGCCGGCGGGTGCGGCTGACCTGGGGCGACGGCTTCTGGGTGCGCTACGACTATGACCCGACCGGCGCGCTGACCGCGGTGACGGAGGACAGCGGTCACAGCCTGGCGTCGTACGAGTATGACGCGCTGGGTCGGCGGACGCGGCGGCTGCTCGGCAACGGCGCGAACACGAGCTACGATTACGGCGGGACGCCGTGGCTGGGGACGCTGGGCGTGGGCGGCGTGTCGATCGGGCTCGACACGAACGCGGCGGGGCAGATCACCGGGCGGACGCTGTCGGACCGGACGCTGGCGTATCGCGCGCCGATGGACGTGACGCGCGGCTACGGGGTGAACGCGCTGAACCAGTACACGCGCTCGGGGGCGGTGGTGCCGAGCTATGACGCGCGCGGCAACCTGACGAGCGCGCACGGGGCGAGCGGGGGCGACCGCTACGTGTACGACCTGCACGACCGGCTGGTGGCGGCGGGGGCGGACGGCGCGGCGGCGGACCGGCGCCTGGGCTATGACCCGCTGGGTCGGCTGGTGCAGGTGGAGCCGGCGGGTCTGGCGTGGGAGTGGGACGGCGCGCAGCTGGTGACGGAGCGGCGCGCGGGCGCGGTGGTGGCGCGCTACGTGCCGGGGGCGGGGGCGGACGAGCCTTTGGTGTGGTACGACGGGGCGGACCGGACGCGGCGGCGCTGGCTGGAGGCGGACGAGCGCGGCTCCGGGCCTCGGCGCGAGGGTGCAGTTCGACACGCAGGGCACGCAGGGCACGCAGGGCACGCAGGGCACGCTGGGCCGCATGGACGTTGGCGCGACCGCGTCGACGAGTGGTCCTGACGGCACCGTCGGTGCCGAGGTGGTTGTCACGGCGAAAGTGCCCTGCAACCTGCTATGCCGGGTCGGACGCGTCTTCCACATCGGCAGGATTGGAGCTCAGGGAGAAGCCGCGGTTCGCGCGCATTACGACATTGGGCCGAAGGGTACTACAGACTTGCCAGGAGGGCAGCGGCGATATCCGGATGGCATAAATAGAACTACACTGAGCAAAGTGAAGAACGTTGAATATCTATTTCTCGAGTCAATTGCGGTCGTATCTTGCTTACAGCAAGCGAAGCGGTCTTGCATTCAGCTTGTATATAAGGTCTAATTCAAGATTGAGCGGCGACTAGGGAGAGTTGATGATGTCTGGTGACATTCATATTAGACACATTACAGGTGAGTAGGTGATAATAAGAAGAAAGGGTCCAATTACGGCGGCAGAGCTGCTGGCGCGACTTGGCGGAGACCCTGTCTCCCAGGCCAGAGCAAGAAAGAAAGCGGCCGAAACCGCCGGAAAAATTAGGATTATGGACGAGGGCAGCGCGCCACTTGCGACGGAACTTAAGCAAGTCGGCTGGGATGTGAGAAGCCCTTGGGAACTGGTCAACACGCCGGTACCATATGAGAGTGCGATCCCCGTCTTGCTGCAGCATCTCGATGGGCCGTACCTCGACCGAAATCGCGAGGGGATCGGGCGTGCGCTGGCGGTAAAGGAGGCGGCCTATGCGTGGCCGATCCTCCGCGCCGCCTATGAGAAGGAGCCGCCTGATACGGGTATGAAGACCGGTCTCGCCGTCGCGCTGTCCGCGATCGCCAAGCCGGACCGGCGCGGTGAACTGATCGAACTCGTGTCGAACCCGGTCCACGGTCGCACGCGCATCTTCTTCGTCGACAATCTCCGTAGATCGCGCTCACCCGAGGCCAAGGCCACCTTGGACGCACTCGCCGACGATCCGGATCTTGGCTCGGACATAGCGCGCTACAAATCGAAGCGCTGAGTTCTGCCGCAGCGGCTTCGCATGATGCCGCTACGCGACGGGCGCGGGCTGTCGCTCGGCTATGACGCGCTGGAGCGCTGCGCGGCGGTGACGTTCGTGTGAGAGGGCAGGGCGGGCGACGCGACGACGCGCGTCGCCCATGACCCGTCGGGTCGGCGGCGCCGGATCGAGCCGGCGGGGCTGTCGTGCGACTTGGCCGCCGCTCCTCCGAGCGGATCGGGGCGTCGCGGGTCGGCCCGGCAGCGGACGGCGTCAGCCATTCGGCGCTGTTCGCCCCGCTCGGCCGATCATTCCGCGCCACGACCGCCGCGATCGCATGTGCCGCACCTATAATGAACGAGACGCCGTCGCCGGCCGACCGCGGGCCGCGGGCGCGGCGTGCGGCGTCCGGCGACGCGGTAGGTGGGAGTGAGTGCGTGAGACGAGCGCGAGCGGCGATGGCGACCGGCACGGCGCTGTTCCTCTGTTGCGCGTCGACCGCCGCCGCGCAGGAGCTGGGCAGCGATCCCGCCGGCTCGGGGGCGATCGTCGGCGCGGTCCACTGGCTGCAGGGGACGCTGCTCGGCACGGTGGCCACGGTCGCGGCGGTGATCGCGGTCGCGGTCGTCGGCTTCATGATGCTCACGGGGCGAATAAACTGGCGCTACGGGGCCACCGTGATCTTGGGATGCTTCATCCTGTTCGGCGCGGCCAGCATCGTCGCGGGGATCCGCACCACCGCCACGCTGGGCGGCTGAACGTGGCGGAGATCGAGCGTGACCGGCTGTTCGTCGCGCTGACTCGCCCGCAGATGTTCGCCGGGGTCACCTACAGCTTTTTCACCGCCAACGCGGTGCTCGCGACCGAGCTGTTCCTGCTCTCGCACGGCGCGTGGGTGATCGCCGCGGCGCTGCTGATTCGCCTTGCCGGCATGGCGCTGTGCGTGCGCGAGCCGCGCATTTTCGACCTGTGGCTGGCGCGCGTCGGCCGCTGCCCGCGGGTGCGCAACCACGCGATCTGGCGATGCAACTCCTACCGGCCCTGACGCGCGACCCGAACCTCATCGCGCGTGAGCGGTCGGTTGGCAGTCACCTGCCCTACGCACGCCACGTCGACGCGCACACGCTGGAGACGCGCGACGGGCTGCTGCTCCAAGTCATCCACCTGCGCGGGCTGCTGTTCGAGACCGCCGACAGCGACGAGCTCGACTATCGCAAGTGGCTGCGCGACCGTGCGATCACACGCGCGGCAGCGATCAGCGGTGCCGCCGCACGCTCCGCTGGCGAGCCGCAGGCGGGTGCGACCACTGCTATCGGGCAAAGCGTCCGGCGGCGCACGACGCAGCGCACCTCCCGCGGCGGCAGCCTGCGTGACGCGCGGTGATGGAGATGAGGCAGCGGAGCCAAGCGATGAAGTTACGCCGACGTGAGATGATATCGGGGATCGTCGGCGCCATGTCGCTCACCCTTGCGACGTTGGCGCCCGCAGCCGCTCTAGCGAGCTCCGTCACGGGCAAGATCCTCCAGCTCTACACGCGCGAAACCGATGGCCTGCAGATGGTCGAGGTCGAGGGACGTGGAGCGCGCCCCGCCTGCGCGACGCAGACCTACATGCTTATCCGCGACGAGAAGTCCGAAGCGGGCAAGGCGCAGTTCGCCATGTTGATGGCGGCCTTTCTTGCTGATCGTCAGGTGATCGTCTTCGGCAGCGACACCTGTACGCGCTGGCCGGACGGCGAGGATATCACGATCGTCGAATACGCGCGATGACGCAGCCCAGCGCCCACGGACGATCGATGCCGCCCGCGTCCGCACAGCCCGACCATCTCGCTCACGGCGCGAGCTGGGCGCAGGACCGGCGCGACGCGCTGTTCCGCTCGCGCCGTACCGCGTGGCTCGTCGCCGCGGCAGCGACGGTCGTGGCCGTGTGTGAGGCGCTCGCGCTGGTCGCGCTGCTGCCGCTCAAGACGGTGGTACCGTACACGCTGATGGTGGATCGCCAGACCGGCTACGTCCAGGCGCTCAAGCCCTTCGACGCCGAGCGCGTCGTCCCCGACCGCGCGCTGACGCAATCGTTGCTGGTGCAATATGTCATCGCCCGCGAGGGCTTCGACGTTGACACCGTGCAGAGCGACTATCGCAAGGTCGGCCTGTGGTCGGTGGGGCAGGCGCGCGCCGATTATCTCACCGCCATGCAAGCCTCGGATCCGGCGAGCCCGCTCGCGCTGTATCCGCGCACCACGGTCGTCGCGGTCGAGGTCAAGAGCGTCACCCCGCTGGGCAGCGGCGTCGCGCTGGTGCGCTACGACACCCGACGACGCGACGTCGGCGGCACGCTGCAGCCGGCGCGCCCCTGGGTGGCGGTGATCCGATACGGCTTCTCCGGCGAGCCGCTCAGCACCGCGGACCGCTTCGTCAATCCGCTCGGCTTCCAAGTTCGCCGCTATCGCCGCAGCGAGGAGGCGCTGCCCGCTTCTGCCGCGCCGGGCGCAGCGCCGACCGTGCCGCCGACGATGACGCTGCCGTGACCGCGGCGCGTGAGGCGGCGGGCGGCGACCCGCGCGCAACGCTCGACCCCGCGACGCGGGAGCGCGACGTGCGGCCGATCGTCGCGCGGCCGCGCCCCGGCCTCTCGGCAGGGGCGATCACGCTGACCGCGATCGCCGCCGCGGCGCTGTTGTTCGGACTGCTCGAGGAGCGGCGGCGCGCGGCGGTGGTGCCGGCGGTGGCGCCGAGCGGGGCGGCGGAGGTGGTCGCCGCACCGCCGCCTCTGATGATACCTCCTGCTCCCCCGACCCCCGCGCCGTCGCGCGCCGTTGCTCCGTCGGCACCCGAGCCGCACCCGATGTCGGCGCCGGTGGCGCCGGCGGTGTCAACTCACGCGCGCACCCCCGCCGGGGCGACCGGGCCGAGCGTCGGCACACCCGCGCCCGCGCCCGCGAAGACGCCGTCCACGCCGGCCGCCCCCCCACGCGTCGCGCCGGGTCAGGCACTCATCGTCGACACGTCCGCGCCGCTCGATGTCGACCATGGCACGGATGCCGCCGCGGACGAGAAGAACGGCGCGGGCCGGCAGCCGGTGCTCTCGACCAGCCGCGCGCGCGCCGCGATGCTCGCGAACCGCGCGACCACCGTGGCGCAGGGCACGCTGATCCCGGCGGTGCTCGAGACCGGCTTCGACTCGACCAGCCCGGGCTTCGCGCGCGCGCTGGTGCAGCGCGACGTGCGCGGCTTCGACGGGACGCGCGTGCTGATCCCGCGCGGCAGCCGGCTGATCGGCGACTATGGCTCCGACACGCAGCGCGGGCAGAATCGGGCGGTGATCCTGTGGTCGCGGCTGATCCGGCCGGACGGAGTGACGATCGCGATTGGCTCGCCCGCGGCCGATCCGGTCGGCCGCGGCGGGGTGCGCGCCGACGTCAACACGCACTTCCTCGAGCGCTTCAGCGGCGCGATCCTCCAGTCTGTGCTCGACCTGGGCGTCACCATGGCGGGGCGCGGCAGCCGCTCGCCGGTGATCGTCGCGCTACCCGGCGCAGGCAGCAGGGTCGCGGCGACGGTGCCGGCCACGGGAAGCGACATCGTGCCGACGCTGCGCGTGCCGCCCGGGCGCAGCGTCGGCGTGTTCGTCGCGCGCGACCTCGATTTCACCGAGTCGGAAGCGGCGCGGTGAGCGAGGACGGCTGGCGCTATCTGCACCGCGGCCTCGCCCCGCTGGCGCCGCTGCTGGCGCGCGGGGACGTCACCGACCTCTACGTCAACCGCCCCGGCGAAGTGTGGATCGAGACGCTGGGCGGCGCGACCGAGCGGCTCGACGTGCCCGCGCTCGACGCGGCGGCGCTGCGGCGACTGGTCGAGCAGGTCGCCGCCTTCTCGCACCAAGGGATCAGCCGGGCGCACCCGCTGCTCTCGGCGACGCTGCCGGGCGGCGAGCGGGTGCAGGTGATCGCGCCGCCGGCGACACGCGGCGCGCTGGCGCTCGCGATCCGGCGCCCCGTCGTCGCCGATCTGTCACTCGACGACCTCTCCGCCGCGGGCGCCTTCGCGCCGCTGGCGGAAGCACGGGCGATGCTTCGGGTAGACGCGGCGCTGGACGAGCTGCGCGCGCGCGGCGAGATCGCCGGGTTGCTGCGCGCGGCCGTGCGCCGGCGACGCAACATCCTGGTCTCGGGCGGGACCTCGTCGGGCAAGACGACCTTCCTTGACGCGCTGCTGCGCGAGATCCCGCCGCACGAGCGGCTGATCACGATCGAGGACGTTTCCGAGCTGCGCCCGCCGCACGCCAATCACGTCGGCCTGGTCGCGGTGCGCGGCGCGCTGGGCGAGGCGCAGGTAAGCGCGGACGATCTCGTCACCGCCGCGCTGCGGATGCGCCCGGACAGGATCATCCTGGGCGAGCTGCGCGGCGTCGAGGCCGTCGCCTTCCTGCGCGCGATCAACACCGGCCATCCCGGATCGATGGCGACGGTGCACGCTGACAGCGCGGCGGGCGCGGTGGAGCAGATCGCGCTCCTGGTATTGCAGGGCGGGACGCGGCTGAGCCGCGCGGACGTGCTCGATTATGTCCGCGGCGCGATCCACGTCTTTGTCCAGCTCGGCCGGGTCGACGGGTGTCGGGTCGTCACCGAGCTCGTCGTGCGCTGAACCGGGCCTGAGCGGCGTGCCCAGCACAGGACACGCCGCCGCGTCCCCCTAGGCGGCGTCGACCAGCACCAATTCGCTGTCCTCCAGCGCGGTGACGCTCAGCACCTCGACCGCGCTGATCGCGGCGCCGTCGCGCGCGTTGACCCGCACGCCGTCGATCTCGACCGCGCCGGTGGCGGGCACCAGATAGGCTTTGCGGTCGCGGCCGAGCGGATAGTCGGCGCGCTCGCCCTTGCGCAGGGTCGCACCGACCACGCGCGCGTCGGTGCGGATCGGCAGCGCGTCGCCGTCGCCGTCATAGCCGCTGGCGAGCGTGACGAACTGGCCCGAGCGCTCGCCCTTGGGAAAGGGCTTGGCGCCCCATTGCGGCTGGTCGCCGGTGCGCGTCGGCACGATCCAGATCTGGAAGATGCGCGTGGTCACGTCCTCCATGTTATACTCGGCGTGGCGGATGCCGGTGCCCGCGCTCATCACCTGGACGTCGCCCGCCTCGGTGCGGCCGGCGTTGCCGAGATTGTCCTGGTGCGTGATCGCGCCCTCGCGGACATAGGTGATGATCTCCATGTCGCGGTGCGGGTGCGGCGGGAAGCCGGTCTTGGGCGCGATCGTGTCGTCGTTCCACACGCGCAGGTTGCCCCAATGGGTGCGCGCCGGGTCATGGTAACCGCCGAATGAGAAATGGTGCTTGGCGTCGAGCCAGCCGTGGTTGGCGCCGCCGAGCGAGGCGAGGGGGCGGAGGTCGATCATGCTGTTCACTCCTGTTAGGCCGCTGGTGGCCGGTGCATGGCGATGATCTAGGGCTTGCGGACCCTCGCGTTCAGCCGGATAAATTCGTCCGTCATGTTCGAGGAAGTGGAACAGTGAGCGAGCCCGGCACGCCGACCTTCGACCAGCTGCGCCTCTTCCTCGCGATCGTCGACGAGGGCAGCTTCGGCGCGGCGGCGCGCCGGCTCAACCGCGCGGTATCGGTGGTGAGCTACGGCGTCGCCAATCTGGAGGCGCAGCTCGGCCTGACGCTGTTCGAGCGCGAGGGCACACGCCGCCCGGTGCTGACCGAGGCGGGGCGCGCGGTGCTCGCCGAGGCGCGAGCGGTCGCCGCGGGGATCGACGGGCTGCGCGCCAAGGCGCGCGGGCTGCTCCAGGGGCTGGAGGCGGAGGTGGTGCTCGCGGTCGACGTGATGCTGCCGGCGGAGCGGCTCGGGCGCGTGCTGCGCGGCTTCGCGCGCGAATATCCCACGGTGGCGCTGCGGCTCCACGTCGAGGCGCTCGGCGCCGTGGCGGCGATGGTGCTCGACCGCGCCGCCGCGATCGGCGTCTCCGGGCCGCTCGCCGCCGGGGTGGAGGGGCTGGAGTGCGAGGCGGCGGGGGCGCTGGCGATGGTGCCGGTGGCGGCGCCCGACCACCCGCTCGGCCGCATGACCACGATCGCGCCGGGCGCGGCGCGCGGCTACACGCAGCTGGTGCTGAGCGACCGGTCGCGCTTCACCGAGGGGCGCGACTTCGCGGTGGTAAGCCGCCAGACGTGGCGGCTCGCCGACCTCGGCGCCAAGCACGCGCTGCTGCGCGAGGGGATCGGCTGGGGCAACATGCCGCTGCCGATGGTGGCGGACGACCTGCTCGCGGGTACGTTGGTGCGGCTGGCGCTGCCCGATCATCCCGGCGGCATCTACCGCTTCGGCACGATCTGGCGCCGCGACTCGCCACCCGGGCCGGCGGCGTCGTGGCTGCTGACGCAGTTCGTCGCAGAGGGGCGCGGCGACGCCGAGGAGGCGGGGCTGGGGGATATCTGAGGGGGAGAGCTGAACTCCTCCCCGGCACGGGGAGGGGACCAGCCGAAGGCTGGTGGAGGGGGCGCTCCGCCAACGCTGTGCTTCGTGGTGAGCCCCCTCCACCACCCGGCTGCGCCGGGCGGTCCCCCTCCCCGCGAGCGGGGAGGATCTGCTTCTCTCCCGGTCCCGTGCTGATCGACGTCGTTGCGTCGCCCCCGCGACGCGCCTAGTCCCGCCGGCGTGACGTCGCTGCGCCGACTCCTCGCGAACAGCCCGTGCCTGGCCCTGTGGCTGGTGGTGGCGGCGCTCGCGGTGCGGCTGCTCGTCCCCGCCGGCTATATGCTGAGCCCGGCCCGGCCGCTCGCGCTGGTCGCCTGCCCCGGTGTCGCGCCGGTGGCGCACCACCGGCATGACCGCTCTCCCGCCCACCACCGGGCGCCCGAACAGCCTTGCGCCTTCGCCGCGCTTACCACGCCGCTCGCGGTCGCCGCCGCGACGGTGCCGCCGGCGGTGACCGCGCTGGCCGCCGCGACGCCGGCCCCGCGGCGGCGCGCCGTCGCCGCCCCGCGTGCGCCGCCGCGGTGGCGCCCGCCGCTGCGCGCGCCGCCGCTCGCCCTCGTCGCCTGACCCGTCGCCGGCGCGCGCGCCGGTGCCCGACCAAGCCGCGCGCGTGCCCAGCGCCGCGCGCGCACGAGGGATTGTCCGCGATGACCGTCGCTTCCTGCCGTACGCGCCCCGGTGAGCGCGTTGTTAACCATCTCTGCGCTACGTCGCGCACCGTCCAAGCGGAGCGGTGACGATGGCGGACCTGTATCGCGCGGTGTGGCGCTGGCATTTCTTCGCCGGCCTGCTCACGCTCCCCTTCCTGCTGTGGCTCGCGGTGACGGGCTCGCTCTATCTCTACAAGCCCGAGCTGGAGCGCGTCGTCTACGGCGACTGGCTGCGCGCTACCGCCCCCGGCGCACCTTTGTCGGCCGGCACGCTGACGGCGCGCGTCGAGCGCCAGACCGGCGGCCGCGTCGTCCAGCTGCTCCGTCCCGCGCGCGACGACGAGGCGTGGCGGATCACCTATGCCCTGCCCGAGGGTGCCACCCGAATGGCCTTCGTCGACCCGGGCGACGCGCGGATTGCCGGCACCACGACGCCGGGCGGGGTGATGCAGACGGTGAAGAAGCTCCACAGCCTCGCGCTGACCGGCTGGGTCGGCAATTGGCTGATCGAGATCGCGGCGGGCTGGTCGATCGTGCTGGTGCTGAGCGGGCTGTACCTGTGGTGGCAGCGCGGCCGCGCGCCCGCGATCGGCGTCCGCGGTTCGCCCGCCAAGCGGCTGTTCTGGCGCGACCTCCACGCCTCGACCGGGCTGGTGGCGGGCGCGGTGATCCTGTTCCTCTCGCTCAGCGGGCTGCCGTGGAGCGCGGTGTGGGGCCGCAACGTCCAGGCCGCGGTGGCGGGGGCGGGCTGGGGGCGTCCGGCCGCGCCGGTCGCGCCCGCGCTCGAGCACGCGCAGCACGATCTGCCCTGGTCGCTGCAGCAGCGGCCGATGCCGCACGGCTCGGCGCACGGGGGCGCGACTCACGGCGGCGCCACGATTACCGCCGACCAGGCGCTCGCCGCGGCGGCGCGGCACGGCGTGACGCGCGACTATACGCTGACCTGGCCCGCCGCTTCGGGCACACCGTGGCTGGTCAGCGCCAATCTCGGGCCGGCGCAGGCGGCGCATGTGATCTACGTCGACGCGGGCGACGGGCGCGTGCTGCAGGACGTGCGCTTCGACGAGTTCGGCGGCGCCGCGCGCGTGATCGAGTGGAGCGCCGCGGTCCACCAGGGCAAGCAATATGGCGAGCCCAACCGGCTGGTGATGCTCGCCGCCTGCGCCGCGCTGGCGCTGCTGTGCGCGAGCGCGCCCGTGATGTGGTGGAAGCGCCGCCCGCGCGGGCGCCTGGGTGCGCCGCCGGGGCAGAGCGGCGCCGGGCTGGTCGCGATCATGGGCGTCGCGGGGCTGCTCTTCCCGCTGACCGGGCTGACGATGGTGGCGGCTCTCGCGGCGCAGGCGGCGTGGCGCTGGCGAGTTCGGAGCGGCGCGCGACGGCTCGTCGCGGCGGAGTGAGGGGGCGGTGACGGCGGGATCGTCAGGCCGAGGACATCATGGCCGGAGACAGGAATCGTCGGGCGGATAGGCGATCGTGCCCAGGTTACCCAGCACCTGTCGCGCGAACAGCGCCGCGGGCTGACCTCCCGGCTCGCGTTCCGTCGCGGCCATACGGCGGAGCAGCGCCACCAGCGGGGAGGTGCAGCCCCCCGCGCCGGTGAGCAGCGCGACCGCGCGCCGCGCCGCCGCGGCCGAGGCGCTCAGCCGCTCCGTCGGTGGCGGCGTCCAATCGTAGCGGCGCCGGGCACGTCGATCGTCGGGCGTCTCGGCTGGCCCGGAGCGATCGAGCCGGTCACCCGCCGCGCCGACCGCCAGCGCCGCCGCGACGGTGCGGAGGTCGATGCCCGGGGTCGACGGCGTCCCCGCGGCGCCGTCGTCGTCGTGACCCAGCGCGAGCGCGGCGAAGGCGAGCGCCTCCGGCGGGGTGCGGATCAGTTCGGCCACGCGCGCATCGACGATGACCGCGTCCGCCTCGCGGCGCACGAACGGCGCCGCCACGGCCGCGTCGGAAAGGGTCACCCGCGGCGGCATGGCGGTGGGCGGCAGCAGTCGCGCGAACGCGGCGGTCAACACCGCCGTCGCGTGTGCGCGATCGTCGTGCGCGGCGGCCGCGTGAGGCGAGACAGCAGGCGCCCCGGTCGCGAACGATCCGAGCAGCAGGACGAGGGCGGTGAGCATGATGCCGCTGGCCTCCTAAGAAGACCTCTCATCATAGACCGGTCGCGCTCGACCGGCGCGACCTGACCGACAAACCTCGCCACCTTGCCTCGGACGCGAGCGGCGGGACGCGTCGACCGATGTTATCGCCCGGGTCGGCGCCTCATTGCGCCGCCCGCCGCGCGATCACCGCACGGGCCGACGCCAGCGCCTGATCGGGCGATCGCTCGCCGCGTGCGACCTCATCCGCGAGCTCGGTCAGCCCCTTGGCGCCGCTCACCTGCGGCATGGGGGCGGCGTCGAGCGTCAGCCCGCCTGCGGCCTCGATCGCCGCTGCCCAGGCGGCACGCACGCCGGCCCAAAATCTCGCGGTCTTCGCCCAATAATCGTTGGCGGGCGCGACCGGTATGGAGCCCGATCTCGCATAGGCGTTGACCCCCACCTCGTGCGCGATCGCGACCGGCGTGTCGTCGTGCGTGGCGAGCTTGGTATTGTCCTGCTCCTGTACCCAGCCGGCCGGGGTGAGCAGGTGACGGTTGACGCCGACATAATGGTCATCGGGCGGGTCGCGCTCGGCGTCGCGGCGCGCGAGCGGGCGCCGCGTCTCGTCGCTGGTCCAGCGCGCCACCCCGCCGTCGTAGCGCCAGCGCCCGACCCCGCCGTAACGCGGCGAGTCGTCGACCTGCCACACCGTCTGCGACCAGGCGCCCCGTCGCGCCTCGGCGGAGAGGGCGCGCTCCGCCCAGCGGTTCGGACCCGTGTTGCGCAGCACGGTCGCGGGCTCGTAGCGCCAGTCCTGCCGCCAATGTTTGATGACGCGCGCCGGCCCGTCTCGCCCGCGGAGCACGAGCAGATGTTGCAGCACGATCTGCCGCGGCGTGTCCTCGGCGACGCGCACCACTTCCTGCGCATGGACCGGCTTGGACGGGAGCAAGGTGTAGCCGGGCACCAGCGCCACCGTCTCGCGCAGGTCGAAGGTGACATCAAAGGCGCCCGCCATGGCGAGGATCGAGCGCCGGTCACGCGCCTCGTCGCCGTAGAGCGGCGCATCGGGCGACGCGACGGCGGTCGGCACGGCGACGGACGCCAGCGCGGGCGTCGCGAGCGCGAGCGCGGGGGCGAGCAGCGGGGACAGCATCGGGCGACTCCTTCAGAAACGCTGGGTGAGCGACACGGCGGCGGTGCGTCCGGCCTGCGAGTAGGCGTCGCGCGCGGACGCGTCGGCGGCGAGGTCGCGCACGTCGCTCCAGCGGAAATAGCGCCGGTCGGTGAGGTTGAAGACGCCCGCGCGCAGCGTCGCGCCGCCGCGCAGCGCCAGCGCGGCGGTGGCGTCGAGCACCCAGAAGCCGGGCGGAGTGAAGCAGCGCTCGCTGCCGTCCCCGCAGGTCGGCGTGACGTCGCCGGCATGCTTGTGTGCGGCATGGGTGAGGTCGATCGCACCGCTGAGCACCGCGTCGTCGGGGCGGTAGAACAGCCCGGTGACCAGCGTGAACGGGTCGACGCTGTCGAGCGGCAGCGCGTCGGGTGCGGTGGGCGCGCGTGTCCGCCCGCGCGCATAGGCCGCGGCGGCGTGGAGCCCGGCACCGCCGTCGAGGCGCCACTCGCCCTTCGCCTCGACGCCGCGGATCGTCACGCGATAGCGGTTGATGTAGCGATATACCGCCGGGTCGGCCGCGGTGAACCGGCCGCCGACCAGCGCCTGGTCGATGAAGTCGCGGAAGCGGCTGTCGAATACCGTCCCGCTCAGCGACCAGCGCGGCGCCACCAGCCGGGTGCCGGCCTCGACGCTGCGGCTCGTCTCGGGGCGGAGCGCGGGGTTGGGCTGCGAGCTGTAATGGGCCACCGGGTTGACGAAGCCGTTGTTGACCTGGCTCGGCTCGGGCGGGCGAAAGCCCTCGCTGTAGTTGGCGAACAGTCGCACCAGCGCGCCCGCCCGCGCCACCGCGCCCAGCCGCGGCGTCCAGCGCGCGCCGTGCTGCGACCGGGCCGCGAAGGCGGTGAAGAGCGGGTCAACGCGGGGCGTCAGCGCGTAACGGTCGTGGCGCAGCGCGGGGAACAGCGTCAGCGCGCCGCCCGCCAGTGCGATCTCGTCCTGCGCGAACAGGCCGAGATGCGCGTCGTCGGTGGTGGGGAAGGCGCGCGTCGGGAAATGATCCCCGGCCGGCGGCACCAGCCCGTCGCGCAGCCCGCGCTGGCGCAGATGCGCATAGTCGGCGCCATAGACGAGACGGTGGGTGATGCCGCCGGTCGTCGCGCGCGAGTCGAGCTGGAGCAGCCCGCCGTACAGCGCATTGTCGAACAGGTTGCGGCGCACGCGGTCAGGCGCCGCGAGGCGGTCCTCCCAGCTGTTCTGCGCGCTGGTGCTGCTCTGGACATAGGCGGCGGCGCGGATGCCGCCGAGCGCCCCGCTGCCCTGATAGGCATAATCGATCGTGCCGCGCGCGCGTCCGAGCCGGTCGAGCGCGGTCAGCCCGATCACCGATCGCGCGGTGAGCGGCGGCAGTGCGTGCGCGCTCAGCACGTCGGTGGCGACGGTCGAGGCGAGCCGCTCATAGGTCAGCCGCACGCGGCTGCGCGCGCCCGGCGTCCAGGCGAGCCGTGCGAGCAGCGCGTCCGACGCGCTGTCCTGCGGATCGGGCGCGGTGCGGAGCGGCGAGGCGCTGGTGTCGCTGCCCCGGTTGCGCGGGGCATGGCCGTCGCGGCGGGTATAGGCCAGCCCCGCCGACAGTGCGCCGTCTCGCCCGGCGACCGTCAGCCCCTTGGTCCAGCTCGCGTCCGACCCGTCATAGCCGATCCGCGCGCCGCCGCCGACGCGGGCGTCCGCCGCGAGCAGGTCGGCCGGATCCTTGGTGATGAAGCTCACCGCACCGGCGACGCCGTCGCTGCCGTACAACGCCGAGGCCGGGCCGCGCAGCAGCTCGACCGAGCGGATCAGGTCGAGATCGACATAGTCGCCACGGCCGACCGACTGCGCCCCGAAACCGAAAGCATCGGGCACGCGCACGCCGTCCACCGTGATCATCACGCGATTGCCGTCGAGCCCGCGAACGGTGAAGCCGCTGTCGCGGTCGCGCCCCGTGCTGCTCCCCGCCGCGCTGAAGCGCGCCGGCGCGCGCCGCACCGAGGCGCCCGGTTCGTAGCGTACCAGCGCCTTGATCCCGCCGGCGAGCTGGTCAGCGATCGTCTCCGCACCGATCACGGTAACGGTGACCGGCACGTCCTCCGCCGGCGTCGCCGTGCGCGTCGCGGTCACGGTGACCTCGGCGGGCGCGTCGCTTGCCGGCGGGGTCGGTGCCGCGTCCGCCGACGGCGCGCCGCCCGCCAGTGCCGCCGCGGCGGCGGCGCCGAACCATGGTTGATAACTCCCCCTCACGCGCGATCCCCTTTCACGCGCACTGCTAGTGCGAGTCGTTCGCATCACGCAAGGGCGGGCGGGTAAGCCTTTGGCGGTCGGTCGAGCGGGCGGGCCGGCAGCGGTCGCGACTCGCCTCGCGACCCGGAATCGCGGCGCCACTCTGGCAAGCCGCTCCCGCCGTCCCTATCATCGCGGGTGATGACCGACACCGACCTGCTCGACCCGATCGCGCTGCCCGACTATGCCGCGCTGACCCCCGCCACCATCGCCCGCGCGCTCGACGCCGCGATCGCGCGCCACGCCGAAGCGGTCGCCACCGTCACGCGCGAACGCCCGACCGACTTCGCCGCCGCCTGGCTCCCGCTCGAGCGCGCCGAGGCGGCGATCGACGCTCTGTGGTCGGCGGTGTCGCACCTGCGCGGCGTCGCCGACACGCCCGAGCTGCGCGCCGCGCATGCCGCCGGGCAGGAGAAGCTGGTCGAGCACAGCATGAAGGTCGCGCAGAACCGCGACCTCTACGAGGTGCTCACCGCGCTGGAGGCGTCGGCCGCCTTCGCCGCGCTGCCGCGGCAGGACCGTGTCGCGGTGGAACATGCGGTGCGCGACTTCCGCCTCGCCGGCGTCGCGCTCGACGCCGAGAAGCGCGAGCGCTTCGCCGCGATCTCGGTCGAGCTCTCCGCGCTCTCGACCGAGTTCGGCAGCGCGTTGCTCGACGCCACCGACGCCTGGACGCTCGCGATCGCGGACGAGGCGCGGCTCGCCGGCCTGTCCGACGCGGACAAGGCGATGTTCGCCGCCGCCGCCAGGGCCAAGGGGCAGGACGGCTGGCTCGTCACGCTGCAGCAGCCGAGCGTCACCGCGGTGCTGACGTTCGCCGAGGACCGCGACCTGCGCGAGGCGGTGTACCGCGCCTATGGCACGCGCGCGTCCGACCAGGAGCCGAACGCGGGCCAGTTCGACAACGGCCCGCGGATCGCGCGCATCCTCGCCTTGCGCCGCGAGGCGGCGGGGTTGCTGGGCTTCACCGATCCGGTGGAATGGTCGCTCGCCACCAAGATGGCGCCCAACGCGGGGGAGGTGCTGACCTTCCTGCGCGACCTCGCCCGCCGCGCGCGCCCCGCCGCGCAGCGCGACCGCGACGCGCTGGAGGCGTTCGCGCGCGACACGCTCGGGCTCGACCGGCTCGAGCCGTGGGACGCGGGCTTCGCCGCCAACCGGCTGCGCCAGGCGCGCTACGCGGTCGACGAGCAGGAGGTGCGCGGCTATTTCCCGGTCGAGCGCGTCACCGCGGGCTGGCAGGCGTTGCTCGGGCGGCTGTTCGGCCTCAAGCTGGTCGCGCGGGACGACGTCGCCACCTATCACGCCGACGCCACTTACTACGACGTGGTCGACGACGCGGGCGAGACCTTCGCCGGCCTGTACCTCGACCTCCACGCGCGCCCGGGCAAGCGCGGCGGCGCGTGGATGGCGCAGGCGCGCCCGCGGCTGCGCGACGGCAACAATGTCCGCGTGCCGGTCGCCTATCTCGTCTGCAACTTCGCGCCCAAGAGCCCCGACGCGCCCTCGCTGCTGAGCCACAACGACGTGGTGACGCTGCTGCACGAGACCGGCCACTGCATCCACCACCTGTTCACGCGCGTCGACCGCCCCTCGATCGCGGGGACGAGCGGGTTCGAGTGGGACGCGGTGGAGCTGCCGAGCCAGCTGATGGAGGATTTCGCCTGGGACCGCGACATCCTCACCGGCATGTCGGGGCATCACGCGACGGGCGCGCCGCTGCCGCCCGCGCTGTTCGAGAAGATGGTGGCGGCGCGGCGCTTCCAATCGGGGCTGTTCATCGTCCGCCAGCTCGAGTTCGCGCTGTTCGACCTGCTGCTCCACCTCGGCACGCTCGGCAGCGACCCGATGGAGGTGATCGAGGCGGTGCGCGACGAGGTGGCGGTGATCCGCCCGCCCGAATGGCACCGCTTCCCGCACGGCTTCGCGCATATCTTCGCGGGCGGCTATGCCTCGGGCTATTACAGCTATCTCTGGGCCGAGGTGCTGGCCGCGGACGGTTTCGGCAAGTTCGCCGAGAGCGGGCTGGTCGATCGCGCCACCGGCACCGCGCTGCGCGAGGAAGTGCTGGCGCGCGGCGCGACGCGGCCCGCGGCGGAGAGCTTCCGTGCCTTCCGCGGGCGCGACCCGGACCCGGCGGCGATGCTGGCGCGCCACGGCCTTCTCGAAGGTGTTGAGGGGGAGGCGTGAGCCTGCTCGTCGTCACTACCGGCGGCACGATCGACAAGCTCTATTTCGACGCGCTGAGCGAATATCAGATCGGCGACAGCGTGGTGGAGCGCGTGCTGCGCCAGGCGCGCGTGGCGCTGCCGTTCCGCGTGGTGGAGCTGCTGCGCAAGGACAGCCTCGACCTCACCGACGCCGACCGCGCCGCGATCGTCGCGGCCGTGGCGGCGGCGCCCGAGACGCGCGCGGTGATCACGCACGGTACCGACACGATGACCGACACCGCCGCGGCGCTGCTGGCGGCGGGGGCGGGGGTCGCGGGCAAGACGATCGTGCTGGTCGGCGCGCTGGCGCCGGCGCGCTTCGCCGACAGCGACGCGCCGTTCAACCTCGGCATGGCGGTGGCCGCGGCGCAGACCGCCGCGCCCGGCGTGTGGATCGCGATGAACGGCACGGTGTTCGACGGCGCCAGGGTACGCAAGGACCGCTCGGTCAACAGCTTCGTGGCGAGGTGAACGCTGACTCATCCTCCCCTGAAAGGGGAGGTGGCAGCGCGAAGCGCTGACGGAGGGGTGTAAACAGTCGTGAGGACATTCTCCCTCACCAGCGTCGACACCCCTCCGTCAGGCCTGCGGCCTGCCACCTCCCCTTGCAGGGGAGGATCAAGCCCCCCCAGCTGACCCACGTCACGCCCATGCGGGGTTCCCACCCCCCGGCGCATCGGTTACCAGCCTCAGCCATGACGGCGGGCGTGCACGATCAGCCAGCAGAGGGGCGGTTCGCGGGGAGGGTGCATCTCTTCCCGCTGCGCGTCTATTTCGAGGACACCGATCTCTCCGGCGTGGTCTACCACGCCAATTACCTGCGCTACATGGAGCGCGCCCGCTCCGACATGCTCCACGTCGCCGGCATCGACCAGCGCGCGCATCACGAGGCGGGCGGCGGCGCCTATGCCATCGCCGACCTGCACATCCGCTACGCCGCGCCCGCGCGGCTCGGCGACGCGCTGCTGGTCGAGAGCGAGGTCGCGCAGGCGCGCGCCGCCAGCGTGGTCATTCATCAGACAGTCAGGCGCGGCGCGGAAATGCTGGCGCGGGCAGAGGTCACCGCGGCGCTGGTCGGCGCCGACGGTCGGCCGCGGCGCCAGCCGGCGGCCTGGCTCGAGCAGTTCCGCCGCCTCGCCGCCACCGCCGCGGCGGATACCGCGACGGTCGACACCACAGGGGAAGAGACGCCGTGAATCCGATCTTGCAGACCGACGCCGCGACGCTGTCGCCGATCGCGCTGTTCCTCCAGGCCGACTGGGTGGTGAAGGGCGTGATGCTCGGGCTGCTGCTCGCCAGTATCTGGACCTGGGCGATCATCATCGGCTTCTGGCTCAAGCTCGGCCGCACCAAGAAGAAGAGCGCGCAGTTCGAGCGCGACTTCTGGAAGGCGGACGACATCGACGCCTTCTACAAGAGCAACGGCCAGAGCGACCTGCCGTCCGCGCGCGTGCTCGCCGCGGGCGTCACCGAGTGGCGCCGTTCCACCCACGGCAACGTGATCGACCGCGACGGCACGCGCGAGCGGCTCGGCACCGTCATGGGCGCGGCGGTGGCCAAGGAGATCGACGACATCTCGGACCGGCTCAACGTGCTCGCCACGGTCGGCTCGGTGGCGCCGTTCGTCGGGCTGTTCGGCACCGTCTGGGGCATCATGCGCAGCTTCACCGCGATTGCGAGCCAGCAGAACACCAGCCTCTCGGTGGTGGCGCCGGGCATTGCCGAGGCGCTGTTCGCCACCGCGATCGGGCTGTTCGCGGCGATCCCCGCGGTGATCGCCTACAATCGCTTCGGCCATGCGATCAACCGCATCGAGGCGCGGCTCAACCGCTTCGCCGACGGCTTCCACGCCACGCTGTCGCGCCAGCTCGACGGCGAGCGCTGAGGGCTAACGCACATGGCGATGAACCTCCCCTCCAGCCGCGGCAAGGGCCGCAAGGCGCCGATGGCGGAGATCAACGTGACGCCGCTGGTCGACGTCATGCTGGTGCTGCTGATCATCTTCATGGTCACCGCGCCGCTGCTGACCCAGGGCGTGCCGGTGAACCTGCCCGACAGCCGCGCCAAGCCGCTCGACCAGGACCAGCAGCCGACCGAGATCTCGCTCGACCAGCAGGGCCGTATCTTCGTCGCCAAGGAGGAGGTGCCCGCCGACGCGCTGCCGTCGCGGCTCGCCGCCATTGCCGCGAAGGGAACGGAAGGCCAGCCGCCGCAGGTCTTCCTGCGCGCCGACCGCGGGCTCGACTATGGCCGCGTGATGCGCGTGATGGGCGAGCTCAACCGCGCCGGGCTCAACCGCGTCGCGCTCGTCACGGTCGGCGAGGACTGACGCCGACGTGGAACGCGCCGAGAAGATCGGGCTGGGAGTCGCGGCGGCCGGGCATGTCTTGCTCTTCGGCCTGCTGTCGGTCGGCTTCCTCGACACGCCCAACCCGATCAAGCTGAAGCAGAACCCGGTCGAGGTCAGCCTCGTGCAGGACGTCGCGCTCGAGGCCGCCGCGCCCGCCGCGACCGAGCCGCCGTCGCAGCGCGTGTCGCCCGAGGCGGGCGAGCCGGTCGACTCGCCGCCGCCCGCCGCGGCGCCCCCCGCGCCGGTGCCCGCCCCCGCGCCGGTCCCCGAGCCGCGCCCCGAGCCCAAGCCGGAACCGAAGCCCGCGCCGCCGAAGCCGGCGCCGCCCAAGCCCGCGCCGCCGAAGCCGGCGCCCGCGCCTAAGCCGGAACCCAAGCCGCAGCCCAAGCCCAAGCCGGCGCCGGCGGCGGAGAAGGCGCCGGCCAAGTCCGCGCCGACCAAGCAGCAGAGCGCGGCGAGCGCGCCGAGCAAGGCCAAGGCGCCCGCCGCGGCGGCCAAGGGCAACGGCAAGACCGAGACCGCCAAGGCCGAGCGCGCCAAGGGCGGCCGGCTCGGCAGCGACTTCCTCAAGGGGCTCACCGCGGAGAAGAGCAGCGCCAAGGAGAGCGACGCGCCGCCGTCCGCGGCGCGGGTCGACGCGCGCGCGCTGGCGGGGATCCAGCAGGCGATCGCGCGCCAGATCCAGCCCTGCGCCGACCGCCAGGTCGATCCCGGCCCGGGCGCCAACCAGATCGTCACCACGCTCAACCTGCGGCTCAACCGCGACGGCACGCTGGCGGCGGTGCCGACGGTGGTGCGCCAGTCGGGCGTCGACGACGACAACCAGCGCTACGCGCGGCGCGTGGTCGATCTCGGCATCGCCGCGTTCAAGGGCTGCTCGCCGCTCAAGCTGCCGGCCGAATATTACGCCACCGCCAACGGGGGGTGGAGCAACATCAACTACAATTGGAAGCTGCGGTGATGCGACTCCGACTCTGCGGTTCTACGCCCTTCCGCCGGGCCTCTTCCCTGACCGCCGCCGCGCTGCCGGTGGGGGGACTAACATCGCCCGCTACACCCACTCCGTCATGCCGGACTTGGTCCGGGATCCAGGGTGCTGCAAACTCGTTGAGCGCGGCGCGCGCGGGCCGGTGGATCCCGGACCAAGTCCGGGATGACGGAAGAGGGGCGGGGCGCAGGCGCGGAACCATCATCGGTGCGCTGGCGCCCACCGCGCTCCTCGCCTCCGCCGCCGCGCTGCTCGCCACCCCCGCCGCGGCGCAGCTCGTCCCGCCCGCCGGCGCCCCCGCCGCGCCCGCGCCCGCGCAGCAGCCCGGCACGCCCGTGGGCCAGACCCCGCCGCCACTCGAGGTGGACGTCACCGGCGGCATCTCGGCGCCGATGCCGATCGCGATCCCGCCGATGCCGACCCAGTCGGTGGTGCAGACTCCCGCCGGCCCGACCGACCGGCTCGGCCGCCAGCTCAGCGAGATCGTCGCCAACGACCTGCGCAACTCCGGGCTGTTCAACCCGCTGGCAGGTGCCGCGACGCGCGCGATCGCCTTTCCCGAGGTGACCGCGCCCGCCTACGACTATTGGGGCGGCTCGGGCGCGCAGGCGCTGGTGCAGGGCTATATCCGCGCCAATGGCGACGGCACGCTGACGGTGGGCTGCTACCTCTATGACGTCTCGGCGCGCACCGAGCTGACGCGCCAGGGCTTCGTCGTGCCGCCGTCGGACTGGCGTCGCGCCGCGCACAAATGCGCCGACATGGTCTATACCCGCCTCACCGGCGAGGGCGCCTATTTCGACAGCCGCGTCGTCTATGTCAGCGAGACCGGGCCCAAGGCCAACCGCATCAAGCGGCTCGCGATCATGGACCAGGACGGCGCCAACAGCCGCTTCCTCACCGCCGGCTCGTCGATCGTGCTGACGCCGCGCTTCGCGCCCAACCAGCAGTCGATCGTCTATATGAGCTACGTGGGACGGACGCCCGCCATCTATGTCTACGAGCTCGGCTCGGGGCGGCAGCGGCTGGTGGTGCAGAACGTCGCCACCACCTTCGCGCCGCGCTTCTCGCCGGACGGGCGCTACATTCTTTTCTCGATGGCGCAGGCGGGCAACACCGACCTGTACCGCGTCTCGGCTGCGGGCGGCACGCCGCAGCGGCTGACCAACTCGCCCGGCATCGACACCGGCGGCAGCTATTCGCCCGACGGCTCCCGGATCGTGTTCGAGAGCGATCGCTCGGGCGGACAGCAGATCTACGTGATGAACGCCGACGGCTCGAACCAGCAGCGCATCAGCTTCGGCGGCGGGCGCTACGCCACGCCGGTGTGGAGCCCGCGCGGCGACCTGATCGCCTTCACCAAGATCCAGGGCGCGTTCCGCATCGGCATCATGAGTCCGAACGGCTCCGGCGAGAAGCTGCTGACCAACAGCTGGCAGGACGAGGGACCGTCGTGGAGCCCCAACGGCCGCGTGCTGATGTTCTTCCGCCAGGGCCGCGGCAACGCCGGAAAGGCCGATCTGTGGTCGGTCGACCTGACGGGCGTCAACGAGCGCCGCGTGCCGACGCCGCTCGACGGCTCGGATCCGGCCTGGGGGCCATTGCGCCCGTGAGCGGAAGCGGCGACACTCGATCCTGACATACGATGACCAAGACATTGGCGAACATGGGAGAACACGCGATGGCACGTTTGACGACCACCCTGTTGATGGCGACGGCTCTGGTGGCCACCGCGGCCTGCTCGAAGAAGCGCCCCGACGTGCTGCCGCCCGCCCCCGGCGGCGCACCCGAGGCGCCCCCGGCGCCCGCGACCGACCCCAATGGCGGGATCACGCCGGGCTCGGCGGCCGATTTCAAGCGCTCGGCGCAGAGCGACACGGTGCTGTTCGGGCTCGACATGTATGACATCGACGGCACCGCGCGCGGTATCCTCGACAGCCAGGCGGCGTGGCTGACGCGCTATCCCAACGTGCGCATCACGGTGGAGGGCCATGCCGACGAGCGCGGCACGCGCGAGTATAACCTGGCGCTGGGCGACCGCCGCGCCAATGCGGCGAAGAACTATCTGGTGGCGCGCGGCATCGCGCCGGCGCGGATCACCACGATCAGCTACGGCAAGGAGCGCCCGGTCGCGCTCGGCTCGGACGAGGAGAGCTGGGCGCAGAACCGCCGCGCGGTCACCGTGGTGGTGGGCTGATCCTGCCGCGCCCGACCCGGATCGGGGAAGGGGTGCGGTAATCCCCATTAAGCGTCACTCAAGATGGCGAGTGGCGCCGCACTTCTTTACTCAAGTAATTGACAAAAACGGGGTCGTGACTTTGTTGCTCCATAGCAACAGAGTTGCGACTCTTTTGTTGCAGGGATCACCCTCTCGTCTCGGCCATGGGCGGCCGGGACAAGGGGTGACAGATGAGAAGGGTGACGTTACTCGCCGCGACCGCGCTGGTCAGCGGTATGATCGTGCCGGGCGCGGCGCGCGCGCAGCCGGTGGTCGGCGAGCAGGTCCCGCCGCCGGCCAGCCCATCCTCGGCCGATGGCGCGGAGACGCCGCGCGAGGTGGTGGTCACCGGCTCGCGCATCGTCCAGCCCGCCTATGACGGGGTAATCCCCGGCGCGCAGGTCAGCGGCGAGCAGATCCAGCGCCGCGCCTTCACCAACGCGCTCGACGCGTTGACCGACGTGCCGTTCATCGGCAGCGGCGCCTCGGCCTATGGCGACAACGGCGGCCAGCCCGCCAGCCTCGGTCAGGCCTATGTCGACCTGTTCGATCTCGGCTCGGCGCGGACGCTGACGCTGGTTAACGGCCGGCGCTACGTCTCCGGCAACGCGGCGTCGCTGTTCGTCGCCAACAATGCGCGGGGGTCGCAGGTCGATCTCAGCACGATCCCGGCGGCGCTGATCGCGCGCACCGATGCGGTGACGGTCGGGGGCGCGGTGGCCTATGGCTCGGATGCGATCGCGGGCGTGGTCAACATCGTGCTCAAGGACGACGTGCAGGGCCTCTCGCTCGGCGCGCTGAGCGGGCTGACCGCGCGGGGCGACGGCGCGCGCTATCGGTTGAGCGCGCTCGGTGGGACCAACTTCGCGGACGGCCGCGGCAACGTCACCGTCGCGCTCGAATATGATCGCGACGACGCGCTCTACGGCGACGCGCGCGCGGGCTA
This sequence comes from Sphingomonas sp. BK069, assembly GCF_014193405.1. Classification (NCBI taxonomy): domain Bacteria; kingdom Pseudomonadati; phylum Pseudomonadota; class Alphaproteobacteria; order Sphingomonadales; family Sphingomonadaceae; genus Sphingomonas; species Sphingomonas sp. BK069. Next base: position 61,329 of record NZ_JACHZH010000005.1, on the reverse strand, counting down.
TCGCGCCAACTGGCAGGCGCCGACGAGCTTCCGCGACGGCGGCGTGCGCAACGCGGCCTACACGCCGACGCTCGATGGCAGCGGCGGCAGCGCGTTCCTCCCCGCCGCCTCGGACAAGGTACCGCGCCTGATCGCGGGGGCGGGCTATCGCGGCGGATCGTTGCTGTACTCGCACCCTGGCGCGGTCTTCAGTTTCGACGCGCCGGGCGACCTAGCCGATGATCTGCCCCGCGACTTCCAGGGCCTGATCACGACCGATCCCAATGATCCGGAAGCCTCACCCGGCTATCGGCCCGAGACGCTATGGACGATGCCGCGCAACACCAACCTTGTGCCCGGTCGCCCGATGGCACGCGGCAACGGCTGCCGGGTGACCGATCTCACCGGCTTCTGCGCCTTTGCGCCGGAGTCGCTGCCGGGCACCCGCGCCGACGAGACCGGCGCGGCGGCGCGCGACGCGTTCGACGCCGCGGTGATCGCGCGCTACGCCCCCGCGCTGGCGGGAGCGGGCGGGACCGCGGCGCAGCGCGACTCGCTTGCGCTCAACCTGCTCCAGGCGCACCTGCCGACCCCGCGCGACTATCTGAAGGTGCATCCCGGCACCGACATCAACGCCTTTATCGGCAGCTTCGTGAAGGGCTTCCTCACCGCGCCCAATCGCAACGCGGCGACCCGCGGCGCGCTGCCGCGCGTGGCCCTGCCGCTCCAGTTCGACGCCAGCGGTGGGCTGCGCGCGATCCTGCCCGCGGTGATCGCCGACCCCGACGTGACGCCGAGCACGACCGGCGCCGCGATCGGCGGCGACCCCGCCGACGTCGACCAGGGCGCGCGGCTTAATCTGCTGCATGCGGAGCAGGACCGCGCCATCGCCGACCTAATCGCGCATTACACCGTGAGCGACGCGCTGACGCTCTACACCGAAAACCACTATGCTCGCGTCCGCAGCGTCGTCCCGCGCGCGGAGGGATGGGGCAATTCGATATCCTACGCGAGCGCGGAATATAGCGCTTTGGCGATCCAGCTGAGCAATCCGTATCTCAGCCAACAGGCACGTGACCTGCTCGGCCAGGCGGGGGTGACCGACCGCTTCCTGCTGTCGCGCAGCAACCAGGACCTCTACGACGGACACCCGACAGTCGCGACCAGCGACACCTATCGCACCGTCGTCGGCGCGCGCGGCGAGTTTCCCGCGTTCGGCAAGACGACGCATTATGACGCGTCGCTCAGCTATGCCGCCAGCGACCTGTTCCACCGCGAGTACCAGATCCGCGACATCGAATATGCGCTCGCCGCCGATGCGGTGCGCGACTCCGCCGGCAACATCGTCTGCCGCGCTCAGACGGCGCAGGGGGCCGCGGTGCTCGGCACGACGCCCTATGGCGTGATCGGCCAGGAGATCGTGCGCGATCGCGACCGCGCCGACCATCTGAGCGAACATTACCTGCGCCGCACCGTGTCGGCCGCGCAGATCGCCGCCTGCCGTCCGCTCGACCTGTTCGGCTACGGGCAGATGTCGGCCGAGGCGCGCGACTATGTGATGGCGCCGACGCTCCTGACCAATCGAGCGCGCATGTTGTTCGGCCAGGCGTCGCTGAGCGGCGCGGTGATCGACCTGCCCGGCGGCACCGCGCGCTACGCGCTGTTCGGTGAATATCGACGCGAGCAGATCGACTATCGCAACGACGAGCTGTCACGGACGGGCGGCACGCGTTCGGTCGCGCTCGCCGACACGCAGGGCCATATCCAATCGGCCGAGTTCGGGGGCGAGGCGATCGTGCCCTTGCTCGGCGAAGACTTCTCCGCACCGCTGTTGCGCGAGCTGCACTTCCAGCCCGGCATCCGCTTTGTCCGCCAGAGCGGCGCCGCGCCTGACGTGCAACTGCTCGACGGCCGCGACATCACGCAGCGCGAGCAGGGCAAGTGGAACCGCATCTGGTCGCTCGCGGGCACGTGGCGCCCGGTCCACGCGCTACAGGTGCGCGGCAACGTCACCCGCTCGATCCGCCAGCCGAGCATCACGGAGCTGTTCCTCGGCGGTCAATCAGCCTTCAGGTGGCCGACCGATCCCTGCGCGTCGAGCGAGATCGGCCAGGGACTGCACCCGCAGACCCGCCTGGCCAACTGCCGACGCGCGGTGATCGACGCCGGTCTGGCGAGCGACACGGCCGGCGCCGACCAGTTCCTCAACACCTACGTGCCCTCGGGTGTGGCGATCACCGGCGTTGACAACGGTACGCCGGGGTTGCGCCCGGAGCGCGGCAAGAGCTGGACGGTCGGCGCGGTGCTCACCCCGGCCTTTCTGCCGCGGCTCAAGCTGAGCGGCGACTATGTCCATGTGCTCGTCGAGGATCAGATCAGCCTGGTCGACTCCGACACCGAGCTCCAGCTCTGCTACGACAGCCCGACCTATCCGGACACGTCGCGCAGTCTGGGGGTTAACACCTGCGGCTTCTACAAGCGCCTGCCGAGCAGCCACCAGCGCGCGTTCGAATTGGCCGATGGCTTCAACGACAGCTTCCTCAATCTCGGCAAGCTCAAGGTGGAGGCGGCCAACGCCACGCTCGACTATTCGGTGCCGCTCGGCGGCGAGAGCGGCAAGCTCACGCTCTACGCCAACGTCTACCGGCTGTTTCACTACCTCAATGCACCGGACAACGACCTGAGCGCCGCTTATGAGTCGGCCGGGAGCATCGGCTTCAGCAAGTGGCGCACGCAGCTGCGTCCGGGCTACGAACGCGGCGGCTTCTTCGCGCAATGGGTGTGGAACTGGAACAACGCCACGCGCTACTTCTCCGCGGGCGCGCCGGTGGAGGGCGCCGATGCCGAGAACGAGATCCGCGACTTCATCCGCGTGCCCGGCTACAGCCTGCACGATGCCACCGTCGGCTATGCCTTCGGCGAGCAGCGGCGCTTCGGACTAACGTTCAACGTCAGCAACGTCTTCGACAAGCTGACCGCGGGCACGGCGGTACAATCCTATGCTTTCAGGAGCACCATCATCGACGACTTCGGCCGCCGCTTCACCTTGAGCGTCGACGTGAAGTGGTGACCGTCCGCGCTCCTGCTCCGGCGGGAGCGCACCCTCACCGCGCCCGCAACGCCCAGCGCATCACCCGGCTCATCCCGTCCGCGCCGGCGCGGATCGCGGGGCGTGCGGCGGCGGGCTGGAGGCGGCCGTGCAGCGCCGCCGCCCAGCCCGGCAGCAGGTCCACCGCCGCCGCGCTCGCCACGGTCAGCGCCGCGGCGGCGGCGGGATCGTCGCCGGGCGCGAGCAGCGCCGCCGCCACCTCGCGCGTGCGATGGTCGGCGCGCAGCGCGGGCAGGATCCGCGCGTAATAGGCCGCCACCGCGGCGCGCGAGCGCGGCACCTCGACGGCGCCGAGCTTCTCCGCCACCACCGCGGTGTCGGCGAGATAGCGGTCCTGCTCGGCCGCGCTCAGCGACGCGTCGCGGTAGCGCAGATAGCCGCGCAGGAAGCTGTCCACCTCCGCGACGTGGATCCAGGTGAGCAGCGCCGGGTCGTCGGCACGATAGGGCGTGCCGTCGGGCAGCGTGCCGGTGACATGGTCGTGAACGCGACGCACCTGCGCGATCGCCCGCTCGGCGGTGTCGGTCGCGCCGAAGGTGGTGATGGCGATGAAGCTGGCGGTGCGGCGCAGCCGGCCGAGCCGGTCGTCGCGGAAGCCGCTATGGTCCCACACCCCGGCCAGCGCGCGCGGGTGGAGCATCTGGAGCAGCAGCGCGGAGATGCCGCCGATCATCATCGCGGAGAAGTCGGCGTGGACCGCCCAGGCGGGCGAGTCGCGCGCGATCAGGCCGGGATCGTCGGCCGCGCGCGCCAGGTCGAGCTGCTCGCTCGCCACCAGCGCGCGCAACCGGTCGCCGAGCGCGCCGCGCGCGCGCTCGACCAGACCGGCCGCGGGGGCGTCGCTCACGCCCCGATCCCCGCGGCCGGCGTCAGGCTCAGGCCTCGGCCGGGGCCGACTTGCGGCGGCCGCGCGGCGCGGGCGCCGGCGTCGGCGCGGCTTCCTCGGCCCCACCGCGGCGCGCGCCGGGCTTCCGGCCGAGGCCGATCTTCTTCGCCATGTCGCGGCGCGCCTGCGAGTAATTCTCGGCGACCATCGGGTAATCGGGCTTCAGGCCGAAGCGCTGGCGATAGTCGTCGGGGGTCAGACCGTGGCCGGCGAGGTGGCGACGCAGCGTCTTGTACGGCTTGCCGTCGATCAGCGAGATCAGATGATCCTTCGACGCCAACGATTTACGCACCGAGACCGCGGGGGTATAGTCGCTCGCGGGCTCCTCCGAGCTGGTCACCGAAGTGCTCGACGACAGGTTCGACACCGCGTCGTGCATCGTGCGCAGAAACGCCGGAACGTCCTCGCCCGAGGCGCGCGTGTTGGGATTGGACAGCCAGGCGATCGTCAGTTCGGTCGCGAGCTCGACCACATTGGTGCTGGCGGTCTCGTCGTTCATCGTAACACTCCTCGAAATGATGATGTGGCGTCTATACAGCGGCTGAGATGCCGTCAACGCGCCTGAGCTAATAGTCATAACATGTGTTCGACAGAAGAGACAGTTGAACTCTTGTTACGGCAGATGTCGCGGCCGGCCGTCCCATATTCGCACGAAGCTTGACCGCCGCACTCCCCCCGTTCCATGATCCCAGAGAGGGTAGAGCATAAGAAAAGGGGTTAATGCATGAAGCTCGGTCGAGGGCGCCGCGCGCTCTGGGGCGCGGTCGCGATCGCGCTGCCACTCGCCGCCTGCGCGAGTGACGGCAAGGATCGTCCCAAGAGCGCCGCGGCCAAGGCGCCGCCGGTGAAATACGCGCGCGATCCTTACCCCTCGACCTATCACGCTTATCCCGGCGTGCCGACGCTGGTGCGCAACGTCACCGTGTTCGACGGCGAGGGCGGGCGGATCGACGGCGGCGCGGTGCTGCTCGCGGACGGCAAGATCGCCGCGGTGGGTCAGTCGCTCGACGCGCCCGCGGGCGCGACCGTGGTCGACGGCGCGGGCAAGTATATCACCCCCGGCATCGTCGACATCCACAGCCATCTCGGCGATTATCCCAGCCCGCAGGTGCAGGCGTTGTCCGACGGCAACGAGGCGACCGCGCCGATCACCGCGGACGTCTGGGCCGAGCACAGCGTGTGGCCGCAGGACCCCGGCTTCGGCCGCGCGCTCGCCAACGGCGGGGTAACGACGCTGCAGATCCTGCCCGGCTCGGCCAACCTGATGGGCGGGCGCAGCGTGGTGCTCAAGAACGTCTACGCGCGGACGATGCAGGCGATGAAGTTCCCCGGCGCGCCCTACGGTCTCAAGATGGCCTGCGGGGAGAACCCCAAGCGCGTCTACGGCAGCAAGAACCGCGAGCCCTCGACCCGCATGGGCAATGTCGCGGTCGATCGCCAGACCTGGGCCAAGGCGGTGGCGTACAAGCGCAAGTGGGACAAGTACGAGAAGGAGGGCGGCGACCCACCCGATCGCGACATCGGCATGGACACGCTGCGCGGCGTGCTCTCGGGCGAGATCATGGTGCAGAACCACTGCTACCGCGCCGACGAGATGGCCATCGTGCTCGATATGGCCAAGGAGTTCGGCTACCATGTCACCGCCTTCCACCACGCGGTCGAGGCGTACAAGATCGCGGACCTGCTCAAGGCCAGCGGCACCTGCGCCGCGGTCTGGGCCGACTGGTACGGCTTCAAGATGGAGAGCTACGACGGGATCGGCGAGAACCTCGCGATCCTCGATCACGCGGGCGCGTGCGCGATGATCCACTCCGACGACGAGAACGGCATCCAGCGGCTCAACCAGGAGGTCGCCAAGGTGCTCTCCTCGGCGCGACATGCCGGCATCCAGGTGAGCGACGCGGCGGCGTGGAAGTGGCTCTCGCTCGGGCCGGCCAAGGCGCTCGGCATCGACCAGCAGACCGGCAGCCTGCGCCCCGGCAAGATGGCCGACGCGGTGCTGTGGAACGGCAATCCGTTCAGCGTCTACACGAGGCCCGAGAAGGTCTGGGTCGACGGCGCGTTGCTCTATGATTCGAGCGACCCGAAGCGCCGCCCGGTGAGCGACTTCGAGCTCGGCCAGCCCGGTTCGGGAGACGTCAAGTGACGCGCGCTTTGCTCCTCCTCGCCGCCAGCGTGCTGGCCATGCCCGCCGCGGCGCAGACGATCGCGATCACCGGCGGCACTGTCGCGATCGGCGACGGCTCGGCGCCGATCGAGCGCGGCACCGTGTTGGTCGCGAACGGCCGCATTGTCGCCGCGGGCGCTGGCGTGGCGGTGCCCGCGGGCGCCGAGGTGGTCGACGCCACCGGCAAATGGGTGACGCCCGGCGTGGTGTCGGCGATGACCGACCTGTCGCTGGTCGACGCCGACGGCGTGTCCGAGAGCAACGACGCGGGCGCGCGCGGCTCGCCGTTCAAGGCCTCGATCGACGTGTCGGTCGCGGTCAACCCGGCGGGGGTGAAGGTCGCCAACGAGCGGCTCGGCGGCGTGACGCGCGCGATCGTCGCGCCCGAGGCGGGCGGGTCTATCTTCGCCGGGCAGGGCGCGGTGATCGACCTTGGCAGCGACCCCGACGCGCTGACCCGCGCGCGCGCGTTCGAATATGTCGAGCTGGGCGAGGACAGCGGCAAGCTCGCCGGCGGCAGCCGCCCCGCGGCCTGGGCGCTGCTGCGCGACGCCTTCCAGCAGGCGCAGGACTACCGCCGCGATCCCAAGGCGTTCGACGGCCGCTCGCGCGATTCGCTGGTGACCCGCGGCGACGCCGAGACGCTGGGGCGCGTGCTCGACGGCCAGCTGCCGCTGCTGGTCCATGTCGAGCGCGCGGCGGACATCCGCCAGGTGCTCGGCATGACGCGCGACTATCCCAGAGTGAAGCTCGTGCTGGTCGGCGTCGCCGAGGGCTGGCTGGTGGCGCGCGAGATCGCCGCGGCGCGCGTGCCGGTGATCGCGCACGCGCTCGCCGATTTGCCCGCCAGCTTCGAGAGCCTGGCCGCGACCGAGTCGAACGTCGGGCGGATGCGCGCCGCCGGGGTGCAGGTGGCGCTCGCCTCCACCGGCGCGTCGGGCGGCGACCATGTGCTGCGCCAGTTCGCCGGCAACCTTGTGGCGATCACGCGCGTGCCGGGCGCGACCGGGCTCGACTGGGGCCAGGCCTGGGCCGCGATCACCAGCGGCCCCGCCGAGGCGATCGGGCTGGGCGGCGAGATCGGCTCGCTGCGTCCCGGCCGTCGTGCGGACGTGGTGCTGTGGGACGGCGACCCGCTCGAGCTGTCCTCGGTGCCGGTCGCGACCTGGGTCGATGGCCGCGCGCAACCGATGCGCTCGCGCCAGACCGACCTGCGCGACCGCTATCTGACGCCGACCGAGGGCGCGCTGCCCAAGGCGTACGAGCGGCGGTGAGGGCGAAATCCTCCCCGGCACGGGGAGGGGGACCGCTCGCGAAGCGAGTGGTGGAGGGGGCTCGCCGCCGCTCACGCACCGGCTCGCGTGCGGAGAACCCCCTCCACCACCGGCTTCGCCGGCGGTCCCCCTCCCCGCCAAGCGGGGAGGATTTGAGCTGCTCCGCGCACCTTCCCACCCCTCCCCATTGAAACCCCGGCGCGTCTCCCGCATTCAACGCGCCACATGACCTCCACCGCGCGTTCGCTCGGCGACAGCTTCGCCACCGTCCCCATCCCCGAGGGGGCGGGTTTCTGGCGCAAGCTGATGGCCTTCGTCGGGCCGGGCTGGCTCGTCGCGGTCGGCTATATGGACCCGGGCAATTGGGCGACCGACATCGCTGGCGGCTCGGCGTTCGGCTACACGCTCCTCTCGGTCGTGCTGCTGTCGAACCTGATGGCGATCGTGCTCCAGGCGCTGTCGGCGCGGCTCGGTATCGGCGCGGGGCTCGATCTCGCGCAGGCGTGCCGTCAGCACTCGTCGCGCCCGGTCGCCTGGCTGCTGTGGGGGCTGGCCGAGATCGCCATCATCGCCTGCGACCTCGCCGAGGTGCTGGGCACCGCGATCGCGCTCAAGCTGCTGTTCGGCCTGCCGCTGGTGTACGGCGTCATCGTCACCGCGCTCGACGTTTTCCTGATCCTCGCGCTGCAGCGCTACGGCTTCCGTCGGCTCGAGGCGTTCATCGCCAGCCTGCTGATCATCATCGCCGGCTGTTTCGCGTTCGAGCTGTTCTGGGCCAACCCCGACTGGGGCGGCGCCGCGCGCGGGCTGGTGCCCTCGCGCGAGGTGGTGACCAACCCGGCGATGCTCTACATCGCGATCGGTATCCTCGGCGCGACGGTGATGCCGCATAATCTCTACCTTCATTCCTCGATCGTGCAGACGCGCGCGTACGGCAGCGGCGCGCGCGACCGGCGCGAGGCGCTCACGCTCGCGACGATCGACTCCACGGTGGCGCTGGGGCTGGCCTTCTTCATCAACGCGGCGATCCTGATCCTGGCAGCGGCGGCCTTCCACACCGCCGGCCGCACCGAGGTGGCCGAGATCGAGCAGGCGCACGAGCTGCTGTCGCCGATGCTCGGCGTCGGCGGCGCGAGCGCGGTGTTCGCGGTGGCGCTGCTCGCGAGCGGGCAGAACTCGACCGTGACGGGCACGCTGGCCGGGCAGATCGTGATGGAGGGGTTCCTCGACGTGCGGCTGCCGGTGTGGCTGCGCCGGCTGGTGACGCGCGCGATCGCGATCGTGCCGGCGGTGCTGGTGGTGGCGGCGATGGGCGACCGCGGCGCGACCGAGCTGCTGGTGCTGAGCCAGGTGGTGCTGAGCCTCCAGCTGCCGTTCGCGGTGATCCCGCTGGTGGCCTATACCGCCAACCGCCGCCTGATGGGCGAGTTCGCCGCGCCGCGCTGGCTGGCGGGGCTGGCGTGGGGAATCGCGGCGGTGATCGTCGCGCTCAACGGCTATCTGCTGTGGGGGATGATGGCGGGCTGAGACGCTCTCCCGCCGTCACGCGACCCCGCGGCGGGTCGGCGCGTGGAAGTCGGGGGGCTTGTCGGCGATCCAGCCGAGGAAGCGCGCGATCGCGGGCCAGCCGCGGATCGCGTCGAGCGTCCCGGCGCGGGCGAGCGCGCCGTTGTCCGCGGCGGCGTGGATCGCGCGGTGGCAGATCGGGTGGAGCGGCACGGTATCGCGCCCGCCCTCGCTGCGCGGCACGACATGGTGCCACTCGACACGGCGACCGAGCGGGCGATCGCACAGCGCGCAACGATCCGGGAGCGCGGTCTCGGTCGCAGCGCGCCGCTCGGCCTCGACCAGTCCCTGCTTGCGCCGCACGCGTCCTGCCATGCGGGCCGGAATGTGCGGGATGGGCAGGGTGTTCCGGCGGAAGGGCGGCAGAGCGAAGCGTGAGGGACGGACCTATCCGCTTTCGTCATCCTGAGCTTGTCTCAGGATCCACGTCGCGGCAAACCCAGCGGTGGCGATACCTGCGGCACGGTGGATCCTGAAACGAGTTCAGGATGACGCTAAGTGAAGGGCAAGGTGCCGCGTTCTTCCAGATGCAGACGCGCTCCTGCGTGCGCAGGAGCACAGCCACGTCACCGCCGCCGGCGTCCCCTTGCCGGCACCGCCTGCGCCGACAGCGCGGCGAGCAGCGCCTTGGCGGCCTCGGTCTCGGCCTCCTGCTTGCTGGTCCCCTCCGCGAGCATCTCGTCCTTGCCGACGGTCGCGCGCACGGTGAAGCGCGGCGCGTGGCCCGGCCCGGCGCGATCGATGATCGCGTAGGAGGGCACCGCGCGGCGGTTGGCGGCGGCCCATTCCTGCAGCGCCGATTTGGGATGCTGCGGCGCGCGCGCCTCGACATGGACCTTGTCCTGCCACAGCCGCCGCACCGCCGCGCGCGCGGGCGCCAGACCGGCGGTGAGATACACCGCGCCGAGCAGCGCCTCGACCACGTCGCCCAGCACGTTGTCGCTGTGCTGCGCGCCGTCGTCGCGCGCCTGCTTGCCGAGCCGCACGCGCGCGTCGGCGCCGATCTCGCGCGCCACCTCGGCGCACACCGCGCCGGTGACGAGCGCGTTGAAGCGTTTCGACAATTGCCCCTCAGGCTCGGCCGGGAACAGCTCCACAAGCCACTCGGCCATCGAGAGCCCGAGCACCCGGTCGCCGAGGAACTCGAGCCGCTCGTAGCTGGCGCCGGTCTGCCCCTCTGCGTGGCTGCTGTGCGTCAGCGCTCGGACGAACGGCGCGGTGTCGTCGGGCCGGACGCCGAACTGCGCCTCGACCCAGCCGGCGAGGTCGTCGCCGGCGTCGCTCAAAAACCCTCCCCGATGCGGCGGAAGCGCGCCGCCGAGACCCAGGTCCAGGGCTTGAGCCACTCGGCCGAGCCGTCGGTCGACCAGAAGGTGACCACCGCCTTGCCCTCGATCCGCTCCATCGGGATATAGCCCATGCCGACCGGCGGGGCGAAGCGGCTGTCCGCCGAATCGTCGCGGTTGTCGCCCATCAGGAAGACGTTGCCCGCGGGCACCTTGTACACGTCGGTGTCGTCGGCGACCGGGATATTCTCCTGGTCCAGCACATTGTAGCTGCGGCCGCCCGGCAGCGTCTCGCGGAAGCGCGGGTAGCGGCAGATCGGCTGCCCCTGCGCGTCGCTGTCCTGGAAGCGCGCACCGCACTTCTCGGCGGGGAAGTTGGGCGAGAGCGGCACGACGAAGTCCGCGACTCGCTGCTTGGGGATCGCCTGGCCGTTGAGGAACAGCTGGCCGTCCCGCATCTGCACCGTGTCGCCGGGCAGGCCGATCACGCGCTTGATCACGTCATGGTCGTCCGGCCCCATCGAGCGGAACACCACGGTGTCGCCGCGGGTCGGATCGTGCGCGAAGATGCGGCCGGGGATCAGCGGCACGCCCCACGGCAGCGACCAGCGGGAGTAGCCGTAGTTCCACTTGGAGACGAACAGATAGTCGCCGATCAGCAGCCGCGGCAGCATCGACTCGCTCGGGATCGAGAAAGGCGAGAAGATGAAGCTGCGCAGCACGAATACGAAGAGCGCCAGCTTCAGCAGGAAGCGGACCGTCTCGGCGGTTTCCGAACGCGCGGGCTTGCCGGCGGCAGTGGGGGTGGCCATGAAGCACCGCGTCGCGCAACCGTCGCGTCGCGTCAAGCGGAGCCTTGGCGCCGCCGGCCCGTTGTGCGCCGCGACACGAGACAGCCGGAAGGACAGATGACATGGCGGACTGGTCGACGATCGAGGCGCTGCCGCAGGAGCGGCTCGAGGCGCTCTTCGCCGAGGACCCGGATCGGTTGAAGCGGCTGTCGCTCGACGTCGCGGGCATCCACTTCGACTGGTCCAAGACGCACCTCAGCGCCGCGGCGCTCACCGCCTTCGAGGCGCTGGCCAAGTCGGTCGACCTCGCGGGCAAGCGCGAGGCGATGTTCGCGGGCGCCAACGTCAACGTCACCGAGGACCGCCCGGTCGAGCACACCGCCGAGCGCGGCGAGGGCAAGGCCGAGAGCGTGGCGCGCGCGGCCTCGTACCACGCACGGATGCGCGGGCTGATCGACGCGATCGAGGCCGAGGCGTTCGGCCCGGTGCGCTCGATCCTGCACGTCGGCATCGGCGGCTCGGCGCTCGGGCCGCACCTGCTGGTCGACGCGCTCGGCCGCGGCAGCGACCGCTACGACGTCGCGATCGTCTCCAACGTCGACGGCATGGCGCTGGACGACGTGTTCGACGACTTCGACCCCGAGACGACGCTGCTGGTGGTCGCCTCCAAGACCTTCACCACCACCGAGACGATGATGAACGCGGAGAGCGTCATCCAGTGGATGACCGGCGCGGGCGTCGAGGACCCGTACGGCCGCGTGATCGCGCTGACCGCCTCGCCCGAGAAGGCGATCGAGTGGGGCGTCGACGAGACCCGCATCCTGCCCTTCTCCGAGGGTGTCGGCGGCCGCTACTCTTTGTGGTCGTCGATCGGCTTTCCCGCCGCGATCGCGCTCGGCTGGGACCAGTTCGAGGAGCTGCTCGAGGGCGCGGCCGAGATGGACCGCCACTTCCGCCTCGCCGCGCTGCACGAGAACGCGCCCGCGCTCGCCGCCTTCGCCGACCTCTATTACACCCAGGTGCGCCACGCCGAGACGCGCGCGCCCTTCGCCTATGACGAGCGGCTGCGGCTGCTGCCGAGCTACCTCCAGCAGCTCGAGATGGAGTCGAACGGCAAGGGCGTGACGGTCGACGGTCAGCCGGTCGGCCGCCCGACCGCGCCGATCACCTGGGGCGGGGTGGGCACCGACGCGCAGCACGCGGTGTTCCAGCTGCTCCACCAGGGCACGCATCTCGTGCCGGTCGAGTTCCTCGCGGTGATCGAGGCGGGCGACACGCTGCCGGCGGAGCATCACCGCCAGCTGCTGCTCAACGCCTTCGCGCAGGGCGCGGCGCTGATGACGGGCAAGCAGGTCGACGATCCGGCGCGCAGCTATCCCGGCGACCGCCCGTCGTCGACTTTGCTGCTCGACCGGCTCGACGCGCGCACGCTCGGCGCGCTGATCGCGTTCTACGAGCATCGCGTGTTCGTGAACGGCGTGCTGCTGGGGATCAACTCCTTCGACCAGTTCGGTGTCGAGCTGGGCAAGGAGATGGCCAAGGCGGCGGCCAAGGGCGGCGGTGACTTCGACGCCTCCACCGCGGACCTGATCCGACGCGCCTTCGGGGAGTGAGGGAGAGCGGCCGCCCTATCCTCTGCGCTGGCATCATCCTGAACTCGTTTCAGGATCCACTTGGCCGCTCTCTCCGCGGCCAAGTGGAGGACGTAGCGCTCGCCGACCGCGTCACGGTCCCCCAGCGGCGGCTGCGACCGCTGCGCCGTGGATCCTGAAACGAGTTCAGGATGACGGGGAGAGAGAGCGGAGAGCGGCCACTGCCAATCCCTTTCCGTGTTGCTGCACACGCAGGAACCCAGGGCCACGCACGTCACCCCCGCGGCCCTGGGCTCCGGCGTGCGCCGGAGCAAGGCGTCGCTCGAGCGTGTCGGTCGGCCGGAGCATCTCCCCCGTCCGGCTCACCCCACCCGCGGCAGCCACTCGCGCAGGGTCGCGTTGACCGCCTCGGGCGCCTCCTGCTGCACCCAGTGCGACACGCCCGGCAGCCGCCGCACGGTGAGGTCGGCGACGTAGCGCTCGGTCCCGTCGAGCGTCTCCAGCCCGAGCGCTTTGTCCTCCTCACCCCATACGATCAGCGTGGGCACCTCGACCCGCCCTCCGTTGCCGAAGCGCATCCGCTCGCGGTGGCGCGCGGCGGCGCGATACCAGTTGATCATCGCCCTGAGCGCGCCCGGCCGCCGCGCCGCGGCGGCGAAGACGTCGAGCACCGCGTCGGGGAAGCGCGTCTTGTCCACCGCCATGCCGCGGAAGGCGCGGCGCACCAACGCGGCGTCGCCCAGCGCCATCAGCTGCTCGGGCAGCCACGGGAGCTGGAAAGCGCCGATGTACCAGCTGCGCCGCCGCTGCGGCCGGTGGCGCAGCGCCGCGGCGAAGCAGGCGGGGTGGGGCAGGTTCATCACCACCAGCCGCTCGAGCGGGCGCACCTTGTTGATCGCGAAGTTCCACGCGATCGCGCCGCCCCAGTCGTGCGCGATCAGCGTGAGCGTGCGCGCGCCGCTCGCGTCGAACAAGGCGGCGGCGTCGGCGACGATCCGGTCCATCGTATAGTCGGTGACCGCGGCGGGGCGTGAGGTGCCGCCATAGCCGCGCTGGTTCGGCGCCCAGACGCGATAGCCGAGCCCGGCGAGCAGCGGCATCTGGTGGCGCCAGCTATAGTGCAGCTCGGGGAAGCCGTGGAGGCACAGCGCGAGATGCTCGCCGCTGCCCGCCTCGGCGACCTCGAAGGTAAGGCCGTTGGCGGCGACTTCACGGATCGCGATGCCGCAGTCGGGGGCGGGGTGCCAACTGGGGGTCATGGTGTCCGCTCAAACAATCTTTTCGGGCGGCGGCTGTCCAGACGGCGCTGCCGAGGAGGCATGACCTTGCTCCCTACCCTTCAGGGAAGGGCTGGGGTGGGCGCTTGCGCGAGCTGCACGCCCACGGTGAAGCCCCACCCCCAGCCCCTCCTCTACAGGGGAGGGGCGCTAGCTCACTCCGCCGCGACGCCCGCGAACATGTCGCCGCTGGCCTCGCCCGCGTCCTCGTTCGCCGGGCGCGCACCCTTGGCCTTCTGGCGCTTGTCGAACGAGTCCCACACGTCGTTCCACTGGCCCTTGGTCGCCGCCTTCGAATACTCCGTCGCGCGCGTCTCGAAGAAGTTGGCGTGCTCCACGCCGTTGAGCAGCGGGGTGAGCCACGGCAGCGGGTGCTCGTCGATCATGTAGATCGGCTTCAGTCCCAGCTGGTTGAGCCGCCAGTCCGCGATATAGCGGATGTACTTCTTGATCTCCTTCGGCTTCATCCCCTCGACCGGGCCCATCTCGAAGGCCAGATCGATGAAATTGTCCTCCAGCCGGATCGTCGTCTGGCACACGTCGGCAATGTCGTCCTTCACCGCCTTGGTCAGGCACTGGCGCTCTGCACAGAAAGCGTGGAACATGCGGATGATGCCCTCGCAGTGCAGGCTCTCGTCGCGCACCGACCAGCTGACGATCTGCCCCATGCCCTTCATCTTGTTGAAGCGCGGGAAGTTCATCAGCATCGCGAAGCTGGCGAAGAGCTGGACGCCCTCGGTGAAGCCGCCGAACATGGCGAGCGTGCGCGCGATGTCCTGATCGTTGTCGACGCCGAAGTTCTGCATGTAATCATGCTTGTCCTTCATCTCGCCGTACTCGAGGAAGGCGCCATACTCGCTCTCGGGCATGCCGATCGTGTCGAGCAGGTGCGAGTAGGCGGCGATGTGGACCGTCTCCATGTTGCTGAACGCGGTCAGCATCATCTTGACCTCGGTCGGCTTGAACACGCGGCCGTATTTCTCGTGGTAGCAGTCCTGCACCTCGACGTCGGCCTGGGTGAAGAAGCGGAAGATCTGGGTGAGCAGGTTGCGCTCGTGGTCGGTCAGCTTCTGCGCCCAATCGCGGCAGTCCTCGCCCAGCGGCACTTCCTCGGGCAGCCAGTGGAGCTGCTGCTGGCGCTTCCAGAACTCGAACGCCCAGGGGTATTCGAACGGCTTGTACTGCTTGCGGGCTTCGAGAAGGGACATGGCTACACTCCGGGTGAGACGAATATAGGAAATCAGGTGGGCGAGATCAGGCGGGCGGGTCGGTCATGGCTCGAGGCTCCACTGCCACATCGCCGCGGCGGACAGCGCCAGCACGACCCCGCCCGACAGCGCCATCACACCGACCATGCGATAGGCATAGACCCGCGCCTCGGGCAGCGGGCGGCGCAGCTCGGCGAGCAGCCACGCGCCGGCGAGCGCGAACACCGCCGCCACCGCGAACATGATCGCGGACTGGAGCGGCAGCGTGCTCAGCATGCGACCATCTCCCGCCCCGTGCGTTGCGCCCCCGAACCGAACAGAGGAGACTGACGATGGTCGATGCCAGCCAGATCAAGGAACATGCCGAGGTGATCGGCGCGGACGGCGTGCACGTCGGCACCGTCGACCATGTCGACGGCGACCGGATCAAGCTGACCAAGAACGACTCGCCCTCGACGCAGGACGGGCAGGGCGCGAAGCACCATTACTTGCCGCTCGGGCTGGTGGCGGAGGTCGAGGGCGACCAGGTCCGCCTCTCGGCGACCGCGCAGAACGCGCAGGACATGTTCGAAGAGGCCGAGTGAGGCGTTAGCGCCTCCTCCCGGCGGGCGGGGGCGCGAGGCCGATCGGATCGTGACAGGTGGGGCGGCGCTCGTCATCGGGCGCCGCCCTTTCGCGTGGGACACGCACCGCCGGCCGTCACCGTGGCGACCGTGCTGAGCGGCGATCGTCGCGCGTGGGCGGGAGGGGGCAGTGATCGATCGTCCCCGAGGGGCATCGCTGCTCTCCTGCCCAACGGTCACGCTCACCCGGGCGGGCAACCTGCGGGAAGACGCCTCCGCTCTTCCGCCGAGGGGTGAGGCGAACCGCATCAGCGCGCGCGCGGCGAGCCGCTCGCGCCACGCGCCATGGTCGCCGGCGACGAGACGATAGGAGCGCCTCTCACGCACTGTGCCTGCGATCGCCGCTGGCTCGGGGCAGATGCCATGTTCAACCACCTTGGGCACGAGATGTGTCAGCCTTCTCAGCGTCCTCGCGGTCGCACGCGCCGAGTCTCCGAA
The DNA here is from genome assembly GCF_014193405.1 of Sphingomonas sp. BK069. Lineage (NCBI taxonomy): Bacteria > Pseudomonadati > Pseudomonadota > Alphaproteobacteria > Sphingomonadales > Sphingomonadaceae > Sphingomonas > Sphingomonas sp. BK069. The sequence continues at coordinate 45,133 of NZ_JACHZH010000005.1, read as the reverse complement.
GTCCCTCCCAGATACCCGATCGACCCCGCCGTCGCCACCGTTTTCTCAATTGGGAAGCCATAGCTCGCACTGTCAAAACACAACATATGGGGCCGATCCGATGCGAGTGCCGCCATGGCTAGTGCGAGCGTGAGCGCCTCGCCTTGCCGTGGCGATCCGCGTCCAGACGTCGCGCCCCGGAAGCATCCCGCTAGACGGCGCGATCGTCCGGGGATGAACAGCTCATCCCGGGCGGGCGGGGCGATCTCGCGCCGGCCCCGGCCGCTACGGCGCACGTGGCTCGGCGGCGACGAAAACCGGACGAGGTCACTTGCCCTCTACGCCGGGCTGCCCGCCGCCGCTACTGATGTTCCGGACTCGCAGAGTTCCATCGCTACGCTGGAGCAGGACGCCCGATGCCGCACGCCTTTATCTGTGACGCGATCCGCACCCCGATCGGCCGGCTGGGCGGCGCGCTCGCGACGATCCGCACCGACGACCTTGCCGCGGTCCCGCTGCGCGCGCTGATCGAGCGCAACCCGCGCGTCGACTGGGCCGCGGTCGACGACGTGCTGCTCGGCTGCGCCAACCAGGCCGGAGAGGACAATCGCAACGTCGCGCGCATGGCGACGCTGCTCGCCGGACTGCCCGACTCGGTGCCGGGGGCGACGATCAACCGGCTGTGCGGATCGGGGCTCAACGCGGTGGGCAGCGCGGCGCAGGCGATAAGGGGCGGCGACGCCGCGCTGCTGATCGCAGGCGGGGTCGAGAGCATGACCCGCGCGCCCTTCGTGCTGGGGAAGGCGCAGGCGGCGTTCGACCGCGCGCAGCAGCTCGAGGACACGACCTTGGGCTGGCGCTTCATCAACCCGAAGATGCGCGAGGCGTACGGCGTCGATTCGATGCCGGAGACGGCGGAGAACGTCGCCGACGAGTGGCGCATCACCCGCGCGGAGCAGGACGCCTTCGCACTCGCCAGCCAGCAGAAGGCCGCCGCGGCGATCGCCGGCGGGCGGATGGCGGCGGAGATCGTCGCGGTCAGCGTGCCGCAGCGCGACGGCGAGCCGATCCTGGTCGAGCGCGACGAGCATCCCCGCACGACCAGCCTGGAGGCGCTGGCCAAGCTGAAGCCGGTGGTGCGGGCCGACGGCACCGTCACCGCGGGCAATGCCTCCGGCCTCAACGACGGCGCGGCGGCGATGCTGGTCGCGAGCGAGGAAGCAGCGGCGCGGCACGGGCTGACGCCGCGCGCGCGCGTCCTCGGCATGGCGGTGGCGGGGATCGCGCCGCGCATCATGGGGGTCGGGCCGATCGAGGCGGCGCGCAAGCTGTGCCGTGTCACCGGCATCGGTCTCGACCAGCTCGACGTGATCGAGCTGAACGAGGCCTTCGCCGCGCAGGCGCTCGCGACCTTGCGCGACCTCGGCATCGCGAGCGACGACCCGCGCGTCAATCGCAACGGCGGCGCGATCGCGCTGGGCCATCCGCTCGGCATGTCGGGCGCGCGGATCGCGATGAGCGCGGTGGAGGAGCTGCACCGCACGCGCAGCCGCTATGCCATGGTCTTCATGTGCATCGGCGTGGGGCAGGGCATCGCCCTCATGCTGGAGCGCGTCTAGTCGCGCGCTTCCGCAGTCGCCGGAGCACGCTTCAGCTCGCCGGATCGTGTCGTTCGCGCCGGCACGGTCCGTCGGAGAAGGGTTCACCCCCGGGTGATCAGGCGAAGCTGATCTCGAAGGCGCTGGCGTGGCGGCTCGGCAGGCGCGCGGGGCAGTCGATCACCAACGCGCGATCGGTCTGACGAAAGGCGATCGTGCCGTCGTGGCCGAGCAGCCGCACGCGCCGCACCCGCCGCGGCTCGTGCGGGTTGCCCGAGGCGAGCGACGTGACCGCGACGTCGCCCTGCGGCGGTGCGAGCGTGATCGCGTAGAGCCGCCCGTCGCGCGTGGTGAAGCGGATGTCCTGCGCGACATAGTCGCCGCTCTCCTTGAAGTCGCCCGCCGCCGCCTCGGTCGGCCCTTCGCCGTGGACTTTCCACGGCCGGGTGCCGTGGATCGCCGCGCCGTTGACCGGCATCCAGGCGGCGAGCGCGTCCAGCAGCTCGACCGACGGCGGCGGCAGGCTGCCGTCGGCGCGGAGCGCGACGTTGAGCAGCAGGTTGCCGTTCTTGCTGACGATGTCGGCCAGCATCGAGATGACCTGCGCCGGCGTCTTGTAGCGATCGTTCTCGTTCTCGAACCAGTCGCCGTTGGACGTGTCGGTCTGCCACGGCAGCGGGTCGATGCCCTTCAGCACGCCGCGCTCGACGTCCTGCACGCCCCATTCGCGGTGGAACTCGCCCGAGCCGAGGCTCTTCGAGGCGTAGACCGCCTCCAGCCGGCCGCTGCGCGCGATGCTGCTGTTGTAGAGGTGCGCCACCAGCGAGCGCCCGACCTCGCCGAACGGCAGCCCGCCGTCGGAGTAGAGCAGGTCGGGCTGGTAGCTGTCGACCAGGTCGCGGATGCGCTTGTACCAGTGCGCGTGATAGGCCGGGTTCCTGGTGTACCAGGTGTCGGGCGGGCCGAGGAACGGTTCGTCGCGGTTGTCGTGATACAGATCGGCGTAGCGCGGGTCGGCACCGTCGTAGCGCACCCCGAGCTTGGGCCAGAACTGGTCATATAGGTGGCTGGGATACCACCAATTGTAGCTCGCACCGAGATGCTCGGAAACGCCGAAGCGCAGGCCCCGGCGCCGCGCCGCGTCGCGCCAGGCGCCGACGATGTCGCGCTTCGGTCCCATCGCGGCGGCGTTCCAGCGGTGATGCTTGGACCGCCACAGGTCGAAATTGTCGTGGTGCACCCCCATCGAGACGAAGTAGCGCGCGCCCGCCGCGGCATAGCGCGTCATCAGCGCCTCGGGATCGAACTTGTCGGCGGTCCAGAGCGGGATGATGTCCTTGTAGCCGAACTCGGACGGGTGCCCGTAAGTCTTGAGGTGGTGCGCGTAATGCGGGTGGCCGGGGCAGTACATAAAACGCGCGTACCAATCGCCCTGGCGCGGCACCGCCTGCGGCCCCCAGTGCGCCCAGATGCCGAACTTGGCGTCGCGGAACCAGTCGGGCGCCTGATAGCCGAGCAGCGACTCCACGGTGGGTCGAAAGCGGCCCGGCGCGACCGCGAGCGGCACCGCGGGTGCCTCAGCGCCGGCGGCGGCGGCCCCCAGCGAGCCCGCCATGAACTCGCGCTTGCTCCAGCCCGGCATCGCTCTCCCCCTCCCCCTCCCCCTCCCCTGATCGCTCTCATCCTTGCAAGCACGTTTTCATTTTGCAAGCGGGAACGCCATGGGTCACGATTGTTCGCGCTCGTCGAACCGGCCTTGAGCGTGACTTTTGTGTTATCCCCCTCGTCATTCCGGACTTGGTCCGGGATCCACCGTGCCGCAAGCCAACGGCGCGCTGTTCCCGCGGAGGCGTGGATCCCCGAACAAGTCCGGGGTGACGGAACCGGCAATATGGATCCGGGCGCAAGACCGGGACGACAGCAGGAACAAGGGCGCCCACATTTGACAGGATCGCCGCGGCTCCTATGGCCGTGTCACGCTTTTGGGGGAGGTGGCGCGTGACGGCGGGAGGAAAGGCGACCTACGCGGCGCCGGCGGTCCAGAAGACCTTCGAGATCCTCGAGCTGCTCGAGCGCCACCCCGGCGGCCTGCTCGTGAGCGAGATGGCCACGCTGCTCGGCCGATCGGTCGGCGAGCTCTTCCGCATCGTCGTCGTCGTCGAGCAGCTCGGCTATCTCCGCAAGTCGCGCAAGGACGATCGCTACTCGGTCGCCTACAAGCTGCTCGACCTGGCCTATCGCTCGACCCCGGCGCGCAACCTGGTCGATGTCGCGCGCCCGGTGGTGCGGCGCCTGGCGGTGGAGACCGGGCAATCGTGCCACCTCGTCGTCCGCAACGAGGCCAGCGGGCTCGTCATCGCGCGCGAGCACAATCCCGGCACGCGCGGCTTCGCGCTTCGCCTCGGCGCCAGCGTCGACCTACTCGCGAGCTGTTCGGGCAAGGTGCTGTTGTCGTTCGCGACACCGGAGGATCGCGAGATCGCGATCACGCAGGCGGCCGAGATCGCGGCGCCGCTGGATCGTGACGCGCTGGAGCGGCAGCTGGCGCTGATCCGCAAGGCCGGTTTCGCCCAGCGCAAGAGCCCGATCACGCTCGGTGTCACCGACATCAGCTATCCGGTGTTCGGCTTCGACGGACTCGTCGCGGCGGCGCTGACGATCCCCTTCCTTCGCCTGATCGACGGCTCGCAGACGGTCGATCTCGACGCCGCGCGCGAGCGGCTCGCCGCCGCGGCGGGCGAGATCACCAACGACCTGTCCTCGGCGGCCTGACGTCGCCGCCCTGGCGGTGAGGCGGGGTGAGGCGGATGATCCTGGCGGTCACGCACGACCCTGTCATGCGTGACCGCCCGTTACCTCACTGACAGGCGAGGCACTCGTCATAGTCGGTGCTCTCGGCGAGCGAGAATTGCGGCTTGTCGAGCGTGTTGTCCGCCTCGACCCCGCCCTGGCCCTCGGCCCCCGCGAAGCCGGCGCGCTGCACCGACTTGGAGCGGAGATAATAGAGCGACTTGATCCCCAGCTCCCACGCACGGAAGTGGAGCATCAGCAGGTCCCACTTCTCCACGTCCGCCGGGATGAACAGGTTGAGCGACTGCGCCTGGTCGATATAGGGCGTGCGGTCGCCGGCGAGCTCGAGCAGCCAGCGCTGGTCGATCTCGAACGACGTCTTGTAGCAGTCCTTCTCCTCCTGGCTGAGGAAGTCGAGGTGCTGCACCGAGCCGCCATGCTCGAGAATCGAGTTCCACACCGCGTCCGAGTTCTTGCTCTTCTCGGTGAGCAGCTTCTCGAGATACGGGTTCTTCACCGCGAAGCTGCCCGACAGCGTCTTGTGGGTGTAGATATTGGCCGGGATCGGCTCGATGCAGGCGCTGGTGCCGCCGCAGATGATCGAGATCGACGCGGTCGGCGCGATCGCCATCTTGCACGAGAAGCGCTCCATCACCCCCATGTCGGCGGCGTCGGGGCACGGCCCGCGCTCATGCGCGAGCACCATCGAGGCCTCGTTCACCTGCGCGTTGATCTGGCGGAACATCTTGAGGTTCCAGCTCTTCGCCATCGCCCCCTCGAACGGCAGCCCGCGCTGCTGGAGGAAGGAGTGGAAGCCCATCACGCCCAGCCCGACCGAGCGCTCGCGTCCCGCCGAATAGGCCGCGCGCTCCATCCCGGGCTCGTGGCGATCGATGTAATCCTGCAGCACGTTGTCGAGGAAGCGCATCACGTCCTCGACGAAGCCCTTCTCGTCCTTCCACTCGTCCCACGTCTCGAGGTTGAGCGAGGAGAGGCAGCACACTGCGGTGCGGTCGTTGCCGAGATGATCACGGCCGGTCGGCAGCGTGATCTCGCTGCACAGGTTCGAGGTCGAGACCTTGAGCCCGAGGTCGCGGTGATGCTTGGGCATGGTCGAGTTCACATGGTCCGCGAAGACGATGTACGGCTCGCCGGTGGCCAGCCGGGTCTCGACCAGTTTCTGGAACAAGGCGCGCGCGTCCACCGTGTTGCGCACCGACCCGTCCTTGGGGCTCTTGAGCTGCCACTCGGCGCCGTCGCGCACCGCCTCCATGAAGGCGTCGGGGATCAGCACGCCGTGGTGCAAGTTGAGCGCCTTGCGGTTGAAGTCGCCCGAGGGTTTGCGGATCTCGAGGAACTCCTCGATCTCGGGGTGCGAGATGTCGAGGTAGCAGGCGGCCGAGCCGCGCCGCAGCGAACCCTGGCTGATCGCCAGCGTCAGCGAGTCCATCACGCGCACGAACGGGATGATGCCGCTGGTCTTGCCGTTGAGCCCGACCGGCTCGCCGATGCCGCGGACGTTGCCCCAATAGGTGCCGATCCCGCCGCCGCGCGAGGCGAGCCAGACGTTCTCGTTCCAGGTCTGCACGATGCCGTCGAGGCTGTCGGGCACCGAGTTGAGGTAGCAGCTGATCGGCAGCCCGCGCCCGGTGCCGCCGTTGGACAGGACCGGGGTGGCCGGCATGAACCATAGCTTGGAGATGTAGTCGTACAGCCGCTGCGCGTGCGCGGCGTCGTCGGCATAGGCCGAGGCGACGCGGACGAACAGGTCCTGGAAGCTCTCGCCGGGCAGCAGGTAGCGGTCCTTGAGCGTCTCCTTGCCGAAATCGGTCAGCAGCGCGTCGCGCCCGTGATCGACCTCGACCGGATAGGGCCGCGCCCGCGCGCCGTGCTTGGCGATCGTGTCGCTGCCGGGCGTGTCGCCGCTGGGCTGCGCCTCGGTCACCGCGCTCGCGCTCGCCGTCTCGATCGTCTCGGTGATCATCGCCGCACCGTCCGTTTCCCTGAAATCCATCGCCATGCCGCTCCCGCTCCTGGCTTCACTCACCGAATCGAGGCAGAACCCGATCCTAGACGACACCGAACCCGCTGAGAACAAAAAGAGACCACCGCATCGTCCGCGACCGTCCGGGCGCGCCCCACCGATATGGGGAGCCATGTCCTGTTCTACTACCATTGGGGTCGATACGCCGACCTGACCTCTACAGATTGTGGCAGATCGCGATGGCGGGCAAGCCGGTAAAAGCGCCCGAGAGCGGACCTAAGCACCGCGCAGCCCCGGTCGCGGTGCGGCGACGCGCGGACTTTCGCCGCCTCCCGCAATTGCAAGAGAACGATCGGCGAACAAAAATTTTTTGGGGCGACCGTCCTGCAGGCGCCCATTTCTCCTACCGCGCGTTCTGTCCCGAAACGGGATGAATAGCCGAACGCGCTGCCCGGCTGAGCCCTGCGCACGGCAAATTTGTCCAATAAGTCCTGCCGTCTATGCGGCAGGTTCGATGGAATTCACGCCGCGACCCAGGGTCGCGGGAGCGGCGTGCGGAGACGAATGCGATGCCTGCTGACGGATCGCCGCTGGACGCGTTCCCCGCGTCCTCGCGCGCGCCCGGCGCCGCGCTCCACCAGCACGAGATGCTCGCCGCCTTCGCCGAGCTCGCCATCCTGTCGGAGGACATCGACCTGCTGCTGCAGGAAGCGTGCGACTATGTCCGGCGCGCGGTCGGTGCCGACATCGTGCTGCTCTACCGCCAGAACGCGGACCGCCGCTCGGTCGAGCTGCGCGCCGGGGCGGGCATCGCGCCGTCGCTGATCGGCAGCCATATCGCGCAGGGTGACGAGCGGTCCCTGGAGAGCCGGCTGCTGCGCGACGGCGAACCCGTGATCGTGCCCGACGTGCTGGACGAGCCGCGGCTGGAGACGCGCGGGCTGCTGCGCAGCTTCGACCAGCGCGGGCTGGCGCTGATTCCCCTGCGCGACGGGCCGGGCACGCCGATGCTGGGCCTGCTCCACATCAGCACGCGCGCGCCGCGTGACTTCTCGGCCGAGTTCGCCTTCCTGCGCATCTACGCCAGCCTGGTCGCGGCGAGCATGTTGCGCATCGACGCGCTGCGCCGCCGCCGCGACGAGCAGGCCGCGCGCGAGCGCAGCGAGTGGCAGCTGCGGCTGGTGCTCGAGGGCATCCCGCAGCTCGTCTGGTGCGCCGAACCGGGCGCGCAGTGGCGCTGGATGGGGCCGCAATGGACCGAGGTGACCGGGCGCGACCCCGACTCGAGCCTCGGCCGCGGCTGGCTCGACGCGGTCCACCCCGAGGACGCGGTCGCGGTGGAGGAAGCCTGGGGCGCGGCCGAGGTGCGCGGGATCTTCGAGGTGGAGTGCCGGATCTGGCACCAGCATGACGGGACCTATCGTTGGTACCAGGGCCGCGCGCTGCCGACCGCGTTCGAGCTCGGCGAGCCGACCTGGGTGGGCACCTTCACCGACGTCGAGGACCTGCGCGCGCTCGAGGCGCGTCAGGCGGTGCTGGTCGCCGAGTTGCAGCATCGCACGCGCAACCTGCTCGCGGTGGTGGAGGGGATCGCGTTGCAGACGATGGCCGCGGCGGCCTCGCCCGAGGCGTTCGAGGCAGGCTTCCACGACCGCTTGCAGGCGCTCGCGCGCGCGCAGCGGCTGCTGTCGGGGAGCGAGAAGCTGACGCTGCGCCACCTGCTGGAGACAGAGCGCGATGCGCTGGGGATCGTCGACCGCGAGTCGCTGATCACGCTCGACGGACCCGACGTGCTGCTGCCGAGCACGATGGTGCAGACGCTGGCGCTGGTGGTCCACGAGCTCGCCACCAACTCGCGCAAGCACGGTGTGATCGCGCGCGGCGCGGGGCGGATCGCGATCCGCTGGCAGGTGAACGTTACCGGCGGCGAGCCGATGCTCGATCTCGCCTGGGAGGAGACCGGCGACTGGCCCGCCCCGGCCGCCGACTCGCGGCGCGGCTTCGGGCGCGAGCTGATCGAGCGCGCGCTGCCGTTCCAGCTCGGCGCGTCGAGCGATTATCGCATCGCGGCGGGCACGGTGACGTGCCGGCTCCACGTCCCGCTCGGCGGCGCGGCATGAGCGGCGGCGCGGGGGAGGGGGAGGTCGGCGCGTTCGCGGGGCGGCGCCTGCTGGTGTGCGAGGACGAATTCTACGTCGCGGTGCGGCTGGAGCGCGCGCTGCTCGACGCGGGCGCGAGCGTCACGCTGTTCGCCAGCCTCGCGCCGGCGCTGGCGCATGCTGCCCACGAGGAACTGCCCGACGCAGCGCTGCTCGACATCAACCTGCGCGGCGAGCTCAGCTTCCCGCTCGCCGACGCGCTGCTCGCGCGCGGCGTGCCGGTGATCTTCCTCAGCGGCTATGACACCGCCACGATCCCTCCGGCCTATCGCGACGTGGCGCGGCTTCAGAAGCCCGTGACGCTCGTGCAATTGACCGGCCGGCTGGAGCAGCTGCTCCGCCGCTGATCCTGGTCGCGCGGAACATCCAGCGGCGGCAACGGGTTGCTGCGCCGCGTCGCCTCCATTCACAGGCTGTTCAAGCCCCTCTCCCTATGCGAGCACGAGTGAGAATGCACCGCCGCCTGCTCCCGCTCCTGCTGCCATTCGGGCTCGCCGCGCCGGCCGCGGCCGCGCCCGACCAGGTGCGCGAGGGAGCGGTGGCGCTGCAGGCGCGGCGCGCGGGCAAGATCCTGCCGCTGCCCGAGATCGAGCGGCGCGTGCTGCCGACGATGAAGGGCGCGCAATATATCGGGGTCGACCTGGAGATGCCCAGCGGCATCTACACGCTCAAGTTCCTGCGCGACGGCAACGTCATCTGGGTCGACGTCGACGGCCGTTCGGGGCAGATCATCGGCCGTACCGGCAACTGAGGGGGAAGAAGAGTAATGCGCGTGCTCATCGTCGAGGACGAGCCGAACCTCGGCCAGCAGCTCAAGTCCACGCTGGAGGGCGCGGGCTATGCCATCGATCTCGCCACCGACGGCGAGGAGGGGCATTTCCTCGGCTCGACCGAGAATTACGACGCGATCGTGCTCGACCTCGGTTTGCCCGAGATCGACGGGCTGACCGTGCTCGACCGCTGGCGCAAGGAAGGGCGCGTCACGCCGGTGCTGGTGCTCACCGCGCGCGACAGCTGGTCCGACAAGGTCGCGGGGCTGGATGCCGGCGCCGACGATTATGTCGCCAAGCCGTTCCAGACCGAGGAGCTGATCGCCCGGCTGCGCGCGCTGATCCGCCGCGCCTCGGGCAATGCCTCGTCCGAGCTGACCGCGGGCGACGTGCGGCTCGACACGCGCTCGGGCAAGGTGACGCGCAACGGCGAGCCGGTGAAGCTCACCGCGCAGGAATACAAGCTGCTGAGCTACCTGCTCCATCACAAGGGCAAGGTGGTCAGCCGCACCGAGCTGATCGAGCACATCTACGACCAGGACTTCGACCGCGACTCGAACACGATCGAGGTGTTCGTCACGCGCATCCGCAAGAAGCTGGGGCAGGACGTGATCACCACGATCCGTGGCCTCGGCTACAGCCTGGACGATCCGGACGCGTGATCGCGTGACCGCGGCCGACCCCGCCGTCGACGCGCCGGCCGAGGAACCGCGCGCGCGCGGCTCGATCACGCGGCGCATGATCCTGATCGCGGCGCTGTGGATCTCGGCGCTGCTGGTCGGCGGCGGCTTTGCGCTCGACCGCGTGCTGGTCGGCGCGGTGACGGGCAACGCCGACGACCAGCTGGAATATGTGCTGCGCTCGCTGCTGGTCTCGGCCGAGATGGACTCGACCGGCGAGGTGACCTTCAACCGCGAGCCCGCCGACCAGCGCTTCGTCGAGCCTTATTCGGGGCTCTACTGGCAGGTCTCGGCGCCGGGCCACGAGGCGTTCGTGTCGCGCTCGCTGTGGGACCGCCAGCTCGCCTATGGCAAGCCGCACGACGATCGCGCCGTCCACAGCTACGACAGCGCTCAGTTCAAGGACGAGAAGCTGCGCATCGTCGAGCGCGACGTCACCTTGCCCGGCTCCAAGGTGCGCTGGCGCTTCCAGGTGGCGTCGAGCCGCGAGGCGCTCGACGCCCAGATCGCGGTGCTGCGGCGTACCTTGGTGCGCAGCTTCGTGCTGCTCGGCGTCGGGCTGGTGATCCTGGCGGCGTTGCAGACCTTCTACGGTCTGCTGCCGCTGCGCCGGCTGCGCATCGAGATCGCCAAGATGCGCGCCGGCCGCTCCAGCCGGATCAGCGGGAAGATGCCGCTCGAGCTGCTGCCGATGGTGGAGGAGCTCAACGCCTTGGTGGCGCACAACGAGACCCAGGCGGAGGAGGCGCGGCGTCACGCCGGCAACCTGGCGCACGCGCTCAAGACGCCGCTCACCGTGATCATGAACGCGGCCACCGCGCAGTCGGACGACCTCGCCGCGACGGTGATCCGCGAAGCGCGGACGATGCGGCGTCAGGTCGACCATCACCTCGCGCGCGCGCGCGCGGTGGGACGGCGCGGCTCGGCGCACAGCCGCGCCGCGGTGTGGCCTAGTGTCGAGTCGGTCGAGCGCGCGGTGCAGCGGCTCTACCCGCACGTCCGCATCGACATGACCGGGCCGCGCGACCTGGTGGCGCATATCGAGCGCCAGGATCTCGACGAGATCATGGGCAACCTCGTCGAGAATGCGGCCAAATACGGCGGCGGCAGCGTCTTCGTCACGGTCGGCGCGCAGGCCGGCTTCGTCGAGGTGGTGGTGGAGGACGACGGGCTCGGCATCCCCGAGGCCGACCGGGTCCGCATCTTCGACCGCGGCGTGCGGCTCGACACCGGCAAGCCCGGCACCGGCCTGGGCCTCGCGATCGTGCGCGACGTCGCCGAGATTTACGACGGCACGGTGGCGCTGGAGGAGAGCGAGGACCTCGGCGGGCTGCTGGTGCGGCTGCGGCTGCCCATGGCGAGCTGAGCAGCAGTCGCCTCAGCAGGTCGCCGGGCTGGGCGCCGGCAGATAGTCGCTCAGCTCGACCAGTCGAAACCGGCCCGACAGGCGCGCGTCGTCCCGGAGCAAGGGGCCGTGCCCGGCGCCGAAGATCGCCACGGTGCGATCGCCCGCCGCGCCGCCGACCCGCAGCAGGTTGGCGTAGATGCGCAGGTTGCGCGCGTACCAGCCGCCCACCCAGGCGGCGCCTGGATTGCGTTCGTCGTCGCCGAAGGTGGCGATCTGGTAATAAGGGCGGGCGAACGCGGCCAGTGTGGCCTGGTCATTATAGTGCCGCACCCAGTCGGCGAAGACGTGGCACCGCTCGAACGCGCCGTCGGCGTCCGCCTCGCGCTGCGCTGCCGCCTGATAGGCCGCCCACTCGGCGGCGCGGCCATGCCCTTTCATCCAGCCGACAAAATCGTAGTCCGCGTCGCTGCCCGGATTCTCCTTGAGCCAGTCAACCGCGTCGACGCGCCGCAGGCCGAGTCGGGCGGCGAGACGCAGCCCGATCTGGTCGACCTCGTTGGTCGTCAGCGTGTAGTGCCCCGCGCGGTAGGCAGCGTAGCGCCGGTCGAGCCCAGCCTGGTCGCTCGCCGCCCACTCCACCGCCACGTGAGTCGGCCGGAAGGCGGCGAGCCGCTCGACCAGCGCGACGATCTCGCGCTGGCGCGCTGGCGTGAGCACGTCCTCCACCTTCGTGTTGGCGATGTCGCGCCCGGGATTGGCGAGATGCGGCAGGCCGACGACCATGAGCTCGGGCGTCTGCGCGCGCGCGCCCGGCGCGACCAGCACCCCCGCCGCCGCGATCATCCACCGTCGCATCCTGCCCTACCTCCCTCGTTGTCGCACCGCGATCATCGGGCCGCGCGCCGGCACGCGCAACCGCACGCCCGGCGGCGCTGACCCACGCCGGTGGCGGTCTCCCCGGCGCGAACGTACAATCCATTAACCATCTTCTCGCCTAGCATTCGCGCCGGCGCCGCGGCGACCCGACGGCGCGAGTCTCGGAGGGGAAAAGTGATGAGGCTATGGGCAGTGATCGCCGCCGCGGCGGCCGTGACGATGAGCGCACCCGCGAGCGCGGCCAGCTATGTGTTCGACTTCAGTGGGGGCGGGCTCAGCGGCACCGTCTCGCTCACCTATGAGGCCAATCCGAACACCGGCCCGATCGGCACCTCGCCCAATCGCTACGACCCGGTCGGCTCCTATGTCATCACGGGCGCGAGCGGTACGCTCAGCAACAGCAACATCGACCTGACCACCACGATCACCGGTGTCGTACCCAGCAACCCGGGCAAGCCGACCCCGGACAACCTGCTCGCGCCCGCCAGCTTCGGCCATTATGTCGTGAAGAACGGCGTGCCCGGTCCGGGCGGGGTCGCGCCCGGCTTCTCCTACGACAATCTCTTCTACCCGGCCGGGTCGCCGCCGACCGCGACCGATTACCCGTTCGGCGGCGGCTTCCTCGACATCTACGGGCTGGTCTTCACCACCAGCAGCGGCAAGGCGGTGAACTTCTGGAGCAACGGCGACACCGGCCAGGGCGTCAGCTACGGCGCCGGCACCACCGACGGGGTCAGCGTGCTCGATTATGCCGGCGGCATCGTCGCGCGCACCGCGGTGCCCGAACCGGCCACCTGGTTAACGATGATCCTCGGCTTCGCGCTCGCCGGTATCGCACTGCGCCGCCGCCGCGGCAAGGAGGTGCTCGCGCTGCCCTGACTCGAGACGGCGGCGCGACGTCTCGGCGACACGCCGTCCGCGGCGACCATGCCGCTCAGGGCAGGTCGATCAACGCGGTTGCGGAACGGCCAAGGCCTTGCCTGCGCGTGGCGCCGCGCCGCCAGGCGTCGCCGCGGCACCGTCCGCGCTGGGCGCACCGGCGACGTTGACCGGGGTCGGGCCCGGCGCCGGTCTCGGCGCGCCGGCGGTGGCGGTGCCGTCGACGATCGTGAGGTCGCGCGCGGGCGGATCGCCGACGATATGGATGCGCAGCCCGTAGGCGAGCGCGGCGAGGACCAGCGTCGCGCCGATCAGCAGCAGCAGCCGGAGCATCAGGGGCTTGGATGTCAGGCGGGACATGGCACCTCTGCTCGCGACCCAAAGGGATGGGCGGGCAGCTGCCGGCGCGGCCGGATGACGGTCCGCCCGCCGCCCTCATTGTAGCGGGCGGCGCGCGTGCCATGCCGATCGGCGTCGATTATCTCGCCGGTGCTGAGCTCCTCAGCGCTCGCTCAGATAGTAACGGTCGGTCGCCGCCAGCTGATCATCCAGCTCGTAGACGATCGGCTGGCCGGTCGGGATCTCCAGCCCGGTGATCTCGTCGTCGGGGATGTTCGACAGGTGCTTGACCAGCGCGCGCAGCGAGTTGCCGTGCGCCGAGATCAGCACGCGCTGGCCGTCCCGCAGCGCGGGCGCGATGCGCTGCTCCCAGTAGGGCAACACGCGAGCGATCGTGTCCTTCAGGCTCTCGGTCGCGGGCACGTCGATCCCGGCGTAGCGGCGGTCGGCGGAGAGGTCGAAGGCGCTGCCCGGCTCCATCGGCGGCGGCGGCACGTCGAAGCTGCGGCGCCAGACATGGACCTGCTCGTCGCCGTGCTTGGCCGCGGTCTCGGCCTTGTTGAGCCCGGTCAGCCCGCCGTAATGGCGCTCGTTCAGCCGCCAGTCTTTCTCCACCGGCAGCCACAGCCGCCCCATCGCTTCCAGCGCGAGGTCGAGCGTCTTGATCGCGCGCGTCTGCAGCGAGGTGAAGGTCTGGTCGAAGTCGAGCCCCTTGGCCGCCATCAGCTCGCCCGCGGCGCGCGCCTCCGCGGCGCCCTGCTCGGTGACGTCGACGTCCCACCAGCCGGTGAAGCGGTTCTCGAGGTTCCAGGCCGACTGGCCGTGGCGGATCAGGACGAGCGTGGGCATGCGGATACTCCTGCTAGAGCGCGAGCGCGAGAAACTGGTTGTGCGGGCTGGGTTGGTAGTCGGCGAAGGCGGCGCAGGGGGCGAAGCCGGCGCGGCGGTACAGCGCCAGCGCGGCGTCATAGGCCGGGGTGGTGCCGGTCTCGAGATAGAGCCGCGTCAGTCCCGCGTCGCGCGCGGCCGCCACGATCACGGCGAGGATGGCGCGCCCGGCACCGCGGCCGCGATAGGCCGGCGCGGCGCGCATCGACTTGACCTCGCCGGCGCCGCCGTCGAGCCGCTTGAGCGCGCCGACCGCGGCGAGCGCGTCGCCGTCCCAGGCGGCGAACAGCGCCACGTCGGGCGCCGCCAGCCGCGCCGCGTCGAGCGCGAAGGAGAAACCCGCCGGCGTGCCCGTGCGCTGGTCGGCGACATGTGCGGCGAGAAGCGCCGCGATCGCGGGCTCGGACGGGTCGCCGCGCCGCACCCGATAGTCGCGCCTCGCCTCACCCGGTCCGTCCACGCTCGCTCCCGCTTGTCGCCTGCTCGGCATCGCTCTAGCGGAAGGAGCGTGCGAGACAACCGCGCTCGCCCGGAGACTCAGCGATGCCGATCACCCGCCGCCCGCTCCACCACGACGGCCCCGGCGGCCGTTTCGCCGGCGTGTTCGCCTGGGACGACTCGATCGCCGGCCCGCGCCCCGGCGTGCTCGTCGTGCCCAACATCCTCGGCCAGAAGGAGGCCGACAACGCCAAGGCCGAGGCGCTCGCCGCGCTCGGCTACGCCGCTTATGCCTGCGACCTGTACGGCGAGGGCCGCCGCGCCGAGCCCGGCCCCGACATCGCGCGCTACATGGACGAGCTCAACGCCGATCGCGCTCTGTTACGCGATCGGCTCGCCGCCAGCCTCGCCGCGCTGGTGGCGCAGCCCGAGGTCGAAGCCGCACGCACTGCCGCGATCGGCTTCTGCTTCGGCGGCAAGTGCGTGCTCGACATGGCGCGCGCCGGGCTCGAGGTGCGCGGCGTGGTGAGCTTCCACGGCGTGTACGATCGGCCCGACTATGCCAGTGTCGCGCCGATCACGGCCAAGGTGCTGGTGTGCCACGGCTGGGACGACCCCCTCGGCCCACCTGAGGCGGTCACCGCACTGGCGCAGGAGCTGACCGAGGCGAGGGCGGACTGGCAGATCCACGCTTACGGCAACGCCGGCCACGCCTTCACCGATGAGGCGCGCCGCGGCTCGACCGTGCCCGGCGTCGCCTACGAGGAGCGGGCGGACCGGCGGAGCTGGGCGGCGATGCGGTACTTCCTGGAGGAAGCGCTGGGGTGAAGGGGCTAAATGCTCCCCTTCCAGGGGAGCGTTGCGAAATTCGCTCGACGTGCGGGTTTGATGACGTGTTCCGGCGAACGCCGGAATCCAGGGCCAAGCAGAACAACCCTTTGCGGCGTATGCGTTCCTGTGCAAGCGGAGGGTCTGAGGCTTTTCCCGCATGGCGCCGGCCGCCCAGAGCCCCTATCTCCGAGGGGTGCCAAAGAAACCGTCCCCCGGCCTGCCCACGCGCGAGCAGGTGCTCGACTTCATCGCCACTTCCGCCACGCCCGCGGGCAAGCGCGAGATCGCGCGCGCCTTCGCGCTCTCCGCGCAACAGAAGATCGCGCTCAAGGCGCTGCTCAAGGACATGGCCGACGAGGGGCTGATCGACTCCGCCCCCGGTCGCGCCTTTCACAAGATGGGCGGGCTGCCCAAGGTGACCGTGCTGCGCGTCGCCGACGTCGACGAGGGCGGCAACGTCTGGGCGGTGCCGGAGAACTGGCAGTCCGACGCGCCCGTGCCGCGGATCCGCGTGCGCGAGCGCCGGCGCGGCGCGCTCGGCGTCGGCGAGCGGCTGCTCGCGCGGACGGAAGAGACCGGCCACGGCTGGACCGCGCACCCGATGAAGGTGCTCGCGCCCGCGGCCGAGCAGCTGATCGGCGTGCTGCGGCGCGAGGGCGATCGGCTCTGGCTCCAGGGCGTCGAGAAGAAGGAGCGGCGCGAATATGCCGTGTCCGACGCGGGCGACGCCGAGGCGGGCGACCTGGTACTCGCCGAGAAGGCCGGCCGCCCGCCGCGGATCACCGCGCGCGTGGTGCAGCGGCTGGGCGACCCGTTCGCGCCGCGCAGCTTCTCGCTGATCGCGATCCACCGGCTCGGCATCCCCGACGTGTTCGCGCAGGAGGCGCTCGACGAGGCGGCGCGGGTCGCGCGCCAGCCGCTCGGCGAGGGGCGCGAGGACCTCACCCACCTGCCGATCGTCGCGATCGACCCCGCCGACGCGCGCGACCACGACGACGCGGTCTGGGCCGCGCCCGACGACGATCCCGCCAACGCGGGCGGGTGGCAGGCGATCGTCGCGATCGCGGACGTGAGCTACTATGTCCGCCCGAAGAGCGCGCTCGACCGCGAGGCGCGCGCGCGCGGCAACTCGGTCTATTTCCCCGACCGGGTCGTGCCGATGCTGCCCGAGATCCTCTCCGCCGACGTCTGCTCGCTCAAGGCGGGGGAGGACCGCGCCGCGCTGGCCTGCCACCTGCGAATCGGCAAGGACGGTGCGCTGAAGAGCTGGCGCTTCTCGCGCGCGCTGGTGCGGCTGGCGGCGAACATCGCCTACGAGGAGGCGCAGGCCGCGATCGACGCGCGGGCGGCGCGCACGGTCCGCCCCGACACGGGGAGGGGGACCGCCGGCGCAGCCGGTGGTGGAGGGGGGGCGCCACAGGCGCTGCCGTCGGGAGAGTCGCGTCCTACCATCGTCCCGACGGTGGAGCGCCCCCTCCACCACCCGGCTGCGCCGGGCGGTCCCCCTCCCCGTGCCGGGGAGGATTTAGCCCCCTTCGCCTGGAACCCCACCCTCGTCGACACCGCGCTGGCGCCGCTGTGGGACTGCTGGCGCGCGCTCGCCGCGGCGCGCGACCGGCGCGAGCCGCTTGAGCTCGACCTGCCCGAGCGCCGCGTCGTGCTCGACGAGAAGGGACGGATCATGTCGGTGGCACCGCGCGAGCGGCTCGACGCGCACCGGCTGATCGAGGATTATATGATCGCCGCCAACGTCGCCGCCGCCAAGGCGCTGGAGGCCAAGAAGGCGCCCGTGATGTACCGCGTCCACGAGGCGCCCGCGCGAGAGAAGCTGGTCGCGCTCAAGGACTATCTCGCCACCTTCGAGGTCGCCTTCGCGCTCGGCCAGGTGATCCGCCCCGCCACCTTCAACCACATCATCGCGCGCGTCGGTGATGCCGAGTTCCGCCCAGAAATTATGGAGCAGATCCTGCGCAGCCAGACTCAGGCCTATTACGCCCCGCTCAACCAGGGGCATTTCGGGCTGGCGCTGGGCAGCTACGCGCATTTCACCTCGCCGATCCGGCGCTACGCCGACCTGATGGTCCACCGCGCGCTGGTGAGCGCCTACGCGCTCGGCCCCGGCGGGCTGGCGGGCGACGAGGATTTCGAGCGCGCGGGCGAGACGATCAGCCAGCTCGAGCGCCGCGCGATGGAGGCCGAGCGCGAGACGATCGACCGCTATGTCGCCGCGTATCTGGCGGAGCGTGTCGGCGAGCTGGTCGAGGCGCGGATCACCGGCGTCACCAACTTCGGCTTCTTCGCCACGGTCGAGGGGGTCGGCGGCGACGGATTGATGCCGGTGCGCGACCTGGGCGGCGAATATTTCCGCTATGATGAGGCGTCTCGCCGGCTGGTCGGCGAGCATAGCGGCGAGACCTATGCGCAGGGGCAGCGGCTGGAGTTGCGGCTGGCGGAGGCCAACCCGGTCTCGGGCGCGCTGCGCTTCGAGCTGCCCGAGGGCCGCTACGGCGGCGCGGGTGGGGGAGGGCGGGCGCGAGAGAGGGAGAGCGAGCGCCGCCCGCCGCGCGTGCTCAAGCGGCGCGGGCGGCCCGGCAACATCCGCCACCAGGGGAAACGCTGACGTCCTCTCTTCCCTTCAGGATGCCCCGGTGGTCATACCAGCACGCTCCTCACTCTTCGTCATCCCGGACTTGTTCCGGGATCCACTTCTCCGCGAGAGCGACGCTTTCAGAGTAAGCGGCACGGTGGATCCCGGACCAAGTCCGGGATGACGGAAGAGGTTCTGCAGACGGTTCCCTCCAGGGGAGGGAGATGATCGACACAGGAGACTCAACATGCCCGGCACCATCGCCGCGACGGTGATCATGAAGGCGCGAAAGAAGATCGCGTGGCACTTCCTCTCGGCAGGCGCGACCACCGCGGCCACCGCGACGGCGTTCGAGCGGCCCGCGACGCGCCTCGGCGGCGAGGAGTTCGACCGCATGATCGCGTTCGGCGCGCTCGAGAAGACCGAGGACGGGCGCTACTGGCTCCACCGCCGCCGCTACGCCGACTATCGCAAGGAGTCGCTGGCGCGCGTGCTCGGCTATCTCGCGCTCGCGGGCTTCGCCGCGGCGGGAGCGATCGCGCTGGGATGAGCCGCGCGGTGGACGCTGCGGTCGCCCGCCGCTATCCGCGCCGCTTCGGATAGCGGAAGGAACGGCCATGGCAGCGCGCGCGAGCTCGTGGGGAACAAGCGTCGCGCTGGCGCTGGCGGCGCTGCTCGGCGGCTGCGCGACGCCGCCGCCCGCGGTGCATGAGGCGGCGCGGCCGGCGGCGACGGCGCCCGCGCCCGCCGCCGCCACCGCGACGACGCAGCCGCAGCTCTTCGTCGTCGCCGCCAACCCGCTCGCCGCCGACGCCGGGCTGGCGGTGCTGCGCCGCGGCGGCTCGGCCGTGGACGCCGCGATCGCGGTGCAGGCGATGCTGTCGCTGGTCGAGCCGCAGAGCTCGGGCATGGGCGGCGGCGCCTTCATGACCTATTACGACGCCGCCAGCACGCAGGTGACCGTCTACGACGGACGCGAGACCGCCCCGGCCGGCGCCACGCCCGACATGTTCCTCGACGACGGCGGCAAGCCGCTGCCCTTCGCCACCGCGGTGCTGAGCGGGCGCGCCACCGGCGTGCCCGGCGCGGTGAAGATGCTCGCCGAGGCGCATCGCCGCCACGGCGCGCTGCCGTGGCGCGACCTGTTCGGCGACGCCGAGCGTACCGCGCGCGACGGCTTCCTGGTCTCGCCGCGGCTCGGCCGCTTCCTGGCGAGCGGGCGCTTCCCCGAGTCGAACGCGCCCGACGTGCTCGCCTATTTCGCGCGCCCCGGCGGCGGGCTGCTGCGCCCCGGCGACCGGCTGCGCAACCCGGCCTATGCCGGTTTTCTCCAGCGGCTCGCCGCGCAGGGACCGGACGCACTCTACGCCGGGGAGACCGCGCGGCGGATCGTCGCGCGCGTCCACGAGGGCGCGCTCGCGGGGAGCATGACGCTCGCCGACCTCGCCGCCTACCGCCCCGTCGTGCGCGAGCCGCTGTGCGCACCCTATCGCGTGCTGCTGGTCTGCGCGCCGCCGCCGCCCGCGAGCGGCGTGGGCCTGCTCGAGCTGCTCGGCCTGCTCGAGCGCACCGACGTGGCGCGCTACGGCGCGGACGACCCGCGCGGCTGGTTCCTCTTCGCCGAGGCGAGCCGGCTGATGTACGCCGACCGCGACCGCTACGTCGGCGACCCTGCCTTCGTCGACGTGCCCGTCGCCGGGCTGCTCGCCCCCGCCTATCTCGATCGCCGCGCGCGGCTGATCGGCGAGCGCGCCGGCGCCGCGCCCGCACCCGGCCAGCCCGAGGGCGCGGCACCGCGCGGCGTCGACCGCACGCTCGAGCCCACCGGCACCTCGCACTTCGTCGTCGGGGACGCGCGCGGCAACGTCGTGTCGATGACGACCACGGTGGAGTCGATCTTCGGCTCCGGGCGGATGGTCGACGGCTTCTTCCTCAACAACCAGATGACCGACTTCTCCTTCAGCCCGCGCGACGCCGACGGCCGCGCCGCGGCCAACGCGGTGGCCGCGGGCAAGCGCCCGCGCTCGTCGATGACGCCGCTGATCCTGCTCGACCGCCAGCGCCATTTCGCCGGCGCGGTCGGCTCGGCGGGGGGCAACGCGATCCTGGCCTATGTCGGCAAGGCGGTGGTCGGCGCGGTCGACTGGGGACTCACGATGCAGCAGGCGCTGGCGCTGCCCAACCTGATCGCGCGCGGCGACTCGTTCCAGGGCGAGGCCGACAAGTTTGCGCCCGCGATCCGCGACGGCCTCGCCGCGCGGGGCGTGACGGTGCGGCCGGGGCAGGGCGAGGACTCGGGGCTGCACGGCGTCATCGTCCGCGATGGGCGGCTCGACGGCGGCTACGACCCGCGGCGCGAGGGCAAGGTGGCGCTGGCGCCGGTGAACTGAAGCGCTGGTCTTTCAGCGCGTTAACCATAGACTTACGATTGCCTGGCTAGGGACAGGCACATGGTCGCCGATGTCCTCACCCGCTCCGCCGCCGCCCCCTTCGCCGCGGCCCCGCTCTCTGGTCTGGCCGACGCGTGGCGTCGGCTGCGGCGCCGCGACGAGCGCCACGCGCGCGACGCCGCCGGGGCGGCGCCGGCGTGGCTGACGCCGCCGCCGGAGCGCCCGCTGCCGCGCGACCTCGACCTGCCGCTGCGCCTGTTCGATCCCGCCGCGCTCGCGCGCGCCACGCCCGAGGCGGCACCCGCGCCGCGCGCGATGGCGCTGGAGCCGCTGCTGCTCGACGAGACGCTGCAACGACTGCGCCGTTTGGTGGGGTGAAGGGCGCCGTAAGCCTCCCCTGACCGGCGGACGACCTCACCCCGCCGCCACCGTCACGCCCTCCAGCCGCGCGTGCGTCGCCCCCGCCTCGCACGCGCGCGCCACCACGCGCAGCTCCGCCAGCACATGGCCGGGCAGCGCGAGCGAGTCGGCGTCGAGCGAGTCGAGCCAGGCGTCGAGCCGCGGGTCGCTGCGCCCCGCCAGCACCAGCTCGTGCCGGTCGCCGGTGAAGGTCGCGCTGTGCCACGCCACCGCGCGGTGGCGCTCGATCGCCACCGCCGCGCCCGCGCGCGCCGCGGAGCGCGCCAGCGCGCGCTGCAGCCGCCCCGCGCTCATCGCACGCCCGCGCGCAGCACCGCTTCGATCCGCCGCCGCATCCGCTCGCCCGGCACGCGACCGCACCGCAGGTCGCGGACCAGCCGCGGGTCGTTGACGGTTCGCCGCCCGAACGTCGTCGGTGCGACTCCGGTGCGGCGCAGATAGCGTTCGATCTCCAGCAACAGACTCATCGATACATCTCCCTCGACTCACCCGTTCTTCATCTGTTCTCACTTTTCCAACTTGTCGAGGAAAAATCCTCAGGCTAGGGTTGCGCATGGCCGAGACCCCGCAGCAGGCGCTCACGCGTGCCGCCGCCGAGCGTGGCGTGGCGCTCTCCGCACTGTCGCGGATGATCGGGCGCAATCAGGCCTATCTCAGCCAGTTCGTGCTGCGCGGCTCGCCGCGGCGCCTGCCCGAGCGCGAGCGCCGGCTGCTCGCCGACTTCCTGGCGCTCGATGAAGCGGTGCTGGGCGCCGCACCGCGCGAGGAGGACGTGGCGGTGCCGTGGCTGGCGGTACGCGCCGCGGCGGGGCACGGGCGGGTAGCGGAGGAGCGCCTGCTCCGCGCCGAGCCGGTGCCGCGCGCGCTGCTCCGCGCGGCCGGGATCGCGCCCGCCGCCGCCTCGCTGATCACGGTGGCGGGCGAGTCGATGGCGCCGACCTTGCGCGACGGCGACCGGTTGCTCGTCGACACCGCCGACCGCCGCCCCGCCGCGGGCGGTGCGATCTACGTGATCCGGCGCGACGAGGAACTGGCGGTCAAGCGGCTGGTCCCGGAAGGCGCGACCGTCGCGGTGCACAGCGACAATCCCGACTGGCCGACGTCGCGGGTCGCGGCGCGCGCGCTCGTCGTCATCGGACGCGCGCGGCTGCTCACCCGCATGCTGTGAGGCAGGCGAGCCGCTGATATACATCAGTGCCGGTGCGGCTATAGGAGACCGTGACAGGGTTGGCGCGGCATGATCGGAGGCGCGGCGATGGCGGTGGCCGCCACGGACAGTTCGGGCAGGGCGGAAGCGGGTCGGCCGCCGAGGCTCGATCGGCGCGGAGGGCATCGCGTGCCGGAAGCACGTCGCGACGGCGCATCCGAGCACGTTCCACCGTCGCGCCAGCCGTGCGGCACGCGTCTCGGTCGCGACACCGACGGCGGTCCCTGGTGATCCTCGGTGCCGGTGCGACCTGGGGCATCTGCGCCGCCGCCACCGCGGCGGTGATCGCGCGCCCGTTCCGCTGGCCCGAGGCGATCTGGGCGGTCGCCGGCGCCGGGCTGCTGCTACTGCTCGGGCTGATGCCGTGGCAGGCGGCGCTGGGCGCGGTGGCGAAGGGCGGCGACGTCTACCTCTTCCTGATCGGCATGATGCTGCTGAGCGAGACCGCGCGCGAGCAGGGGCTGTTCGACTGGGTCGCCGCCGCCGCCGCGGCACACGCGCGGGGCTCGCCGCGGCGGCTGTTCGCGCTGGTCTATGCCACGGGCATCGTCACCACGACCTTCCTGTCGAACGACGCCACCGCGGTGGTGCTGACCCCCGCGGTCTATGCCGCCGCGCGCAAGGCCAGGGCGGACCCGCTGCCGCTGCTGTTCGCCTGCGCGCTGATCGCCAACGCGGCCAGCTTCGTGCTGCCGATCTCCAATCCCGCCAACCTCGTCCTGTACGGCGGGACGATGCCGCCGCTCGGCCAATGGTTCGGCTCGTTCGCGCTGCCCTCGCTCGCCGCGATCGGCGTGACCTTCGTCGCATTGCGCTGGGCCGAGCGCGCGCGGCTGACCGGCAGCTGTGCGATCGACGTCGCGCGGACGCCGCTACCCGCGGGCGGTCGCGCCGCGCTGGCGGGGATCGCGGCGACCGCGCTGCTGCTGCTGGTGATCTCGGCGCGCGACCTGCCGCTCGGGCTGCCGACCTGCGTCGCCGGTGTCGTGACGACGCTGCTGGTGTGCGCGCTGGCGCGGCGCTCGCCGCTGGCGCTGGCGCGGCAGGTGTCATGGAGCGTGCTGCCGCTGGTCGCCGGGTTGTTCGTGCTGGTCGAGGCGCTCGATCGCACCGGCGTGATCGCGCAGGTCGCCGCGGCGCTGCGCACCACCGCGGCCGACCCGGTGCGCGGCGCGGCGGTGGCGGGGACGGTGCTCGCCTTCGTCTCCAACCTGATGAACAACCTGCCCGCCGGGCTGGTCGCCAGCACCGCGGTGGCGCAGGCGCACCCGCCGCGGCTGGTGGTGGACGCGCTGCTGATCGGCGTCGACCTCGGCCCCAACCTCTCGATCACGGGCAGCCTCGCGACGATCCTGTGGCTGCAGGCGATCCGCCGCGAGGGCGAGGACGTCGGCTTCTGGCGCTTCTTGAAGGTGGGGGCGGTGACGATGATCCCGGCGCTGGCGGCGGCGCTCGGCGCGCGGCTGCTGATCGGGTAGGGGGCGCATAGCGTTGCCGAGGGAGCGGCGTCTCGAGCGTCAGTCGCTACCTCATCCTCTCCTTGCAGGGGAGGATCGATAGGCCCCCCATCCCCATCACCCCTGCGACAGCGCGTCGCGCAGCCGCGGGTCCTCCAGCGCCAGGCCGGCGCCGACCGCGACGCACAGCAGCGGCGAGTCGGCCACCACCACCGGCAGCCCGGTCGCGGCGCTGAGCACCTCGTCGAGCCGGGTCAGCATCGCGCCCCCACCCGTCATGACGATGCCCTGCTCGACGACATCGGCGGCGAGCTCGGGCTTGATATGGCCGAGCGTGCGCAGCACCGCCTCGACGATCTGGCCGACCAGGTCGGCCAGCGCGTCGGCGATCTCGCCCTCGGTGATGGTGATCTCCTTGGGGATGCCGTTGACGAGGTCGCGCCCCTTGACGCGCATCGGCCGGTCGGCCTCGTTGCCGGGGCGGCTGGCCGAGCCGATCGTCAGCTTGATCCGCTCGGCCGTCGCCTCGCCGATCATCAGATTGTGGCGGCGGCGGACGTGCGAGGCGATCGCGTCGTCGAGCTTGTCGCCGCCGACGCGGACCGAGCTGCTGTACGCCAGCCCGCTCAGCGACAGCACCGCCACCTCGGTGGTGCCCCCGCCGATGTCGACCACCATCGAGCCGGTCGGCGCGGTGATCGGCAGCCCGGCACCGAGCGCGGCGGCGAGCGCCTCCTCGATCAGCCGCACCTCGGAAGCGCCCGCGCTCAGCGCCGCCTGGCGGATCGCGCGGCGCTCGACCTGGGTCGAGCCGGTCGGGATCGAGATCACCATGCCCGGCCGGCGCTGGAGCCGGCCGCGCCCGCCGTGGACCTTGTCGATGAAATGCTTGATCATCTGCTCGGCGACGTCGAGGTCGGCGATCACGCCGTCGCGCAGCGGGCGGATGGTGCGGATATGCTCGGGCGTCTTGCCCATCATCAGCTTGGCGTCTGACCCGACCGCGAGCACGCGCGTGACGCCGTCGCGCTCCTCGACCGCGACGACCGAGGGCTCGTCGATGACGATGCCGCGCCCGGCGACGTGGACCAGCGTGTTGACGGTGCCAAGGTCGACCGCGAGGTCGTGCGAGCGAAGGCCGAGGATGGAGGGTAAGCGCACGGGCACCGTTCTCTCGATGATGTCGGCGGCGCGCTGCCAACAAGGGGGCTCAAGGGTCTGGCGCGGCTCGCGACTTTCGCTTCACCCGTCAATGCGCTTGCGATCAGCGGCGGGTGGCGGGCGGCAGGTGGCGGGCGCCACCCGCCGCATTGGGTCAGCGCGTGGCGAGCCAGATCGTGTGCGGCGGCGCCTCGCCGTGGCCGTCGGGATCCACCGTGGCGACGTCGACCGCGAAGCCGGCGGCGCGCAGCCGCGCGGTGAAGTCGGGGTCGGCGAAGGCCGACCACACCGCGAGCACGCCGCCGGGGCGGAGCGCGGCGCGCGCGGTGCGCAGCCCCCAGTCACAGTAGAGCCGCTCGTTGGCGAGGTGGATCAGGCCCTCGGGGCCGTTGTCGACGTCGAGCAGGATCGCGTCGAAGCGCATCTCCTGCTCGAGGATGACGTCGTGGACGTCGCCGACGATCAGCGACACGCGCGGGTCGCCGAGCGACTCGCCGTGGATGTGGCGCAGCGGCCCGGTCGCCCAGGCAACTACCTCGGGGACAAGCTCGGCGACGGTGATCGTCGCCGCACCCGGCAGCGCGGCGCACGCCGCGGCGAGGGTGAAGCCCATGCCGAGTCCACCGATCAGCACGCGCGGCGCGGCGCCGAGCCCGCGCAGCGCCAGCGTGGCGAGCGCCTCCTCGGAGCGCACCGCCCAGCTGCCCATCAGCTGCTCGTCGCCGAACAGGATCTCATAGTCCTGTTCGTGACGCCGCAGATGGAGCTGGCCGCCGTCGGGCAGCTCGGCGGTGTCGACGAGCATGCCCCAGGGGCCGTCCGCGCCGACGTCAGGCGTGCCGAGGGCCGCCTCGGCCACCGCCATCGCGCCGCTCAGGCGGACTGGAGGTTGACGGCCGAGACCTTGCCGCGCCGGTCGGTCTCCAGCTCGTAGCTGACGCGCTGGTCCTTATCGAGCGTGCGCATGCCGGCGCGCTCGACCGCGCTGATGTGGACAAAGGCGTCGGTGCCGCCGTCCTCCGGCGCGATGAAGCCATAGCCCTTGTCGGCGTTGAAGAATTTGACGGTGCCGGTGATCATGAGGGCGTCCTTCATCCCAGGTGACGGGGCTGCCACGGGAGCGGCACCCCGGCTTCGTTTAGCTTGAAAGGGATATGGGGCGCGCAGTGGCCCGAGATCCGTCGCATACGACGTCGCCGCACTGCGATAGAGCTATGGCGAAGGGAAAGATAGGCGGAATCGGTGGGGCGGGCGAACAGTGAGCGCCGGGCGGCGGCGGTCCGGGATCCACCGTGCTGCCCTCGCGGGTCAGCCCTACCCCATCTCTCCGTCATCCCGGACTTGTTCCGGGATCCACCGTGCCGCGCGCTCCAGAGACGTTGCTGTTGCCGAGGAGTGGATCCCGGAACAAGTCCGAGATGACGGAAGGGTGAGGCGCGTCGCCGACGATCCGCGCAGGAAGCCCGGAAGGAGATCGATGACCTTCCGGCTGTACGTCGACACCCGCGCTGCCAACAGGCCGGCCCGCCGCCTCTCACCCCCGCTTGGCGCGCCCCGCCGCCATCGCGGCGTCGCTGGCGAGCCGGTCGGCGCGCTCGTTCTCGGGGTGGCCGGCATGGCCCTTGACCCACTCCCACTCGACGCGGTGCGGCTCGGCCGCGGCGAGCAGCGCCTGCCACAGCTCGGCGTTCTTCACCGGCTTCTTGTCCGCGGTCTTCCAGCCGTTCTTGCGCCAGCCGTGGATCCATTTGGTCAGCCCGTCCATGACGTAGCGGCTGTCGGTCATCAGCTTGACGCGGCACGGGCGGGTCAGCGCGTTGAGCCCCTCGATCGCGGCGGTCAGCTCCATCCGGTTGTTGGTGGTGACCGCATCGCCGCCGGAGAGCTCCTTCTCGTGCGCGCCGCTGCGGATCACCACGCCCCAGCCGCCGGGGCCGGGATTGCCCTTGCAGGCGCCGTCGGTGAACATCTCGACGAGGGTGAGTTCGGTCATGCAAAACAGTCCGGATGAGCCTCGTACCAGGCGAGGCGGTGGAGATAGGCGAGCGGGTCCTTGCGCGTGACCAAAGCGTCGGCGGGCGTGTGCAGCCAGTCCCACGCGCGGCTCAGCAGGAAGCGGACGCAGGCGCCGCGCGCGAGCAGCGGCAGCGCGGCGCGCTCGGCGGCGGAGAGCGGCGCCGCCGCGGCGTAGCCGGCGAGCAGCGCCTCGCCCACCGCGGCATCGACCGGCGCGCCGGCGGCGTCGAACGCCCAGGCCGAGTGCATCACCGCCAGGTCGTAGGCGGTGAGGTCGGTGCAGGCGAAATAGAAGTCGATCAGGCCGGTGACCGCGTCGCCGAGCATCAGCACGTTGTCGGGGAAGAGGTCGGCGTGGATCGCGCCGCTCGGCAGGTCGCTGGGCCAGTCGCGCTCGATCGCGTCGAGCGCGCGCGCGACGCGGTCGAACAGGCCGGGCCGGATCGCGTCGATGTCGCGTCCGCAGCGCTCGAGCAGCGCGCGCCACGTCGCCACGCCCATCGAGTTGGCCCGGGCCGGGACGAAATCGGCGAGCGCGACGTGCATCTCGCCCAGCGCGCGCGCGGCGGCGTGCGCCTGCGCCGGGCTGGGGTGCGACACCGAGACGCCGGGGAGGAAGCGGATCAGGCAGGCGGGCCGGTCGGCGAGCCGCTGGATCGCGACGCCGTCGCGGTCGGCGATCGCGGGGGGCACGGGCAGGCCTTTCGCCGCGAGATGGTCGAGCAGCGCGAGGAAGAACGGCAGGTCGTCGGCCGCGACGCGCTTCTCGTAGAGGGTGAGGATGAAGCGCGCGTCGGTGGTGTCGACGAGATAGTTGGAATTCTCCACCCCCTCGGCGATGCCCTTGGCCGAGACCAAAGCGCCCGCGTCATAGCGCGCGAGGAAGGCGGCGAGCGCCTCGGCCGATACCTGCGTGTAGACTGCCACCTGCTGCCCCCTCGTGGCGGCCGTCCCAGCGCCCGCGGCGGGTTCGTTCGCGGAAGAGAGGAGGCCGGGTCAAGCCCAGGGGTGCGATTCCTGGTGCGATGCGGGCCCTCACCCACGTCCCGTCACCCCGGACTTGTTCCGGAGCCCATCTCCCCGCGTCCTCACGGGCCGATGAACGTGCCGCACGGTGGATCCCGGAACAAGTCCGGGATGACGGGACGTGGGTGAGGGCCCGGCGCGCGAAAGCCCACAGCCCGCTCCCGGTTACGCCGCCTCCGCCTCCAGCCCGCGGGGCAGCTTGAAGGCGATCGTCTCGCGCGTGGTTTCCTCCTCGCGCTCGGTCACGTCGAAGCGGGTCGACAGCCGGTCGACCAGCTCGCGCACCAGCAGCTCGGGCGCGGAGGCGCCCGCGGTGACGCCCAGCGTGCCGACGCCGTCGAGGAACGCCCAGTCGAGGTCGGCGGCGCGCTGGATCAGCGCCGAGCGGATGCCCTGACGCTCCGCCACCTCGACCAGCCGCAGCGAGTTGGACGAGTTGGGCGCGCCGATCACCAGCACCGCGTCGCACGCCGCCGCGATCGCCTTCACCGCGGCCTGGCGGTTGGAGGTGGCGTAGCAGATGTCCTCGCCGTGCGGCGCCTGGATCGCGGGGAAGCGCGCGTGCAGCGCGGCGACCACCGCGGCGGTGTCGTCGACCGAGAGCGTCGTCTGGGTGAGGAAGGCGAGGTTGGCGGGATC
Source organism: Sphingomonas sp. BK069 (assembly GCF_014193405.1). Lineage (NCBI taxonomy): Bacteria > Pseudomonadati > Pseudomonadota > Alphaproteobacteria > Sphingomonadales > Sphingomonadaceae > Sphingomonas > Sphingomonas sp. BK069. The sequence goes on along the minus strand of NZ_JACHZH010000005.1, from coordinate 16,671 downwards.
GGCGGGGACTAGCGCGGCGACGTCCTCCACCGTCTCGATCAACGTCATCGCGCCGGCGGGCACCTGGCCGAAGGTGCCGATCACCTCGGGATGGCCGGCATGGCCGATGAACAGGATGTGCCGCCCCGCCGCGACCAGCCGCTCGGCCTGGCGGTGCACCTTGGAGACCAAAGGGCAGGTCGCGTCGAGATAGTCGAGCCCGCGGTCCTGCGCCGCCGCGGGCACCGACTTGGGCACGCCGTGCGCGGAGAAGACCACCGGCGCGCCGTCGGGCACCTCGTCCAGCTCCTCGACGAAGATCGCGCCCTTGGCCTTCAGCGAGTCGACCACGAATTTGTTGTGGACGATCTCGTGGCGGACGTAGACGGGGGCGCCGTGCTTCTCGATCGCCAGCTCGACGATGCGGATCGCGCGGTCGACGCCGGCGCAGAAGCCGCGCGGCGCGGCGATCAGCAGCTCGAGCGGGCGGCGGGCGGGAACGGGTTCGGCCATGCGCCCGCGTCTACGCCAATGCTTGCTCCGGCGATAGTCGGTTCCTATGCTGCGGGCGTGACCGGGGCCGTTCGCGCGGCCCCGTTGTCGCATGTGCTGATTGTCGGGATGCCCCAGTGAATTCTCCCCGCGTGCTCCTTTACCGCCCGCTCGCCGCGTCGCTCGTCCTCCTGCTCGCGGCGGGCTGCGCGCGCACCGGCGAGATCGACGTCTCGCGCGGCGGCGCCGGCATCACCGCGGTACGCTCGGCCTGCCCGACCGTGGCGGTCCCCGCGGGCACCGGCGACGTCACCCTGTTCGACCCGCCCGCCAGCCGCACCGCCAGCGCGATCGACACCGTGGCGACGATCAGCAACGTGCGCTCCACCTGTGACGACCAGGGCAGCGACGTGATCACGCGCGTCACCTTCGACGTGCGCGCGCGCCGCGTCCGCGCCGACTCGCCGCGCGACGTGACCTTGCCCTATTTCATCGCGATCACGCGCGGCGGCAGCTCGGTGGTGGCCAAGCGGCTCGGCCAGGTCGCGCTCCACTTCGACGCCGGCCAGCCGGTAGCGACCGCTTCCGCCGAGGCCACCAGCGCGGTGTCGCGCGCCGCGGCGACGCTGCCGTCCGAGGTGCGCGACCGGCTGACCAAGAAGCGCAAGGCGGGCGACGAGGACGCCGCGCTCGATCCGCTCGCTGACCCGCAGGTGCGCACCGCGGTCGCCTCGGCCAGCTTCGAGGCGCTGGTCGGCTTCCAGCTCACGCCCGATCAGCTGAAGTATAACGCAACCCGCTGACGACGCGGTACTTTCACACCTTCTGCGACGAGCCGAGTCGGAGCGGCGGCGAGCCGGTCACCTTTGAGCAACCATTATCGGCCTAAGCCTTTGGTTGAAGGCGCTATCGGTGCCGCAGGAGTTGTTCGTGACCGCATTGACGCCGCTGCTGTCCTCCTCGTCGCTGGCTCCCACGGCCGCGCCGACGACGCGTCCGACGGTCCCGGTGGCGGCCGTTCCGGGCGCGGCCGCGACGCCGGACCGAACGATCGGCGCCCGGGTCGACTCGCAGGTGGCGGGCGGGGCGCTCAGCGCGGACGCGGGCGCCTCGCTCAAGGACTTCTTCGGCGAGACGGGGGAGGCGGGCACGACCGGCAGCCTGATCCGCCGCGCCGGCGCGCAGCTCGATCAGTTCGACCGCGTGCTCGACACATTGCGCGCGAGCCTCGGCGGCGGCGCGACCTACGGCGGTCTCGCGCCGGGCAGCAGCGGGATGGTGGTCGACCGGCTGGCGTGAGCCAGCGGGGGCTGCTCCTTCTCTAGGGCTGGCGGTCTCACGCGCTGGCCCGAGACGGTCGCGCTCTGCCGCCTTCCCCTCGCATCATCGTCGCGCCTGTGTGGCGTCATCGCCCCTCTCCCTCCGTCATCCCCGCCTGCGCGGGGATGACGAGAAAGGGGGGCGGATGATGAAAAGGGGAGAGCCGGGATGACGATCATGGGGCAGGTCGCGCGCGCTCCTCGCCGACCTTCCTCGCGCCTTCGCCAAGGCTTTGCCCTTCCACCACCCGCCGGGGCTTTGCCCGTGCCCCGCCGCGCGCTACGGAACGAAGCGTGACCGACGCCGACCGCCTGATCTCGTCCACGCGCCGCGTCGAGGACGTCGACGCCGCCCTGCGCCCCAAGACGCTCGACGATTTCGTCGGCCAGAAGGCCGCGCGCGAGAATCTGCGAGTCTTCATCGACGCCGCGCGGGGCCGCGGCGACGCGCTCGACCATGTCCTGTTCTTCGGCCCCCCCGGGCTGGGCAAGACCACGCTCGCGCAGATCATCGCGCGCGAGATGGGGGTGGGCTTCCGCGCCACCTCGGGGCCGGTGATCGCCAAGTCGGGCGACCTCGCCGCGCTGCTGACCAACCTCGAGGACGGCGACGTGCTGTTCATCGACGAGATCCACCGGCTCCAGCCAGCGGTCGAGGAGGTGCTGTACCCCGCGATGGAGGACCGCGCGCTCGATCTGATGATCGGCGAGGGGCCGTCGGCGCGCTCGGTGCGGATCGACCTGCCGCGCTTCACCCTGGTGGGCGCGACGACGCGGCAGGGGCTGCTCACCACGCCGTTGCGGGATCGCTTCGGGATCCCGGTGCGGCTGCAATTCTACACCGTCGAGGAGCTGACCCGCGTGGTCGCGCGCGCGGCGGGGCTGCTCGAGCTCGGCATCGCCCCCGACGGCGCCGCCGAGATCGCGCGGCGCGCGCGCGGCACGCCGCGCATCGCGGGGCGGCTGCTGCGCCGCGTGCGCGACTTCGCCAACGTCGCCGGGGCGACGACGGTGGACGCGGGAGTCGCCGACCGCGCGCTCAACCGGCTCGAGGTCGACAAGCTCGGGCTCGACGCGATGGACCGGCGCTATCTCACGATGATCGCCGACGTGTATCGCGGCGGCCCGGTCGGGGTGGAGACGCTCGCCGCCGGGCTGAGCGAGCCGCGCGACACGATCGAGGAGGTGATCGAGCCCTATCTGATCCAGCTCGGGCTGGTGGCGCGCACCGCGCGCGGGCGCGTGCTCAACGCGGGCGGGTGGAAGCATCTCGGGCTCAACCCGCCGGCGGGGAGCCAGGACGGGTTGTTCGATTAGAGCGGGCGAAGATTGTCCCGGCATGGCGGGGAGGGGCTTTCCAAGTAGCGCAGCAATCGTCGGCTGACCTCGCCGGCCGGGAGCCAGGACGGCCTGTGCAATCGAGGGCTAAGATCCTCCCCGCATGGCGGGGAGGGGGACCGCCGCGCGCAGCGCGGTGGTGGAGGGGGCTCTCCACGCAGCGCAGCGCTTGCGGATGCCCCCCTCCACCACTCGCTGCGCGAGCGGTCCCCCTCCCCGTGCCGGGGAGGATCGGAGAGCGGCAGCGCTGTCCTACGCCACACACGCTCGGCTAGATCGCGCGGGTGACCGCTCGCTCCCTGCTCGCCCCGCGCCGCTCCCACCCGCGACTCAACATCCGACCCCAGACGCGCCAGCGACTCAACATTCGCAACATTCGCGCCCGCCGCCGCCGTCACCCGCACCCGGTTGAGCCCGCCCCCGCCGCCGCCTACATTGCGCGCGTGACGCCCTCGCCCCCGATCGCCGAGCTGACCGACCGCGCGCGCGACATCTTCCGCCGCGTCGTCGACGGCTATCTCCACAGCGGCCAGCCGGTCGGCTCCAAGGCGCTGGCGCAGGCGGGGCTCAACCTCTCGCCCGCGTCGATCCGCAACGTCCTCGCCCAGCTCGAGGCCGCCGGGCTGCTCGCCGCGCCGCACACATCGGCGGGGCGGATGCCGACCGAGCGCGGCCTGCGGCTGTTCGTCGACGGCATGATGCAGGCGCGCGAGCCCTCGATCGAGGAGCGCGCACAGATCGAGGCGCGCGCCGCCGCCGCCGGGCCGGTGGAGGAGGCGCTCGCCGCCACCACCGCGGCGCTGTCGGGCCTGTCCGCCTGCGCCGGGCTGGTGATGGTGCCCAAGCGCGAGGCGGTGCTGCGCTCGATCGGCTTCGTCCCGCTCGGCCCGGCCCAGGCGCTGGCGGTGCTGGTCGGCGAGGACGGCGCGGTGGAGAATCGCGTGATCGACCTGCCTGCCGCGCTCGATCCCTCGGCGCTGGTCGAGGCGGGCAATTACATGACCGCGACGCTGGGCGGGCTGACGCTCGCCGAGGCGCGCCAGCGGCTCGAGCGCGAGCTGGCCGACGGGCGGAGCGCGCTCGACGCGGCCGCGCGCGCGCTGGTCGAGCGCGGGCTGGCGGTGTGGAGCGAGGATGGCGCGCGCCGCCCGGTGCTGATCGTGCGCGGGCAGGGGCGGCTGCTCGACGACGCCGCCACCGCCGACCTGGAGCGCGTGCGCGGGCTGCTCGACGACCTCGAGGGCAAGCAGGAGATCGCCGCGTTGCTCGACTCGGCGCGCGCGGGCGACGCGACCCGCATCTTCATCGGCGCGGAGAACAAGCTGTTCGCGCTGTCGGGATCCTCCGTCATCGCGAAACCGTTCCGCGGGCATGACGGGCGCGTGGTCGGCGTGGTCGGGGTGATCGGGCCGACGCGGTTGAACTATGCGCGGGTCGTGCCCATGGTGGATTTCACCGCCGCGACGCTCGCCCGCCTGCTCGGGTGACGCGCGCGCACCCGTTCGAGACGCTTAAGTAGACAGGGACAGAATGAGCGACCAACCGACTTCCGCCGACGACCTGCGCGAGGCCACCGCCGAGGCCGCGCCCGAGGTGGCCGAGCACGACACCCAGGCGCAGCGCATCGCCGAGCTGGAGGACCAGCTCGCCGCCGCGCGCCAGGAGACGCTGTACGCGCAGGCCGACATCCAGAACGTGCGCCGCCGCGCGGAGAAGGACGCGGCCGACGCGCGCGCCTATGCCGCCACCAACTTCGCGCGCGACGTGCTGTCGGTGAACGACAATCTCGAGCGCGCGCTGGCCGCGATCCCGGAGGAGCTGCGCGCCGACGACAAGTTCAAGGGGCTCGTCACCGGGCTGGAGGCGACCGGGCGCGAGCTGACCAACGTGTTCGCGCGCCACGGGCTGACCAAGATCGAGGCGATGGGCCAGCCGCTCGACCCCAACCGCCACCAGGCGATGGTGGAGATGCCGAGCGACGCTGAGCCGGGCACGGTGGTGCAGGAGATGCAGTCGGGCTGGATGATCAAGGACCGGCTGCTGCGCCCGGCGCTGGTCGGGGTGGCGAAGAGGCCGGAGTGAGGTGAGGGCGGGGGTGGCCTGCCGCCGCGTTGGTGGCGCTGCTGCGTACCTCTGAGCTGCAGGGCAGGCGCGCGATGAGCGCGCGCCGGTCACCCTCCACCGTCATCCCGAACTTGGTCCGGGATCCACCATGCCGCACATCCTGCAGGCGTTCCTCTTGCAGGGGGCTGGATCCCGGAACAAGTCCGGGATGACGGAGGGTGTGGAGGCGAGACGGGACGCGTCTCGCTGAACATGCCGCATCAGGACCGGCCACCCTCGACCGCCCGCCGCGCCGCCGCAGTGGACGCCGCCGCGCTACCCGCTAAGGCTATCGCATGAACGACAATCTCACCGCCGAGCGCGCCACCTTCGTGACCCATCTGGAGTGTTCGCTGACCGGCGAGCATTACGCGGCGGACCAGCTCCACAACCTCTCGCGTGCCGGACGTCCGCTGCTGGTGCGCTACGACCTCGACTCCGTCCGTGCCGCGCTGCCGCGCGACACGCTGGCGGCGCGCGCGACGGACCTGTGGCGCTGGCGCGAGCTGCTGCCGGTGCGGCACACCGCCAACGTGGTCAGCCTCGGCGAGATCGAGACGCCGCTGATCCCGATCGCGCGGAGCGGGGGCGCCAACGTCTGGGTCAAGGACGAGGGCCGCTTGCCGACCGGCAGCTTCAAGGCGCGCGGGCTGGTGATGGCGGTGGCGATGGCCAAGGAGCTCGGCGTCACGCGCATCGCGATGCCGACCAACGGCAACGCCGGCGCGGCGCTGGCGGCCTATGCCACGCGCGTGGGGATCGAGACGATCGTCTTCTGCCCCGAGGACACGCCCGAGGTGAACGTGCGCGAGATCGCGGCGCAGGGCGCGCGCGTGTGGCGGGTCAACGGACTGATCGACGACTGCGGCGCGATCGTCGGCAAGGGCGCGGCGGAGGGACGCTGGTTCGATTTCTCGACGCTCAAGGAGCCCTATCGGATCGAGGGCAAGAAGACGATGGGGCTGGAGCTCGCCGCGCAGCTCGGCTGGCGGTTGCCCAGGGCGATCTTCTACCCGACCGGCGGCGGCACCGGACTGATCGGCATGTGGAAGGCGTTCGACGAGCTCGAGCGGCTCGGCTGGATCGGCAGCGAGCGGCCGCGCATGTACGCGGTGCAGGCGTCTGGCTGCGCACCGATCGTCCGCGCCTTCGAGGCGGGGGAGGAGCACGCCGAGCGCTGGGAGGACGCGCACACCGTCGCCGCGGGCATCCGCGTGCCGCGCGCGGTCGGCGACTTCCTCATCCTGCGCGCGGTGCGCGAGAGCGGCGGCAAGGCGCTGGCGGTGGGTGACCCCGCGATCCTGGCGGCGGTCGACGCCTGCGCGCGGCAGGACGGGCTGCTGCTCTGCCCCGAAGGCGGGGCGACGCTGGCGGCGTATCACCAGGCGCTGCGCGACGGCGAGGTCGACGAGGACGAGGAGGTGGTGCTGTTCAACTGCGCGACCGGGCTGAAATACCCGCTGCCGCCAGCGGAGCAGCGGCTCGATCGCCACGGCGCGATCGACTTCGATCGGCTGTGAGCGCCTAGATCTCAGGCGTCCGCGTCGAGCGTCTCGGCCAGCCACGCGGGGCGAAGCGCGTCGCCGAGCGCCTCGACGCGGCGCAGCGCCACCATCAGCCCCAGCTCGGGGTAGAGCGCGCGCGCCTTGGCCTCGTGGGGCGCGAGCGGCGCCACCACCAGCCGGCGGTTGACCTTGCTGCGATGGTGCATCCGCGCGGTATTCTCCTGGCCGACGTAGCAACCCTTGGCGAAGCTCACCCCGCCCAGCTCGCGCGCGTTGGCCTCGAGCCAGAGCGTCTCGCCGTCGCCCAGCTCGGCGCGTCCCTCGGGTACGCCGAGCGACAGGCGGTGGGCCCGCCACGGTGCCGAAGCGTCTCCCGCGTCCGCGGGCGCGATCCAGCGCCAGCCGAGCGCCGCCAGCCGCGGGTCGGGTACCGCGTCGGCGACGTCGGGCCGCTCGGCCGCCCAATGGACCGCGAGCGTGTCCTCGGGCGCGATCGTGATCGCGCGGCGCAGCCGGTACATCGTGAGCCGCCGCGCCAGCGCGTCGCGCGCGTCACGCTCGACGTCGAGCAGCACGTCGGCGTCGTCGGCCCAGACGAGGAAGTCGAACAAGGCCTTGCCCTGCGGCGACAGCAGCCCCGCCCAGCACGGCAGCGGGCTGCCCGTGTCGTTGGTGACGAGCCCCTGGAGGAAGCCGCGCGGGTCGTCGCCGGAGAGCCGCAGCAGCGCGCGGTCGGCGAGCGTGGTGGCCGGTCTGGTATCGCTCATGTCGGCAAGGTAGGGAGGCGCCACACACGGTGAAAGACCCGGAAAGGACCGACGATGGCGAGCTACGATCTCCTGCTGAGCGGCGGCACCGTCCATACCCCGGGCGGCCCGGTGCAGGCCGACGTGGGCGTGAGCGACGGGCGCATCGTCGCGATCGGCGCGAGCGGCGATGCCGGGCGGCGGATCGACTGCACCGGGCTCGACATCCTGCCCGGGGTGATCGACAGCCAGGTGCATTTCCGCGAGCCCGGACTGGAGCATAAGGAGGATCTCGCGAGCGGCAGCGAGGCCGCGGTGCGCGGCGGCGTGGTGGCGGTGTTCGAGATGCCCAACACCAAGCCCAACACCGACTCGGCCGAGGCGATCGCCGACAAACTCGCGCGCGCGCAGGGCCGGATGTGGTGCGACCACGCCTTCTACGTCGGCGCCACCAACCACAATGCGCGCGAGCTCGCCGAGCTGGAGCGGCTGCCCGGCACCGCCGGCGTGAAGATCTTCATGGGCGCCTCCACCGGCGACCTGCTGGTGAGCGAGGATTCGCGCCTCGCCGAGGTGCTGGCGCACGGCGTCCGCCGCGTCGCGATCCACGCCGAGGACGAGGACCGGATGAACGCGCGCGCCGGCGAGCGCGTCGCGGGCGATCCCTCGTCGCACCCGGTGTGGCGCGACGACGAGAGCGCGATGCTGGCGACGACGCGGATCCTGCGGCTGGCGCGCGCGGCGCGGCGGCGCATCCACGTGCTGCACGTGACCACGCCGGCCGAGCTCGAGCTGCTCGGGCGCAACAAGGACATCGCGACCTGCGAGGTGACGCCGCAGCATCTCACGCTGGCGGGCGAGGAGGCCTATCCGCGGCTCGGCACGCTGGCGCAGATGAACCCGCCGATCCGATCGGGCGCGCACCGCGACGGGCTGTGGCACTGGCTCAACCAGGGCGTGCCCGACGTGATCGGTTCCGACCACGCGCCGCACACGCTGGAGGAGAAGGGCAAGGCCTATCCGGCGAGCCCGAGCGGCATGCCGGGCGTGCAGACGCTGCTGCCGCTGCTGCTCGACCATGCCGCCAACGGCCGGCTGTCGCTCCAGCGCGTGATCGAGCTGACCAGCGCGGGCGCGCAGCGCATCTTCGGGCTGGTCGGCAAGGGGCGGATTGCGCGCGGCTATGACGCCGACTTCACCGTGGTGGACCTGCGCAAGCGCTGGACGATCGAGGACCGCTGGCTGGCGTCGCGCGCGGGCTGGTCGCCCTTCACCGGCATGGAGCTGACCGGCAAGCCGATCGGCACGATCATCCGCGGCGAGGTGGCGATGTGGGAGGACGAGCTCGGCACCGCGCCGCAGGGCCAGCCGCTGCGCTTCGAGGCGACTCAGTTCCCGGGCGGGAAGTAACGGCGCTGCGCAACCGCGGGGCGGGCCATCGCTGACGGGGGGCGCACTTTGGCTTAAGGCACGAGCGCCGACGCTGGTGTGCGACGGCGCGTCCGGCCGCATCGCATGCGTCTGCCTCCACCTCGCGCGGCTCGGCCGGAACAGCTTATGCGATCACGGGTTTGACAGGATGTTGTCAATCTAACAGCAGGCTGTCCAATGCAGGGTCAGACGATCGACGTACGCGCGTTGGCGTTCGCGATCTTCGCGGCCAACGGGCGTCTGGTCAGTGCAGGAAATGACCTCGTCGCGCATCTGGGTCTCACCAGCGCCTGGTGGCAGGTGCTCGCGGCCTTGCGCTATGCCGCCACCCCGCTTCCGACCGCATCGATCGCCCGCAACATGGGTCTGGCCCGGCAAGGGGTACAGCGGATCGTCGATGTCCTCGCCGTGCGGGGACTGGTCGAGTTCAGGGCGAACCCGCATCACCGCCGCGCCAAACTCGTGGTGCTGACCGAGGCCGGGCTGCGGGCGGTCACCGCCGCCGAACAGGTCGTAGCCCCGCTCGATCAGGCCATTGTCGACCGGATCGGCGCGGATCGCCTGCGCCACGCGGTCCGGACGTTGGACGAGATGATCGACGTCATCTCGCAGGAGATCGACGCGCGCCGCGATGTCAGTGCCGCTCGAACCTCGGAGACCATGGCCTCATGATCCTGGTGTCAGGAGCGACCGGCGGTATCGGCGGCGAACTATGCCGGTTGCTGTGCGACGCCGGCGTGCCGTTCCGCGCGCTGTGCCGCAAGCCATCGCAGGTCGAAACACTACGACGTAACGGCATGGACGCCGCGCAGGGCGATTTCGATCGGCCGGAGACATTGCCGGCCGCGATGCAGGGCTGCGACACGATGTTCCTGATCACGCCGCCGACCCCTGAACAGGTTCGACAGGAGACCGGGGCAATCAACGCGGCCAAGCGCGTCGGGGTCGGAAGGATCGTGAAGATCTCCGCGTCCGACAGCAACGTGCGATCGCCGGTGCCGTGGGCGAGATCGCACGCGCTGATCGACCATCATCTGCGCGGGTCGGGTATCGGCTGGACGATCCTGAAGCCCACCGCCTTCATGCAGAACTTCCTGTGGTTCAAGAACCCGATCGCCAGCGGCTTCTTGCCGCAGGTCGCAGGCGAAGGATCGGTTTCCTGGGTGGATACGCGAGACGTCGCACGCGTCGCCGCCACCGTGCTGACACAGGAAGGTCATGAGAAAGCGACTTATTTTCTCACCGGGCCGGAGACGTTCGACATGAAGGCCGCGGCGCTGCGGCTGTCGCAGGTACTGGGCCGCAAAATCCGCTATCTCGATCTACCGACGCCGGTGTTTCGGGCGATCCTTCGCCTGACCGGCAACTCGCGCTGGATGGCCGGCGGGCTCGTCGCGCAGTTCAACGATGTCGTCGCGGGACATCACGATATCGACCCTACCTTCGAGATCGAGCGCCTCACCGGTACGCCCCCGCTTGATTTCACTACGTTCCTTCGCGATCACCGCGAGCGTTTCACGCTTCCCTGACGCAGCGCCGGTCGGGACCGGTGCCTCGTAGGGTCGATGGCGCAATCCGCTGTGCCGTGGGGGTCACGCGACGGCGGCCCGGCACTCTTGCCAGGCGTTCCCGAGCGACGCGCGGGCAGCGCGCGCGCCCGCGCTCACCCGATCAGAACGGCAGCCATTTGGCGGTCTCGCTGAACTTCATGTAGCCGACGTTGACCCCGGCGCGCCAGCCGACGCCCAGCCGCACCGGGATCAGCACGACGTTGCCGCGGCGCAGATACGTCGCCGCGAAGCCGCCGACGAAGTAGAGCCGTCCCTCGGCACCGGGAAAGCGGTTGAACAGGTCGTGCGTGTCGTAGAGGTTGTAGACCAGCACGAAGACCTTGTTGGCGTCGCCGCCGACGTCGAAGCCGACCGACGGCCCGGTCCAATAGACCGGGCGCTGGCCCTCGACCTTGTGCGTCATGATGCCCGAGCCGTAGCGCAGCCCGACGACGAACGCGCCCGAGGCCTCGCGCCCCGCGATATAGGCGTTGGGCTCGCCCTGGTCCTTCAGGATCTTCTCGATGATCTGCGCGAAGCCTTCCGCGCCCTTGCCGAACACGCCCTCGCCCGCGGCGATCAGATCGTCGCGCTTGTACGTCTCCGCCGCGTTGGTGGTGGCGTTGGCACGCGCGTCGCCCTGCGGCGTGGGCGGACTCGGCGTGGCGGGCGGCGTCTCGGCCGAGGGCAGCGGGTCGTCACCGCTTTGGGTCGGCTCGGCGGGCAGTGGCGCGCGCGGCGTGCGCACCGCCGGCTGGCCGCCGACGTCCTGATCGATCGCGGCATTGGGATCGATCGTGCGCACCTGCGCGCTCCCCGGTCCGGCGAGCATGAGCCCCGCCACCATCATCGCGCCCCGCGCGCCGCGCCATATCGTCCGCATCGTCACTGTCCCCACACCGGAGCGCGAGCATAGCGACAGCGGTGCTGTCGGGGCAATGAACACCGCGACGACCCGACTCCGTGACGCGCCGCGCTGAATCGCCGCAGGCCCATTGATCACGCCGATGACGCTCGCTATAGCCGCGCCTCACGCCGGCCCGGAGACGTGGGTGAGTGGCTGAAACCAACGCTTTGCTAAAGCGTCATACGGGAAACCGTATCGAGGGTTCGAATCCCTCCGTCTCCGCCAAGGCTGCTGAAAAAATCGGCAGAAAAGCTCGTGTTTTTGCGGCAGTCGTCGCTTCGTTCCCTCATCTGTTCCCACACTCTGATGCGGTTGTCGGCGATCGGCGATGAACCGCTACGAACGCTGAATCGAGGCCGAGCCTCTGATGCCGCACGCCCTTTGTGTGCGTAATGGACGCTTTTGCATCCGATCTCGCCTACTTGCCTCGCTGATAGCTTCATCGATGACGCGCTACGCCCTTCACTGACAAAACTGTCAAAAGGTTGGCCCCCGGGGGGCGGGGACGTGGTGAGGCTGAAGCCGCCGTCGCTTAGAGCGGTTCCATCCTGATGTAGTCGCGCCCCCCGGGTCGAGTTTGAGAGTACCCGTCCCACACGGATTGGGAGTGTCGTTTACGAAGGTGATCCGCGGCTATCGAGCTCGGCCCAAATCACGCCGGAATTCCCGTACGCCGGTGTCCCGCACAACGGCCGTGAAAGCTGCCCGGCTGCTTCGGTCCGCGGCTCGGCCTTTATGGCCGCTTGTGGAGGGGCGGCGAGGATCCAGGCATGGACCGCTGAGATACTGCCTAATCGTTTCCGACTGGCGGCGGCGGCAATCGGATCTTTTTACGGGGCAGGGAAGGGGGGCCCGATTGCCGGCGGAGGGGTGGATAACTGCCCGTCCGTGTGTGGACGCCCCTCCGAATGCAAGGGGGTGGCGGAGAGATTTTAGCGCGCGGGTTCAGGTGCTTCCGTGTGTCCGGCCTGTTGATGCAGCCTTCATCACGGCTGCTGGCCTGAATGGAGATCGCGGATCGGGTCCAAACCGCTTTCGCGCGCTCGAGGCGCTTGGACAGTGCACTGGTTATCCCAACCCCGTCTGCTGACCGTTGCGCCATTCCTCTCTACTGACCTTTCCTGCGTCCCTGACGCCTCAAGCCTTGGCAGTTACGCCGCGGCCGGAGCTCTGTAGGTGCCGCCGTGCGCCATCAGCGCCCAGACGATCCGTGCCATCTTGTTCGCGAACGCGACGGTGACCAGCATGCGCGGCTTGCGCGCGAGCATGCCTGCTAACCACGCACTGGCCTTATCGGGCTTGCGCGCCGCGACCTTCGTTGCCGAACTTGCCCCCAGGATCAGCAGGCGTCGCAGGCTGCGCTCGCCCATCTTGGTTGTACGTCCCAGCCGTTCCTTGCCGCCGCTCGAATGCTGGCGCGGAACGAGGCCGAGCCAGGCTGCGAAGTCGCGTCCCCGCCGGAAGGTGCTGGCGGCTGGCGCTAGCGCCACCAGTGCGGTCGCTGTCACGGGGCCGACACCGGGGATCGTCATCAGCCGCTTCGCAACCGGGTTCGCCTTCGCCCGGCTCGCGATCTCACGATCGAGAAGGGCGATCTGCTCCTGTAGCGCCTGTAAGCCCTGTGCGATGACGGCCAGTACGGGGCGCGCCTCGGCCGGCAGATCGGAAGCCGGGTCGGCGACGATCTCGACGAGCTTGCCGACGTGCCCAACACCCTGACGCACGATGTAGCCGAACTCGGTGAGGTGGCCGCGCAGGGCGTTGATCAACTGGGTACGTTGACGCACGAGCAGGTCGCGGGTCCGGAACACCACCGCCGATGCCTGCGCCTCAGCACTTTTGCCTTGAACGAACCGCATCGTCGGGCGCTGCGCCGCCTCACAGATCGCTTCTGCATCGGCCATGTCGTTCTTCTGCCGTTTGACGAACGGCTTCACGTACGCCGGTGGGATCAATTTGGTGTCGTGACCCAGTGCGGCGAGCTCGCGTGCCCAATAGTGGGCACTCGCGTTCGCCTCCATCGCGACCACGCATCGCGGTAAGGTCGAAAAGAACGGCAGAACCTGATCACGCCGAAGCTTCTTGCGGAACACGACCCCGCCGCTCGCATCCTCACCGTGAGCCTGAAAAACCGACTTGGCCAGATCGATGCCGACTGTGCTAACCTCACCCACGGACGCCTCCTACAGTGGTGTTTCAACACCTCCACTCTGGCACATCGATGCCGTCAGGGGGCGTCCACCCCAACGACGTTAAGGAGCTGGCAGGCCGACCTGAGTGACCGGAGTTGGGTCCTCGCCACGAGAGGGAGGGGGCGCAGTCCGCCCGAAATCAGTCATCCCGGTTCGCTCTCCTCGCAGCCCTCCGAAAGGCGAGCTAGCTAGCTTGGGTCGGCAGCGGGGCTGGTGCTGCATCTGCCATTCGGGCAGGCCCGCCTCTCAACTCCTCAGGACTGCGCCGTTTCGAGGCGAGGGAGCATTGACAATCGGACGCGGCGGAACTCATTTAACACCAATGATCTCGGCGCTTCGGAAGCCATCGATCGGCGCGTTGCTGATTCTCGCCTCTAGTGTAGGAGCGGCCGTCGCGCAGACGCCGCTGACACCCGCGGGCACGAAATATTGGCTTGAAAACAGCCGCAAGTCATCCGCCGATGCTAAGCGCCTAACGAGGATCGCACGGGCGTTCGCGGATGCGCCGTTGCCGGACGGTTGGGTGCCGAACCGACCGATCTCGCCTCCAGCACAGCTTTGGGATTTCGACGACGACGGTCGTCTAGAACTATACTCGATCGGCCAGTCCTCCGTCAGCGGGGACAAGCACGCCCTCCTGGTTGCGGAGCAACAGGCTGACGGTAGCTGGATGACTGGTAAGGTCGCCGATACGGGCGAGTCCACGTTGCTCCGCTAAGCCATCGTTCCGCCGGGCAAATATCTTACGAGCTGCAACAACTGCCCTGTTACCGACCGAGCCACCGTCCTCTTGGATCGGACCAGCTTGGAATATAAATCGGGGTATACCTGGCGCTACTTTGTTCCTGGCAACAGCGGTTTGGTCGAGGTGACTGGAAAGCGCTGATCAGCGCGGCGCTTCGTTACACGAAGATCGCCGAATTACGGACATCGATAATGTGCCATCTCGACTGCACGCCTCGGCGCCTTCAGCTAGCAAAGCGCGGTACCGCTCGGCATGCTGATGCCAATAAGCGGTGAGGACCAGCGATGTTTTTGTTGGCGATTATCGGGCTTAGCGCCTTCGCGACGACGCAGCCTCAGACGGAGCGGATTAGGCGTCTAACCGATGCAGAGATCCGGAAGACGTTGGTAGGCCGAACTACGCTGTTTCCGCCCGCTAGAGCACGGGCAAAGCTGCGGACGAGAGAGTATTTCTGGGCAGGTGGGCGCTACACCGGGCCGGCGGGCGCCGTTGCGGTAGAGAGCACCTACCGAGTGGACCGCGGCCGAATATGCGTCGGATCAGGCGATCAAGCTTGCAGACAGATCGGTCGCGACGGAGGTGGGCGTACCTACTTCGTCTTTGGAGGAGATCTCGTGGAGTTTGAAGCGCGTCCTATCGAATGAGGCAGCTGATCGTCCTCACGAGTCGGGGATCCGGCGACGTCCGCTAACCTGCCAAAATAAGCCAGCCGGACGGCTGCGCGGAACGCCCAAAGCGGCTCGCACGGCGAGATGAACAAGAGTCCGAAATCGGGACGGCGCCAAGTGGCCCTGAGTGACCGGTGTTGGGTCGGGGTTTCGACCATGTTGAACCATCGTCACGGCTCTCCGGACCACTTCTACGCGGCGGCGCAAACTCGTTACACGGCGATGATCCGAACTGATCGGAAGGCGCTCCAGCGTCAGGCCACCGCGACTTGGCGCCGGCGCCGCCGCAACGCCGCGCCGGTGATGGCGAAGCCGCTTAGCATCATCGCCCACGTCGCAGGTTCCGGCACCGCCGGCGTATAGTCGTAAGTCAGCTTGAAGTTTAGCCACCCGCACAGATCCTCCGCGCCCGCATTCCACAGCACCGAACATCCGCCGGGAACCTGGCGATAGGTGGCATCCGCCATCCCAGTGAACACCGTGTCGCCTGTCGTCGAGTAAAAATAACCGAGATCGAACCCGGTGAAGGTATTGCGCTTTCCGACGAACAACGCAGTGTCGAATGTGAGCGACGCGGTACCCGACAATTGCACGTCCATGAAGCCAGTGTAAAGCGGCCCGCCCAGTGGTTGGGTGGTGACTGTGGTCGTGCCCGAACCCGAGATTGGCACCAGCACCGATGCGATCGCCGGATTGTAGCTGCTCAACTGCCACTGGCCTGTCGCGCTCCACGTGATCGGCGCAGTCATCGCGGTTGCGGTTTGCACTCCCCACATTCGGTACTTGGTCACGCTGATATCAAGCGTCACCGTGTCGAGCTGCCCCAGGCGGGTGTCGAACCCGTCGAAGCCGCGCAAGATGACCTCGTTATCGTTCTGGACGATAGTGGCGGCGGATGCGGCGCCGGTGCCACAAGCCGCCAACGCTGCAACCGTAATCAGAACGGCAGAACGGTTCATGACATACCCCTTAGAGCCGGCCGATTCATGTATGGCCGTGTTCATCCGCGATTAACCTTAGTTTGCCCGTTATCGAAGCATTCTTTCTTCCAATCCTACGATCCAAAAGAAGCTGTAGGGCAGCACGCGAGACGCGAAGGGGGTAGTCGAGCGGTCAAAGATCGTAGCTCGGAATTGGGCAGCCTGTGGTTCTCTACATCTTGCCAATCCGCCTCGGTGCCATCGCCAGATTGCCCGACCTGCATAGTCAAGGTAACCACCTGACCGTCGTTGGCGAGGGTGGCGGCAGCTTGGATCCTCGGATGCGGCTGATCTGTCAGTATCACGAGCTCGATCCGAGAACCCATCTAGCGGTCTCAACTGCTTTAGAGCCGCCGGTGCTCAAACCAGCCAGACCGACCGGGCTAACGGCTGCGCGGCGCGTCACGCGTGTCGGCGGCGGAGATGAATGGGCGTACGAAGTTGGGAGCCGTTCAGAGTGCCGGGAGTGACCGCTTCTGGGTCCTCGGGTCGACGCCGAGACTAAGTCGGGCTATCGTCAGCCACATGCTCGCAACCCTCTGCCGCTCCTCCGACCTCACCCTTGAAAATGACGGAGCGCGACTCGTCGCACAAGCTTTGAACGAAGCTGCGTGCGGTCGCCTAGGGTCAGGACTCGTTGATCACAGCCAGAAGATGACAGTGGCAGCGAGCGCGATGGCGGAGAAGAATGCGGTTGGGCAGCGGTCGTAGCGGGT
>NZ_JACHZH010000004.1:0-409891 GCF_014193405.1 Sphingomonas sp. BK069 | reverse complement strand
CGGCGGGCCCCGGCGTTTGCTGGTCATCGCTCCCCATCCCGACGATGAGGCGATCGGCGCCCATGCGCTGATGTCCCGACTGCGCCGACACGGTGTGTCGGTGCGGGTGGTCGTGGTGACCGACGGGGCTGCATCGCACCCGAATAGCCTCAGGTGGCCGCGTCGGCGGCTGGTGGCGGAGCGGCAGCGGGAGAGCCGTCGTGCCATGCGCCGCATCGGCGTGGCTGCGGGGGCCGTGACGTTCCTCGATCTTCCCGACGGTCGCCTCCACACGCGCACCGCCGCGGCCCGCCGTGGCCTCTCGCGTGCGCTGGGCCATGTCGGCTCGGCGTTGATCGCAGCGCCGGCGGCGAGTGACGATCATCCCGACCATCGCACGGTCGCGGCGTGCGTGGCGGCGCTGCACCGCCCCCATCTCCGCCGACTTGCTTATCCCGTGTGGCCGGCGGGCCAGCAGCCAGCCGGCGCTCGCTGCCTCTTCCTGACGACGCAAGAGCGGCTCGCGAAACGACAAGCGGTGCGCAGCTATCGCACCCAGGCCGGTCGCATCATGGACGATCCTGCGGGCTTCGCGATGACCCGCCGCCAGATCGCGGCCTTCACGCGCCAGCAGGAAGTGTTCGTGGAAGTGCGGCGATGAGACCGATCACGCTGACCGGGTTCGATCGCAAGTTCGTCGATGACGATGATCCCTGGTCCACGTTCACGAATCGGGACGAGGCGCTGAAGCGTCGTGCCATCCTGCACGCCATGGGGGCAGGCCCCTGGGGCCGCGTACTCGAGCTGGCGGCGGGAAACGGCTCCAACAGCGCGGCGATCGCGGCACGCGCTCTGCGTCTGGACGCGACCGAGGGCACCGCGAGCGGCACGACCTTGGTGGCGAGGGCGCTGAGCGGGCAGCGGCGAGCGCGTGCGCTGAAGCTGATCGTTCCCGCGGCACTGCCACGCCTGCGCTACGACATCGCCGTCGTGGCGGAAGTCATCTACTATCTGTCCGCACGCGACATGGCGCGCACCGCACGGGACGTCGCCACCGCGCTCCGGCCAGGCGGCTTGCTGGTCCTGGCACACCACCGCGTCGACTATCCCGACTTCGCGCAGCATGCCCCGCATCTGCAGCGTGCCTTTCTTCGCGCGACGGGTCGCCGCTGGCAGGTGCGCGTCGTGCGTCGAACCGGACGCTGGGTCGTGCTGGCCTGCAGCGCCGGTGACCGGCGTTGGTCCGGCGCGGCGTCACGAAGCGGCTAAGGCTCGCCCGTTCGCGTCCTGTCGCGTTGCCATGCTGGGTGCGCGAAACGAAGCCTCAGCGGGATCAGCGAGCGATCGCTTCCGGGACTTGAGCGCAAGCGCTGAGCGGCCAAGCTTAGGTGACGGCGTTGAGGCTAGCGCGAGGGCGTGGCAGCGGGTCCGTTCGCGAGCGAGCTACGTCGAATAGCAACACCGTCTCAGGGCAATCGAGCTCGGTTGACCAAGCCTGTCCCATACTTAAGATAACCGTCTTTCCATATCATTCGGAGACGGTGATGTTCCGCTATGGTCTGGCAGCTGCCACCTGCCTGAGCCTCACCGGCCTCGCCGTCGCGCAGCAGGGCACGCCATCGACGCCCGTCGCCGACGTCAATCCTTTCATCGGCACAACCAACGGCGGCAACGTCTTCCCTGGCGCGACACGGCCGTTCGGCATGGTCGCATTCAGCCCCGAGCTCACGCCGCTGCCGGGCAAGCGGCTGCCGATCGCGGCGCCCGGCGGCTACGAGTGGCGCGGCAATGGCGTGCGCGGGTTCAGCCTGACCCATGTCTCGGGCACGGGCTGCGCCGGCGCGAGCGGCGACGTCCCGATCATGCCGGTGACGATCCCGGTCGAGCGCTCGCCCGCCTCCGTCGAGGCGGGGTTGAGCTACGCCAGCTTGCTCGACCACGCCGCCGAACGCGCCTCGCCCGGGGCCTACCATGTCACCCTCGACAACGGCGTCGCGGTCGATCTCGGCGCGACCGAGCGCACCGCGATCGGCCGCTTCGCCTTCCCGGCGGACAAGCCCGCCAGTCTGCTGTTCCGCACCTCCGACAGCGAGGTCGGCAGCAGTGATTCCACGATCCGAATCGATCCCGCGACCCAGACCGTCAGCGGCACCGTCACCTCGGGCAATTTCTGCGGCTATCTCGCGGAAGATCGACGCGAGAGCTACTACACGCTCCACTTCGTCGCGCAGTTCGACCAGCCCTTCACCGTCGGCGGGACGTGGCGGGACGACCGCGTCAGCGCGGGCGCGGCGAGCGGGGGCGGGGGCACCAGCTACGGCGACCGCGGTCACCCGCCAGCGGGGCGCGGGGCGGGCGGCTGGATCAGCTTCGGGTCCGACGCCGCGCGCGCGGTGACGATGCGCGTCGGTGTGTCGTACGTCGACGAGGCGGGTGCTCGCCGCAACCTCGAACGCGAGAGCCCGGCGGGCACCAGCCTTGACTCGGTACAGGCCGCCGGTCGCGCCGCGTGGAAGCAGGCGCTAGGCCGTATCCGCGTCGAGGGTGGCGCGCGCGATGAGCGCACCGTCTTCTACACCGCGCTGTACCACGCGCTGATGACGCCCAACCTCTACAGCGACGTCGACGGCCGCTATCGTGGCTTCGACGCCGCGGTACACGCGCTCGCGCCGCGGCAGCAGGCGCAATATGCGAACTACTCGGGCTGGGACGTGTATCGCTCGCAGCTACAGCTCGTGACGCTGCTCGACCCGCAGCGCGGGTCGGACATTGCCCAGTCGCTGCTCAACCAGGCCGAGCAGAACGGCGGGACGTGGGACCGCTGGACGCACCTCACCGGCGCCACCGGCGTGATGAACGGCGACCCGTCGCCGCCGTCGCTCGCCGCCATCTTCGCGTTCGGGGGACGCTCCTTCGATCTCAGGCGCGCCTATGCCTCGCTGCGTCGCGCCGCGACGGTACCCAGCGCCAAGGACCTCGACCGCAGGGGCTGCCCCGTGCTGTGCGTCGGGCAGCGGCCCGGGCTCGATCAGTGGCTGAAGCTGCACTACATGCCCGTCGGCGCGCCGGGCTGGGGCACGGTGTCCGACACGCTCGAGCTCGCCGCGGCCGACTTCGGGCTCGCCGAGCTGGCCCGCCACGCCGGGGACCGCGCCGGCGAGAAGCTGTTCCGCGCGCGCTCGGGCTGGTGGCGAAACCTGTACAATCCCGCGGCCACGACCGCGGGCGGCTATCTCCAGCCGCGGCGCGCCGACGGCGGCTGGCCGCGCTTCGATCCGTCGTCCGACGAGGAGATGGTGGAGGGCAGCGGGGCGCAATATCTCTGGATGGTGCCGTTCGATCCGGCGGGGCTGATCGACGTGCTCGGCGGCCGTGCCGCGGCGTCGCGCCGGCTCGACGCCTTCTTCCGCGCGCCCGACGGCGGCTGGGCGGTGACGAAGGCGGGGCCGCTCCACGCCGAGCTCGACAACGAGCCGTCGATCGCCTCGCCCTGGACCTACCTGTTCACCGGTGAGCCGTGGAAGACGCAGGAGACGGTGCGCGCGGCGATGCGTCAGATTTGGACGAACACGCCCGCCGGCATTTCCGGCAACGACGACCTGGGGCAGATGTCGTCCTGGTACGTCTGGTCGGCGCTGGGCCTGTACCCGCTTTATCCCGGCCGCGCCGAGCTGGTGATCGGCAGCCCGCTGTTCCCGCGCGCGACGGTCGAGCGCCCCGGCGGCGTTCGGCTGGTGATCGACGCGCCCGGTGCTGCGCCCGACGCGCCGTACGTCACCGGGCTGCGCGTCGACGGCCATGCCAGCGACCGCGCCTGGCTGCCCGCCGATGCGGTGACCCGCGGCGCCACGCTCTCCTTCACCATGGCGCGTCAGCCGGACCGCTCCTGGGCGACGCGTACCAGGCCGCCGTCGTTCGGGCCGAGGGTGGGGCGTGTGGCGAGGCGGTGATGAGGCTGCGCGTCGCCACCGCGGCACGATGCAGGTGACGAACGGCTTACTGAAGTCAGTCTGCACAAGCGCTCGGCTGCAGCCGATTCGCGCGCCTGCCCCTCATCAGGACCAGAATCTGCCACAAGCGTTGCCGGCGTCGCGTGCGATGCCAGCGAAGCTCGGATGCTAGGTACCCGGTCGATCGACGAGAAG
The DNA here is from genome assembly GCF_014193405.1 of Sphingomonas sp. BK069. Taxonomy (NCBI): domain Bacteria; kingdom Pseudomonadati; phylum Pseudomonadota; class Alphaproteobacteria; order Sphingomonadales; family Sphingomonadaceae; genus Sphingomonas; species Sphingomonas sp. BK069. Next base: position 405,767 of record NZ_JACHZH010000004.1, on the reverse strand, counting down.
CTTCACCTTAGCTGGCGACCCTTAGCGTAGCCTCGGTCGGATCGACCGGGGCCATGATAAAGGCACCCGCATCACGCTGCGCCACCAATCAGGCGACGTGCTCGGCCGAGATACGCTGGCCTGGAACGAGCCGAGGGACGCGCGGCGGTGCCGGGGCGATCATCTCTGCCGCGATCCGTCCCGCGGCGTCTTCATATCGCACCATCTCTGTCGGGCCGTTCAGCGCGCGCGGTCCGGGCATGGCCAACCGAACCGCGCCCCAGATTGCCCGGAGGCCTTGAAGTGGGGGACGGGCAACGGGCACCGGCCGGGGCTCCTGAGCGACCGATACTGGGTCAGGCTCGCCTGCTCGATAGTGCCTACTGATCCGTGGCGGCAAAGTGGCCGCGGTACGTCTGCTCCATAACAGCTCGGTCCCGCTCACACGTCAATGCCGCTGTCGCGCGCTCTGCCGCATCGCGAGCTTCTTGTTTCGCGAGCGACTGCACCGCCTCAGCATGTCGGGCTAACGCCGCCAGAGCTTTCTGAAGCCTGATGCCCACTTCAACGATCGCGGCGCCGTCGCGCGCGATTGGGCGACACCAGTCGTCGAGCAGCTCGGCCAGTTGGATCGGCGGGACGCGGACCCTGGCGGGCAGTGGCGTAGCGTCTGTCGTCCGGTGATCAATCAGGCGCAACATCACGCGGGTGCTCGCCTCAATTACGGCGATCGCCGTTCCGGGATCGTTGACGGCCGGCGAGAGGGCGCGAGAGGCGACCTCGGATAGCACCACCAAGCCGAAGCGGGGATCGTGATCGAACGTGCGGTGGTGGGCCAGGGTGAAGGCCTGTCTAACCTTGGCGACCGCGTCGTCATCGCAACCGCCCGCAATCAGGGCGATCGGTCGGTCGGGTTCGACCAGCTTGCCGGGCAGCGCGACGACCTCGATATCAGCACCGATCGCCTGTGCCAGCTTCCCGAGCACCGCGACGTCGACGTGGGTCACCCGCGCCATCGTCTTCGGCATGACCGGCGTCATGCCGCGGGCGTCCGGCTGCGCCTGCTCGGTGCCGAGTGCCAGCGGGACGGCGATCGTGTCGATCGCCGCCATGGCCGCCCGCTCGACCCGATCGATCGTGTCGGACACGCGCCCGAACCGCGCGATGTGTTCGATCCAGCGCAACAGGGTGACGACGATGAAGAGGATGACGGCGATCGTGCCGGCCAAAAGGATGACGCGTCCAGTCTCGCCATACAGGCCGGTCGACAGCGCGATGATGCCGACGATGGCGAACAGGAAGCTGCCGAGGAAGGTGGCGAGCGTGTTCTGTGCCGTGCTGTCGTCGATCAGCAGCTGAACCGCCCGGGGCGTGATCGTGCTGGTCGCACCCGAGTAGGCCGACACCATCGCGGTCAGCGAGAAGGTGGTCACGGCCAGCATGCTCGACGCCAGGATCGTCAGGATGCCGTCGACCGATTTCGCGCCGACCGTCGCGGCGAATTGGTAGGAGATGGTGTGTCCAACCAATGCACCTGCGAGGGCAAGTGCGCCGCCGAAGGCGCTGACCAACGCCGCTCTGAACCATATCCTGCGTGTCAGCAGGCGGATGAGCCATTGCCACCGCGTCAATGCCGTTCCCCTTCGGGTGTCCAAGCGGTAGCGAGCTGCGCCGGTTCCAGGAATAGCCTTCTCAACGTCCTGCGTCGGCCGCTACAGTCAGGCCCCAGCGGCGAAGCGGTAGCGGCATCGTCAATCCCTGAGCGAAGATCGAGAAAGCCACCCCGCCGTGAGCGGCATCTCCGTTCGGAACCATGACCACCGCAGCTGCGTCGCCGCTTCAAAAGCAACGGCGGCAGAAGGACGTTGCCTATCAGCTCGCGCGATAGCGGGAGATCGGCGCCGACCGGCACATAGGCGAGGCGGATGCCGGCGAGGACGAGGCCCGCGGTGTAGGGGAGGCTGATGCACCGCGATAGCCTCGCCACCAGCGAAGCCACGATCAGCATCGTGCCGAGCTCGGTCAGCCCTATCTCTGCCATCAGTCCTCTTTCAGCGGTGAAACGCCATGGAACGCGTGACGAGATGAACCGCTCAGGTTCACCGGCTCACTGGCGATCTGAGGGACGCGCATGTTCAACGGTTTCTCTCTGCCGATCCTGCTCGCGATCTTCGCCGCCTGCGCGGGCGTCATCTGGATCGCAGGCGTCAAGCTCGCCGACACGACGGACATCCTCTCCTCGCGTCTCCATCTCGGCAAGGCGCTTGGCGGCATCATCGTGCTCGCGGTGGCCACCAACCTGCCCGAGGTCGCGATCACCGTCAGCGCCGCGCTCGCGGGCGATCTGGGGGTGGCGGTCGGCAACATCCTCGGCGGCATCGCGATCCAGACGGTCGTGCTGGTGGCGATGGACATCGCCATGAGGGAGAAGGTGCCGCTGACCTATCGCGCCGCCAGCCTCACGTTGGTCGTGGAAGCGGTGCTAGTAGTGGCGGTCTTGATCGTGTCGATCATGGCGACGCAGTTGCCCGGCAACTTGATTGCCGTCCGCCTGACGCCTGGGACCGTGTTGATCGCCGTCTTATGGGTAATCGGCGTGTGGCTCTCCAGCCGAGCCAGCAAGGGGCTGCCGTGGCACGATGCGAGCGGCACGGCGCCTGATGGGCAGGAGGAACCGAAGGGTCACTCGCAGGCCAAGAAGGATGATACGTCCGAGCGCCGCGGCGAAAGCACGGTGCGTGTCGCACTGGTGTTCGGCGCGGCGGCACTGGCGACCTTGGCCGCCGGTGTGCTCCTGGAGCGGAGCGGTGATGCTATCGCCCAGCAGATCGGTCTCAGTGGCGTCCTGTTCGGCGCGACGGTGCTTGCGGCGGCCACGTCGCTACCAGAGCTCTCGACAGGGATCACCTCAGTACGGATGAAGGATTATCAGCTCGCCGTCAGCGACATCTTTGGCGGGAACGCCTTTCTCCCGGTTCTCTTCCTCCTCGCCGTCGTCATCTCCGGCAAGGCGGTGCTGCCCGATGCGCAGGCGAGCGACATATATCTGGCGGGTCTCGGCGTGCTTCTGACCTGCGTCTACGCTGCTGGCCTGATATTCCGACCCAAGCGGCAGATCTGGCGGATGGGCGTGGACTCCGTCGCGGTGCTCACCCTCTATGCCCTCGGCGTGGGTGGCCTGTTTGCCATATCGAGCGGTCATGGCGGGTGAGCGAACCTCCCGGCGACGACCTCCGCGAGTGAACAGATAAGCAGTGCGAGAGGTGAAGATGAAAGGATGTCTGGAAGCGCGGACGGGCAGAGAGGCCGTGGCTGTCTGGAGTAGGGGCTTGGTAACGGACACGGCCACCTCGAACACGAGCTATTCCGATCGCACCTCCAGATGGCCGCAACAACCAACGCCGGGCGCGGTTAGCCACCGCGCTTGTTGCCTTCCTTGCTACAGGATGGGGGTTCGGGGGTGCAAGAACAGCGGATCGACCGCCCCATAGCGTGTCTCCAGTTACCAGATCACGAGTCTACCTGATCGATTGTCAGCAGGACGTGGTCGGTCACGGCTCGCATGTTATTGGCGGCTGCGACGCCGTCACCTTCCGGATGGCTTGGTACACAGTGGCATGCTCGTCGACACGCGCGGTGTGTCCTGCGATCCTGTCGGTCAACTTGATGGAGACGCGCGGTGCGGCCGCAACAAGGTCGCGAAACTGTACAAAGAAGGGGTTTTCGGTAACGCGTAGCACCGCCTCGTGGAAGCGAACTCGGAGTCGAGCACATCGTCCTCGTCGCGCTCGGCGGCGCGCCTCCGCTCAAGTCCGTGCCGGACGGGTTCGAGATCGTCGTCACCTCGACGCTGAAGGCCACGGCCGAAATCACGCGGCCGCTCTTCTCCGTCGCCGTGGTCCTGCGCTATGTCGGGGCCTTCTACTGTCTGTCCGTCGCGCTGTGCGTCAGTCCTATGGGCATCGCCTACGCCATTTGGTCGGGCATCGGCATCGTGGTAAATTGGAAGGGCGTCGGATGGTCGTGATTGGCCGATCTGGGGTCCATGCGGACAGTAGAACAGCCCTGTCCTAACGCTTGATTTGTTGTGACCGCGCGGCACGTGCGCGCGGCTGGCGTTGCCGGTCTCGGCAGCGGCGCTGTTGCTGGCGAGCGCCCCTCGCCCTTGCGCAGACGCAGGAGGGCGCGACGTCTACGGCTCAGCAACAAGGCACCGCCAGCGGCGTCACCGTGCCGAGCGACGACCAGGGCACCGCCGATCCCGGCGGTGGCAACAGCGCTGTTGGCGGCGGCGACTTCGTCGTCACCGGCGTCCGCGCCAGCCTCAGCAGCGCGCAGGGATCAAGCGCAACGCCGACCATATCGTCGCCGAGGACATCGGCAAGCTGCCCGGCCGCAACGTCGCCGAGGCGTTGCAGCGGATCACCGGCATCGAGGATCCCTCGCTGACCCATCCGAGCAACTCTCAGCGATTAATGAACAGACGGAGCGATCCACGTTTCGAACGACGTGCGATAAAAGGTGCAAAGGGGATTGTCAGGCCAAAACCATCTTACCGGCTTGACGATCGCATGCACTCGACATACCAACACGATGATAGCGCTAACGGCGCGACGCAGCCTGCCGGCACGAAGCAGGCGTGATCAAATCTGGAGGAGAGGCTTCGTGTTCGTACGTCGTCGTCACAACAACCGCCTATCGCTGCTCGCAGCCGCCGCCGGAATGGCTCTAATCGCCGCGGAAGCGCAGGCGCAGAGCGCCGTTCCTCCGGGGCCGGGTGGTCAACAGCCTTCCCCAGCCACGCAGGTCGATACCGCCGCCAACCCGGACGCGCAGGTGTCACCAGCCGCTGTGGAGAGCGTCGAGCAGGTCACTGAGACCGGGCAGCCCGGCGCGGACATCGTCGTCACCGGCATCCGCGCCTCGCTTCAGAGTGCAACCAACGCCAAACGTAACTCGGTCGCGTTCGGTGACTCGATCTTCGCCGAGGACATCGGCAAGCTGCCAGCCACCAACCTCGCCGAGACACTCAATCGGATCCCGGGCGTTCGCCTCAATCGCGATATCAGCGGTGAGGGCACGCAGGTCTCGATCCGCGGCCTTGGCCCCAGCTTCTCCAAGGTGTTGCTCAACGGCACGCAGTTCGCGGTGGCATCGGACGGCGGGACCAACGGATCGGGCGGCGGCAACCGCGAGGTAGACCTCGACTTCTTCCCGTCCGAGCTGTTCACCCGGCTCGACGTCGCCAAGACGCCGACCGCCTCGACGCTGGAGGGAGGCATCGCAGGCACGGTCAACCTCCGCAACGCGCGGCCGTTCGACAAGCCGGGCACGCACATCACCGTGGTCGCGCAGGGTGCCTATACCGACAGCAACGACAAGGTCGGGCCGCGCGGCGCGCTGGTTGCCAGCCACACCTTCGGCGACACGTTCGGCGTCCTGCTCGGTGTGGCCGGCGTCCGCCAGAAGACCCGCGTCGACGGCTATGACACGGTCGGCTTCACCGACGCCAACCTCGCCTGCGGCGCCGGGTGTAACGTCTCGCCGCCGGAGAGCAACGGCTTCAGCTTCGCTTCGATCACGCCCGCCAACGTCGGCCATGGGCTGGTCGCCGGCACGCCGGTGGACCTCGCGGCGACTTCGGGGCTGTCGCTGTCGCAGCTCTCCAAGGCGATCATCCCGCGGCTCGGCCGTCCGGTGCTGACCGAGGGCACCCGCGAGCGTATATCGGTCGTCGGCGCGGTCGAGTGGCGCCCCTCTGACGCCCTGCACTTCGCGCTCGACGGGATCTGGGCACGGTCGAAGCGTGATTACCTGCGCTCGAATATGAACTGGCAGGTGCGCAACTCGGGGCCGGGCACGTCACCCCAGTCGACCGGCGGCATGGTGCCCTTCGACATCGAGGTCGATCCGAACAACGTCGTCACCTCGGGCGTGTTCGCCAACTCCTCCTTCTTCTCCGAGAACAGCATCTTCAACCAGGACACCAAGTTCTGGAACGTGACGCCGAGCGCGTCGTGGAAGCCGAGCGAGACGGTCAAGGTCGACCTGTCGGCCAACTTCGGCAAGAGCACCTTCTTTCGCGAGCAGCCGACCTTCGCGTTCCAGACGGCGCCGAATTCGGGCGTCGAGGTCACCTACGACAACACCAACGGTAACCCGCAGCCGATCATCGCTGCCAATGTCGACCTGGGTGACCCGAACCTCGGCTGGCAATGGTACCGCGTCAACGTCCAGAATGTGCGTCGCGAGACCGAAACGCGCGGCGCACACCTGGACGTCTATGTCGGTGACGACACGCTCAACGTGAAGTTCGGCGCGGCCTACGATCAAGCCAAGCGCAGCGTCCGTGCCTATGACAACACCAACCCGTTCCAGCTATCGGTGTGCGGCAGTCCGTGCACCGGCAACACCGGCAGCGTCCCCACCAGCGCCATTCCGCAGTATCTGATGCGCACTGCCGCGAGCAACTTCGGCCATCTGTCGCGCGGCTCGTTCGGCGTGACGAGCTTCATCGTCCCAGACCTCGATCGCCTGAAGGAGGTGACGAACTACGCGCAGTTCCGCGACACCGCGCCGGAGACGCGGGGTGCCGTGACGGGCGGGTCGACGGGAGACATCGACGAGAAGGTCTACGGAGGCTACGCCGAGATCAACGGCACGTCCGAGCTATTCGGCCGCGAGCTGCGCGCCAACGCGGGCTTCCGCTACACCTACACCAAGCAGCGCGTCGTCGGCCCCAGTCAGATCGGCACCGCCATCGTCGATATCGTCGCTGAGTCCAACTACGAGGAGGTGCTGCCATCGGCGAACCTCAGCTACGACGTGTTGGACAATCTGAAGCTTCGCTTCGCCGTGTCCAAGTCGCTGACGCGGCCCGACGCGGGCTCGATCCTGCCGGGCGTCACCTTCTCTGATCCTAGTGCGCAGATCGCCACCGCGGGCAATCCAGCGCTTCAGCCCTACACGTCCGACAACATCGACGTCGGTGGCGAGTTCTACACCGGCGGCGCCGGCTACATCGGCGTGGCGCTCTTCCGAAAGAGCATCAACGGCTTCACCGCCACCATCCAGCAGGCGACGCCCTTCTCCGAGCTCAACATCCCGGTGGACGCGCTTCAGGCCACGCAGCGGCAGGCGCTGCTTGACCGGGCGGCCGCCTCGGGCGTGGCGGTGTCCGCAGTGCCGATAACAGTCAACCTGCCCGTCAACCTCAACAACCTCGTGATCAAGGGAATCGAGGGCACGTGGAACCAGCCGCTCGACTTCGTCTTCAAGGGGCTCGGCTTCCAGGCCAACGGCACGCACATCACGCAGAAGTCCGATAGCGGGCTCGTCGCCGCAGGCGTCCCGCGCTGGCAGTACAATCTCCAGGGCTATTACGAGAACTATGGCCTCTCGCTGAGCCTCAATTACGTCTGGCAGGGCGGGGTGATCGCGGCCAACGCGCCGCAGAACAACCTCCCGCTCGGGCTGCTGGCGGACGCGCGCGGCCAACTCGACCTGTCGGCCGGCTATCAGCTGCCGTTCATGAACAAGGCGGTGCGGCTCACGCTCGACATGCTCAACCTCACCAATGCCCCGATCCGCACGACCTTCGGCTACGACAATGCCGCGTACAACGTCTACTATCCTGGGCGGCAGGTCCTCTTCGGCCTGCGCGCTAGTTTCTAAGCAGTTCCGGCGCGTCTCGACCCCTTCTCCGAGATTTGCCGTTGCTAGGCCGGTCTCCCCCGGGGGGCCGGCCCCTTTGTTGATTTGCGAGATCCACCTAGGGAGCTGCGATGTCCAGCCTGTTCTCCGTTACCCGAATAATCCTGGCTGGCATCGCCTTGCTCGTAGGCACAGTCGCACAGGCGCAGTCCACGGACGCACCGCACCTTGAGCGGCGCGGCAAGGCAACGCAGCTGATCGTCGACGGCAAACCGTTCCTCGTGCTGGGTGGCGAGCTCCACAATTCGAGCAGTAGCGACCTCGCGTATATGGCGCCGATCTGGCCCAGGCTGAAGTCGATGAATCTCAATACGGTGCTCGCACCCGTCGCGTGGGAGACGATCGAGCCGCAGGAGGGTCGCTTTGACTTCAGCAATGTCGATGGCTTGCTGAGGGGCGCGCGCGCGCAGAACCTTCGGCTGGTTCTCCTCTGGTTTGGTGCGTGGAAGAACACATACTCGAGCTATGTGCCCGCATGGGTGAAGCGCGATCAGACACGGTTCGCGCGCGCGCAGACCAGCGATGGACGTGGAACCGAGAGGCTCTCGCCATTCTCAAGGACCACGAGGGACGCGGATGCGCGCGCGTTCGGGAAACTGATGCGGCACCTTCGTGCCGTTGACGGGGCGCAGCACACCGTCCTGATGGTCCAGGTCGAGAATGAGGTCGGCGTCATTCCGGAGTCGCGCGACCATTCGGCGGCCGCCGGTGCGGCGCTGGCCGCGGCCGTGCCCGAGCCGCTCCTTCGCTACCTTGCGGCGAACCGGTCCACGTTGCATCCGACGTTGCGGACCGCCTGGGAGACTGCTGGAGCCCGCACTGCGGGAACGTGGCGCGAGGTTTTCGGCGATCAGTCGATGACCGACTCGTTGTTCATGTCATGGGCTTACGCGACCTTCATCGAAGGGGTCACTGCGGCGGGGAAGGCGGAGTACCGGCTGCCGATGTTCACCAACGCGGCGCTGATCCGGCCCAATTACGAGCCGGGCCAGTACAATTCTGGCGGCCCACTCCCCTTCGCCATCGATGTCTATAAGGCGGGCGCGCCATCGCTCGACTTCCTGGCGCCCGACATCTACTTCGAGGATTACGCCAGCTGGGCGTCGCAATACACGCGACCCGATAACCCCTTGTTCGTGCCGGAAGCCCGCGGTGGCCCGGTCGGGGCGGCGAACGCGCTCTACAGCTTCGGTACGCTGGGCGCGGTCGGCTTCTCGCCCTTCGGGATCGATGGCGAGGGCGTCGTGTTGCAGGGAGACGCGAGTATCGGGCTCAGTGCGGCGGGCGAGGGCGATCCCGCGATGACGGCGCTCTACGGCCAGCTTGCCCCTCTCGCGCCCATGATCCTGCAGAAACAGGTGGAAGGTGGGCTCACGACCGTGCTGATGGAGGGCGGAGCGCAGCGCGCCGGACGCGGCCGCATCGGCGACTACGTCGTCAACATGACGCGTGCCGGCGGGGCGAAGGGCGACGTCGATCAGACCAGCCGCGTCGCGGCGATGTTCCTGCAGACCGCCCCAGACGAGTTCCTGGTCGTGGGCAGCGGCGACGCGCAGCTCAGTTTCACCACGGATCGCCCTGGCCTACCAATCGTCGGCATCGAAAGCATCGACGAGCAGATCTTCCGGGGCGGCCAGTCCGTCACCGGTCGTCGGCTGAACGGCGACGAGACGGGTCAAGGCCAATCTCTGCGATTATTTTCAAAGGATTCTGGCGACGGGAAGGTTTATCGTCTTCGGCTCTACCGCTACCGCTGAGGCGGCTACCACGTCGGCGTCGACGGCGAGAGGCCGGCGTATGTGCGGCGAGGTCTTGAAGTCGACGCGCGAGCGTTTGTTGTACCTAGATGGACGGGCTTGATCGCGAGAGCCTTCCGCATCGATCGTCAATGACCGTCCACACCTAAGCGTGTGCGCTCCCCCGGTCCGCTCGCCACGGGCATCTCTCTCGAGTGTTCAAGGCGCGCGCGCTCCGCGACCGGACCCGTTGATGCTGGCATGATCACTCTGCCGGCTCAGCCACTCCCGCGCGACGCGCGAAAAGGTGCCGACGTTCATCCATCTTCAGTCTCGCACGCTCCCGGGCATCGTGCTCCGTCGCGCGGTAGAGACTTTCCGTGACGCGTGTCAGGTGGACCTGCATCGCCTCACGAGCCCCATCCGGATCGTGTGCCCGTAGCGCGGCGAGTATGCGCCGATGGTCTTCCACCGGCGGCTGGATTCCGATCTGCCTCGCGAGCGAGAAAAGATAGACGCACAACGGCGAGCTGTACCTTTTGTCCCAGAGCGATTGTACGACACTGACGATGGCCTCGTTGTGGGTCGATCGAGCTAAGGTCAGATGGAAATCGCGATCTGCTCGTTCGCGGATCGTCGGATCTAATCCGTTGTCTGCCATCTGCGACAACAGGCCTTCCAGTTCGATCAGCTCGGCCTCGTTGATCGTGCCGGCGGCCAAGGCCGCAGTCTCACCTTCGAATAGGCGTCGTGCCTCCGTCACCTCGAAGGGCCCAACATTGTCCGTCAGGTCGGGTGTCGTCGCCTCGGGCCCCGTTGCGATGACGTAGACGCCGGTGCTGTGACGCATCTCCACCACGCCGCGCAGCTCGAGAACGATGATTGCTTCACGGACCGTCGGTCGGCTCACGCCGAGGAGATCCGCGAGCTCGCGCTCGGACGGCAGCCGGCTGTTCACCTGATAGTGACCCAACCGGATCGACTGTTGCAGACGGCGTGCGACTTGCATGTAGAGTCGCTCAGGAACAACCTTCGACCGATCCGTCACCAACGTCCCTTCGCCCATCCAGTACGACGCGGCCTGCTCCGAAAGTCAGCTGCACGCGCGCTATTCTCGGCCGTTCGCCTGCCTTACCACGTCGTCCGACAATCTCGAAACCTGCTTTCGGCGAGGGTGTGCAGCTATGCTTCCGTCGGCTAGGATACATAACCTCGCGGAGCAGATGCCGAGGCGTCGGACGGCAAAGCATTGTAGAGCGCCAAGCGGGCTTGCCGCGCCACAAGTGGGCGGTACCGTGCCACTGGGCTGGAACGAGCACCCGAGGAGAGTAGCGGATGCGGCTAAGTGGTTGGCGCAGGAGCGGGCTGCTGCTTGCGGCTATGTTTCTGTCGGCGGCAGGTGACGCACCCACCGCCGCCGAACAGGACCATCGGGGCATGATGCGACAATTGGGCATCGTGGAATTGCGACCAGGGCCCAGCGGCGACCCGGAGGCGCCGAACGCGGCCAACTACGATCCTGCAAAGGCGAACCCTTATTCGGTCTGGCCCGATCTCATGACGATGGCGGACGGGCGTCCGGTGACCAGCGCGGCCATGTGGAAGCGGGAGCGCCGGCCTGAGTTGGTGGAACTGTTCGAGCGTGAGATCTACGGTCGCATACCCGCCCTTGCGCCAACGGTCACCTGGCGCGTCGACAGCGCCGATCGTGAGTTCATCGGAGGCCGGCCAGTACTCGCGCAACAGCTGATCGGGCATCTCGACAATCGAGGAGCGCCGCAGATCGCGGTCGATATCAGGGCCACGCTCGTCGTGCCAGCCAACGCAAAGGGACCCGTACCCTTGCTCATCATGTTCGCGCCGGCTCGTTACCCCGCGCCTTCGCAGCCCGACGCGCGCGACGCCGCTCGCCTGGACGAAGCGATGAAGGCGCTGCTACTTCAGCGAGATCCATCGCTCGCAGCGATCTTTGCCAAGCATCCTGGGCTGGCGTTCGTGGAGCCTGGCAGTTTCCCTCCGACTCCGCCCCGCGATGATCGGGTGACAACGCTCATAGCCGACGGTTGGGGCGTGGCGCTGCTCGATACCGCTAGTATCCAGGCTGACGATGGCGCAGGCCTGCGCGAAGGCGTCATCGGCCTCGCTAATCAGGGGCGCGCTCGTACGCCGGAGCAATGGGGCGCGTTGCGGGCTTGGGGCTGGGGCGCCAGCCGACTTCTGGATTATCTAACTAAACGGCGGGAGGTCGATGCGGCGCACGTCGGCGTCGAGGGCGTGTCACGTTGGGGCAAAGCGGCACTAGTCGCCGCAGCATTCGATGAGCGGTTCGCGACGGTCCTGATCGGCTCCTCGGGCGAGGGTGGGGTGAAGCCACATCGCCGAACCTTCGGCGAACAGGTCGAGAATCTCACCGGTGCTGGCAGCTATCACTGGATGGCTGGCAACTTCCTCAAGTACGGGGCGGAGAAAGGACGGCCAGGCCGGAAGACGGCGGCGGACATACCGGTCGACGCACATGAACTGCTGGCGCTCGTCGCCCCGCGGTTGGCATTCGTAAGCTACGGCATCCCAGCGCAAGGCGACGCAGAGTGGCTCGACCAGCAAGGCAGCTACATGGCGACGATCGCTGCCGGGCGTGCCTGGACCTTGCTTGGCAAGCGGGATCTCGGTCGCGGCAACGACTATAGGGCGGCGGTCATCCCGCCGCCGACCACCGCGCTGATTGATGGCGAACTCGCCTGGCGTCAGCACGAGGGCGGGCATACGGACGCGCCGAACATGGAGACCTTCCTACGGTGGGCTGACCAAAAGATCGGGCGGCGGTGATTTCGCGTCCGCGAGTGCCCGAATAGGACGCCGACGCGGAGTGGACCTCCGCCGCAATCACCCGCCGAAACGCCTCTAGTTACCGCAGCGGGTTCTGCTCACCGGATTACGGCCAACGTCCCGTCCGCAAGCTCCTCGAACCGAAACGCCGTCGCATCCAGCTCGTCCGCGAAGGTGCCGAGCGTCAGGGCGATAAGTGCTCGGTCGTGGTCCGCCTGCTCACCTGCCACAAGGTCAGGGAGCGCCTTCGTGCGAGCGAGACGCGCTGCCGTCCGCAAGCCTTCGGCGAGTATCTCTATGCGACGGTCTGCCGGTCCGCCTAACACGTGTGCACCTCGGTTAACGCCTGTCCTTTGACTGGCACATGTTCGCGACTTCCTCGCCAACGTGCATTAGGGCCCCTGAAGGCAGCCGACGCGTCCGAAGCAGCGTGGGCTGACCGCCTGACGCAGGTCAGCACGATTACCCGGACCGATACGTCACATCTCTTCGTTTCATTCTCGTGCTGACATCATTCTGGATGATTGCCGCCTTGGTCGCGGTCTTGCTCGTTGTTGGTCTCGCTAGTGCTGCGAGGCGTACCAGCGCGCGGCGTCGGCATGGTAAAGGCAGATAGGAAGAGGGGATTGGATGCTCGAATCGTCTGAGTTTTGCCGCGAGCGTGCTGCGGTCGAGCGCCAAGCAGCTTCGACAGCTACACTGCCTTTCGTTCGTCAGCGCCATATCGACTCGGCCGAAGGCTGGGAGCGCATGGCACAGCGAGGCGAGAAGCACGCGATGAGGGTGGCCGGCCGCTTGGCGCTCGAGTGAACACCGGTTGTGCCCGTCATTCGTCACAATACAAGCTGGCCGCGGTACCGATCAAAGCTGTGCTGCATTGAGGCACGATGCCACGCTTCCGCTTCACCATTCGTGATGACCAAGGTGAGGTCGGCAGCAAGGTTGTCGACCTACCGGATATTTCAGCCGCAAAGGCTCAGGCGGTTGAGGAAGCGAGCCGAACACTGGCGATCGTCGATGGCTCCTTCTGGGCAGACGGCCACTTGCAGATTGACGTGACGGACGGACGCGGCCTCAGCGTGGCGACTCTGATGATCAACGGCTTCGAGGCACCGGCCACCGGTACAAGCCGCGGGCTGAAGTAAGCAATTCAACCTAAACCGCTGACAGTCCGTGCATTTGGGTAATCTCGCCGCTGTAACTGGGCCGGGCCACCCGGCCGGGACGACGCCCCTGTAATCCTCCGCTTCGTATCCCCGGACATCGGCGCCAGGTACACCCAGTCACGCGGAGTTGGCGACGATCTTCTCGATGCGCTGAGCCAGGGCAAGGTGCTGCTGGGTGCTGGCTCCCGTGCCATGCTGCCTTGCGCTCGGGCTGCGACAAGCGATCGCATTAGCCATTACGCCGCCTGGCCGCGGAAGGCTATCGTGGCGAGGTGGTGAAGTCGTCAGCCTTCGCGAGCAGGGCTCGTCGGTGCGCCAGCAAACCAGCCTAAGCGGATGCAAAACGCTTTGACGTCGAGGGTACGCACCAGCCTTTATCGGCGAAATGATGAGGAGAGACAATTGTGGCTGAGAAAGCTGCGTTTATCCTCTTGGTTGAGGATGACCCTGACATAAGCGCCATCGCGGTCATGGCGTTGCATCTTGATCCAGGCTTCACGGTGACAGCCATGCGCACGGGCGCCGATGCGCTGCAGCATCTAGAGCGCTCACCCAAACCGGATCTCATCCTGGCTGATAACAACCTGCCGGACATGGAAGGGGTGGCCCTCGTCAAGGCCATCAAGGCTGCCATGAGCGAGGCACCACCGATCGCCTTTTTCACCGCGTCGGTACGATCGTCCGACATCGCGCGTTATACAGACGCGGGCGCGATCGGCACGATCGCCAAGCCGTTTGATCCGATCGGCTTGGCTGCTCAGGCCCGGGCGCTACTCTCTTCGACGTTTAGCTAACGGGTGACGTCGTTTTTCATCTGCGTAGGCAGGATCTTCATTCAGCACTCGCGCGCTAGGAGGATCGCGCATCAGCGGTGAGGGTACTGCAATGACCGATCGAGCCGATCAGGTGGAGGCCTTCGCCTCTGTCTTCGCGGAGTGCTTCGGGATTCGGGCGGTGGAAGTTGCGGAGCGCCAGCGCGAGCAAGCACGCGGTACGGTTCGAGCGCGATGGCAGCAGATCGTCGAGGTGCTTCCCGTGGCTGCGTTTTCACCAGCGTAACGCCAGATCCTGCTGAGCCTTCTGGTCTCTCGAGAGTGGTTCAGGGCGCGCGGGGGTGAACCGCTAGGCGCCGCGCTAGGTTCGATGGATCTGAGTTAAGCCGCGAGCCTGCGATCCACGGCCTGTCCGATCTCGTCCCACCGCTTAGCCGCAGCTAGATCGTGCGCGCGAATGGCCGCTATGATCTGATCAACTACCTGCTGCCTCGCGCGGGCTCCGTGGCGCGCGACAAGGGCAGCCGCCGTCTGTTCGATGTCATTGTCGTTTGAAAAGCGCACTCCGTGCAGATGGCGAGTGAGCGTGAGCGGCGCCACAGCAGACTTGATGAGCTGATCCCTTGCTGGGACGGTGCAATCCGGCGCCTAAGCCAGCGCGGCGCCGGCCCGCGCCGCAGAAGCTACAAACACTATGAGGTAGACTCGGCGACAGCCCCGGCGCGTCTCACCGGACCCCGTGGATCGCACATGCGCCGCCTTACCCTTTCTCCATGTGTGCTTCGGTCACGCCGCGATCGATGATGCCGTCCGATCGCCGGTCTACCGAGCTTGCCGCGGCCCGTTCAAGCCGAGTGGCTAGCCCTCTCGGCTACTGATAGCCGCCGTTCTCCTCGCGCTCTCGCGCGGCATCCTCTTGCACTTTCTCCATTTCCTCGGTCTCCTGCTCCGGTGCGGGGGCGGCATCGTCGCCGCTGCGATGGTCGGTCATCGACGTCTCCTCTGCGGCCAGGACGCAGCGCAGGCACGACATGTCCGCGACGGTCATGCCGACGTGGTGATTTCGCCTGCGGCGACCGCGATCATCGCTCTTCCTTGATCCGACAGACGATAGTGGCCGGGGCGCTCCCGCTCGAACCAGCCGTAGACGTTGCGCGACAGAATGGTGCCGGCGTCCTCCGCCAGGTGGCGCAGATCACGCGGCCGCGCCCCGGTGTCGCGCATCGCCGCCGCGCAGGCGAGCGCGCGCTGACGATAGGCGGTCATGATCGGCTGGCGCGATGAGCCTCCGGCAGTCGGATCGCCCTGACGCATGGTATGTTCTTTCACGAGCCGGCGACGCAGCGGTAGGTTGGGGCGCGGGCGATATGGCACGGGCTCGCAGAGCACCGCGACGAGGTCCAGACGCAGGTCGACAGCGAGCAATCCCACACCCAGCAGGCGGCACAGGCGTGTGACCCGCTGATCCTGGTCGCGGCCGCGGCGCGAGGCGGCCACAGCGAGATAGACGATATCGGCGCCGCGCATCCGGTCTACGGCCTGGAGCACCAGCTCGAGCGTGAACGACAGCTTGAGCTCCGCGACCACGATGAGCGGCGGCTCGCCAACGCGAAGCCCGACGGCGTCGCAGCCGCAGATCTCGCCCTTCACCGCGAAGCCTTGAGCCTCAAGGAACGTCTTCACTGGTTCGTACAACGCGGTCTCGCGCCAGTCGGTGGCATGTGGCGCGCGAGCCGTCCCGTCAGACCCGCTCATGCCGCACCGCGCACCGCGACGGCGAGATCGCTTCGGACCGGACCGACCGCGGCGACGAGTTCGCCGCCCTCGCTCTCGGCTCGGGTGCGGGTGACGATCGCTCCGGCGCGCGTGTCATAGCAGACGACGTCATAGGCGCCGTCGGCCAACCCCGGGACGTGCAGCACGGTGGCGCTCGCGTCGTGCCGCGGGGCAAGCGTGCCCTCCGCGTCGATCGCGTCGGTCCGTACGAGCCATGCGAGCGCCTGCCGCTCATCGCCGCAGCCGACCGTCGCCACCCCGCGATCGGCGCAGCGCAGCGCCGCGGAGAGATTGCGGCGACGAAAGGCGCTCCAGTCGATGAGTGGCAGGAAGTCCGCCAACCCTCGCTGTGCCACCCGCATCCCCCGCGTGAGAACATGCGGGTGGCGGTTGGGCCAGCGCATGCCACCGCCCGCGCCGCCGCTGGCGAGATGCGCCCATTGGATGTGGCGGAAATACTCGTCGTCGAAGGCGCTGGGCAGCGTCTGCTTGCGATCCTTGAAGCGGTGGATCGGGCCGTGCTCGGAGTCGAACACCGGGCGCGCGGGTCCGGCGTCGATCACCGCGGCGCGCATCAGCCGGGCAGCTGCGAGCGCCGGAGCGACGGTGTCGTGCGGGTTGTCGATCGTGCCATGCTCGTAGAGGTGGGTGTTGGCGAAATCGAGCGACCGATGGCGGAAGATCGGCTCCACCAGCGCGGGGAAGCGGATCAGCTCGGGGCCGAAGATCGAGACGGTCTGGAGATTGGCGTAACCGAGCCGGCTGCGCTCATGCGTGCGCAGCCATGTCGACAGGTCGTCGATGAAGGGAGCGATCGCGGCCGGGTCGTCGCCGCCGTGCGCCGGGTGGATCTCGTTCCACAAGTCCCAGGCGAACAGTGCGGGGCTGCCGCCCCAGCGGTCGCTCGCGAACGCCAGCCTCTGCTTGATCGCGCGTCGCGTCTCGGGACAGGTCAGCCACGTGTCGCGGCCGGCACACGGGCCGCCGTTCGCGCGAGCATAGGGATGCCGCTGCCAACGGATCCACATGAAGAAGGTGTCATAGGGCGTGAGCAGCACCCTCAGCCCGACGCGCTCGAGCAGGCGGAACAGGTCGTCCCACGCCCGCACCATGGCAGGGACGAACCGTCCGGCGGGACGTTCGAGATAGCGGTGCTCGCCATGACAATATTCCAGCATCAGCCGGATGCAGGTGACGCCGTGCGCGCGCAGCTCGAGCAGGTGCCGCTCGACCGCCGCGAGGTCGCGCCGCCGGAACAGTGGCGCGAGGTCGGGCCAGGTGATCGCGTCATTGTGCCCGATCGGCGTCCAGGATGCGCCGTCGTCGGTCGTGAAATAGGGTGAGCCGGGCACCACGCGGACGCGGGCCATCGCCGGGGCGAGCGAACCTAACGGAACATGCACCGGCGCCGGATAGCCAGTCCGGCATGCCGGCACCATCGCGAAATCACCGCGGTGGAGCGACGACGCGGCTTACTTGATGTGGCGCAATCACATTCTGCTGAAGCCGAGGCGGATCGATCGCTGGCCGCTCGGAACGGCGGACTCGACCACGTGGTCGCGCAACCACCGACGCATCGCCGTCGGCATAGCGCCACCTAGCGATCCCTCTCTCGAGCGGCACGTGGGCAACCTCCCTGTGCGATCGCGTCACACAGAAGGATGTCCGACGCAGGATCTTGCGATCCGGGTCAGCGTTAGGCTGCCGCTACATAGGAGCAAACGCATGGCCAGACTGGCAAAATTCACGATTGAGCCCGACGGCGATGGATATCTGCTGCACATCGAGGGCGACGACGGAGAGTCGCTCGAACTGGTCGCCTCGGTCGAGCAGCTCGATCTACTCGGCGAAGCGATCGACCAACTGCTGGAGCAGGAAGACGCCGACGCCGACGACGAATAGCGCCTCCTGACCCGGACGGCGCATCCAGCGCTCGCCCGAGTCCGAGGTGACGAGCTGCCGGATCGTCGCGGCGATCCGGCGCTTCACAGAGGTCTTTCAGCTCATCGCCGGGCCGAGCACCATCGTCGACGGCGAAGGGTCTCCTGCGGCCCCGCCCAGCGGACGGAGATCGCGGATAAGCTATCCGGCGCTGCCGTATTCTGGCCAGACTGCCTGCGAGAAGACGCCACCGTCGACCAGCAAGGTCTGCCCGGTGACGAAGGCGGACTCCGGTCCGGCGAGCCAGACCACCGCTGCGGCCACATCCTCTACCGTGCCGACGCGTCTCATCGGTGTGATCGGCGACCAGCGGCCCGCGTAATCATCCACTTCGGCGCGCGTGCGATCGGTCTCGATCGCGCCTGGCGCCACGCAATTGACGCGTATGCCATGCGGCCCCAGCTCGAGCGCCGACACCTTGGTGAGCTGCTCGATACCGCCCTTGGAGGCGGTGTAGTCGACCAGACGCGGGAAGGCGAGCAGATTGCAACCGGATCCCACGTTGATGATGGCGCCGCCTGTCCCGGCCGCGACCATCCGGCGGGCAGCCGCTTGAGTATGCAGGAAGCAGCCTTTGAGGTTGGTCCGGATCACGCGATCCCAGTCCTCCTCTTCGAGCTCCAGCAGCGGCGACCATGTCTGAACCCCGGCATTGTTGACGAGGACGTCAGGCGTTCCACCCCAGTCTGCGAGAGCGGCGTAGAAGGCGTCGACCTCGCGCTTCACCCCGACATCCGATCGGTGTGCCATGGCGCGCCTTCCCATGGCCTCGACCGCCAAGACGAGCGTCGCGGAGTGATCCTCCCCCGTGGTAAAGTTGAACGCGACGTCACAGCCCCGGCGCGCCAACGCCAGCACCATCTCTCGGCCGAGACCGTCATTGCCGCCGGTGACCACCGCCGTTCTGCCCGAACCTGACATTCACGCATCCTCCTCGAAGATCGTCGAATAAAGCCGTGAAGGGCCATCGGGCGAAGGTCAAATCTCCCGCGGGCGGATAAGCCACTCAGCCGGCGAGTGGAGCATGGGAGAAGATCTGGAGGAGCGAACGGCAGAAGCTGGTGCCGGGGCGGGCCGCTCGAAATGATTGATCGTCGGTGGCGTGAGCGCCACCTGCGCCGAACCCCCCTGCATGCGCCCGCTATCACGTGCGGCCATGTTCTGATGCCG
This sequence comes from Sphingomonas sp. BK069, assembly GCF_014193405.1. Lineage (NCBI taxonomy): Bacteria > Pseudomonadati > Pseudomonadota > Alphaproteobacteria > Sphingomonadales > Sphingomonadaceae > Sphingomonas > Sphingomonas sp. BK069. The sequence goes on along the minus strand of NZ_JACHZH010000004.1, from coordinate 386,687 downwards.
CGGCGAGCAACGTTTCTGCCGCTCCGGCGGGCGTCGGCCGGCCGAACAGATAGCCTTGGGCATGGCCACAGTTCTGCGCGAGCAGATAGGTCGCCTGCTCCGGCTTCTCCACGCCTTCGGCCACCACCGCGATCCCGAGTTGGTTGGCCAAGCCCAGCACGGCGTTGACGATGGCGGCGTCACCTGAGTTCGTCAGGAGATCGGCGACAAAGCTGCGATCGATCTTGATGACGTCGACCGGGAATTCCCGCAGGTGCTTGAGCGAGGCATAGCCCGTGCCGAAGTCGTCGAGCGCGACGGTGACGCCGGCATCGTGGAATGCGGCCAGCGTGTCGCCGACACTGTCTGCTCCGCGGCCGAGGAAGACGGTCTCAGTCACCTCGAGCTCAAGGAACTCGGCGGGCAGGTCGTAACGGCCAAGCTGCCCCATGATGCGGTCGTACAGATCGTCGCGGCGGAACTCGGCAGGTGACAGGTTCAGCGCCACGCGCGTGGGCGGCAGGCCCATGTCGCGCCAGCGCGCGAGATCGGCACAGACCCGCTCGAGCATCCGCTCACCCAACGAGATCGCCGCGGTGAGATCGTCGAACGCGGCCGCGATCGTGTCGGGTCCCTGGATGCCCAGAGTGTCATGCCGCCAGCGCAGAAGCGCCTCGAACCCCGACAGCGTGCCGTCGCTCAGTCTCACCTTGGGTTGGTAGAACGGGATCACGCGATCATCGCGGGCGACCATCCGCGCGACCGAAAGCATCGACGTTCGGCGCTGCATGCTCGCCCGCATCTCGGGACGAAAGCGCGAGAGTTCTCCCCGCGCGCTTGCCTTGCCGGAATAGAGCGCGAGATCGGCCGTCTTCAGCAGATCACGCGCGCCGCGCCCATCCTGCGGATAAAAGGCCAAGCCCGCCGTCGCCTGGCAGGCGAGCGTGACCGAGTCGGTTGCGACGGGCGCGCGCAGCGCGCGCAATGCGGCTCGCAGGCGTTCCGTCGCAAGCTCTTGCGAGGCGGCCTCGAAGATCGCGGCGAACTCATCGCCGCCAAGGCGCGCGATCACAGCGTCTCCGCCCAGCGCCGCGACGAGCCGCTCCGCGACGGTCCTGAGTAGCAGGTCGCCGGCGTCGTGCCCGACCGTGTCGTTGGTCTCCTTCAGATGATCGACGTCGAACAGCGCGAGCGTGAGCACCGCGCCAGCCGGTCGATCGGCGCGGGCGATGGCCTCATCGAGGAGGCTGTTGAAAGCGGCTCGGTTGACCAGTCCGGTCAGAGGATCGTGCTCGGCCGCCCAACGCACGCGCTGCTCGGCGGTGAGCTGCTCGGTGACGTCGCGGACGGTGACGAGGACGCGCTCAATCCGACCATTCGCCGACTTCACTCGCCAACCACTGGTCTGCATCCAGCGCAGCGCACCGTCGTCGGCGCGGTGAATGCGGACGGTCAGCTCGAAGCGAGGGTGAGCGTCGCCGTGGCTGATCGAGTCGACGAGCTGCTGCAGGATGGATCGGTCTTCCGGAACGACCAGGGCGAGGGCAGTGGCAGGCTCCGCCGGCACCTCGGGAGCGAGACCGAGCATGGCACGGAATACGTCCGACCATAGACGTTTGCCGAGCAGGACATCATAGTCCCAGATACCGACGCCCGCCGCCTCCGCGGCTAAGCGGAAGCGTTCCTCGCTCGCTTGCAGGGCCGCCTCAGCCCGTTTCCGATCGTCGATGTCTTCGAGCGTGCCGAACCAGCCGAGCACCGCGCCCGAGCGATCCACCCGTGGTGAGGCACATGAGCGGAACCAGCGATGGCCGCCGGGCGTGCGTAGACGATAGTCGACGTCGACCGGTGAGCTGGTCTCGAGCGCCAAACGCCAGGCGTGCAGCGTCGGCTCGACATCGTCCGGATGAAGTGCGTGAAGCCAGCCGCTGTCCAGCGCCTCGGCGAGATCGATGCCGGTGACGTCGGTCCACCGGGCGCTGGCGGTCCGAATGGCGCCGCTCGCGTCCGCGCTCCAGCTGATGTGCCGAGCCATCTCGACACTGGTGCGGTAGTGATCTGCCTCTCGCTGAGCGGCGGCAAACGCCTCCAGCAGAGACCTAGAGGCTTTGGAAGGCCTTGAGGCGAGGTCGAGTTTCGATGTTGGCCGCCGCATCGAACCAGCTTTCCAGCCTGCGTTACCCTATACAGCCCGTCAGCGATCACCGCTTGGCGCTGAAGAAACCTGTAGGTAGCAACACTTTAGGCTTGGTTAGCGCAAGCCAGTCCAGCGAGAAAAAGCAGGCAAATCGATAGACATAGGTCTAGCGTGATCCCGGTTGTGAGGCGGCCAAGGGCGTCCTGCGCTGAAGGAGCAGCATACTGCGGACTTGGCGAAGAGGCAGCTCCGCGACGCGCCGGGTCACCGTAAGATCGACAGGCAACCGAAGCTGCGGAACCGGCGAGGCACCGCGGCGACCGCGGTTGGGTCGACGTTCGCATTCTAAAATTCTGGGCTATGTCGCGGCCTACCAGTGTCCGCCTGTCGCGCTGCGGGTCATTCCGATGGGCGTCGCCTACGCCCCATCACGACCGCCGGCCGGCGGACGGAACCTGATCACTCTGCCTTTCAAACGGCCGCTCGCGTGCCGGTTTGCACGCAGCGGTGTTACGACGTCTTGTACGCGCGTCCGGACTGGATCAGCCGCTGACGAGCGGTGTTGCCGGGCACCGCTATGTGGGTCGCCGGGTCGAATTCGTGCCCGGCGCCTGGAGCGTCGTTCGGCACCCAGAGTTCCACGACGGTGTTGGAGTAGCTCACCGGGAGGTAGCGCACCCAATAGCCATCCGGGTGATGGCTCCAACGGCCGCTCGGTACGTCCGAGCTGCCCTTGCCAGTGGGCGCTGCCCCGGCGAGCACGGCGACGCGTTCGAGTTCGCCGAAGCTGGTGCCGGGTGTCACCAGCATGCGACGCAGGTCCGCTTCTGCCTGCATCGCCTGCCGGATCTCGCGCGGCAGATTGTCGGCGATCGGCCCCTGCGACACCATGTCCATCACAGAGCGATTGAGCGCGGCGAGTTGGCGCGGCGGCAGCAGTTGCGCCGCGATCGCCTTGTGCTCCGTCGAGAGATCCTCCAGCTTCGCGCGGGCGACGATCGCCCAGAGAAGCGTCTGGATGTCGTGCTGCTCGATCTCGGGGTGCTGGACCGAGTTGCGCACGATCGTGATGACCGCGTCCTTGGCCGCACCGAGCGGCGGTGCGTAGAGATAGCCGTCTCCGCCGCCCGGCCCGTAGGTTCCGGCGTGAAGGCAGTAGCTCTGGTCGTGGAAGCTGTAGTAGCCCGGCTGGAGGATGAAGCCGCCGGCGGGCGTGCGCTGGAGCGCGGTCAACGGCTGCTTGGGTGCGGGTGGTGCGAACCCGTCCTTCGTCGGGTCTGCCCATCGCGCATCGGCAAGACTGGTCGATATCGGCTCCTTGCGCAGTGTCGGAAGGTTGATGCCGCCCGGCACCAGCTTCTTCAGCATGCCGAACTGACCACTCGCCGGCACCGCGAGCGTGGCGACCAATGAGGCGGTCACGGCACCGAGCAGAAAAGCGCGCAATTCCTGTCTCCCCCGAGAATTTTGGGTGCGGTCATTACGCTTGGACAACGCTCAGGGAAAGGGGCGGCGCGCTGAAGCGAGATCCTGACCGTCGACCCGATCACCCGAAGGTCGCACCGGCGATCGCGAGGGGCCTCGCGCCTCAGGCGAGCAGATCGGACTGCTTCGTAGCGCATCGACCGCCGTGGAGCGCATCCTCCCGTCGTCCAGGCGAGCTAACGATGCCGGTTCTGCTAAATCGCCGTGGCGCGAGGCGGCGGTAATTTACAATATTGATGAAAGCCGCGCTGATCCGATCACTGCCGCAGAATAGCGCTTGCTCAAGGCTGCGAAGACTGGATACCAGATAGATCATAACAAAGGGGCGGCGTAGATCGGCCCTCGCATCGGGGAGGATTGAAATGAAGGTTTCAGTCAAGGCGGCGCTGCTCGCCAGCGGGATGATCGTCGCGTTTCCAACCTTGGCGCAGGACATGCCGCAGACGGCGCCGCCCACGGCGGGGGCGCCGGTCACGAGCCCGTCCGGCACGGAGCAGGAGCCGACGCCCGTCGCGGCGCAGGTCGGACCGGGTGAGAGCGAGGCCGCTGACGAGATCGTCGTCACCGGCATTCGCGGCAGCCTCGCGTCGTCGGCGCGGATCAAGCGAGACGCGCAGCAGATCGTCGACACCATCTCGGCCGAGGACGTCGGCAAGTTCCCCGACGCCAACATCGCGGAATCCCTCCAGCGCATCACCGGCGTCGCGATCGACCGATCCGGCGGCGAGGGCCAGTTCATCACGGTGCGCGGGCTCGGGCCCGAGTTCAACACTGTCCTCGTCAACGGCCGCGTGATGGCGACCGACAATCCCGGGCGCGAGTTCTCGTTCGACGTGCTGTCGTCGAACATGATCCAGCGCACCGACGTGTTCAAGTCGAGCGTGCCCGAGCTGCAGGAAGGCGGCATCGGCGCCACCGTCAACGTCATCACGGCGCGCCCGCTCGATGGCCGCAGCGGCTTCCACGTCGCCGCCTCGGCGGGCGGCATCTACGACACGCTGCGCGAGAAGCTCAGCCCCGATTTCTCGGCGGTGACCTCGCTAACCAACGAGGCCAAGACGCTCGGCATCGTGCTCTCGGGATCTTACACCGATCGGCGCAGCCAGCTCGACTATATCCAGACCGATGGATGGTTGTTCGGCCCGCAGAACGTCGTCAACGGCAGCGCTACCTCCACCGGGCTGACGACGGGCGCGCTGGGCAACACCGGCGCCACCGTGAACGTGCCGCAGAACCTCGCCTTCGCGCGCCAGCTCGACCGCCGCCGTCGGATCAACCTGGCGGGCGCGGTCCAGGCGCAGGTGACCGACCAGCTGCTACTGACAGTCGACGGCATCTACTCCAAATTCGACGTGTTCACGCACCGGAACATCTTCGCCAACTTCTACTCGGCGCCCTATATCGGCTTGGAGCTCGACGATACCGCCTCGGCGATCGGCTTCAACCGGCCCGGGCAGCAGTTCCTCGCCGCCAACCCGCTGCTGGCGGACCGCGTGTCGCTCTCGCAGAACGACAACATCGTCAACAACAACGATCGCCGTACCGAGACCTACCAGGTAGGCGGCAACCTTAAGTGGAACCCGACCGAGGACGTCGAGGTTCGGCTCGACGCGTCGCGCACGCGCGCAACGCAGCGCAACCCCACCCAGTTCGTCGTCGTCGGCTCGCTCGCGCAGACCAGTCCGCGGTTCGACCTCAACGTCGGTGACCAGGTCCCCACCGCGTCCAACTTCGGCAACATCACCGATCCGTCGCTGATGCGCGCGCACTTCACCGGCATCGACGCCAATCGCGTGCGCGACACCAGCTCGGAATATCACATCGACACCGACTATAAGATCCACGACAGCGTGCTGCGCTCGGTGCGGATCGGCATGGCCTATTCGGACCGCACCAAGATCCGCCGCTTCTTCAGCAATTCCGACGGCAACTGCGCCTATTGCGGCTATGACATCCCGGTCGACCAGTCGCTGCTGTCGCCGTACACGCTCGACAACTTCCTCAAGGGCGTCTCCGGCGCGCAGAACGCGCCCGGGCAGTTCTTCACCTACGACACCGACGCGGTGATCGCCTTCCTCTCCGATCCCGCCAACCTCGCTCGCGCTCGTCAGGGCCGGACCGCGGCGGAGCAGGCCGCCGAGGCAGCGCGCCTGTTGGCGCTGCCGGGCGGTCCCTATGGCGTGCGCGAGAATGTCGGCAGCACAGCCAACGTCAACGAGCGGCTGCTCGCCGGCTATATCGCCATGTCCTTCGGCGGCGAGCGCTGGAGCGCCAACGCGGGCGTGCGCGTGGTGCGGACCCAGACCGTGTCGCGCGGCTTCGCCCAGCCGGTGATCAACATCACCAACACGCGCGGCGACGACACCTTGGTCTTCACCTACGGCGAGTCGACCCCGGTCTCGATCCGCAACAGCTACGTCAACGCGCTGCCGTCGGCGAACATCAAGTTCAACGTCACCGACAAGTTCATCGCGCGCGCGGCCTTCTCGCAGACCGTCACGCGGCCGACGCTGACCGATCTCGGCGTCGACAATTCCTATGGCGGCCGCGTGTCCGTGCCGCAGTCGAGCGGCGGCAACCCGACGCTAGAGCCGTTTAAGTCGACCAACTACGATGTCTCGCTCGAATATTACTTCAACTCGATCAGCTATCTCAGCGCCGGCGCCTTCTACAAGGACCTTAGCAACTTCCTCGAACTCCAGACGCTGCCGGTCGAGCGCTTCGGCCGCACCTTCCAGGACACGCGGACGCGCAACGGCCAGACCGGCTGGATCCGCGGCATCGAGGTAGGTGGGCAATATTCACTCGACTTCCTGCCCGGTCCTCTGTCCGGCTTCGGCGTCGCGGGCAACTACACCTATGTCGAGAGCAAGGCGGAGCGCGACGCCTCTCTCGCCGACTATGAGTGCGGCTACAACGGACTGTCGCCGCACTCGGCGAACGGCAGCGTGTTCTACGAGAAGTACGGCATCTCGGCGCGCGGCTCGTACAATTGGCGGTCCGAATACCTGCGCTCGTGCCGCTCGGACCAGGGTCGGCCCCGCAACCGGTCGAGCTACGGCCAGTTCGACTTCAACGTCGGCTACGACATTACGCCGAACGTCCAGATCTACGTCCAGGGCGTGAACGTCACCAACCAGCGGATCCACGAATGGTCCGCGATCGAAGAGCGCTTCCTGCTGCTCCAGGAGACCGGCGCGCGCTACAATTTCGGCGCGCGGCTGAAGTTCTGACCGCGGTCGGGGGCGACATGAGGAAGATGGCGCTCGCCGGCGCGCTGGCCGGCTGCCTCATGGCGGCGCCCACGATGGCGCAGGCGGGGCCGCCCGCGGCGACGGAGACGCGCCGCAGCGTCACCGTCGCCGGGCTCGAGCTGACCGTCGCGGGGGCGCTCGACGGCTTCGCGCTCTCGGTGCGCGCCGAGCCGATCGCGCCCGGCGTGGCGCGCGCGGTGCTGACCCTGACGCGCGCCACGCCGGCACCCCCGCCGCGGCTGACGATCCGCTGGTCGCAGCCCTCGGTGGATATGGCGGGGATGTGGACACCCGACGCGAGCCTGGGCCGGACGATCGTGCCCGATTTCGCGTCGACGCGGCTGCGCTCGACGCTCACCGCCGCGGCGCCCGTCCTGGCACTCTACGGTCGCGGCGAGCAGAACCGGCTCACCGTCGCGGTCGAGGAGGCGGTAACGCCGGTGCTGCTCGCGGCCAGGCTGCGCGAGGAGGATGTGCGCGTGTACGGCAGCGTCGAGCTGTTCAGCGAGCGCCACGCGCCGATCACGCGCTACACCACCAGCCTGCGCCTCGACACGCGCGCGATCCCCGTCGCGGACGCGCTCGGCGACGTCGCGGCCTGGTGGTCGCGCCAGCCCGGCAAGGTGCCCGTGCCCGCGCCTACGGCCGCGCGCGAGCCGCTCGATTCGACCTGGTACAGCTATCACCAGGCGGTCGACGAGGCGACGGTGCTGGCCGAAGCCGAGGCGGCGGCGCGTCATGGCTTCAAGGTGATGATCGTCGACGACGGTTGGCAGACCGGCGACACGAACCGCGGCTACGCGCATGCCGGCGACTGGCGCCCCGAGCGGCTGCGGCGCATGCGCGTCGTCACCGACGCGCTGCACGCGCGCGGGATGAAGGGGATGCTGTGGTTCTCGGTGCCGCTGGTCGGCGACGAGGCGGCGGTGCTGCCGCGCTTCCGCGGCAAGATCCTGCGGCGCTGGGCGGAGCAGCGCACCAACGTGCTCGACCCGCGCTACCCCGAGGTGCGCGCCTATCTGGTCGAGACCTTCCGCCGCGCGGTGCGCGACTGGGGCTGGGACGGGCTCAAGCTCGACTTCATTGACATGTTCAGCAGCGACGAGACGACCGTGCTCGACCGCGCCGACGGGCGCGATACCGCCTCCGTCTACGAGGCGGTCAACCGCCTGATGGTGGACGTGATGGCGGCGCTGCGCGCGGTCCGCCCCGATGTCATGATCGAGTTCCGCCAGCCTTATAGCGGGCCGGTGATCCGCACCTTCGGCAACATGCTGCGCGCCTCGGACGCGCCGAACGAGTCGATCCTCAACCGCCAGCGCATCGTCGACCTGCGCCTGCTCGCCGGCGCCACCCCGGTCCACGCCGACCCGATCGTGTGGCACCCCGACGAGCCCAGCGACACCGCCGCGCTCCAGCTGCTCGACACGCTGTTCGCGGTGCCGCAGGTATCGATGCGGCTCGACACGCTGACGCCCGCGCACGCCGCGATGCTGACGCACTATCTCGCTTACTGGCGCGCCAACCGTGCCGTGCTGCTTGACGGGCGCCTTCGTGCGGAAGGACTCAACGCGCAGTACGAGCTCGTCCGCGCCACGTCCGCCGACAAGCAGATCGTCGCCGCTTACGCCGATCGCGCCATCGCGCTGGACGAGCCGGTACGCGCGATCGACCTCGTCAACGCCACCGCGGCGTCGCGGCTGGTGGTGGAGGCGACGCGCGATCTCGGGCGCTACGAGGCGCGCGCCGTCGACGCGGAAGGGCGAGCGGTGTCGCGCACGCTGATCGACCTGACGCGCGGCGCGCATGTCGTCGCGGTGCCGCGGGCAGGGATCGTCGCTCTGGTGCGTCGACCGTGAGCGGCGCATCGCTGACAGCAACGCCGGGCATCACGTCCGACGCGGCGGCGACGTCGACCGACGCGACCGCGCCGGGCAAGAGCCACTATGTCGTGCTCGACGGGCTGCGCGGCGTCGCGGCACTGATGGTGGTCCTGTTCCACACGTTCGAGGCATATGCCGATGGTGACCCGACGCGGCAGATCATCAACCACGGCTACCTGGCGGTCGACTTCTTCTTTCTGCTCTCGGGCTTCGTCATCGCTTACGCCTATGACGACCGCTGGGGGCGGATGGGGAAGCGAGAGTTCTACCTGCGCCGGCTGATCCGGCTCCAGCCGATGGTGGTGCTGGGCAGCCTGGTGGGCGCAGCGCTCTTCTACCTCCAGGCGGGCGAGCTGTTCCCCCGGATCGCGGCGACGCCGGTGTGGCAGATGCTGCTGGTGATGCTGCTCGGCTGCACGCTGCTGCCGCTACCCAAGCAGTTCGATATCCGCGGCTGGGACGAGATCCACCCGCTCAACGGCCCGGCCTGGTCGCTGTTCTACGAATATGTCGCGAACATGGCCTATGCGCTGGTGCTGCGGCGGCTGTCGGCGCGCGCGCTGACCGTGTTCGCGGCGCTCGCGGCAGCGCTGCTGCTGGAGGTCGCGCTGCTCGGGCCACGCCGTGACCTGATCGGCGGTTGGTCGCTCGACGCCGCGGGCGTGCATGTCGGCTTCGCGCGGCTGTGCTACCCGTTCCTCGCCGGCATGCTGCTGATGCGTTCGGGTTGGCGGCTGCATCACCGGCATGCCTTCGCGATCAGCGCCGCGCTGCTGATCGTCGCGCTCGCCCTGCCGCGACTGGGTGATACGCCGCACCACTGGACGAACGGCCTGTACGATGCCGGCTGCGTGCTGCTGCTGTTCCCGCTCGTGGTCGCGCTCGGCGCCGGGGACAAGGCCGCGACGGGACGGAGCGTGCGGATCGCGCGCTTTTTCGGCGACCTGTCGTTCCCGCTCTACATCACGCATTACCCGCTGATCTACGTCTACACCGCCTGGGTAGTCGACCGGAAGGTGCCCCCGCGGATCGGCGTTCCGGTCGGTGCGGCGCTCGTGGTGGCGGCGGTGGCGATGGCCTATGCCAGCCTGAAGCTCTACGACGAGCCGATGCGGCGATGGTTGAGCAGTCGTCTACTACGTCACCTTGGCCGTTGACCGAAGTGGAGCCGACGCGGTCCGGCCGGATGAGAGTGTCAGCGATGAGTCTTAACGAGTGCACGAAATCAGCACACGCTCAGGATGTCTCGCGTGACGGCTCTCGGGTCAGCTCTTAGGTCGCCTCGACAAGCTCGATCACCCAATCTCCCGCCATTAGGCGCTCCGCTTGGGCTTGTGCCACCTCGATCACCTTCTCCTCGCGGTAGATCCGGACAATTTGGCTGTCCGCTGCGTCACGCGCAGATGTGCCAATCTCCTCTGCTCGTACAGCACGTTCCCGCAGCTCGATCCGGCCAGCTCGCGTGACCAGGTCGGTGACGTAGTCAGCAACATGCGGTCCGGTGGTGCATTGGGCGAGCAGCTGTCCACCGAAGCTGACGGGATTGACGATGATGGTCGCGCCTGCGTCACGGGCAAGTAGCTCGTTCTCGATAGCCGCGATCGACACGGCGATGCCCGCACGCGGAGCAAGTCGACGACAGGTGAGGACGATAAGAACGGCGGTGTCGTCCCGGCCCGGGCAGACAATGATGTTGCTGGCAGCCTCAACCTTCGCGATCTCGAGTACCCGATTGTGGGTCGCATCGCCCTCGACCGTTGCGACGCCCCACTCCTCGGCGAGCCGCAATCGGCCGCTATCCTCATCGACGACGACGATGCGCTGGGGAGAATGACCTCGTTCAAGCAACTCGCTGACTGCCGCTGAGCCCGATCTGCCATAGCCGCAAACGATGACGTGATCCTTCAACTCATGTCTGACGAGGCCCATGCGCCACCGCTCCCAGCCTTGCCTCAGCATGAAGCTATAGGCGCTACCCAGAAATATGAGGAACACGAAGATCCGAATAGGTGTGACGACGAACGTGTCGAACATGCGCGCAGAGTCGCTGACCGGTACGATGTCGCCGTACCCCACGGTCGTGACCGTGATCACGGTGAAATAGACGATGTCTAGGAAGCTGACCGACCTGTCCGTATTGTCCCTGAGCCCGTCCCGATCGACCCAGTGTCCGCCGAGCGCGATGCCGATGAGCACGAGCACCGCGACACCGCGGATCGCCAACGTCGTCAACGGACTCAGTCGTCCAGGACGGTAAAAGCGTGGGCGTATGTCTAGCACCGCGGACCGCGCCGCCATCCGACCTGGGATCAACGCCTGCGGTTTCGATCGGCGATGTCTCACTGAGCGAGGCCAGGAGCGGACTGGATCATACCGGCATTCTCGACGACGCCCTTTGCCACGCGCAAGGCTTTTCGTGCGGCGTGTATGGATGCTTCGGTCTGGTCGTGGTGCCGTCCCCGTCCAACGTACGCGTCACGAAGCCGCGGCGACGCCAGCCCGCGCGTCGGCGCATCGAGGAGGATGGTTCCGCACCGCGCCAGCCGCTTATGCCAACCTGCCTGGCGGCGAAGGCCAAGAACAGCGCTCGTCAGCACGGCGAAGCCCGCGATGTGGAGCACGTCCAATGCGGCGAACGGGCCAAGGATGGTGCCGCGGGCAACCGCCATGAAGGTCGCGACGAGGCCGGGCGGAACCATGATCAATGCGATAGCGGCGCCAGCCTAGCCTAGCCAACCCGCCGGTGTAGCTCGACGTGTGGGCCCTCAGCAATCAATCGGCCCGGCAGCACGAAGAGGATGATCCAGGACGAGGGGACGATCGCAGGGACGGGCGCATCGGCGCTCTCCGTTCCTGCGGCACGCTGTTCCCCAGCACGATCATGGCGGAGCCTGGATCAGGCCTCGCCGAACAGCTCGCGCTGGCTCTTCTCCAGCTCCTCACCGTAGCGCCTCCGCACGTGCGCCTCGGTCAGCAGGCCAAGCACTTTGCCGCCCTCGTCCACCACCGCCAGCTCCTCGCGCTGCGCCGCGTCGAAGCACGCCATCACCGCGCGGATGTCCGTCTCGGGGCGCAGCATGTCGCCTTGCCCCTGTGCCAGCGTGAACACCTGCGTGTCGTCGTCGATCGCGCCGTCATGCGCCGCGACGGGATCGACGATCCCGGCATAGCGGCCAGCCTCGTCGAGGACGATCACGCGCTTGGTCGAGCCGAGCGGGAAGCGGCGGCGGAACGCGGCGGCGCCGGTGCTGCCCGCGACCATATTGGGCTGGCGCCGCATCATGCGCCCGGCGGTCAGTGCCTTGACCCAGCCGACGTCGCGCGCGCTGCGGATCGTTTCGCCGCGCAGGTGCAGCCGCCACGTCGAGAAGGAATAACCGAAGAACTGGCGCACGATCGTCGACGAGACCAGGCTCGCCGCCAGCACCGCGCCGCTCAGGCTAAAATTCCCCGTCGCCTCGAGCACCAGCATCGTCATGGTGAAGGGCGCACCGATCACGGCGACCGCGAGCGCCGCCATCCCCACCATCGCGGCGTTGCCCGGGTTGAGCATCGACTCCCCCGCCATCCAGCCCAGCGCGCCGGCATAGAGATGGCCCACCAGCGTACCGAGGAACAGCGAGGCGAAGAATAGCCCACCGCGGAAGCCGAAACCGAGCGAGACGATCGAGGCCAGCGCCTTGGTCAGCAGGATCGTCGCCACGAAGGCGAGCGGCACTCCACCGGTGATGTCGAGGTGGAGTGCGCTATGTCCGGCGGAGAGCACCTGCGGCGACACCGCCGCCAGCCCCGCCAGAAGCGCGCCGCCGATCACCGGACGACTCCACCCCGGCAAGCGCGCGCGCGTCTGCGCCTCCACCGCCCCCACCGAGCGCATGATCGCGATGCCGATCAGCGCGCACAACACGCCAAGGACGCCGTAGATGAGGTATCCGAAGGTGTGGATCGTCGGCCCGCGCTCGACCGCGACGATATAGGGAGCGGTACCGAGTCGCTGCGCCACCTGCGATCCCGCCAGAGCAGCCGCGACGACCGGCGCGACCGCGGCCGGCGTGTAGGCGCCGATCACCACCTCGAAGGCGTAGAAGGCACCTGCCAAGGGTGCACCGAAGGCGGCGGCGATCGCCGCCCCCGCCCCCGAGCCTACCAGAGTGCGGACGTCGGCGCGGCGCAGCACCAGCCAACGCCCGCTCGCCGAGGCGATCAGCCCGCCGAGCTGCGCGTAGGCCGCCTCCAGCCCGACCGAGGCGCCGAAGCCGTTCGACAGGATCGTCTGCCCCGATACGATCGCGCTGTCGCGCGCGGAGAGCTGCCCGCCGTGCAGCGCATTGGCCTCGACCGCGTCGACTAACGAGCGGCGCCGCGCGCCGACGATCCGATTGAAAGCCACCAGCACCGCGCCGCCGAGCGGCAGCACGAGCAGCTGCCACCAGTCGAGCGCGGGTAGGCCGCTGAGCCGCAGGTCATCGGGCAGACGGTACAGCAGGTGCTGCAGCGCTCGCGCCAGCGCGCCCTGCACCACCGTGAGCAGCCCGGCGCCCATGCCGACGAGCACCGCAACCAGCACGAAGAGCAACTCGAATGAGCGCACGCGGGCGCCAAGCGAGCGCGACCAGGCCGGCCAGCGACGCAGACCGCGCGCGATCACGTGCGCTTAGGTGCGGGGCGAGACATGGCACCGCAGTGCCTGCACGCGACGCGCCTGTCACCTCCTCGCACGACGTTTACGGCAGATGACAAGACCACGAGTCTGAACGTTCGAGTCCGATAAGGGGGTGCCCCAAGCTCGCGCTCGGCCGCGGTGACCGTCGGCATCTAGGTTATCGCTCTATCAGGTGGCCGGACAGCTGCGCGGAACGGCTAGGAGGCTTGAACGCCGAGATGAATGAATGGGGTGGATGGCTCCCGCTCACGGCATCGAGGTGCCAAAGTGCGATGGCTGTCAGGCATTCGCGAGCATATGGGAGCCACCCGTTATCGAGATTAGCACGATCGGCCTTGATCTATGATCCGCTGAAGCTCGGCGCGGTGCCCGAGCCGGGGACGTGGATGAGCCTGATCGTGGGTATGGGGCTCGTCGGCATGATGCTGCGCCGGGCGCGTGCGGCGTCGAGGCTTAGGCGATCCGATACCGCGGCGAATAGCCCATTCTGCCGAGATGAAGGACGAGCCGACGTTGAAAACCGAGTCAGTTCGCCCAGATGCTCGATACTGGATTGCGAGGCGTCTTTCGCGAACCTGTTAGATCAACCCTCGTGAACATCGAGCAGCACGCGCAGCCGTTCGGCATCTTCGGGTGACGCGGGATTATAGATGATCATCCCCAGCTCCGGCCTGCCTTCGACAGCGAAGGAGGAGAACTCCATCGAGAGCAGCCCTGCGTCGGGGTGGTGGATCCGTTTCACGCCCTCTCCGTGAGCGACCACGTCGTTGTCCTGCCACAGGGCCGCAAATTCGGGGCTGATCCCGCATAGCTCCCCCACCAGCTTCGTGACCTCCGCGCTGGCACTCGCGCCTGCCCGCGCCACGTCGGCGCGAAAGGCGCCGACGACGAACCGAGCGATGCTCTCCCAGTCTTCGTTCCGCCTGCGAACATGGTCGCTGCCGAACATCAGGCGGAGAATGTTGCGTCCTTCACGCGGCAGCTTTGCATAGTCGGTCAGCAGCACCGCCGCCGCACGGTTCCAGCCCACGACATCCCACATCGCCGTTTTGATGATGGCCGGGCTCAACACCATTCCGTCCAGCACGCGCTGCAGCCGGGAAGTGATGCCGTCAACTGCCCGATAGCGCGCCTCGGGCAGACGCCCGAGGCCCAGCATGTACAGGTGCTCGCGCTCGGGTTCGGTCAGCATCAGCCCCTTGGCGATACGGTCGAGCACGTCTGCCGACGGCGCGCCGCCGCGGCCCTGTTCAAGCCACGTGTACCACGTCGGGCTGATATTGGCTCGGCTCGCCACCTCCTCACGTCGGAGGCCAGGCGTGCGGCGCCGACCGCCGCCGAACCCGAACGCCGCCGGATCGAGCCGGGTGCGACGATCGCGCAGATACGTACCGAGCTGGTTGGGCGCCTCGCTCGTCATGGTCGATCCTGTTGCAGCTTATACCCCTATAATCTCACTACTTTAACAGGATTCAACTGTCCGCGATATGCCGCTTCGACAAGAAGGAGGCCTATCATGCGTGTGTTCCTGACCGGTGCGACCGGCTTCATCGGCTCGCACATCATCCCCGAACTGCTCGGCCGCGGCCATCGGGTGCTCGGCCTGACGCGTTCCGACGCGGGCGCCCGCCAGCTCGAAGCGGCCGGCGTCGACGTCCACCGCGGCGACCTCGATGCCCCCGCGACGCTCGTAAGTGGCGTCCAGGCGAGCGATGCGGTGATCCACTGCGCGTTCGATCACAACTTCGAGAGGTTCGTCGAGAACACCAGAAAGGATGAGCGCAACATCGCCGCCATGGGTGAGGCGCTGGCCGGCACGCAGAAGCCCATCCTGATCACCTCGGGCGTCGGTATCGGCACTCCGCTCCATGGAGGTCCGGCGACCGAAGACGTGCTCAACCCTCGCCACGCCAATCCGCGCATCGCGACCGAGCTCGCTGGCGCGGCGTTGATCGCGCAGCGCATCGACGTGCGCACTATCCGCTTGCCGCAGGTGCACGACACCACCAAGGCGGGGCTTATCACGCCGTTGATCGCGGAGGCGCGCCGCGCCGGCGCGGTGGCCTATCTCGGCGAGGGACAGTCGCGCTGGTCGGCGGCGCACGTCAGCGATGTGGCGAGGCTGTACGTGCTGGCACTGGAGAAGGGCGAGCCGGGCGCGCGTTACCATGCATCGGTGGAGGAGGGCGTCGCCGCCCGCGCCATCGCAGAGGCGATTGGCAAGGGCGCCGGGCTTCCGGTCCGCTCGGTCGCGGCAGAGGAAGTGGAACACTATTTCGGCTGGATGACGCCCTTTGCAGGCCTCGACATGACCGCATCGAACGCTTGGACCTGCGCGCGGCTTGGGTGGGAGCCGAGCGGCCCCGATCTCCTGACGGATCTCGCCAAAATGGATCATGCGGCGCTCACCACCGGCTGATCGATCGCCGTTGCTCGCTGACTGACCGGATCGTGAGGTCGGCAAGCAACGACACCAGACGCGTGGTCAGGCGCATTCCCGGCCTGTTCACGGATGAACAAGTGGCTGGATACGAAGACGCGAGGATCGTGTCGGCTAACGGCTTCGAGAATGCCAGGCAGATGGCCCACTTGGTGCTCGATCCCTCACGGATCGCCGCGCGGGTCGTCTCAGGCGTGGGGTTCCTCGGTGCCGGGTCGATCCTGCTTCGCGGCAACACCGTGCGAGGGATAACGACGGCCGCCAGCATCTGGGCGGTAGCCCCACTTGGCCTTGCCGCAGGAGGCGGGCTCTACGCTGCTGCCGCGATCGCCACCGTCATCATCCTTGCCGGCCTCAAGCCGCTCGGGGGAGCGTGTCGAGCGCGTGTCCAAAGCTGCGTGATCCGCGCCGTGGCCGAAGGTGGCGCGCTGTGCAAGGAGCAGATCAGGAAGCTGTTGCGCGTGAGACGCGGGCAGGTCCGCAGGCTGCTGGTCACGCCGGTCGAGACGGATCAGGCAGCGTGGACGCATCACCTGACGCAAGTATCTCAGGCGGACATACGCGCTGGGGCAGGGCGCCTGCGGACGGTTCTCGTGTCGGCCGCTGAGAAGGCGATCCAGCCTTTTGGGCAGTCGCATCCTCTCATCCGGGCGAGAGTATATCGAAGGGCGCTGCGGGTTTCGCGTTGCGTTCGATCTTCAGCGGACGCGCCGCTCCCCTTGGAAAAGGGGAGCGGTCAGCCGATGATCAGAGCGTGGTAAGCACAACACCAACCACCAGCGCTTGCGCCGCGATCGCCAGCGCGGTGCTGGCGGCGGTCTCAAACATACGCATGGGGTAGTCTCCAAGGCCATATACCGGCCACGCGCTAAGTTAAGATTGTTTCCCTGATACGCAACAATCTGTCTCTGCAATCATGATTGCACAAGGTGCAACGAACCGGTTTGAGCACCGTACAAGTGACCCTTTCAGCGCTTGTGCCGCTAGCTGGTACGGCCGAAGGTAGGCGAGCGATGGGAGCGTCGGGACGGCTGCTTATGGGTCTTTGGCATCGCGTTGATTGGTGGCGCTTACTCTCCGCCATGCAGCTGAGCGACGAACGCCGCGACATTGTCTCCCAGCTCGGCGGTGGCATAGCCGCCTTCCATCACCGTCACGATCGCCAGTCCGCTCGCCGCGAGCCGTGCGGCCAGCGCGGTGAAGTCGTCGCGCGCGAAGGTGAAATGCGAGATCGGGTCGCCCACGTAGAGATCCGCGCCGAGCGACAGCACCAGCAGCCGCGCGCCGTAGCACGCGATCGCGTCGAGCGCGCGGTCCAGCGCGGGTTCGTAGCTCGCCCAGCCGGTGCCGCGCGGCAGCGGCAGGTTGAGCGTCGCACCGCGACCCGCGCCCGTGCCGGTCTCGTCGGCATGGCCCCAGTAGAAGGGATAGTCGGTCGCCGGATCGGCGTGGATCGAGACGAACAGCATCTCTGCGTCGGCGTAGAAGATGTCCTGCGTGCCGTTGCCATGGTGATAGTCGACGTCGAGGATCGCCACCGGGCCGAGCCCGCGGCGGCGCGCCTCGGCCGCCACGATCGCGGCGTTGTTGAGGTAGCAATAGCCGCCGAGATAGTCGCGCCCGGCATGGTGGCCGGGCGGGCGGCACAGCGCGAAGGCCCGCCGCGTTGCCCCCGCGGCGACCTCGTCGAGCGCGGTCAGCGCGGTCTGCGCCGACCAATAGGCTGCCTCCCACGTGCCCGCCGCGATCGGCGTGCCCGCGTCGTAGCTGAAGCGCCCGAGCCGCGCGTCGATCCGCGTCAGGTCGAGCGCGCGCCGCCCCACCACCGGCCAGGTATAGCCGATCGCGTCGCCCTGCCGCCGCGCGGCGATCCAGTCGTCGTGCGCGACGCGGAGGAAGGCGAGATAATCGGGGTCGTGCACCGCCGCGAGCGGCGCGATGCCGAAGTCACGCGCCGGCATCGTGGCGCCGAGCGCCGCCACGATCGACTCCGCGCGCGCGGGGCATTCGTTGTAGGCGATCCAGTCGCCGTTGTGCAGCTCGCGCGCGGGGGCGTGCGCCAGCTGGCGCCGGTCGAACACGATCGTCACGCGAGGCTCCCGTCGACGCAACCCTGCGCGAAGGCGTAGAGCCGCGCCATCTTGTGGTTGACCGAGTCGCGACCGGCGCTGCCCTGATGGCCGGCGGCGAGGTCGGTGAGCAGCAGCGCGGGCGCGCGCGCGGTCGAGGCGGCGCGGACTGCGGCGACCAGCTTGGCCGGCTCCCAGTAACCGACGCGATCGTCCTTGAGCCCGGCGGTGGTGAACAGCGGCGGGTAGGGCGCCGGCCGCACGTTCTCATAGGGCGAGATGCTCAGCATGTAGTCGTAGTCGGCGGCGCTCGACAGCGGGTCGCCCCAGTCGGGGCGGAACAGCGGCACCAAGGGATGGTCGGCGTCGCTCATCGTGTTGAGCATGTCGACGAAGGGCACGGTCGCGATTACCCCGGCCCAGAGCGTCGGCGCCAAGTTCATCGCGCCGCCCACCAGCAGCCCGCCCGCGGACAGGCCGTAGGACACGATCCGGTCGCGCGCGGCATGACCCGCTGCGGCGAGATGCTGCGCGCAGGCGACGAAGTCGGTGAAGCTGTTGCGCTTATGGTGGCGCCGCCCGTCGAGGAACCAGCGCCGGCCCTTCTCCGCGCCGCCGCGCACGTGCGCGATCGCGTAGGTCCAGCCCTGCTCCACCAGGACGGTCGGCGCGACGTCGAACAGCGCCTCGCTCGATACGCCATAGGCGCCATAGCCGTAGAGCAGCAGCGGGGCACGCCCGTCCGCGCGCGCGCCGCGGCGCGTCAGCAGCGTGATCGGCACGCGCGCGCCGTCGGGCGCGGTGGCGTAGAGCCGGCGCACGGTGAAGCGCGCGGGGTCGTAGCCGGCGAACCGCTGCGTCGCGATCGTCGTCACGCGCGCGCTCGCGAGGTCGACCGCGACCCAGCGCGGCGGTGCGGCGGGGGTCTCGATCGTGGCGCGACAGGTCGGTGCGGCATAATCCTGCTCACCCGGCACGGTCAGCGCATAAGCGTCGCCGGCGAAGGTGACCTCACGCGCGGCGGCACCGGGAGCGAGGAGCATGAGCCGAGGCAGCGTGTCGCGGCGCTCGACCCAGGCCAGCGCGCGACGAAACGGCACCAGCTGGAGGATCTGCGTGCCGGCGCGGTGCGGCACCAACGTGTCGATCTCGGCGAAGCTGCGGCGATCCAGCCGGGCGACGCGTCCGTCGATCGCCTGCTCGTCCTCGATCAGCGCGATCAGCGCGCCGTCCCATTCATCGATCGCGTAGCGACGCCCGGGCGCGCGCGGGCGGACCAGCGCGGGGGCGCGCTCCTCCGCCTCGGCGGCGACGAGCCGCACCTCGCTCGTGTCCGGGCCCGAGAGCGTGATCGCGACGAAGCCGTCTGCCGCGGTGCGCGCGATCGCCATGAAGATCGCGGGATCGTCCTCTTCGTAGACCAACACGCGCTCGCCGCCGGTCACCGGCGTGCGATACACCCGCGTCGGCCGGTTGCGCGCGTCGCGCCAAATCCAGAACAGCCACCGTGACGAGGGCGAGAACACCAGTCCGCCATAGCCATAGGCGTCGGTGTCGACGACGACGCGCACCGCGCTGCTGGCAAGGTCGCGCACGCACAGCCGGTGCCGGTCGTTGCCGCCGACGTCCTCGGCCCAGGCGTAGAGGCGTCCGTCCGGGCTGACCTGCTGCCCGGTGGTGCGGTAATAGGCCTGTCCGGGCGCGCGCTCGTTCTCGTCGAGCAGCAGCTCGACCGCGCCCGTGTCGGCGCGGCGGCGGGTGTAGCGCGGGTGCGGGCCCGCGCTGTCGTCGACGCTGTAGGTCCAGCCGCCGCGCGTGACGTCGGGTTCGCCGCCGTCCAGCGGCGAGCGCGCGTCGAGCGCGGCGAGGAAGCGGCGCTCCGCGGCCACGACGCGGTCGAGCACGGCGCCGGCATAAGCGTTCTCGGCGAGCAGATGGTCGCGGATCGCGGGCGGCATCGTCGCGATGTCGCGCTGCCCGTGGGGCGGGACGTATTTGAGCCAGGCGTAGGGATCGTCGCGCGTCCGCCCGAGCTGGTGCCGCAGCAGCGGCACGCGCGGCGTCACGGGCGGCATCGGCAGAGCGGCGCCCGCAGCGCGCGCCGGACCCTCGCTCGCGGCGAGCAGTGCCGTCGCACCGGCGCCGACGAGGAAGCGCCGCCGCGCGCGATCGGTCGGAGAAGAGGGCATGACGGTCAAGGATCCTCGCGCGCTGCGTCGTCGCCGACGCTAGGGCCAGGCCGGCACGTGCCGCAATCGCACGCGACCGAATGGCCCGATCGCGACGGCGATCGGCCCTGTTCGCGCGGCCACGCCGCAAGAATCAGCGTCAACTACGATCTCCGACAGCATTGTTGAAAAGAATGGGGGCGGCGATGCGCACGATCGTTTCACAACTCGCGGGGGCGAGCATTCTGGCAGCGGCGACGATGACGTTCGCGAGCACCACCGCCGCGGCGCAGACCGCATCGGCGGCGGCGAACGCGGACGCCGACGCGAACGCGGGCAGCGAGCGCGAGATCGTGGTGACCGCGACCAAGCGCGACGAGGCCGCGAGCGACGTCGCCGGCTCGGTGTCGGCGGTGACCCAGGAGAACCTGCAGCGGCTCAACGCGCAGAGCCTATCGGACTATATCACGCGCGTGCCGGGCGTGGTCTTCAACGACTATCAGCCGGGCGTCTCCGAGGTGGTGATCCGCGGTGTCGCCTCGACCACCTATCACGAGGCCAATCAGGCGACCACGGGCTATTACATCAACCAGATCCCGCTGGTGGAGCCGGGCTTCCCGCTCGTCATCCCCGACATCGACGCGTTCGACGTCAAGCAGGTGGAGGTGTTGCGCGGGCCGCAGGGCACGCTGTTCGGCTCCTCCTCGCTGGGCGGGGCGGTCAACTATGTCGTCAACGAGGCCGATCCCACGAAGCTCGACGCCGGTGCCGAGGGCATCGTCTCCAGCACGCGGCGAGCGGGCGAGGCTAGCTACGCCGCGAAGGCGATGGTCAACGTGCCGTTGGTCGACGACAAGCTGGCGGTGCGGCTGGTGGCGTTGCAGCGCTACGACGCGGGCTATCTCGACAATGTCGGCACCGGTGAGAAGGGCAGCAACGACCTGCGCGTGCGCGGGCTGCGCGGCTCGGTGGTATGGCAGCCGGGCGCGACGACCAAGCTCGCCGCGCTCGCGATGTACCAGGAATATGACCTCGACGACCAGACCTACGTGCTGTTCGGCGACAATCCCAAGACGTTCGAGCGGAACACCAACGTCGACGAATATCAGGACACCGAGATCCAGCTGTTCAGCCTGCGGCTTGACCAGGAGCTCGGCTTCGCCAACTTCACCGCGATCGGCAGCTACACGCAGAAGAAGGCCGATCTGGCGTTCGACGACTCGATCTTCCTGGGCATCGACGCGCGCACCGGCACGCCGCAGCTCTCCAGCTCAACCGGCAAGTCCACCACCTATTACGGCGAGATGCGGTTGGCCTCGAGCGGCACCGGGCCCTTCACCTGGCTGATCGGCGCCAATTACACCAAGCTGCGGTCCGACTCGACCGACGGCGCGCGGCTCGACGGCATCGCCGAGTATATCGACGCCAACCCCGCCGACTTCGACGGCCAGCCCAGCAGCGTGATCGCGCCGGGGGACCTGCTGCGCCGCACCGTCAGCACCAACCGCGTGCGCGAGATCGCCGCCTTCGGCGAGCTGGCCTACACCTTCCTCGATCAGGTGACGCTGACGCTCGGCGGGCGCGTCTTCGAATATGAGTCGCGGCCGCGGTTGCAGTTCCTGCCCAACGCCGCGCTGATCGCGCCGTTCGACTATCAGCCCGGCTCGCAGAAACAGTCGGGCTTCGTCCCCAAAGTGTCGCTCGCCTACAAGCCGAGCGACCGCTTCACGCTCTACGGCCTCTATTCCGAGGGCTTCCGCATCGGCGGCGTCAACGTCTACAGCGCCGCCTCGGGCACGCCGCTGACGTTCGGCAGCGACAGCACGCAAAACTACGAGGTCGGCGCGAAGTTCGAGTTGGTGCCGGGCGCAATGTCGTTCGACATCGCCGCCTTCCACATCAAGTGGAACGACATCCAGTCGCGGCTGTTCACGCCCGTCACCTTCGATGCCTATACCGTCAACGGCGGCGGGGCGAAGATCGACGGCGTCGAGCTGTCGCTGGTCTTCCGCCCGACCGCCAACCTGACCTACAGCGCCAACGTCACCTACAATGACGCGCGGCTCTCCGGGCTACTGCCCGACAGCAGCGCGCCGGGCGGCGGCTATGCCGCGGGCACGCAGCTGCCCGGCGCGTCGGACTGGATCATCGCCAACCAGCTCGACTGGGAGCTGAGGAGCTCGCCGCTGCGGCCGCGCATCGGCATCGCGCACCGCTATCTGTCGGCGGCGCCGGTCGCCTTCGGCGCGACGCTGCAGAAGGGCGACTACAGCCTGGTCGACCTCAACGCCGCGGTCCGGCTCGGCGACGGCATCGAGGCCGGCGTGTTCGCCAAGAACCTGTTCGACACCTACGGCATCCTCAACGCCCCCTTCTCCTTCGCCGGCAGCGTGACCCGGCCGCGCACGGTGGGCGCCAACCTGCGCCTTGCGCTGCGGTGAGGGGCACCGCGGCCGCCATCGTGTCGGGCCCACGCCACGGGCTTGTCCCGCCGCGGCGCGCGTGGCAGCTTCGCGACGATGGACCAGCCAGCATCGTGACCGGGCCGAACGGCCGCGCGGCACCCCCGGTACGCGGGCTCACCGACGAATATGGCGCGGGCTTCGTGGACCCGATGCACGCGCACGACTGGATCCAGGTGCTGTACGCCTGCTCGGGCGTGATGTCGGTGGAGACGCCGTCGACCAGCTTCGTTGTGCCGCCGCAGCGCGCTTTGTGGCTGCCGGCGGGGCAGCGCCACCAGGTGTCGTGCCGCGGCCCGGTGTCGCTACGCACGCTCTACGTCGACCCGGCGCTCTACCCCGATCCGCCGCCGTGCCGCGTGATCGAGGTGAGCGACTTCCTTAAGGCGCTGATCCTCAAGGTCGTGTCCTTCGGTGCCGACTATGGCGCGGACGGCCATGCCGGGCGCATCGTCGCGGTGCTGCTCGACGAGATCGCCGCCATGCCGCTGGCGCCTTATGGCGCGGTGATGCCCGCCGACGCGCGCCTGCTGCGCGTCTGCCGCGCCATCCTGGCGCAGCCGGCGGACGACCGCGACGTCGACGACTGGGCGCGCGTCGCGGGGATGGGGCGGCGCACCTTCACGCGCGCGTTCAAGCGCGAGACCGGCATGGGCCTCGCGGTGTGGCGGCAGCAGGTGCGGCTGATGGAGGCGCTGTCACTGATGGCGGCGGGGCGCTCCGTCACGACGATCGCGTTCGATGTCGGCTATGACAGCCCCAGCGCCTTCACCGCGATGTTCCGCCGCGCCTATGGCGTACCGCCCAGCCTCTACGCGCTGCCGTGACTCGGCCCGCGCGCGCGCATGATCGGCCCGCGCGGATAGGGGCGGGAGGCACGACGGTGTGCGAGAGCGGCGGGCGAGAACGGGACAGCGCGACGGGCCGCCAGCGCCCGCGCGAGGAGCAGGACGCATGACTCTCACCTCCGAGGCGCTCGCCGCGCACGACGACGTCGACCCCGATATCCGCCGCTTCGTCGTCGCGCTCAACCACGGCTACGGCCAGTTCTCCGACTTCGCCGCGCTCCCGCTGCCCGAGCGCCGCGCCGCCGCGGAGGTGGTGCGCGCGCCATGGCGCGACGGCGGGCCGGTTATGGCCAAGACGCGCGACGGCACGCTCGCCGGCTGTCGCGCCCGCTTCCATTATCCCGGCACGAGTGCGACGCCGCGGCCGGCGCTGCTATACGTGCATGGCGGCGGCTGGACGATGTTCAGCATCGACACGCACGACCGGTTGATGCGTGAATATGCCGCGCGCGCCGACGTGGTGGTGGTCGGGATCGACTATAGCCTCTCGCCCGAGGCGCGCTTCCCGGTCGCGCTCGACGAGGTGGTCGCGGCCTATCGTGAGCTGCGCGGCGAGGCGGCCGCATACGGCATCGCCGCGGAGCGGATCGCGGTGGGCGGCGACTCCGCCGGCGGCAACCTCGCGGTGGCGATGAGCCTGCGGTTGCGCGCTTTGGGCGAGCCGCTGCCCGCCGCGCTGCTGCTCAATTATGGCGCCTTCGATCCGGCACCGACGCCGAGCTACGCGCGCTACGACGGCCCCGCCTATATGCTGACGATCGCGGAGATGGACCAGTTCTGGCGCGACTATGCCGGCGAGCCCGCGACGCTCGACGACCCTCTGGTTGTCCCCGCGCGCGCCGACCTGACCGGCCTGCCGCCCGCCTTCGTGACGATCCCCGAGTGCGACATTCTCGCCGACGCCAACCGCGCCATGGCGGAGCGGCTCCATGCCGCCGGGGTCGCGGTCGAGGCCTGCGTCTACCCCGGCGCGACGCACAGCTTCCTCGAGGCGGTGTCGGTCGCGCCGCTGGCCGACGCCGCGTTCGAGGACGCCGCGCGCTGGCTCGCGGCGGTGCTGGGGCACGCGCCGGCGTGAGCTTCGTCCCGCTCTCGCCGGTCGAGATCGGCGCGCTGATCCGCGATCACCCGCTCGCCTGGGTGGTGTCGGACGACCGCGACGCCACGCTGCTCCCGCTCATCGCCGAGTGCGACGCGAACGGCATGCCGGTGGCGCTGGTCGGCCATTATCCCCGTCGCAACCCGCAGGTCGCCGCGTTCGAGCGCGACCCGCAGGCGCTGATCCTGTTCCGCGGGCCCGAGGGCTATGTCTCGCCGCGGCTGGTGTCGAACCCGACCTGGGGCGCGACCTGGAACTATGCCGCGCTGCGGATCGTCGCCACGCTCGCCTTCGTGCCGGAGGAGACGGAGAACGCGCTGCGCCGCCTCGCCGCGCAGCTCGAACCCGCCGGCGGGTGGCGCCCCGAGCAGATGGGGGCGCGCTTCGACGAGCTCGCGCACCACGTCGTCGCCTTCCGCGCGCGGATCGTCTCGTGCGAGCCGCAGTTCAAGCTGGGCCAGGACGAGCGCGCCGCGACCTTCGCCGAGATCGTCGCCGGGCACACCGACGCGGCGCTGGTCGCGGCCATGCGGAGGAACCGTCCCGACGATGCGAGCTGAGCGCGCCCCTGCCTCATCGAACGCGATCACGCCCGCGTGCTGAGCGGCCCCTCGGCGCGGATCCTCGCCGGGCTGGTGCTGGGGCTGGTCGCGGGCGCGCTGCTCGCGGGCAGCGCGGTGGCGCCCGCGGTCGCCGGTGTGGCCAAGCCGGTCGGCCGCTTGTGGCTCGACTCGCTGACCATGACGGTGGTGCCGCTGGTCTTCTCGCTGCTCGTCACCGGGGTGATGCGCGCCGCCGAGCAGGCCGCCGGCGGGCGGCTCGCGGCGCGCGCGCTGGGCTGGTTCGCGGTGCTGCTGCTCGCGGCGGCGCTGGTCGGCGCCGCGGCCACTGCGCTGCTGCTCCAGCTCGCGCCGCTGCCTGCGGCCGCGACGGCGCTGCCCGCGGCGGTGAGCGGCCCCGGCCCGGCGGTGCCCGCCGCGTCCGACTGGATCGGCAGCATCGTGCCGACCAACCCGGTGCGTGCCGCGGCCGAGAGCGCGATGGTGCCGCTGGTCGTCTTCGCGCTGCTGTTCGGCCTCGCCGCCAACGGGATCGAACCGGGGCCGCGCGCCGCGCTCGCGCAGGTGTTCACCGGCGTGGCGCAGACGATGCTGCGGATCGTCGGCTGGGTGCTGTGGGTGGCGCCGCTCGGGGTCTTCGCGCTCGCGATCGGCGTCGGACTGGTGCTCGGCGGGGGCGCGGCGGGCGTGCTGGCGCATTATGTCGCGGTGATCGTCGGTGCCGCGCTCGCCTCGATCGTGCTCGCTTATGCCGCGGCGGCGCTGTTCGGCCGGATCAGCCCGCTCGCCTTCGCGCGCGCCGCGCTGCCGGCACAGGTGATCGCGGTGAGCACGCAATCCTCGCTCGCTTCCCTGCCCGCGATGGTGGCGGCGGCGCCGGCGCTGGGGGCGCGCGACGAGGCCGCGGGCGTGGTGCTGCCGCTCGCGGTGTCGCTGTTCCGCGCCATCACTGCGGCCGCCAATGTCGCGGTGGCGACGTATCTCGCCGCGGTGCACGGCGTCGCGCTTGCTCCGGCGACGCTGGGGCTGGGCGCGGTGGTCGCGGCGACGGTGAGCGTGGCCGCGGTCGGGCTGCCGGCGCAGGTATCGTTCTTCGCGGTGATCGCGCCGGTCTGCCTCGCCATGGGGGTGCCCGTGACTCTACTGCCGCTGCTGCTGGCGATCGAGACGGTGCCCGACATCTTCCGCACGCTCGGCAACGTCACCGCGGATCTGATGGTGCTGCGCATCGCCGGCGCGCGCGGCTTCGGCACGGGATCGTCACTGTGAGACATATGGCGCAGCTCGGGAAGTCCATAGCATCACCGGCGGTGAAGCCATTAACGAGCGGAGCGCCGCAGCGGCGCCGATGAGGCACAAACACCAGATCGACCAGTGGCCGGAGATGGGAGCATTCCAGATGCTACGAATGATCGCCTCTGGGTTAGGTCAATGGAAGCGCTCACCGCGCGCGAGCCGCTCGAGGATCCGCTGCATCGTGCGAGCCCGGGACTCCGGCCGCTTGGCCGTCTGAAGGCGATAGTAGATCGCGTAGAGGTTCTTGCGATCGAGGGTTCGGAAAAACGCGTCCGCCTCTGGCAGGGCCGCTAGCGCGTCCAGAAAATCCTGCGGGATGACCATCGCGGCCGACCCCTCATAGGCAGTGTCCCAACGTCCCTCGGCACGCGCGGCCTCGACATGGGCGAGGCCGGCCGGTGTGATGCGACCTTCAGCTATCAGCCGCTCGGCATGATCACGGTTCCTGGCGGACCAATTGGAGCCCGGCCGACGTGGCGTGAGGCGCTGGAGGTACGAGCGCTCGTCCGCCGATCTCTTTAGGCCGTCGATCCAGCCGAAGCGGATCGCCTCCACGACGCAGTCGGTCCACGTAACGGACCGCTGTCCAGAGCGCTCCTTGTAGATGCGCACCCATAGCTCGCCGCTGGTGGCGTGGTGCTCGGCAAGCCAGATGGCAAGTTCCTCGGGGATCTCGAAGGCGAGCGCTTCTGCTTGAGGGAGCGACATCAGCCGAGGCTAACCAGGGACGATCCCGCTGAGAAGCGGCGTGTCGCCGCCTTTCGTGGATGCGCCTCTGCCGCGGGGGGAAGGGGTCGCATGAACCCAAGACTGATCTATCCGGATGACTCACCTGAACTGAGGTTGATACTTGACTATGATGGGCGCCCCATATAGTGAAGTCGTTACCGCAGTGAGGAGCTGGTCATGACAAACCCTGCCGCCGTCCATGGCAACTTCACCATCGAGCGTCGCTACCCGGTGGCGCCCGCCAAGGTGTTCGCCGCATGCGCCGATCCCGCGATCAAGAAGAGCTGGTATGCGGAGAGTGAGACGCACGAGATCAAGGCTTTCGAGAGTGATTTCAAAGTCGGTGGTGCCGAGCGGCTTACCTATCAGTTCGGACCGAACACGCCCTTTCCGGGTGTCGAGCTGACGAACGACGGCGTCTTCCATGACATCGTGGAGGGACAGCGCATCATCATATCGTCTCGTATGGCGATCGCGGGCAGGCCGATCTCGGTCGCCCTGGAGACAATCGAGATCGCGGAGGCGGACGGTGGCACAGCCCTCACGTGTACCTTCCAAGGTGTGTTCTTCGAGGGCTCCGACGGTCCCGTTATGCGCGAGCAGGGCTGGAGCGACCTGCTGGATCGGCTCGGCCGCTCACTGGCAGACTGACGTGGCGCGACCACGCCGTGAGGGCGACGCCGAGCCGATTGATCTGCTGCTCCATGCGCTGGGTGATCCGACGCGGCGGCGCATGATCGAACGGCTGGGCCAGCGCCCCCACGCCGTCTCGGCGTTGGCCGACCTGGCCGGGATCACGCTCACGGCTGTCGGTCAGCACATCCGGGTTCTCGAGGAGGCAGGGCTTGTCACCAGTAGCAAGTTAGGTCGTGTCCGGTCATGCCAGCTCGATCACGGTGGTTTGAAGATCGTGGAGCAGTGGTTGAGCGCGCGGCGATCAGCCTGGGACAGGCGGCTCGATGCGCTAGGCTCGGTCCTGTCTGGTCAGCAGGAAGGCGAGCTGTAAGCCCGCGAGCCGCCCTCGTCGGCTTGGCACATCGGCTTCAGGACTCTTGCGCATCGGAAACATTATGGCTGCCCGCAGGGACGAACTCGCTCGCGCCTTGCCATCAGCGTCCCTTAGGGTGTCGCTACGCTGTGTCCGCCAACATAAGCCTCGAACTCCGATATGATCGAGCGACCAAAGTCGGGAAGCGGGACGTTCGAAACGACCTCCTCGTTGTCGCCGCCGAACAGCAACGCGACGTGGAGTTAGCCGCAATCCCTTACACGCGCGCCAGCGCGCATGACTCGCTGACAGTGGCGTATCCTACTGCGGGATCGCACCAACAACGGCATCGCGACCAGCCTCCACCACGTGACGGGAACGTAGAATAATCTGACAATTCTCTTTCCTTTATCGGACTGCCTGTGCCATCCCGCTGACAAGACGGGCGGAACGCCTCGCAGGGAGAGAGACATGAGCAAGCTGGCCATCATCGTCGCGGCGCTCGCTGGCGCGGCGGCCTGCCCAGTCGCGAGGGCGCAGACCGCACCCGCCACGCCAGCCGGCAAGATCTATACCAGCGATCTCGTCACGCGCTGGGGCCGCGCCGTCACCCCGGACAACGCCTGGCGCAGCTATCCCCGCCCGCAGATGAAGCGGGCCAGGTGGCTGAATCTCAACGGCCAGTGGGACTATGCCGTGCGCCCCAAGGCGGCGCCGCAGCCCGCGGCGATGGACGGCAAGATCCTCGTCCCCTTCGCGGTGGAGTCGCGCCTCTCGGGCGTGGCGCGTCCCGTCACGCCCGACGATCGGCTGTGGTACAAGCGCAGCTTCGCGGTGCCCGCCGACTGGCAGGGGCAGCGCGTGCTGCTCCACTTCGGCGCGGTCGACTATGAGGCGAGCATCATGGTCAACGGCAGCCTGGTCGGGACACACCGCGGCGGGTCGGACGCGTTCAGCCTCGACGTCACCGATTATCTGAAGTCGGGCGACAACGAGCTGGTGGTGCAGGTCACCGACCCGACCTCGACCGGCGCGCAGCCGCGCGGCAAGCAGGTGCTCAAGCCTAACAGCATCTGGTACACACCGGTCACCGGCATCTGGCAGACGGTGTGGCTCGAGCCCGTCCCCGCGCTCCACGTCGAGGACATGAAGATCACGCCGGACATCGACCGCGGCACGCTCGCGGTCGACGTCGCGCTCAATCGCAGCGCCGCCGACGATGACGCGGTGCGGATCACCGCCTCGCAGAAGGGCCGCACCGTCGCGACCACGCTGGTGCGTGGCAACCGCCCCGCGACGCTGGCGATCCCCGACGCGCACCTGTGGTCACCCGACGATCCCTTCCTCTACGACCTCAAGGTCGAGCTGGTGAAGGTGCGCAGCCCCTACACGGGGCCGGACAACAGCCCGCATCGCCAGCGCGGTGACTCGATCCTCACCGCGCAGGAGGCGGCGCTGTATCGCACCGCCGCGGTGCAGGGCGGCGCGCGCGACACGGTCGACGGCTATTTCGCAATGCGCAAGAGCTCCATCGGCGCGGGCAAGGTGTCCGGCCAGCCGGTCATGATGCTCAACAACAAGCCGCTCTTCCAGAACGGCACGCTCGATCAGGGCTGGTGGCCCGACGGGCTGCTCACCCCGCCGTCCGAGGAGGCGATCCGCTTCGAGATCGACTATCTCAAGTCCTCCGGCTTCAACATGTTGCGCAAGCACATCAAGGTCGAGCCGGCGCAATATTACTATGAGGCCGATCGGATGGGCATCCTGATCTGGCAGGACATGCCCTCGGGCGAGGAGGACGAGAGCCTCGACCAGTTCGTCCGCCCCTCGTCGCAGGGCGAGGCGCTGATGCCGCAGGAGACCACCAACGAGTTCGAATATGAGCTCACGCGGATGATCAGCGACCTGCGCAACCATCCCTCGATCGTCACCTGGGTCGTCAACAACGAGGGCTGGGGGCAATATGCCTCGACGCGCCTCGCCAAGATGGTCCACGAGCTCGATCCCAGCCGGCTGGTCAACAAGGTATCGGGCTGGCTCGACACCGGCGACGCTGGCTCCGACCTGTACGACATCCACACCTACGAGGACGTGCCGAAGGCACCGACCCACCAGACGCATCGCGCGATCGTGATCGGCGAGTTCGGCGGGATCGGCCTGCCGGTGCCGGGGCATCTCTGGTTCCCGGCGCGCAACAATTGGGGCTACCAGACTGCCAAGGACAAGGCCGACTATCAGGCGCGTTATCAGCGCAAATATGACGAGGTGATCCGCCAGGCGCGCGAGCTCGGGCTGAGCGCGGCGGTCTATACCCAGACCACCGACGTAGAGGGCGAAATCAACGGCCTGCTCACCTACGATCGCGCCGAGAGCAAGCTGCCGCCCGCTACCTTCGCGCGAATCCATGCGCCGCTCCACGCCGCCGAGCCGGGCGCGGGAAAGTAGGAGCGCGGTCTGCATGCAGACGCGATGGTGAACCGTGCTCTGCGCTCGCAGGAGTGCAGATCGACCGGCGTCGCGTTCGTGGCCCCGGTCTCCTGCGTGCGCAGGAGCACGGTCCGTCTCAGACTGACTGATCCGAGCCGTGCCGTACTCCCGCGCCACGCGGGAGCACAAAACGGCAGGCGGTGACGCTTGCCACTCCGGCGTGCGTCGCAGCACGCTGACCGTTCGGACGCGGTGGCTCAGGCGCTCGGCGTCCGCGATCCCTTGCGCAGCAGCGCGGCCCAGCGACGCCAGCCGGTCGGGCGGTGGAAGGTGTCGAGCCCGCGATCGTCGAGCGCGCGGACCAGATCGCGCGTGAGCGAGCGCAGCTGCCGCTCGTTCACCGCCAGGCTGACCCGCTCATAATCCTGCCGCCGCACGTCTTCCGCCGAGCGCGCCAGCTGCAGCGTCACCACGTAGCCGTGGCGGGTGCGGTCGCGCTTCCAGCCGACCAGGATCGCGGGCGCCTCGGTCATTCTATACCCCCCGGTGCGCGCCCGCGCGCGGACGCATCGATGCGTCGGAATGCTGGACCCGCCGACCGATGGTGGCAAGGTGCCGCGATCGGCCGATCGGTCCGGCCGTGCGGCGTTCGATGTAAAATGCGCGGTCTGCTCGTTCGACTTCGGTCTTAACCGCCGGCAGTGAAGCAACGTCGCTAGCACCTGCTTAACCAGATCGGCCGCTGATCGCTCTCGCACGCCCACATCGGGCGAGACGCGGGGGTATAGGCGATGACGCCGGGACGGTGGATGGCAGAAATGGCGGTGATCGCGGCGGCGCTGTCGCTCGCGGCGCCGACCCGCGCCGCCACGCCCGCCGGCACGCGCATCGTCAACACCGCACAGCTGGTCGTCGCCGGCGACGCGCCGCGCGCGATCGACAGCAACACGGTCTCGGTCGCGGTCGACGCGCTGGTCGACGTCGCGCTCGCCGCCGACGCCGCCAGCGTGGCGGTGACCGGCGCCGCGACCCTCCCGGTTGCCTTCACCGTCACCAACAGCGGCAACGCGCCGGCGGGTTATAATCTCACCGCCTCGGTCGACCTGGGAGCGAGCGTCACCGCGATCGTGCCCGACGTCGACGGGAACGGCCGCTACGATCCCGCGATCGACAAGGGCGAGGCCACGGTGACGCTCGCCGCGGGTGCCAGCGCGCGCGTCTTCGTGCTGGTCGCCGGTGCCGCGAACGGCGCGACCGTGGCCGCCACGGCGACCGCGCACGCGGGCAGCGGTGCCGCGGGGACGCTGCTCCCCGCCGCGGGCCCCGCCGGTGCCGACGCGGTGGTGGGGACCAGCGGCGCGCGCGCCAGCGCCACCAGCCGGCTCGCCGCCGACGCTGCCGCGGCGCGGCTCGACAAGGCGCAGTCGGTCGTCGCGCCGGACGGCAGCGCGCGCGCCGTCGTCGGCTCGGTCGTGACGTACACACTGGTCGCTCGCTTCGCGCGCGACTGCCCCGCGGTCGAGGTCAGCGACGTCGTGCCCGACGGCACCCGCTTCGTCGCCGGCAGCATGACGCTCGACGACCGCCCGCTGAGCGACGGGGCCGACGGCGACGTCGCGCGGCTCGACGGCAGCACCGTCCGCGTCGCGCTCGGCGACATGCCTGCCGGCACCACCCGCACCATCCGCTTCAAGGCCATCATCCTGTGAGGAGTCTCCGCATGATCCGTCCGCTCCTGCTGCTCGGCGCGGCGCTCGCCGCGCCCGCCGCTGTCGCCGCAGCCCCCGCCGGCCCGCTCCAGGTCACCTCCAAGGTGCTGGTGGAGAGCAAGCAGCGCGCCGCCGACGGCACCACGCGCGTCGCGCTGGTGCCCGCGAAGCGCGCGGTGCCGGGCGACCGCGTCGTCTTCGTGCTGGCCTATCGCAACACCGGTACGCAGCCGCTCAGCAACATCGTGTTCGACAATCCGGTGCCGCGCGGGGTCGCGTATCGCGCGCCGCTGCCGGGCTCGGTCGCGCCCGAGCTGTCGGTCGACGGTCGCGCCTATGGCGCGCTCGATCAGCTGACCGTCGCGGCGAACGGCGCGCGCCGCGCCGCCGCGGTCGACGACGTGACCCACGTGCGCTGGCGCCTCGCGCGCCCGCTCGCGCCCGGTGCGCAGGGCGAGTTCGCCTTCCAGGCCGCGCTCAAGTGATCCCGAAGACCCACGCTTAACAGGAAGGACCCAACATGTTCGTGAGAAGGGCCATGGCCGTGCTGCTGGCGGGAACAGCCCTCGCCGGTCTCGCCGGAGCGGCGCAGGCGCAGACCGCGGCGGCGCAGCTGACCACCGCCGGCACGCGGATCGACAACACCGCCTCGGTGACCTACTCGGTCAACGGCACCAACCAGTCGACCACGTCGACCACCGCCTCGTTCGTGGTCGACAAGAAGGTCAACTTCACCGTCGTCACGGCGCAGACCGGGCCGACCCAGGTCAATCTGGGCGACCAGAATGCGGTGACGACCTTCCGCGTCACCAACCTGACCAACGACGTGCAGGATTTCCTGCTCGATCCCGATCAGCAGAACATCTCGCTCGGGCTGTTCCCCGGCAGCGACAATTTCGATCTGACGAGCCTGCGCGCCTATGTCGATTCGAACGGCAACGGCCGCTACGACGCGGGAGTCGACACGCAGACCTGGATCGACGAGCTCGCCCCCGACGCCTCGGTCACCGTGTTCATCGTCGGCAACGTCCCCAACCAGGCGGGCGCGCAATATGCCTATGACTCGCTCCGGGTCGTCGCCGCGGCGGGGGGCCAGTCCGGGACGCAGGGCAGCGCGCTGATCGCGACCGACCTCAACCTCAACGGCGCCGACGGCACCGTCGACATCGTCTTCGCCGACGATGACAGCGACGGCGCGCTGCTCGGCGACATCGCGCGCAACGGTCAGGGCCGGGCCTATTCGGGCTATTTCGTCGCGATCAACAACGTCGCGCTGAGCGTCGCCAAATCGGCGCGCGTGCTGGCGGACGGGCTCGGCTCCTCCAATCCCAAGGCGATCCCCGGCGCCACCGTCGAATATTGCCTGCGGGTCAGCAACGCCACGCTCAACGCCAGCGCCAACGGCGTGACGCTGAACGACGTCGTCCCCGCGCACACGACTTACGTGCCCGGCTCGATCTCGATCGGCACGCCGGGCGCGCTCGGCATCGCCTGCGTCGTCAACGGATCGACCGAGGACGACGACTCGGATGACGCGACCGAGACCGACGGCGTGACCGCGTCGTTCGACGGCGTCGCCAAGAAGGTGATCGCCAATGTCGGCACCGTCAGCGGCGGCGGCGCGGTGGCGGCGTCGTTCAAGGTGACGATCGACTAAGCCTCGCTCAGCTCCCGCTCGTCATCCACCCCCGGCGCGCTCGCGCGCGCCGGGCAGGGACCCTGCATGCCCACATCGCGCGCCCTCTCTGCCTTCGCCACGCTGCGCACGCTCGCGGCGGCGACGCTGTGCGCGCTCACCGCGCTGGCGACCGGCGCGGAGGGGCAGCTCGCGCAGGTGAGCAACACCGCGCGGCTCAGCTTCGGCGCGCCCGCCGGCCGCACGACGATCGACTCGAACACCGTCACGCTCGCGGTCGACCGGACAAGACGGCCAAGCTCGCTGAGCTTCCGGCTGCTGCCGATCGGCTATCGGCTCACCGGCATGCACTGCGAACCCGACGCCGCGGCGCCGTTCACCCCGGCGCCGATCGAGGCCGTGGATCTCGCCCGCGCGGCGCCGCTGCGCACGATCGATACCAAGCAGCCGATGATCATCGTGCTCGACGCCGCGGCGGACAACCACGATCCCGCCGTACGCGAGACCGACTGGATCGACGTCACCACTGACTCACGCACCGTCAAGCTGCCGTTGCTCGAGACCGGGCCGAACACCGGCGTCTTCGCCGGCGGCGTGCCGGGCGGCGGCACCCAGCTTGAGCTCGCTGCCTGCGACCCGACCCGCAATCGCGGCATGCGGCTGCGCATGTCGTACGCGGGCAACGCGCTGAGCATGGCGTCGGAGGCGTCGGTGCTGGTCGATCCGGCCGGCTACGTGTTCGACTCGGCCACCGGCGCGCTGGTCGACGGCGCCGAGGTGACGCTGCTCGACGGGGACGGCCATGTCGCGCAGGTCTACGGCGACGACGGCGTCAGCGCCTATCCCGCGACTGTCATCAGCGGCGGCTCGGCGCATGATTCGAGCGGCCGCGAGTATCGCTTCACCACCGGCAACTACCGCTTCCCGCTCGTCGCGCCGGGCACCTACCACCTGCGCATCGTCCCGCCCGCCAATTATGTCGCGCCATCGACGCGCGACCCCGCCGAGCTGGCGCGGCTGCTCGACCCGGGGGGGCGGCCGTACATGATCAACGCCGCGTCGTTCGGCGCAGGCTTCACCATCACCACGCCCGATCCCTTCTACTCCGATATCCCGCTCGATCGCACCGGCGACACCATCCTACTGCTGAGCAAGACCGCCTCGACGCGCGAGGCTGCGCCGGGCGACGTCGTGCAATATCGCGTCACCATCACGAACCGCGGCGAGCAGGCGGCGCGCGCCGTCTCGGTCACCGATCTGCTGCCCGCCGGCCTGCGCTACCAGCGCGGCTCGACCCGCGGGGTCGCCGAGCCAGAGCTCGCGCCGGATGGGCGGAAGCTCAGCTTCGCGGTGCCGGAGATCGCGGCGCATGCGACCGTCGAGCTGCGCTACACCGTCTCCATCGCCGCCGGCGCCAAGCCCGGCGACACGGTCAACCGCGTGCTCGCCAGCGGCAGCGCAGGGATCACCGGCAACGAGGCCGCGGCGGCGGTGCGGATCCGGCCGCTGCTCTTCTCCGACGGCTTCACCGTCATCGGCCGCGTGACCGAGGGCGACTGCCGCGACCCGGTGGCGGGGCGGCGCGGCGTGCCCGGTATCCGGCTGCTGCTCGAGGACGGCACCTATGTCGTCACCGACAAGGACGGCCTGTACCATCTCGAGGGGGTGCGCCCGGGCCGCCACGTCGTCGCGCTCGACCGCGATTCCGTGCCCGCCAGCCACGCCCCGGTGGCATGCGACGCCGACACCCGCCAGGCGGGCAGCGCCACCTCGCGCTTTGTCGAGAGTGAGGGCGGGCTGCTGAAGCGGGTCGATTTTCAGCTCCGCCCGACCGGCCGCACCGCCGCCGCGGCGGCCGCGCTGCCGGTGCCGGTGCTCGCCGACGCCGCCGCGGCGGGCGCCGCGCGCGACTGGTTCGCCGGCCAGGCGCCGGGCATCGCCTTCCTGTTCCCCGAGCCCGAGCATAACCCGCGCGCGCCCGCCGTCCGCGTCGCGATCAAGCACCTGCCCGGCCAGCGCGTCGCGTTGACGATCAACGGCGAGCCGAGCGACCCGCTCGCGTTCGACGGCACCGACCTGGACCCCACCCGCACCATCGCGGTGGCGCGCTGGTCGGGTGTGCCGCTGCGCGCGGGGGATAACCAGCTCGTCGCGCGCGTGCTCGGCGCGGACGGTGCGGTCGCGGCGACGCTGACCCGCACCGTCCACACGTCCGGCGCGCCCGCGCAGGTCGTCGCGGTGGCCGAGAAGAGCCGGCTGGTGGCCGACGGGCTCGCCCGCCCGCTGCTCGCGCTGCGCGTCACCGACGCGAGCGGGCGCCCGGTACGCGCAGGCACGCTGCTCACCGTGCGCGTCGACGCGCCCTACGCCGTGGCGGAAGAGGTCGCGATCGCGCAGGAGCGCCGCCAGGTCGCAGACGGCGGCACCCACAGCGCGCAGGTGGTCGGCGACGACGGTTATGCCTTCGTCGCGCTCGAGCCGACGATGCAGAGCGGCGCGGTGCGCGCGCACGTGGAGATCGCCGACCGCGACACGCGCCGCACCGTCGACCTCACCGGCTGGCTCG
This sequence comes from Sphingomonas sp. BK069, assembly GCF_014193405.1. Lineage (NCBI taxonomy): Bacteria > Pseudomonadati > Pseudomonadota > Alphaproteobacteria > Sphingomonadales > Sphingomonadaceae > Sphingomonas > Sphingomonas sp. BK069. The sequence continues at coordinate 350,289 of NZ_JACHZH010000004.1, read as the reverse complement.
CCGCCCCGGCGCGAAGCTGGACCGTCGTCGGCTTCGGCGCCGGCACGCTCGGCTATGATACGCTGCGCCGCCACGGCGGCACGCTGCCCGCCGGCGTGCGCGGCGGCACGGTGCGCGACGGCCAGCTCGCGCTCTACGCCAAGGGGCGGATCAAGGGTTCGTGGCTGGCGACGATCGCCTATGACAGCGATCGCCGCCGCGACCCGACGCGCGGTCTGCTCGGCACGATCGATCCCGACCGCTACTACACCGTCTACGGTGACGGCACGCGCCAGGGCTATGACGCCGCGACCGATCGCAAGCTGTACCTGCGGCTGGAGCGGCGCGAGTTCTACGCGCTGTTCGGCGACTATGAGACCGGGCTGACGCAGACCCGGCTCGGCCGTTACAGCCGCACGCTCAACGGGCTGAAGGCCGAATATGACGGCGAGCGCCTGCTGTTCAGCGCCTTCGCTGCGCACACCGACGAGCGCTACGCGCGCGACGAGATCGCGGGCAATGGGCTAAGCGGGCCGTACCGGCTGATGGCGCGCGACATCGTGCCGAACAGCGACAAGCTGCGGATCGAGGTGCGCGACCGCTTCCGCCCCGACCGCATCGTCGCGACGACGCAGATGACGCGCCACCTCGACTATGACATCGACGCCGCGGCGGGCACGATCCGCTTCCGCGAGCCGGTGCTGACGCGCGACGCCGCGCTCAACCCGGTGGTGATCGTGGTCGATTATGAGACCTATGGCACCGGTCGCAAGAAGGTGGCGGGTGCGCGCGGCGCGGTGCGGCTGGCGAGCGGCAAGGTCGAGCTCGGCGCCACCGCGCTGCACGACGAGACCACCGCCACCGCCGACCTCGTCGCGGTCGACGTCAAGGCACATGCCGGCGCGGCGACCGAGCTGCGCGCCGAGGCCGCGACGGGCGGGCGCGGCGGGTTCGGCGCGGGCCGCGCCTGGCTCGCCGAGGCGGAGCATCACGGCGCGCGCGGCGACCTGCTCGTCTACGCGCGCCAGCAGGATCGCGGCTTCGGCGTGTCGCAGCAGAACGTGGTGGACGCCGGCGCGCGCCGGCTCGGTGCCGACGGTCGCGTCCAGCTGAGCGGCGCCTTGTCGCTCACCGCGACCGGCTGGTACCAGCGCCAGCTCGACGCGCCGGGCAGCCGCAGCGCGCTCGACGCGCGGCTCGAGTGGCGCCGTGAGACGGGCGCGCTGTTCGCCGGCGCGCAGCTCGCGTCCGATCGCGGCGTCGACGGCCAGGCGCGCGACTCGCGGCTGCTGACGCTCGGCGGCACGCGCGCGGTGCTCGACGGTAAGCTGACCCTGACCGGCCAGACCCAGGTGGCGCCCGGCGGTGACAAGGCCAGCGTCGACTTCCCGGTGCGCCATCAGCTCAGCGCCGCCTATCGCGTCGCACCGACGGTGCGGCTGATCGGCGGCTATGAAATCGCCGAGGGCAGCAGCTACACCGCGCAGACCGCCCGGCTCGGCTTAGACGTCGCGCCCTGGACCGGCGGCAAGCTGATGAGCACGCTCAACCAGCAGGCGGTCGGCAGCGAGAACGCGCAGCGCGTCTTCGCGCAATATGGGCTCAGCCAGTCGCTGCCGCTCGGCTCGCGCTGGATCGTCGACGCGACGCTCGACGCGAGCAGCACGCTGCGCGGCCACCTGCCCGCGGGCGCCACCGTCAACGCCTTCCAGTCGGGCGTGACCGGCACCGCCACGCAGGACGCCACGGGCCCGGACTATGCCGCGGTAACGCTCGGCGCGAGCTATCGCGCGGGGCGCTGGTCGTGGAACGGTCGGGCCGAATATCGCGCCAGCGACGCCGGCGACCGGCTCGGGCTCACCAGCAGCGCGCTGCGCTCGCTCGGCGAGGGGCGGACACTCGCGGCGGGGCTGCGCTGGTACAGCGTGACGCAGTCGCCCGACGCCAGGGCCAGCTCGCTCGCGGGCGATGTCGCGCTGGCGTGGCGCCCGCTCGACGGCCGCTGGTCGCTGCTGGAGCGGCTCTCGCTGCGCCACGACCAGGCCGACGCGGGTGTCACCGACCGCAACGTGCTCGGCGTCGATACGGGCGGCGGTGCCTTCCAGGCGACGCTGCGCACGATCAACAACGTCGCGCTCAACTACCGAAGCGGCGCCGAGGGCGAGGGCCACGGGACCGAGCTGACGCTGTATTACGGCATCAAATGGGTGCGCGGCAGCTTCGGGGCCGACGACTACACCGGGCTCACCCAGGTGGTCGGCGTCGAGCTGCGGCGCGATCTCGGCCGCCGGTTCGATCTCGGGGTGCAGGGTTCGGTGCAGCACGGTATCTCGAGCCACACCATGGCCTTCAGCGCCGGGCCGAACGTGGGCGTGTCGCCGGCACGTGACCTGTGGATCAGCGCGGGCTATAACGTCAGCGGCTATCGTGACCGCGACTTCGGTCAGGATCGCTATACGCGGCGGGGGCCGTATGTGACGCTGCGGTTGAAGTTCGATCGCGACAGCGTCGGATCATTGTTGGGGCGGGCAGGATGATTAATCACGCGGCGCGCTGGCGCATGACGGAGGACGGGATGAGCCAGGGGGCCGATCAGGTGCCGTCGCGCGCGGGCGAGGAGCAGCGCGCCGCGCCGCGCGAGCGCACGCTCTACGCGCTGGGTCGCCTGATGGTCGCGGGACGGCAGCACGTCTGCACCGTCCGCAATCTCGGGCCGGGCGGTGCGGGGATCGAGCTCGATCCGCCGCCCGCGGTCGGCACGGCGGCGACGATCGAGACGCGCGGGCTGATCGCGCGCGCCGCCACGGTGCGCTGGGTACGCGAGACGATGGTGGGGCTGAGCTTCGACGAGCCGCTCGGTGAGGAGGCGCTGCGCGCGGTGGCCGAGACGCCGCGCAGCCCGCGGTTCCGCTACGACGGCCCGGTCGAGCTCGTCACTGACGCGCGGCTCACCGAGCATCGCGCGATCGACCTCGGGCTCGGCGGCGTACGCGTCGCGGGTGCGCCGCCCGCCGACGCCGGCAGCGCGATCGAGGTGGTGATCGACGCCGAGCTGGTCGTCCGCGGCAAGCTCGCCTGGGCCGGGGACGAGGCGTTCGCGATCGAGTTCGCCGCTCCCCTCAGCGTGCGCCAGCTCGCCGGTGCGATCGCGCGGCTGGAGGCGACGCTCAGCCGCTGAGCAGCGCGAGGATCTGCGCGGACAGCGACAGCGGGTCGAACGGCTTGACGATCACGCCCCGCGCGCCGATCGCGCGCAGCGCTGCGACGTCGCGCTCGCGACCGTGCGCGGTCATGAAGATCACCGGCAGACCGGGGCTGCGGTCGTGCAGCGCGGCGAGCAGCGCAGGACCGTCCATGTCGGGCATCGACACGTCGAGCAGCGCGGCGTCGGGATGCGTCGCGGCGAGCGCGTTCAATGCCTCGCCCGCGCTGGCGGCGACGCGCAGCTCGATCGTCGGGTCGAGCCCCAGCGCCAGCTCGACGATGGTGCGGATATCGGGATCATCGTCGACGAAGAGCAGGCGCAGCGACATCAGGCGTCCACCGGCGCGTGACGCTCGGCGAGCAGCCGCCGCACCGTCGCAACCAGCTCAGGCAGGTCGTGGCGTCCCTTGGTGAGCACCACCGCCGCGCGGGCAGCGAGCGCGGGCGGTACCACCTGGCCCGAGTAGATCACCACCGGCACCGGCGCGCCGCTCGCGTCGACCAGCTCGGGCGCGAGCTCGGGCCCGTGGCCGTCGACCACCTGCATGTCGAGCAGCGCGAGGTCCGGCGCGCCGTCGCGCAGCAGCGCGCGCGCCATGGCGAGGCTCGCCGCCGGCAGCACGCGGGCGACCCCGGCGAGCGCCGCGGCGACGGTATCGCGGACGTCGGGGTCGTCGTCGAGGTGAAGCAGCAGCGGCAGCGGCAGCGGCGCGTCGGAGGCGGGCGCGTCTCCAAGCTCCGTTCCTGGTGATGGCAGAGCGAAAGCGAAGCGCGTACCGCCGCCGTCGCGATCCTCGAACCAAATCGTCCCGTCGTGGCGGCGGACGATCTCGCGCGAGATCGCCAGCCCCAGCCCCGAGGCGGGCGCATGGGTCGCGGCGCGGCCGCTCTCAAATCGCTCGAACAGCCGCGGCCGCACCGCCGCCGGCACGCCCTCGCCGCGATCCTCGACCGCGATCAGCGCGCGCCCGGCCTCGACTCGTGCCGCGATCGTCACCGTGGCGCCCGCAGGGGACGCGTGGATAGCATTGGAGACGAGGTTGGTGACGACCTGCAGCAGCCGCTCCGCGTCGCCCTCGACCGGCACGGGGGCGCCCGTGGACGCGTCGGCCAGCACCACGTCCCGGCTGCGCGCGAGGCCGTCGCTGTCGAGCGCCGCGCGCGCCACCACCTCGCGGAGGTCGAGCGGCGTGCGCGCCATCGCCAGCTGGCCGGACTCGATCCGGTCGATGTCGAGTAAATCGTTGATCAGCCGGATCAGCCGCCGCGCGTTATTGTCGGCGATGTCGACCAGCCGCGCCGCCTGCGGCGGCAGGTCCGCCGCGGCACCGCCACGCAGCAACGCGAGCGACCCGACCACCGAGGTGAGGGGGGTACGCAGCTCGTGTCCGATCGTGGAGATCAACTCGTCCTTGGCGCGCTCGACCCGCGCGCGCTCGGAGGCGTCGCGCAGCGACAGCACGAGATGGTCGCCGCTCGGCACGCGCATCACGCCGATCGCCACGTCGACGTGCCGCTCGCTGCCATCGCGGTGGCGCGCGACCCGGTCGGTGAGCAGGGGGCGATCGAGCCGGCCATCGTCCAGCCCGATACGCCCGTGGAAGCCGCCGCTGCCCTCGGCGATGCGCAGCACCGTGGCGACATCGCGCCGCTCCAGCTCCTCGGGGGTATAACCGAGTAGCGCGCCGGCGGCGTCGTTGATCATCTCGATCGTACAGCTGGGATTGAGGATCAGCAGCGCGTCGCTGGTGCCGCGCAGGATCGCGGCATTGCGCTCGCCCTTCTCATAGGCGTCGAGCGCGGCATCGTATGCTTCGCGACGCGAGCGCCACAGCGAGCGAAGCGTCAGTGCCAGCGCCAGTGTCAACATCGCGCCGGTGGCGAGCAGCAGCAGCCGCAGTTCGCTCCGCTGCCGCGCGAAGGCGGCGCGGCGTTCGGCGGTCAGCGCCCGCTCGCTGACACCGGCGCGCGCGAGCGCGGCGCGCAGCCGGTCCATGACACGCCGCCCCTCGCCGTCGGCCACCGCAGCACGCGCGGCCTCGCGCCGGCCGGCGCGAGACAGCGCCAGCGTGCGATCGAGCTCGGCGAACTTGGTGTCGATCAGCGCTGCCACTTCCGGATCAGCGACCCCCTCCACCGCACGTAGCCGGGTGACGAAGCGGCGGGCAGGCGCATAGGGACCGAGGAAGGCGGCATTGCCGGTGAGCAGATAACCGCGCTGCGCGGTCTCGGCGTCCTTCATGGCGGAGAGCAGCATCACCTGCGCGCGCTCACGATCAAACGAACGCGCCGCGGCCGATTGCAGCCGAAGCGAGCGCGCATATTCTGAGTCGGTCCAGGCGATCAGCGCCGCCACCAGCAGCGGGGCGAGCACGGCGACCAGCAGGAAGCGCCGACGCGAGGGCGGCCGCGGTCGCGTCCCCGCGCTCACTTGGGCGTGGCGCCGAGCAGCGGCTGTACCGCCAGCATCGCCTGCGCGCGGTTGGTCACGCCCAACTTGCGGAAGATCGCGGTCATATGCGCCTTGATCGTGGCCTCGGTGACGTCGAGGTCGCGCGCGAGCTGCTTGTTCGAGCGACCGTCGGCGAGCGCGATCAGCACGCCGCGCTGCGCCGGCGATAGCGTCTCGATCCGCGCGCGCAGGTCGCCGAGTTGGGGCGCGGCGCCGCTGATCGGCGGGAAAGCGGTCTGGCCCGAGTCGATCCGGCGCAGCCGCTCGGCCAAGGCGTCGAGCGGCAGGCTCTTGAACAGATAGCCGGCGGCACCGAGCGCGCGCGCCGCCTCGACCAGCGAGGGCTCCTCGCTGGCGGTAACGAGCACGACCGGGGTGCGCGGCGCGTGCATCTGCAAGGTCAGCAGGCCCGAGAAGCCGTTCGCGTCGGGCAGGTGGAAGTCGAGCAGGATGATGCGGAACGGTCCGCGGGCGGCAGCCTCGCTCGCCTCGCTCACGGTGCCCACCGCGACGACCGAGACGCCCGGCAGCGCCGCGCGTGCGGCAAGCGACAATCCCTCGCGCGTCAGCGGGTGATCGTCAGCGACGAGGGCGCGGCCCCCTAATCTCTGCTCCTGTTCTGGCATCATACCGACTTCATTATCTTTTTTGTGGCAGAAAGGGTTTCGCGACGGGGCCGCTCTGTCGAGCGATTTTTCGACCAGAACGGTGGAAGTTTGATGCGGATAAAGAAGAATCACTGTCTCATGCTCGTCGGGCCCGCCGCGGCGACGCTGAACGTCGGCGGCTGGCGGCTGTGCGATGGGGCGGCCGATCCGCGTGTCGGCGCCGAGGCGCCCGACGCCGCGCTCGTCGCGATCACGCCCGGGGCGCCGTCGCCCACGCGGGTTCGTGCGCTCGCCGACGTGCCGTGTCTCCCGGTGCTCGCGCTCGCGCCGGACGACTGGATCGAACGGCACGACTGGCGCGCGCTCGGCTATGACGCGGCAGTGCCGGCGGAGGCATTGCCAGAGGCGCTCGCCGACGCGCTCGCGGATTGGCACCGCGACGCCACGCTGGCGACGCTCGACCGGCTCGAGGCGAGTTTCGGTGCCGCCGAGGTGGCGGCGCTGGTCGAGCGCTTCGGCGTGATGCTCACCGCCGCGCGCGACGAGCACGATCTGGCGGCGCTGGCGGACATGGCGCATCGAGTCGCGGGGATTGCGGGGACGCTCGGCTTCGCCGCGCTCGGGCGGCTGTGGCTGCGCTTCTCCGAGGGCGAGACCGGGTTGGCCGACAGCGCGCGCCGCGCCGCGGCCCATGCGATCGAAACGATCGCGCGGCGCGGCTGAGCCGCGGGCTCAGTCCGTCAGCGGCGCGACGTCGACGCTGACCTCCATCGCCTGCGCGCCCGAGCCGAGCACCACGCCGTCGACCGGCGCGATCTCGGCATAGTCGCGCCCGATCGCGACGACGACATGGTCGCTGGCCATCCAGATGCCGTTGGTGGGGTCGAGCCCGATCCAGCCGCGCGCGGGGCCGCACCACAGCAGCACCCAGGCATGGGTGGCGTCGGCGCCGACCAGCCGCTCCTGCCCGGGCGGCGGCAGCGTGCGGATATAGCCCGAAGCATAAGCGGCGGGCAGACCGGCGGCGCGCAGTCCGGTGATCATCACCTGGGCGAAATCCTGGCACACGCCGCGGCGCTGGCGGAACGCCTCGTGCGGCGGCGTGTCGACCAAGGTGGCGGCGGGATCGAAGACGAAGTCGCGCTGGATCCGCCGCGCCAGCGCGATCCCCGCCTCCAGCGCGTTGCATCCGGGGGCGAGATCGGCGCGGCAATAATCGGCGATCGCGGGATCGAGCGGGATCAGCGGCGAGGGGAAGAGATAGGCCGCCGGTCCCGCCGCGGAGAGGTCGTTAGAGGACCGCGCCAGCGCCGCCACTTCGGCGAGCGACGGGTCGTCCGCCTGCGGCACGGGCACGGCGCGATCGATCGTGACGCGCGCACGGCTCTCGATCGTCAGCGAGCGCACCGGCTCCTCGATCACCAGCCGCGCGACATGCGCCAGCCCCGCCTCGGCCCGCGCCGGGTGGACGCGCCCCGCCGGCGCGACGGTCAGCGTGTAGGACTCGACCCGCTGCCCGGGCCAGTCGATCGGGCGCAGCCGCAGGTTGCAGCGCGCGAACTTGACCGCATTGCCATAGTCGAAGCGGGTGACATGGACGATGTCGTAGCGCATGGCCTGGCCCGCGTCGGCGGCGAGCGGGGGGGGCGCGAGCACGTCGCTCATGCCAGCGTCAACCCGCCCGCGCGCAGCGGCTCGGCGCCTTGCAGGAAGTAGCGTCGCGCCACCGCGTCGGACAGCCGCCCGAGCCGTTGCTCGATCGCCAGCAGCAGTTCGCCGGTCAGCGTCGCGGCCTGCTCGGGCGCGACCATCGCGTAGAGCTCGGTCGCCTCGATCTGCTGTGCCTCGGCCATGCCGTCGTCCTGCAGCACCGGCAGGCGGGCGAGATGGTCGCGGATCGCCTCGACCTGAAACATCAGCGCGCGGGGGTTGCCGGGATCGAGCACGACCAGGTCGAGCACGGGCACACGCGCGATCCCGGTGAGATAGCGCTGGCGGTAGCTGATCTGGCTGTCGCCGAGGTCGAGCAGCGTTGAGAGATCGTCGAGCGAGGCGCCGGTCGCGCCGAACACGCGCGCGGCGCGCGCGATCGCCTGCGCGCGCTCGATGCGGCGGCCGAGGTCGTGGAAGCGCCACGCCGCGGTCCGACCCATATGCTCGGCCGAGAGCCCAGCGATGGCGGCGTAGCGGCGCTGGAGCGAGCCGGCGCGGTCGAGCAGCCCGCGGTGGGTAGGGAAGGGCGCGTCGAGCAGCCGGATCATGTCGGCGGACAGCCGGTCACGCGAGCCGCCCGCGATCCGCTGCGCGTGCGCGTTGATCGCGGCGACCGACTGCCAGCCGTCGGCGCGCGCCTCCATCGCGGTGCGCGCGAAATGGGTGAGGTCGGCGCGGCGCAGCGACGGTGGCGAAGGCGCGGCGCCCGCACCGACCAGCTCGTTGACCAACTTGCCGACCGTCGCGGTGCCGAGCGCGGCGCCGGCGTCGGCGTCGATCGAGTTGCCCAGCATCACGCGGATCACCGCGAGCATCGCCTCGCCGCGCTCGAGGTAGCGGCCGAGCCAGAAGAAATTGTCCGCGACTCGGCTCGGCAATGTGCCCGGGTTGCGGCGGACGTGGAGCGTGTCGACCGCGGGCAGCAGCGACACGGGCGCGACCGGATCGCGGCCGTGGACGCAGACGTCGGCGGACCAGCTGCCCTCGCCCATCACCGCCGCGCGCGGGTCCGGGTGGGCGCCGATGCGTGCGAAGCCGCCGGGCATCACCTGCCAGCACCCGTCGCGGTCGCGTGCGGCGAAGACCCGCAGCGTGAAGGGGCGCGGCTCCATCCGGTCCGCGATCACGACGGGCATGGTCGAGAGGCGGACGATCTCCTGCCCGACATAGTCCTGCGGTCGCGCCGCCATCTCCTCCAGTAGCGCGGCCCGCTGCGCCATGGACAGGTCGGCACCCGCCACCGGCGCCTCTCCGGGCAGGCCAAGCGTGCGCGCGCCGAACGCGGAGGAGAGCAGCAGCGAGGGCAGCTCGGCGGCGACATGCTGCGCCTCGCGCGGCTGGCCGCACCACCAAGTGGCGATGTTGGGCAGGATCAGGTCCGCACCGGTGAGCCGAGTGGCGAGCTGGGGCAGGAAGGCGCCGAAGGCGGCGCTCTCCAGCACCCCCGCGCCGGGCGCGTTGGCGAGCACGACATTGCCCGCGGCCCAGGCGTCGATCAGCCCCGGCACGCCGATGCGCGAGTGCGAGTCGAAGGCGAGCGGGTCGAGCAGCCGCGGGTCGAGCCGCCGCCACAGCGCGTCTACCCGCTTGAGGCCGCCGATCGTGCGCACGTACAGCCGGTCCTCTAGCGCGGCGAGATCGTCGCCCTCGACCAGCAGCAACCCCAGGTAGCGCGCGAGATGCGCCTGCTCGGGATAGCTGGGATTGTAGCGGCCGGGGGTGAGCAGCCCTATCCGCGGGTCGCTGCGTCGGCACGCGGCGGCGAGCCCGTCGCGGAAGGCGGCGAAGAAGGGGGCGTGGCGGCGCACGTTGAGCCGGCCCTGCAATCCGCCGAGCGTGCGGCTCACCGCCAGCCGGTTCTCCAGCGCATAGCCCGCGCCGGTGGGTGCGCGCAGCTGGTCGGCCAGCACGCGCCACTCGCCCGACGGCCCACGCCCGAGATCGACCGCGACGAAGCGGAGGTGGTAGCCGCCCGGCGGCGTCAGGCCGACCAGCGGGCGGAGGAAATAGGGGCTGCCGGTGACGAGCGTGGCGGGCAGGTGGCCGCGCTCGACCAGCTGCGCCGCGCCGTACAGGTCCTGGAGGATCGTCTCGAACAGATCGGCGCGCTGGGCGACGCCGCGCTCGATATGCGTCCATTCGTCCGCCTCGATCAGCAGCGGTATCGGGCTGACCGGCCAGGGTCGCTCGCTGTCCTCGCCGATGATGCGGAAGCCCGTGCCGATGTCGGCGGCGTGGCGCTGCACCCGCTCGCGCGCGTGGCCGAGGTCGTCGCCAGCGACGGCGGCGAGTTCCTCGAGCATCGCCAGCGCTGCAGCGGCGTCGCCCGCACGCATCGCATCGTCGGCGGCGCCGCCGTAATCATCGAGCCAGCGGCGGGCGTTCGTCCCGGCATCGAACAGGGCAGGCTGGGTCGCCACTCGGTCCTCCGTGCGCGGGCGGGGACGACCCTAGGCGATGCCGCGGTGCAGTGCAAAGCCGCGGCGCAATGTTTCAGCGCGCCACCGGTGGGCCGGGGTAGGCGAGCACCGCGCCGGTATAGCGCTCGACCACCGCGCTGATCGGCGCGCCGTCGGGGAGCAGCAGCACGGCACGATTCTCGATCACCGTGTCGGCGACGTCGATCTCGGCGCGGTGCGGCCAGCGCCAGGAGGGTAGCGTCTCCCAGCGCCGCGGTAGCGGCGACCACAGGTGCTGGCTCGTCAACGTGTAGCGGCGGAAATGGAGCGGCTGTGCGGCACGGCCGAACGGCGTATCGCTGGTGTCGAGCTGGCGGTTGATGTCGGGCGTGAGCCGCGCCGGAACGTACCAATTGTCCGCGTCGGACAGGACGTGCTGCCCGCAGCGCAGCCGGACGTGGCGGTAGCCGACCCGCTCGGTGGCGGAGACCTTGAGCAGGGTGCGGATCTCGGGCGGGGCGGGGCGCTCGTCGCCGCGGATCCGCTCGGCCTTGATCCTGGGATCGGCGGCCATCTGATGCTCGGCGCACCAGCCGTCGAGCACCAGAGTCGCGCTCTCGCTGGACGCGAGCCGCTCGCTCAGTGCGTGAAGCGCTGCGTCGGCGGCGAGCCGCCCCTGCACCGTGCCGACCCAGGAGGGTGGGAGCGTCGCCGCGGCCGCTGGCGCGACGGCGGACGGGAGGAGGGCGAGGCTGAGCGGGCGGTACATGAGACCACTATAACGTGATCCGACCGCGCGAGCTCGCTGTGGCCCCAGATCCTCCCCGGCACGGGGAGGGGGACCATGCGCAGCATGGTGGAGGGGGGGGCGCCGCGAATGCTGCGCTGCGTGGAGAGCCCCCTCCACCACTCGCCTACGGCGAGCTGTCCCCTCCCCGCTAGCGGGGAGGAGCTGCGACCATGGGAGCCGTCCCGCTCTCACCCCTCACACCTCGGGCAGAATCTGGTCTGCGATACCCCAGCCCTTGAGCGAGCGGCCGTTGGCGCGCGCGATCAGCTCGGCCGCATCGCCGACGTGCCAGCGCGCCGCGGTGTCGAGGTCGCGCAGCTCGGTCCAGGACACCGGCGCGGCCACCGGTGCGCCGGCGCGCGCGCGCGCGGCATAGGGCATGATCGCCGTCGCGCCGCGCTGATTGCGCAGATAGTCGATGAAGATCCGGCCCTTGCGCTTGGCCTTGCTCATGTTCGCGACGAAGCGTTCGGGCTCGGCCTGCGCCAGCGCGCGCGCGAACCGCTCGGCGAAGTCGCGCACCGCCGGCCATTCCGCCGACGGCGTCAGCGGCACCACGACATGGACGCCCTTGCCGCCCGACAGCAGCGGGAAGCTCGTCAGGCCCAGCTCGGCGAGCTGCTCCTTGAGATGCTCGGCGGCGCGCTTCGTGGCGGCGAAGTCGAGATCCTCGTCGGGGTCGAGGTCGAACACCATGCGATCGGGCCGTTCCAACGCTGTCACGGTCGAGCCCCAGCCGTGGAACTCGATCGTTCCCATCTGGACGCAGGCGACGAGGCCGTCCGCCGAGTCGACGTAGAGGTAGTTCTCGGTCGAGCCGTCCTTCTCGCGGATCGGCACCTGGTGCACGGTGTCGCCGAACGAGCCGGCGTCGTGCTTCTGGAAGAAGCAGTGCTTGGCGCGTCCCTGCGGGCAGCGCACCAGGCTAATCGGGCGGTGACCGACCCAGGGCAGCATGATTCCGGCGACCGCAAGATAATGATCCGCGAGGTCGCCCTTGGTCACCTCGCTCTCGGGGAAGATGACGCGGTCGCGGCTCGACACCTTGATCGAGCTGGTCGGCGCCGCGGCGGCCTTCGGCGCGGGTGCGGGCCGCTCCACCACCACCTCCGCGGCGCTCTTGTCGCCGCGCAGGCCGAGGAAGCTGGGGTGGCGCAGCACGCCCTCGGGCGTGGTCTCGGTGAAGGCGATCTCGGCCACGAGCTTCGGGCTGACCCAGCGCGCGCCGCGTACCGCCGCGCGCGGCGCCGCGACCGTGGGCGTCTTGCGCTCGAGCTTCTCCAGCTTGGCGGTCAGCTCCTCGATCAGCGCGCCCGAGAAGCCGGTGCCGACCTTGCCGGCGTAGCGCAGTTCGCCGCTCTCGTTGACGCCGAGCAGCAGCGAGCGAAAGCCGCGGCGCTTGTCCGACGGTGTCCAGCCGACCACGACGAACTCCTGCCGGCGCGTACATTTCACCTTGAGCCACGCCTGGGTGCGCTTGCCGCGATAGGGCGCGTCGGCCTTCTTCGAGACCACGCCCTCGAAGCCCTCGCGGCACATGGTCTCGAACAGTTGCTCGCCGGCGCCGATGACGTGCTCGGCGAATTGGAGCCGCTCCTCGCCGACACCCACCAGCGCGCGCAGCTGCTCCTTGCGCTGGACGTTGGCGAGCCCGCGCAGGTCCTCGCCGTCCTGCTCGAGCAGGTCGAAGGCGAAGAGCGTCATCGCGCCGCCCCCGCTGATCGCGTCCTTGAGCGTCGAGAAATCGGGACGCCCATCCTTGAAGGCGACGATCTCGCCGTCGATCAGCGCGCTGCCGACCGGGAGCGCGGCGGCGGCCGAGGCGATGCCGGCGAACTTGTCGGTCCAGTCGAGGCCGTTGCGCGTGTAGACCTTGGCCTGCGCATCGGCGACCGCGACGAGCGCGCGATAGCCGTCGTACTTCACCTCGTGGATCCAGTCGCTGCCGCTCGGCACCGCGTCGACCAAGGTGCAGAGCTGCGGCGGCTCATAGGCGGGCAGGGCGGCTTTGCGCGCGCGGCTGGCGGGCTTGGCCTTGGCTCTGACAGGCTTCGCTCTCGTCGCGGCGGCCTCCTCGTGCGGCGGCGCACTCTCGGCGATCTCCTGCATCGTGCGGCCCGTGGTGACGCTGGTCAGCGCGGTCTCGACCAACGTGTCGGTGCCGCCGGCGTAGGCATCGTCGATCTTGCGCAGCAACCAGTTCTCGTTCTTTTCCTTCCCGCGCGGGCGCAATCGGATGAGCAGCCACTCGCCCCTCATCCGCTCGCCGTCGAGCACGAAATGGAGGTGGCCCTTGTCGAGGTCGCGCGCGCTCTTGCCCGCGATCGGCGACCAGGTGCCGCGGTCCCACAGCATCACCGTGCCGCCGCCATATTCGCCCTTGGGAATTGTCCCCTCGAACTTCGCATAGGAGAGCGGATGATCCTCGGTGCGCACCGCCAGCCGTTTCTCGTTCGGATCGAGGCTGGGGCCGCGCGTCACCGCCCAGCTCTTGAGCACGCCGTCTATCTCGAGCCGGAAATCCCAGTGCAGGCGCGTGGCGTCGTGCTTCTGCACCATGAAGCTGTTGCCGTTGCCGGGTGCGAGCGTGCCGGCGGGCTCGGCGGTGCGGCTGAAGTCGCGCTTGGCGTTGTAGCGCGCGAGCGGGTCGGTGGGGGACGGCTTTTCCTCGCCCTTCTTCCTCGTCACGCGACCCAATCCTCAAGTGGGTGGCTGCTGCGATAAGCAATCGCCTCATCAACTGGCGTCATCCCGGACTTGGTCCGGGATCCACCGTGCCGCGTACTCAGGCGGTGTTGCTCGCGCGGACGAGTGGATCCCGGACCAGGTCCGGGATGACGGAGGAGGAGAATGACACTCACGCGCTCTTCTTCGCGGCCGGCTTCCTAGCCGCGGGCTTCTTCGCTGGCGCGCGCTTCGTCGCCGGCTTGGCCGCGGTTTTGCCAGCGCCCGCGTTCTCGTTGGCAGCGCCCCGCGATCCCTCCATCGACTTCTTCAGCGCCGCCATCAGGTCGACCACGTTCGAGCCCGAGCGCCCGCCACCCTCGTCCTTGTCCTCGATGATCTTGCGCCCGTGCGCCTTGCGCTTGCGCTCGATCAGCCCGCGCAGCGCGTCGACGTAGCGGTCGTGGAACTCCTGCGGGTCGAACGCGCCGCTCTTCTTCTCGATCAGCGCCTCGGCCAGATCGAGCAGCTCGGGGTCGGGCTTCTCGTCGGGGATGTCGCGGAAATAGCCCTGTGCCTTGTTGACCTCGTCGGCGTAGCGCAGCGTCTCCAGCACCATGCCGCGCCCGCACGGCTTCAGGCTGACGACGTACTCGCGCCCGCGCATCGCCAATTGCCCGAGACCGACCTTCTTGGTCCGCCGCAGCGCCTCGCGCAGCACGATGAACGCCTCCTCGGCGAGATCGTCGGCGGGGACGACGAAATAGGGCTTCTCATAATAGAGCACGTCGATGTCGCTGGCGTCGACAAACTGGGTAAGCTCCAGCGTCTTCTTTGACTCGAGCTTGACCGCGTCGATCTCGTCCTGCTCGAGCAGGACATATTCGCCCTTTTCGACTTCGAAGCCCTTGACGATCTCGTCGGTGTCGACCGGGCCCATGCCCGGCACCACCTTCTCATACTTGATCCGCTTGCCCGAGGGTTCGTGGATCTGGTGGAAGCTGACCTGCGCGCCCGACTTGGTCGCCGAGTAGATCTCCACCGGGATCGACACCAGCGCGAGCCGGATCTGTCCCTGCCAATATGCCCGCGCGGCCATGTCGTTTCCCTTGTTCCGGAGGCGATTCAATCATTTGCCGCCAGACGGGTTCCCTCGACGCGGGTCACGCCCGATCGGGCGTGGAAATCGCGGCCCTTTTCGCCTAGATGCGCGGCATGGCCGACGATCCGATCGCGCTCTTCGACCGCTGGCTCGCCGAGGCGGAACAGAGCGAACCCAACGACCCCAACGCGATGGCGCTCGCCACCGCGGATGCCCGCGGACGTCCGTCAGCGCGCATGGTGCTGCTCAAGGGGCACGGCCCCGATGGCTTCGTGTTCTACACCAACCGCGGCAGCCGCAAGGCGGAGGAGGTCGGCGCCAACGCCCAGGCCTCGCTGCTCTTCCACTGGAAGTCGCTGCGTCGTCAGGTGCGCGTCACCGGCAGCGTAACTCGCGTCAGCGACGCCGAGAGCGACGCGTATTTCGCCTCGCGCGGTCGCGACTCGCAGCTCGGCGCCTGGGCCTCGGACCAGTCGCGCCCGCTCGACTCGCGCGCTACCTTCGAGGCGCGCGTCGAGGCGATGCGCGAGCGATTCGACGGGCAGGACGTGCCGCGCCCGCCGTTCTGGGGCGGCTATCGCGTCGCCGCCGAGGAGATCGAGTTCTGGCAGGACCGCGCGCACCGGCTGCACGAGCGGCGCCTGTTCACCCGCGCGGGTGACGGCTGGAACGAGGGGCTGCTGTTCCCATGACCAACGAGGAACGCCGTCGCGCCGTTCCCTTGGCGATGCGCGCCGCGCTCGCCAGCGTGGCGATGGCCAGCTCGCTGCTGGTGGTGAAGGGCTATGCCGCCTGGCACACCGGCTCGGTCGCGATGCTGGGCAGCTTGGCCGACACCGGGCTCGACCTGCTCGCCAGCCTGGTGACGCTGTACGGCGTCAAGCTCGCCGCCGAGCCCGCCGACCACGACCATCGCTTCGGTCACGGCAAGGCCGAGGCGCTCGCCGCGCTGTTCCAGGTGGTGCTGATCACCGCCTCGGCGATCGGCATCGCGGTGCGCGCGATCCAGCGCTTCTCCGCGCCTGCCGCCAACGAGGACGCGGGGCTGGGCATCGGCGTGTCGGTGCTCGCCATCCTCGCCACCTTCGCGCTGCTCGCCTATCAGCGCAGCGTGATCCGGCGCACCGGCTCGGTCGCGATCCTCGCGGACAACGTCCATTACCAGTCGGACGTGCTGCTCAACGTGGCAGTGATCGCGGCGCTGGTGCTCGACCAATATGTCGGCCTGTCGGGGGCGGACCCGGTGTTCGGCATCGCCATCGCTTTGTGGCTCGCCTGGGGCGCGTTCCAGGCGTCGAGCCAGGCGATCGACATGCTGATGGACAAGGAATGGCCCGAGGACCAGCGAGCCGCCTTCATGGAGGTGGCCGCGCGCCAGCCCGGCATCCGCGGCATCCACGATTTCCGCACGCGCCGCGCCGGCAGCCACGATTTCGCGCAGTTCCACATGGAGGTCGATCCGAGCCTCACCGTCCGCGACGCGCATGACATCGTCGAGCGGGTGGAGGTGGCGCTGCGCCAGACCTTTCCGCGGGTGGAGACGCTGATCCACCTCGACCCCGAGGGGCATGTCGATACCGACAACCCGCTGGTGGAGGCCGACGTCACGCCGCACTGGTTCGGCAAGCGAGTAGGCTATTGATGCGCATCCCTTTCGCCCAGATCGACGCCTTCGCCGACGCGGCCTTCGCGGGCAATCCGGCGGCGGTAATGCCGCTGGCGAGCTGGCCCGAGGACAGGCTGCTCCAGCAGATCGCCGAGGAGAACAACCTCAGCGAGACCGCCTTCCTCATCCCCGACGCGAGCGGCGAGAGCGACTTCGAGCTGCGCTGGTTCACCCCCGCCGCGGAGGTGGCGCTGTGCGGCCATGCCACGCTGGCGAGCGGCCATTTTGTGCTCTCGTCGGATGGTGACCGCGACTCGGTGCGCTTCCGCACGCGGCAGGCGGGCGTGCTCGAGGTCGCGCGCGCGGACGGCGCGGTGGGCGCGAGCTACGCGATGGCGCTGCCGGCCTGGAAGCCGACGCCACGCGCGCTGCCCGAGATCGTCGCGGCGCTCGGTGTCGACGCGGTCGAGACCTTGTGGTACGAGAAGGGCTACGCGCTCGTGATCGTCGCCGACGAGGCGGCGGTGCGGGCGGCGGCGCCGGACGGGCGTGCGATCAAGGCGCTCGGGCCGTTCGTCCATATCGTCGCGGCGCGCGGCGAGACCGCCGACGTGGTCAGCCGGGTCTTCACAGACTATTTCGACATCCCCGAGGACCCGGTGACGGGCTCCGCGCACGCGGTGATGGTGCCGTACTGGGCGGAGCGGCTCGGCCGCGACTCGTTCGGCGCGTTCCAGGCGAGCGCGCGGGGTGGGCGCGTGGGCTGCCGGCTCGACGGCGACCGGGTGATCCTGCGCGGCGATTGCGTGACCGTGATCGAGGGTACGTTCCTCCTCCCCTGATGTTCGTCCTACAATGAGGGAGAGGGGCGCCTTCAGGGCGCGATCGTTCTCGTGCGTGCTACGCCGTCTTTCGCCGTCGTGGGTTGGTCGAGGCTTCTACTCACTTGTTTTCCGATCGGAGCAGTGTAGATTGGCTATGACGGCGCGAGGCGCCGCCTATCTGAAGGGGATCGGAGTTGATGAAGAAGATCGTCGCCGGTGCGACCGGGATCTGCCTGGCGCTGGCGCTCGCCGCCTGCGGTTCGAAGACCAGCAACGACACCGCCGCCAACGACACGCTGGCGAATGAGACGGTGCTCAACGAGGAGCTGCCCGCCGACGGCAACTTCGCGTCGGTCGGCAACGGCACCGACCTGGGCGCGCTGCCCGCCAACGCGACCGGCGACAATGTAAGCGCCACCGCCGGCAACACGCTCTGATCCGAGTTTCAGCGCCCCTCCCACGGGCGCCGCACCGAACCGTCTAGTGCTCCCTAGACCAACCTACGCCCGGCGCTCCCCCGCGCCGGGCGCTTGTTGTTGGCGCCTTGAACGCCATTCCGGTCGGAGGCACCGGCGCGTCGATCGCGCGCTTGCCCCTGCGTCGGCGGCTGAGTAACCGCGCAACGAGCCTCCGCAGTCCGGGACCGAGCGTGCCATATCCCGAGCAGTGCCGTCCGCGCCGCGCGCCCAACGTGCTGCCGCGACTGATCTATTTCTGGCGGTTCGGGCGGCTGCCCGATCTTGCCGCACCGCGCCGCTTCAGCGAGTTGGTGTATGCGCGCAAATTGTTCGAACGCGACCCGCGCTGGCCCAAACTCGCCGACAAGGTCGCGGTGAAGGCGCATGTCGCCGCGACGCTGGGCGGCGAGTGGGTGATCCCGACCCTGTGGCATGGCACCGCGCTCCCCGACACGCCGCCCTGGCCGCGCCCGTTCGTGCTCAAGTCCTCGCACGCGAGCCAGCAGAACGTGTTCGTTCGAGACGGGGAATCGCTCGACTGGGCGGCGGAGCGGCGTCGCGCGGCGCGCTGGCTGCGCCGGCCCTATGCGCCGCTGCTGCATGAGTGGCTCTACTCGGAGATTGCGCCGCAACTGCTGGTCGAGCCGCTGATCGGCTGCGGCCGGGTGCTGCCCGTCGACTATAAGTCCTTCGTGTTCGGAGGGCGGGTCGAGTTCATCCAGGTCGATCTCGACCGCGAGCATCGCCACCGCCGCGTGATGCTGGACCGCGCATGGCGCCGGCTCGACCTCGCCTTCGAGTTTCCCGCCGATCCGCGCCCGGTGATGCCGCCGGCGTCGCTCGACCGGATGATTGCGGCGGCCGAGACGCTGGGCACACCGCACGATTTCGCACGAATAGACCTCTATGACGTCGCCGGCCGGCCGTATTTCGGCGAGTTCACGCTCTATCCCGGCTCGGGGCTCGATCGCTTCCGGCCGGTCAGTTGGGACCTCCACTTCGGCTCCTATTGGGCCGAGCGTCAGTCCGCGCCCTGTCAGGCAGCGAGGCGGTACGGCTCGTCAGCGATCGGGACGATCGGCACGGCGACCGGCGCTACGGCAGCACAGGTGCGCTCGGCGCGGCGATGGCTGATGATGAGGTAGACGAGCGAGAACATGGGAGATCCTAAGGTTGATGCTGCGGTGCAGCAATAGCCGTCATGTGGTCAACGCCTGGTTAGCGCGCAATTGCAAGTTGACGCGTCGCCGTTGCAGCAGGCGCAACCGCGCGAGCGATGGCGGGCAGTGCGAGCGGCAGGCCGGCGAGCCACACCGGCGCGAGCATCAGCCCCCAATAGCTGTTCTCGGGCCGCCCGATCAGCAGCGTGGGTACCAGCAACGTCACCAAGGCGAGAGTAACGCGGCGTGTATAGCCCGACGAGTTGCTCACCCAGCCGTAGAGCGCGAGCGGGACGCAGACGGCGGTGGCCGCTGTCGGGAAGAGCGCGAGCGGCGTGGTGGCGCGCGCCATCGCGAGATCGAAGCTCCAGCCGCCCGCGCGGACCCATCCTTGCGACACCGCGTCGCCCGGCCGCAGTATCGCGGCGACCGCGCTCGCATGAGCCGTGAGCGCGATAACGGCGGCAGTCGCGGCGGCCGCCCATCCCAGCGCCTCGTCATGCCGCCGCTCGAGCACCGCGGCGAACGCCATCGCGACGAGATACGGGAGCGCCAACTCTCGGAAGAGCGCGGCGGCGAGCCCAAGCAGCGCGGCGACCCGCCAGCGGCGCTGGTCACGCGACGCGAGCGACAGCGCCACCAGCAGCCCCGCCCAGCACTCGGGCCAGAGCGCGACCACGGCATTGGCCAGCGGCAGCGCGGACGCGGCGGCGATCGCGCTGGCGCCGCCCCAGAGGAGACGTGGGCCGATCGTCGCGCGCAGGCGATAAGCGAAGGCCATCGCAGCGAGCAGCGCCAGCGCGCGCAGCGCCCACAGAGCGCCCTGCGCGCCGACCAGACGATAGATCCAGGCACGCGTCGGTAGCCGCACCGCGACGAAGGGCTTCAGCGGGAAATCGCGGGCGCGATGTTCGGCGGCGACCGCGGCGTAGTAACCCTGCCCATCGGCGACGCGGCGGTCGATCGCGCGATACAGCGCGGCGTCACCGTTCGAGGCGGTGGCGGCAGGGTGCGCCGTCGGCGGGGCAGGGGAGAGCAGGCCAATCGCGATCAGCATTATCGTCGCCGCCAGCAGCAGCCGCGCGACGGCACGGGGCGGCAGTGCGACAGGAAACGAGAACGAGGCGGGCACGCCGGCACATTGCGCGTCGATCGGTTAACGTGCCGTCAACCTGCCCGCCGCTCAGCAGCCGAAGTGACGGAGCTGAAAGCGATAGACCCACAGCAGCAGCGTCGCCGCGCCGAGCAGAAGGCAGAGCCGCGAGCGCGGCCGACACCAGGCACACAGCAGCAGGGCCACGACGGGCAGGAGCGTCAACGTGGCCAGCAGCGGCCGGGCGGGATCGCGTGCGCCGAGCACGGCACACCGCGATCCCGGCACGAGATCGTCACCGGCGGCGATCCACTCGAGCGGGCTGGTCGAGAGCGTCACGATCGATAGTGCCGCCGCCAACGTCGACAGCGTGAGCACGAGGCGCTTGGCGCGGGCGAGCTGCCGCAGCGCTCGATCTCGCCGACGGCGCGGTGGCTGCCTAACGGGCGGCGCTGGCGTGTCCCGGGGCTCCGGCGCGGGCGGCGGCCGCCGCGCCGCGTGACCGCGCCGGCCGGGCATGGCTCAGCAAGCGTCGATCAGCGCGCGCAGCGCGGGATCGCGCACCTCGAGCACCTCGAACAGGCCAAGCGCGCGGAGCACCGGCACCGCCCCGGCGATCGCGCCCGTCAGCAGCGCGCGTTCGGGCGGCGCGATATCCGGCTCGGCCCAGCGACGCGCGTTGCGGAGGAAGGCGGCGACGGTGCCCTTACCCGCGGGAACGCCGTCGATCTCGGCGTGATCGACACCGTCGGCGAGCACGTCTTCGGGGCGCGAGGGAAGGGGCTGATCGATCACGCGCGGGCTCCGTCAGGTATTAACCCTCTCATTCTAGGACGCTCCGCCGTCGCGCCGCCGCGACGGGGCACAAAAAAGAAGCCGCCGCCCGGCATCCCGGGCGGCGGCTCGATCAGGTCGGCGAGCGGCGCGGGGCGCCGCCCGTCTCGTCTCACTGCTCGTTGAGATACTCGCCCGCGTCGGCGTCGGTGCCGGTGCCCGAGGGCACCACCGCCGCCAGCGGGTCGCTGCCGGTGCCGGTGTCGTCGCGCGGGCTGCGCTTCTCCTCGGCGGCACGCGTCTGCGACGCCGTGCCGGCCGAACCCGCCGCGATCATCGCCTCCTGCAGCTTGCGCTGCTGGACGCGCAGCGCGGCGTCACGCGACGAGGCCGCCACGCGCAGGCGGTTCATCCCCGCGCCGGTGCCCGCCGGGATCAGCCGCCCGACGATGACGTTCTCCTTGAGGCCCATCAGCGTGTCCTGCTTGCCCTGGACCGCCGCCTCGGTGAGAACGCGGGTGGTCTCCTGGAACGACGCCGCCGAGATGAAGCTGCGGGTCTGCAGCGACGCCTTGGTGATGCCGAGCAGGATCGGCTTGCCCGCGGCGCGCGCCTGACCGTCCTCCAGCTTCTCGTTGATCGCGTCCATCTCCTCGCGGTCGACCTGCTCACCGACCAGCAGCGTGGTGTCGCCGCTCTCGATGATCTCGACCTTCTGGAGCATCTGGCGGACGATCGTCTCGATGTGCTTGTCGTTGATCTTCACGCCCTGGAGACGATAGACCTCCTGGATCTCCGAGACGAGATATTCGGCCAGCGGCTCGATGCCGAGCACCTCGAGGATGTCGTGCGGATCGGGGCTGCCGCCGATCAGGTTGTCGCCACGCTTGACGTAGTCGCCTTCCTGAACGTCGATCACCTTCGACTTGGGCACGAGATACTCGACGACCTCGCCGCCGTCCTCGGGCTGGATGCCGATCTTGCGCTTCGCCTTATAGTCCTTGCCGAACACGACGCGGCCAGAGACCTTGGCGATGATCGCGTTCTCCTTGGGCTTGCGCGCCTCGAACAGCTCGGCGACGCGCGGCAGACCGCCGGTGATGTCGCGCGTCTTGGCCGACTCGCGCGCGACACGCGCGAGCACGTCGCCCGCCTGCACCGTCGCATTGTCCTCCACCGACAGCACCGCCCCCGGCGCCAGCAGGTAGCGCGCCGCTTCGCCCGAGCCCTCGTCGAGCAGGGTCATGCGCGGGCGCAGATCCTCCTTCGACTTGGTGGTCGCGCGATATTCGGTGACCACGCGCTGCGCGATACCGGTCGCCTCGTCGACCTGCTCGGTGAGCGTCTTGCCCTCGATCAGGTCCTGGAACTTCACGGTACCGCCGGTTTCCGTGATCACCGGCATGGTGAACGGGTCCCACTCGGCCATGCGGTCGCCCTTGGAGACGATATGGCCGTCGTCGAACATCACGTACGCGCCGTACGGAATCTTGTGCACGGCCAGCTCGCGCCCGTCCATGTCAACGATCGCGATCTCGGCCGAGCGGCTGAGCACGACGCGACGGCCGCGCTGGTCCTCGATCACGCGAACGTCGCGGAACTCGACGGTGCCGTCGACCGGCGCCTCGAGGTTCGACTGCTCGTTGAGCTGCGCCGCGCCGCCGATGTGGAAGGTCCGCATCGTCAGCTGCGTGCCCGGCTCGCCGATGGACTGCGCCGCGATCACGCCGACCGCCTCGCCGATGTTGACCGGGGTGCCGCGCGCGAGATCACGCCCGTAGCACTTGCCGCAGACGCCGACCTTGCTCTCGCAGACCAGCGGCGAGCGGATCTTCATCGCCGGGATGCCCAGCGCCTCGATCTGCGCCACCATCGGCTCGTCGAGCAGCGTGCCGACCGGGATCACCACCTTGCCCGTCTTGGCGTCGACCACGTCCTCCGCCGTGGTGCGGCCGAGGATGCGCTCGCCGAGCGACGCGATGGTCGAGCCGCCCTGCACGATCGCCTTCATCTCGAGCGCGCGCTCGGTGCCGCAATCCTCCTCGATGATGACGCAATCCTGCGACACGTCGACAAGGCGGCGGGTGAGATAGCCCGAGTTGGCGGTCTTCAACGCGGTGTCCGCCAGGCCCTTACGGGCGCCGTGGGTCGAGTTGAAATATTCGAGGACGGTCAGGCCTTCCTTGAAGTTCGAGATGATCGGCGTCTCGATGATCTCGCCCGACGGCTTGGCCATCAGGCCGCGCATACCCGCGAGCTGCTTGATCTGCGCCTGCGAGCCACGCGCACCCGAGTGCGCCATCATGTAGATCGAGTTGATCGGCTTCTCGCGGCCCGTCTCCGGATCGACCTTGACCGCCTTGATCTCGTTCATCATCGAGGCCGCCACCTGGTCGCCGCAGCGGCTCCAGGCGTCGATCACCTTGTTGTACTTTTCCTGCTGCGTGATCAGGCCGTCCTGATACTGCTGCTCATAGTCCTTCACCTGGTCGCGCGTCTCGTCGACCAGCTGCTCCTTGTCGCCCGGGATGATCATGTCATCCTTGCCGAAGGAGATGCCGGCGCGGAACGCGTGACGGAAGCCGAGCGACATGATCGCGTCGGCGAACAACACCGTCTCCTTCTGGCCGGTGTGGCGGTAGACCTCGTCGATGACGTCGCCGACGTCCTTCTTGGTCAGCAGCCGGTTGACGACGTCGAAGGGCACCTTGTGGCTCTTCGGCAGCGTCTCGCCCAGCAGCATGCGCCCCGGCGTCGTCTCGAAGCGCTTGAGATACTGCTTACCCTGCTCGTCGGTCTGCGGCACGCGGCTGACGATCTTGGTGTGGAGCGTCACCGCGCCGGCGAACAGCGCCTGGTGCACCTCGGCCATGTCGCCGAGCAGCATGCCCTCGCCGGGCTCGCCCTGCTTCTCCATCGACAGATAATAGAGGCCCAGCACCATGTCCTGCGACGGCACGATAATCGGCTTGCCGTTCGCGGGGCTCAGGATGTTGTTGGTCGACATCATCAGGACGCGCGCTTCCAGCTGCGCCTCGAGCGACAGCGGGACGTGCACGGCCATCTGGTCGCCGTCGAAGTCGGCGTTGAACGCCGAGCAGACCAGCGGGTGCAGCTGGATCGCCTTGCCTTCGATCAGCACCGGCTCGAACGCCTGGATGCCGAGCCGGTGGAGCGTCGGCGCGCGGTTGAGCAGCACCGGATGCTCGCGGATCACCTCGTCCAGGATGTCCCAGACTTCCTTGCGCTCCTTCTCGACCCACTTCTTCGCCTGCTTGAGCGTCATGCTCAGGCCCTTGGCGTCGAGGCGCGCGTAGATGAACGGCTTGAACAGCTCGAGCGCCATCTTCTTGGGCAGGCCGCACTGGTGCAGCTTGAGCTCGGGACCGGTCACGATCACCGAACGGCCCGAATAGTCGACGCGCTTGCCGAGCAGGTTCTGGCGGAAGCGGCCCTGCTTGCCCTTGAGCATGTCGGACAGCGACTTCAGCGGACGCTTGTTGGCGCCCGTGATCGTCCGGCCGCGACGGCCATTGTCGAACAGAGCGTCGACTGCCTCCTGCAGCATGCGCTTCTCGTTGCGGACGATGATGTCCGGCGCGCGCAGCTCCATGAGGCGCTTGAGGCGGTTGTTGCGGTTGATGACGCGGCGGTACAGGTCGTTGAGATCCGACGTCGCGAAGCGGCCGCCGTCGAGCGGCACCAGCGGGCGCAGCTCGGGCGGGATCACCGGCACGACCTCGAGGATCATCCACTCGGGCCGATTGCCGGACTCAAGGAAGGACTCGACGACCTTGAGCCGCTTGATGATCTTCTTCGGCTTCAGCTCGGACTTGGTCGTCGCCAGCTCCTCGAGCAGCGCGACCTTCTCACCCTCGAGGTCGAGGCTCTCAAGCATGATGCGGACGGCCTCGGCGCCGATGCCGGCCGAGAAGGCGTCCTCGCCATATTCGTCCTGCGCCTCGAGCAGCTCGTCCTCGGTGAGCAGCTGATACTTCTCGAGCGGGGTCAGGCCCGGCTCGATCACGATATACGCCTCGAAGTACAGCACGCGCTCGAGCTGCTTGAGCTGCATATCGAGCAGCAGGCCGATGCGCGACGGCAGTGACTTGAGGAACCAGATGTGCGCGACCGGGGCGGCCAGCTCGATATGGCCCATGCGCTCGCGGCGGACCTTCGAGACGGTCACCTCGACGCCGCACTTCTCGCAGACGATGCCCTTGTACTTCATGCGCTTGTACTTGCCGCACAGGCACTCGTAATCCTTGATCGGACCGAAGATGCGCGCGCAGAACAGGCCGTCACGCTCGGGCTTGAACGTGCGATAGTTGATCGTCTCGGGCTTCTTGATCTCGCCGAACGACCAGCTGCGGATCTTGTCCGGCGACGCGATCCCGATCTGGATCTGGTCGAACGTCTCCGGCTTGGCGAGCGGATTGGCGAAATTGGTCAGTTCGTTCATCTTGCTTTCCTCACAGGGAGGGAAAAACCACATCCGTTCGCCCTGAGGAGGGCCTGAGCGGAGGCGAAGGCCCGTCTCGAAGGGCACGCCCCGCCTCAGTCCCTCGGGACGCCGCTTCGACTTCGCTCAGCGGCTCCTCAGGACGAACGGTGTTATCTGCTCACTCGGCCGCGATGGCGACGCCGTCCTCGTCCACGCCCAGGTCCATCGTCTTGAGATCGACGTTGAGACCCAGCGAGCGCATCTCCTTGACGAGCACGTTGAAGCTCTCGGGAATGCCGGCCTCGAACGTGTCGTCGCCCTTGACGATCGCCTCGTAGACCTTGGTGCGGCCGACCACGTCGTCGGACTTCACCGTCAGCATCTCCTGCAGCGTGTAGGCGGCGCCATAGGCCTGGAGCGCCCACACCTCCATCTCGCCGAAGCGCTGGCCGCCGAACTGCGCCTTGCCGCCCAGCGGCTGCTGGGTGACGAGCGAGTAGGGCCCGATCGAGCGCGCGTGAATCTTGTCGTCCACGAGGTGGTGCAGCTTGAGCATGTAGATGATGCCCACCGTCACCTTGCGGTCGAACTGGTCGCCGGTGCGCCCGTCGAACAGGTCCGACTGGCCCGAGCGATCGAGGCCGGCGAGCTCCAGCATCTCGGCGACATCGGCTTCCACCGCGCCGTCGAACACCGGGGTCGCCATCGGCACGCCCGCTTTCAGGTTCTGCGCCAGCTCGACGATCTCGTTGCCGTCGCGGGCGCGGATGTCGTCGAGGTAGTGCTCGCCATAGACCGTCTCGAGCCGCTCCTTCACCGCCGCGGGCATCTCGCCCGCGGTGGCGTCGGGGTTGGCCTCGCGCCAGTCCTCCAGCGCATGCGAGATCTGCTGCCCCAGGCCGCGCGCGGCCCAGCCGAGGTGGGTCTCGAAGATCTGCCCGACGTTCATGC
The DNA here is from genome assembly GCF_014193405.1 of Sphingomonas sp. BK069. Taxonomy (NCBI): domain Bacteria; kingdom Pseudomonadati; phylum Pseudomonadota; class Alphaproteobacteria; order Sphingomonadales; family Sphingomonadaceae; genus Sphingomonas; species Sphingomonas sp. BK069. Next base: position 324,068 of record NZ_JACHZH010000004.1, on the reverse strand, counting down.
GCGACGGCACGCCCAGCGGGTTGAGCACGAGGTCCACCGGCGTCCCGTCGGCGAGGAACGGCATGTCCTCCACCGGCAGGATGCGGCTGATCACGCCCTTGTTGCCGTGGCGGCCGGCCATCTTGTCGCCCGGCTGCAGCTTGCGCTTCACCGCGACGAACACCTTGACCATCTTGAGCACGCCCGGCGGCAGCTCGTCGCCGCGCTCCAGCTTCTCGCGGCGATCCTCGAACTTGTCGCGGATCTTCTTGGCGGCCTCGTCATACTGCGCCTTGACCGCTTCCAGATTGGCCTGGACCGCGTCGTCCTGCACCGCGAACTTCCACCACTCGTGGCGGTCGACGCTGTCGAGCAGGTCCATGTCGATCGTCGCGCCCTTCTTCAGGCCCTTCGGCACCGCCGTCGCGACCTGGTCAAGCAGCATCTCGCGCAGGCGGCTCCACGTCGCCCGGTTGAGGATCGTGCGCTCGTCGTCCGAGTCCTTCTTCAGGCGCTCGATCTCCTCGCGCTCGATCGCCATCGCGCGCTCGTCCTTGTCGATGCCATGGCGATTGAACACGCGCACGTCGACGATCGTCCCGGCGACGCCCGGCGGCAAGCGCAGCGAGGTGTCGCGCACGTCGCTGGCCTTCTCGCCGAAGATGGCGCGGAGCAGCTTCTCCTCCGGCGTCATCGGGCTCTCGCCCTTGGGCGTGATCTTGCCGACCAGGATGTCGCCCGGCTCCACCTCGGCGCCGATGTAGACGATGCCCGCCTCGTCGAGGTTGCGCAGCGCCTCCTCGCCGACGTTCGGGATGTCGCGGGTGATGTCCTCGGGCCCGAGCTTGGTGTCGCGCGCCATCACTTCGAACTCGTCGATGTGGATCGACGTGAACACGTCGTCCTTGACGATCCGCTCGGAGATGAGGATCGAATCCTCGTAGTTGTACCCGTTCCACGGCATGAACGCGACGAGCGCGTTCCGGCCCAGCGCCAGCTCGCCGAACTCGGTCGACGGGCCGTCCGCGATCACGTCGCCGACATTGACCACGTCGCCCACCTTCACCAGCGGGCGCTGGTTGATGCAGGTCGACTGGTTTGAGCGCTGGAACTTCATCAGCGTGTAGATGTCGACGCCCGACTCGGTCGCGCTGACGTCACCCGTGGCGCGGATCACGATGCGGCTGGCGTCGACCTGGTCGACCACGCCGGCGCGCTTGGCGGCGATCGCCGCGCCCGAATCGCGCGCGACGGTCTCCTCCATGCCGGTGCCGACGAACGGCGCCTCGGCCTTGACCAGCGGCACCGCCTGGCGCTGCATGTTCGAGCCCATCAGCGCGCGGTTGGCGTCGTCGTTCTCCAGGAACGGGATCAGCGAGGCCGCGACCGACACGAGCTGCTTGGGCGAGACGTCCATCAGCGTGATCGTCTCGGGCAGCGCCATGAGGAACTCGCCCGCCTGACGCGCGGAGACCAGCTCCTCGGTCAGCCGGCCGTCCGCGTCGAGGTCGGCGGAGGCCTGCGCGATCGTGTGCTTGGCCTCTTCCATCGCCGACAGATAGACCACCTCGCCGGTGACCTTGTTGTCGACGACCTTACGGTACGGCGTCTCGATGAAGCCGTACTTGTTGACGCGGCTGAAGCTCGCGAGCGAGTTGATCAGACCGATGTTCGGGCCCTCCGGCGTCTCGATCGGGCAGATGCGGCCATAGTGCGTCGGGTGGACGTCGCGGACCTCGAAGCCCGCGCGCTCACGCGTCAGACCGCCCGGCCCGAGCGCCGAGACGCGACGCTTGTGCGTCACCTCGGAGAGCGGGTTGGTCTGGTCCATGAACTGCGACAGCTGCGACGAACCGAAGAACTCGCGCACCGCGGCGACAGCGGGCTTGGCGTTGATCAGGTCGTTCGGCATCACCGTCGACACGTCGACCGACGACATGCGCTCCTTCACCGCGCGCTCCATGCGCAGCAGGCCGACGCGATACTGGTTCTCGAGCAGCTCGCCGACCGAGCGGACGCGGCGGTTGCCGAGATTGTCGATGTCGTCGATCTCGCCCTTGCCGTCCTTCAGGTCGACCAGCGTCTTGACCACCGCGAGGATGTCCTCGGTGCGCAGCGTCGTCACCGTGTCCTCGGCGTCGAGGTCGAGGCGCATGTTCAGCTTCACGCGGCCCACCGCCGACAGGTCGTAGCGGTCCGGATCGAAGAACAGGCCGGCGAACAGCGATTCCGCGGTCTCGAGCGTCGGCGGCTCGCCGGGGCGCATCACGCGATAGATGTCGGACAGCGCCTGCTCGCGCTCCTCGGCCTTGTCGGCCTTGAGCGTGTTGCGGATCCACGGACCGGTAGTGACATGGTCGATGTCGAGCAGCTCGATCCGGTCGATCCCGGCCTTGTCGAGCTTCTCGAGGCTCTCCGGCCCCATCTCGTCACCGGCCTCGACGTAGATCTCGCCGGTCTTCTCGTTGATCAGGTCATAGGCGGAATAGCGGCCGTAGATCTCCTCGGTGGGGATCAGCAGCGTCTGCAGCCCGTCCTTGCCCGCCTTGTTGGCGGCGCGCGGGGTCACCTTTGTGCCCGCGGCGAACACCACCTCGCCCGAGGCGGCGTCGATCAGGTCGAACGTCGGCTTCACGCCGCGCCAGTTCTCGGGCGCGAACGGGATCTGCCAGCCACCCTCGCCGCGCACATAGGTGACGCGGTTGTAGAAGTGGTTGAGGATCTCCTCCGAGTTGAGGCCCAGAGCGTACAGCAGCGCCGTCACCGGCAGCTTGCGCTTCCGGTCGATGCGGACGTTGACGATGTCCTTGGCGTCGAACTCGAAGTCGAGCCACGAGCCGCGATAGGGGATGACGCGCGCGGCGAAGAGATACTTGCCGCTCGCGTGGGTCTTCCCGCGGTCGTGATCGAACAGCACGCCCGGCGAACGGTGCATTTGCGACACGATCACGCGCTCGGTGCCGTTGATGAAGAAGGTGCCGTTCTCGGTCATGAGCGGCATGTCGCCCATGTAGACGTCCTGCTCCTTGATATCGAGCACCGAGCGGGTCTCCGTATCGGGATCCACCTCGAACACGATCAGGCGCAACGTGACGCGCATCGGCGCGGCATAGGTGATACCGCGCTGGCGGCACTCCTCCACGTCGAACTTCGGCGGCTCGAGCTCGTAGGTCACGAAGTCGAGCTCGGCGGTGCCGGCGAAATCGCGGATCGGGAACACGCTGCGCAGCGTCTTCTCGAGACCCGAGACATAGCCGATCGAGGGATCCGAGCGCAGGAACTGCTCGTAGCTCTCGCGCTGGACCTCGATCAGGTTCGGCATCTGCACGACTTCGTGGATGTTGCCGAAGACCTTGCGGATGCGCCGCTTGCGCGTGCCGCTGAGCCGGTCGGAGCGCGCGGAGCCCGCGTCGATCGCCTTGGTTGCCATAGGAGCGTGTGCCTCGTCAGCCAGAATATACGGGCGCATGGACCGAACGGCGAAAGGCCGCGCGTCTGATCCCGGCGGGCGGGAGACGGCGACCTTCAGCGTCCTGAACCCCTCGACCCATACGTATGACTCGCTGCGCGACGGCGTGCCATGTCCCGAGATCGAAGGAAGTGACCGGGATATAGGCTCGTCGTGTTGGAGCGTCAACCGGGCGGGGGTGGCTCGGCGGCGCGGGGCAGGGCGGTTGACCTCCTCCGTGAGCGCGGTAGCGGGTGCGGCGATGTTCACGCGTAACCTCCTCGTCCTGCTGGCCTCGCTGCCGCTCGCCCTGCCCGCGTCGGCGCAGCAGGCGACAACGGCGCCGGTCACCACCGTGCCGCCGGCCGATTCGGCAGTCCCGCCGCCGATCTCCTGGTCGCTGCCGCCGGGGCCTGGTGCCACGCCGAGCGTGCCAGCCGCGGTCGCGCCGGTCCGGGTCGCGCCGACGCCGCGTCCGACGCCGACGGCGCGAGCGACGCCCGCGCCGGCGCCGCGAGCGAGTCCGACGCCGCGCGAAGCGCCTACGCCGACCCCGCGCGGCATCGCGACACCGGCAGAACGTGCGCCGGCCGTCGTCGCGACGCCGGTCGCCGCGTCCAGTCCGTCGGTGACATCGCCGGCCGCGGCTCCCGTCGGCACGCCGTCGCCGACGCCATCGCCGAGCGCCGCGGCGAGCGGCGTCATTCCAGTGCCTCCGCCCGCTTCCGCTCCGCCGGCACCGCTGTGGCGAGCCGACTGGCTGATCGCGGGTGCGCTCGTCCTGCTGGTCGGCGCCGCGCTGCTGTTGTGGCGGCGGCAGCGGCGCAAGGGATCGAGCGACGTCCACGCCGATGAGGTCGCGGTCTCCTCGGCGACGGTGGAGGCGCGCGCGCACCAGCCGCCCGCCTCGGATCCGGTACCACCCCTCGCCCCCGTGCCGACCGACTCCTTACCGACGTCGCCCGCCGTCGCTGCACCGCGCGCGCGCCTGACCGTGGCGCTGCGCCCGCGTCGCGGCGGGATCAACCTGGTCACCGCGACGCTCGACGCCGAATTGGAGATCGTCAACAGGGGTGATGCGCCGGCGGAGGCGATACACGTCACCGCGCGGCTGCTGAGCGCCCACCGCGACCAGCAGGCCGAACTCGACGCACTCTTCGCCGAACCGCGCGTGCGTCCCGCGACGGCGCCCTTCTTCCTCGCGCCGGGCGAGGCGCGCGTGCTGCCGCTGCTGCTCACGCTGCCACGCGCTGCGATCCGGCCGATCGACATGGGCGGGCACGCGATGTTCGTGCCCGTCGCGGCGGTGGACGTGCGCTATGCCAGCGGGGCGGGCGAGGCGCAGAGCGCGGCGGCCTTCGCGGTGGGCGTGGAGCGCGACGGCGCGACGAAGCTGGCGCCCTTCCGGCTCGACGGCCCCGCGCGCATGCACGAGACGCTCGGCGCGCGGCCACACGGCGAGCCGGTGATGCGCTGAGACCGAGCGACGCGACAGCGCAGCGCTTCAGCAGGTGAACGGTGTCGCGCAAACTGCGGGTGTCAACGGACGGATGTCGGGACCTCGGTGAAGCAACACCATCGACCGCATTGTCACCGCTTTGCTGCCGGAAGAGCAGCTCTCACCGCCAGGCGGTCGTCCTCAGCGTCCTCCCGTGACGCGACCGCCTGCCGCCTCAGGTCGACGCGCGCACCACCAGGGTCGCCGGCAGCGTGAGGTGATCGGTTGGCTCGCCCGCGATCTGGCGCACCAAAGTGTCGACCAGCACCGCGCCGGCCCGCGCGTAATCCTGCGCCACCGTGGTGAGCGGCGGGCGCGTCAGGCTCGCCGCAGGAATGTCGTCGAAGCCGACCACCGACACTGCGCGCGGCACCACCAGCCCGGCCTCGTCGAGCGCGCGCAGCGCGCCCAGCGCGATCAGGTCGGAGGCGGCGAACAGCGAGTCGAAGCCGATGCCGCGCGCGATCAGCCGCTGCGTCGCCTCATAGCCCGCCTGTTCGGACGATAGCGCGTCGACGTGCAGCCCCGGGTCCGCCGCGAGCCCGGCCTCGCGCAGCGCGTCGGCGAGGCCGCGGTAGCGGTCGCGGAACTCGGGATAATGGTCGCTCGCCTCGCCGATGAAGGCGACGCGGCGGCGCTTGCGCTCGATCAGGTGGCGGCCGACCGCGGCGCCGCCCGCGCGATTGTCGCAGCCGATCACCGTGCCGAGCCCGCCGCTCGCCGCGACCGAGCCGTAGCGCACGAAGCGAGTCTTCTGCCCGACCAGCTGCTCGACGCGCGCGCGGTACAGCTGCCAGTCGCCGTAGCCGAGCAGGATCAGCCCGTCGGCCTTCCGCGAATCGGCATAGTCGACGTGCCAGTCGGCGGAGAGCTGCTGGAACGAGGTGAGCAGGTCATAGCCGCGCAGCGCGCAGGTCTTGAGGATCGATCCCAGCATCGACAGGAAGAACGGGTTGATGTGCGAATCGTCGGGCAGCGGGTCTTCGAAGAACAGTAGCGCCAGCGTGCGCGCCTCGCCTTTCCGTAGCGACGAGGCGGCGCGGTCGACCTTATAGTTGAGCTGGCGCGCGATCGCCTCGATGCGAAGCCGTGTCGCCGCGCTCACCGTCTTGTCGCCGCGCAGCGCGCGCGACACGGTGGGCTGCGAGACGCCGGCCAGCGCCGCGATGTCGAACGAGGTGACTTTGTCGGACAGCGCCATGGCGGCGGATCGGTCTCTCCAGCGGGAGCATCTTCTACCGCGCGGGCGCCGCGCTGTGAATACGTATGCCCTGCGCTGGCCAAGCGCAGCGCCGCGCCGCATCAGGCGGCGAACCGCGCGGCCTGTCCCGACGCGGCACGGGGAGGGTGAGCGGATGGTGGTGTCGGGATCTTCGCTGGAGGTGTGCTCCCGCGAAAGCGGGAGCCTAGAGCCACAGAGCAGCATGTTCGTGGCTCTGGGTTCCCGCCCGCGCGGGAACGCGGGTGAGGCCAGGGCGGCTTCGTCCTCCTCCGCGTGGCGCGGGACGGACGGCACCGCCCCGTCCTCGCTGCCGCCGTCAGAGGGGCACGCCGCCGCTCCGTTCTCTTGGACGTCATCCCGAACTTGTTTCGGGATCCACCATGCCGCGTCCTCAGTGGCGGCGGCGCTCGCGGGACCGTGGATCCTGAAACGAGGTCAGGATGACGCTAGGAGCGCAAGCGTTCGCGCTCGTCCCCTCACCGTCATGACCATCCTCGCCGCGCTGCTCACCACCGCCACCCCCGCGCTCGCCGACCCGCTGACCGATCTGCGCGCGCGTCTGCCGCAGGACGAGGTGATCTACTTCGCGCTGCCCGACCGCTTCGACAACGCCGATCCGAGCAACGACCGCGGCGGGCTCAGCGGCGACCGGCTCGTCACCGGCTATGACCCGGCCGCCAAGGGCTTCTATCACGGCGGCGACCTCAAGGGGCTGACGCGCCGGCTCGACTATGTCGAGGCGCTCGGCGCGACCGCGATCTGGGTCGGGCCGATCTTCCGCAACAAGCCAGTGCAGGGCCCCAAGGGGCAGGAGAGCGCGGGCTATCACGGCTATTGGATCACCGACTTCGAGCATGTCGACCCGCATCTCGGCACCGACGCCGAGTTCAAGGCGCTGGTCGACGCCGCGCACGCGCGCGGCATCAAGGTCTACATGGACATCATCGTCAACCACACCGCCGACGTGATCCAATATCGCGAGTGCGGCGACTGCACCTATCGCAGTCGTGCCGACTATCCGTACCAGCGCCGCGGCGGCGTCGGCGGCGCCGCGATCAATCCCGGCTTCGACGGTGACCAGGACCAGAGCGCCGCCAATTTCGCCCGCCTGATCGACCCCAGCTACGCCTACACGCCGTTTGTGCCCAAGGGCGAGGAGAAAGCCAAGTCGCCCGCCTGGCTCAACGATGTCACGCTCTACCACAATCGCGGGAACAGCACGTTCAGCAACGAGAGCTCGACCATGGGCGATTTCGTCGGGCTGGACGATCTGATGACCGAGAACCCGCGCGTCGTCAGCGGCATGATCGAGATCTTCGGCGGCTGGATCGACCGCTTCGGCGTGGACGGCTTCCGCATCGACACCGCGCGCCACGTCAATCCCGAGTTCTGGCAGCAGTTCGTCCCCGCGATCCAGGCGCGGGCGAAGGCGCGCGGAATCCCGAACTTCCACGTCTTCGGTGAGGTGGCGGCCGACCAGCTCGACCCCGGCCCGCTCGCGGTGCACACGCGCGTCGACAGATTGCCCGCGGTGCTCGACTTCGCCTTCCGCCGCGCGGTGCTCGATACGGTGGCGGGACAGCGCGGCACCGACGCGTTCGAGACGCTGATCCGCGGCGACGCTTTGTACGATGGCGGCGAGGCGGCCGCGCGCACGCTCCCCACCTTCGTCAGCAACCACGACAACGGCCGCTTCGCCTATTTCGTTCGCCAGGGCTTCCCGCAGGCGAGCGAAGACGAGGTGCTGCGCCGGGTCGAGCTCGCCAACGCGATGCTGCTCACCCTGCGCGGCGTGCCGACGATCTACTCGGGCGACGAGCAGGGCTTCACCGGCGACGGCAACGACCAGGACGCGCGCGAGGATATGTTCGCCAGCCGCGTCGCCAGCTACAATGACAATCGCCTGCTCGGCACCAGCACCACCACCGCCACCGCGCATTTCGGGCGCGACAACCCGCTGTTCCGCCAGATTGCGACGCTCGCGCAGGTGCGCCGTGCGGAGCCGGCGCTCCGCGAGGGGCGGACGCTGCTGCGCGCGCGCGGCGACACGCCGGGACTGCTCGCGGTGTCGCGCGTCGACGCGGCGAGCGGGCGCGAGATCCTGCTGGCCTTCAACACCTCTACCCAGCCCATCGACCGGCTGGTCGAGATCGGCCTGCGCGGTGCCACCGTCGCCACGCTCGCTGGCGCGGGCTGCGCCGCGCGCGCCGCCGCGCCCGGATCGCTGCGTGTGACCTTGCCGCCGCTCGGCTATGCCGTGTGCGCTATCGGAGAGACAGAATGACCGACCCGTGGTGGAAGGGCGCCGCCGTCTACCAGATCTACCCGCGCAGCTTCGCCGACGCGAACGGCGACGGTGTGGGCGACCTGCGCGGCATCGCCGCGCACCTGGACCATGTCGCCTCGCTCGGCGTCGACGCGATCTGGATCTCGCCCTTCTACACGTCGCCGATGCGCGACTTCGGCTATGACGTCGCCGATTACTGCGACGTCGACCCGACCTTCGGCACGCTCGCCGACTTCGACGCGCTGGTCGCGCGCGCGCACGCGCTGGGGCTGAAGGTGATCACCGACCAGGTCTGGTCGCACACCTCGGAGCAGCATGCCTGGTTCCGCCAGAGCCGCCAGCGCCGCGACGGCGACAAGCACGACTGGTACGTCTGGGCGGATGCGAAGGAGGACGGCTCGCCGCCCAACAACTGGCAGTCGGTGTTCGGCGGCCCGGCCTGGACCTGGGACGCGCGGCGCCAGCAATATTACCTCCACACCTTCCTGCGCGAACAGCCCCAGCTCAACGTACGGAACCCGGCGGTGCAGGAGGCGCTGCTGGCGGTGGGGCGGTTCTGGCTGGAGCGCGGGGTCGACGGCTTCCGGCTCGACGCGATCAACCACGCGATGGGCAGCGCGGCGCTGACCGACAACCCGCCCGCGCCGCCCTCGAACAAGCCGCGGACGCGCTCGTTCGACTTCCAGCTCAAGCAGCACAGTCAGGATCAGCCCGACATGCTGCCTTTCGTCGAGCGCATCCGCGCGCTGACCGACGAGTATCCCGATCGCTTCACCGTGGCCGAGATCGGCGGCGAGGAGAGCGACTGGGTGCGCAAGGATTATACCGCGCCGCGCCGGCTCGACACTGCCTACGGCTTCGACTTCCTCTACGCCGAGCAGCTGACCCCGGCGCTGGTGCGCGCCGCGCTGGCGCAATGGCCCGGCGCCGCGGACGAGGGCTGGCCGAGCTGGGCGTTCGAGAACCACGACGCGCCGCGCGCGGTGTCGCGCTGGGCGCTGCCCCAGCATCGCGACGCCTTCGCCCGCGCCAAGATGGTGCTGCTGGCGGGGCTGCGCGGCAACATCTTCCTCTACCAGGGCGAGGAACTCGGGCTGACCCAGGTGGCGGTGCCGTTCGAGCTGCTCCAGGACCCCGAGGCGATCGCCAATTGGCCGCTGACGCTCAGCCGCGACGGCGCGCGCACGCCAATGCCGTGGCGAGCGGAGGGGCCGGGGCACGGCTTCACCGCGGGGACGCCGTGGCTGCCGTTCGGCGCGGACCACGGCGCGCTGGCGGTGGACGCGCAGGAGGCGGATGCGGGCTCGCTGCTGCACTGGACGCGGCGGCTGCTGGCGCTCCGCCGCGCGCATCCGGCGTTGCGGGTCGGACCGATCGCGTTCGTCGACCTGGGGCCGGGCGTGGTGGCGTTCGAGCGAGTCGCCGGTGACGAGCGGCTGCTGTGCGTGGTCAACCTGACGGCCGAGCCGCGCGAGCTGACGCTGCCCGACGGCGTGACACTGGTGGCCAGCGGGGTGAGCGGGACGCGTTTTGAGGGCTATGGCGCGCTGCTGGCGTTGCGCGTCCCGGTGGGGGGCGGGATCGAGGTGAGGGACGGCACCGCTTCTCACGTGCCGCCCGCAACTGGGCCCCGGCCTGCGTCGGGGCACGCGGGTGACGAGGCGCGCGACACTCGCTCCATCGGTGCCCCGGCGGAGGCCGGGGCCCAGTTGGGGGACGCTTCGCCATCTCGCGTGCCGTCCGTAACTGGACCCCGGCGTTCGCCGGGGTGGACGGGAGAAGGGAAGAGGTCGCCGCTCGCCGAGGTCACCACAGCTGCCGCCTCGACCGCCGACGCCATCCCTGGCTCCACCCCCCGCGCGACCTCCCGCGCATGACCCAGCCGCGTCGCCGCCGCCAGTCGCTCGCCGGGCTGGCCAACATCAGCTTCGGCTTCTTCGGCATCCAGATCGGCTTCGCGCTGCAGAACGCGAACATGAGCCGCATCTTCCAGTCGCTGGGCACGCGGCTCGACGACCTGCCCGCGCTATGGGTCGCCGCGCCGCTCACCGGGCTGCTGGTCCAGCCGGTGATCGGCCACCTCAGCGACCGCACCTGGCTGGGCCGGTTCGGGCGGCGGCGGCCCTATTTCCTCGCCGGCGCGCTGCTCGCCGCGCTGTCGCTCCTGATCATGCCGCTGAGCCCGGGGCTGCTCGTCGCGGCGCTGATGCTATGGGTGCTCGACGCCTCGCTCAACGTCTCGATGGAGCCGTTCCGCGCTTTCGTCGGCGACATGCTCGATCGCGACCAGCACGCCGCCGGTTACGGCGTGCAGACCGCCTTCATCGGCGCCGGCGCGGTGGTGGGCTCGATCTTCCCCTGGCTGCTCGAGCAGGCGGGCGTGTCGAACGTCGCGCCGCCGGGCGTCATCCCCGACTCGGTCCGCGTCGCTTTCTGGGCCGGCGGCGCCGCGCTGCTGCTGAGCGTGCTGTGGACGGTGCTGACCACGCGCGAATATTCGCCCGAGGAGATGGAGGCGTTCGACGGCGCGCGCGCCGCCGGTGAGGCCGAGAGCCACGCCGCGCTCGCTGGGCGCGGTGACGGCGCTCCGCTGGCCTGGCTCGGCGCGGGTGCGGCGGTGGTGGCGCTCGTCGCCGCGCTCGGGCTGGAGAAGGAGATGTACCTGCTCGGCGCGCTGCTCGCCGGCTATGGTCTCGCCAGCCTGGTCGCCATCCGGCGCGCGCGGCGGGGGCGGAGAGCGGGCGTGCTCGGGCATCTCGTCGGCGATTTCGCGGGCATGCCGCCGCTGATGAAGCGGCTCGCGCTCGTCCAGTTCTTCAGCTGGTCGGCTTTGTTCATCATGTGGATCAACACCACCCCCGTCGTCACCGGTGCCTTCTACGGCGCGCGCGACGCGGCCAGCCCGGCCTATCAGGAGGGCGCCAACTGGGTCGACGTGCTGTTCGCCGCCTACAACGGCGTGGCGGCGCTCTCCGCGCTGCTGCTGCTGCCGTGGCTGGCGCGGCGCGTCGGCAAGGCGCGCACCCACGCGATCGGGCTCGGCTGCGGTGCGCTCGGCTTCGCCAGCGTCTTCGTGGTGCCCGACGCGCGCTGGCTGCTGCTGAGCGAGGTGGCGATCGGCATCGCCTGGTCGACCATCCTGGCGATGCCCTATGCGATCCTCGCCTCGGCGCTGCCGCAGCGCAAGCTCGGAGTGTACATGGGGCTGTTCAACGTCTTCGTGGTGCTGCCGCAGCTGCTGGTGGCGACGGTGATGGGATCGATCACCAAGCATTTCTTCCCGACCGAGCCGATCTGGACGCTGGCCTTCGCCGCCGCGACGATGCTGGCGGCGGCCTTGGCGATGCTGCGGGTGCGGGTGGAGTGAGGCGACGCGCGAGACGTACTTCGAGACGACGCTTCGACGGGCTCAGCGCCTCCTCGGCGCGAACGGATGCCGCGGCACCAGGCTGTCTTTCTCAGCCGTTCGCGCTGGGGAAAGGCTGAGCGCGTCGACGCCTCGTCTCGAAGTGCCTTCCGCTACGGCCGCTGGGGCGCCGTCTCGCCGCCCTGCGCCGCCAGCGCCATCGCGCGCGCGGTGCCGGTGGCGGGCTTGAGCCGCGTCGCCGACGCATCGCGGCCGTAGTTGAGGTACAACACCGTCGCGATCAGCAGCGCGATCGCCAGCAGCGCGGGCCAGCCGGCGAAGCTGCGGTAGGAGAAGCCGTGCTTGTTCGTGTCCATCGCGATCCTCGTCGTCGGGTCTCGCGGCTGGCAATGACATAGCGGGCAGACACGTTCCCGCTGATCGAGGTTACATTTTCTTGCTGTCAGGCGGCGCGGGGATGCGCCGCGAGCGCCGCCTCGGCCTGGTCGAGCGCGCGCGGGTCATCGACGTCGAGCCACCAGGCGTCGCCGACGTCCACCACCCGCGCCTCGCCGCACGCCGCCAGCGCCTCGACCCCGGCCGAGATCGAGCCGCTGCCACCGGCCGCGATCGAGTCGCGCAGCGCGTCATGAAAGCGCACGTCGACCGCGAACACGCCGGTGTCGTAGCAGTCATAGTCGGGCAGGTGCTTGCCGATCGCAACGATGCGATCGCCTCTCGTACGCACCCGCGTGACGTCGTCGAGGTCGACTAGGGGATTGTCGAGCCGGCGGTCGATCCCGAGCGTCAGCGCCGCCTCGGGCGCGGCGACGACGCGCGCGATCAGCGCCGGGTCGAGCAGGTGGTCCGCCATCATCAGCAGGTGGCGACGCCGGCCGATCGCCTCGGCGCCGGTCAGCACCGAATGGCCATTGGCGAGCGACCAGTCGGGCGTGCGCACGCAGCGCAGTGGCACGTTGAGCGTCGCCGCTACCACGGCGAGGTGACGCTCCAGCCGCTCGCCCTCGTGGCCGGTGACGACCGTCACGTCGGTGACGCCACCGTCGAGCGCGGCACGTAGCACGCGCTCGATCAGCGGCACGCCCTGCACGAGCGTCAGCGGCTTCGATGGAGAGACCGCGCGCAGCCGGCTGCCATAGCCGGCCGCGACGATGAGCGCGTGCAAGGGGAGGGCCTTACTCGGCGGCGAGGCGCGCGTCGGCGTGGATGAACTCGTTGGTCATCGCGGCCGCCACGTCGTCGGTCACCTGCTGCGGCGGGTGCTTGCAGAAGAAGGCCGACGGACCCTCGAGTGCGCCAGCGATGCCGCGCTCCAGACCAAGCTTCACGCAGCGGATCGCGTCCACCACGACCGCGGCCGAGTTGGGCGAGTCCTCGACCGACAGGCGCAGCTCGAGGTTCATCGGCACGCCGCCGAACAGGTCACCCTCAAGCCGGAGGAAGCACAGCTTGTTGTCGCCGAGCCAGGGGATGTAGTCCGACGGACCGACGTGGATGTTCTCGTCCGCCAGCCGCTCGGCGATCACCGCCTGCACCGCCTCGGTCTTCGACTCCTTCTTGCTCGCCAGCCGGTTGCGGTCGAGCATGTTCATGAAGTCGGTGTTGCCGCCGGTATTGAGCTGGTAGGTGTGATCAATCGTCACGCCGCGCTGGCCGAACAGGTTCGACAGCACGCGGTGGACGATCGTCGCGCCAACCTGCGCCTTCACGTCGTCGCCGATGATCGGCAGGCCGGCGTCGGCGAACTTCTTCTCCCATTCGGGACGCGAGGCGATGAACACCGGCATGCAGTTGACCACGCCGAGGCCTGCCTCGAGCGCGCACTCCATGTAGAATTCGGTCGCCTCCTGGCTGCCGACCGGCAGGAAGTTGACCAGGATCTCGGCGCCGGTGCGCTTGAGCTCGGCGATGATCTCCGCCTTCTCCGCGTCGCGCGTGTCGTTGATCTCGAAGCCGCGGTCGTTGGCGGCGGTGAGCATGTGCGGCGCGACGCCGTCCAGCTTGGCGCCCATCTTCACGATCGTCCCGGTCTTGGGCACGTCGGCGTGGAACACCTTGGTGCAGTTCGGTTTGGCGAAGATCGCCTCGCCGAGATCGAGCCCGACCTTGCGCGAATCGACGTCGAACGCCGCGACGAAATCGAGGTCGCCAACCTTGTAGCCGCCGATCTCCTCGTGGATCAGACCGGCGGCGGTGTTGCTGCCGGCATAGTGGTATTTGCCCTGCACGAGGCTGCTCGCGCAGTTCCCAACCCCGATGACCGCCACCTTGATCGAAGCCATTCTACCCCACTTGTCGGCCCCTAGCCGAGCTGAAGACATATACGTTGCCGCTTCGTGACAGATACGTGGCAACTGTCAAGCGGACCGATCGCCTGTATAGGCGCGCCGGGGCAAATGCACGAGGAACGCGTGAACGATTCCGAACCGGCTGTGGCGGGGAAGCCGCGCGAGCTACAAGGCTTTCTGAACAGGACGATTTATCACCCGCTCGCGCACCTGCTGGCGCGCGCGCTGGTGCCCACGCCGGTGACGCCGAACATGGTCTCGATCGCGGGCGCGCTGATGGTGATGGCGGCAGCGGTGCTGTACGCGCGGGTGGGGACGCCTGCGGCGATCGCGCTCGGTTTCCTGCTCCACTGCCTGTGGCACGTGGTGGACGGTGCCGACGGCGCGCTGGCGCGGATGTCGGGTCGCGCCTCGCCCTCGGGCGAGATCGTCGACGGGCTGTGCGACTATGCCGGGCACGCGGTGATGTACACGCTGCTCGGCGCGGCTATGGACGACCGGATCGGCTGGGTCGCCTGGCCGATCGTCGTGCTGGCGGGGGTGAGCCGTGCGGTCCAGTCGGTCTTCGCCGAGAGCCAGCGGCGCACCTATCAATGGTGGGCCTATGACGTGCCGTGGCTGCAGACCGCCAAGTCCGGCGGCGACGGTATCGGGGTGAAGCTGTCCGGCCTCTATCTCTGGGCGTGGCACAAGATGTCGGGGCCGACGCAGGTGGTGAACGCGCTGGTGGCGAGCGCCGCGGCGGATCCGCCCGAGCGCCGCCGCATCGCGCAGATCGCGCGCGAGGAGGGGCGCAAGCTGCTTCCCGCCGCCGCGGTGCTCGGCGCCAACCCGCGCACGATCCTGCTCGGGCTCAGCATGATCGCGGGGACGCCCCTCTGGTTCTTCCTGATCGAGATCGTGGTGCTCAACGTGGTGCTGGTGCTCGCGATCGTGCAGGCTGCCTACGTCGGGCGGCAGATGACCGCGCTGATCGCGCACGGGCACCGCTGACCCGCGTCGGTCGTGCACGGGAACCCCGCGCGCGGGCCGCGGGTTGCCTGCGGCAAGAACATGGATCAGCGAGATTTAGGGAGCGAGCGATGCGACGGATCACGGGCATGACGGCGGTAGGGCTGGCGACGCTGGCGCTCGCCGCGTGCAACGACCAGGCGAAGATGGACACGGGCGCGCCGGTCGCGGGCGGTGCCGGCGCCACTGCGCAGCTCGCCACCGCGACGGGCGCGCCGGCCGGCCGCGCCACCGTGACCGAGGTGGCGGGCGGGCTGCGCTTCACCGTGGACGCCAGCGGCATGCCGCCGGGCACGCACGGCGCGCACGTCCACATGGTCGGCCGCTGCGACCCGCCGGGCTTCGAGAGCGCGGGCGGCCATTGGAATCCGACGCAGATGAAGCACGGTACGATGAACCCGCAGGGGCCGCATCAGGGCGACCTGCCCAATCTCGTGATCGGCAATGACGGCCGCGGTACGATCGGCGCGACGATCCCGGGCGCGACCATGGCTGGGCTGCTCGACGCCGACGGCGCCGCGATGGTGATCCACGCCGGGCAGGATGACCTCAAGACCGACCCCAGCGGCAACTCGGGCGCGCGCATCGCCTGCGGCGTGTTCCAGGCGGGGTGAGAGGGGAGGGGCCGGCAACGCCGGTCTCTCATTGCTACCATCATCCTGAGCTCGTCTCACGATCCACCGTGCCGCAGTGTCAGACGCCGAGGCGCTCGCGGGACGGTGGATTCTGAAACAAGTTCAGGATGACGCGAGCGCGTGAGGGGGCGCCGGAGGGCGAGGAGAGGCGCGCGTTTCCCCGAGCCGCCTCACCCCACCTCTCCCGCCGCCCGCGCGCGGACCTCGCGAGTCCGCTCCGCCTCGGGCACCAGCCGGTAGGCCGCCACGCCCGCGGCCACGCCGAGCGGCACCACCGCGAGCAGCACCAGCATCCCGGTCGACAGGCTGCCGCTCAGCGTGGAGATCCGCCCCGCCAGATACGGCCCGAGCGCCAGCCCGAGCAGCGTAGTACCGATGAAGAAGGTCGCCGTCGCCGTGCCACGCATGCGCGGCAGCACCAGGTCCTGCGTCGCCGCGGCGGCCGAGCCCAGCCCCCAGCTCGCCAGATATTGCGACGCGAACAGGCACAGGTAGAGCGTCAGCGGCGCACTCGCGGTGAAGCCGATCACGAGGAAGGGCACCGGCAGCACCGCGCCGCACAGAACCGGCACCAGCCGCCCGGACGGGTTGGTCCGCCGCAGCCGGTCCGCGATCAACCCGCCGCTCGTCACGCCGAGGAAGCCCGACAGCGCCGCGCCGCCGCCTAGGATCAGCCCGGCCTGCGCCGGCGACACCGCGAGCGCGCGCATCGCATAAGGCGCCGCCCAGAAGGACGCGGCGTAGCTCAGGAAAGCGTTGAGTCCATAGGCGACCACCACGCACAGGAAGGCGGGGGTGCCGACGATCAGCGCGAAGGTCGGCGGGTCGCGCCGCCGCAGCGCGCTCGCCCAGGAGAAAACCGCGTACACGCCGGTGCCGACCGCGATCCACTGTGGCAGCGGCTCGCCCAGCGAGCGCAGCAGCACCACCGACGCGACCACCGCCGCCAGCGCGACGAGGTTGACGGCCAGCGCGCCGACCCCGCGCCGCGCCGCCGCGATCAGCGTGAGCGGGGGCAGGATCGTCAGCAGCTCGCTGGCGAAGGCGCGGAAGGGCGCAGGATGCGGCGGGGGCGGGGGCAGCGCCTCGACCGCGCCGCGCACCGGCTCGCGCAGCGTTGCCACCAGCGCGGCGAGCAACAGGCCGGGCAGCCCGACTGCGAGGAACGCGGCCTGCCAGCCGGCGAGCCCGAGCGGCGGGTCGACCGGGAAGGCGCGCTGCCAATGCTGCACCACCAGCCCGCCGACCAGCAGCGAGCAGCCCCCGCCGACGTAGATGCCCGCCGAGTAGATCGACAGCGCCGTGGCGCGCAGCTTGCGCGGGAAATAGTCCGAGATCAGCGAGTAGGCCGAGGGCGACGCGGTGGCCTCGCCGACCCCGACGCCGACGCGCGCCGCGGCGAGCTGCGCGCCCCCGTTCGCCAGCCCCGAGAGCGCGGTCATGGTCGACCACAGCGCCAACCCGATCGTCATGAGCCGGACGCGGTGCCAGCTGTCGGCGAGGCGGCCGAGCGGGATGCCGAACAAAGCGTAGAAGACGCCGAAGGCGGTGCCGTAGAGGAAGCCCAGGTCCTCGTCGCGCAGGTGAAGGTCGCGCTTGATGTCCTCGGCGAGGATGGAGATCACCTGCCGGTCGACGAAGTTGAGGATGTAGACGACGAACAGGATCGCGAGCACGTACCACGCATAGCCGCTCGCGCGCTGGTCGCCGTCCGGGGTCATGCCCGTTCCCTCCCGATCTTTGTCGTTGTGACGAGCGTAACAGAGGCGGGCGGAGAGGGAAGGGGGCGCCGCCGATATGGGGCGGGGCGGTGTCGCGGGATGTCGCGCCACCACCTCGTCCAGCGTCATCCTGAACGCGCCTCAGAATCCACCGGGCCGCACGTTCGACCGTTCGCGCGAGACGACCCCGCCGCCGCGAGCCCGTGCCCCGGCGCAGGCCGGGGCCCAGTTGGGAAGGCCGGTGTGCGAGCCATCCGCGTCGCCCAACTGGGCCCCGGCCTTCGCCGGCGGCATCGTGGCACTCTGGGCAGATCGACATGCCATGGAAAGGAGCTTTTCCGCCCCCCTACACTCGCGCCTCACCCACCCGCCTCATTGCGCCCGCGACACTTTCGTCCATGATCGCGCGCGTTCCATCCCCCGCGGAGTCGTCCCCATCGTGCGTCCAGCGCTCTCCCGTCTCGCTCTCTGCCTCGCCCTGCTCGCCGCCCCCGTCGCCGCGCAGCAGCCGCCCGCCGCCGCGGCGGACGGTCCCACCCGCCTCTTCACCGGCGCCGACCTGTTCGGCCTGTCGGTCGCGAGCGACCCGCAGATCAGTCCGGACGGGAAGACGATCGTCTACGTCCGCCGCTCGGGCGACATCATGACCGACCGCATGGCCTCCTCGCTGTGGCTGATCGACGTCGCCAGCGGGCGCCAGACCCCGTTCGCCACATCGGGCAGCTCGCCGCGCTGGTCGCCCGACGGCACCCGGATCGCCTATGTCGCGGGCGACGGCGAGCAGTCGCAGCTGTTCGTGCGCTGGCTCGCGAGCGGCAGCAGCGCGCGCGCCACCTCGCTGCCCGGCGACCCGAGCGCGCTCGCCTGGTCGCCCGACGGCACCCGCCTCGCCTATGTCGCCACCGTCGCGGGCGAGGGCACGACGCTCGGCAAGCCCCCAGCCAAGCCCGAGGGCGCGAAATGGGCGCCGGGGTTGGCGGTGATCGACCGCGTCACCTATCGCAACGACGGCCCCGGCTATCGCAAGCCGGGCTATGCGCATGTCTTCATGGTCGCGGCGGACGGCGGCGCGGCGCGCCAGCTCACCTTCGGCCGCTTCGACGACGATGGCCCGCTGGCGTGGAGCCCCGACGGGCACCGCCTCCTGTTCGCCGCGATCCGCGCCGGCGACACCGAGCGCGAGGTGCTCAACACCGACGTCCAGTCGGTCGACCTCGCCAGCGGCGCGGTCACCGCGCTGACCACGCGCCAAGGACCGGACGCCAACGCGCGCGTCTCGCCCGACGGCCAGCGCGTCGCCTGGATCGGCTTCGACGACCACCGCCGCGGCTATGAAGACGCGCAGCTCTACGTCGGCGGCGCTGACGGCAGCGCGCCGCGCTCGCTCACCGCCGCGCTCGACCGCAGCGTCGAGGACGTGCAATGGGCGCGCGACGGCCGCAGCCTCTACGCGAGCTTCGACGACCGCGGCCAGCGTAAGCTCGCCCGCGTCGGCACCGACGGCAAGCTGACCGTGATCGCCGACAATCTGCAGGGCAGCGGGCTCGACCGGCCTTACACCGGCGGCGACTTCTCGGTCGCGCGCGACGGCACCGTCGCCTACACCGGCGGTGATCCGACCGCGCCCGCCGACGTCTGGGTGCTCGCCGGCGGCAAGCCGCGCCGGCTGACCCAGCTCAACGCGGTGATGACCGCCGCCAAGACGCTCGCCCCCGTCCGCAAGCTGAGCGTCACCGCGCCCGACGGTCGCGCGATCGACGCCTGGCTCGCCACCCCGCCGACCCGCGCCGAAGGGCAGCGCGTGCCGCTGATCCTCGAGATCCACGGCGGCCCGCATTCGGCCTATGGCCCGACCTTCGCCAGCGACGTCCAGCTCTACGCCGCGGCGGGCTACGCCGTGCTGTGGGTCAACCCGCGCGGCTCGACCTCCTACGGCGCCCAGTTCGCCAACCTGATCGACAAGAACTATCCCTCCGCCGACTATGACGACCTGATGGCCGCTGTCGACGCCGCGATCGCCGACGGCACCGCCGACGCCGACGAGCTGTTCGTCACCGGCGGCTCAGGCGGTGGGGTGCTGACCGCCTGGATCGTGGGCAAGACTCACCGTTTCAAGGCGGCGGCGACGCAGAAGCCGGTAATTAACTGGATCAGCGAGGCGCTGACGATGGACAACACCACCTTCACCTCGCGCTACTGGTTCAGCAAGCTGCCGTGGGAGGATCCGATGAGCTACTGGGTGCGCTCGCCGCTCAGCCTGGTGGGCAACGTGACGACGCCGACGCTCGTGGTGGTGGGCAGCGAGGATTATCGCACCCCGGTGAGCGAGTCGGAGCAATATTATGCCGCGCTCCAGATCGCCAAGGTGCCGACCGCGCTGGTGAAGGTACCCGGCGCCAGCCACGGCGGCTTCACGTCGCGGCCGTCGCAGTCGGCGGCCAAGGCGGCGGCGATCCTCGCCTGGTTCGACCGCTATCGCGGGCGCGGCGGGGCGGCGCCGGCGAACTAAGCCTGGTGTGGGCCGTGGCGCCGACGCCGGCACCTCCGTCATCCCGGCCGCGAGCCGGGGTGACGGGCTCTACGCTCCCGGCCGTCCTCGACACCAACTCGGCCGCTGCGCGCCCGCCCCCTCGCGTCGGCTGCCCTAGGACATAGGTTAAGGTGTTTAATTTGAGCTATTTACGGCGCGGGACGTTGGCGGGGAAGGGTGAGAGCAATGAGGATGGAGCCTCGCGACGAGACCAGCCTGCTGGCGACGCTCGCGCGCAAGAACGCGGTGCTGGAGGGCATCAACCGGATCTTCCACGAGGCGCTTACCGCTCCTTCGCTTGAGGCGCTCGGGCGCGTCTGTCTGCGCGTCGCCGAGGATGTCACCGGCGCGTCGTTCAGCTTCATGGGCGAGATCGACCGCGCCACCGACCTGCTCGACGAGATCGCGATCAGCGAGCGGGGCTGGGCCGCGTTCGAGGCAGCCAAGAGCGATTGGCCGCGAGGCAAGGTGCCGACCGGGCTGGCCATCCACGGCCTGTACGGACGCGTGCTGCGCGAGGGACAGGGCCTGATCTTCAACGACGCGGCGACTCATGCGGATCGCATCGGCACGCCCGCGGGCCACCCGTCGCTGGAGAGTTTCCTCGGCGTGCCCCTTCACCAGAACGGCGCGGTGATCGGCATGGTGGGCCTCGGCAACCGCGCCGGCGGTTTCCGCGACGAGGACCTCGCCGCCGCCTTGGAGCTGGCTCCCGCGATCGTGCAGGCGCTGCACAGCAAGCGCGCCGAGATGGCGTTGCGCGACAGCGAGGAGCAGCGCCGCCTCACGCTCGAGCTGGTGCCCGCGATGCTGTGGCGAGTCGATCTCGCCGGCCTGCGCATCGCATCCAACCAGCAGTGGCACGCGATCACCGGCCAGACCGACGAGCAGGCCTCGAACGGCGGCTGGATGGAGCTGATCCACCCAAGCGAGGCGGGCAAGGTGAGCCGCGCCTTCCGTCGCGCTTACGCCGCGGGCGAGCCCGTGACCGTGCAGTGTCGCGTTCGCCAGGCCGGAGGCGGCTATCGCGCGCTGCTGATCCGGCAGGTGCCGGTGCGCGACGGTGCCGGACAGATCACGCATTGGTTCGGCGCGGCGACCGACATCAGCGACATGCAATTGCTCGAGGAGCGCCAGCGCGTGCTCGTGGCGGAGCTGCAGCACCGCGTACGCAACATCCTCACCGTGGTACGCTCCGTCTTCGCTCGCACGGTCGAGGGCGCGGAGTCGCTCGACGACGTCGCCGATCATTTCCGCGGACGGCTCGACGCGCTGGCGCGCACGCAGGTGAGCGCGACGCTCAACGCCAGCGGCACCGTTGACCTGGAAAATCTGATCCGCGACGAGCTGCTGAGCGTCGGCGTCAGCGATGGGCCCGGGCTCTCCATGTCGGGACCCGACGTGGCGCTGCCGGCGGGGCCGGTGGAACTACTCGGTCTCGCGATCCACGAGCTCGCGACCAACGCTTTAAAATTCGGCGCTTTTCGTGCGCCAGGAGGGTCGCTCTCCATCACGTGGGATGTTAATGTAGATGGAAGATCAGCGCGCCGTCTTGACCTTAGCTGGGTCGAGCAGGGCGTGCCTGCGATCCCGATCCGGCCGACGCGGCAGGGGTTCGGGACCGAGTTGATCGAGGAGGCTCTACCGTATCGGCTCGGTGCCGAGACGCGGCTCGAGTTCCGCGGTGGCGGTGTGCGCTGCACCATCGGGTTGCCGCTGGGCGGCGACGAGGAAGGGGCGTGACGATGCCGGGGCGACTCGCGGGCAAACAGATACTGGTCGTGGAGGACGAATATTTCATCGCCTCCGACCTGCGCCGCGCGCTCGCCGCCCAGGAAGCGCTGGTGATCGGTCCGGTGAGCAGCCTCGCCGCCGGACTGGATCTCGCCGAGCGCGAGGGGATCGCCGCCGCGCTGCTCGACGTGAACCTTGAGGGCGACTCGTCGCTCGCCATCGCCGACCGGCTCGCCGCGCGCGGCGTGCCGTTCGTGTTCGTCACCGGCTACGACGACTGGGCGCTGCCCGACGCCTATCGCCACGTGCCGCGTATCGCCAAGCCCTTCGCGGTGCCAACGGTGCTCGCCGCGCTCGACCAATTACTCGCATCGGAGGACGTGCCATGATCCGCGCCGCCACCATCATCGATGATCGTCAGCCCGCGCTGCAGCGGCTCGCCGCGCTGGCCCCGCTCGACGGCGAGGTGATCGACACGATCGTCGCGGCCGCCGGGCAGGCGCAGACGATCCGCGCGCGCCGCGAGCTGGTGAGCGAGGGGCGCGAGATCGCCGAGCCGCTGCTGCTGCTGCGCGGCTGGGCGGCGCGCGTGCGGCTGCTGCCCGACGGGCGGCGCCAGTTCCTCAGCTTCCTGCTGCCCGGCGATGTGGTCGGCCACTGCCCGCAGCCGCGCCCGGTCGCGGTGGCGACGATCGTTGCCCTCACCGACGTGCTGGTCTGCGCGGCCCCGCCCGCCGCACCCGGCTCGGTGCTGGGCACGGTCTATGCCGTGGGCGACGCGCTCGATCAGGCCTATGTGCTGGCGCACGTGACCCGGCTCGGCCGGCTCAACGCGCAGGAGCGGATCGGCGACCTGCTGCTGGAGCTGCACGAGCGGCTCACGCTCAACGGCATGGCGCGCGGCACCAGCTTCGACCTGCCGCTGACGCAGGAGACGCTCGCGGACGCGCTGGGGCTCACCTCGGTCCACGTCAACCGCATGGTGCAGCAGGCGCGGCGCGAGAACGACCTGCAGTGGAAGGGCGGTCGGGTCACGTTGCTCGATCCGCCGGGGCTCGCGCGCAAGATCGGTCGCGTGCCGGTGCGCGTGTCCGCCACGGTGGGGCCGCAGCCCGCGCGGGCGCGCTGAGGCAAGATCTACGCCGCAAGCGGGGAGGGCCTATCCCTCCACCCGCCGCGCGCCCGCCTCGCGCACCGCGGCGAGTGTGGGCCAGCCATTGACCGCCATCAGCAGGTCGGCCTCGGCGAGCAGGCATTTGAGCACATGCGCGCAGCCCGCCGCGCCGCCGAGCGCGAGACCGTAGCTGTACGGTCGCCCGACGCCGACCAGATCGGCGCCGAGCGCTACCGCCTTCACGATATCGGTCCCGCTGCGCACCCCGCCGTCGAACCACACCGGGACGCGCCCCGCCACCGCCGCCGCCACGTCGGGCAGCAGGTCGATCGCGGCGATCCCGCCATTGGCCTGGCGCCCGCCGTGATTGGAGACATAGACCGCGTCGGCGCCGCCATCGATCGCGCGACGCGCGTCGTCGGGGTGGCACAGGCCCTTCAGCACGATCGGCAGCTCGGTCAGCGAGCGCAGCCATGGCAGGTCGTCCCAGGTCAGCACCTGGCCGAAGGTCGCCGCCCAGGTCATCACCGCGGCGCGGCGGTCTTCCTCGGGCGGCCGCGCGAGCAGGCGACGGAACACCGGGTCGCTGAAGTAATTGGCCAGGACGTGGCCGCGCAGCTGCGGGAAGTTGGCGGTATTGAGGTCGCGGGGGCGCCAGCCGGTGACCCAGGTGTCGAGCGTCACCACGATCGCGCGACAGCCCGCCGCCTCGGCGCGGCGCACCAGGCTGGCGGCGAGCTCGCGGTCGCGCGGCGTGTAGAGCTGGAACAGCGCGGGCGTGTCGCCGCCGTCGGCGATCACGTCCTCCAGCGGATCGTTGGCGAGCGTCGAGGCGCATAGCGGCACGCCAGTCTCGGCCGCGGCGCGGGCGGCGGCGAGGTCGCCGTGCGAATCGGACGTGCACAGGCCGGTGACACCGATCGGGGCCATGAAGAGCGGCGAGGCGAGCCGCGTGCCGAACAGGTCGGCGGAGAGGTCACGCTGCGCGCTGTCGACCATCATCCGCGGCACCATGCCCCAGTGCGCGAAGGCGCTGGCGTTGCGACGCTGCGTCAGTTCATCGCCGCAGCCGCCCTGGACATAGGTGAGCAAGGAGCGCGGCATCGCCGCCTCGGCGCGCTGTTCGAGCGTGGCGAAATCGACCGGCCATTCGGGCACGATGCCCTCCAGCCCGGCGAGATAGATCGCCAGCTGATAGTCGCCGAACTGCGCCATCCCCGCTCTCCCTGTGTCCGCGCGGGCGTACGCCAATCCGGGAAGCGGTTCCACGCCGTTGCGACGGGGCGCGGACGCGAGAAGGGCCGGGATCGCTCCCGGCCCTTCCGCTGTTCGTCTGTGGCGAGGCCCCGGCGAGCCGGGGCGTGCGTTCGTCGAGGCGCCCCGGCGAGCCGGGGCAGGGGCGTCAGGCGCCCGCGACCTCGGCGACGTCGACCTTGATCCCCGGGCCCATCGTCGAACTGACCGCGATCTTCTTGACGTACTTGCCCTTGGCGCCCGACGGCTTGGCCTTCACCACGGCGTCGACCAGAGCGTCGAAGTTGCGGCGCAGGTCCTCGGCGCCGAAGCTCGCCTTGCCGATGCCCGAGTGGATGATCCCGGCCTTCTCGACGCGATACTCGACCTGACCGCCCTTGGCGGCCTTCACCGCCTCGGCCACGTTCATCGTCACGGTGCCGAGCTTGGGGTTCGGCATCAGGCCCTTGGGACCGAGCACCTTACCCAGACGGCCGACCACGCCCATCATGTCCGGGGTCGCGATGCAGCGATCGAAGTCGATCGTGCCGCCCTGGACCGTCTCCATCAGGTCCTCGGCGCCGACCACGTCCGCACCCGCGGCGCGCGCCTCGTCGGCCTTGGCGCCGCGCGCGAACACGCCGACGCGGACGGTCTTGCCGGTGCCGGCCGGCAGCGTGACGACGCCGCGGACCATCTGGTCGGCGTGGCGCGGATCGACGCCGAGGTTCAGCGCGATCTCGATCGTCTCGTCGAACTTGGACGACGCGTTCTGCTTCGCCAGCGCGATCGCCTCGTCGACGCCGTGCAGCTTCTCACGGTCGATCGTCCAGGCCTTCTGCTTCTTGCTCACCTTCGCCACGGCCTCAGCCCTCCACCACTTCGAGGCCCATCGCGCGGGCCGAGCCTTCGATGATGCGGGTCGCCGCCTCGAGATCGTTCGCGTTCAGATCCTTCATCTTGGTCTGCGCGACCTCGGCCAGCGCCGAGCGGGTGATCTTGCCCGCGGACACCTTGCCCGGCTCCTTCGAGCCCGACTTCAGGTTGGCCGCCTTCTTGATCAGGAAGGTCGCCGGCGGCGTCTTCGTGATGAACGAGAAGCTGCGATCGGCGTAGACGGTGATCACGGTGGGCAGCGGCGAGCCCTTCTCCATGTCAGCGGTCTGCGCGTTGAACGCCTTGCAGAATTCCATGATGTTGACGCCGCGCTGACCCAGCGCCGGGCCGATCGGCGGCGACGGGTTGGCAGCGCCCGCGGGCACCTGCAGCTTGATATAGCCTGTGATCTTCTTTGCCATTCGTCTCACTCTGTTACTGGGCGCGCCCGAGGGAAGCGCCCGGTTCAAGTCTAGCGGTTCGTCCGGGCGCGGCCGCAGCCCCGCCCTCCCGCGGCGTTCCATCGTGTGATGCGGTGGAAGCCAGCGCGCGTAGCCGAAGCGGGGTGCGTTGACAAGGTTTAGGGCTGCGACCCCGCACCTCCGCGCGCGCGATGAATTTCAACCGAATTGTACGTAATTTATCGTTTGCGCCGACCAGTTCTGTGAGCGTGATTATTGCCGAGGGCGGCGCCAAGTCGTAATCGCGAAATCATGGGCAGCTTCATCCCACGTACAGGAACGTCACGTGACGGTGCGCCGCTGTCGCTGAGTCGTACGCCACCCGACGATCTCGCGCCCTTCGTCGCACGCTTCTTCGTTACCATCTTCGATCGGCCTAGCGATGCCGTGCTCGAAGATTTCCTATTGCACGAAACAGCTTACATCCGCGTTCCGGTGATCGGCCAGTGGTCGACGATGATCGATGGCGCGTGGCGGGACTATGAAGGGCCGATGCTGTTCGGCGCGCAGCAGCGTCGCTTCCCGGTACGCTGCGTCGGTCCGATCGTCGCCGCGGGCTTCGCGATCCGGCCCGCCGGCTGGTTCGGCTTCAGCGACGCGACCGCGGACGAGTTGGCCGACCGACTCGTGCCGATCGTGCCGGGGCGGTGGAACGAGGCTTTGCGCTGGGCGTGCGACGACGTGCTCGACCAGGAGCAGACGTTCGCCCGGCTCCACCAGGTGGTGCGCGAGCATCTCGTCGTCCGCGCCGTGACGCCCGACATGATCAGCGCGCGCTTCGAGCGAATCGCGCGGGTCGACCCGACGCGGCCGGTCACGGAGATCGCCGCGGAGTTCGGGATCTCGGGGCGCAGGCTGGACCGCGCCGTGCGCCAGCATTTCGGCCACCTGCCCAAGACGGTGATGCGGCGCAGCCGCTTCCTCGACATGGCCGCGGTGATGCGCGGGCTCGCGGTGCCGACTGCCGACGAGCTGGCCGAGTTGCGCTTCTACGACGCCTCGCACCTCAACCGCGAGTTCCGCGAGTTCGTCGGCATGACCCCGGCACAGTTTCGCCGCACGCCGACGCCGCTGCTCACGCCGGGCCTGGAGGTGCGCCAGCAGCGCAAGCGCGCAGACCTCGCGCCGCACGCCCCCGCGCCGTGGCTGGCGGACGGGCAGACAGCTCCCACGCTGGTGGAGATGCCGATCAGGGAAATGGGCATGCCGCCGGGCGGCTCCGCGGTCGCGGAGACGCAGAGCGCGGCCCGGCCGCGTTAGAACTCATCCAGCTCGGCGCCGCTCCCGCCCGAGCGGGAGCCCGGCACTTACTTGCTGCGCTCGACCTGCTCGAAGTCGAGCTCGACCGGCGTGGCGCGGCCGAAGATGCTGACCGACACCTTGACCTTCGACTTGTCGAAGTCGAGCTCCTCGACGGTGCCGTTGAAGCTCGCGAACGGCCCCTCGAGCACCTTGACGGCGTCGCCGATCTCGTAGTCCACCTTGACCTTGGTCTTGGGCGCGACCGCCGCCTCCTCCTTGGAGTTCAGCATGCGCGCCGCCTCGGATTCCGAGATCGCCTGCGGTTTGCCCGAGGAGCCGAGGAAGCCGGTCACCTTGGGCGTGTTCTTGACGAGGTGATAGACGTCGTCATTCATGTTCAGCTTGGCCAGCACATAGCCGGGCATGAACTTGCGCTCGACCGCGATCTTCTTGCCGCGGCGCGCCTCGGTGACGGTCTCGGTGGGCACCTCGATCTGCTCGACCAGTTGCTCGAGTCCCATGCGGGTCGCCTCGGCCATGATCGAGTCGCGGACCTTGCCCTCGAACCCCGAATAGGCGTGGATGATGTACCAGCGCGCCATCGTCGTGCTTCCCGTCCTTACTTCGCCAGGCTCAGCAGCGCCTTGACCACGGCGTTGAAGAACGAGTCCACCGCCAGGAAGAACAGCGCCAACACCGTGGTCATCACCACGACCATCACCCCCGTCATCACCGTCTCGCGGCCGGTCGGCCAGACGATCTTGGCGGTCTCGGTGCGGACCTGTCGGATGAACTCGAGCGGGGTCGTCTTCGCCACGATACTGAGCCCTTGTTGAGCCGTGATAGAATATCCCGGCAGCGACCGGCATGGGCCCACTACCGCTTCCCCGCGAGTGGGGAGAGCGATGATAGACCGTCCGTGCTGTCGGAAGTGCGAGCGGACATAAGTTGGCCGCGGTGAAAAGGCAAGCGCGGTGGCGGTATAGGCGTCGCGATCGCTGCCATGAAGAAGGGGCCGGCGCGTCGCGGCACCGACCCCCTTTTCGCTATCCGTCGCTACTGACGGCGGGTCGCCCCTGGCGACCGCGCCCGATCAGTTGCTGTCGGAATCGTCGTTGTTGTCGTTGACGATCGCGATCACGCCGATCGCCGCGATACCGGCGGCGATGATGGCGCCGAACACGCCGGCGCCGGCGACCTGGCTGTCCTTCGACGTCGAGGTCGACGCGCGCGCGCCGGCCACCGACAGGCTGGCGGCGGGGTTGGCGGTGGCGGCGAGCGCCGGAGTGGCGACGAGGCTCAGCGCAGCGGCGCCGGCGAGAATGGAACGCATATGGCTACTCCCTTGGTGATTGACGTACGTCAGAGGTATAGGGCTATTACGCCGCACTTGCGAACGCGCAAGCCGGAGAATCTATCCTTCGCCACCGTTATGGGTTGGCAGGAGTGGAGGGACTCGAACCCACGGCCCTCGGTTTTGGAGACCGATGCTCTACCAACTGAGCTACACTCCTGTGCCGCGGCGCTGTTGGACGCCGCGCGCGCATTCGTCAAGGGGCGAGCGCGCCGAAGGTCTTAGGCCGCCCGCGTCGCGGCAGGCGTGGCGTCGGGGCGGCGCACCGCGATCGCCAGCGCGCGCGCCTCGGTCACCGGCAGCGGACGGCCGAAGTAGAAGCCCTGGATGCTGCCGCACCCCAGTTCCCGCGCCAGCCGCAGCTCGGCCTCGGTCTCCACCCCTTCCGCGGTGGTGGCCATGCCCATGCTCTGCGCCATCGCCACCACCGCGCGGATGATCGCGATCGCCTCGGCGGTGCCGCGCGACGCCGCCTGGACGAAGCTGCGGTCGATCTTGATCGAGGAGAAGCGGGTCGCGCTCAGATAACCGAGAGAGGAATAGCCGGTGCCGAAATCGTCGAGGCTGAGCCCCACGCCGAGATCGAGGATCTGCTTGAGCAGCTTCACCGCGCCGGTGCCCTCGCGCAGGAACACGCTCTCGGTCACCTCCAGCTCGAGCCGGCGCGCGGGCAGGCCGGTGCGCGCCAGCGTGTCGGTGATCACCCCGACGAACTGCGGGTTGTGGAGCTGCTCGGGCGAGACGTTGACCGCGACGCGCACGTCGTCGGGCCAGCCCGCCGCCTCCGCGCAGGCGGTGCGCAGCACCCACTCGCCGATCGGCGCGATCAGCCGCGCTTCCTCGGCGATCGGCACGAACTTGGCCGGCGGGATGTCGCCCAGCTCGGGGTGACTCCAGCGCAGCAGCGCCTCGAAACCGCGCACCGCACCGCTGCGTGAGTCGACCACCGGCTGATAGGCGAGGTGGAGCTCGTCGTTGTCGAGCGCGCGGCGCAGCGCCAGCTCGATCACACGGCGCTCCTCCGCCTCCAGGTGCAGCTGGGGCACATAGGCGTGGTAGACCCCGCCGCCGCGGTCCTTCGAGCGATACAGCGCGAGATCGGCCGAGCGGATCAGCGTCTCCGCGGTGCGGCCGTCGCGCGGCCCGGTGGCGACGCCCACCGAGGCGCCGATGTAGAGCGTGTGCTGATCGACCTCGTAGGGGCGCGACAGCGTCTCGATGATGGTGTGCGCCAGCCGCTCGAGCCGGCCGGGGTCGCCCGCGTCGCGCACCACCACAGCAAATTCGTCGCCGCCGAGCCGGCCGATCAGCTCGTTCTCGGTCACCAGCTCGGCGAGCCGCTCGGACACGCGGCGCAGCAGGCGGTCGCCAACGGGGTGACCCAGCGTGTCGTTGACCGCCTTGAAGCGGTCGAGGTCGATCATCATGAAGGCACAGCGCGCGCGCCAGCGCTCCGCCTCGCTCAGCGCGCGGGTGAGCTCCTCGTTGACCGAGAGGCGGTTGGGCAGGCCGGTGAGCGCGTCGAAGCGGGCCATGCGGTTGATCCGCTCGGCCGAGGCGCGCTGCTCGGTGATGTCCGATACGACGCCGCGGAAGCCGGCGAAGCGGCCCGCCGCGTCGAGCCGCGGCGCGGCGGCGATCTGCCACCAGCGCGTCTCGCCGCGCACCGTGACCGGCAGCGCGACGTCGCTGAAGGGCTCGCGCCGCGTCATCTTGTCGGCGATGAGGCGCAGCTCGTCGGGGATGGCGGCGCTGTCCCAGTCGGCGCCGGCGAGCGACTGGAGCAGCGGCGTGCCCTCGAGCTCCGCGGCGGCGACCCCGCATGCGCGCGCGAAACGCTCGCTCGCGCCGACGATCCGGCGCGCGGCGTCGGTCTGCCACAGCCAGTCGGCGCCTTCCTCGAAGTCGCGCAGCAGCAGCTGCACCGTCGCCTCGCGTTCGCGCAGCGCGCTTTCCGCCGCGCCGATCCGCGCCACCGCGCGCGCGCGGGAGAAGATCACGGCCGCGAGCAGCAGCGCGAGTGCGACGACGATGGCCGCCGCGACGGGCCGGCCGGTGAGCGCGAACGGCGCGGCGGTCGCGGCGGCAGTGCCGGCGACGAGGACCAGCGCCGCGCTCGGCAGGGTCGCGAGCGTCAGCGCGGAAGCGGTCATCACCGTGGCGAGCAGCAGGTCGAGCGCGTGCGTCACGGGGGGATCGGCCGCGCCGGCGAGGTGCAGCGGGATCACCGCCCAGGCCAGCGCCAGCGCCGCCGCGGCGGCGCCCGCGCTGGCGAGCGGCAGCGGCGCCTCGGGCTCGGCGCGCGCGACGAGAAGGCGGGTGAGCGTCGCCGCTGCCACCGCCACCGCCGCGCCCCAGGTGATCAGCCAGGGCAGCGCCGCCGTGTGGCGCAGCAGCGCCATCGCCAAGCCGGCGCCGAGCAGATGCGCGGCGAGCAGCGCGGGCGCGAGTCGACGCGCCGCTGCCCGCTTCTCCGCCCGCTCCACCGTCACCTCGCGGTGGCCGGCGGTGCGCTCGGCGCTACGACGCAGGCCGAGGCGCGCGCGGATCGGCACGGATGCCGATAGGGAGTGGGGATCGCGTGTCACGCCCGAGCCTTAGCGGCATCGTCGTTGACGAAGCGTTGCTGCCGGCAAGAACATGCCAGCGCTTCGGCACCGGATTGCCGGAGACAAGGCCGGCGTTGTCAGTCGCTTGCGCGCCGAGGCGGTGTCCGTGCTGGAGAAAACGTCCGGAATGGACGAACAATCATCGCGCCGCACCCGCCACGGGCGGGGCCGGCGTGCCCGCAGCCGGGCGCCGGGCCGCGCCTCAGGCGGCGAGGTCGTAGGGCTTGATCTCGCCGGCGAGATACAGGTTCCGCGCCTTGGCGCGGCTGAGCTTGCCCGAGCTGGTGCGCGGCAGCGTGCGCGGGGGGATCAGCTCAACGACGCAGTTCATGCCGGTGACCGAGCGGACGCGGTCGCGGATCTCGTCGCGCAGCCGCACGCGCTCGATCTCGTCCGAGCTGCGGCACTGCACCAGCACCGCGGGAGTCTCCTCGCCGCCGGGCGTGGTGATCGCGAAGGCGGCGATGTCGCCGGCCTTGAATCCGGGCAGCTGCTCCACCGCCCATTCGATGTCCTGCGGCCAGTGGTTGCGCCCGTTGATAATGATCATGTCCTTGGCGCGGCCGACGATGAAGATGTAGCCGCCGGACATATAGCCCATGTCGCCGGTGTCGAGCCAGCCGTCGATCAGGCACGCATCGGTGGCGCCGGGATCGCGGAAATAGCCGACCATCACGCTCGGCCCGCGGCACCACACCTTGCCGATCGCTCCGTCGGGCAGCGGCGTGCCGTCCTCCTCGCGCACCTCGACTTCCATGTCGCGCACCGGCTTGCCGCAATTGACGATCGCGCGGTAGCGCTGCGGCCGGTCCTCGCCGTGCTGCATGCCCGAGAGCTCGGTTTCCTCGACCAGCTCGACCCGGATGCCCTCGCCCGGCGGCATCAGCGACACCGCCAGCGTCGCCTCGGCGAGGCCGTAGCTCGGCAGGAAGGCGGTTGCCTGGAAGCCCGCGTCGGCGAAGGCGTCGACGAAGGCCTGCATGACGTCGGGCCGGATCATGTCGGCGCCGTTGCCGGCGACGCGCCAGCGTGACAGATCGAAACGATCCGACGCCTTGGTCTGGCTGGAGATGCGGCGCGCGCAGATATCATAGCCGAAGGTCGGCGAGTAGCTCAGCGAGGTGCCAGGGTTGCGGCTGATCAGGTCGAGCCACGACAGCGGGCGGCGCGCGAAATCCTCGGTCTTGAGATAGTCGGTCGAGACCTGGTTGGCGACCGGCGAGAGGAAGCAGCCGACCAGCCCCATGTCGTGGTACCACGGCAGCCACGAGACGCAGCGGTCGGTCTCGATGATCTGCACGCCGTGCGCGTGCGCGGCGAGGTTGCTCAGCAGCGCGCGATGCGTGATCGCCACGCCGTGAGGGAAACGCGTCGAGCCGCTGGAATATTGCAGGTAGCAGACGTCCTCGGCGGTGCTCGCGGGCAGCGCCGTCTCGGGCCCGGGCTGGGTGGCGAACTCGACCCAGTCGATCCCGCGCACGTCCGACGCCTCGGCCGCCGCGCCCGCCATCTGCGCGAGCTCGGGCGGGAAGACGAGCATGACGGGATCGCAGCTGGCGAGCTGGACGCGCAGCTGGTCGATGTAGGAATCGCGCCCGCCGAACGAGGTCGGCAGCGGGAGCGGGACCGGCCAGGCGCCCGCGAGCACCGCGCCGAAGAAGAGCGCGGCGAACTCGGCGCTGGTCTCCGCCACCAACGCGACGCGGTCGCCGGGGGCGACACCCGCCGCGATCAGGCGATAGGCGCAGGCGCGCGCGTCGTCGCGCAGCGCGGTGAAGCCGTAGGCGCGCACCAGCGTGCCGCGCGCGTCATGGAAGTTGAGTCCGCGGCCGCCCCGCGCGGCATAGTCGAGCGCCTCGCCCAGCGTCGCGAAATCGGCGAAGCGGCGCGGCAGCGGGTCGGCCGTCGGCGTCGGTCGCGTCTGGGGGGCAGTCGGGGCGATGTCGGTCGTCATCCTGTGTTCCTGTCGCAGCGGTCACGCCGGTGCAATAGTTAAGCGGTTAAAGGCGTACTTTGGCCGAGCGTTCAAAATCGGATGCCAGTGTGGCACAAACATGGCCGTGTCGCTGCCCCAAACACCCAAGGCCTCGCGCCGCCGCCCGCCGCCGCTCGACCACGCGGCGCTCGAACGGCTCGCGCTCCGCTACGTCGAGCGGTTCGCGACCACGCGCGGGAAGCTCAGCGCCTATCTCGCGCGCAAGATCCGCGAGCGCGGCTGGGACGGGGAGCCCGCCGACCCGGACGGCATCGCGGAGCGGATGGCGACGCTCGGCTATGTCGACGACCGCGGCTTCGCCGAGCAGAAAGGCGCCGCATTGGGTCGGCGCGGCTATGGCGCGCGCCGTGTCGCCGAGACGCTGCGCGCTGCCGGGCTCGACGCCGAGGACGCCGCGCCCGTGCTGGCGCAGGCGCGGGCGGCGGCACTGGAGAGCGCGCTGCGGCTCGCGCGGCGCAAGCGGATCGGGCCGTTCGCCGACGCGCCGGTCGACGCGGCGCAGCGCGCACGCCAGTTCGGCCAGTTGCTGCGAGCCGGCCACGCGCCGCCGTTGGCGCGACGCATCGTCGAGGCCGAACCCGGCGCGATTCTGGACGAGGAATGAACGATCGGCGCTTGCCAAGCTTCATTGTGCAGTGCACCGATAGACGGGCGTTAACGCTGCGACACGGCGAAGAAGGGGACGACGACGCGACGTGCGAGACGAGGCTTCCGCTACCGCCGGCGATCCGCACGATCCGGCCGGACTGCCGACGGCTGACGCCGATTCGGTAGCGGTATCAGGCGTTCTCAAGTGGTTCGACGCGACGCGCGGGTTCGGCTTCATCGTCGCGGACGATCCCGCGATGGGTGATATCCTGCTTCATTTCAGCGTCCTCCAGGCGTTCGGCCGGCGCACGCTGCCCGAAGGGGCGCGGGTCAGCGGCACCGCGATGCGGGGGCAGCGCGGCTGGCAGGCGGTGACGATCGCGGAGATCGATCTCAGCGTCGCGCTCGAGACGATGCGCGACCGCGACCGCGCGCGCGTCGACCCGAACGCGCTCACCGCCGAGGCAGGCGAGTGGGAGGAGGTCACGGTCAAGTGGTTCAATCGAATCAAGGGCTACGGCTTCCTGGTCTCGGGCGGGCGGCCGGGCGACATCTTCGTCCACATGGAGACGCTGCGCCGTGCCGGCGTCGCCGAGGCGCAGCCCGACCAGCGCCTGCGCGCCCGCATCATCCAGGGGCGCAAGGGGCCGCTGGCGGTCGCGGTGGCGGTGGTCGAGTGAGCCGCGCCGCGCTGCCGCTGGCCTTGGCGCTGCTGCTCGCCGCCTGCGGGCGCGGTGCCCCAGAGGCGGCACCATCGGCCTCGCCCTCCGCCATGACGAGCGAGACGACCGATGCGCAGCGCCGCACGATACCGGTGACGATCGAGAGCGGCGGCAAGCGCCACACCTTCCGCGCCGAGGTCGCCGAGACCGCGGCGCAGCAGGCGCAGGGCCTGATGTTCCGCACCGACCTGCAGCCCGACGACGCGATGCTGTTCGCGCCCTATCCCGCCGGCGGCGGCGCGCCGCAGGTGGCGGAGTTCTGGATGAAGAACACGCCGCTGTCGCTCGACATCGTCTTCATCCGCGCCGACCACAGCATCGCCGCGATCGCGCCGAGCACGACCCCGCTGTCGGAGGCGAAGGTGAGCTCGGGCGAGCCCGTCGCCGCGGTGCTCGAGCTGGTCGGCGGCCGCGCCGCCGCGCTCGGGATCGCCGTGGGCGACCGGGTGAGCTGGTAACTCTCTCAACTCCTCCCCGCGAGCGGGGAGGGTGGGCTTTGACTCACCTGCTGCACATCTGCCGGACGCTGCCAGGCATTGAACCGCGCCCGCGGGGCGGGTAAGCGCGGGGCACCATGGGCATCAACCTCAATCCCTTCACCTGGTGGAACGGCGCCAGCTGGGGCACCATCCTCGGGCTGCGCGGCAAGCGCCAGGTCGGCGAGGACTCGCTCGGCAACACCTATTGGGTGGGTGGCCGCGACACCGCGGGCAACCCACGCCGCTGGGTGATCTACGCCGGCGCCAACGACGCCAGCCGCGTCCCGCCGGAGTGGTTCAGCTGGCTGCACCATCAGGTGGACGGCACGCCCGACCAGAACCTGCCGCCGCCGCGGCAGTGGCAGAAGCCCGCAGTGCCCAATCTCACCGGCACGGCGCTCGCCTATCGCCCCCAGGGCGCGCTGGAGAAGGGCGGCCATCGCGCCTCCGCCACCGGCGACTATGAGGCGTGGAGCCCCGACGCGTGAGGCGCGGGCTCGCGCTCGGCGGGCTGTTAGTGGTGGCGGCGGCGGCGGCCTGGGCGGGCCTGGGATGGCGCGGCGCACGCCACGGCGACTCGCTGGCCGTGAG
This sequence comes from Sphingomonas sp. BK069, assembly GCF_014193405.1. NCBI lineage: Bacteria > Pseudomonadati > Pseudomonadota > Alphaproteobacteria > Sphingomonadales > Sphingomonadaceae > Sphingomonas > Sphingomonas sp. BK069. The sequence continues at coordinate 289,083 of NZ_JACHZH010000004.1, read as the reverse complement.
CACCGCGCTGCCCGCGCCCGTCGGCGCGCCCGCGCCGCGCGCCTCGGACGAGGTGTCGCTCGATTCGCAGGACGATCCGGTCGACCTCGGCGCCACCCCGATGGCGCAGCGCGTCGCGGTGCTGGGCCTGCTCAACAAGCGCAACGGCGTCAGCCGCGACATTACGCTCAAGCCCGGTCAGGCGGTGCGCGCAGGCGATGTGATCGTGCGGCTGCGCGCGTGCGAGCAGACCGCGCCGTGGGAGCCCGAGCCGCTCACCGGCGCCTTCGTGCAGCTCGACGTCCGCGCGGTCGAGGGCGGATGGCGCCGCGCCTTCTCAGGCTGGCTTTACAAGGAGCGGCCCGCCGCCAACGTGGTGATCCACCCGGTCTATGACGTCTGGACCAAGAGCTGTGCGATGACCTTCCCGGGCACCGCGCCGTCGGCACCCGCCGCGGCATCCAAGGCGCCGAAGGCGCCCGCACCCGCCGCCTCCGACAGCGCGGCAGGAGATGAGCCCGCCCCTGCCGACGAAGCGGTCGAAGAGAGCGCCGCGCCCAGCAACGCCATATAGTCGGCCCGTGGCACCTCGATCGCCCCTAGGGAGGCGAGGTGCTCGGTCATGAACTGGCAGTCGAGCAGCGTGAAACCGCCCGCGCGCAGCCGCGCCACCAGCGCCGCGATCGCGACCTTGGAGGCGTTGGGCGCGCGGCTCACCATGCTCTCGCCGAAGAAGGCGCGGCCGAGCGCGAGGCCGTAGAGCCCCCCGACCAGCCGGTCACCGTCCCAGCACTCCACCGAATGCGCCAGGCCCAGCCCGTGCAGGCGCACGAACGCCTGCTCGATCGAGGCGTTGATCCAGGTGTCGGGACGATCCTCGGCGCTCTCGGCGCAGAGCGCGATGATCTCGGCGAAGGCGCGGTCGGCGGTGACGCGGAAGCGGTCGCCCGCGATCACCTTGCGCAGCGAGCGCGAGAGATGGAAACCGTCGAGCGGCAGGATCGCGCGGCGGCGCGGCTCGACCCAATAGACGTCCTCCGCGTCGCGGCTGTCCGCCATCGGGAAGACCCCGACCGAATAGGCGCCCAGCAGCAGCGACGGGTCGAGCGGCTCGCTCAAGCGCAGCGCTGCTCCACGATGCGCCACAGCTGCGCGAACGCCTTTGCCGCGACGCTGTTCGGAGCGGCGACGCCGACCGGCAGGCGCTTGGCGGTGGCCGCCTCGATCGCGCTGGCCGCGGGGATGGCGGGCCAGTCGGCGTGCTGCCCGACCGCGGTGACGTGGAGCGCGCGGCGGCGATCGACCATGTTGTGGACGGGCAGGATCGCGACGTGGCCGCCGAACTGGCGCTCGATCGTGGCGTGGGCGCGCTGCGAGAAGGCCGACGGCACCACCGGCACCACGATCAGGTCGGCGGCGCGCGCGACCTGGTCGGCGGTCTCGGTCAGCCCGGGCGGACAGTCGAGGAGGACGTGGTCGTGGTCGCCTAGGTCGGCGATCAACTTGCGCAGCCGCTTCTTCTTGTCGAGCTCGCGGAACAGGTGGTTGAGGTCGCGCAGCGAGGCGTCGGCGGGCAGCAGCTCGAGCCGGTCGAAGCGCGTGCGCGTGATCAGTCGCTCGGGATCGACGTCGCGCGAGAACAGCGCCTGGGCGCGATCGTGCGCGGCGCCGTCACCGAGCACCCAGCTCGACGCGGCCTGGGGATCGAGGTCCCACAGCAGGGTGCGTCGCGCTGACAGCGTGGCCGCGCACCAGGCGAGATTGACCGCCAGCGTCGACTTACCGACGCCGCCCTTCAGGCTGTAGATCGCGATGGTTGCCATAAGCGACGGACGCTAGGGGCGGCCGCGGCGGGCGGCAAGGATTGATCGAGGTGAGGCGCCGGCGCTCTCCGCGAGACGCGCCGGCGCGGTTCAGGTCAGGCGTGGCAGGAGAGCGCGCCCTTGCCGGGGCGGGTGAGGGTGATCTCGGTCGGGTTGCCGGTCAGCTTCCAGCCGCCGTCCGCACTGAGCGGCGCCTCGCCGCCCTCGCCCTTGAGCATCGTCGGCGTACCGTTCTTCTCGGTACGCACCACCGCCTGCTTGTCGCCGGTGAAGAAGGTCACGTAGACGAGGCTGCCGTCCTTGCAGCGCATCGTCTTGTCGGCCTTGATCGCGGGCGGCAGCTCGACGGGCGCGGCATTGGCCAGCTGCGACGCCATCGGATCGGGGTTCGAATCGAGAACCTGCTTGGACGGCTCGGAATTGCACGCTGCGAGCGCGAACAAGGAGGCGGCGAGGGGGAGGAAAGCGAGCTTTTGCATAGGTCCGCACGCTTCGCGCATGCGGAAAACGTCGTCAACCCTGTCATACTAAAGTCATTATATCATCGACCCATTTCGGTAGCGCTCACTCGTGGAATTCGGACAACTCGGGGATCCGTCCGAACGCGATCTTCGAGCCGACGCGATCGAGCCGCCCGCCGTTCAGCGGGCCGACCGACACCGCGTTGCGCCCGAACCGCTCGTTGATCCGGTCCATCGCGCGGCTCAGCGCCAGCGTCCGCGTCTCGCGCGCGAGCGGGTCGTCGGGATCGAGCGCGGCGAAGAGCGATCCCTGCTCACCCGCGACCGGCTCGATCTCGGCCAGCGTCACGCCGATCATGCGGCAGCCGCTGCGATGCGCCGCGCCCGCCGCGTGCAGCCGCGGGAAGAGCGCGTCGAGCCGCGTGAGCACGACGAAACTGTCCTGCGTGGCCGGCAGCTTGACGCTCGCGCGCCACTTGCTCTTGTCGTCCTCGAACCGCGCGTGCAGCACCAGCAGCCGCGCGCGATAGCCCTTGCGGCGCAGCCGGCTGGCGGCCTTGAGCGCGAGCCGCCGTGCGGTCAGCCGCACCGATTCATAGCCGCGGTAGCGCGGGGAGAGCACGTGGCTGTGCCCGATCGTGCGGCTCTGCGTCGGCTTCTCGGGGAGGTCGACGCCGTGGAGCAGGTACCACAGGCGGTCGCCGTCGCTGCCGCCCCAGGCGTGGCCGGCGTCGCGCGGGCGGCGGGCGAGCAGCTGGCGGATGTCGTTGACCCCGTCGCGCGCCAGCCGCCGCTCCATGTTGGGGCCGATCCCCGAGATGTCGCGCAGTTTGAGCGGGTACAGCGCCTCCGGCAGCGCGGCGGCCTCGAACACCACCAGCCCATCGGGCTTCTGCAGGTCGGAGGCGAGCTTGGCGAGCAGCCGGTTGGGAGCGATCCCGATCGAGCAGGTGAGATAATCGCCGACCGCGGCGGCCAGCCCGCGTTTGATCCGCCCGGCCAGCGCGATCGCGGCGTCGCGGCCGTTCTCATTGTCGAGCAGCCGGCACGCCACCTCGTCGATCGAGCAGACCAGCGTCACCGGCACGTGGCGCTCGACCTCGGCGACGATGCGGTGGTGATAGGCGACGTACAATTCGTGCCTTGCCGGCGTGACGACCAGGTCGCGGCACTTGCGCTTGGCCTCCCACACCGGTGTGCCGGTCGAGATGCCGTACAGCTTGGCCTCGCGCGACGCCGCGATCGCCACCGTTGTGTCGCTGCCGACCGGCGCGACGATCACCGGCCGCCCGCGCAGCGAGGGCTGCACCTGCTGCTCGACGCTGGCGAAATAGCTGTTCAGGTCGAGGAACAGCCAACGCAGCGGACGCGGGGGCAGAATGAGATCGGCGCTGGGCACCGGCGGGCGACTCGCGAGAGGGAACGGATGAGGAACATGGCAGGTTCGCGGCGATTTGGCGAATCCGTGATGTGATCGCGGCGTCGGCTTGGCGCGATCCGGCCGTCGAGCGATGACGCTTGCCGTCGGACGGGGTAGATCTGTGCCGCGCGCCGGATCGAACCGGCGGGCCCCGCGGCAGGGAACCGAGATCTGCGCCTGGGCGGTGCGGCAGGGAATGACCTGCGCGGTGCTCAAATATCGGGTCCCGCAGGTCTGGCTGCGCATCAACGGGCAGCAACGCCGCCCCGACGTGCTGCCTGGGCTCGAGGACGCGCAACGCGCGCTCGGCATCCTGCGCCAGCGCGCCCCGGGCTATGGCATCGACCCGCACCGGGTCGGCGTAATAGGCTTCTCCGCGGGCGCTCATCTCGCCGCCAACATGAGCAACACCGAGGCGCGCAGCTACGCCCTGACCGACGCCGCCGACCGCGCGTCGCCGCGGCCCGATTTCGCCGTGATCGCCTACACCGCCCGCATGCTCGACAACACCAAAGGGCGGAACAATCTCGAGCTCCGGCCATGGGTCACGATCAGCCCCCAGGCACCCCCGACGCTGATCCTCCATGCCATGGACGATCCGACCGACAATATCCGGCAGCCGCTGGCCTATGCGCTGGCGCTCAACGACGCCGGCGTGCCGGTCGACCTGCGCGTCTACGCCAGGGGAGGACATGCCTTCGGCCTGCGCCCGACCGCCGCCCCCGTGACGACGCAGTGGCCCGGGCAGGTGCTGCGATGGCTGCACGATCGCGGCATGCTATGATCGGCCGCCGCCCTGACCGGAGACCCGCTCGTGACACCGCGCACCTTTGCCGATTTCTGGCCCTATTACCTTCGCGAGCACGCCCGCCCCGCCACCCGCGCGCTCCATTATGCCGGCACCGCGCTCAGCTTCGCCGCGGCGGCGCCGGCGCTGGCGTTCGGCGGCTGGTTCTGGGCCGCCGTCCCGGTGGCCGGCTATGCCTTCGCCTGGAGCGCGCATCTCGCGGTCGAGCGCAACCGGCCGGCGACCTTCCGCCATCCGCTCTGGTCGCTGCTCGCCGACTATCGCATGTTCTTCCTGTGGCTCGCCGGGCGCCTCGCACCGCACCTCGCCAAGGCCGGGGTGACGCCGCGATAGATCTGCTCGCTTGCGCATTCCCCTCGGGGTCCGCATCTAGCGCGGCATGCATACCACAAGCGACACGCTGGCGCTGATCGGCAACACGCCGCTCGTGCGGCTCAAGGGGCCGAGCGAGGCGACCGGCTGCGACATCTTCGGCAAATGCGAGTTCACCAACCCGGGCGCGAGCGTCAAGGATCGCGCCGCTTTGTTCATCGTCGAGGACGCCGAGGCGCGTGGGCAGCTTCAGCCCGGCGGCACGATCGTCGAGGGCACCGCGGGCAACACCGGGATCGGGCTGGCGCTGGTCGCCAACGCCAAGGGCTATCGCACGATCATCGTGATGCCCGACACCCAGTCCAAGGAGAAGATGGACACGCTGCGCGCGCTCGGCGCCGAGCTGGTGACCGTTCCCGCCGCGCCCTATTCGAGCCAATACCACTTCGTCCACACCTCGCGCCGCATCGCCGAGGAGACGCCCGGCGCGATCTGGGCCAACCAATTCGACAATATCGCCAACCGCCGCGCGCATATCGTCGGCACCGCCGAGGAGATATGGGCGCAGATGGAGGGCCGGATCGACGGTTTCACCTGCGCGGTCGGCACCGGCGGCACCTTCGCCGGGGTGGGGCTGGGCCTCAAGGCCAAGGACGAGCGCGTCTGCATCGCGCTGAGCGACCCGCACGGCGCCGCGCTCTACGACTATTACGCGTGCGGCGAACTGCGCGCCGAGGGCTCGTCGGTCGCCGAGGGGATCGGGCAGGGGCGGATCACCGCCAATCTCGAGGGCGCGCCGGTCGACGCGCAGTTCCGCATCGCCGACCAGGAGGGTTTCGACTGGACCGAGCGGCTGCTGGCGGAGGAGGGGCTGTGCCTCGGCCTGTCCTCGGGCATCAACGTCGCCGGCGCGGTGCGGCTCGCGCGGCAGCTCGGGCCGGGCAAGCGGATCGCGACGATCCTGTGCGACACCGGCTTCCGCTATCTCTCGACGCTCTATGATCCGGCCTGGCTGGCGGCGAAGGGGCTGGTACGGCAGCGTCGTGACGGGGCGTGATCGACAGCGCCGCGACGATCGGTTAACGTCGCACGACGAGATGAAGGGTTCGCAGCGAAAGAAAGTGGCGGTCGAGCGCCAACAGTCGGAACAGGCGCGCCAGCGCGTGCGGGTCGGCATGGTCGGGCTCGCCATGGTCGTGTTGCTGATCGGTGTGGCCAGCGCGATCTTCTCGACCGTCGATCAGGAGCGCCCGGTCGCGGTCGCCGGCGCGGCGCAGCCCGCGGTCGTGGTCAACATGAGCGTGCCGGGACCGATCCCCACCGTGACGCCGACCAACGAGCCGCTCGCGGAACTCGGCGTGACCCCCAGCGCCGCCAACACCCCGCCGGCCGAGAAGCCCGCGCCGCACGCGCAGTGACGAACGGCGCGCCCGGGTGCGCGCATGCAGCAGCGGAGCGCGTTGGCCCCCAGCGGCCACAGTCGGCGGGGTTGATGCTGGCTTCACTCTGGCAACCTCGTCATGCCGGGCTTGACCCGGCATCCATGGTGCCGCGAGCGCCCCAGCCGTCGCGCCGGCGGAACGTTGCATCCCGGCTCAAGCGCAGGATGACGATGAGATCGGATTCGGCCTCCTCGTCGCGACGAGCGCAGCTCCTTGCCAGATGGGGGAGCCACAGGGCGAACGGCCCGACGGGCTTGACGGCAGTTCCGGTTTCCCAACGCGCGCCGTCGTTCCCGCGCGGTCCCCGATTCTGCCGGGGAAAAACGGGGAAAGCCCGCCCGCATCCGCTCGTCACGCCGAGTCTTACCCCCGCGAGCGCCCGCTCACGCCTGCCCCCGCCGCCCTAGCGAGCGGATCGGGCGAGAAAATCCGCTGGTTCCCCGGCTATCCCCGAATTTCCCTTCTCATCCCCGTACAACCCTGATACCTCCGTGCGACGACATTGGGGGCAAGACCACTGTTGTTTGCTGATGGGCAACGTCGGCGGGCGGTGATGACCGTTCGCCGGACAGGGAGGTTTTGCGTCCCGGGTGTGAGGTGGGCGTGGCGGACAGGGTGGACTATCAGGGAAAGGGGCTCGGTCTTGTCGACGACAAGGGCCGTGTCGCGATTCCCAACACCCTTCGCGCGATGCTCGCCAAGAACGCCCCCCGCGACGACGGCAAGGACGGCGGCACGGTCATCATCGCCCCGCACCCCGAGCACCGCTGCCTGATCGCCTATGATCCCGGCTTCGTGCCGTTCTGGAAAACGCGGCTGGAGGCACTCGACGCGGCGCAGTTCGAGCGCACCGGCAAGGTCGATTACAACATCCTCGATCGTGCCGGCGGCGCCGAGCCTTTGCCCTTCGACGGCTCCGGCCGTTTCATCATGCCCGCGTTCGAGCGCCGCTACGCGCGGATCGCGGGGGCGGCGGTGTTCCTCGGCGCGTTCAACTGGATCACGATCTGGGCGCCCAACATCCTGCTCGAGACCCCGGATATCGACCCGTTCCTGAAGGAATATGTCGAGTTCGCCTGCGAGGAGAAGGGGATCGCGCTATGATGAGCGAGACCGCCCCTGAGACCGGCCTGCCCCCCGGTCCCGTCGCGCCGCACGTGCCCGTGCTGCTCGCGCCCGTGCTCGCCGCGCTCGCCCCCGCCCCCGGCGAGCGCCACGTCGACGCAACCTTCGGCGCCGGCGGCTACACGCGCGCCCTGCTCGCCGCGGGCGCGGAGGTGGTCGCGTTCGATCGCGACCCCGACGCGGTCGCCACCGGGCGCGCGCTCGCGGCCGACGCGCCGCGGCTGACGATGGTCGCCGCCACCTTCTCGGCGCTCGCCGAGGAGCTGGAGACGCGCGGCCTCGCCCCGGTCGACGGCGTGACGATGGACATCGGCGTCTCCTCGATGCAGCTCGACCAGCCCGAGCGCGGCTTCTCCTTCCAGGGCGACGGGCCGCTCGACATGCGGATGAGCCAGGAGGGGCCGACCGCCGCCGATTTCCTCAACACCGCCGACGAGGAAGCGATCGCCGACGTGCTCTACCGCTACGGCGAGGAGCCCAAGTCGCGCCGGATCGCGCGCGCGGTGGTGGCGGCGCGCCCGCTGACCACGACCGCGCAGTTCGCGACCGTGGTGCGCCGCGCGCTCGGCCATCGCCCGCACGACAAGAAGGATCCGGCGACGCGCGCCTTCCAGGCGGTGCGGATCCACGTCAACGGCGAGCTCGACGAGCTGGAGCGTGGCCTCGCCGCGGCGGAGCGCGTGCTCAAGCCGGGCGGGCGCCTCGCGGTGGTCAGTTTCCACTCGCTCGAGGATCGTATCGTCAAGCGCTTCCTGCGCGATCGCGCGGGCGCGGCACCGGGCGGCTCGCGCCACCTGCCGGCGGCGGCGCCGGCGCGTGCGGCGACCTTCGAGATGATCGGGCGCGCGCAGCGCGCCGACGACACCGAGCTGGCGGCGAATCCGCGCGCCCGCTCGGCGACACTTCGCGCGGCACGGCGGACGGCGGCGGCGGCTTGGGTAAGGGAGGCGTGAGGATGGCGGCGATGTATCGGTTGAAGGGGCTGGGCTGGCTCACCAGCTGCGCGATGGTCGCGATCGGCTTCTATCTCGTCTCCTCGCAGGTGGCCGCCGAGCGCAAGCGCGTGGAGCAGCTCGACCGCAAGATCGTCGGCGCCGAGCGCGACATCCGCGCGCTCGAGACCGAGTTCGACGTACGCGCCAACCTCGCCCAGCTCGAGCGCTGGAACGGCGACACGCTGGCGCTGACCGTGCCGACCGCGGCGCAGTTCGTCCGCGACGAGGCAGCGCTCGCCTCGCTGTCGCCCAACCAGCCGGTGCCCGCGCCGCTGCCGGGGGCCGCCGCCCCGGTGCAGACCGCGCAGCTGATCGTCCCCGCCGCCGCGACCGCCGTCACCGCCTCTGCCGCTCCCGCTCCCGCCGTTCCCGCCACCGTCCGGACCGCGGCCGCCGCGCCGGTCGCGACGGTGAAGGTCGCGGCGGCCAAGCCGGCCGCCGCTCCCCGCCTGACCCCGACGGCGGTGGCGGCGGCCGCACCCGCGGGCGCGTCCGCCGCGCGCGCCGCCAAGGTGGCGATGCTCGACCGCGCGCTGCTAAGCGAAACCACCGTCGGTGACCTGCTCAGCCGCGCCCGCACCGAGCGCGGTCGCCTGCGGTGACCGCCCTCGTCGCCCGTCCGGTCCGCGGCGCGCGCGCTGGCGACCAGCGCCAGCAGCTGCTCGCCACCCAGCACCTGCGGCTGATGGTGCTGATGCTGCTGTTCGTCGCGGGCGTGCTGGTGGTGATCGGGCGGCTGACGCTGCTCGGCGTCGTTGCCGGCAGCGAGCGCGGCGGCAGCGTCGCGGCGGCGGCGCCGCGCGGCGACATCGTCGATCGCAACGGCGCGCCGCTGGCGCGCACGATCGACGCCTGGACGATCGGGGTGCATCCCAAGAAGCTGATCGGCGACCCGTCCGAGATCGCGCGCAAGCTGGCCGAGCTGATGCCCGAGAAGGGCGACCAATCCTGGTTCTACGCGCAGATCACCAAGCCGGTGAGCTTCACCTACCTCCAGCGCCGCGCCAGCCCGGCGCTCGTCGAGGCGGTCAACGCGATCGGCGAGCCGGGCATCGTGTTCGAGCGCGAGACGCAGCGGCTCTACCCGCAGAGCACGCTGGCCGCGCACGCGCTCGGCTTCATCAGCGGCGGCCATGGCATGAGCGGGATCGAGCGCGCGCTCGACGAGCGCCTCACCAACCCGGCCACGATCGGCCAGCCGGTCGCGCTGTCGCTCGACACGCGCGTCCAGGCCGCGCTGGAGAGCGAGCTCGGCCGCGCGATGACCACCTTCTCGGCGCGCGGCGGCGGCGGCATCGTGCTCGACGTCCACACCGGCGAGGTTCTGGCGATGGTGTCGCTGCCGACCTTCAACCCCAATCGCGTCGGCATGTCCGGGACCGACCAGCTGCGCAACCTGACGACGCAGAGCGTGTTCGAGCTGGGATCAACCTTCAAGCCGATCACCATGGCGACCGCGATCGATACCGGCGTGGTCACCTCGATGGAGGCGCGCTTCGACGCGACCCACCCGCTTCAGGTCGGCCGCTACACGATCCACGACGAGCGCGGCGATCCGAAGCGCTGGCTCAACATGCCGGAGACGCTGATCTACTCGTCGAACGTCGCCACCGCGCGCGTCGCCGACGAGGTCGGACAGCAGCGGATGGAGACGATGTTCCGCAAGCTGGGCTTCGACACCCGGCCGGACATAGAGGTGCGCGAGAAGGGTCGCCCGCTGTGGCCGAAATATTGGGCGCGCACGACGACGATGACGACCGCTTTCGGCCACGGCATCGCGGTGACGCCGCTCCACCTCGCCAACGCCTATGCCGCACTGGTCAACGGCGGCACCTGGCGCCCCGCGACCTTGCTCAAGCTGCAGCCGGGCCACGCGCCGGTCGGTCGCCGCGTGATCAGCGAGGCGACCAGCGCGCGGATGCGGCAGATGCTCCGGCTGGTGGTCATGCGCGGCACAGGCCGCAAGGGCGACGCGCCGGGCTATCGCGTCGGCGGCAAGACGGGGACGGCGGAGGCGGCGGTGGCGGGCGGCTATGATCGGTCGCGCAACGTCGCCACCTTCGTGGCGGCCTTCCCGATGGATGCGCCGCGCTACGTCGTGCTGGCGATGCTCGACTCGCCGCAGGGAACCAAGGAGACGGGCGGGTGGAAGACCGCGGCCTGGAACGCCGCGCCGGTGGTGGGGCGCACGATCGCGCGGGTCGGCTCGCTGCTGGGCGTGGTGCCCGACGATCATCGCGATGTGGACGTCTCGGACATCCTCCCGACGTTGTGGCAGGGCGACGACGCGCCCAAGAGCGGCGGCCAGTGAGGCGCGCGCGATGAGGCTCTCCGCGCTTCTCGGCGACGACGCCGCCGTCACCGCCGACGCGACCGTCACCGGCTTCGCGATCGATCACCGCAAGGTCGCGCCCGGCAACGTCTTCGGCGCCTTCGAGGGGATGCGCGTCAACGGCGAGGACTATATCGACGCCGCGGTCGAGGCCGGCGCGGTAGCGGTGGTAGCGCGCCCGGGCGCACGTGTCGCGGGGGCGGTGCACGTCGCCGACGACAACCCGCGCGAGGCCTTCGCCCGGCTCGCCTCGCGTTTCTACGCGCCCTTCCCCGCGACCGCAGTGGCGGTGACGGGCACCAACGGCAAGACCTCGACCGTCGAGATGACGCGCCAGCTGTGGCGCATGGCCGGCGAGCACGCCGCCTCGATCGGCACGCTCGGCGTCACCACCGCCGACGAGCGAGTCGTCACCGGGCTGACCACGCCCGACGTCGTCACCTTCCTGTCGAACGTCGCCGGGCTCGCGCGCGAAGGAGTGACGCACCTCGCCTTCGAGGCGTCGAGCCACGGGTTGAGCCAGTATCGCACCGAGGGGCTCCCGGTGCGCGCTGCCGCCTTCACCAACCTCGGCCGCGACCATCTCGACTATCACGGCGACATGGCGGCCTATTTCACCGCCAAGCTGCGGCTGTTCGCGCAGGTGCTGAGCGACGACGGCAGCGCCGTGGTCTGGGCCGACGACCCGCAGTCCGAGCGAGTTATCGACATCGCGCGCGAGCGTGGCAACCGCGTCGTCACCGTCGGCGAGCACGGCGACGACCTGCGGCTGATCGAGCGCGTGCCCACCCTGCTCGGGCAGGGACTGGTGATCCGCGCCGGTGGCGTCGACCACCGCGTCCAGCTCCCGCTGATCGGCGGCTATCAGGCGGCCAACGCGCTGATCGCGGCTGGGCTGGTGATCGCCACCGGCGGCGACGTCGCGGCGACGATCGCGGGGCTGGCGCGGCTCCAGCCGGTGCGCGGCCGGCTCGAGCGCGCCGCGATCACCGCGAGCGGAGCGCCGGTCTATGTCGACTATGCGCACACGCCCGACGCGATCGAGGCGGCCTGCGCGGCGCTGCGCCCGCACGTCGCGGGGCGGCTGATCCTGGTGGTGGGCGCGGGCGGCGACCGCGACCGCGGCAAGCGCGAGCCGATGGGGCAGGTGGCAGCGGCCGCAGCCGACGTGGTGATCGTCACCGACGACAATCCGCGCTCGGAGGATCCCACCGCGATCCGCGCCGAGCTGCTTCAGGGCGCTCCTTACGCGCGTGAGATCGGTGACCGTCGCGCCGCGATCGCCGCGGCGCTGCGCGAGGCGCAGGCGGGCGATATCGTGCTGATCGCGGGCAAGGGCCACGAGCAGGGCCAGATCGTCGGCGACCTCGTGCTGCCGTTCGACGACGTCGCGGTCGCGCGCGAGATGGCGGCGTGAGGGCGGCGGGCGTCATCAAAGTCCTTCCCGGAACGGAGCGGAAGATCGGCCATGCCCCGCATGGCCGAGGATCGCCCGGGAGACGATCCGACCTTCCGCTGGGGACCATGCCACAGGCATGGTGGAGGGGGGGCGCCGCGGGCGCTATAGCCTCCGTTCACGGATCGGTCGCCGAAGCTGTTCTCGATAGTGCGTTCCGTCCGCTACAAGCGCTCCGCATGCCGTACCTCCCCTCCACCACGCCTTCGGCGCGGTCCCCCTCCCCGGGCCGGGGAGGAGTTGCATGAGCCTCTGGACCGCTGTCGACATCGCCGCCGCCACCGGCGGCACCGCCACCGCCGATTTCGTCGCCGACGGAGTCGCCTTCGACTCGCGCGAGGTGGGCGAGGGCGACCTGTTCGTCGCGCTGGCGGGCGAGCAGAGCGACGGTCACCGCTTCCTCGACCAGGCGTTCGCGCAGGGCGCCGCCGGCGCGATCGTGTCGAGCGAAACCGCGCACCCGGCGGTGCGCGTCAGCGACACCTTCGCCGCGCTCGAGGCGCTCGCTCGCGCGGCACGCGCTCGGGTGAGGGGTAAGGTGATCGGCGTCACCGGCTCGGTCGGCAAGACCTCGACCAAGGAGGCGCTGTTCGCCGCGCTCGACCGCTCGCCCAGCCGGCGCGCGCACCGTTCGGTGAAGAGCTACAACAATCATACGGGCGTTCCGCTCAGCCTCGCGCGCATGTCTGCGGACAGCGACTATGCGGTGCTGGAGATGGGCATGAACCACCCCGGCGAGCTGGCGCACCTGACGACGCTCGTCCGGCCGCACGTCGCGATCGTCACCGCGATCGCGCCGGCGCACACCGAGTTCTTCCCGGACGAGAGCGCGATCGCCGATGCCAAGGGCGAGATCTTCCGCGGGCTGGAGCCCGGCGGCATCGCGATCGTCCCCTATGACAGCCCGCACCGAGACCGGTTGATCGCGGCGGCGCACCCTTATGCGGGCAAGATCGTCACTTTCGGGCTCGACAAGCGCGCCGACGTCCACGCCGCCGAGGTGATGCCCTCGCCGCGCGGCGGCACCTTCGTCGGCGCCAAGGTCGGCGCGCGCGAGCTGAGCATGACGATCGCGCAGCCGGGGCAACATTGGGTGTCGAACGCGATGGCGGTGCTCGCCGCGGTCGACGCGGTCGGCGCTGATCTCGCGCTCGCCGGCCTTGCGCTGGGCGAGCTCGGCGGGCTGGCGGGGCGGGGCGCGCGGCGCGACGTCCCAGTCGGCGACGGCCGCGCGCTGCTGATCGACGAGAGCTACAACGCCAATCCCGCCTCGATGCGCGCGACATTGGCGGTGCTGGCGCAGGAGCCGGGGCGCCATGTCGCGGTGCTGGGCGAGATGCGCGAGCTCGGCGAAGGCTCGGCCGGCTATCACGCGGCGCTCGCCCCCGCGGTGGTGGCGGCACGCGTCGAATCGGCCGTGCTGGTCGGCGAGGCGATGGTGCCGCTCGCGCAGGCGCTTGAGGGGCAGGTCGATTTCGTCCATGTGCGCGATGCCGCCGCGGCGCTGGATCAGGTCCGCGCCCTGCTCCGTCCGGGAGACGCGGTGCTCGTCAAGGGATCGAACGGGGTCGGACTGTCGCGGCTGGTCGCCGCGCTCGCCGACAAGGTGGGTTGAGTGCTGTACTGGATCGCGCAGCTGCTGGGGTTTGAGGGCGGGTTCAACCTCATCCGCTACCAGTCGTTCCGCGCCGGCGCCGCGGTGGCGACCGCGCTGCTGATCGGGCTGATCATCGGCCCGCGCTTCATCGGCTGGCTGCGCGTGCGCCAGGGCAAGGGGCAGCCGATCCGCGCCGACGGCCCGCAGAGCCATCTCGCCAAGCGCGGCACGCCGACGATGGGCGGGTTGATGATCCTCACCAGCCTCGTGCTGTCGGTGATGGTGTGGATGGACCTGCGCAACCCGTTCGTCTGGGCGTGCCTGTTCGTCACGCTCGGGTTCGGCGCGATCGGCTTCCTCGACGACTACGACAAGGTCCGCAAGGCGAGCACCGCCGGCGTCTCGGGTCGCACGCGGCTGCTGGTCGAGTTCGCCATCGCGGGGGTGGCGGCGTGGATCATCATGCAGGAAAATGGCACCGGGCTCTATTTCCCGTTCACCAGCCGCTATTACGTCGACCTGGGCTATTTCTATCCGATCTTCGCGGCGTTCACGATCGTCGCGTTCGGCAACGCGGTGAACCTCACCGACGGGCTCGACGGACTGGCGACCATGCCCGTCATCATCGCCTCGGTCGCGTTCATGCTGATCGTGTACCTGGCGGGCAACGTGAAGTTCGCGGACTATCTCGGCATCCCGCACGTGCCGCGCGCGGGCGAGCTGGCGATCTTCTGCGGCGCGGTGATCGGTGGCGGGCTCGCCTTCCTCTGGTACAATGCGCCGCCCGCGGCGGTGTTCATGGGCGACACCGGCAGCCTCGCGCTCGGCGGCGCGCTGGGGACGATCGCGGTAGTGGCGCACCACGAGATCGTGCTCGGCATCATCGGCGGGCTGTTCGTGGTGGAGGCGCTCAGCGTCATCATCCAGGTGTTCTGGTACAAGCGCACGGGTAAGCGTATCTTCCGCATGGCGCCGATCCACCACCATTTCGAGCAGCTCGGCTGGAGCGAGCCGACGGTGGTGATCCGCTTCTGGATCATCGCTCTGGTGCTGGCGCTCGCCGGCCTGTCGACGTTGAAGCTGCGGTGATTACCTCCGGCACCTGGGCGGGGAAGCATTTTGCCGTGCTCGGGCTGGCACGCTCGGGCGCGGCGACCGTGCGGGCGCTGCTCGCCGCTGGCGCGCGGGTAACGGCATGGGATGCGGATGAGGCGAAGCGTGACCAAATCCTCCCCGCTCGCGCGGAAGGAGACCACCGGCCGCAGGCCGGTGGTGGAGGGGGCTCGCCTCATGGCAAAGCGTCTGCGGAGGCCCCCCTCCAC
This sequence comes from Sphingomonas sp. BK069, assembly GCF_014193405.1. Lineage (NCBI taxonomy): Bacteria > Pseudomonadati > Pseudomonadota > Alphaproteobacteria > Sphingomonadales > Sphingomonadaceae > Sphingomonas > Sphingomonas sp. BK069. The sequence goes on along the minus strand of NZ_JACHZH010000004.1, from coordinate 274,011 downwards.
CAGCCTTCGGCTGGTCCCCCTCCTCGTACCGGGGAGGATCTGCGGATCGCCGACCTCTCGACCCTCGATCTCAGCACCTTCGACGCGCTGGTCGTCTCCCCCGGCGTGCCGATCAACACGCACCCGCTCGCCGCGGCGGCGCGGGCGGCGAGCGTGCCGATCGTCGGCGACATCGAGCTGTTCGCGCAGGCGCGCGCCGCGCTGCCGCCGCACCGGGTCGTCGGCATTACCGGCACGAACGGCAAGTCGACCACCACCGCGCTGATCCACCACCTGCTCGACACCGCCGGCGTGCCCGCGCGGATGGGCGGCAACATCGGCCTGCCGATCCTCGCGCAGGCGCCGCTGTCCGAGGGCGGCGTCTACGTGCTCGAGCTGTCGAGCTACCAGATCGACCTGACGCAGACGCTCGACTGCGACGTCGCGGTGCTGCTCAACGTCACCCCCGACCATCTCGACCGCTATGCCGGGTTCGAGGATTATGCCGCCAGCAAGGCGCGGCTGTTCGCGATGCAGTCGCCGCGCCATCGCGCGGTGATCGGCACCGGCGACGCCGCCTCGGCCGCGATCGCGCAGGGCTTCGCGCACCGCGGCGAGACGATCACCACGATCGCACCGGGCACGCCGCTCGATCAATCGCGCTGGCCCTCGCTGCAGGGGCCGCACAACGCGCAGAACGCGCTCGCTGCGATCGCGGTGGCGGAGGCGCTCGGCCTGGATCGCGCCGCGATCGAGGCCGGACTCGAGACCTTCAACGGCCTGCCGCACCGGATGGAGCGGGTCGCGACGCTGGGCGGGGTCACCTGGATCGACGACAGCAAGGCGACCAACCCCGAGAGCGCCGCCCCCGCGCTCGCCGCCTTCCCGCGCGTCCACTGGATTCTCGGCGGCCGCGCCAAGGGCGACGACCTCGATGCCTGCGCGCCGCACTTCGGCAACGTGGTGCGCGCCTATACGATCGGCGAGGCCGGCCCGCGCTTCGCCGCGCTGCTGCGCGACCGCGTCCCCGTCGACGAGGCGGAGACGCTGGAGCACGCGGTTCGGATCGCCGCGGCGGAAGCGCGACGCGGCGAGGTGGTGCTGCTGTCGCCCGCCGCCGCCTCGTTCGACCAGTTCCGCGATTACGAGCATCGCGGTACCGTGTTCCGCACGGCAGTGGAGGCGCTGGCATGACCGACGTGAGCAGGGCACAGCGGGCGGGGCTCAAGGGACGCGGCGGGCGCGGCGACCCGTCGCCGCTCGGCACCTGGTTCTGGGACATCGACCGCGTGCTGCTGCTGCTCGCCCTGTTCCTGATCGCGATCGGGCTGATCGCGGTCGCTGCGGGGTCGCCGGCGAGCGCGTCGCGCTATTCGGGCGAGCATCTCAAGTTCGCGCCGCTGCATTATTTCTGGCGCCAGTTGCTGTGGGCTGGCGTGTCGCTGCCGGTGCTGTTCGGGGTGTCGATGCTGCCGGTGACGGCGGCGCGGCGGATGTCGCTGATCGGCGCGGCGGTCTGTGTGGCGCTGCTGATGATCGTGCCGTTCGCGGGGGTGATGGTGAACGGCGCGCGGCGCTGGATCGGCTTCGGCTTCGCACAGTTCCAGCCCTCCGAGTTCCTGAAGCCCTTCTTCGTCGTCGCGGTGGCGTGGCTGCTGTCGCTCAAGTCACGCGACGAGGAGCTGCCGGTGACGATGATCACCGCCGGGCTCACCGGGTTGATCGCGCTGCTGCTGATGCTCCAGCCCGATTTCGGCCAGACCGTGATCTTCTGCTGCATCTGGCTCGCGCTCGTCACGATCGCGGGGACGCCGACGCGCGTGATCATGGGCTTCGTCGCGATGGTGCCCGCCGCGCTGGTGGCGGCCTATCTCTTCTACAGCACCGCACGCGCGCGCATCGACGCTTTCCTCTTCCCCGGCGTCGAGGGCGAGGGCGCGGCGGACCATTTCCAGACCGACGCGGCGCACCGTACGCTCACCTCCGGCGGCTGGTTCGGCACCGGGCCGGGCGGCGGCACGGTCAAATACGGCCTCCCCGAGGCGCACACCGACTATATCTTCTCGGTGATCGGCGAGGAGTTCGGGCTGCTCGCCTGCATGGTGGTGGCGCTGGTGTTCCTGGCGCTGGTGGTGCGCGTGTTCGTCAAGCTGCTCGACGAGCAGGACCCCTTCAAATTGCTCGCCGCCTCGGGGCTGGCGGTGCAGTTCGGCGCGCAGGCTTTGATCTCGATGGCGGTGAACACCGGGCTGGCGCCGTCCAAGGGAATGACGCTGCCGTTCATCAGCTACGGCGGCTCGTCGATGGTGGCGCTGTCGCTCGGCATGGGGCTGCTGCTGGCGTTCACGCGGCGCAACCCGTTCCTGCTGCGCAGCCCCTATATCACGCGATGGAACGCCGAATGACGCCCGTGCAGGACTTCCGCCCGCGCCACTTCGTACTCGCCGCGGGCGGCACCGGCGGCCATATGGTGCCCGCCGCCGCGCTCGCGACCGAGCTGACCAAGCGCGGCCACCGCGTCGCCTTGGTGAGCGACGCGCGCGGCGTGCGCTTCCCCGGGCTGTTCGAGGACGTGCAGACGCACGTCATCCCCGCCGGCCGCTTCGCCGGCGGGCCGCTCGGCTGGGCCAAGGCGGCGCGGCTGATGATGCAGGGCCGTGCCATGGCGGCCGAGCTGTACCGGACGTTCAAGCCCGCCGCGGTGATCGGCTTCGGCGGCTATCCCGCCTATCCCGCGCTCTCGGCGGCGTTCGCGGCGGGGATCCGCACCGCGGTGCACGAGCAGAACGCCGTGCTCGGCCGCGTCAACCGGCTGGTCGCCGGCAAGGTCGACGCGATCGCGACCAGCTACGCCGAGACCGAGCGGCTGCGCCCGCGCCATCGCGCCAAGGCGCATCACGTCGGCAATCCGGTGCGCGAGAGCGTGCTCGCGTTGCGCGCCAAGCCTTATCCGCTGCTCGACGAGGACAGCATCTTCCGCGTGCTCGTCACCGGCGGCAGCCAGGGCGCCTCGGTGCTGAGCCAGGTGGTGCCCGAGGGGCTGGCGATGCTGCCGGTCGCGTTCCGCCGCCGGCTCCAGGTGACGCACCAGGCGCGGATCGAGGACATCGACGCCGCGCGCGAGACCTACGCGCGGCTCGAGATCGCGGCCGACCTCGCCACCTATCTGCCCGACCTGCCCGAGCAGCTCGGCTGGGCGCACGTCGTGATCGCGCGCGCGGGCGCCTCGACCATCGCCGAGCTGACCGCGGCGGGGCGCCCCGCCATCCTGGTGCCGCTGCCCAGCGCCACCGACGACCACCAGACCGCCAACGCGCGCGAGATCACCCGCGCCGGCGGCGCGCGCACGATCGCGCAGGCGGCCTTCACCCCCAGCGAACTCGCCAAGCAGATGCAGAAACTCGGCCTCGACCCCGAAGCGCTCCAGAACGCCGCCGCGCGCGCCCGCGCCTGTGGCACGCCCGAGGCGGCGAGCGACCTCGCCGACCTGGTCGAGAGCCTCGACTCGCCCGCCTCGCGGCTGCCGGTCGGTCGCGTCCAGCAGCGGAAGGCGTTCGCGTGAGGGGAGTCGGCACCGACATCGGGACGATCCACTTCGTCGGCATCGGCGGGATCGGCATGTCCGGCATCGCCGAGGTGATGCACAATCTCGGCTACACGGTGCAGGGCTCGGACGTCGCCGAGGGCTATGTCGTCGAGGGCCTGCGCGCGCGCGGCATCACGGTGACGATCGGGCACGACGCCGCCAATGTCGCGGGCGCGGCGGTGGTGGTCACCTCCACCGCGGTGAAGCGCGGCAACCCCGAGGTGGAGGCGGCGCTGCAGAACCGCGTCCCGGTGGTGCGCCGCGCCGAGATGCTCGCCGAGCTGATGCGGCTGAAGTCGACCGTCGCGGTCGCGGGCACGCACGGCAAGACCACCACCACCTCGATGGTGGCGGCGCTGCTCGACGCCGGCGGGGTGGATCCCACCGTGATCAACGGCGGCATCATCAACAGCTACGGCTCGAACGCCCGGCTCGGCGCGAGCGACTGGATGGTGGTCGAGGCGGACGAGAGCGACGGCAGCTTCCTGCGGCTCGACGGCACGATCGCGGTGGTCACCAACATCGATCCCGAGCACCTCGACCATTACGGCAGCTTCGACCGCGCCAAGGATGCATACGTCGAGTTCGTTGAGAACGTGCCCTTCTACGGTGCGGCGTTGCTGTGCCTCGATCATCCGGAGGTACAGGCACTGATCCCGCGGGTGCGCGACCGTCGCATCGTCACCTACGGCTTCGCCGCCTCGGCCGACGTGCGCGGCGTCAACGTCACGCCCTATCCCGGCGGGAACCGCTTCGAGGCGCAGGTGCGCGCGCGCGACGGCGCGGTGCGCTCGATCGAGGGGATCGACCTGCCGATGCCGGGGCGCCACAACGTCCAGAACGCGCTCGCCGCGATCGGCGTCGCGCTCGAGCTCGGCATCGACGACGCGACGATCCAGAAGGGGTTCGAGCGCTTCTCGGGCGTCAAGCGGCGCTTCACCACGGTGGGCGAGGTCGCGCTCGACGGCGGCGCGGCGACGATCGTCGACGATTACGGCCACCACCCGGTCGAGATCCGCGCGGTGCTCGCCGCCGCGCGCGAGTCCGCGCAGGGGCGGGTGATCGCGGTGGTGCAGCCGCATCGCTACTCGCGGCTGGGCAATCTGATGGAGGACTTCCGCGGCGCGTTCAACGACGCCGACCTCGTCTATGTCACTCCCGTCTACGCCGCGGGCGAGGCGCCGGTGCCCGGCGTCGATTCGGCCGCGCTGGTGGCGGGGCTGCGCGACCGCGGCCATCGCCAGGCCGAGCAGGTCGAGGACGCCGCCGCGCTCGCGGCGGCGCTGGCGGGCGAGTTGCGTGCCGGCGACCAGGTGATCTGCCTGGGGGCGGGCGACATCACCAAATGGGCCGCGGGCCTGGCCGCCGCCATCTCGGCGCAGCGGCGGTGAGCGTCGGGACGCTTCCTCCGGTGCGCGGGCGGCTCACCGCCGGTGCCGCGCTGGCGCCGCTCGTCTGGTTCAAGAGCGGCGGAGCGGCCGAGTGGCTGTTCGAGCCCGCCGACGTCGAGGATCTCACCGCCTTCCTCGCCGCGCTCGATCCGCGCGTGCCGGTGCTGCCGCTCGGGCTCGGCTCCAACCTGATCGTGCGCGACGGCGGCGTGGCCGGCGTGACGATCCGGCTCGGGAAGGCCTTCGCCCAGGTGGAGGCGATCGGCGGCTCGCGGCTGCGCTGCGGCGGTGGGGCGAGCGGTATCCTCGTGTCCTCGAGCGCGCGCGACGCCGGCGTGGCGGGGGTGGAGTTCCTGCGCTCCATTCCCGGCACGGTGGGCGGCTTCGTGCGGATGAACGGCGGCGCCTACGGACGCGAGACCGCCGACGTGCTGGTCGAGGCCGAGGTGGTGCTGCGTGACGGCACGCGGCGGACGCTAACGCGCGACGCGCTGGGATACAGCTACCGCCACTCGGCGCTGCCCGACGGGGCGGTGGTGGTGGGCGCGACCTTCCGCGGCGTGCCGGGCGAGCCTGGCGCGATCCAGGCCGAGATGGACCGCATCGCCGCGACGCGCGAGGCGAGTCAGCCGCTGCGGTCGCGCACCGGCGGCTCCACCTTCAAGAATCCGCCCGGCGCCAAGGCGTGGGAGCTGGTCGACGCCGCGGGCTGCCGCGGGCTGCGCCGCGGTGACGCGCAGGTGAGCGATAAGCATACTAACTTCCTGCTCAACCTCGGCGCCGCGAGCAGCGCCGAGATCGAGGCGTTGGGCGAGGACGTGCGCGCGCGGGTTAAGGCCGCGAGCGGCGTCGAACTGGAATGGGAGATACAGCGCGTGGGTGATGGTATCATTCCTCCCCTGCAAGGGGAGGGGGACCAGCCGCAGGCTGGTGGAGGGGCGGCTCCGCAGGCGGGGCGCTCGCGGATAGCCCCCTCCACCACCGACCTGCGGTCGGCGGTCCCCCTCCCCGCGAGCGGGGAGGAGTCTAGGCGTCTCCACGTCGCCGTCCTGATGGGCGGCTGGTCGGCCGAGCGCGAGGTGTCGCTCAACTCGGGCGCCGGCGTCGCCGAGGCGCTCGAGTCGCTCGGCCACCGCGTCACCCGCGTCGACCTGACCCCTAGCGTCGCCGCCGATCTCGCCGCGGCGGCGCCCGACCTCGTCTTCAACGCGCTCCACGGCACACCCGGCGAGGACGGCAGCGTCCAGGGGCTGCTGGAGCTGATGGGGCTGCGCTATACCCACTCCGGGCTCGCCACCTCGGTGATCGCGATCGACAAGGTGCTGACCAAGCAAGTGCTCGTCCCCGCCGGCGTGCCGATGCCGGGCGGCCGCATCGTCCGCTCCGCCGAGGTATTCGAGGCCGACCCGCTGCCGCGCCCCTATGTCCTCAAGCCGGTTAACGAGGGCTCGTCGGTGGGTGTCGCGATCGTCACCGCGGGCGGCAATTACGGCAGCCCGATCGGGCGCGACACCGCTGGGCCATGGCAGGCGTTCGACGAGCTGCTCGCCGAGCCGTACGTCCGCGGGCGCGAGCTGACCACCGCGGTGCTCGACGGCGCCGACGGCCCGCGCGCACTCGGCGTCACCGAGCTGCGGCCGAAATCGGGCTGGTACGATTACGACGCCAAATACACCGACGGCATGACCGAGCATCTCTTCCCCGCGCCGGTGCCCGACGAGATAGCCGAGGCGTGCCGTGACCTGGCGCTCCAGGCGCATCGCGTGCTCGGCTGCCGCGGGTGCAGCCGCTCCGACTTCCGCTGGGACGACGAGCGCGGCGTCGACGGGCTGTTCCTTCTCGAGGTCAACACCCAGCCCGGCATGACCGCGCTCAGCCTCGTCCCCGAGCAGGCGCGCCACACCGGCACGAGCTACGCCGAGCTGGTGCAGGCGATCGTCGACGCCGCGCTGCGGGCTCCGGCGCCCAAGGCGGCCGCGCGCGCGAAGGACGCGGCGCGGTGAGCCGCACGATCAAGCGCGGCGGGCCGCCGCCGCGGCGCGCGGTCAACAATCGGCGGCGCGCGCCCAAGGCGTCGCTCGGTGACCGGCTGATCGCGCGCCTGCCGGTCAGCGAGGAGACGCTGCGCCGCGCGGTGACCTGGACGCTGCTCGGGAGCGTCGGCGCCGCGGCGCTGTCGCTCGCCACCGTGCTGGGCGTGCCGCAGGCGATCGGGGTCGGCATCGCCGAGGCGGCGGGGCGTGCCGGGCTGGAGGTCGAGCAGGTCGACATCACCGGGCTCAAGCGGATGGACCGCGAGACCGTCTACGCGATCGCGCTGGAGGACCAGCCGAGCCGCGCGATGCTGCGCGTCGATCTCGCGCGCGTGCGCGAGCGCCTGCTCGCCTATGGCTGGATCGCCGACGCTTATGTCGCGCGGCGGCTGCCCGACCGGCTGGTGATCCACATCACCGAGCGCGAGCCCGCCGCGATCTGGCAGGACAATGGCCAGCTCACGCTGATCGACTCGACCGGCCGGCTGCTCGCCCCGGTCGATCCCGCGCGCATGCCCGACCTGCCGCTGGTGATCGGGCCGGGCGCGGACCGGCAGGAGGCGGGCTATCAGGCGCTGCTCGCCGCCGCGCCCGCGCTCAAGCCGCGTATCCGCGCCGCCACCTGGATCGGCAATCGCCGCTGGGACCTCACCTTCGACACCGGCGAGACGCTGGCGCTGCCGCAGGACGGCGCGGCGCAGGCGCTGATCAAGTTCGCCCAGCTCGACGGCGCGCGGTCCCTGCTCGGCAAGGGCTGGGTGCGCTTCGACCTGCGCGATCCCGCCAAGCTGGTGGCGCGCAAGCCGGGGCAGGACCTGCACCAGCGCTTGCAGGACGACGGCAGCGCCGATGCGGTGGCGGGTAATGCCACCGACGGCGGCGGCGGCAACGAGACGACGGCGACACGCGCGCGGGAAACGACGCGCGTCGGCGAGGCGTAATACAGGCGTGGATCAGGGCGCGACGAGGGGGATAGCATGGCCAAGGCAGCACCGGACGGTTTGATCACCGCGCTCGACATCGGCTCGTCCAAGGTGTCGGCGATGATCGCGCAGAAGGGCGACGGCGGCGAGCTGGTGGTGCTCGGCACTGGCCAGCGCGAGAGCCGCGGCGTCAAGCGCGGCTATATCGCCGACATGGACTCGACCGAGGTGGCGGTGCGCGAGGCGGTGGAGCAGGCCGAGCGGATCGCGGGCTTCAACATCGAGAACGTCTGGGCCGGCTTCTCCGCGGGCGGGCTGGTGAGCGACGAGGCCTTCATCGAGGCCGAGCTGGGCGGCATGCGGATCGAGCAGGCCGACATCGACGCTTTGCTCCAGGAGGGCCGCCAGTCGATCGACCCGGCCGGGCGCATGGTGCTCCACGCCCAGCCCGCGCTGTACACGCTCGACGGGTTGACGGGGGTCAAGAAGCCGCTCGGGCTCCACGCCGACCGGCTCGGCGTGCATATCCACGTCATCGCCGCGGACGGCTCGCCGGTGCGCAACCTCGACCTGTGCGTGCGTTCGGCGCACCTCGAGGTGAAGTCGATCATCGCCGCGCCGGTCGCGACCGGTCTGGCCTGCCTCAGCGCCGAGGAGCGCGACCTCGGCGTCGCGCTGGTCGAGATCGGCGCGGGGATCACCAACGTCTCGCTGTTCGCGGGTTCGATGCTGGTCGGGCTCAAGTCGATCCCCTACGGCAGCGCGGACATCACCGACGACATCGCCTCGGCGTTCGGCACGACGCGGCTCCAGGCCGAACGGATCAAATGTTTTCACGGCTCCGCCAACGCCTCGCCGCGCGACAATCATGAGATGGTGACGATCCGAGAGCGCACCGACGACGAGGGCTCGGAGGCGCTGCAGATCACCAAGGCGGCGCTGATCGCGGTGATCCGGCAGCGGCTCGAGCATCTCACCAGCGAGATCCAGGCGGCGCTCAAGGAGCTGAAGTTCGAAGGGCCGGTCGGCCGCCAGGTCGTACTGACCGGCGGCGGGGCGGAGCTGAAGGGTATCGCCGACTATGCCCAGCAGGCGCTCGGCCGCTCGGTCCGCGTCGGCCGGCCGAAGGGGCTTACCGGGCTGCCCGAGGCGCATTCGGGGCCGGGTTTCGCCACGCTGGCGGGCCTGGCCTTCTTCGCGGCGAGCGATCCGATCGACCTGCGCGGGCTCGTGCCGTCGCAGCAGATGGTCCACCGCCAGCGCGGCCTGCGCGGATTCTGGAAGCTCGTGCAGGCGGCCAAGGCAAATTATTGACGCGGCTACAGGGCGTTTCGCGGTGTTTCCTCTTTCGCCCGGCGCCTCGTTGTTGCACATCGGTCAAAATTAACCGCGCGAGTGACGGCGGCGCGGAGCGGACGGAGTAAGCACGCGATGAGCATCGAATTCATCACCCCGGATCTCGACGATCTCACCCCGCGCATCACCGTCGTGGGGGTCGGCGGCGCCGGCGGCAATGCCATCGCCAACATGATGCGCGCCGACGTGCAGGGCGTGCAGTTCCTCGTCGCGAACACCGATGCGCAGGCGCTGAAACAGTCCGAGGCGGAGCAGAAGATCCAGCTCGGCGCCAAGATCACGCAGGGGCTCGGCGCGGGCAGCCGCCCCGAGATCGGCCGCGCCGCCGCGGAAGAGACGATCGACGAGCTGTCGCGGCTGCTCGAGGGCAGCCACATGTGCTTCATCGCCGCGGGCATGGGCGGCGGCACCGGCACCGGGGCCGCCCCGGTGATCGCCAAGGCCGCGCGCGACATGGGCATCCTGACCGTCGGCGTTGTCACCAAGCCGTTCAGCTTCGAGGGCAACCGCCGCGCCAAGTCGGCCGACGCTGGCATCGAGGAACTGCAGAAGTTCGTCGACACGCTGATCGTCATCCCGAATCAGAACTTGTTCCTGGTCGCCAACGCCAACACCACGTTCAAACAGGCCTTCGAGATGGCCGACGAGGTGCTCCAGCAGGGCGTGCGCGGCATCACCGACCTGATGGTCATGCCCGGCCTCATCAACCTCGACTTCGCCGACGTCCGCTCGGTGATGCAGGAGATGGGCAAGGCGATGATGGGCACCGGCGAGGCCGAGGGTGACGATCGCGCGCTGATCGCGGCGCAGAAGGCGATCGCCAACCCGCTGCTCGACGGCGTGTCGATGCAGGGCGCCAAGGGCGTGATCGTCTCGATCACCGGGGGCGACGACATGCGCCTGCTCGAGGTCGACGAGGCCGCCAACCACATCCGCGAGCTGGTCGATCCCGATGCCAACATCATCTGGGGTTCGGCGTTCAACCCCGAGCTCGAGGGCAAGATCCGCGTCTCGGTGGTCGCGACCGGCATCGAGAGCAGCGCCACCACCGCGGCGCCGGCGAGCACGACCGCGGCCGAGCCGACGCGCACCTTCAGCTTCTCGGCACCGCGCCGCCCCGACGCCGCGCCGAGCGCCGCCGTAGCGACGCCCGCGCCGCAGGCCGCCACCCCGACGCCCGCGCCGGTCCCGAGCGCCTATCAGCCGACCCCCGAGGTGCCGCCGCAGCAGCCCAGCGGTGCCGCCGCCGGTGCGATGGCGCACGGCGTGCCGCCGACCACCTCGGGCCCGGTGGTGGAGCCGGCGCCGGCGCCCACCGCCCCGGCCGACGACGAGCTGCTGCTCGGTGCCGACTCGATGATGCCCGCTCCGACGCCGCAGGCGCCCGCCGGCGACGCCGCGCGCCGCCGCTTCCTCGCACCCGGCGGGGAGGGCGAGGAGGCGCCGCCGCAGCCGCGCGTCAAGCTCGGCGGTACGCTGTTCGAGCGGATGCAGAACGCGACTCGCAATGCCGGCGGCCGCAGCGACGAGGGCGAGGGCAGCGACCTGCCGCGCTTCCTGCACCGCCAGAACAACCAGTGAGCTGACGCGGGGCCGGGGTGGCCCCGGCCTGACCCGCGTCGCTCGGGAGGACAGCTTCCACCCCATCCGTCATCCCCGCGGAGGCGGGGATCCAGATACGCTGACGTGGCGACGTCTGTCGTGAGCTCAGCGTGTATGGATCCCCGCCTTCGCGGGGATGACGCTCAATTGGCTTAAGGGACGGGTCGCGATTGCGTGTCCCCTGGTCCGCGCCGCGCCGCGTGCCGCGCGTCCCACCCCGGTCACCGCGCGACTGTCTTTCCCGCGCGCGTCGTGCCAAGGCTCGTCCTTCCGACCCGCCCCCGAACGAGTGACGCGACATGACCGCCATCGGCATCTACGGCAGCAACGGTCGCATGGGGCGCGCGATCGCGACGATCGCCGAGGGTGAGGGGTGCACCATCGCGGGCGGTGTCGACGCCGGCGGCGACCCGCTGCCGCTCGCCCAGGCCGCCGACGTGCTGGTCGATTTCTCCACGCCCGCCGCGCTCGAGCCGCATCTCGCCGCCGCGGTCGCGGCGCGTACCCCGATCGTGATCGGCACCACCGGGCTGAGCACGACACACCACGCGCTGATTGAGCAGGCCGCCGCGATCATTCCCGTGCTCCAGACCGGCAACACCTCGCTGGGCGTGACGCTACTGCAGACGCTGGTGCGCGAGGCGGCGGCGCGGCTCGGCGCCGAGTGGGATATCGAAATCGTCGAGATGCACCACCGCCACAAGGTCGACGCGCCCTCGGGCACCGCTCTGCTGCTCGGCGAGGCCGCGGCGGCGGGGCGCTCGACACGGCTCGCCGAGGTGCGGGTCGACAGCCGCGCCGGGCTGGTCGGCGCGCGCACCGAGGGCACGATCGGGTTCGCCTCGCTGCGCGGCGGCTCGGTGGTGGGCGATCACTCGGTCGTGTTCGCGGGCGAGGGCGAGCGGGTCGAGCTGGGCCATCGCGGCGAGGACCGCAGCATCTTCGCCCGCGGCGCGGTCAAGGCGGCGCTGTGGCTCGCGGGCCGCGCGCCGGGGCGCTACGCGATGGCGGAGGTGCTCGGGCTGTGACCCGGCGTGAGGTCGCCGAATTCTACCGGCGGCTGGCGGAGGCCAACCCGCATCCCGAGACCGAGCTCGAGTCGGTCAACGTCTACACGCTGCTGGTGGCGGTGGTGCTGTCGGCGCAGGCGACCGACGCCGGCGTCAATCGCGCCACCCGCGCTCTGTTCGCCGAAGTCGACACGCCTGCCGAGATGGTCGCGCTCGGGGAGGAGAAGCTCAAGCAGCACATCCGTACGATCGGGCTGTTCAACACTAAGGCCAAGAACGTCATCGCGCTGAGCCAGGCGCTGCTCGACCGGCACGGTGGCGAGGTCCCGCGCGATCGCGCCGCGCTCGAGGCGCTGCCTGGCGTGGGGCGCAAGACCGCCAATGTCGTGCTCAACGTCGCGTTCGGCGACGAGACCTTCGCGGTGGACACGCATATCTTCCGCGTCGGCAACCGCACCGGGCTGGCGCGCGGCAAGACCGTGCTCGCGGTGGAGAAGAAGCTCGACGCCGTGACTCCGGCGCCGTTCCGCGTCCACGCGCACCACTGGCTGATCCTGCATGGCCGCTATGTCTGCAAGGCACGCCGGCCCGAGTGCTGGCGCTGCATCGAGCACGACCTCTGCGCGTTCAAGCCCAAGACGCCGCCGCCGCCCGAGCGGGCCGCGGCGCGCGCCGGCTGAGGAGGCGACGATGCGCGGCTGGGTGGCGATGAGCGTGGTGCTCGTGTCGGGCGCGGCGGTGGCGCGCGACCGCGGTCCGACGGTACCGGAGGCGGTCCCCGCGGGCGAGGCGCGCACCTGCGTGCCGATCACCGCGCTGCGCGAGAGCCTGGTGCGCAGCGACCGCGTGATCGACTTCCACACCGCCGGCGACCGTTACTACCGCGTGATCCTGCCCCAGGCCTGCCCCGGGCTCGGCTTCGAGCGGCGTTTCGGCTACGCCACCTCGATCGGGCAATTGTGCGCGCAGGACATCATTACCGTCCTGTACGCGACCGGCGGGATGCGCGGCGCGAGCTGCGGGCTGGCGCCGTTCCAGCCGGTGACGATCGCGCGCCGGACTGCGAAAAGCGGGTAGCGCGGCGCCGCGCACCCTGCTAGTCGCACCCGACCGGCACCCGTAGCTCAGCTGGATAGAGCGCTGCCCTCCGAAGGCAGAGGCCACAGGTTCGAATCCTGTCGGGTGCGCCAGCTCTTCTCCTCGTCACCCGTAGCGCTCGGCCTTCCACGGATCGCCGCGCAGGTGATAGCCGTTGACCTCCCAGAAGCCCGGCCTGTCGCGCGCGATCAGTTCGATCCGGCGGATCCATTTGGCGCTCTTCCAGAAGTACAGGTGCGGGATGATCAGCCGCGCCGGGCCGCCGTGCTCGCGCGTCAGCGGCTTTCCCTGCCAGGCGTGCGCCACCAACGCATCGGCCGCGGCGAAGTCGGCGAGCAGCACGTTGGTGGTGTAGCCGTCATAGCCGTGCAGCATCACCGCCTGCGCCTCGGCGCGCGGCCGCACCAGATCGAGCAGGTCGCGCGTGCTCACGCCCGTCCAATCATTGTCGTAGCGTGACCAGGTGGTGACACAGTGGATGTCCGAGCGCGAACGGGTCTCCGGCAGCGCGGTGAAGCCCGCCCAGTCGAGCGTGACCGGCCGCTCGACCAGCCCGTCGAGTTCGAGCCGCCAGCGCGCGGGCGCGACGTCCGGCGTCTGGCCGAGGTCGAGCACCGGCCAGTTGGTGACGAGATGCTGGCCGGGCGGCAGCCGCTCGCGGTCCGCTGGCGGCGCAGTGTCGGCGAACTTGTGCTCCTCGGCCCAGCGCCGCTTCGAGCGGGTGAGCTTGCTGTCGGGGGGTAGGTTATCCATCGCGCGCGTCTCCGCCGCGCAAGATGGCGCACCCTGTGGCCGCGGCCAAGCCCCTCTCCCTTGCGCGGCGGTCCACGCGGCTTACCTCGCCGCGGTGGAGACGTTCGACCAGCTCGTGGCGCGGGTGCGCGCCTGCACCGCTTGCGCCGCGGAGCTGCCGCTCGGTGCGCGACCGGTGATCCAGGTCTCGCCGAGCGCGCGGCTGCTGATCGCGAGCCAGGCGCCGGGCAGCAAGGTCCACGCCAGCGGCCGTCCGTTCGACGATGCCTCGGGCGACCGGCTGCGCGACTGGATGGGGATCGACGCCGCCACCTTCTACGACGCGGCGCGGGTGGCGACGCTGCCGATGGCCTTCTGCTATCCCGGCCGCGCCGCCGGGGGCGACCGCGCGCCGCCGCGCGCCTGCGCGGCGCGGTGGCGCCAGCCGCTGCTCGCCGCGATGCCCGAGGTGCGGCTGACGCTGCTGGTCGGCAGCTACGCGCAGGCGCACGTGCTCGGTCCGGGGGCGCTGACGCCGCGTGTGGCGGACTATCGCGCCTATGGGCCGGCGCTGTTCCCGTTGCCGCATCCGTCGTGGCGCTCGCAGCTGTGGATGCGGCGCAACCCGTGGTTCGAGGCCGAGGTGCTGCCGGCGCTTCGCGCCGCGGTCGCGGCGGCGCTGGGATAGCGCTGGTAGCGGAACCTTCCCCCGTTCCCGAGCGGTTGCGGCGTTCCTTGAATGAATGCAGCGGAGACAGGCATGAGCATCGCGTCGGCACTGGGGCTCGGCGGGCGCAAGGTGCGCTACGCCATCGTCGGCTTGGGCGACATCGCGCAGGAAGCGCTGATGCCCGGCGTCAAGCACACCGGCAACTCGGAGATCACCGCGCTGGTCTCCGGTGACCCGGTCAAGCTCACCAAGCTCGGCAAGAAATACGGCGTCAAGCACCTCTACGGCTATGAGAGCTTCGCTGCGCTGCTGAAGAGCGGCGAGATCGACGCGCTCTATCTGGCCACTCCCAATTGGCGTCATGCCGAGTTCGCCGTCCCCGCGCTCGAGGCGGGCATCCACGTGCTGTGCGAGAAGCCGCTCGAGGTGTCGAGCGAACAGGCGCAGCGGATCGCCGATGCCGCCAAGCGCGGCAAGGCCAAGCTGATGACGGCCTATCGCCTCCACTTCGAGCCCGCCACGCTCGACGCGATCCGCCGCATCCGCGCGGGTGAGCTAGGCGAGCTGATCGCCTTCACCTCGCTCTTCTCGCAGCCGCTCGACCCGGCCAACCATCGCGCGCACCACGGCATCGAGGCCGGGCCGCTGTTCGACATGGGGCCCTATCCAATCAACGCGATCCGCTATCTGTTTGGCGCCGAGCCGGTCGAGGTCGTGTCCGCGGTCGGCGTTCGCCACGCGTCAGCGGGGCTGGGCGACCTCGACGACACGGTCGCCGCGACGTTGCGGCTGCCCGGCGGCAAGCTGGCGCAGTTCACGGTGAGCTACGCCGCCGACGCGGTCGACAGCCTCATCGTCGTGGGCACCAAAGGCTCGATCGAGATGAACCCGGCCTATGGCTTCGGCCAGGGACTGGAGCAGTTCCGCCGCGTCGGTGGCAAGGACTCGCACGAGACCTTCGCCGCGACCGACCAGTTCGGCGGCGAGCTGCGCTACTTCAGCGACTGCATCCTCGAGGACCGCGACCCCGAGCCCGACGCCGAGGAGGGGCTGGCCGACCTCGCCGTGGTGGAAGCGGTGGTCGCGGCGATGCGCAGCGGCAAGGCCGAGCCGGTCAAGGTGAAGCAGCGCACGCGTCGGATCGATCCCGACACGCAGCTGCAGAGCCTGCGTGCGGTGTCGGCGCCCGAGCCGGTCAACGCCTCCTCGCCGACGCGCGATTGAGGTGGCGGGGGTGACCGACCCGGCGCGGCCGCTCGCCGGGCATAGCGCGATCGTCACGGGCGCGAGCTCGGGCATCGGCCTCGCGGTCGCCGAGGCGCTCGCCGGCGCCGGCGCCGCGGTGGCGGTGAACTATCGCTCGCAGCGCGAGCCCGCCGACGAGCTGGTCGAGCGGATCGAGGCCGCGGGCGGGCGCGCCGTCGCGATCGAGGCCGACGTCTCGCAGGAGGAGGAAGTGGTCCGCCTCTTCGACGAGACCGCCGCCGCCTTCGGCCGCGTCGACATACTCGTCGCCAACTCGGGCGTGCAGCAGGACGCCGCCATCGCCGACCTCTCGCTCGACCAGTGGAACACCGTGATCGGGGTCAACCTGACCGGCCATTTCCTCTGCGCGCGCGAGGCGGTGCGCCGTTTCCGCGCGCAGCCGAGCGACGATCGCCCGGCGCGCAGCGCGGGCACGATCATCGCGATGAGCTCGGTCCACGAGGTGATTCCGTGGGCGGGACACGTCAATTACGCCTCCGCCAAGGGCGGCGTCCGCATGCTGACGCGCTCTCTCGCGCAGGAGGTCGCCGGCGACAAAATCCGGGTCAACGCCATCGCCCCGGGCGCGATCCGGACGCCGATCAACAAGGACGCGTGGGAGACCGACGCGGCGCTGGAAAAGCTGCTGCGGCTAATCCCTTATGGCCGGATCGGCGAGCCCGACGATGTCGCGCGCGCGGCGGTGTGGCTCGCCTCCGACGACGCCGATTACGTCACTGGCACGACCTTGTTCGTCGACGGCGGGATGACGCTCTACCCCGAGTTCCGCGACAATGGCTGAGGCCGGGAAAGCCGGTCGTCGCGTCCCGCCGCGCTCGATCGGCGACCGTGGCATCATCGGCGACCTCGAGACCGCCGCGCTGGTCGCGCGCGACGGCACGATCGACTATCTGTGCTGGCCCTCGCTCGACAGCCCCACCATCTTCGCCGACCTGCTCGACGACGAGAAGGGCGGCGCCTTCTGGCTCGCACCGCGTCTTGCCGACCCGCGCCGGCTCCAGCTCTACCTGCCCGACACCAACGTGCTGGTGACTCGCTGGATGGCGCAGGAGGGCAGCGCCGAGGTGCTCGACCTGATGCCGCATCCCGACGCGGTCGGGACACTCGGCGCGCGTTGTCTGTTGCGTCGCGTCACCGTCACGCAGGGGACGGTTGGCTTCGACGCGCGCTGCGCGCCGCGCTTCGACTATGCCCGCGAGGTGCCGCGGGTCGAGGGCGAGGACCGCAGCGTGCGCTTCGTCGGCGCGGACCTCGCGCTGCGGCTCCACGCCTCGATGCCGCTCGTCGTCGGCGAGGGGGAGGGCAGGGGCGAGGCCACGGCCGACTTCACGCTGGCGGCGGGCGACAGCGCCTGGTTCGTGCTCGGCGACGACTCGCTCGCCCGTCCCGACGCGGCGTCGGTGGAGGCCGCGGTGGACGCGACCGCGCGGGCGTGGCGCCACTGGCTCGGCCACGCCAGCTACAGGGGGCGGTGGCGCGAGCAGGTGCTGCGCTCGGCGCTGGGGCTCAAGCTGCTGACCTCGGCGCGGCACGGCTCGATCGCCGCGGCAGCGACCTTCGCGCTGCCCGAGGCGACCGGGGCGGGGCGCAACTGGGATTATCGCGCCACCTGGATCCGCGATGCCTCCTTCACCGTCTACGCCTTCATGCGGCTGGGCTTCGTCGAGGAGGCCGAGCATTTTCGCCGCTGGGCGGGCGAGCGCGTGATGCAGGCCGATCAGGAGCATCCGATCCGCGTGATGTACGCGATCGACGGATCCGAGGCGGCCGACGAGCGCGAACTCGATCATCTCGCCGGCCACGCCGGCAGCCGGCCGGTGCGGATCGGCAATGCCGCGCACGGCCAGACCCAGCTCGACATCTTCGGCGAGCTGCTCGACAGCACCTATCTCTCGAACAAATATGGCGCGGCGATCAGTCACGCGGGCTGGCAGCATGTCCGCGGCATCGTCGACTTCGTCATCGCGCACTGGCAGGAGCCCGACGCCGGCATCTGGGAGATGCGCGGGCCGCCGCGCCACTTCCTCCACTCGCGCGTGATGTGCTGGGTGGCGCTCGATCGCGCCATCCGGCTCGCCAAGAAGCGCTCGCTGCCCGCCCCGCTGGTCGCTTGGGCCGAGGCGCGCGACGCGATCGTCGAGGACGTCTGGACGAACTTCCGCCACCCCGTGCACGGCTATTTCGTCCAGGAGCGCGGGGGCACGGCGCTGGATGCCGCGCTGCTGATGATGCCGCTAGTACGCTTCGTCTCCTCGACCGACCCGGTGTGGCTGAAGACGCTCGACGCGATCGGCGCGCAGCTGCGCGACGACGGGCTGGTCTATCGCTACCGCGACGACGACGGGCTGGAGGGCGGCGAGGGCGCCTTCACCACCTGCACCTTCTGGTATGCCGAGTGCCTGGCGCGCGCCGGGCGGCTGGAGGAGGCACAGCTGATGCTGGAGAAGGGCATCGCCTACGGCAACCATCTCGGCCTGTTCGCTGAGGAACTCGACCGCCGCGGCGCGGCGCTGGGCAACTTTCCCCAGGCGCTGACGCATCTGGCCTTCATCAGCGCGGCCTATTTCCTCGATCGCCGGCTCGAGCCCGGCTACCGGCCCAATTGGCAGCCGTGAAGCCTCTCCGGCCCGAATAAGGCCCGTCGGGAACGGCGCCGCGGTCGGCCGGTCGCTTTCGTCATCGACGCTGCCACCAGAAGCGCCGCGCGGAACCGACGTCGCGTCAACGCGAACGGGGCGACCTTCCCCCAGGAAGGCCGCCCCGTTGCTGCTGAGCCCGTGCCCCGCGGGCGAACCCGCGAGATACGGTGATCGGCTTACTTGAGCTCGACGGTCGCGCCGGCTTCCTCGAGCTGCTTCTTGACCTTCTCGGCCTCGTCCTTGCTGACGCCTTCCTTGACCGGCTTCGGCGCGCCCTCGACCAGGGCCTTCGCCTCGGTCAGGCCGAGCCCGGTGAGCGCGCGGACTTCCTTGATGACGTTGATCTTCTTGCCACCGTCGCCGGTCAGGATCACGTCGAACTCGGTCTTCTCCTCGACGGCCGGAGCCGCCGCACCGGCGCCGCCGGCGGCCGGAGCCGCGACCGCAGCGGCGGCCGAGACGCCCCACTTCTCTTCGAGCAGCTTCGAGAGCTCGGCGGCCTCGAGGACGGTCAGCTCGCTCAGCTGGTCAACCAGCGCGTTCAGGTCTGCCATGATCTTACTTCCTATCAAGCGGGGACAGGTGCCCCATGTTCACAATCGAATGCCGGTCAGCTGCCCGATCAGGCCGCTTCCTTCTCCGCATAGGCGGAGAGGACGCGCGCGATCTGCGCGGCCGGTGCCTGGGTGATCGTCGCGATCTTCGTGGCCGGGGCCACGATGAGGCCGACGAGCTTGGCGCGCAGCTCGTCCAGCGACGGAAGCGTCGCCAGTGCCTGCACACCGGCCAGGTCGAGCGCCGTCGCGCCCATCGCGCCGCCGACGATCTCGAACTTGTCGGTCGTCTTGGCGAAATCGACTGCGACCTTGGCCGCCGCGACCGGATCGGTCGAGGAGGCCAGGCCGACCGGACCCGTCAGCATATCGCTGAGCGAGCCATAGTCCGTGCCGTCGAGCGCGATCCTGGCAAGCTTGTTCTTCGAGACCTTGTAGCTCGCGCCGGCGTCCCGCATCCGGTTGCGCAAGTCGGTCGACTGCGCCACCGTCATCCCGAGGTTGCGGGTGACGACCACCACGCCGACCTTCGAGAAGGTATCGTTCAGCTCGGCGACGGCCGCGGTCTTCTGACTACGATCCATGCCATTCTCCACGTTGGGACAGAGGGCCGAGGCCGCCTGTCCGGGTACGAACCGCCGTGCGCGAGCGCCCGGCGATACAGTCCAGCGATGGGGAATGGGAGCCCGTGCGGGCAGCGACAGCACGTGCCTTCGAGAGGCGCGCTGCGGCCGCGTTGGTCCTGTCCCCGTCTCGGCGGGGAATTAAGGCCGTGAGGCCACCCGCTGTCTCGGACGGTGCGTCGTCGCCCGAGGGCGGGACGCGCGGGGCGGCTCATAGCGGATCAGGCGTCGCAGTCAAGCAGGTAGCCGCTGTCACGCACGCGTAACGCCCACGTCATCCCTCTCTCATCAAACTGTCGCGCCCGTGCCTCGAAGCGCGGCCAATAGGCCTGGCTACAAGCACATAGCGCCCAGGGAGCGTCATGACCGACCAGCAGCTCAGCCTCGCCACCGCGTCCTACGAAGACGGTGACGTCGACACCAATCCGACCCGCAACCCGCACCTCGCCGATCTCGTCGCGCGTCGCTACTCGCGTCGCCAGCTGATGGGCGGGATGAGCGCGATGACCACCGCGGTGTTCGGCGGCGCGCTGCTCGCCGGCTGCGACGACGACAACAAGCCGGATGTCATCACCGTCTCCGACGGCGTCAACGTCCAGACCCAGGGCGGTCGCGTCGTGACGCTCACCGCTACCGCCACCGACAATGCGAGCACGACCAAGTTCACCCAGGTCAGCGGACCGACCGTGCCGGTGATCGCGAGCGGCAATTCGATCACCTTCACCGCGCCCAACGTCGCGCAGTCGACGGCGCTGGTCTTCGAGTTCACCGCCAGTGGCGGCAGCGGCTCGAGCAGCGCGCGGTCGACCGTCACGGTGCTGCCCGCGACGCTCGCCTTCGCCGCGGTGGCGAAGAACCTCAACGACGTGGTCACCGTGCCCTCCGACTATCAGGTAACCGTGCTGTACCGCCTCGGCGACCCGATCGCGGCGGGCGTCGCGGCCTATGCCAATGACGGCAGCGACACCAACTTCGCGCAGCGCGCGGGCGACCATCACGACGGCATGTCGTTCTTCGGCCTAGCCGCGAGCGGCAACGCTCCCGACACCACCAACAACACGCGCGGCGTGCTGGTGCTCAACCACGAGAACATTACCCAGGCCTATCTTCACGCCAACGGCCCGTCGCCGTCGCCGCGCCCCGAGCCCGAGGCGATCAAGGAGATCGAGGCGCACGGCGTCTCGGTGATCGAGGTCACCCGCGCCAGCAACACCGGCGTGTGGAGCTACGTCCAGGGCAGCGCGCTCAATCGCCGCGTCACCCCCAACACGCCGGTGCAGTTCAACGGCCCGGTGCGTGGCAGTGCGGCGCTGCGCACGCTCTACTCGGCCGACGGCACCACCGGGCGCGGCACGATCAACAATTGCGCCAACGGCTATATGCCCTGGGGCACCTACCTGACCAACGAGGAGAATTGGGCGGGCTATTTCCGCCGCACTGCGGGCGACGCCGCGGTCCGCACCGCCGCGGGCAACGCCAAGCAGAACGTGTCGCTCACCCGCTACGGCATCAGCGAGGGTCGCGCCGGCAACTACGGCTGGACGACGGTGACGCCGTCCGACGCGGCCAGCACCGTGTTCGCGCGCTGGAACGCCACCGCCACTGCCAACGGCGCCGCGGACGGCACCGCCGACTTCCGCAACGAGCCCTTCCAGTTCGGCTGGGTGGTCGAGATCGATCCGTACACGCAGACCTCGACGCCGCGGAAGCGCACCGCGCTCGGTCGCATGAACCACGAGGGCTGCATGGCCGGCCGCGTGGTCGCGGGGGTCCGCCCCGCCTTCTACATGGGCGACGACGCGCAGAACGAGTATATCTACAAGTTCGTCTCAGCGACGCCCTGGGTCGCCACCGACGCGACGCCGAGCGATCGCCTCGCCACGGGCGACAAGTATCTCGACACCGGCACGCTCTATGTCGCCCGCTTCGAAGCCGACGGCAGCGGCACCTGGCTGCCGCTGACCTTCGGGCAGAACGGGCTGACAGCCTCAAACGCCAACTACGCCTTCGCCGACCAGGCCGACGTGCTGATCAACGCGCGCCTCGCCGCCGACGTGCTCGGCGCGACGCGGATGGACCGGCCCGAGTGGACCGCGGTCAACCCGGTCAACGGCGAGATGTACTGCACGCTCACCAACAACTCGTCGCGCACCCCGGCGACCACCGACGCCGCCAACCCGCGCGCCTACACCGATTCCAAGCTGCCGCAGGGCGACGTCGTCAACGCCGACCCGCCCACCAGCGCGCAGGCGACGCGCGGCAACGCCAACGGCCATGTCATCCGCCTGCGCGAGACCGGCGACACCACCGAGGCGACCGGCTTCACCTGGGACATCTATGCCTTCGGCTCGGGCGCTGACCTCGACCCGACCAACATCAACCTCTCGGGCCTCGACGCCAGCAACGACTTCTCCTCGCCCGACGGCTTGTGGTTCGGCCTGCCGAGCAACGCCAGCGGGCAGGTCGCGCCGGTGTTGTGGATCGAGACCGACGACGGCGCCTACACCGACGTCACCAACTGCATGCTGCTCGCCGCGATGCCGGGCAGCGTCGGCGACGGCGGCACGCGCGTGGTCAACAACACGCTGACCACCGCGGCCAACACCACCACGACGAGCACCACCACCACGCGCCTCGGCGCGGCCCCGGGCAGCAAGCTCAAGCGCTTCCTGGTCGGACCCAAGGAGTGCGAGATCACCGGCATCACCTCGACCCCGGACGGCCGCTCGCTGTTCGTCAACATCCAGCATCCGGGCGAGAACGGCGGCCCGGCGAACATCACCTCGAGCTGGCCGGCCAACCAGGCGGGCGCGGTGGCCAATCCGACACGCCCGCGCTCGGCGACGATCGTGATCACCAAGACCGACGGCGGCGTGGTCGGTCTCTGACGCGGACGCGAGGACGGCATCGCAGCCCGGCCGATGGCGGCGGGGGTGCCTCCAGCGAACGATCTGCGCTCACCTGTTCCCCGGCGAAGGCCGGGGCCCAGGTGGGAGACGTCGAGAGTCTTCACAGCGGCTGTTCCAACTGGACGCCGGCCTTCGCCGGGGAACAGGCTGGCCTCGCGGCGCCAGCGTCATCGCTCCATCCTCAGCGCACCCCGCGCGACCAGCCGAGCATCGCCGCGGCCAGCGCCGCCGTGGCGGGATCGTGCCCCGGCGCGATCACCACGAACTCCATCGTCGGCAACGCCGGCAGCGACTCCCCAGGCGGCAGCACCGCCAGCCCGGCGGGCAGCAGCCGCGCCGAGTGCGGCATCACGCCCAATCCCGCGCGCGCCGCCGCGCTCAGTCCGGTGAGGCTCGCGCTGGTGAAGGCGACCCGCCACGTCCGCCCGGCCTCCTCCAGCGTGGCGATCGCGCGCGCGCGGGTCACGCTCGGTGGCGGGTAGAGCAGCAGCGGCAGCGGGGCGTCGGCGTGGGCGCGCCAGCCGTCGCGGCCGACCCAGGCGATCGGCTCCTCCCACGCCAGCGTGCCGCGCCGGTCGCCGCTGCGGCGCTTGACGAAGATAAGGTCGAGCTGACCCGCGTCGAACGCCTCGTAAAGGTGCTCGCTCAGCCCTGCGCGAAGTTCGAGGTCCACCTCCGGGTGGCGGCGCGCGAAGCCGGCGAGCACATTGGGCAGCGCCGAGAGCACGAAATCCTCCGACGCGCCGAGCCGCAGCCGCCCGCGCAGCGGCACCGCGGCGAGATGGCGCGCGAGTCGCTCGCTCGCCGCCAGCACCGCGCGCGCCTGGTCGAGCAGCGCCTCGCCGTCAGGGGTGAGCGCGACGCGATGCGTGTCGCGGTCGATCAGCCGCCGCCCTGCCTGCTCCTCGAGCCGGCGGATATGCTGGCTGACCGTCGACTGGCGCAGGTCGAGCGAGCGCGCGGCGGCGGTGAAGCTTCCGTGCTCAGCCACGGCGACGAAGGTGCGGAGCAGGTCGAGCGCGATGTCGGGCATGGTCATCACGATAGATGATGAGCGATATCGCGGCGATCGGGTTTGTGCATGAGTCATGATCGCCTAGATGAAGAGCGAGACGACGCTCCTGGGCCTTCTTCCGTCCATCCCGCGAGGGCGGGAAGCCAATCGCGCGAATCTCACAACTGGAGGCGCGCTGTCAGCATTTCTGGATCCCGCCTACGCGGGGATGACGGGAGGGGGCGGACGGTGCGGCTATAAAGGGACGCCGGTGCGAGGAGGCGTGGCGATGAGACGCACTCCCCGCTTGGCGACACATACTCGAAGAGCGACGTCTCTGAATGAAGCGGCGCTCACTCTCAGCGCCGTGCCACCGAAGCCGCACACTACGCGACCGACGCCACCACGAACGAAAGGCCCCGCATGTCCTCCCGCTCCTTCCGCTGGCCGCGCGTTGACCGCTATCTGCTGCTGCTGATCGCGACCGTCGCGCTCGCCGCGCTGCTGCCCGCGCGCGGCGCCTTCACCAGCGTCGCGGACGGCGCGGTGACGGTCGCGGTGGCGCTGCTGTTCCTTCTGTACGGCGCGCGGCTCGCGCCCGAGGCGATCTGGGCGGGACTGACGCACTGGCGGCTGCAGGCGCTGGTGTTCGCCAGCACCTTCGTGCTCTTCCCTCTGATCGGCATCGCGACCGCAGCGGGGACCGGGCCCTTCCTGCCCGCGCCGGCGGTCACAGGGCTGCTGTTCCTTAGCCTGCTGCCCTCCACCGTCCAGTCCTCGATCGCCTTCACCTCGATCGCGCGCGGCAACGTCCCGGCGGCGCTGTGCAGCGCGTCGCTGTCGAATCTCGTCGGCACGCTGCTCACCCCGCTGCTCGTCGCGCAGCTGATGCCCGCGGCGAGCGGCGGCGTGTCGCTCGCCGCGCTGGAGGAGATTGCGGTGCAGATCCTGCTGCCCTTCGTCGTCGGCCAGCTGCTGCGCCCGCTGATCGGCCAGTGGCTGCTGCGCCACCCCAGGCTCACCGCGACGGTCGACCGCGGCTCGGTGCTGGTCGTCGTCTACGCCGCCTTCAGCGCCGGGATGGTCGCGGAGATCTGGACGCAGGTGTCGGTGGTGGACCTCGTCGCGATCGTCGTGATCGCCAGCGTGATGCTGGCGCTGGTGCTCTTCGCCACCCGCGCCGCGGCCCGCGCGCTCGGCTTCAGCAAGGAGGACGAGATCGCGATCGTCTTCTGCGGCTCGAAGAAGAGCATGGCGAGCGGCATCCCGATGGCGGCGATCCTGTTCCCCGCCGCCTCGGTCGGGCTGATCGTGCTGCCGCTGATGCTGTTCCACCAGATCCAGCTGTTCGTCTGCGCGGTGCTGGCGCGGCGCTACGCCGAGCGCACCGACACGCCGGCGCCGGCCGCGATCACGGGTAGCTGACGGTCTTGGGCACCTCGGGGATCGGGATCCACTCCTTCTCGTCGCCGGGCACGCGCGCGAACTCGCCCGCCATCCAGGCGCGCTTGGCCTCGCGGATCGCCTCGCGCGACGAGTGGACGAAATTCCACCAGACGTGGCGCTTGGTGGCGAAGGCGGCGCCGCCGGCGAGCATCGCGCGCCCGCCCAGCGCCGAGCTCAGCGTCGCGGCGGTGCCGGGTCGCAGCACGTAGAGCTTGCGCGGTTCGAGCACGAGCCCGTCGAGCGAGGCATCGCCCTCTGCCAGATAGAGCGCGCGCTCGTCGGTGCTGACATCGATCGGCACGCTCGCGCCCGGATCGAGCACCACGTCGGCGTAGATCGTGTCGGCATAGGTGGTGGTCGGGGCGCATGCCCCCCACAGCGACCCCATGATGACACGCGCGCGCGCGCCGCCCGCCTCGACGATCGGCAGGTCGCCCGCGCCGACATGCTCGAAGGCGGGGGCGATGTCCTCGCGTCCGTCGGGCAGCGCGAGCCAGGTCTGGATGCCGGCGAGCGCGGGGCCGTCGGCGCGCACGTCGGCGGGCGAGCGTTCGGAGTGGACGATGCCGGTCCCCGCCGTCATCAGGTTGACCGCGCCGGGCGTGATCCGCGCGTCGGTGCCGAGCGAGTCCTTGTGCTGGAACGCACCGTCGAACAGGTAGGTGACGGTCGACAGGCCGATGTGCGGGTGCGGACGCACGTCGACGCCGTCGCCGGGGGCGAGATGCGCCGGCCCCATCTGGTCGAAGAACAGGAACGGGCCCACCATCGTGCGCTCGCGATGGGGCAGGGTGCGATACACTTTGAAACCGCCGAGATCGTGCGTGGCGGGCTCGAGCGTCTGCAGGATCAGGTCGTCGCGGGTCGACATGGCGCGTCTCTCGGTTGCGGGTGACCGGGCTAGCAGGTTGGCGGCGCGGCGAAAACCTTCGGGGCTTGGCGGTGGCGGAACGCGCGCGCGTGCCGCCCGTTGACCCGCGCATGACCCAGAAGAGCAAGCCGAAGGGCAAGAGCAAGCGCGGCTACAAGCCGGATCACCACCGCCGCGACCGCGCGATCGCGGCCGCCGGCCTGATCGGCGCGGTCGCCGCGGGTATCGGCGCGGCACTGAAGTTCGGCTGGTTCGACCGCTACTTCCCCGCCGACGACGCCGAGCATGCCGCGCCAGATCTGGCCGCCGACGCGCCGACACCGGGCACGACGCGCGCGCCTGAGGCCTTCCGGCCGGACCCGACCGCGCCGGTGCCCGCGTCCGAGCGCGAGTCGCTCCGCCCCGCGACCGGCCCGGGGCCGACGCTCGCGGCGACGCGCGGCGAGATGGCGAACCAGACCGGCGCGGCGAACTAAGGCTGCTCGTCGACGCTCTGTTCTTGTGCCCCGGCGAAGGCCGGCGCCCAGCTGGAGCGGCGTCAATCGGTCTCTTAAGCGTGTCCCACCCGGGTGGCGGCCTACGCCGTGGCACGAACATGACGATGACAACTCACTCTCGTGAGAACCACCGCATCACGGTCACCGGGAAGGGCGTCCAGCGTCCGACGCGCACTCCCGCCGCCGCCAGGGTGTTCCCGGTCCAGGCGTTGCAGGTCGCGATCGCATCGTACCGCCCCGCGCCTGGGTAGAAGGCGTCGTAGCCATGATAGCCGTGTACCGCCGGCCCTGCGGCGCGGCTGGCGCGGATCGCCGCCGCCAAGCGGCGATATTCCTCGGGCCGTAGCACGATCGCGCGCACGTCATCGCCGAGGAGTGGACGCGGCACGTGCTCGACATGGACCAGCGTCGAGTCGCTGCCGAGCGCCGCGCCGAGCAGCACGCCCGGTCGCACGTCCCACCAGGTCGGCGTGCCGAGATAGAAGCCGCGCTCGCCCCAGCCGATCGCGACATGGTCATGGCCGGCGTAGCGCGGGTCGGCGAGGTCCGCGCCGGGGAAGTCGGCGGTCCAGTCGATCCCGGCGGCATGCTTGGGCAGCACCAGCCCGGTGTGAACGCCATTGTCCTCGACCCAGATCGTCACGCCCTGCGGCGGCGGGCGCCAGCCCGGGTGGCGCGGGATCAGCCCGCCGATGGTCCCCGCCACCGCATAGCCGAAGAGCAGCAGCGCCAGCGCGGCAAGCAGGCGACCGAGCGAGGCGGATAGGCGGGGCACGCGACCATGCTATACCGCGTCGCATGACCGAGGAAACACACGTGCTCGATTCCCCGCCGCCCGGTGCCGCGACCGACTGGACCGTCGCGCAGGACTGGTCGCACTATACCGCCGAGGAACACGCCACCTGGGACATGCTGTTCCAGCGCCAGCGCGCGCTGCTGCCGGGGCGCGCGGCCGACGCCTATCTGCGCGGGCTGGACGTGCTCAACCTGTCCAAGCCCGGGATCCCTGACTTCGCCGAACTGTCCGAGCGGCTGATGAAGCTGACCGGCTGGCAGGTGGTGGCGGTGCCGGGGCTGGTGCCCGACGACGTGTTCTTCGACCATATGGCGAACCGCCGCTTCGTCGCGGGCAATTTCATCCGGCGCCCCGACCAGCTCGACTATATCCAGGAGCCCGACGTCTTCCACGACGTGTTCGGCCACGTGCCGATGCTCGCTGACCCGGTCTTCGCCGATTATCTGGAGGCTTATGGCCGCGGCGGGCAGCGCGCGCTGGAGCTCGGCGCGCTCAAGCAACTCGGCCGCCTCTATTGGTACACGGTCGAGTTCGGACTGATCGACGAGGGCGACGGGCTGCGCATCTACGGTTCGGGGATCGTCTCATCCGCGGCCGAGACCCGGTTCGCGCTGGAGAGCGACAGTCCCCACCGGATCGCCTTCGACCTGAAGCGGGTGATGCGCACCGACTATCGCATCGACGACTTCCAGCAGAATTATTTCGTCATCCCGAGTTTCGACGCGCTGCTGCGCGCGACCGTGGAAACCGACTTCGCGCCGCTCTACGGCGAGATCCTGGCGCAGCCCGACGTGCCGGTCGCGACGATCCTGCCCGGGGATGAGGTGATCACGCGCGGCTCTCAGGCGCATGCGCGTCGCGCGGCGGAGGCGTAGGCGGCGCCCAGGAGCGGTCCCGTTACCACCCACGCGGGAAAGTTCCCGAAGAAAAAGAACAAGCATCTGTTTTGGCTGCCTCGCGCTGGGGCAGGCGGGGTCAACAAGGGAGTCACTTCGATCTGCGCTCTCGGGCATTCTGAGCGACGGCTTCGTGCGCCGAAGTCGTGTTCCAGTCAGGGAGTTCATACATGAGATCTGTCGTCGCTATCGCCGCTGCCGCCGCCGCGGTGATCGGTGCTGCCGCCCCCGCCGCCGCCGCCACCTACCCGGTCGGCTCGTCCAACTTCCAGGCGACCGCCGGCCCCAACGGCACCTTCTCGGGCGCGTTCTTCGCCACCGGTATCGCCGCCGGCGTCTTCTCCGACACCTTCACCTTCACGCTGCCGACCAACGGCCTGGGTAGCGGCACGGTGACCACCAGCGTCACCGACCTCGGTTCGGCCAACGATCTCGACTTCACCTCGGTGACGATCAACGACATCGCGGCGCAGATCACGAAGACCGCGGGCGGCGCGTTCGAGGTCGCGTTCACCAACAACGTGCCGATCGTGGCCGGCGAGCTCAATCGCCTGGTGGTCAACGGCGTGTCGCGCGGCAACGGCGCGTACGGCGGCCAGGCGACCTTCACCCCGGTCACCTCGGCGGTGCCCGAGCCGGCCACCTGGGCGATGATGATCATGGGCTTCGGCGTGGTCGGCTATGCGATGCGTCGTCGCCGCACCACGGTGCGTTTCAGCCAGGCGGTCTGAGGACCATCCCGCTGCGCGTCGACGCGAGTCGGCGTATCGGGGGCGGCGCGGGATCGCGTCGCCCCCACCACGCGCCGGCTGACCGCCGGCGGCCAGGACATCGCACCATGTCGAGCCGACCCATGACGCCGTCGCTCGCGGGCACCACCCGCGTGACCTATTGCCAGGATCAGCCGAAGCGCTTCCTCTGCGAGCGCGACGAGGTGTCGCTGCCCACCGCGGGTGGCTATGTCGCGCTGGGTGACGCGCGCTACGCCGTCCGCCGCGTCGAGCGGATCGCGCGCGAGGCGCTCGCCTATGTCATGCCCGACTGACCGCGACGCGGCGCGCCTCTCAGTCGTCGACCTGATGGTTGTGCTCGGTGAGACGAGGATTGTGGGCGCTGTTCTTGAACACCAGCATCACCGCGACGATCGCGACCACGCCGATCGCGATCGCGATCAGCAGGCGTCTGGCGGCATAGCGGCCCGGTTCTCGCGGCATCATCGGCTCCATCGTCTCTCGCTTAAACGCAGCGCTAGCCGCCCCAGGCCCGCGGCGATATCACGTGGAGCATGACCGCGGCCGGCAACATCGTCATCCTCACCGGCGCCGGCGTCTCGGCCGAGAGCGGCATCGCTACCTTCCGCGGGCCGGGCGGCCTGTGGGAGGGACACCGAGTCGAGGACGTCTGCACGCCCGAGGCGCTCGCGCGCGATCCCGCGCTGGTGCACCGCTTCTACGACCTGCGGCGCGCCGCGCTCGACACGGTGGCGCCCAATGCCGCGCATGACGCGCTGGCGCGGCTCGACGCTGCCTGGCCGGGCGAGCTGCTGATCGTGACGCAGAACGTCGACGACCTGCACGAGCGCGCCGGCGCCCGCCGCTTGCTCCACATGCACGGCGAGCTGCGCTCGGCGCTGTGCGCCGCCTGTGGCACGCGCCACCCGTGGCATGACGCGCTGCCGCCCGCGACGCGCTGCCCGACGTGCGGCGCGCCCGCGCTGCGCCCCGACATCGTTTTCTTCGGCGAGATGCCGTACGAGATGGAGCGGATCGAGGCCGCGCTGGCGCGTGCCGACCTGTTCGTCTCCATCGGCACGTCGGGGGCGGTCTATCCGGCCGCCGGCTTCGTGCGCGGCGCCGCCGCGGGCGACGCGGCGACGCTCGAGCTCAATCTCGAGCACTCGGCGGGCAGCGCCTGGTTCGACGAGACGCGGCTGGGACCGGCCGGCGTGCTGGTGCCGGTCTGGGTCGACGCGCTGCTGGCACGCTGAGCCCGCCATATGCGCGCGCTACGCGATCGATCGCGATCGCTCTCGCAAGCCTATGCGCCGCCTCGTAGCTGGAGCCGGCGGGCGCTCGGACGCCCGACCATGCCAGGCTATGACGCGAAATGGTGCCGCTTCACCTTCGTTCCCCGTCGATCCCGTATCGAGTAGCGCCGCGGCGACCCGCCGCGCCACGCTCGGGCGCGATGGCGGACGCGCGCTGGCCCGTGCTGGCGCTGACGCTGGCCGAGCTGCGCCGGGCGGGGCGCCGCGCAGTGCGGATCGTCGACGCCGACTGCGGTGACGGTGCGCTGCTGCTCGCCGCGGCGCGGCACGCGCGCGCGCTCGGCTTCGTCGCGATCGAGGCACGCGGCGTCGACGGCGCACCCGCGCTGATCGCGCGCGCCCGCACCGCCGCAGCGGCGCTCCACGACTGGGCCATCGGTGTTTCCTTCGACTGCGCCGACATGGTCGCGGGGCTCGCGCAGGAGCACGACCTCGCGCCGGACATCGTGCTGGTGCCCGCCGTCGCCTCCGCAGCGACGACGCGCGCGCTGACGCGTGCCAGCGCCCGCGTGATCGCCGGAGGGCGGGCGTGACCCGGCGCGATCTCGCCTGGCGCCTGAGCGGCGTCGTGCTGACCGCGGGTGCCTGCACCGCCTGTCTCTTGCTCGATCGCTCGCCGCTGATGGTGCCGCTCTTCGACGTGGCGCTGCTCGGTCTGCCGCTGATGGTGCACGGCAAGCGCGTGGCGCAGGTACTGCGCGCCGAGCGACGCGGCCACGCGCTCACCGCAGCTGCGGTGCATGCGGCGAGGCTGCGCGCGCGGGGGCAGGACAGCGATGGCTTCGGCACGTGAGGCGAGGCGGCGATCGCCCGCGCGCTGTGTCGGGCTAGCGCCGCCGCTCGGCCAGCCGCACCACCTTGCCGCCGCTCGTCAGCGCCGCGAGCGCGCCGGCGAGGTCGGCACGGCGGAATGGCTTGGCGAGCTGCGGTAGTTCCAGCGCGAGGTCGCCGCCGGCATAGCCCGTTACCACCAGCACGGGCAGGTCGGGGCGGCGGCGGTGGACCTCGGCGGCGAGCTCGGCGCCGTTCATCCGCGGCATCATGTAGTCCGTCAGCACCGCATCGACCGACAGGCCGTCGTCGAGAGCGGCGAGCGCCGCGGCGCCGTCGCCCGCCTCGGCGACCTGATGGCCGAGATCGCGCAGCATCTCGGCGGTGCCGCTGCGCACCAGATCCTCGTCGTCGACCAGCAGCACCGCGAGCGGGCGGGTCTCGGCGATCGGTCCGCCCTCGCGCTGGCGCGTGCCGGTCTCTGCGTCGCGCTCGGCGACGGGCAGGTAGAGGTCGGCCCGCGTGCCCTGGCCGGGCTTGCTCGTCATGACGAAGGCGCCGCCGAGCTGCGCGGCGAGTCCGTGGACCATCGACAGACCCAGGCCGGTGCCCTTGCCGCGCTCCTTGGTGGAATAGAAGGGCTCGATCGCGCGCGCGAGCGTCGCCTCGTCCATGCCGGTGCCGGTATCGATCACGGCCAGCCGCACATAGGCGCCGGGCGCGAGGCGGAGAGCGGAGCCTGGCCCGACCGCCTCGGTTGCGGCGACCACGGTGAGCCGACCGCCCTCGGGCATGGCGTCGCGCGCGTTGACGCATAGGTTGAGCAGCGCGAGTTCCAGCTGATTGGGGTCGGCCAGCGCCGGCGGCAGGTCGTCGGGCAGCACCAGCTTGAGCTCGACCCGCCCGCCGACCGAGCTGGCGATCAGGTCGCGCATCCCCTGGACCAGCGCCGCGGTATCGACCGCGCGCGTCTCCAGCGCCTGGCGTCGTGCGAACTGGAGCAGGCGCTGCACCAGCGTCTTGGCGCGCTCGGCCGACTGGAGCGCGCCGTCGATCAGCCGCGCCGCGCGCGCGTCCTCGGCGTAGCGTTTGCCGAGCAGGTCGAGCGCGCCCGTGATCGGGGTGAGCAGGTTGTTGAAATCGTGCGCCACGCCCCCGGTGAGCTGACCGATCGTCTCGAGCTTCTGTGCCTCGTGCAGCTGCGCCAGCGCCAGCTCACGCTCGTCGATCGCGGCGGCGACGCGGCGCTCCAGCGTCTCGTTGAGCTCACGCAGCGCGATCTCGGCGCGCTTGCGCTCGGTGACGTCCTGGAAGATCACCGCCACCTCGCGCCGGCTCGCCGGTTCGACGCGGAAGGCGGCGAGTTCGAGGTGGCGCCGCGTAGCGACCAGCTCGCGCTCGAAGCGGATCGCCTCGCCGCTGGTCAGCACGCCACGGTAGAGCTCGATCCAGCCCTCGGCCTCGTCGCCGACCATGTCGCGCACATTTCGCCCGACGACGTTCGCGATGCCGGTATGGCGCTCATAGGCCGGGTTGGCCTGGACATGGACATAGTCGCTCAGCGGTCCGTGCGGCCCATCGAGGAACTCGATGACGCAGAAGCCCTCGTCCATTGTGTCGAACAGGGTGCGCAACCGCGCCTCGCTCTCGCGAATCGAGACGAGCCGCGCGCGCGCCTCATACTGCCGCCGCCGCGCGCGGATCGCGGCCCGCGCGAGGCTGATCAGGGTGGTCGGGTGAAAGGGGCGCTCGAGGAAGGTGACGTTGCCGAGCAGCTCGAGGTGGCGCACCGCCGCGGGATTGCGCTCCAACCCGCCGCCGCGGCTGGTCAGCAGGATGAAGGGCAGGTCGGACCATTCCTCCTGCTCGCCGATCCAGCGCGACAGTGCGCGCACGTCGGCGGTGGCGATCGCCTCCTCGGTGACGATGGCGTAGCCGGCGCCGCGATCGAGCTCAGCGATCAGACCCAACAGCATGTCGCAAGCGCGCGCCTCCAGCCCCGCCTCGGCGAGCATCTCGGTCGCCACCGCCGCGTCGCGGCCGCGTGGAGCCAGTACCAGCGCGCGCTCCGAGAGCGTGCTGCGCTTCACGCGTCCTCGCGCGCGAGCAGCGTGGGTTCGCCGAGCAGCTCTGGGACGCCGCGTAAGATACCCTGGAAACCGACGAGCGGCTCGCCGAGTGAGACGCCGCGCGCGCCGATCTGATACTCACGGATTGAGTTCTCGTGTGATCCGGTGCGTTTCTTGACGACCGAGATAGCGCGGCGAACTTGCCCGAGCGCCTCGAAATAACGCAGCAAAATCACCGTATCGGCGAGATAGGTGACGTCCACCGGCGTGCTCATGTCGCCGACCAGCCCGTGCTGCGCCACGGTGAGGAAGGTCGTCGCGCCGCGGCGATTGAGATATTGCAGCAGCTCGTGGAGGTGGAGCACCAGCGCCTGTTCGCCCGGCATCGAGGTCTGATAGCCGTTGAGGCTGTCGACCACCACGGTCTGCGCGCCGTGCTGCTCGACACAATGCCGTACCCGTGCCGAGAACTCGCCCGGAGTCAGCTCCGCGGCGTCCACCTGCTCAAGGGTGAGCTGGCCGGCCGCGACCATCGCCGCCAGATCGATTCCGAGCGCCAGCGCGCGCTGCACCAGCAGGCCGATCTCCTCGTCGAACACGAACATCGCGGCGCGCTCACCCCGCGCCACCGCCGTCTTGATGAAGGTGAGCGTCAACAGGGTCTTGCCGGTGCCCGCCGGGCCGAGCACCAGGATACTGGAGCCGCGCTCGATGCCGCCGCCGAGCAGGTTGTTGAGCTCCTGGGTGTCGGTGGTGACCACGTCGCGGGTGAAATCCACCTTGTGCTCGGCCGAGATCAGCCGGGGGAAGACCTGTACGCCGCCCGTGGCGATCGTACTGTCGTGGTAACCGCCGCGAAAGCGTCGGCCACGGTATTTGATCACGCGCAGACGACGGCGCTCGGCACCATAATCGGGCGCGAGTTCCTCCAGCCGGATCACGCCATGCGCGACCGAGTGGACGGTCTTGTCGTTCGCGTCAGTGGTGAGATCGTCGAGCATCAGGACGGTCGCGCCGCTTCGCGCGAAGAAATGCTTCAGAGCCAGGATCTGGCGGCGATAGCGCAGCGAACTCTGTGCCAGCAGCCGGATCTCGGACAGGCTGTCGATCACCACGCGATCGGGCCGTGCGCGCTCGAACGCCGCGAAGATGCGCCGGGTCGTTTCGCCGAGCTCGAGGTCGGACGAGTAGAGCAGGCTCTGCTGCTGCTCCTCGTCGAGCAGGTTCTCGGGCGGCACCAGTTCGTAGATGTCGATCCCGGCGAGGTCCCAGCCATGCGCCCGGCCGGTGGCGCGCAGCTCGTCCTCGGTCTCTGACAACGTCACGTACAGGCAACGTTCGTCCAGGGCCGCCCCCGTGATCAGGAACTGCATCGCGATCGTGGTCTTGCCGGTGCCGGGGCTGCCCTCCACCAGGAAGGTACGCGCGCGTTCCAGCCCGCCGCTGAGCACGTCGTCAAGCCCCGCGATCCCGATCCGCGCGTCACCTGCGCTAGTTACTGGCACGTTGTCCTCCGCCCGTGTCGGCACGCACCCTAGCACAGCCGCGCGGTGAGGGTAGCGCCAGGGCGTTGAGGGGGATCAAGCCAAGGGAGAGGGGTTCAGGCGTCGATCCTAACCGCATGCCGGGGAGGGGGACCGCCGTGCGCAGCGCGGCGGTGGAGAGACCTTCACCGGCGCGTACGCCGAAGCCCCCTCTCCACCACCGGCCGGCGGCCGGCGGTCCTCCTCCCCGTGTCGCGGAGGATCATAACAGGCCAGCTCAGCCGTGGCGGTACGCCACCAGCGTCTCCGGCCGCATCTCGATCGAATAGCCCGGCGCGGTCGGTGCCTGATAGGCGCCGTCTCGGACGACGCAGGGCTCGAGGAAATGCTCGTGGAGGTGGTCGACATATTCCGCCACGCGTCCCTCGGCGGTGCCAGAGAAACAGAGATAGTCGATCATCGCGAGATGCTGGACGTACTCGCACAGCCCCACGCCGCCGGCGTGCGGGCAGACCGGCAGCTCGGCCTTGGCCGCCATCAGCAGCACCGCCAGCACCTCGTTGACGCCGCCAAGGCGACAAGCGTCAATTTGCACCACGTCGATCGCGCCCTCGGCGATGAACTGCTTGAACACGATGCGGTTCTGGCACATCTCGCCGGTCGCGACCCGGACCGGGGCGACGCCGCGGCGGATCGCGGCGTGGCCGGCGACGTCGTCGGGGCTGGTCGGCTCCTCGATGAACCAGGGCCGCGCGAAGGCGAGCGCGTTGACGTGATCGATCGCCTGGCCGACCTCCCACACCTGGTTGGCGTCGATCATCAGCACCGCGTCGTCGCCGATCGCGCGACGCGCGATGCCGACGCGGCGCACGTCGTCGTCGAGGCTGACGCCGACCTTGAGCTTGACGTGGCGGAAGCCTTCGGCGATCGCCTCGCGGCACAGCCGCTCGAGCTTCTCGTCGGAATAGCCGAGCCAGCCCGCCGAGGTGGTGTAGCAGGGGTAGCCCGCGCGCTCGAGCTCGGCGATGCGCTGTTCCTTGCCCGCCGCGCGCGTGGTGAGCAGCGCCAGCGCCTCCGCCTCGGTGATGAAGTCGGTGAGGTAGGTGAAGGGTATCTGTCGCACCAGCTCGGCCGGCGTCATCTCCGCGACCAGCCGCCACAGCGGCTTGCCCGCTTCCTTGGCGAGCAGGTCCCACACCGCGTTGACGATCGCGCCGGTGGCGAGATGGATCACGCCCTTGTCGGGGCCGACCCAGCGAAGCTGGCTGTCCCCCGTGACGCGACGCCAGAAGGCGGCGCCATCGGCACGCACGGTGGCGAGGTCGAGCCCGACAACCAGCGGGCGCAGCGCCTCGATCGCGGCGCAGCACAGGTCGTTGCCGCGCCCGATCGTGAAGGTGAGGCCATGGCCTTCGAGGCCAGGCGTGTCGGTCTCGAGGATGCAATAGGCCGCGGAATAGTCCGGATCGGGGTTCATCGCGTCCGAGCCGTCGAGCGAGGCCGAGGTCGGGAAGCGCAGGTCGAGCACCTGCAGGCCGGTGATCA
This sequence comes from Sphingomonas sp. BK069, assembly GCF_014193405.1. Classification (NCBI taxonomy): domain Bacteria; kingdom Pseudomonadati; phylum Pseudomonadota; class Alphaproteobacteria; order Sphingomonadales; family Sphingomonadaceae; genus Sphingomonas; species Sphingomonas sp. BK069. Next base: position 238,224 of record NZ_JACHZH010000004.1, on the reverse strand, counting down.
CGGTCATGCCGCCGCCTTTGTCACGTGCGCGCCGGTCGCTGCGTTGCGATAGCCCAGAATGATGCCGCCCCCCCCTGCTGGTTTGTTCGCAGGTGCTACCAATGTTCAAGAGTGCGCACAACGGGGATGAGGGCGCCCGCACGATCACCGGGGTCATCCTGCACTCGTGTCACGATACAGCCGCGATCGCCTCGCGTGCAGAGAATGCGGCACCGTGGATCCTGAGACAAGCTCAGGATGACGCCGGAAGCGGAGGCGGTGCAAGCGGCGCGGACGGAGGACGGCGGCGGCCACCGCTCAATAGAGCCGGCTATCCGCCTCGACGAGCTGCGCCGAGATCGCGTCCGCCGCCTCGCGCACCGACCTGGCGGCAGCGCGCGGCAGCAGGTCGGCGCCGATCTTCTTGAGGAACGGCACGGTCAGCGCCGCTGCCGCCGCCCCGCCCCGCATCACCGGCGCGGAGATGTCGGTGACGCCGGTGACGAACGGGCTAGGCGTCAGCTCGACACGGCGCTCGCGCACCGCGTCGGCGTGCGCGCGGAAGGTGGCGAGCTCGTCGGGTGAGAGTGGCGGGTCGAGCAGCGCCTCCCAGCGACGCCGCACGTCCTCGGGCTGGAAGGCGTAGAGCACCGCGCCCGAGGCGACCTGCGCCAGCGGCTTGCGATAGCCCACGCGAACCGAGAAGCCGAGCTGCTCGCTCGATTCCATCCGTGCCACCACCACCATCTCGCCCAGCGTGTGCAGCGCGAGGTGGCAGGACTGCTGGATGTCGAGCGACAGCTGCCGCATCACCGGCAGCGCGACCTCGACCAGGCTCTGCGTGCGCGGCTGCTTCATGCCGAGCGAGAACAGCCGGTCGGTGAGGAAATAGCCGTCGTCGCTCGGGTCCTGATCGAGGTAGCCGCGGAACTGGAGCACCTGCACCATGCGGAACAGCTCGCCGTGGCTGCGGCCGAGCCGGTTGACGATCGCGGTGAAGGTGAGGGGACTGGGCGCGGCGGCGAGCAGCTCGAGGATGTCTAGTCCCTTCTCCAGCGCGGGCGCGCGGTAGCGGCGCTCGTCCTCGCCCGCGCTGTCCTCGATCATCGGCGTCCCCCCTCCCGTGGCGCGCGTCGGCGCCTGTCAGACGCTGTGTAGGCGGGGGAGGGGGCGCGCGGTCAAGGACTTCGTCACGACGAGCGAGCGGCGCCGATCTGGGGCGATGTCTTTCCCCCGCACCGTCATCCCGGACCAAGTCCGGGATGACGGCGGCGATGGAAGCGGCGATTGTCGTGCTCTCAGCGAAGCGCCGCGTTACCGCCCCACCACCTTCACCAGCCCCGCCACCGGCTGGCCGGTCGGCAGCGCGCCCGAGGCGGTGAGCCGGCCGGCCGCCTCGTCCCAGCGCAGCGTCGCGCTGCGGCCGCCGTTCTTGCGATAGGCCTCGGTGGTGCCGTCGTCGTCGTACAAGAGCGCCGTCGCGTCACGGCCCGGGAACACGCGGACCTCGGCCAGCGCCTGCTTCTCCGACGTGTTCGCCACCGGCGCGCCGATCGGCACGATCGAGCCCGCGCGGACGAACAGCGGCATGCGCTCGATCGGCGCGGCGGCGTCGATCCACTGGCCGCCGGCGTGCTTCTGATTGGTCCACCAGTCGTACCAGTCGTTCCCCGCAGGAAGATAGACGCGGCGGCTGGTCACGCCCTGCTCGGTCACCGGGGCGACAAGGAAGGCGGGGCCGAACATATATTCGTCGCCGACGGTGGCCACCTGCGGGTCGCTCGCGAAGTCCATCCACAGCGCGCGCATGAACGGCGCACCCGTCTCGTAGGTGGTCCGTGCCAGCGGGTAGATGTACGGCAGCAGCGAGTAGCGCAGCTTCGACCAGCTCGCCAGGATCGGCTCGGCGGCGGCGCCATAGTCCCAGATCGCGGTCGCCGGGCGCTGCCCGTGAATGCGCAGCGTCGGGGTGAAGCTGTTGTACTGGAACCAGCGTACGAAAAGTTCGGGATAATCCGGATAGTTCGCGCCCATTGCGGTGGCGCCCGCCGGGCTGAGCAGCGGTGCGTGCGCCGGTTTGCTGCTGCCGGGATATTGCCAGCCGCCGGTGTCGCTCGACCAGAGCGCGATGCCCGAGGCGGTCATGTTGAGACCGGTCGGCACCTGGCGGCGCAGCGACTCCCAGGTCGACTGGATGTCCGACGACCAGAACAGGCAGCCGTTCGCCTGCGTGCCGAGATAAGCCGCGCGGCACAGGATCATGTTGCGGAAATCGGGACGATCGCGCCGCGATCCCTCGGCCGCTCCGTCGGTGTGGAGCAGCGGGAAGACGTTGTGGTAGCGGTCGCCCGATCCGATCGAGTAGAAATAGCCGTCGGGCACGAGATCGGGCTCGGTCTCGTCGAGCCAGAGATAGTCGAAGCCCTGGCTGAGGATGTTGTCGCGCACCTTGCCCCAGAACCAGCCGCGCGCCGCGGGGTTGGTCGAGTCGATCAGCGCGCCGGCGCGGTCGGAGCGCACCGGCAGGCCGTCCACGGTCTTGCCGTCGGCGTCCTTGAGGAACCAGCCTTTCGCGTCCAGCTCGTTGAAGTAGCGGCTCTCCTTCTCGAAGCGCGGCCAGACCGAAATGATCGAGTGGAGGCCGCGCTGGTGCAGCTCGCGGTTCATGCCGGCGGGATCGGGGAAGAAGTTCCGGTCGATGTCGAGCTGGCCCATCCGGGTCCAGTGGAACCAGTCGAGCACCATCATGTCGAGCGGGTAGCCGCGGCTGCGATAGCCGTCCGCCACCGCCATCAGCTCCTGCTGGCTCTCGTAGCGCGCCTTGGACTGGATCAGCCCGAACGCGGCTTTGGGCGGCAGCGGGGTCTTGCCGGTCAGTTTGGCATAGCCGGCGTAGAGCTCGTCGCTCGACTTGCCGGTGATGACGAAGAAGCTGACCCGGTCGCCTACCTCGCTCTCGAAGCGGGTCTGGCCGTGGATCCCGGGTGAGACCCGGGTGGCGGAGGGATTGTCCCACACGATCGCGTAGTTGCGGCTGGAGACGAGGACGGGCACGCAGACCTGCTCGCCCGCGGGCGCGTCGTACCAGTGGCGGCAGTCGATCGTGCGCCCGCGCAGGTCGAGGATCCCCTCCTGGTTCTGACCGAGCCCGTAGAAATGCTCGTTCGGATCGGCCTCGAAATTGGCGCCGGCGAGAAAGGTCTTCTCGCCCGAGACGGTGTGCGGCGCCATCGACCAGCCGCCCATGGTGATCGTGCGCCCGTCGGCGGTGGTGATCGCCACCGAGACCGGCGGCAGCGAGGGGGCGAAATAGCGCTGCATCTGGCTCGGCGCGGCGGGCCAGGGCTGCGCCTTGACGGTGACGCTCAGTGCGCCCGAGGCGAAGACGTCGCCCGCCTGGGTGGTGCTGTGCGACCAGCCCGCGGCGTCGGCGGCGGCGCTGATGCCGTAGCCAGGCTTGCCGTCGGCCTGGTCGCGCTCGGTGGCGATGGTGACGCGGACGATATTGGGGGCATAGGGCTCGACCGCGACGAGGCTGCCGTTGCGATCGACCGTGGCGACCGGCTCGGCGACCGCCTGCGTGCCGAGCGCGAGCAGCCCGAGCGGTAGCGTCCGCGCCCAACGCGCCGTCCTGCGGTTCATCGTCTTTCCCCTCCGATTGATATGACGGCTTTTGCCCAAGTGAACGTTATCGCTCAAGCGCTTTTCGGTAGCGGTACCATCGCGATGCCGTGCGGGCGGACCGTCTTGAGCTAGCCGCCCCGGCCGCACCGGCGGACCGGGCGAGGAGCGTTCCTAGAAGAGGACTGGCGCGTCATCGGGTCGCGGTCGCTCCCGCGTGCCGCGCCTCAGAATAGAGGAAGGGCGCAGCCGCATGGACGATCTGATCATCAACTTCGCTCCCACCGGGATGGTACCCACCAAGGAGCACACGCCGCACGTCCCAATCACGGTCAGCGAGATCGTCGATGACGTGCTCGCCGCCTATGATCTCGGCGCCGGCATCGCGCACCTGCACACGCGCGACGCGCTGTCGGGCGCGCCTGAGGTCAACCCGGACACGTTCGCCGCGATCATCGAGGGCATCCGCCGCCACGCGCCCGATCTGGTCATCTGCGTGTCGCTGAGTGGCCGCAACGTCACCGACCCAGAGCTGCGTGCGGCGCCGCTGGGGCTCGACGGCGAGCTCAAGCCCGACATGGGTTCGCTGACGCTGTCGTCGCTCAACTTCGTCCAGCAGGCGAGCGTGAACAGCCCGTCGACGATCCAGTTCCTGGCGCGGCGGATGCAGGAGCGCGGCATCATGCCCGAGCTCGAAGTGTTCGATCTCGGCATGATCAACTACCTTAAATACATGCGCTCCCGCGCGATGCTCACGCCGCCCTTCTATTGCAACGTACTGTTCGGCAACATCGCCGGTCTACAGGCGAGCGCCACCGAGCTCGGCGCGGTGGAGGCGGTGATGCCGTCCGATGTCACGTGGGCGGCGGCGGGGATCGGCGCGGCGCAGACCCCCGCGGCGTCGCTCGCGGCGGCGCTGGGGCGCCACGTGCGTGTCGGGTTGGAGGACAACATCTGGCTCGACCGCGCACGCGCCACGCTGGCCACCAATCGCCAGCTGGTCGAGCGCGTGGTGCGGCTCGCCGAGGTCGCCGAACGGGCGCCGATGTCGCCGGCGCGGATCCGCGAGCTGCTCGGGCTGGCGCCGGGGAACGGGCAATACGGGCGGGCGTGAGGTAAGCGAGGCGGGTGGCTGAGCCGTGCGTCGGCGAACGCCGGAGCCCAGTGTTACGCGGAGTTGAGGTAGGTGGCTCTGGGCTCCTGCATGCGCAGGAGCACGTCGATGGATCGATTGCCGACGGTTCGTGCGAGCGCCGCGCAAGGCTGCGCCTCGCGCGTCAGCCCTGCGCCGCGAGGTCGAAGATCAAACCCGCCTCGACCCATTTCTCCCCAGCCGCGGCCCAGGGCAGGCGCTGCTGGAAACCGTCCATCAGCGTTTCCCAGGCGACCACGTCGGGGTCGGCGGCGTCCGCCCGCGCCTTCGCCGCAGGGTCGAACGCCGCGGTGGCGTCCATCACCATCACGAGCCGGTTGCCGCTGCGGAAGATCTGCATCGCGGCGATCCCGGCGGCGCGGATGCTCGCCACCACGGGCCTGGGTACCGCGCCGGCGGCGTGCCACGCCTCGTAGCGCGCGATCGACCCAGGCTCGTCGACGAGGTCGAGCAGCAGGACGTGGCGCTGGGTCAATTGATCCACCCGCCGTCGATGATGTGTGCCTGTCCGGTGGTGAACGCGGACTCGTCGCTGGCGAGGTACAGCGCGAGCGCGGCGACTTCCTCGGGCCGCCCGAGCCGCCCCATCGGCTGGCGCGCGGTGAAGTCGGCGCGCGCCTTGGCATAATCGCCGGTGTCGTGCAGCCGCTGCTGGAGCGAGGGCGAGTCGACCGTGCCTGGGCAGATCGCGTTGCAGCGGATACCGCGCGCGACGAAGTCGGCCGCGACCGACTTGGTCAGCCCGATCACCGCCGCCTTTGTCGCGCCATAGGCGAAGCGATTGGGGATGCCCTTGATCGAGCTGGCGATCGACGCGACGTTGACGATGCTGCCGCCGCCGCGCTCCAGCATCGCCGGCAGGAAGGCGCGCACTGTGCGATACATCGCGGTGACGTTGAGTTCGTTGGAGAAGGCCCAGGCGTCCTCGTCGCAGTCGAGGATCGTGCCGCTGTGGACGAAGCCGGCGCAGTTGACGAGCACGTCGACCGGTCCAGTCCGGCCCGGCAGCGCGGCCACCGCGGCGGCGTCGCGCACGTCGAGTGCGAGCGTCTCTGCGTCGAGGCCGTCGAGCTTGGCACGGTCGATATCGCTGGCGATGACGCGCGCGCCCTCGCGCGCGAACAGCTCGGCGGTGGCGCGGCCGATGCCCTGGCCCGCGGCGGTGATGAAGGCGGTCTTGCCCGCCAGACGGTCGCTCACGCAGATGTCTCCGTTGAAGATAGGTCGAGCGCGGCGCGACAATCGTCCCACAGCTGCTCGGGTATCAGGTGGCGCGCGTAGCGCAGCGTGTCCGCCACCTGCGCTTCGCCGACCAGCCCGGGGATGACGCTCGCCACCGCCGCCGCGCGCGTGGGAAATTGCAGCGCGGCGGCGGGCAGCGGCACGCCGTGGCGCGCGCAGACCCGCTCCAGCGCGGCGACCCGCTCGACCACCTCGACGGGAGCGGGGGCGTAGTTGAAGTGGCTGCGCGAGGCACTGCCCTCGACCAGGATCCCACTATTGTACGGGCCGCCGATCACGACGCGCGTGCCGACGCGTGCGCAGCGATCGAGCAGCGCGGCGGCGGCGTCGGGCTCCAGCAACGTATAACGGCCGGCGAGCAGGATCACGTCGAGCTCGACCGCGTCGAGCAGCCGCTCGCACACCGCGATCTCGTTGACGCCCAATCCGATCGCGTCGATCGCGCCGGCGTCGCGCAGGTCGCGGAGCGCGCGATAGCCACCGTCGAGGAAGGCGCGCAGGTGGCGCTCGGCCTCGGCGCCGTGGGTCACCTCGCCGAGATCGTGCGCGAACAGCAGCTCGACGCGGTCGCGCCTGAGCCGCGCGAGACTGGCTTCGTGGCTGCGCAGCACCGCGTCGCGGCCATAGTCGAACACCGGCTCGAGCGGCGGCGCGGCGACGAAGCCGTGGCGCTCGGGCGCTTCGCTGTCGGTCGGCACCAGCAGCCGGCCGACCTTGGTCGAGACGATCGCGCGGGCGTCCGGGTCGTGGCGCGCCAGCGCGCCGCCGAGCCGCTCCTCCGCCAGCCCGAAGCCGTAGTGCGGCGCGACGTCGAAATAGCCGATCTCCGCGGCGAGCGCGGCGGCGACGGTGGCGTCGGCGGTGGCGTCGTCCACGGCGCGGTAGAGGTTGCCGATCCCGGCACAACCCATGCCGAGCGGCGGCAGCGTCAGCGTCATGCGGCGATCCCGTAGGTGGCGCGCGCGGTGCCATCGAACACCGCGGCGTGATGCTCGGCCGGCACCAGCGCGCGCGCCTGCGCCTGCCAGCCGGCATAGTCGCCCGCGAGCGCGAGCACGGGCCAGTCGCTGCCCCACATCAGCCGGTCGGGCGCGAACAGCGCGACCAGCGCGGCGGCGGCGGGCGCGATCGCCGCGGGCGGCTCGGCGGGGCCGCGCTCGGTGAGCAGGCCTGAGAGCTTGCAGCGCACCTGCGGCAGCGCGGCGAGCGCGGCCATGTCGGCCTGCCACTCGGTCAGATCGCCGAGCACCGGCTTGGCGCCGTGGTCGATCACGATCGTGAGCGCGGGATGCCTCGCCGCGAGCCGCGCGAGGCTCGGCAGGTGACGCGGGCGCACCAGCGCCTCCAGGACCAGCCCGGCGCGCGCCATCGCGTCCCACAACGCGTCGCGCGCGGGATCGTCGTACCAGCCGGCGGCGAGGTCCTGCACCATCGGGCGCAGCGCGCGCAGTTTGGGCGCGCGCGCGAGTCGCGCGACCGTGGCGACCGCGTCGGGCGCGTCCACGTCGACCCAGCCCGTTACCGCGAGCACCTGCGGCTCCCTGGAAGCCACCTCAAGCAGCCACTCGGTGTCGCGCGCGTCGGGCTGCGACTGCACCAGCACCACGCCCGCGACCGCCGCCGCACCGGGCAGCGCGCGCCAGTCGTCCATGAGGAAGTCGCGGTGGATCGCGGTGAGGTCGGGCGTCGGCCAGCTGTGACCGTCGGCGCCGAGGCGCCAGAGGTGGACGTGCGTGTCGATCACGCGCGCCCCCGCCGCAGCGACAGCGCGTAGAACAGCACCACCGCGAAACAGGCCGCGGGCACGACCATGGCGACGATGATCGAGCCGCTGCGGTCCGACACCAGCCCCATCAGCGCCGGGAACACCGCGCCGCCGACGATCGCCATCACCAGCAGCGCCGCGGCGGACTTGGTCAGCGCGCCGAGGTCGCGCACCGCCTCGGCGAAGATCGTCGGATACATGATCGACATGAAGAAGCTGGTCGCCACCAGCGCGACGATGCCGACCCCGCCGCCGAGCAGCGCCGCCGCCAGCGTCAGCGCGCCCGCGATCGCGGCGAAGGCGGCGAGCAGCCGCGCGGGCGCGACGCGCGTCATCAGCGCCGTGCCCGCGAACCGCCCCGCCATGAACAGCACCAGCGACAGTGTCAGGTAATGCGCCGCGGTGCGCTCGCCCGTGCCGGGCACCGCCACCTCGCTGTAGCGGATCAGGAAGCTCCAGATGCCGACCTGCGCGCCGACGTAGAAGAATTGTGCCGCGACGCCGCCGCGCACCCGCACCGAGCGCATCACCGCGGCGAAGTCGCCCGCGGCGCCGACGCCTTCCTCGACGTCGCGTTCGGTCGCGACCGGCGGGAAGGGCGTCAAACGGATCAGCACCGCCCAAACCAGTACACCCAGCCCGATGACGAGATAGGGCAACTGCACCGCCGCCGCCTCGGCCGCGCGCGCGGCGTCGCCGGTGACCGGTCCCGACTGGCCCGAGAGGATGAACTGGCTGCCGATCAGCACGCCCGTGATCGAGCCGAGCGGGTTGAACGCCTGCGCCAGGTTGAGCCGCCGCGCCGCGCTGTCCTCGCTGCCCAGCTTGGCCATCAGCGGGTTGGCCGAGGTCTCGAGGAAGCCGAGCCCGCTCGCGATCACGAACAGCGCGAGCAGGAAGGCGGGGTAGCTCTGCCACGCCGCGGCGGGCCAGAACATCAGCGCCCCCGCGCCGTACAGCAACAGCCCGAGCAGCACCGCGGCGCGATAGCCGAAGCGCCGCATCGTCAGTGCCGCCGGGATGGCGAGGCAGAAATAGCCGAGGTAGAAGGCCGACTGCACCAGCCCAGCGCCGAGGTCGCTCAGCACGAACAGCTTCTTGAAATGCGCGATCAGCACGTCGTTGAGGTTGTTGGCGACGCCCCACAGGAAGAAGAGCGCGACGACGAGCACCAGCGGCAGCCGCCGCATCGGCGCGCCGCTCATGCCAGCCCGCGCCCATCGACGCGCACCGCAGGCACGAACCCGCCCGGCGCGCGCCCGCCCAGGTCGAGTACGAGCCCGCGCGGCGTCTGGCGGTGCGCGACCGTGCCGCCGCCGAGCAGCGTGACGCGCTCGACTACCGGGGCGTTCGGACCCGTGCCCAATGCGGCGACGCGCGCGGTGTCGGCGGGCGGCTTGAGGAACAATGCGTACAGCGCGCCGGCGCGCGTGGTGAAGCGCACGTCCTCGGCGGTGAAGGGCTTGGCGGCCTCCTCGTTCTGCGCGCCGGCGGCGACCCGGGTCGGCCCCTCGCCGTAGATCCGCCACGGGCGCGAGGCGAAGATCGCCTCACCGTTGATCGCCATCCAGCGCTCCATCGCGTCCAGGATCTTCTCCTCCTCGGCGTCGATCGCGCCGTGACCCGGCTGGGGGATCGAGAGCAGCAGGTTGCCGTTCTTCGAGACGACGTCGGCGAGCCGCTGCACCACGTCCTCGGCGGTCTTGTAGCTGCGGTCGTTGAGCCTGGCGACATTGTAGAACCAGTCGCCGATGCAGGTGTCGGTCTGCCACGGCTCGGCGCGCAGCCGGTCGCTGAAGCCGCGCTCGACGTCCTCGACGATGCCGCCGAGCTGGTGCGGCTCCAGCTTCTTGCCGGTCAGCACCACCTCGGGCGCGCCGTGCCACTGGATCGCGCGGTTGTAATAGTCGGCCGCTGCCTCCAGCCCGATCGCGCCGAACGGCAGCGCGGTATCGTCCATGTAGCAGAGGTCGGGCTTGTACTTCGCCATCAGATCGGCCTGGCGCAGCAGCCATCGGGCGGCGTAGCGCGGGTCGGCGGGGGGCGGCGTCTCGATCCACTGGCCGTCATGCGCCTCGTGCCACTTGCCCATCGCCGCGGCGGTACGGATGCCGCCGGGCGCGACCATGTGGCGGCCGGTGTAGAGCTGCTGCGGGTCGAGCCCGTCCCACCAGGTGCCGCGCCCGTCGGCGCGGGTCAGGCGATAGGCGTCGTAGCGCTCGCCTGCGCGCGGCCCCTCGGGGTCATAGGCGTAGGCGGGCTGGTACCAGTGCCAGGCGTGCGCGGCATGGTTGGACACGCCGAACTTGAGCCCCGCCTGCCGCGCCGCGCGCTCCCACGTGCCGACCACGTCGCGCTTCGGCCCGACGCGCAGCGAGTTCCAGGCGTGATAGCGGCTGTCGTAGCAGTCGAGATTGTCGTGGTGGCAGGCGAGCGCCATGAAGTACTTGGCGCCGACGCGCTTGTAGCGCTCGACCAGCGCCTGCGGGTCCCAGCGCTCGGCCTTCCACAGGTTCTGGATGTCCTTCATCCCGACCTTCGTCGGATGGCCGTAGGTGCGCAGGTGGTGCTCGTAGACGGGATGCCCCTGCATGTAGAGGAAGCGGCCGTACCAATCGCCCTGCTCGGGCACCGCCTGCGGCCCCCAGTGCGACCACAGCCCGAGCTTGGCGTCGCGGAACCACTCGGGCACGCGATAGTGCGAGCGCAGCGACTCCCACGTCGGCTGGACCGGGCCGCGTACCGAGCCGGTCGGGCTGGCGGCGAGGCCAGAGCGCGCGGCGAGCACCGCGGCCGAGCCGGCGAGGAAGGCGCGGCGCTGGATCGCGGCCACGCTCAGCGCCCGAGCGCGCGGCGGATCGAGTCGAGCGCGACCGGCGCCATCGCCGCATAGCCCGCCGCGGTGGGGTGGACGCCGTCGCTCGCCAGCCCCTCGCGCATCGCGCCTTCCGGCGTGGCGAGCACCGGGTGATAGTCGACCCAGGTCGCGCCGCTGCGACGCGCATAGGCCTTGAGCCAAGCGTTGAGCGCGGCGATCTGCGGCGCGGGGCGCTTGTCGGGGCTCCACGGGAAGGCAGCGGCGGGCGGGACCGAGGCGAGGATCACCTTGATCCCGTTGGCGCGCGCCAGCTCGGCCATGCTCTGGATATGGCCCTCGACCGTCTCGATCGTGGTCGCGCCGGTGTTGCCGGCGACGTCGTTGGTGCCCGCCATGATGTGGACCGCCTGTGGGTGGAGGTCGATCACGTCCTGGCGGAAGCGCAGCAGCATCTGCGACGTGGTCTGGCCGCTGATGCCCCGGTCGATGCGGCCGTCGCGCCAGAAATCGGGCGCGAGGTTGATCCAATTGTCCGTGATCGAATCGCCCATGAAGACGACGCGTGGCTTCTCCGTCAACGCGCGGTTGGCCGCGGCGTAGCGGCACAGCTGTCCGTGGTCGCGCGTGAGCATGTGGAGGTTCGCGATCGTCCCCGCGGTTTTGTCCGCCGGTTTTGGGTGTGCGGGGCACGGGTCGGCGACGATGCCCGAGGGATCGTCGGCGTACGGATCACCGGGTATCTTCGTCTGCGCCGTCGCGACGGTCGCGGTGGCGAGCAGTGCCGCGGCGGCGGCCCAGCTGATCGATGCGCGCAACGCTTCCTCTCCCTCGCCCGGCGCCGCCACTCGGTCGGGCAGCGCTCCTCGCGCGACGCTACAACGGGCGGAGGGGCGGACGCAACCGATGATGAAGCGGACTTTTACTGGTGAATCGAACACCTCGTTTGTCGCCAAACCGACGCTCGGCGCCTCCCGTGGATGGCTGGCGAGGGAACAGCTCGCGAGGTGCTTCGAGACGGCACTTCGACGAGCTTAGTGCCTCCTCAGCGCGAACGGCTGTAGCTCTTCCGCTTTCTTCACAAGCACAGACCGTACCGAGGCCGGTCCCCCGCTTTCCCGTTCGCGCTGAGGAGAGGCTGAGCTTGTCGAAGCCTCGTCTCGAGGCGCTGCCACGTTCAGGGGCCAGGCGGCTAGGGCCGGTAAACGGGCCACGCCCGACGCTCTTTTCGTCTCCGCGCGACGCCCCGTGACACGCGCGCAAGTGCCAGCTAACCTATCGACCTGACGCTATTTCTTCGGCGCGGCAGGGGAGGGTCTCACATGCGTCTCACGCGGGCGGCGATGATCGTCGCGGCGGTCTTCTTTGTCGGCGCGCGCGCGCCCGAGCGGCCGCCGATCACCGGCATCTCGCATCTGGCGGTGTACAGCCGCGACCTCGTCGCGTCGGAACGTTTCTACGCCGGCGTCCTCGGCGCGCGGAAGGTGGCGGACCCGGAGAATGGCGCCGGCGCGCGGTTCCAGTTCAGCGGTACGCAGTTCGTCGAGGTGCTGCCCGCGCCTGCTGGGCTCGGCGCCAGCCTGTTCGCGCACGCCGCCTACCGCACCCCCGACGCCGCGGCGCTGCGCTCCTGGTTGCTGGCGCGCGGCGCTTCCAGCGTCGGTGCGCTGGAGCAAAGCGCGGGCGAGCGCCGCTTCGGCGCGCGTGACGCCGAGGGTAATGAAGTGCAGTTCGTCGAGACCAAGACCAGCGCCGCGGCGGTATCCGGTGCGGTGAGCGGCCGGATCATCCACATCGGCCATGCCGTGCGCGACCGCGCCAAGGAGGACGGCTTCTACCGCACCCTGCTGGGCTTCCGCCCCTATTGGTTCGGCTCGTTCGAGCCACCCAAGGTCGACTGGGTGTCGCAGCAGACGCCAGACGGGCGCGACTGGCTCGAATATATGATGGTCGGCGAGGGCTCGCGCGTGACCGAGGCGTCCCTCGACGCACGCCAGCTCGGCGTGCTCAACCACCTCTCGCTCGGCGTGCGCAACATGCAGACCGCCGTCACCGAATTGTACCGCGGCAAGAAGATGACCGGCCGCCACGACGGCCCGCAGATGGGGCTCGACGGCAAGTGGCAGGCCAACCTCTACGACCCCGATGGCACACGGGTCGAGCTGATGGAGTTCCATGCGGTGACCGAGCCGTGCTGCTCGGCCTTCACCGCTCCCGATCCCGAGGGGTGAGGAACGGCTCGCCCCCTTACGGTCGACGTCATCGCGCCAGCAGCGCCAGTAGCAGCGTCAGGAGGCCGAGCCCGCCCGAGAGCACCAGCCGCAGCCCCCACCAGCCGGGCAGCTCGCGCACGGCCGGCGAGGCGGCGCGATCGGCGAGCGGGGAGACCAGCACCGCGGCGCCGAGCGCGAGCAATGACGAGGCGGGCGGCGCGCCGCCGAGCAGCCACGCCAGCAGCGCCGCCCAGGCGACCAGGCTCGGCGCCACCGCCAGCACATAGGGCGAGGCCGCGGTGACGCGGCGCTCGAGCGAGTCCATCCACCACAGTCCGCCGAGGAACGAAAGGATCACCGCGGCATAGATCCCGCCCACCAGCGTCGCGGCGGGCTGCAGCGCCGGCAGCGCGAGCGCGACCGCGACGCAGCCCGCCGGCGGGAGCAGCCCGGAGAGTCCGAGCCAGCGCGGCGCAGGGGGCAATGGGCGGGGTGTCGGGTCGCGCACGCGGCTCAGGCGGGCTGCGCCGCGCCGACCGGGCCGATCTCGGCCGGCTCGCCGCGCGAATAGGTGCCGCTCAGCATGCCCGCCGCGAGCACGCGCCCGCGCAGCGCCTCCAGCACCGCGCTGCGCCCCGGGCTGACGTCGAGCGCGGCGGCCTCGCTCAGCGCGAACAGCTGGAACACATAGTCGTGGCTGCCGTGGCCCGTGGGCGGGTCGGGGGGCAGCCAGCCCTCCTGCTGGTAGCTGTTGCGGCCGACGTCCGAACCGTCGAACGCGCCGCGCCCGTCGGCCGCGATCGCGCCCTCCTCGAGACCCGCCGAGTCGGGCGGCAGGTTCCACACCACCGCGTGGACGAGCGGGTTGGGGGCGGGCGCGTCGGGATCCTCGACCAGCAGCGCCAGCGCGACGGCGCCCGCGGGCACACCGGTCCAGGTGAGCGGCGGCGACACGCCCGCGCCGTCGGCGGTGAAGCGCTCGGGCAGCCGCGCGCCGTCGGCGAAGGCGGGGCTGGAGAGCGTGAGCTGCGCGCCGCCCGCGGGCACGATCCCGTCCTGCACGATCACCAGCTTGGCATGGCCGGCGCGGACGTTGTGCAACAGGCTGCCGAGCCAGTGGGGAACATGTTCGAGCATAGCGCCTCCTGCGGGTGATACGCGGTGAACCGCCGGCGCGCCGGCTGGTTGCGGTGGGCTTGCGCGGCTGACACTCAATCGGGCTCAGGCGACACCGTGCTCCGGCGACTGCCGGAGCCCAGGGCCACGAAGGTGGCGCTCTCGGCCCTAGGCTCCTGCGTGTGCAGGAGCACGCCGCTTATCCATAGCGGACAGTTGCAGGATCAACCCGACAGCACCGCCAGCAGCGCGAAGGTGGCCAGCCAGTGGCCGCCCATGTAATCGTCGTCGAGGTGCGGCAGGCTGGCGGCGAGGTGCGCCTCGGCGACGTGGCGCATCGCCGCGGCGGCGGGGTGGCGCGGGCCGAGCGCGGCGGCGAGCTGGCGCCAGCACCAGGCGCGGCTGAGGTTGAGCCCGTCGAGGTGCGCGATCTTGCCGTCGCTCCGGTCGGACACATGCGCCGGTCGGAACAGGCTGGCCGGCTCGCCGCGCGCGACGTCGGGGAGGAAGGCGTCGAACCACGCGCCGAACGCGTCCGCGGGTAGCACGCGGCTCATCAGCAGCGCCTCGCACAGCGCCGAGGAGAGGAAGTCGTCGCCCGACGGCTCCCACGCCTGACATGCTCGGTCCCCGCCGAACCAGCCGCGCGCGCGCGCGTCGATCAGCTCGACCAGCGCGGGGTCGTGGCGGAGCGCCCAGTCGCGCGCCAGCACCAGCGCGAAGCTGGTGTTGAAATGCGTGCCGACGCGCACCGCATAGGTCAGCTTGGGCAGATACGCCGCGAAGCGCGCGGCGAAGGCACGCGCCAGCGGCTCCAGCGCCTTGCCCCACGGCGCGGCATGCCGCGCCGCCTCGCCATGGAGCGCGAGCAGCCACGCCCAGCCGTAGGGTCGCTCGAACCCGCCGCTCGTCGGCCGGTCGAGGTAGGCGAGCTCGCCCGCGACCTTGCCGGGGACCAGCATGGCGTCGGCGCGCGCGCGGATCGCCTCGGCTTCGGCCAGCGACGGGAACAGGCGGCGGATCGTCAGCAGCTGCCACCAGCCGTGGACGCAGCTGTGCCAGTCGAAGCTGCCGTGGAAGATTGGGTGGAGCGTCGCCGGCGGCACCGCGTCGTGCGCGCCGGTGAGGACATGGTCGAGCTTGTACGGATAATCGCGCCCGACATGGTCGAGCGTGATGCGGGCGAAGCGCGCGGCGAGCGCGGGGTCGAGCCTGGTCATCGGATCGCCCACCATAGCAGCAGCACGTTGAAGAGGAGCAGCGGCAGCGCGGTCGCCGCCTGGGCGCGGATCACGCCGTAGCGGTCGCGCAGCTCGAGCAAAGCGGCGGGCACGATGTTGAAGTTCGCCGCCATGGGCGTGAGCAGCGTCCCGCAGAAACCCGCCAGCATGCCGATCGCGGCGACGGCGGCGGGGTCGCCGCCATACTGGCGCACCAGCAGCGGCATGCCGACCGCCGCGGCCATCACCGGGAAGGCGGCGAAGGCATTGCCCATCACGATCGTGAACAGCGCCATGCCGAGCCCATAGGCAATCGCGGCGCCGAGCACGCTCCCCGCCGGGATCGCGCCACCGACCAGCCCGCCGACCACGTCGCCCACGCCCGCGAGCGCGAACACGGCGCCGAGACTGGCGAGCAGCTGCGGCATGATCGCGGCCCAGCCGATCTCGTCGAGCAGACGCCGCCCCGCGCGCACCCCCGCGAGCGGCGGCGCGCGCAGCCGCCAGTGCCCGAGCGCGAGCGCGACCAGCACGCCGAGTGTCAGCGCCACCAGCGTGGCCTGCTGCGAGTCGACCAGCGTCGGCAGGCGCTTGAACAGCAGGGTGCCGCCGAGCGCGGCGGCGGGGATCACCAGTGCCAGCGCGAGCAGCGGGCCGTGTGGCTCACCCGCCGTCTCGGGCTCGCCGCGGCGCATCCGGCCCGAGGTGGCGGTGGCGACCAGCGCGAGCACGAGCACGCCGTTGCCGAGATCGCCGATCGCGTCGCCCGCGAAGAAGGAGAGCGCGAGCAGCGCGTGGAACAGCGCGTTGGCCCAGCGGCGGTCGGTCGCGCCGAGCACCGCGCAGGCGGCGAAGAACAGTCCCGCGACCGCATAGACGATGTTGAGCCCGATCATCGCGCGCGCCGCTTCAGCCGGCGATCGATCCACCACAGCCGCGCGCCATGGACGAGGAAGGCGGCGAGCGCGGTCGGGATCGCCCAGACCGAGAGCTGGAACGGCTCGACGCGCACGCCATAGCCCTCGAGCACGCCGCGCATCAGCAGGATCGAGCCGATCGCAATGAAGATGTCCTCGCCGAAGAACAGCCCGATATTGTCGGTCGCCGCGGCGAGCGCGCGGATGGGCTCGCCGTCCTCTTCTCCCTGGCGTGCCGCGGCGGCCTCGGCCATGGGCGCGACGAGCGGTCGCACCGTCTGCGCCGGCCCCGCCACCGCGTTGAGCCCGAGCGCGGCGGAGAGCTGGCGGAACAGCAGATAGCCGGCGAGCAGGCGCCCCACGGTGAGCCCGCGCAGCCCGCCGACCAGTCCGCGCGCCCGCTGCTGCAGCCCGGCGCGCTCGAGCAGGCCGATGACCGGGAGCACCATGTAGATCGCGGTGACGTAGCGGCTCTGGTTGAAGGCGTGGCCGAACCTGGCGAGCACCGTCAACGGGTCGAGCCCGGCGGCGAGCCCGGTCACCGCGGCGGCGACGACGATTACCAGCAGCGGGTTGAAGCGCAGCAGGAAGCCCAGCGCGATCACGGCGACGCCGGCGAGGACCAGCATCAGCGGCGGGGCCGGGTGGGGAGAAGACGATGGTCGCGGATCATCTCTGAGCCCGATCGCGCGTTCCGCCACCCCGGCGCACGCCGGGGTCCAGGTGGGAAGGCTGATGTGAGAACCACCCACGTTCCCCAACTGGACCCCGGCGTCGACCGGGGTGGAGGCTTGAAAAGGCATGTCCCTTCACCTCATCGGCACCCCGGTGGAGGCCGGCGCCCAGATGGAATGGCTTCAGCGGCTCACGCGAGCGGCCCGCAACTGGACCCCGGCCTGCGCCGGGGTACGGGCTTGATCCAAAAGGCGGTGCTGGCACCATCCCATCATCCTGACCCGCACCGCTCAGACGACGACAGCCCCACCCGCTCACGCCTCGCTCCCATAGCCACCGCCGCCGGGCGTCTCGATCACGAACACGTCGCCCGCCGCTAGGTCCACCGAGGCGGTAGCGCCGAGCGTCTCGACGCGCCCGTCCGCGCGCTCCACCCGATTCGCCCCCACCGCACCGTCGCCGCCCCCCGCCAGCCCGAATGGCGCCACGATACGGTGGTTGGACAGGATGTTCGCCCGCATCGGCGCGCGAAACCTCACCCGCCGCACCGCGCCGTCGCCGCCGGCCCAGCGCCCCGCGCCGCCCGAGCCGCGCCGGATCGCGAACGCCTCGAGCAGCACCGGGAAGCGAGTCTCCAGCACCTCGGGATCGGTCAGCCGGCTGTTGGTCATGTGCGTCTGCACCGCGCTCGCGCCCGCGAAGCCGTCACCCGCGCCCGCGCCGCCCGCGATCGTCTCGTAATATTGGTGGGCCGCGTCGCCGAAGGTGAAGTTGTTCATCGTCCCCTGCGATGCCGCCAACGCGCCGAGCGCCCCCATCAGCGCGTCGGTGACGACCTGGCTGGTCTCGACGTTGCCCGCCACCACCGCCGCGGGATAGCGCGGGTTGAGCATCGAGCCCCCCGGCACGATCAGCGTCACCGGGCGCAGGAAGCCGTCGTTGAGCGGCGTGTCCTCGCTCACCAAGGTCCGCAGCACGTAGAGCACCGCGGCGCGCGTCACCGCCAGCGGCGCGTTGGTGTTGCCCGGCCGCTGCGCGCTGGTGCCGGTGAAGTCGACCGTCAGCGCCCCGGCGTCGCGGTCGACGCGTACCGCGACGCACACCTCCGCACCGTCGTCGGTGGCATAGGCGAAGGCACCGTCCGACAGCGACCGTACCGCGCCGCGCGCCAGCGTCTCGGCGTGGGCCTGGACATGCTCCATATAGGCCGCCACCACCTCGCGCCCCTGCTCGGCGACGAGCCGCTCGAGCCCCGCCGCGCCGCGCGCGCAGGCGGCGAGCTGCGCGGCGAGATCGGCCATGTTCTGGTCGATCGCGCGCGCCGGGTGCTGGCCGCCGGCGAACAGCGCGCGCACCTCGGCGTCGCGCAGCCGGCCCTCGGCGAGCACCAGCACGTCGTCGAAGACCACGCCCTCGTCGGCGAGCGTGCGGCTGTCCGCGGGCATCGAGCCGGGGCTGGTGCCGCCGACGTCGGCGTGGTGCCCGCGCGCGGCGATGAAGAAAGCGGGCGCGCTATCGCCCGCGAACACCGGCTGCACGACGGTGATGTCGGGCAGGTGCGTGCCGCCGCGATAGGGGTCGTTGACCGCATAGGCGTCGCCCGGGCGCATCCCGCGCCCGTCGCCGCCGCGGCTGGCGATCAGGTGGCGGACGCAGTCGCCCATCGAGCCGAGATGCACCGGGATGTGCGGCGCGTTGGCGACGAGGTGACCGCCGGCGTCGAACAGCGCGCAGGAGAAATCGAGCCGCTCGCGAATGTTGACCGAGGCGGCGCTGCGCTGGAGCGCGGAGCCCATCTCCTCCGCCAGTCCCATGAACAGCCCGGCGAAGATCGCCAGCCGCACCGGATCGACCGCGGCGTCGCCCGCCGTTGCCGCGCGTGCCGCGACGCGGGTGAGCCGCAGCGTGCCGTCATCCAGCACCGCCGCCTCCCAGCCGGGCTCGACCGCCACGGTCGAGGTCGAGTCGACCAGCAGCGCCGGCCCGGCAACGCGCGCGCCCGCGCCGAGCGTCTCGCGGCGATGCAGCCGTGCCCGGTACGACGCGCCCGCCATCGTCACCGTCACCGTGTCGGGCGCAGCCGCCGACGCCTCCGGCGCCGCCATTGCCGGCACCGCGCTGGCGCGCATCGCCTCGACCTGGAGCCGCTCGACGATCAGCGCGTCGTCCGCGGTGAACCCGAACCGCTCGCGGTGCGCCGCCTCGAACGCGGCGCGCATCGCCGCGGCGTCGGCGACCGCCACCTCGATCCCCTGGTCGGTGCGCGCGTAGCGCAGCGTCGCGATCGCCTCGGTGGTCGCCGCACCGTCAAGCTCGGCGCGCGCCGCGGCGGCGAGCTGGTCCAGCGTCTCGCGCCACGCGTCCGCGTCGAGCGGCGCCGCAACCGTGCGCTGGCGCACCGCGCGTTGGTCGGCGAGCGCGATCCCCCAGGCCGAGAGCACGCCGGCGAGCGGGTGGATCAGCACGTCGCGCATCCCCAGCGCGTCGGCGACGAGACAGGCGTGCTGCCCGCCCGCGCCGCCGAAGCTCATCAGCGCGTAGCTCGCCGGATCATGCCCGCGCGCGACCGACACCGACTTGATCGCCTTGGCCATGTTGGCGACCGCGATCGCCACCAGCCCCTCCGCCGCGGCGAGCGGGTCGGGGCGCGTGCCGGTCGCGCTCTCCACCATGTCGAGCAGCGCCTCGAGCCGGGCGCGCGCGGCGGCGTAGTCGAGTGGCTGGTCGCGCCCAGGTCCGAACACCGCGGGGAAATGCTCGGGCACGATCTTGCCGAGCAGGAGGTTGCAGTCGGTCACCGTCAGCGGCCCGCCGCGGCGATAGCAGGCGGGGCCGGGGTCGGCGCCGGCGCTCTCCGGCCCGACGGTGAAGCGGCCCCCGTCGAAGCCGCAGATTGAGCCGCCCCCGGCCGCGACCGTGTCGATCCGCAGCATCGGCGCGGCGACGCGGACGCCGCCGATCACCGCCTCCTGGCGCCGCTCGAACGTGCCCGCCCACAAAGAAACGTCGGTCGAGGTGCCGCCCATGTCGAAGCCGATCACGCGCTCGACCCCGGCGGCGCGCGCCGCCGCGGCCATGCCGACGATCCCGCCCGCGGGTCCCGACAGCAAAGCGTCCTTGCCGCTCACCGCACGCGCCGCGGCGAGTCCGCCCGACGACTGCATGAACAAGGGCGCGCCGCCGAACGCCGCCTCCAGCCCGTCGACGTAGCGGCGCAGCACCGGCGAGAGATAGGCGTCGGCCGTGGTGGTGTCGCCGCGCGCGACCAGCCGGATCAGCGGCGCCACGCGGTGGCTAACCGATATCTGGGTGAAGCCGATCGCCTGCGCCAGATCCGCCAGCGCGGCCTCGTGCGCGGGATAGCGCCAGCCGTGCATCAGCACGATCGCGACCCCGCGCAGCCCGGCGTCATACGCGGCGCGCAGGTCGCGCTCCGCCGCGGCGAGGTCGAGCGCGCGCACCACCGCGCCGTCGACGTCGACTCGCTCGTCGATCTCGATCACGCGCTCTGGCAGCGGCGGCGGGCGCTCGATCGCGCGCGCGAAGATGTCGGGTCGGTCCTGGTAGCCGATCGCCAGCGCGTCGCCGAAGCCGCGCGTGATCGCGAGCAGCACCGGCTCGCCGCGCCGCTCGAGCAGCGCGTTGGTCGCCACCGTGGTACCGATGCGCACATCGAGCGGCGGCAGCGCGCCGTCGCGCACGCCGGTCAGCCGCCGCACCGCTTCCACCGCGGCGTCGTCGTAGCGGCCGGGATCGACCGAGAGCAGCTTGACCACCGCGATGGTGCCGTCCTCGCGCTCGGCGACCACGTCGGTGAAGGTGCCGCCGCGGTCGATAGCGATGCGGCGGAGCGGGGCGGGGGACGCGGTCGACACCGCACAAGCTATCGCAGCGCCGCCGCTTCTTGTCGATCGCCGCGCGGCGGCTTGCCCCCGCGGGCGACCGCGCTACACTCGGAAGATGGTTACAAGGCGACAGGTCATCGGCACGTCACTCACCCTCGCCGCCAGCGCGGCCGTCGCCGGGCCGGCGACGCCGCCGCGCAGGCGCCTCAAACAGTCGGTCAGCCGCTGGTGCTATGAGAAGATCCCGCTCGACCAGCTCTGCGCCTTCGCCGCCAAGATCGGGCTGGACGGCATCGACCTGCTCGAGCCCAAAGACTATGACGTGCCGCGCCGCCACGGCCTGCGCTGCACGATGGGCTACGCCGCCGACGTGATGCAGATCCCGAACGGGCTCAACCGCACCGAGAACCACGCCGCGATCGAGGCGCAGTATCGCGTCGGCGTCCCGCAGGCGGCCAAGGCGGGCGTGCCCAACGTCATCGCTTTCTCGGGTAACCGCAAGGGCATGTCGGACGAGCAGGGCGCCGAGAACACGATCGCCGGGCTCAACCGCGTCAAGAAGATCGCCGAGGACAATAACGTCACGATCTGCCTCGAGCTGCTCAACAGCAAGATCGACCACAAGGACTATATGGCGGACCACACCGCCTGGGGCGCACGTGTGATGGAGGCGGTGGGCTCGCCGCACGTGAAGCTGCTGTACGACGCCTATCACATGCAGATCATGGAGGGCGACCTGATCGACACGGTGCGCCAGAACATCCGCTGGATCGGCCACGTCCACACCGGCGGCGTGCCGGGGCGCCACGACCTCGACGACACGCAGGAGGTGAACTGGGGCGCCTTCGCACGCGCGCTCGCCGACACCGGGTTCGACGGCTATCTCGCGCACGAGTTCGTGCCCAAGGGCGATCCGCTGCCCGCGCTCGCGCGCGCGGTGAAGACCTGCGCCGCGTGACCGGCCGCTAACCGCCGCGCCGCGCGGGTACGGCGCGCGTGACCGGACGCGCCGCGGTCACGCATGGCGACCTCAAAGCCATTCCGGACGATCAGGCGGGCAAAGGTCGGCTCACGGCTTGACCGAAGTTCGATCCATCGAAGCTGAAGCGTGCTCCCGCGAACGACGAAGCCCAAGGCCGCGGGGACAGCACTGGTGGCACTGGGCTCCTGCTTGTGCGAGACCTTTGCGTAAGGGACGATGCCGCTCGTCGGCCAGCTGTTTTCCCGCGAACGCGGGAACCCAGAACCTCGCAAAGCAACGGCTTGTGGTGCGAGAGGAGCCTGGGCTCCCGCGTGCGCGGGAGCACGTGAGGAAGTTTCGCAAAGGTCTCGCTTGTCCAGGAGCACGCTCGTGTTCCTGACGTGCGGACCATGCTCCAGGAGCGCACACGACGCCGGTAAGCGACGCGGATCAAACAAGTTAGTCGATCGAACGCGGCGGTTCTGACACCCCCTTCGGCATCCCCCGCAATAGCCGTGGCGCGCTCGTCTGCGGGAGTCCGCGGCACACGCCCGCTGCTAGGCTGCCGCGCA
Organism: Sphingomonas sp. BK069; assembly: GCF_014193405.1. NCBI lineage: Bacteria > Pseudomonadati > Pseudomonadota > Alphaproteobacteria > Sphingomonadales > Sphingomonadaceae > Sphingomonas > Sphingomonas sp. BK069. The sequence continues at coordinate 216,130 of NZ_JACHZH010000004.1, read as the reverse complement.
GGGAAGAGGGGACAGGTCATGTGGGGGCAGATCGTCCGGTTCGGCGTGATCGGTGGATTGTGCGCGACGATCTACTCGTCGGTGTACCTTGCCTACGTGCTGATCATCCTGCCCGTCAGCCTCAACGTGGCGGCGGTGCTGCCCGCGTTCCTGCTCTCGGTCTATGTCGGCTACCACCTGCAGTCGCGCGTGACCTTCGGCGAGGCGGGTGCCGCGCCCTTCGGACTGCGGACCCGCGCCAAGTTCCTGCTGACCCAGGTGGTCGGCCTGCTGATCAACTGCGCGATCACCTGGATCATCACCGGCCCGCTCCAGGGGCCCGACTGGGTGCCGCTGGTGCCGAGCGTGCTGATCACCCCTACCGTCACCTTCGCCTTGCAGCGCTGGTGGGTGTTTCGCGCGCCGCGCCGGGTCGACGGGCGGTCGGTGGCGGGCGCACCGCTGTGACCCTCGTGCTCGCGCCGCGCGACGGCGCCGTCGAGGCGCTCGCGGTGCGACCGTCGTCCGGTGCAGGCGCGCACCTGGGCTACGTCGACCTGTTCCGCGGCTTCAGCATCGTGCAGGTGGTGCTGATCCACGCCGGCAACGCGCTGCTGCTGCGCGGCCTGCCGGCGTGGCACGGTGACGCCGCGGCGGTGCAGGCGCTGCTCCACGTCGTCGCGCACGACGCGACGGTCTATTTCGCGATCATCTCCGGGCTGCTCTACGGCCATATCTTCGCGCCCCGCCCGCATCGCCGCTTTCTCGCGCAGCGGCTCTCCGCGGTGGCGCTGCCCTATGCGGCGGTGACGCTGGTGCTGACGCTGGCCACCAACGCCACCGCGCAGGCCGCGCTGGCCGCGCACGACGCGCCGCTGCTGGCGCGCACACTGGCGACCAATCTGGTCACCGGCGCGACCTGGAATACCTTGTGGTACATACCCGTGATCCTGGCGCTGTACCTAGTGAGCCCGGCGCTGCTCGCCGCGCTGCGCGGGCCGCGCCTGCGCTGGCCCGGCGCGGTGCTGATGCTGGCGCCGCTGCTCGCGTCGCGCACGGGAACCGAGGTGACGCCAGCGATGATCGTCTATTTCGCGGGCGCCTACGCGATCGGTATCGCGGTGGGGCTCGACCTGGAGGTGCGCCTCGCCTGGCTGCGCCAGCGGGCGGCCTGGCTCGGCCTCGTCGCCGCGGCGGCGACGATCGGGCTGGTGCTGCTCTACGTCCTCGAGCGCGACGCCTGGCATGGCGTGTCGTTGCGCGAGAGCGCCTTCTATCTCCAGCGCGCGACGATCGCGCTGCTGCTCTTGCTCTGGGCGCGCGCGCGTGAGGCCGCGCTGCCGTCGGGCGCCCGCGCGGCGAGCGGGTTCGTCGCCGGGGCGGCGTTCGGCATCTATTTCGTCCACGGGCCGATCCTGCGGCCGGTGGCGCGGCTGGTCGGGGCGTGGGTGCCAGACGATCAGCCGTGGTGGGCGCTGCTCGCCGCGATCGGCGCTACCTTCGCGGCGGGATTGCTGCTGTCGCTAGGATTGGTCCAGCTGCTGCGCACGCTGGTCGGGACGCGCTCGCGGCTGCTGATCGGCGCCTGACGCCTAGCGCAGCTTGGCGATCGAGAGGCCGTCCTGCTTGGCACGCTCCTTCACCGACTCCTCGCTGCGCGTCAGCGCCTTGGCGATCGCCTTCAGCGCCATGCCCTTCTTCGCGAGGGTGTGAAGCTTCTGGAGCTCGTCGGGGCGCCACGGCTGGCGATGTCTCTCGAAGCGGTCGGCCATGGCGCCCTGCTACGCGCTTCGTGCCGCGCTGGCCAGCGGCTCAGCCGCGGGCATAGCTGACGCGCCACACCGTGCCGCCGACGTCGTCCGCAATCAGCAGCCGCCCGCGCGGATCGATCGCGACACCGACTGGGCGACCGCGCGCCTTGCCGTCCTTGAGGAAGCCGGTGACGAAGTCGCGCGGCACGCCGATGGGGCGCGCGTCGCGGAAGGCGATGAACGTGACCTTGTAGCCGTGCGGCGCGGTGCGATTCCAGCTGCCGTGCTCGCCCACGAAGGCGCCGCCGCGATAGCCCGCCGGGAAGCTCGCCCCGGTGTAGAAAGCGAGACCGAGCGGCGCAACGTGCGAGCCGAGCGCGTAATCGGGCGCGATCGCGCGCGCGACCAGGTCGGGGCGCTGCGGCTTGACGCGGGGATCGAGGTGCTGGCCGTAATAGCTGTACGGCCAGCCGTAGAAGGCGCCGGGGCGGACCGAGGTGAGATAATCGGGCACCAGGTTGGGGCCGAGTTCGTCGCGTTCGTTGATCACCGCCCACAGGGTGTTGGTGCCGGGATAGAAGGTGAGGCCATTCGGATTGCGCAGCCCGGTGGCGAACGGCCGTGACGCACCGGTGCGCGGGTCGACCTCGAAGATCGCGGCGCGGTCCCGCTCGGCGTCGCTGCCGCGCTCCATCGCGTTGCTGTTCGAGCCGACGCCGACGTACAGCCGCGTGCCGTCGGGGCTGGCGGTGAGGCTCTTCGTCCAGTGATGGTTGATTGTCCCCGCGGGCAGCGGGGTCAGCCGTGTCGCCGGCGCGGTGATCCGCGTCTGCCCCGGCGTGAAGGGATAGCGCATGATCGCGTCGGTGTCGGCGACATAGAGCTGACCGCCCAGCGCGACCACGCCGAACGGCGCGTTGAGCTTGTCGACCAGTATGGAGCGCGCGGCTGGCGGGCCATCGCCGGCTGCGCCGCTCAGCAGCGTCAGGCGGTTGCTTGGTGCGGGCGCGTCGCCGCTCTGCGTCTGCGAGTGGGCGCGCGCCATCACCCAGTCGCGGATCGGGTCCTTGGGGCGCTGCACCGGCTCCTTGCCCTCGTTGCGCGACTCGATCACCAGCACGTCGCCGTTCGGGAGCGCGACGACGTTGCGCGGGTTGCTGAGCCCGCTGGCGAGCGGCTCGATGCGGAAGCCGGCGGGGACGGTGGGCGTCTCGCCCTTTTTCCAGCCGACGGTCTCGTAGACCCCGACGTCCGCGACGAGCTGCTCGTGCGGCGCCGGCAGCACCGGGTTGGCGCCGTACTGACGGTTCTGGTCGATCTGCTGCCCGCTGCCACAGGCGGCAAGCGGGAGCGCGACGAGCACGAATGTCAGCCGCCGGGTCATCGCACGTCTCCCGAGTGGCGCCGCGGCACCGCCTGCCAGAACCACCCGGCGGCGAGCGCCAGCAACACGGCGAGTACCGACAGCGCGAGCCCGGTCGGCACTACCGCGGTCCACCCGTCGCGCGCGTGGATGAAGGAGTTGAGCACCTCGACGATCCAGGCGGAGAGGAGCAGCGTGAAGTGCAGACCGAGCGCTCCCCGCCGCGCCGCGCCGGCACGGACCAGTTCGACCAGCAGCAGAGCACCGGCCACACCGCCCGCGATCAGCCCGGCGAGCAGCAGCCAGGACGAGAAGTCGAGCCACATCATCTCGGCGCTGCCAGCATAGGCGAGATCGGTGACGAGCGCGGCGATGAACAGCGTAATCGGCACCGGCAGCAGCACCGGGTAGATCGGCCTCCCCGCGAACGCGAGAGGGGCGAGCGCAGAGCGCCCGGGGCTGGATGCCATCGTGTCAGGTCCTTCCGGTCCGAGTGGCGCGAGTACGAGCGGGCGACGGGCGCAGTTCCGCGCGCGGCGGGACGAAGACATCGATCGAGATCAAGCGCCGTACGGTGCCGGTGATCTTTCCGCTGGCACTCCCCTCGATCCGCCGCCTCCGCTTCTTCCGTCATCCCCGCCCTTCCTCTTCTGTCATCCCCGTCCTTCCTCTTCCGTCATCCCCGCGCAGGCGGGGATCGAGACGCGCTGTCGTGGCGCTTCTTGCCCCAGCATCCGCGTATCTGGATCCCCGCCTTCGCGGAATGACGAGAGGAGCGGTGGCACGACCGGCCCCGGCCGTTTTGACACCTCCCATAGCTCTCCCCGCTCGCCGGTTCACACCAGCCTGCCGACCCACACCCTGCTGCCACCACGCTGGCAGCAGGCCCGGCGTACACCGTCTCCACCGGCCGCCTTGGCCCCAGGAGACCTCCCATGCTGACACTGTTCCACGCCCCGCGCTCGCGCTCGACCCGGATCATCTGGCTGCTCGAGGAGCTCGGCGTGCCGTACCAGCTCCGCTACGTCACGATCCGCTACCGCGACGGCAGCGGCGCAGGACCTGACGCCGCCAACCCGCACCCCGACAGGAAGGTGCCCGCGCTGCTCGACGACGAGGTGCTCGTCACCGAGTCCGTTGCGGTGGCAACCTACCTCGCCGATCAGGCGGACGGTGCCGGGCTCGCGCCCTGGATCGGCGACCACGACCGCGGCCGCTATCTCACCTGGCTCAGCTGGATCGAGGGCGAGTTCGGCCCGGCGATCGGCGCTCGCCTCGGCGCTGCCGAGGGTGAGATCCCGCCGGCCTTCGCCGCCGCGCTGGCGCGGGTCGAGCGTGCGCTGGCGGACGGGCCGTGGCTGCTCGGCGAGCGCTTCAGCGCGGCCGACGTGATGATGGGCGGCACGCTCGGCTGGGCGCATCAGCTGATGCCGCAGCAAGGCCCGGTGCCCGCCTATCTCGCGCGGCTCACCCAACGTCCCGCCTTCCAGCGCGCCATGGCACGCGACGCGGTGCCGGCGTGACCGCGCGCGACCTGCGCTGGGGGGCGGCAGGCTTCCTCGCCACCTCGCTGCTCATCCTGGCGAGCGCCGCGCCGCCGCTGATCGCGATGCTCGCCTCGCCGCTCGCGCGGCTCTAGGATCGGCCAATGCGTCGTGCCGACCGCCTGTTCGAGATCGTCCAGCTGCTCCGCCGCGCGCCCGGCCCATTGACCGCCGACGCGATCGCGGCCGAACTCGAGACCAGTCGGCGCTCGGTCTATCGCGACGTCGCCGCGCTGGTGGCGCAGCGCGTCCCGATCCGCGGCGAGGCGGGGATCGGCTACGTGCTGGAGCGCGGCTTCGACATGCCGCCGCTGATGCTCACCTCGGACGAGGTCGAGGCCGTCGTGCTCGGCGCACAATGGGTGCTGGTGCACGCCGACGAGGGGCTGGCGCGCGCCGCGGCCGACGTGCTCGCCAAGGTGGCGGCGGTGATCCCGGAGCGGCTGCGCGCGGCGATCGACGAGCCCGCGGTGATCACCCCGCCGTCGTGGAGCGAGCGCGCCGACGCGGGGATCGACGTCGCGCGTCTGCGTGCCTGGAGCCTGCAGGGGCGCAAGCTGCGGATCGGCTATGCGGACGCCGCGGGCGAGCCGAGCGAGCGGACGGTGTGGCCGTTCCTGGTCGGCTATATGGACGGCAAGCGCATGCTGATCGCCTGGTGCGAGCTGCGCGGCGATTTCCGCATGTTCCGCACCGACCGGCTCGCGAGCGTCACCTTCCTCGACGAGCGCTACCCCGAACGTCGCGCGGTGCTGCGGCGGCGCTGGCTCGCGATGATGGCGGCGCGACGCGAGGCAGCCGAGTGAGCGCTCAGGCTGACGCCGACAGCCAGCGGGTGAGCACCGCCTCGGACGCGTCGCGCAGCACGGCGTCGTGGCGCGCGGCGTCGCGCGCGAGCGCGGCGGGGTCGATCCGCTCGGCGCGCAGCTCGGCGGCGTGGCCCTCCAGCCAGCGCTCGATTCGGTCCGCCTCGAGGTGGAACTGCAAGGCGAGCGCGTGGCGACCGACCGCGAACGCCTGTCGGCGGTAGAGGTCGGTCGAGGCGAGCAGCGTCGCGCCCGCCGGAAGGTCGAAGGTGTCGCCGTGCCAGTGCAGGACCGGCTGGCCCGCGGGCAGCGCGGCGAGCGGTGAGGCCGCCCCCTCCGCGGTGAGCGTCACCGGCGCGTAGCCGATCTCCTTGACCGACCCGGGGTAGACGCGCGCGCCGAGCGCCGCGGCGATCAGTTGCGCGCCGAGGCACAGCCCCAGCGTCGGCCGCCCCGCCGCCAGCCGGGCGCGCAGCAGCGCCAGTTCCTCGGCGAGGAAGGGGTGCTCCGCCGTCTCGTAGACGCCCATCGGGCCGCCGAGGACGACGAGCAGGTCGGGCGCGAGCGGGTCGACCGCTGCGACGCCATCCGCCGCCTCGACGTAGCGGATCGCAAAGCCGGCGGTGCGCAGCGGCGCGTCGAGATGACCGAGGTCCTCGAAGGCGACATGACGGATCGCGACGGCGGTGAGCGGCACGGGAGTCCTCCGCGTAGGTGACCGGCGCGGCGACGATTCGGCGCGTCCTCTCGTCCTGCTCTTAGCCCAGCCGCGTCCGCGCGCCACGATGACGCGCCGCCGCGCCCGATCGAGTGCCGCGTCGCCGCGAAAGATGCCGCGCGCTTTCCGAAACTTGGTATAGGTTAGCACGGCGCTCGCGCCGCATCGGAGAGGTAGGGAGAAGCCCTTATGTCGCTCATCGTCAACGGGGAGGCGGTGGCGCCGCCGTCCGACCCGCGAGTCTCGCTGCTCGATCACCTGCGCGAGGCGCTGCATCTCACCGGCACCAAGAAGGGCTGCAACCAGGGCGCGTGCGGCGCCTGCACGGTGCTGGTGGACGGCGAGCGGATCCTCTCCTGCCTCGCGCTGGCAGTGCAGTACGAGGGCCGCTCGGTCACCACGATCGAGGGGCTGGCGGGCGAGGACGGGCTCCACCCGCTGCAACAGGCGTTCATCGAGCATGACGGCTTCCAGTGCGGCTATTGTACGCCCGGCCAGATCTGCTCGGCGATCGGCATGGCGGCCGAGGCGGGTCGCGGCGTGCCGAGCCACGTCAGCGCCGACCTCGGTGCGCCGGTGGCGCTCACCCGGGAGGAGGTGCAGGAAAGGATGAGCGGTAACCTGTGCCGCTGCGGCGCGCACAACGGGATCGTCGACGCGATCCGCGCCACCGTCGCCGCGGAGTGGGCGGCATGACCCCCTTCACCTACGCCCGCGCGGGCGACGCCGACGAGGCGCTGCGGCTCGGCGCGGCGAGCGCCACCGCCTATCTCGGCGGCGGCACCAATCTGGTCGACCTGATGCGCGAGACGGTGGCGCGGCCCGAGGCGCTGGTCGACGTCACCGGCCTCTCCGCCGCGATCGAGGAGACCGACGGCGGCGGGCTGCGGATCGGCGCGGCCGCGCGCAACACCGCGCTGGCCGAGCATCGCGCGGTGCGCGAGCGCTATCCGATGCTGTCGCGCGCGGTCCTGGCGGGCGCTTCGGCGCAGATCCGCAACATGGCGACGGTCGGCGGCAACCTGCTCCAGCGTACGCGCTGCACCTATTTCTACGACACCGACGGATCGCGCTGCAACAAGCGCTCGCCGGGCGAGGGCTGCGACGCGCGCGACGGCTTCAACCGCATCCACGCGGTGCTCGGCGCGTCCGAGGCGTGCGTCGCGACCCATCCGAGCGACATGTGCGTCGCGCTGGTCGCGCTCGACGCGCAGGTGCATGTCGCCGGTGCCGGCGGCGAGCGGACGGTGCCGATCGCGGACTTCCACCGCCTGCCGGGCGACTCGCCCGATCGCGATACGATATTGGCGCCGGGCGAGCTGATCACCGCGATCGAGCTGCCCGCGCTGCCGCTGGCGGCGCGCTCGACCTATCGCAAGGTGCGCGACCGCGCGAGCTACGCCTTCGCGCTGATCTCGGTGGCGGCGGCGATCGAGCTCGACGGCGACCGCGTCGGCGACGTGCGCGTCGCGTTCGGCGGCGTCGCGCACAAGCCGTGGCGCGCGCTCAAGGCCGAGGCGGCGCTGCGCGGCGGGCCCGCGACGGCGGAGGCGTTCCACGCCGCCGCGGCGCTGGAGTTCGCCGACGCCGCGCCGCTGCGGCACAATGCGTTCAAGCCGGCGCTGGCGGGGCGGACGCTCGCCGCGGTGCTGGGCGAGCTGGTCAAGGGAGAGGCGGCATGAGCATCGTCGACACGGTCAAGCAGGGCGCGCAGGGCCTCGTGCAGGGCGCAATGACCAAGCTGGTCCCGCTCGCGCCCGACAGCTGGATCCCCGGCGGCGTGCCCGACCCGCTGATCCAGCACAAGCATGGGCTGATCGGAACGCCGGTGTCGCGGCTCGACGGACCGCTCAAGGTGAAGGGCGCGGCGCCGTTCGCGGCGGAGTTCCGCTTCGACAACATGGCCTATTGCGCGCTGGTCTACGCTACCATCCCGCGCGGGCGCATCACCGCGATCGACAGCGCCGCGGCCGAGGGCGCGGCCGGCGTGGTGCTGGTCATGTCACACCTCAACGCGCCTCGGATGAACAAGCCGCCCGCGTTCGGTTCCTCTCCGCACGGCGTCGGCCCCGCCGACCTGACGATCTTCCAGGACGATCGCGTCCATTGGAACGGTCAGCCGATCGTCGCGGTGCTGGCCGAGACGCAGGAGCAGGCCGACCATGCCGCCGCGCTGGTCGAGGTCACCTACGCCGCCGAGCCCTCGACCACCTCGCTGCACGGCGCCAAGGCGAACGGCATCGCGCAGGGCCTGTTCATGGGCCAGCCTTTGCTCAACGAGATCGGTGACGCCGAGGGCGCGTTGGCCCAGGCCGCGGTCAAGGTCGACGCGGTCTATCGCACGCCGCGGCACAACCATAACCCGATCGAGCCGCACGCCGCGACGATCGCCTGGGTCGGCGACGAGCTGGTGATCCACGACGCCAGCCAGATGGTGACGCAGCAGGCGCAGACGATCGGCGAGGTTTTCGATCTCACCCCTGAGCAGGTGCGGCTGACCTCGCCCTATGTCGGTGGCGGCTTCGGCAGCAAGGGATTGTGGGACCATCAGGTGATCGGCGCCGCCGCGGCGAAGATGTCCGGGCGCCCGGTGCGGATCACGTTGTCGCGCGAGGGCGTGTACCGCGTCGTCGGCGGGCGAACGCTGACCGAGCAGCGCGTGGCGATAGGCGCCAGCGCCGACGGCAAATTCGAGGCGCTGATCCACACCGGCCTGTCGGTGATGTCGCCGCACAACAACATGCCCGAGCCGTTTATCCTCGGGACCCGCGCGGGCTATGCCTGCCCCAACATCCGGCTGCAGGTGGAGGTGACGCAGATGAACATGCTCGCCAACACCTTCATGCGCGCGCCCGGCGAGGCGGTGGGAACCTTCGCGCTGGAGTCGGCGATCGACGAGCTGGCGGTGGCGCTGGCGATCGACCCGGTCGAGCTGCGGCTGCGCAATGAGCCCGACAAGGACCCCACCACCGGGCTGCCCTTCTCGTCGCGCCACATCGACAAGGCATGGCGCGACGGCGCGGCGCGCTTCGGCTGGTCGGACCGCGGCGCGCCGGGCGCGCGGCGCGAGGGTGAGTGGCTGGTCGGCACCGGCTGCGCCACCGGCACCTATCCCTATTATCGTATGCCCGGCGCCGAGGCGCGGATCACGCTCCGCCGCGACGGCGACGGGGTCAGCGCATTGGTCGAGGTCGCGGCGGCGGAGATGGGGATGGGCACCTCCACCACCACCGCGATCGTCGCCGCCGAGCGGCTCGGCCTGCCGCTCGACCGCGTCGAGGTCGCCTACGGCGACTCCGCCATCCCTGGCGCGATCATGGCGGGGGGGTCGCAGCAGACCGCCGCGATCGGCGCGGCGGTGATCGCCGCGCACAACGCGCTGGTGGCCGAGCTGCTGACGCTGGCGGGGAACGACTCGTCGCTCGCCGGGCTCGCGGCGGGCGAGGTCGGCAGCGAGGACGGCGGGCTGGCCAAGCTGGACGACGTTGCGCGGCGCGAGAGCTACGCCTCGATCCTGGCGCGCGCGCAGCGGGAGGAGGTGACCGTCACCAAGGCCGGTTCGCCGCCGCTGGAGCTGATGCACTGGTCGATGCACTCGCACAGCGCCTTGTTCTGCGAGGTAAAGGTCAATGCGGTGACGGGCGAGACGCGGGTCAGCCGCTTCCTCGGCGCGTTCGACTGCGGTCGCATCCTCAACGCCAAGACCGCCGCCAGCCAGTTCCGCGGCGGCATCATCATGGGGCTGGGCCTCGCGCTGATGGAGGAGACCCAGTTCGACGAGCGCAACGGCCGGATCATGAATCCCAGCCTCGCCGAATATCACCTGCCGGTGCACCTCGACGTGCCCGAGATCGATGTGATCTGGACCGATATCCCCGACCCGCACACGCCGATGGGCGCGCACGGCGTCGGCGAGATCGGCATCACCGGCGTGGGCGCGGCGGTGGCCAACGCGATCTACAACGCCACCGGCCGGCGCGTGCGCGACCTGCCGATCACGCTGGACAAATTGCTATAGCGCGGCGGTGGGGAAAGCGCGCGGCGGCGCGCTCGGCGCGGCCGCCGCGCTCGGCCTTCTGGCGCGGCGTGCGGGTGAGCCTGGTCAGCTCGGCGTTCGTCTGCGCGGCGGTGGCGGCGGCGGGCTATTTCGACCGCGAGGCGGTGCACGTCTACCCCGCGGTGCCGCCGGTGCGCGACGTCGCGGTGGTCAACCTCTCGGGTGACATGGGGCTGCGCTTCCTGCTCGGCGCCTCGACCTCGCGCGGGCTGACCGAGCATCATATCGGCGTGGTCGGCATCTCGTCGCCGGTCTACTTCCGCCGACGCCGCACCCGCGCCGAGGTGGACGCCTTCATCGCCGACGCGGTGCGCACGGCATTGGCGCGCACGGGCGCGCGGCGGCTGGTGGTGATGGGCCAGTCCTATGGCGCGGACATCGTCCAGACCGGGATGGCGCACCTGCCGGCCGAGCTGCGCGCGCGTGTGGCGGGGATCATCCTCGTGCTACCCGGCGACGCCGTCTTCTACCGCGCCGACCCGACTGGCTGGGCCTATCACGGCACGCCCGACAGCGTCGCGGTGACGACCGCGCGCACGCTGACCTGGACGCCGCTGACCTGCATCTACGGCGCCGAGGAGGACGACAGCCTGTGCCCGCTGCTCGACCTGCCAAATCTGCGCAAGGTGGCAATGCCGGGCGGGCACAACATCAATCACGACGCCCAGGGGCTGCTGCGCCACGTGCTGGCGGCGGTAGGACGGGCGGAGCGGCCTTGACGGTGGCGCACGCGCGAGGCTGCGCAATCCTCCCCGGTACGGGGAGGGGGACCGCCCGGCGCAGCCGCGTGGTGGAGGGGGGGGGCAAACGGACCGGCTCGCTCGCGGAAAGCCCCCTCCGTCAGCGCAGACGCGCTGCCACCTCCCCGCCAGCGGGGAGGATTTGCGAGGGCTACACCTCCCAGCCGCCGCCCAGCGCGAGGAACAGCTGGACCTGGTCCGCCGCGAGCCGGCTGTCCGCCGCGGCGAGCGTCTGCTCGGTGCCGATCAGCGTGCGCTGCGCGTCGAGCACCGGCAGGAAGCCGGTCCGCCCCGCGGTGAACAGCCGCTCCGAGTCGCTCGCCGCCCGCGCCGCCTGCCCGCGCGCCTGCGCCAGCGCGGCGCGGCGGTCGAGATCGCGCGCGTAGACGGTCAGCGCGGTCTCGGTCTCGCGCAACGCGCCGAGCACGACGCCGTCGAAGCTGGCCACCGCGGCGTCGGTCTCGGCCTGCGCGCCAGCGATCCGCGCGCGCACGCGGCGGCGGTTGGGGAACTCCCAGCTGATCAGCGGACCGAGCGAGAACTTATACGTGTCGCTCGTGAAGGCGTTGCGCAGCAGCCCGACCGAACCGGCGGAGGCGCCGAGTGTCACGCGCGGGTAGAGCGCCGCTTCCGCCACGCCGATCCGCGCGGTCGCGGCGTGGAGCAGCAACTCGGCGCGGCGCACGTCAGGGCGGCGGCGCAGCAGCGCGGCGCCGTCGCCGATCGGGATCGCGCGGTCGAGCCGGGGCTCGAGCGCGCAGGCGGCGACGTCGCGGTCGAACTCGGCGGGAGGCCGGCCGGTGAGCGTCGCCAGCCGGAACAGCGCCACCTGCCGGGCCGCGAGCAGCGTCGGCAGCGTCGCGCGGACCTGCTCCTCCTGCGCGCGCGACCGCGTCGCGTCGAGCGAGATGCCGCGCCCGGCGCGCACCAGCCGCTGCGTCAGCGCGGTGGTGCGCTGCTGTAGTGCCAGCGCGCGCTGCGCCACGCCGATCTCGCGCCCGGCGGCGCAGGCGTCGACATAGGCGCGAGTCGTGTCCGCCACGACCGTGACCCTCACCGCGTCATAGGCGGCCCGCATCGCCGCGACATCGGCGGTCGAGGCCTCGACCGCGCGGCGCACCTGCCCGGCGAGGTCGAGCTGGTAGGAGACGCCGACCCGGCCCGAATAGACCGGGGCGGAGGGGAGTGCCGCGCCGGGCAACAGCTCCTCCTCCGCCGAGCGCTGCGCGTAGCCCGGGACGACCTCGACCTGCGTCTGCGGCGTGCGGTCGTTCTCGGCGAGGTCGAGGGCGGCGCGCGCGCGCGCGATATTGGCGTCGGCGACGCGCAGGTCGGTGTTGTGCGCGATCGCCGCGGTGACGAGCCGGTCGAGCAGCGGGTCCTGGTACAGCCGCCACCAATGGTCGGGCAGCGGCGCCGGCGCGTAGGCGGCAGCGGCGCCCGAGACGAACGCGCCGGTCGCGCTCGGCCGCTCGATCACGGCGCTGGCGGGGCGGTGATAGTTCGGGCCGGCGGCGGCGCAGCCGGCGAGCAGTCCGGCGAGCAGCGTGGGGGCGAGGCGCCGCGGGCTCACGCGCGATGCTCCCGCGCGGACGGGGCAGGAGCGGGAGGCACCACCTCGACCGTAGCCGTGCGCCCGACCACGAGCGACGTGCCGGCGGGCGCTCGGTCGATCGTGACCCGCACCGGAATGCGCTGCGCCAGCCGCACCCAGCTGAAGGTCGGGTTGACGTTGGCCAGCAGATTGGCGCCGGCGCTGCGGTCGCGGTCCTCGATTCCGCCGGCGATGCTCTGGACGTGGCCGGCGAGCGCGCCGTCGTCGCCCATCAGCCGCACCCGCACCGCGTCGCCGACGTGGATGCGCGGCAGCTTGGTCTCCTCGAAATAGCCGATCACGTGGAGCGAGGCGCGGTCGATGATCGCGAAGGCGGGGTGGCCCGCGCTGGCATAGTCGCCGGGGCGGAGGTCGAGGTTGGTCACCGTGCCCGCGACGCCGGCGCGCACCAAGGTCCGCGCGAGGTTGAGCTCGGCGGTGTCGAGTGCGACGCGCGCCTGCGCCAGCGTCGCCTCGAGCTGTGCGACCTTGGCGAGGCTCTGCTCGCGCACCTCGCCCGCGACCAGATCGCCGAGCTCGCGGTCGCGCCGCGCCTCGCGCCGCGCCTGGGCGAGTTGGACCTGCTGCGCCGCAATCGCCGCGCGCGCCTGCGCCACCGCGAGCCGGTAGCGCGGCCGGTCGACCTCGAACAGCGGCGTCCCCGCCGCGACCGGCTGGTTGTCGCGCACGAACACCTGGGTGACGAGACCCGAGACATCGGGGGCGACCTGGACCACGTCGGCGCGCACGCGGCCGTCGCGCGTCCACGGCTCCTCCTCATAATGGATCCACAGCCGCTGCGCCGCGAGACAGGCGACGGCGACCACGACCAGCGTCACGGCGACGCGGAGAATGACGATCTTTCTCATGATTCCTAGCCGAAGAGAGCGGCGGGCGCGGTGTCGCCGAGGAGGGCGGCGCAGCCGGCCCACAGGATGACGGTGAGCGCAACGTCGAATAGCCCGCGATGCCAGACGAAGCGGTAGAGGCCGAGCCGCGCCAGCGCCCAGCCGATCGTTTCCGCCGCGACGAAGGCCAGCACCGCGGCGAGCAGCAGCGGGTGGACGTACACGCCCGCCAGGTCGATCTCGCCAGTCATGCCGCCGCCCTCGCGTGGTCGAGCCCGCGGGCGGCGGGGAAGAAGTTGCGGCGCAGCCCGGTCAGCGCGGCGAGCCGGTCGCGCGGGGCGGGCGCCTCCGCCAGCGCCGTTGAGATCGCCGCGTCAAGCCGCGCGAGCAGCGCCGCGTCAGGTGCGGCCACCTCGCCGCGGGCGCGGGCGCGGTAATGCGCCGCGACGTCGGCGCGCAGCGCCGCGAGGGTGTCATCGGCGGTGTCGTTGGCGGGAGCGAGCTGCGCCAGGTTCACGCCGACGCGGAGTTCGCGCAGTGCGGCCATGCCGGCGTCGCGGTCGCCCTGCTCGAGGTCGCCGACCCGCGCGCCGAGCAGCCCGACGCGGTCGAGCATGCGGCTCCGCCACGCCGGCAGCGGGGCGCGGCCCGGGCGCGCGGCCAGCTCGACGAGCTCGCGCCAGCCGGCGCGGCGCAGCCGGCGCAGCGCAGCGCCCGCGCCGAGGCTCCGGCACAGCCGTGTCGCCACCATCGCCGCGGCGACGCCGGCGAGCTGCGCGACGCTGCCGTTGAAGAAGCCGGCCGCGTCGGCGGTGAAGCTGTTGGTCAGCGCCAGCCCGCCCGCGAGCCCGATCAGCAAGGGCATCATCCGCCCGTACCAGCGCGGCAGTGCCATCAGCACGCCGGGCACCAGCAGCGCGGGCGCGAGCAGCAGCGCGAGCGTCTCGAAGCTGTGTACCAGCGGCAGCAGCGCGAACAGGTAGAGCGCGACCAAGGGCAGTGACGCGACCGTCCAGATCAGGAAGCCGCGCTGCGCCGGCACCGGATCGTCCATCGTGGCGAAGAAGCAGCATACCACCGCCGCGATCATCGCCGCGACCGCTCCCTCAGGCCAGGCGGTCATGATCCAGAAGCCGCAGCAGGCGAGGATCGCGGCGAAGGTTGCGACGGCGGAGAGCAGCGCGAGCGGCAGGTCGCGGTGGAGCGGCCGCTGTCGCCGCTCGCTCAGCAGCGCGAGCACCCGCTCCGGCGGCGCGGCGTCGGGAGCGATCGCCTGCGCCGCGACGAGTCGCGCGGTGTCGAGCGCCTCCACCAGCTCGCGCAGCCGGTCGAGCAGATTGGCGATCAGCAGCTCGCGCCAGTCCGTGGGTGTCAGCGCCGCGGCGAGCGCGTCGGCGCGCGCCACCAGGCTAGCCGGCTCGTGCGCGTCCGCGTCGCTCGCCCAGCCGCGGATATCGTCGACCAGCGCGGCCACCTCGGCCGGCACCTCACCCTCGACGGCGATCGCGCGGAGACGGTCCTCGACCGCGGAGACGAGCGGCAGCAGCAGCACGAACCGGTCCTGCAGCGCGCTCAGCAGCGCGCGGGTGGGGCGCGCGGCGGCGGTGTCGAACGGGACATGCGTCGCCATGACGTGCAGCTCGGTGACGTCCGCGGCGAGACGACGGCGCTCCTGATCGGCGCGCTCCGTCGGGGCCGGGGCGAGTGCGTCGGCGATCCAGCGCTCGGCCTCGGTCAGCAAGGTCCGCACGCGCGCGCCGAGCAGCGCGGTGACGCTGCGCGGCCAGATCGCGGCGTGGACGAGCGCGGCGCAGGTCACGCCGATGCCGATCTCCTGCGCGCGCAGCACCGCGACGTCGAAGATCGCCTCGGGATGGCCGACGGTCGGGAAGCCGACCAGCGCCGCGGTATAGCCAGCGAGCATGAAGAGGTAGGAGCGCGGCGTGCGATCGAGCAGCGAGACGAACTGGCACGCCGCCACCCAGCCGGCGAGCGCGAGCGAGAGCAGCAGCGGGGCGCCCACCAGCAGCGGCACCATCACCACCGCCGCGCTCGCGCCGACGAGGGTGCCGATCAGGCGGAACACTGCCTTGGAGCGGACCGCGCCGCTCAGCGGCTGGCTGGTGATATAGACGGTCGCCATCGCCCAGAACGGGCGCTCGAGCCCCAGCGCGAACGAGACGTACAGCGCCAGCATCGCCGCCGCGAAACAATTGGCCGAGAACACGACCTCGCGCAGACCCACGCGCATCGGATCAGGTCGCGTCCGCCGCGGCCAGCGCGT
This sequence comes from Sphingomonas sp. BK069, assembly GCF_014193405.1. Classification (NCBI taxonomy): domain Bacteria; kingdom Pseudomonadati; phylum Pseudomonadota; class Alphaproteobacteria; order Sphingomonadales; family Sphingomonadaceae; genus Sphingomonas; species Sphingomonas sp. BK069. The sequence continues at coordinate 200,446 of NZ_JACHZH010000004.1, read as the reverse complement.
GGGCGAGCCGCTCGAGCACCTTGCTGGCCACGGCGATCTCGGCGGGATCGATCCCGGCGAACAGCGCCGTGCGGATCTCGGCCGAGCGCGCCTCCGCCGCCGCGGCCAGCGCGCGGCCCGCGTCGGAGAGATGGAGCGTCTTGGCGCGCTTGTCGGCGGGATCGGCGCGACGCTCGGCGAGCCCCGCACGCTCGATCTGGTCGAGCATCGGGACGACCGTGGGCGGCTCGACCCCGAGCTGCTCGGCCAGTGCACCCTGGCGTACTCCATCCTCCATCCGCCCGAGGAGCATCACCGCCAGCGCGGAGGAGTGCGAAAGCGAGAGAGCGGCCAGTTCACGGTCGAGATGGCGGCGGTAGGCGCGCGCCAGCGGGACGAGCAACGTGGTGAGCTGACGCTCGGGCGGAGACGACCTAACGGGCATACCTGTTAGTTAGCTATCTATCTATTTTAACGCAAGAGGTCGCGTCGGCGTTGCGGTAAACCTCTGCTCGAGCTCTCCCCGCGCCTCCAGCTCTTGCCGGTGACGCGGGGCGCGCCTCTGCCGGACAGATGAGGTCAGGCCGCGGCCAAACGCATGGCGGTCTCACGATAGTCGTGCAGCGGGCGGCCGAGCAGCTGGGTCAGCCGCTCGCGATCGCCCTCGTGCGGGATCATGCCGTCGCTGACGTAGCGCTCCGCCATCAGCCGCATCTCATAGGCAGTCCAGCGCGGCATGAAGGACGCCATGTTCTGCTCGAAGCCGCTCGGATCGTCGCCGCCGTATACGACGGGGCGGCCGAGCACGTCGGACCAGATCGCCGCGACATCGGCGCCCGTCAGCGTCTGCGGGCCGACCAGGTTGATGGTCTCGGGCGGCAGCTTCGCGGGCGCGCGCTCGCGGCGGATCAGCTCGATCGCGGCGACCTCGGCGATGTCACGCGCGTCGACCATCGCCACGCCCTTGCCGCCGATCGGCATGGGGTAGACGCCGTGCTGCAGGATGACGTCCTTCACCATCGCCTCGTTGTCGATGAAGTAGGTCGGGCGCAGGATCGTCGCGCCCGCGTCCGTCGCTGCCAGCATCCGCTCGGCGCCCGACTTGACCGCGAAGTGCGGGACGTTGACCGCCTCGTCGGCGCCGAACACAGAGAGATAAACGATGCGATCGATCCCGGCCTCGCGCGCGAGGTTGAGCGTGATGATCGCCTGGGTGAATTCATCCCCTGTGACGGCGTTGAGCAGGAACAGGGTGCTGATGCCGCCGAGCGCGGCGCGCAGAGAGTCGATGTCGAGCAGGTCGCCTCTCACCACCTCGACCGCGGCGGGGAAGCTCGCCTTGGCGGGATCGCGTGTGAGAACGCGGACGTCGGAGTCGCGGGCGAGCAGCTGATCGACGACGTGCTGGCCGACGCGGCCAGTGGCACCGATGACGAGAATGGTCATGAGGGGTCTCCTTCGTGTGTCGTGTTGACGAAGGCGAAGATGTCCGTTCCGTGAGGGAGCGAATAGGCACGCAATTTAGATATGGTGTTCCGCTGGCGAGACGATTCCCGTTTTGGCGGTGCTACGCCTGACCCACCTCGTCTGCATCGTCCGCGTGCTCCGGCGAACGCCGCAGCCCAGAGTCGCCGACGCCGACCGTCACGGCGCTGGCTTCGGCGCGTGCGGGCGCGCTTCGACTTGGATGGGTCAGGTTCTAGGCAGGGCCGCTGCGCTCATACCTCACGCCACGGCGCTAGACGGGTCGATCGCGACGAGCGCTCACCACTGCCGGCGGAAGCCGCGGATCGCCACCACGGAGTCGCGCCGGGCACGCTGCGTCGTGGCGCTGGGGGCGGTCGCTTCCGTCTGAGGAGCGGGATCGACTATCATGCTCGCCATGGGTTCGGGCTGAGGCGCGGCCGGCGCCGAGATCGCGATCGCCGCCGGCTCCACCGCGCCGATCATACGGTCCGTCAGTACCACGGCAGGTCGGCGGGTTACCTCCACGTCGGCAGGCCGATCGAGGGGGCGTGGGACCCGGACGGCCACGGCGGGCAGCGGCGTGGGTCGCGTGATCGAGCGAGGACGGGTGGCGGGTGTCGCCGGGACGGCGGTCGATGCGACGGGCACAGACGCGATGCTGACCGGCGCGCTTCCGACGCTCGTGGCATCCGCGCGCTGGCTCGGCACCGTCGCTCGGACGCGCGAAGGATCGGGAGCGTCGTCGCGGGCGAGAGTCAGGAAGGCGAGGCCGGCGATCGCGCCCACCGCGGCGAGACCGAGCGTCGCCGAGGCCCGGCGCGATCGCGCGAGCGAGCGGGCGACGCCGCGCGGCGACGACGCGGTACGGCCGTTTGCGTCGTCGGTCGCGGCGGTGGGCTCCCCCAGCACCGACAGCAGCGCGGCGTCGAGCAGTTCGTCGTCGAAGGCAGCGGGCGGGCGGGTCACCATGCAGCCACCGTCTGCCGATGCTCGGCTGCCTCTCCGCGCTCCACCGCCACCGGCGCGGCCGCACCCGTCGCCTGCAGGAACCAGCGTTCGCCGCGTTCCAGACCCATGGCGGTGAGGCGACCGGTGCGATACGCGCCGGTGTCGAGCCCGACGCGGTTGCCACGCACCTCCGGGCCGTCCTCCACGATGGTGTGCCCGTGCACGACGGTAGCGCCGTGATCCTCGTCGTAATCGAGGAAGTCCTCGCCGATCCACAGCAGGTCGCGCGGCACTTGACGTTCCAGCGCGACGCCGGGCCGGACGCCCGCGTGGACGAACAGATGATCCTCGTGGCGCAGCGTCAAAGGCAGCTGCGTCAGCCAGTCGATCACGTCGCGGCCGACCAGTTGCGCCGCCGCGCGGAGCTCGCGGATCCCTGGCATGTCGTCGGTGAGCGCGGGCGAGGCACCCCAGCTCAGCAGCGTCTCGCGACCGCCGAAGTCCAGCCACGCGCGATAGGCCCAGAGGTCACCGCGGAGCGCGTGCACCATCATCTCCTCGTGATTGCCTCTCAGAACGGTGAACCGCGAATTGAGCTGGCTCAGCCGCATGCAGCCGCGCACCAGCCGCGCGCTGTCGGGACCGCGATCGACGATGTCGCCGAGCAGGACGATCCGAGTCACGGTCGGCGCACGTGCGGCATGGTCGCGCTCGATCGTACGCATCAGCGCGCGGAATAGATCGAAGCGACCGTGCACGTCGCCGATCGCGTAGATCCGTCCCGGCTCGTTCGCGTGATCGCCGCCCGTCACTCGCTCGCTACCCCTGTGCTGGCGCGCTCACTCGCGCGCTCGTGACAATCCCACCGACACGGCCAGACCCGCCGAGAAGCTGGCCGCACCGCGCGATAGCCCTGCGGTGGTGAACCCCGTCAGCCGCAGCGGTGTTCCCGCGAGCCGTGTCGAAGCGCCGGCGAACAGCTCGTGCGCGTCCTCGACCAGGCGAGTCGCCGCGCGCGCATAATGGTAGGAGGTCAGCAGATAGGCGTCGCGCCCGAGCGCGAACGAGGCGCCCGCCGAAGCCGCCGGGCCGTCGCGCAGTTCGTACTGCGCGGTGTCGCCGAGGAAGCGATAGGTCACCGAGACGAACGGCGTCACCGCGCCGATCGGCAGCGACGCGTCGGCGCCGACGGCATAGTCGTTCTCCCCGCTGGACAGGCCGCTGCGCTGCGATGCGGTGTTGATCTTGGCGCGCCCCGACAGCTCGATCTCCACCGGACTGCCCGCCGGCGCGATCGTGTAGGCGGCGCCGAGCGTGAGATCGCCGATGCCCTCGGCCGTGCGCTTCACCGCGGATGTATTGGGCGCGACGAGCACCGGCGTGGCGTCGATCCCGGTGAAGACGGTAGAACGGCTGCGGATCCGCATCCACGGCAGCGAGGCCGAGAGCGTTAGGTCGTTCAGGCGAAACCGCGCGCCGAGCGCTGAGCTCCAGATCGTCGTCGTCGAGCCGGTACCGAAATCGCCCTCGCCGTAGATGCCGCCCAGCGACACGTCGACGGTGGCGTCGTCGCGGTCGAGCCGCTCCATCGCCTGCGGCACGGTGGCAGCGGAGACGGTCGCGTTCGCGCTCGACGGCGAGATCGCGCTGGTGGCGTCGTAGCGCACGGCCCGCTCGGGCGGTTCGAGGACCTGCGCCGCCGCGGGCAGGGCGAGTGTGGAGAAAGCGAGCGCGGCGAGGGCCGCTCTGTCATGGATCATCGGGCTCTCCCTGAGGCCGGCGTCACGGTGCCCGTCACCGCGCAGGAAGTGGCGGCACCGAATGGTTAATCAGCGCCTTACGCGATTAGGCCGGGAGGGAAACAGCGTTGATCGCGTGTCAAAAAGTGAACGGCCGGGCGAGTGAGACGAGCACGGATCCGAACGTGACGCCGTGCGTGGCGCTCGCTCTGTAGCAGGCTGCAAGCTGCGTGGCGCCGGCGCGGTCGCTCGCTCGTCAAGACGCATGTCTCGACGGCGGTCGCTCGCTCGATGTTTATGGTTCGTTTTGAGACAGTGACCTGCGCGTCGCTGCGGCAGCGATGCGCCTGCGGGATGGAGCGCTGGTTACCGCAGGATACCAACGCTGGTTAAGGTGGGTCTTTAGAGAAGGTAGATAGTTGCCGCGCATGAGGAAGTTATGGCGCGTTTGATCCACCGGCTGCGGCAGCTGCGACACAAGGACGAGCGGATCACCGCGGCGGTGCGGGCCACGTTGGTCGAGTCGCTCTATGCCTCGCCGCAGTCGCTGGTGATCGGCGCGCTGACCAGCAGCGTGATCGCCACTGTGGTGGCCGCGGTCAGCCGCGACCGCTGGCTCGCCGGCTGCGCCGTGATGATCGGCGTGGTGGGCGTGATTCGCATCGTCGACGCGGTGCGGCTGCACCGCCAGGGGGCGGAGGCCACGGTGGGGGCAGGGGCGTCGGCGCGGCGGCAGGAGCGCGGCTACCGGCTCGGCGCGCTGAGCTACGCCGGGCTGCTCGGGCTGTTCGGGCTGCTGACGCTCACACGCACGGAGGACGGCGTGCTCCAGCTGCTCGCGGTGACCACCGCGATCGGCTACGCCGCCGGGATCGCCGGGCGCAATGCGGGGAGGCCGTCGATCGCGCTGAGCCAGCTGTGCGGTGCCTCCCTGCCGCTGGTCGTGGGACTGCTGATCGCGTTCGACCCGCTCAAGGCGGTGCTCGCGGCGGTCATCCTGCTGTTCGTCGTGGCGATGATGGAGATCACGCTGCAGACCTATGAAGCGATTCTGCGCGCGGTCGTCGTCTCGCACGAGAAAGCCGCCTTGGCCGAGCACAACGCCAATATGGCGCGGCGCGACGACCTCACCGGGCTGGCCAATCGCACCGCTTTCCGCGAGCAGTTCGAGGCGCGGCTCGCCGCCGTGGCGGCGGACGGCGGGTCGCTCGCCCTGTTGTGGCTCGACCTCGACCGCTTCAAGGAAGTGAACGACACCTTCGGGCATCTCGCCGGCAACGCGCTGCTAGTCGCGGTGGCGGAGCGGCTGCGGCGCACCTTCACCGACTGCGGCACGGTCGCGCGGCTGGGCGGCGACGAGTTCGCGATCGTCTGCGCGCTCGACAACCCCGAGCAGGCGGTCGCGATCGGGCGGCGGCTGCTCGAGGTGGTGGGAGAACCGGCGCAATGCGATGGCCACCGGCTGCGCTCCAGCGTCTCGGTCGGGGTCGCGGTGGCGCCGCGCGACGGCACGGACGCCGACACGTTGCTCAAGAACGCCGACCTCGCGCTGTATCGTGCCAAGGAGAGCGGACGCGGCCAGATGTCGCTCTACGAACCCGCGATGGACGAGAAGATCGAGCGCCGCCGCCAGCTCGCCGCCGAACTGCACGGCGCGCTGCAACGCGGCGAGTTCCACCTGGTCTACCAGCCCATCTACGACCTGGCTGGCGAGCGGATCACTTCGTGCGAGGCGCTGCTGCGCTGGACCAACCGACGCCACGGCGCGGTGTCGCCGGCCGAGTTCATCCCCATCGCGGAGGACAACGGGCAGATCGTCGCGATCGGCAACTGGGTGCTCCACCAGGCCTGCCGCACCGCGCGCGACTGGCCGGCGCATATCTCGGTCGCGGTCAATCTATCGCCGGTGCAGCTGCGCGCGAGCAACCTGCCCGCGGTGGTGATCAGCGCGCTCGACTCGACGGGACTGGCGCCGCAGCGGCTGCACCTGGAGGTGACCGAATCTGTGCTTCTTGAGGACGTCGACGCCTCGCTCGCCGCGCTCAAGGCGCTGAATCGGCTCGCGGTGAACACCACGCTCGACGATTTCGGGACGGGCTATTCCGCGCTGAGCTATCTCACGCGCTTCCCGTTCCAGACGCTCAAGATCGATCGCTCCTTCGTCACCGACCTCGATCACAGCCCGGCGTCGATCGCGATCGTGCAGACCGTGGTCGATCTCGCCGCCAAGCTGGGGATGCGGACCGTGGCCGAGGGGGTGGAAACGGCGGCGCAGCTCGACCAGCTGCGCCGCACGCGCTGCGACGCGGTACAGGGCTATCTGCTCGCGCGGCCGATGCCGGCAGACATGGTCGCCGCCATGTTCGCCGGCACGCGGCTGCGCGCGGGGAACGGCTAGGCCGCGGCGCGCTCGAGCAGTCGGGTCTGCGCGCCGGTCAGCCGACGCATCAGCTTGAGATCCGACTCGCTCAACCGCAGCGCGGCGTCGGCCCATAGGTCCACCACCGCCTCCAGCTCGGCGAGCGGCAGCGGGTTCACCGCGCGCGACGCCTCGTAGATGGCGCAATGCGCGCTGTGGCGGCGGCGATTCTGGCGGATATAGTCTTCCACCATGTCGCGGCCCGCGCCCGGCTCGGCGAGCGCGTGAACCAGGCCCATCTCGTACAGCTCCTCCGCGCGATAGGTCCGCCCGCTCAGGATCATCTGTTCGGCGCGCGCCGCGCCGAGCCGACGCGACAGGAAGCAATGCGCGCCCATGCCAGGGAACAGCCCGAACAACGTCTCGGGCAGGCCGAAGCTCGCGCCGCGTTCGGCGATGACGACGTTGAATGACAGCAGCGCCTCGAAGCCGCCGCCCAACGCGTCGCCCTCGACCAGCCCGATCGTGACGATGGGTCGGTCGAGCCCGGTCATGTTGCGGTGGAGGATCTGCACGCAGGCGCGCCCGTACCGTACCAGCGACTCGCGATCGCCCGCGCGGATATGCTGCGCGAACAAATCGAGATCCCCGCCCAGCGAGAAGACGCCGGGGAAGCGCGAGCCGAGCACGAGGTAGCGGATCGGCATGGCGCCGCTGGCGCAGGCGAGCTCGATATCGTCCTGCCAGGTGACGAAGTCGCGCAGCAGGTCCGGGTTGAAGCTGGGCCGCGTGCGCGGGTGCATATAGGTCCACAAGGTGCCCAGCGCGGGATCGAAGCTCACGTCGAGTTGGTCGAGCTGGAACAGCGGCCGCGCGCCCGAGGCAAGCGAGTCGGCGTGCTGGAGGCGGTGGTGCGGCCCGGGGACAACCGGAGGATATTCGACAGTCATGATGTTTTCCTCTTCTCGTGCAGCGCTTTGCTGCGTGAGAAGAATATCCCGGAGCGCTCGCGGATGCTGGCGTTGTTACGTGTCCCGCGATGGTCCGTCAGTCGTATTCCTGCAACGCGACCACTTCGAAGTCGAACGATCGCCATCCGCGCTGCTTCGCCGCCTCCTCCGCCGGCAGGCGTTTGGCGAGCGCCGCGCGATGCGATGATTCGTGACCCCAGAACACCTCGGTTCGGCCGTTGTGCAGCTGTGCGACGATGCGCCAGTAATGCGTCAACGGCGCCGCGGTCGGCCCGATCGTCTTGACGTAACCGTCCGCCAGCGTCGCGGTCAGGTAACGTTTCCTCTTCGCCATGGCGGGATGATGCCCCTCACTCCGAATCACGACTTCTAGATCTCGAGCTCCTGCGCACGCCGGAGCCCAGAGTCACTAACGTCGACGGTCGTCCAGCCGGGCTCCGACGCACGAGGAACGCGGCCGGGTCGCGGACGAGCCGCTCTGGACAGCACCGGCGCGGGCGCCTATCGCGCGCGCCTTCGCGGCCTCTTCCGGGTTTCCGGCCGCGGACACGTCTCCGAGCCCGCGAGAAGGAACCTCCTCATGGCGTGGCTCATCCTCGGCGTTGCCGTGGTCACAGAGATCATCTGGGCGTTGAGCCTGAAATGGGCGGCGATGCGCCCTGGGGTACTCGTCTCGACGATCCCCATCGCGCTGAGCTTCGTCAACATGGGGCTGCTCGCGCTGGCGATGCGCGGCCTGCCCGCGGGCACCGCTTATGCGGTGTGGACGGGGTTGGGCGCGGTCGGCGTGACGCTGCTCGGCGTAGTGCTGTTCGGCGAGACGCTCAACCTGGCGCAGGTCGGCTTCATCGTGCTGATCATCATCGGCGTCGTCGGCACCAAGTTCTTCGCGACGGCCTGAGTATCAATCTTCGCGCTGCGGCGGGATCCAGGCAGGTCGCGGCGCCAACTGCTGCCGTTGAACGTCGCCGCGCGATCACGCCCGCGGGACGGCCGTACGCAACGGAGGCTTCCCCCGCGAGTTCCTAACCCATATTAGGGATTTTGCGGCTTCGACTCGATCGCCGCTGGGGGACATCGAGACTTTGCCCGACTTCAAGGAAGAGGCGCGGATCATCCGTGAGCTGGTGCGCGCGGGGAACGGGCCCGACCCGTTCTCCTCGGCCGTGCGCACCACGCGCATGCCGATGCTCATCACCAACCCGCGCCAGCCGGACAACCCTATCGTCTTCGCCAACGCCTCGTTCGCGCGGCTGACCGGTTATGACCGCGCCGAGATCATCGGCAAGAACTGTCGCTTCCTTCAGGGCCCGGCGACCGACCGCGGCGAGGTGGCCCGGCTGCGCGCCGCGATCGACCTGCGCAAGCCGATCGAGCTCGAGCTGCTCAACTATCGTAAGGATGGCACCACCTTCTGGAACCGCCTCCTGGTCTCGCCGGTGTTCAGCGACGACGGCGTGCTGACCTTCTACTTCGCCTCGCAATATGATGTCACCGAGGAGCGCGAGCGGCTTGCCCGACTGAAGCGCGACCGCGACGAGCTGGAGGCGGAGGTGGCGCGCCGCACCGCCGAGCTACAGGCGAGCGAGCAGCGGCTGCGGCTGGCGCTGGAGGCGGGGCGGCTCGGCACGTGGAGTCTCAATCTTGAGACGCGCCACCTGATCGCCTCGGACAGCTGCAAGGCGATCTGCGGCCGCCGCCCTCACGACTCGCTCAGCTTGGAGGAGTTGCAGGCGACGATCCACCCGGACGACCGCGCGATGCAGGCCGGCGCGATCGAGCGCGCGATCACCGAGGGCACGATGCTCGACGCGGAATACCGCCTCATCCTGCCCTCGGGGGAGGAGCGCTGGGTGCAGGTGCGCGGCCAGGCCAACCACCGCGCCGACGGCACACCGATCGCGCTGGTCGGCACCACGCAGGACATCACCGAGCGTCGGCGCGACCAGGGCCATCGCGCGTTGCTGGCGCGCGAGCTCAGTCACCGTGTGAAGAACACGCTCACCTCGCTCCAGGCGGTAGTGGCGCAGACGATCCGCCGCGCCAGCTCGCTCGAGGACGCGGGCGAGACGATCGCGGCGCGTATCCAGGCGATGGCCGCCGCCAACGAGTTGCTCGTCAGCGAGGCTTTCGCCAGTGCCTCGGTGCGCGACCTGCTCGAGCGTACGCTGGCGCCGTTCGGGATCGAGGATGGCCAGCGCTTCGTGCTGAACGGCCCCGCGCTGAACCTGCCGCCGCACCTTGTCGTGGCCTTCGCGCTGGCGCTGCACGAGCTCGCCACCAACGCGACCAAATATGGCGCGCTCTCCAACGCCGCGGGCGTGGTGGAGGTGACGTGGGAGCTGATCGATCGCGCCACTCCGGCGCTGCTGCGGCTCAGCTGGATCGAGCGCGCGGGCCCCCCGGTGGTCGCGCCCGAGCGCAGCGGCTTCGGCACGCAGCTGATCCGCCGCGTGCTCGCGAGCGACGCGGGGGGCAGCGCCGATATCGATTATCGACCCGAGGGCGTGGTGTTCACCGCGGTGCTGCCGCTATCGCTCGACTAGGACGGGCAGCGACGAAAGGAGCCCTTCTGCCCCGCCCTTCTGAGGACTCCTCCGCGAAGCGGCGTGCCGTCGCGGACACCTGGGTAATGGGCGATGACACAGGCGCGAGCATGCGAGACGGCGGGGTAAGTGGTGCGTGCGACGGTGCGTGTGCCGCGTCGCGCGGGATCGGGTCAGCCGCGTGTCGATACCGCCTCGACCGCCAGCCACTCTTCCAGGCGGCGCTTGGTGACGAGCAGCGACCGCGCCCGCTTGTCTGTTCGCGCTGAGAAGCCCTGAGCTTGTCGAGGCGGCGCCTCAACAGACACCCTCACCGCGTGGCAAGAATGCTTTGAGGCGAAGCTTCGACGACCTCAGCGTTGCCTAAGTGCTAGCGGTATCGGGAGCGGCAGAGCGTCTTTGCGGGTGACTTCCATCGCCGGAGAAGCGTCGGCTCATGGCAGCGCCGGCTGAAGAGGCCCACCCGCGCCATTCCGACCCAAGACGAACCGAAATTTACTGCGCGCGCGCTGGTAGGCGGCCGGTCAACCATCCTAGGGCTTGGCGCGGATGAGTATACCGAATCACCGCGCCGGCGCCGAGTGGCGCGCGGGATGGCCGCTCGTGCTGGGCGGGCTGGTCGGCATGGGTGCGGGACCTGGGCTGTTCCAGAACATCTCCAGCCTGTTCATCCCCGGACTGATCGCCGAGTTCGGCTGGACGCGCGGCGAGATCGCCACCGCCGCGGGGGTGGGGCTGCTCGGCTGTGTGGCCATCCCGTTCTTCGGCCGCGCCACCGACCGCGCCGGGCCGGTTCCGGTCATCGCCTTCTCGCTGCTGCTGCTCGGCGCCACCTATCTTTCCTTCACGCGGCTGGCGGGCGAGCTGTGGCATTATCAGGTGATGGTGCTGTGTCTCGCGCTCGGCGTGCCCGGTACCAGCGCGGTCGCGTACGGGCGGCTGATCGCGACCCGCTTCGTCGCGCATCGGGGGCTGGCGCTCGGCGTCGCCACCTCCGGCCTGTCGGTGACCACCCTGCTGATGCCGCCGCTCGTCGGGGCGGCGATCACGCGAGAGGGCTGGCGCGGCGGCTTCGTCGTTCTCGCTTTCTATGTCGTGGCGGTGGCGCTGCCACTGACCCTGCTCGCGCTGCGCCGCGTCGGACCGGTCGCGCCGCTGGACACGGCAGGCGGCCCCAGCGCGCGCGCGGCGCGGCGGGAGGGGCGCTTCTGGCGGCTGGGGCTGACCGCCTTCTGCGTCAATTTCGCGACGGTCGGGCTGGTGACCCAGCTCGTGCCGCTCGGGCTCGAGCGCGGGCTGGGCGAGATCGAGGCGGCGCTGCTCGTCACCGCCTTCGGCAGCGCGCAGCTGGTCGCGCGCGTCGCGATCGGCGCGCTGGTCGACCGGCTCGCGCCGCACCGCGTCGCCGCCGCGGTGGCGCTGCTGTCGGCGGCCGGGTTCGCGCTGCTCGAGCTGCGCGCGCCCGGTCTCGCCGCCTTATGGCTGATCGTCTTCCTCGCCGGGCTGATGAACGGCGCGGAGAACGACCTGCTGCCCTTTTTCGCGGCGCGGCTGTTCGGGGTCGGTGCGTACGGTGAGACGTATGGCTCGTTGCTGGTGATCGCCCTGCTCGGCACCGCGGCCGGCGTGGTCGGCTTCGGGCGACTGCGCGACGCGACCGGCGCCTATGATCTCGCGCTCGCGCTCGGCGTCGGGGCGATGGTGGCGGCGGCGCTGCTGTTTCTCTCGCTGCGCCCGCGCGCAGACGGCTGAGCGATGCTCGATCGGCGCCGCCACCCGCCCGGGCTCGCCTTCACGAGCTGGCGCGCGCGCGACGGTTGGGCCTTGCGCGCCTATGACTGGCCGGCGCCGGCGTCGCGCGGGCGGCTGCTGTTCCTCGGCGGACGCGGCGATTTCGCCGAGAAATATCTGGAGGCGATGGCGCATTGGCGCGGGCGCGGGTGGAGCGTCACCGGCTTCGACTGGCGCGGCCAGGGCGGTTCGGGGCGGGTCGGGCGTGACCCGCTAGTCAACCATCTCGACAGCCTCGATCCGCTGCTCGACGATCTGGCCGAGTTCGTCGCGGCGCGGCCGGCGCAGGTTGCGGTGGCGCATTCGATGGGCGCGCACCTGCTGCTCCGCCTGCTCGCCGAGAAGCGCGCGCGCTTCGACGCCGCTGTGCTGTCGTCGCCGATGCTGGGACTGCGCGCCGGCCCGCTCGGCACGCCGGCGATCGCGGCGCTCGCCGCCGCGGCGGCGCGCACCGGCCGCGGCGAGCGGCGCGTGTGGGAGGGCGACGCGGGCAACGTCGGCGGGCGGATGACCTCCTGCCCCGAACGCCAGGCCGACAAGGTCTGGTGGAAGACGAACCATCCCCAGATCGCCTCGGGCGCACCGAGCTGGGGCTGGACTCGCGCCGCCTGTGCCTCGATCGCGAAGCTGCGCCCCGCCGCACTCGCCGCGGTGGACACGCGCGCGCTGCTGCTGGTGTCGCGGCGCGACCCGATCGTGTCGCCGCGCGCGGTGGCACGCGCCGCGCGCATCCTGCCGCTCGGCCAACTCGAGCTGCTGCCCGGCCGCGGCCACGAGCTGCTGCGCGAGGCCGACCCGATCCGCGAGCGCGTGCTGGCGCGGATCGACCAGTTCCTCGGCTGAGAAGGGCGCCATTTCGCTTCCGTTAGGGGGGCGCCGTGCCTATATGCCCGCTATGGCAGAACAGCAGAATTCCAGCGAGTACGGCGCCTCCTCAATCAAAGTGCTGAAGGGTCTGGACGCGGTGCGCAAGCGTCCCGGCATGTACATCGGTGACACCGACGACGGCTCGGGCCTCCACCACATGGTGTTCGAGGTGAGCGACAACGCGATCGACGAGGCGCTCGCCGGCCATTGCGACCGCATCGACATCACGCTCAACGCCGACGGCTCGGTCTCGGTCACCGACAACGGTCGCGGCATCCCGACCGGCATCCACCCCGAGGAGGGCGTCTCCGCCGCCGAGGTCATCATGACCCAGCTTCACGCCGGCGGTAAGTTCGAGAACACCAGCGACGACAACGCCTACAAGGTGTCGGGCGGGCTCCACGGCGTCGGCGTGTCGGTGGTCAACGCGCTCAGCGAGTGGCTCGACCTGACGATCTGGCGCGACGGCGAGGAGCATTACATGCGCTTCGCCCACGGCGACGCAGTCGCGCCGCTCAAGGTGGTCGGCACGGCCGAGGGGATGAAGGGAACGCGCGTCACCTTCCTTCCCTCGCCCGACACGTTCAAGATCACCGAGTTCGACTTCGACAAGCTCGAGCATCGCTATCGCGAGCTCGCCTTCCTCAACTCGGGCGTGCGGCTGTTCCTCACCGACGCGCGGCACGAGGAGCCCAGGCAGGTCGAGCTGTTCTACGAAGGTGGCATCGCCGCCTTCGTGAAGTGGCTCGATCGCAACAAGCAGCCTTTGTTCCCCGACCCGATCTCGGTGGCGGGCATGCGCGACCAGATCGGCATCGAGGTCGCGCTGGAGTGGAACGACTCTTATTACGAGAACGTCCTGGCGTTCACCAACAACATCCCGCAGCGCGACGGCGGCACGCATATCGCCGCCTTCCGCGCCGCGCTGACCCGCACGCTCAACAGCTACGCCGAAAAGTCGGGGCTGCTGAAGAAGGAGAAGGTCAGCCTCACCGGCGACGACATGCGCGAGGGGCTCACCGCGATCGTCTCGGTGAAGCTGCCAGACCCCAAGTTCAGCTCGCAGACCAAGGACAAGCTGGTCTCGTCCGAGGTGCGCCAGCCGCTCGAGAGCCTGATGGCCGACAAGATGGCCGAGTGGCTCGAGGAGAATCCGCAGCACGCCCGCTCGATCGTCGGCAAGATCATCGACGCCGCCGCGGCGCGCGAGGCCGCCAAGCGCGCGCGCGAGCTGACCCGGCGCAAGGGCGTGATGGACATCGCCTCGCTCCCCGGCAAGCTGGCCGACTGCCAGGAGCGCGATCCCGCCAAGTCCGAGCTGTTCCTCGTCGAGGGTGATTCCGCCGGCGGCTCGGCCAAGCAGGGACGCGACCGCCACTTCCAGGCCATTCTCCCGCTGCGCGGCAAGATCCTCAACGTGGAGCGGGCGCGCTTCGACCGGATGCTGGGCTCGAAGGAGATCGGCACGCTGATCCAGGCGATGGGCACCGGCATCGGGCGCGACGACTTCAACCTCGCCAAGCTGCGCTATCATAAGATCGTCATCATGACGGACGCGGACGTCGACGGCGCGCACATCCGAACCTTGCTGCTGACCTTCTTCTACCGCCAGATGCCCGAGATCATTGAGCAGGGGCATCTCTACATCGCGCAACCGCCGCTCTACAAAGCGACGCGTGGACGGTCGGAGGTCTACCTCAAGGACGATGCCGCACTGGACGAGTATCTCGTCGACGCGGGGCTCGGCGCGATGGCGCTCGACCGCGGCGCGGAGGCGCTGACCGGCGCGCACCTGCGTCCGCTGGTGGAGCATGCGCGCCGGATGCGCACGCTGATGCGCTACGTGCCGCGTCGCTACGATCCCGTGATCATCGAGACGCTCGCGCTCGGCGGCGCGCTCGCCCCCGAGCTGACGCGCGAGGCGCGCGCCGACGCCGTGGCCGAGGTGACCCGCCGGCTCGACCAGGGCGACAGCGAGGCCACCTGGAGCGCGCGGCTGACCGACGAGGGCGGCATCCACTTCGAGCGGCTGTGGCGCGGCGTGACCGACCACCATATCGTCGAGCCGGCGTTCCTCGCCTCGGCCGAGGCGCGCAAGCTCCACACGCTCGCCGCCGAGCAGGCCGAGAACTTCGCGCACGCCTCCAAGCTGGTGCCGGTCAAGGGCGCGGCGGTCGAGACCCCGGCGGACGCGGTCGCGACCGACGAGGAGGGCGAGGAGACGGTGACGGTCGGGCGCGGCGAATCGCTCGTGGCGCGTCCGTCGCAGCTGCTCGACGCGATCCTGGCGGCGGGGCGGAAGGGGTTGGCGATCCAGCGCTACAAGGGGCTCGGCGAGATGAACGCGGAGCAATTGTGGGAGACCACGCTCGATCCGTCGAACCGCTCGATGCTCAAGGTCGCGATCGATCAGGCCGACGTGGCGGACGAGATCTTCACCCGGCTGATGGGCGACGTGGTCGAGCCGCGCCGCGAGTTCATCCAGGAGAATGCGCTGAGCGTCGCCAACCTCGACGTCTGAGGGGCGCGGCGCCGCGCCGCGGTGCGTCAGCAGGACGCAGAGTGCGGGGTCGTGCTCCGGCGCAAGCCGGCGCACGAGGCCGCGTCGCTCATGCTCGCCACCTTGGCTCCTGCCGTGCAGTAGTCCGCTGTGGTCTGATCCACCCCGTGGAACCGTGCTCCGGCGAACGCCGGAGCCCAGAGCCGCTGCCATGACTCTCGTCGTTCTGGGTCCTGCGTGCGCGGGAGCACTCCTCTGGTTCACACCAGGTCGATCATACGCTATTGCTTCAAACGACAGAGATTATCCGGCTCCCGCGGCGGGCAAAGCGCAGCCGCCGTTTCTGCGCTGCTGATCCCGTGACAAGTAAAAATGACCCCGGCGCCAGTGCATAACTACCAGGAAACAATCTAGGTTAACGTGGTTCTTCCTTTAACAGGGGAGGTGCACCATGAGACCATTGATTTCCGCCGGGCTGTGCTTGGCGCTTCTCGGCGCGACATCGGCGTGCGTCGATCCGTCGGCGCGCATCGCCTCGTCGCTCCAAGGTTACGGGTTCGCGCCCGACCAGTCGACCTGTGTCGGCGAGCACCTCGAGAAGAACCTGTCGCTCGGCCAGCTGCAGCAGCTCGGCCGCGCCGCGCGCGCCGCGCGCGAGGGCGACACCACGCCCGGCCGCCTCACTGTGGGCGACTTCGTCCGCGTCGCGGGTCAGGTGAAGGACCCCAAGGTGCCGCTCGAGGTCGCCCGTGCCGCCGCTGGCTGCGGCATCGTCGCCGCGCCACCCGCGCTCTGACGCGGTCTTACTCTATGGTAGGGGATCCACACCCATGAATGACGTCACTTACGCGGGCGGCCAGGTGGTCTCGAACGGCCGGGAGCTCGGCTCTCGTCTGCTCTACTACGCCGAGGAATGGGGTCCGCGCCTCCTCGCGGCGCTCGTCATCCTGCTGATCGGCTGGCTCGCCGCGCGCGCAGTAAAATGGGCGGTGGCCAAGCTGGTCAACCGCACCCCGCTCGCGCGGCACGCCAATGCCGCCAGCCTCGGCGAGCGCCACCCCGACAGCATCGGCGTCCAGGTCGGTGACGCGGCCTACTGGGTCGTGCTGCTGATCGCGCTGTTCCTCGCGGCCCAGCCGCTGGGGCTGACCGGCGCGACCGGGCCGCTGGGCGACATGCTGCGCGGCTTCGGCCAGGCGGTGCCGCATATCATCGGCGCCAGCCTGATCTTCTTCCTCGGCTACGTGCTCGCCAAAGTGGCCCGCAAGGCGGTCGAGGCGGTGGTCACCGCCAGCCACGTCGAGCGCTTCTCCACCAGCCTCGGCGACAGCGCCCCGGCCGACCCGTCGATGCTGCCGCGCACGCTCGGCGCAATCGTGTTCGCGCTGATCATCATCCCGGTCGCGATCGCCGCGCTGGACACGCTCAACATCGCCGCGATCTCTCAGCCCGCCACCGCGATGCTGCGGCTGATCCTGGACGCGATCCCGCACGTCATCGCTGCCGCGCTGATCCTCGCGGTGGCCTATGCTATCGGCAAGTTCGCGTCACGGCTGCTGACCCAATTCCTCGGCACCACCGGCTTCGACCGAGCGATCGGCGCCACCGGCCTGTGGTCGCAGACGACCGCGAGCGAGCTGGGCGCGGCGCGCGCCGATCTCCGTCCGTCCGCGCTGATTGGCAAAGGCGCCTTCGTCGCAGTACTGATCTTCGGCCTGATGGAGGCGTTCCGCCAGCTCGACTTCGCTTACGGCTCGCGCATCATGGCCGAGGTGCTGGCGTTGTTCGGCCAAGTGGTGTTCGGCGCGATCATCATCTTCGCCGCGGTGATCATCGCGCGCCTCGTCGCTCGCGTGATCGGGAGCCAGGGCCAGAGCGGCGCACGCGCCGCGGCGCCGCTGGTGCGGGTCGCGATCATCGTGCTCGGTACCGCGATCGGGCTGCGCTTCATGGGTCTCGCCGACGACATCATCAACATGGCGTTCGGGCTGCTGCTCGGGGCGGTCGCGGTGGCGGCGTCGCTCGCCTTCGGCCTCGGCGGTCGCGAGGCAGCGGGGCGGATCGTCGCGCGGCTGCTCGAGCGTGGCGCCACCGAGCGCGACCTGATGACGGCACCGACGACGCAGCGCAGCCCAGCACGGCGCACCACCTCGTTCAACCCGCAGTCCAATGAAGGAGACCAATGATGAACACCGATACGCTCGCCGGCGCCGCGACCGACCTCGGCGGCAAGATCAAGGAAAGCCTGGGCAGCGCCACCGGCGACAAAACCCTGCGCGCCGAGGGCAAGGCCGATCAGCTCGGTGGTCAGGCACGGCAGAGCTACGGCGAGGCCAAGAATGCGGTGGAGGACACGATCCGCCCCGCGATCGACTATGCGCGCCAGTTCATCCACGAGCGGCCGTTCACCGCCGCGGCGCTGGGCGGCGTGCTCGGGATCGCGCTGATCAACACGCTGCGCGGCAAGTGACAGCGCAGGGCGAGGCACCGGTCGGCGCCTCGCCCTACTCCTTTCCCGATTGCCCGCCTTTCTCCCTCTCGTCCGCGGAGAACGCCGTAACCGTCACGCTCGCACCGAGGCCTCGCCCGATCGCCGCCGCGCGGCGGCTCGCGGCCGAGGCCTTCGGCACCTTCTGGCTCGTCGTCGGCCGCTGCGGTGCGGCGGTGCTCGCGGCGGGGGCCGACGTGCCCGGCTCGATCGGGCTCGTCGGCGTCTCACTGGCGTTCGGGCTCACCGTCTTCACCATGGCCTTCGCGGTCGGCCTTATCTCCAGCGGCCACTTCAATCCCGCGGTCAGTGTCGGCCTCGCGGTGGCGGGCCGCTTCTCGCCGCGCGACCTGCCCGGCTACGTCGCGGCACAGCTCGCCGGCGCGACCCTCGGCGGCGCGGCGGTCGCCACGATCGCCTCGGGCCGTACCCGGCTTCGATCTCGTCGGGACCGGGCTCGCCGCCAAAGGCTTTGGCGCGCACTCGTCCGGCGGCTATGATCTCGCCAGCGCCTTCCTCGTCGAGGCGCTGCTCACGGCCGGTTTCCTCGTCGTCATCCTCGGCGCGACCGATGCGCGCTCGCCGGCGCCTTTCGCCCCGCTCGCGATCGGACTGGCACTGACGCTCATCCGCCTGATCTCGATCCCGGTGACCAATACCTCCGTCAACCCGGCGCGGAGTACCGGCCCCGCGCTGCTGGTCGGCCGCTGGCTCTTCGCCTACGAGGCGCGCGACCAGTCGCCCGGTCCGATCAGCGACATGCCGCTCGAACGCCTCGTCCATACCGATCGCTAGGCCACCCCGCGCTGAACCGCGCGGACGGCGGGTCGCTGCCGGCGGCATGGCGTAACGGATTGACGAGACCCGCCATTTCGTCTCCTACGGGCATTGGGGCCGGGGAGAGGACAGAATGACGCAAGCAATCCAACGACGTTCGCTGCTCGCGGGCGCTGCCATCGGCGGCATGACGCTGGCGAGCGGCGCGGCACATGCGCAGCGCACCGCCACCGCCACCGCGACCGCGACCGCGCCCGAGGTCTACGAGCTGCGCACCTATCACCTGGTGCGCGGGCCCATGCGCGAGCGGCTCGACACCTATCTGCGCGACGCCTTCATCCCCGCCGCGCGCCGCGCGGGCTGCGGGCCGATCGGTGTGTTCACGGTGGCGATCGGCTATGGCACGCCGGGGCTCCAGGTGCTGGTGCCGCACCCGACGATCGCCGACTTCGCCGCGCTGCCCGAGCGGCTCGCCGCGGACGGCCGCTACACCGCCGCGGCGGCGCCCTTCCTCGGTACCACCCCGGACGCGCCGCCCTTCGTGGCGCTCGACGTCAAGCTGATGCGCGCCTTCCCGCACTTTCCGCGGGTCGAGCTGCCCGCCGCGACCGCTGGCAACAAGGCGCGGATCTTCGAGCTGCGCACCTATTACAGCCACAGCGAGCGCGCGGGCACCACCAAGATCGGCATGTTCGACACCGGCGGCGAGATCGACATCTTCCGCCGCACCGGTCTCACCCCGGTCTTCTTCGCGCAGGACCTCACCGGCGCGCATCTGCCGAGCCTGACCTACCTGCTCACCTTCCCCGATCTGGCGACGCGCGAGCGCAGCTGGGCGACGTTCGGGTCGGACTCGGCCTGGCGCAAGCTGATCACCACGCCGGGGCTGACCGATCCCGAGATCACCTCGGCCGCCGACAACCAGATCCTCAGCCCGACCGCTTACTCGCAGATCTGAGACGGCGGCATGCCGTCGGCTTTGACGATCGCGCGCTTGATGAGGCCCGGGTCAGAAGTGTCGCGTTCGCGACGTTGTGGAGCCGTATTCGGCGAAACAATTTCTCTTCCTGCGGAGGATCGTTGCGAGATCGCGTCCACGGTGATCCACCGTTCAGCCGGCGGTGTGGCGATGTCGGATCAGCTTGGCTTCTCGGATGGACGCATGTCACCGAAGGTAGGTCGCGTGATCGGCTGGCTGAACAGCGCCCTTGGGACAGGCTGTTCGGCGAGCGCAAACTGCGGCTTCCCGAGTCTCCGTTGCACTCACATCCAGGCTAGCAGAGCCATCTCGCAACGATCCTCTGTGGGTGAGGACCGACACGCCTCCTCTCTGTTATCGATCCGCGCCGGTATCAGAGCGTCTCGCCACTCCCCGGCAGCGCGCGGTCGGGCAGCAGCAGGAAGCAGCAGCAGGCGAGCAGCAGCGCGCCCGCGCCGCACGCCAGCGCGGGCGTGTAAGTGCCGGTGGCGTCGTGCAGCCGGCCGAAGCCGATGATCCCCATCGCGGTGCCCGACAGAGCCAGCGGCATCGCGGTGCCGTAGATCTCGGCATAGGCGCGCAGGCCGAACAGTCGCGCCGCGAAGAAGGGCAGCAGGTCGTTCTCGGCACCGTTCATCAGCCCGGCGAGGAAGACGAGCAGCAGCAGCGTCGCCTGTCCCTGCGGCGCGAGCGCGAGCAGCACGAACGCCACCGCCGACACCAGCGCGAACCCCGCCGCCACGGGCTGCGGGCGCAGCCGGTCCACCAGCACACCGACCATGAGTCGCCCCGCGATCGCGCTCGCGGCGAAGGCGGTGAGCAGCAGCGCCGCCTGCGCCGCGCTCTGGCCGAACTCGATCCCGATCGGCACCAGCTGGGTCACCAGCCCGGTGGTAGCGGCATTGATCAGCAACGCTGAGGTGACCAGGATCCAGAAGCGCCGGTCGCGTCGTGCGTCGCGCGCCGACACGCCGCTCGCCTCGCTGGGCGGCGCGCGCGGCGCGACGATCGCACGCGGCGCGCGGCGGATCGCCAGCAGGATCAGCGGCAGCGCCAGCACCGAGCTTCCCGCCGCCAACGCGACGAAACCGTAGCGCCAGCCGTAACGTCCGATCACCCAGCCGAGTGCGGGAGCGGCGACGATGGTGGCGAGCGCCAGCCCCGAGGTGCCGAGCGCCAGCGCAAGCCCGCGGCGCCGTTCGAACGCCGCCGCGATCAGCTTGCCATACGCCAGGCTGCTCGTCCCCGGGATGGTGAGCACCAGAAGCACCACGCCGATCTGGTAGCGCCAGATCGCCCCGCCGATCGAGGCGAGCCACAGATAGGCGATGCCGAGCAGCAGCATCGAGGCGGTGATCACCGGCCGCACGCCGAACCGGTCGGCGGTGCGCCCGATCAGGGGCGCCGCGAGCGCGCCGAGCAGCGCGAGCCCGGCGGCGGTGGCGATCTCGCCGCGCGACCAGCCGAAGCTACGCTCCAGCCCCGGCGTGAAGAGGCTGGACAGATTCTGATAGAGGCCGGGGCCGAGGCCGGCGCCGAGCATCGCCGCCGAGACGAGAGGCCAACCCAGTCGCCACTCGTCCGTGCCCGCGGGCGGGGCACGTTCGGGGGCGGCGGGAGACGGTGGCTCGGTCAGCGGCGTGGTTCCTGCGTGCGGCGCGCGGCGCCGGATGGTCAACGCGGCCTGCGCGCTTTTGTTGGGCGACGCAACGCCGCTGCGGCACGCCGGCCGCGCGGTCCGGTCACAGCGCCAGACGCGTCGCCGCGCCCGCCGCGGCGAACAGCTCGGGTTCGGTCCCCGTCATCCACACCTGGCCGAGCGGGGCGAGCCGCTCGAACAGCGCGGCGCGGCGCGAAGGATCGAGGTGCGCGGCGATCTCGTCGAGCAGCAGCAACGGCGCGCGACCCGTGGCGCCAGCGACCAGCTCGGCGTGGGCGAGGACGATGCCGAGCAGCAACGCCTTCTGCTCGCCGGTCGAGGCGCTCGCGGCGGGGCGGGCCTTGTCGACGTGCGTGACGAGCAGGTCGGCACGGTGCGGACCCACGAGCGTGCGCCCCGCCGCGGCGTCCCTAGTGCGGCCCGCGCGCAGCTCGGCGGCGAGCGTTCCGGTGTCGCCGCTCCAGCCGGCGAGCGCGAGCGCGGCGCGCGGCACCGCGCCGGCGGGCTGCGCCGCCAGCGCCTCGCTCAGCGCCGCGACGGTGCGGCGGCGCGCGGCGTCGAGCGCGGCGCCGTGCTGCGCCATCTGCGCCTCCAGCGCCGCGAGCCAGTCGCGGTCGGGCACCGGCTCGGCGAGCAGGCGGTTGCGATCGCGCATCGCGGCCTCGTAGCGGGTGCCGTGGCGCGCGTGCTCGGGGGCGAGCGCCAGCGTGAGCCGATCGAGGAAGCGGCGGCGCTCGCCCGCCGCCTCCGTGAACAGTCGGTCCATCGCCGGGGTGAGCCACAGGACGGCGACCCGCTCGGCGAGCGCGCCCGCGCCCGTGGCGGCGCCGTTGACCCGCACCACGCGTCGCTCGGGCGCGCCCGCCAACGCGCCGGTGGCGAGGTCCACGCCGTCGCGCAGCGTCGCGGCCACGCCGAAGCCGCCCGGCCCGTCGGCGCGCGCGATCTCGGACAAGGCGGCGCGGCGTAGACCCCGGCCCGGCGCGAGCAGTGATACCGCCTCCAGCACGTTGGTCTTGCCCGCGCCGTTGGGGCCGGTGAGAATGACGAAGCCCGGCGCGGGGGCAAGGCTCAGCGCGGCGTGGTTGCGGACATCGGTGAGGACCAGGCGCGCGAGCATCGCCCGCGGCTGTAGGCGGTGCGGGCGTGAGCGGCAACGCGCCTCACGGTACCGCTGCCGGCGGCACGCGCGCAAGCAGGACCCGCCAGCCTGGGTCATGACGGCGGCGTGACGACTTGCGCCGTGCGGTTTGGCAGGCGATGGCCAAGGCATGTCCGACCATCCCGCTCCGACCCGCACCGGCCTGCTGCTCGGCGTCGGCGCCTTCGTCTGCTGGGGGCTGCTGCCGCTCTACCTGCACCTGCTCGACTCGGTGCCGGCGCTACAGGTGCTGGCCTATCGCGTGATCTTCTCGCTCCTGCTGCTCGTGCTGGTCGTCGTCGCGCTGGGGCGCGGGCGCGCGATCATGGAAAGGGCGCGCGGGCGCACGCTCGCGCTGCTGACCGCGACCGCGCTGCTGATCGCGGTCAATTGGTTCGTCTACATCTGGTCGGTGCAGAACGGCCATGTGCTCGAGGCGAGCCTGGGCTATTTCATCAATCCGCTGCTCAACGTGCTGCTGGGAGTGGCGGTGCTGCGCGAGCGGATCACGCGGGTGCAGGCCGGCGCCGTCGCGATCGCCGGGGTGGGCGTGATCCTGCTCGCGCTCGACGGCGGCGGCGCGCTGTGGATCTCGCTCGCGCTGGCCGTGAGCTTCGGGCTGTATGGGCTGATCCGCAAGGTGGTGGCGATCGACGCGCTCGGCGGGCTGCTGATCGAAACCGCGCTGCTGCTGCTGCCCGCGGTCGCGATCGTCGGCTGGGCACAGGCGCACGGCAGCGGCGCCTTCGGACAGGACACGCGCGTGGACGTGCTCTTGGTGCTCGCCGGCGCGGTGACCGCGGCGCCGCTGCTGATGTTCGCCGCGGCGGCGCGGCGGCTGCGCTATGCCACGCTGGGGCTGCTGCAATATATCGGGCCGACGCTGCAGTTCCTCGAGGCAGTGCTGATCTTCGGTGAGCCGCTCCGTCCGGCGCAGCTGCTGAGCTTCGCGCTGATCTGGACCGCCTGTGCGCTCTACGCGGTGGCGGGCTGGCGCGCGGCGCCCGCGGCGGAGCGGGACGCATAGCCGCACCCTCTTGCCGCGCCTGCACGGCTTTCCAGGCCGAAGTCACCTGCCGGACCGTCGTCCCGGCCCTGAGCCGGGATCCATGATGCGGCGAGGAGAGCGGCCGGAGCGTGCGCGGAACGATGGATCCCGGGGCAAGCCCGGGATGACGGCAGGCAAGGTCTAGTGCGCCGGCCCCGCTCTGCTCACGCGGTCGCCCGACCCGCGCCGCCGAACGAGGCGATCGCGGCGCCGAGCTCGCGCCGCGCGCGGCGGTAGGCGTGCGGCTCGCGGATGCCCAACCGTGCGCGGGCCGCGGCCAGCGGCTCGTCGAGCAGCGCCCTTGGATCCTCCGCCACCAGCCAGGCGGCCGCACGGCCGTGACGATAGCCCTCCCATACCGCGCGTGCGAACAAAGTGCTGCGAGTCACGGCCAGGCTTTTAAGTGCGGCCGCGACCGCGATCAGCGCCCAGCCGAGCCCGCCGACCTGGGCGAAGCTGAACGCGACCAGCGCCGCCTCGCCGAGCGGGTCGTCGGCCTGGTAGCCGGTGAGCACGTGCCAGAGATCGTGCAGGTCGCGGATGCGGCGACCCATCCAGCCATAGGGGTGCTCGGCACCCCAGGCGTCGGCATGGTCCGCCTCGCTGACCGCGACGAGGCCATCGGCGGTATAGCCGGTGGTGACAAGGAAATCGCGATAGGCGGCGCCGACCGTGCCGGGCGCGTGGCGCGCCACCGCCGTGGGATCGGCGAGCAGCGCGGCGAGCTCGGCGCGCTCATAGGCGATCCGGCCGCCGGCCGCCGACGCGATCAGCCGCGCGTAATTGGCGGGGGCGTTGCCGGTGTTGAGCGCGCGCATGATGCGGAAGACCTGCCGCGTGTCATCGGGATCGCGCATCAGTCTCCGCACCGCGTCGAGCGCGCCGCGCCAGTCGCGCCGTCCGCTGGTGCCGGGGTAGGGGGGCATGCGGGTCACGGGAAAGGCTCCTTACTGACAGGTTTGTCAATAAAAGAGACGCGTTGCCTCCGTCAAGCGTCGGGCTCGGGCGGGCTTGTCCGGTCATCCGCATCGCCGCGTCGGCCCAGCAGCGCGGTGGTGGCGATGTCCATCGTCACGTTGCCGACGGTGCGAACGATGTCGGGGATCGTCTCCACCGCCACCAGCAGCCCCAGCGGCGCGATCGGCGCCCCGATCGTCCCCGCGATCGGGGCAATCGCGCTGACATAGCTCACCGTGCCGGGCAGGCTGACCGAGCCGAGCGAGGTCAGTGTCGCCACCACCACCCCGATGGCCAGCGTCGCCGGCGACAGCGTGACGCCGAACCAGGTCGCCACGTAGATCGCCACCGCCAAGTTCATCGCCGGTCCAGTCGCGCGGAAGATCGCGACTGCCAGTGGCAGCGTCACGCCGGCGACCCGCACGTCCACGCCGAGGTCGCGCGCGCCCTCGATCATCGCCGGCATCGAGGCGAGCGAGCTCTGCGTGCTGATCGCCACCGCCTGCGCCGGCAGTGTCGCGCGCGCGAAAGCGCCCAGCGGTAGGTGCGCACCCAGCCGCGCGATCGGATAGGCCAGCAGCATCACCGCCACGCCCGAGGCGCTCACGATCAGAATGTAATGAATCAGCGCGCCGAACGCCCCGGTGCCGGCGCGCGCGCCCACCACCAGCGCCAGCGCCAGCACGCCAGCGGGCGCGATCCACAGCACCCAGTCGATCACCACCAGCATCGCGTCGCGCAGCGCGGTGAACAGGCGCACCAGCAGGTCGCGCTGCGCGCGCTCGATCCGCGCGATCGCGAAGGCGAAGACCAAGGTGAAGATGATCAGCGACAGGAACGCGTCGCTCGCCGCCGCCTGGAGCACGTTCTTGGGGACGATGCCGGCGAAGAACTCACCCAGCGGCGGCACCGCCGGCACCGCGCTCGCGTCGGACAAGGCGCCGCGCAGCGCCGCGGCCGAGGCCGCGGGAAGCGGGACGAGCGCGAGCAGCAGCGGCGTCAGCAATGCGGCGATCGTCGCCGAGGCGGCGAGCAGCGCGACGTAGAGCGCGATCGCGCGCGCGGCCAACCGACCGGCACGCGCCGCCTCCGCGGTCGCGGCGACGCCGGTGACCAGCAGCGAGACCACCAGCGGCACGATCGTCATCTGCAAGGCGTGGAGCCAGGCGGTGCCGAGCGGCTCGGCCACCGCCACCACGTTCGGCACCGCGCCGGGCGCCACGCGTGTCAGCGCGATGCCGGCGGCGAGGCCGGCGACCAGGGCAAGGAGGATACGGGTAGCCTGCGACATCAGCGCGCTCTTCGCCCTTCGTTCGTCATCGTTTATGGGAGCCCGTCAGCGGAGCGAAGGTAAGAGGCGATGGCAAGGAAATATTTCGGCACCGACGGTATTCGCGGGCTCACCAACACCGGCGCGATGACCGCGGAGATGGCGATGAAGGTCGGCATGGCCGCCGGGCGCCACTTCCTGCGCGGCGCGCATCGCCACCGTGTCGTGATCGGCAAGGACACGCGGCTGTCGGGCTATATGCTCGAGAGCGCGCTGCAGGCGGGCTTCACCAGCGTCGGCATGGACGTCACGCTGGTTGGGCCGATGCCGACGCCCGCGGTGGCGATGCTGACCAAGTCGATGCGCGCCGACATGGGCGTGATGATCTCGGCCAGCCACAATCCGTTCGCTGACAACGGCATCAAGTTGTTCGGCCCGGACGGGTACAAGCTCTCCGACGAGGACGAGGAGGCGATCGAGGCGGCGATCGACGGCGAGGTCGCGCTGGCCGCCGCGGGCGAGATCGGCCGCGCCAAGCGGATCGACGACGCGCGCGGGCGCTACATCCACTTCGCGAAGTCGACTTTCCCCAACGACCTGCGGCTCGACGGGCTCAAGGTGGTGGTCGATTGCGCCAACGGCGCCGCCTATCAGGTCGCGCCCGAGGCGTTGTGGGAGCTCGGCGCCGACCTCGTCCAGATCGGGGTCAGCCCCAATGGGCTCAACATCAACGATCGGATCGGCTCGACCCATCCCGAGGCGCTGTCGGCGGCGGTGGTGGAGCATGGCGCGGCGATCGGCATCGCGCTCGACGGCGACGCCGACCGGCTGATCGTGGTCGACGAGCGCGGTCGCGTGATCGACGGCGACCAGCTGATGGCGACGATCGCGGCGGGCTGGGCACGCGCCGGGCGACTCGCCGGGGGCGGGCTGGTCGCGACGGTCATGTCCAACCTCGGGCTGGAGCGGCATCTGTCGGCGCAGGGGCTGGGGCTGATCCGCACCAAGGTGGGCGACCGCTACGTGCTCGAGGCGATGCGACGGCGCGGCTACAATGTCGGCGGCGAGCAGTCGGGGCATATCATCCTGTCCGACTATGCCACCACGGGGGACGGGCTGGTCGCCGCGCTCCAGGTGCTGGCCGAACTGTGTCGTGCGGGCGCGCCGGCGAGCGAGGTGCTGCACCGTTTCGAGCCGCTGCCGCAGCTGCTCAAGAACGTGCGCTTCGCCGGCGGCAAGCCGCTCGAGCAGGAAGGGGTGAAGGCTGTGATCGCCGAGGCCGAGGCCGAGCTGGCGGGCAGCGGCCGCCTGGTCATTCGCCCCTCGGGCACGGAGCCGGTGATCCGCGTGATGGCAGAGGGCGACGATCCGCAGCAGGTCGAGCGCGTGGTGGACCGCATCTGCGACGCGGTGCGCGCCGCGGCGTGAGGGGGTAGGTGGGCGTGTTCCTCCTCTTCTTCCACCCCGGCGGACGCCGGGGTCCAGGTGGGGGACCGCGCTGAGTCCACGACGGCCTTCCCAACTGGACCCCGGCGTTCGCCGGGGGGCGGGGCGACGGCGGTTCGTCGCCTTAAGCCGGCAACGACGCCGAGGCGCAGGCAGTGTACTTCATACCACCCTCATCCCGCGTGACCTCGCGCGCGCACGGCGCTATGGCGCGCGCATGCTGGAGATGCGTCCCGATTGCGAGCGCTGCGGCGTCGATCTGCCCGCCGACGCGGGCGGCGCCTTCATCTGCTCGCTCGAATGTACCTATTGCGCCGACTGCGCCGACGAGCTCGACGAGCGCTGCCCGGGCTGCGGCGGCGAGCTGCTCGACCGCCCCGCGCGCGTCAGCGCGACGCTGAAGACATACCCCGCCGCGACCGAGCGGCGCCACCGCGGATGATGCCGCGCGTGCTGATCGTCGCCGGCTCGGACTCGGGCGGCGGCGCGGGGATCCAGGCCGACATCAAGACCGTCACGATGCTCGGCGGCCACGCCATGACCGCGATCACCGCGATCACCGCGCAGAACACGCTCGGCGTCCAGGCGGTCGCGGCGCTGTCGCCCGAGATGGTTCGGCAGCAGATGGCGAGCGTGGTCGCGGACCTCGGCGTCGACTCGGTCAAGATCGGGATGCTCGGCGGCGCCGAGATCGCCGCGGCGGTGGCCGACGAGCTGGCGGGCGGGCGCTACGGCGGCGCGATCGTGCTCGACCCGGTGATGGTGGCGAGCAGCGGCGCGGTGCTGGCCGACGCCGCCACGATCGCGGCGTTCGAGCGGCTGGCGCGGCTCAGCGCGCTGGTCACCCCGAACCTGCCCGAGCTGGCGGCACTATGCGGGGTCGACACGCTCGCGGCCGACGACGTGGCGACGGCAGCACGCGACTATGCCGCCGCGATCGGGACGCCGCTGCTGGTGAAGGGCGGACACGCCGAGGGCGCGGTCGTGGTGGATCGGCTGATCGGTGCCGGGGGCGAGATCCTGCGCTGGGAAGCGCCGCGGATCGACACGCGCCACAGTCACGGCACCGGCTGCACGCTGGCGAGCGCGGTCGCGGAGGGGCTCGCGCGCGGCCTCGCACTACCGCAGGCGATCGAGCGCGCGCGGATCTTCGTCCGGGTCGCGTTGCGCGAGGCGCCCGGGCTGGGCGGGGGGCACGGGCCGATGGGGCACGCGCGCGTCCGGCTCGACGTCGCCGCGGCGGCGCCGACGCTCAACCAAGTGACGCTGCCGATGACCGACCACGCCGCGACGCTCGCTTTCTATCGCGGGCTGGGGCTAACGCCGATCGTCGCCAGCGATGAGCGCTATGCGCGCTTCGAGAGCGTCGGCGGCGCGACGCTGTCGATCGAGGCGGCGCAGGAGCTCCACGGCCAGCCGCTCGTCTTCCTCGAGGTCGCCGACGTCGATGCGGCGATGGCGCAGGCGCGCGCCGCCGGCGTCTCGGTCGAAGAGGCGCGCGACCGACCCTGGGGCTGGCGCGAGGCGCGGCTATACGATCCCTCGGGCAATGCTCTGTGCCTCTACCAGGCGGGCGAGAACCGCCGCTTCCCGCCGTGGCGGCTCTGATGCCGGGGCTGCTCCACGAGAAGCGCTGCGTGCCGCCGGTCGCGGGCGTCGACGAGGCCGGGCGCGGGCCGCTCGCCGGGCCGGTGGTCGCCGCCGCGGTGGTGCTGCCCGCCAGAGGCGTGCCGCGCGGGATCGACGATTCGAAGAAGCTTCCCGCGAGCGAGCGCGCCCGGCTTTACGCCCGGCTGCGCGACTGCGCGATCATCGGCGTCGGCATCGTCGAGCCCGCCGAGATCGACACGCTCAACATCTATTGGGCGACGATGAAGGCGATGACGCTCGCGGTCGACGAGCTGGCGCGCGCGCTGGGCGACGGGCCCGGGCACGTGCTGGTCGATGGCAACCGGCTGCCGCGCTGGGGCTATGCCGCCACCGCGATCGTCGGCGGCGACGCGCAGAGTCGCTCGATCGCCGCCGCCTCGATCGTCGCCAAGCACACGCGCGACCAGATCATGATCGCCGCGGCCGAATCACATCCGCAGTACGGCTGGCACTCGAACAAGGGCTACGGTTGCCCCGCGCACCTGCGCGCGCTGCGCGAGCACGGGCCGTCGCCGCTCCACCGCCGCAGCTTCGCCCCGGTGGCGCAGGCGGTTCTGCCGTTCTGAGTCTTTTCCGTCACACCACCATATATCGAGTCAACGCCGCCGCGGGTGACTCAACATATGGACGTGGACTCATCTTGTTCCGCTAGCGACTCGGCTTCCGTCCGCGAGTCGCGTGGTAAAAGGCGGCTTGACGGAGCGGCGTTTCGGCGGCCTCTTACGCGGGCAAAGGGGAGCTGATCGATGGGGGTGATGGACAAGGTCGCGCGGTCGCGGCGCGCGGCGGAGCCGGCAGAATCGCCGCTCCCGCTCGACCAGATCGTGATGGGCGATTGCATCGCGGCGATGCGCGCGCTGCCGGCCAAGTCGGTCGACATGGTCTTCGCCGACCCGCCCTATAATCTCCAGCTCGGCGGCGAGCTGTTCCGGCCCGATGGCAGCCACGTCGACGCGGTGACCGACGATTGGGACAAGTTCGACACCTTCGCCGCCTATGACGCTTTCACGCGCGCGTGGCTGGCGGAGGCGCACCGCATCCTCAAGGACGACGGCACGATCTGGGTGATCGGCAGCTACCACAACATTTTCCGGGTCGGCGCCGCGGTGCAGGACCTGGGCTACTGGATCCTCAACGACATCGTGTGGCGCAAGGCCAACCCGATGCCCAACTTCCGCGGCACGCGCTTCACCAACGCGCACGAGACGCTGATCTGGGCGTCGAAGGGCGAGAAAGCGAAGTACACGTTCAACTATCGCAGCATGAAGACGCTCAACGACGAGCTGCAGATGCGCTCCGACTGGGAGTTCCCGATCTGCGGGGGGCAGGAGCGGCTCAAGAAGGGCGGGGTGAAGGTCCACCCGACGCAGAAGCCCGAGGCGCTGATCTATCGCGTCCTGCTCGCCTGCACCAAGCCGGGCGACGTCGTGCTCGATCCCTTCTTCGGCACCGGCACCACCGGCGCGGTGGCGAAGCGGCTGGGGCGTCGCTGGATCGGGATCGAGCGCGAGCTGGCCTATATCGACGCCGCGGCGGAGCGGATCGCGGCCGCACTGCCGCTCGACGAATCGGCGCTGGCGACGATGCAGAGCCCGCGCGGCGCACCCAAGGTGGCGTTCGGCGTGCTGGTCGAGAACGGCTATCTCACCCCCGGCACCGTGCTGGTCGACGCCAAGCGGCGGCACAGCGCGACGGTGCGCGCCGACGGCTCGCTGGCGAGCCTGTGCGGTGCCACCGGCTCGATCCACAAGGTGGGCGCGACCGTGCAGCAGGCGCCCGCGTGCAACGGCTGGACCTTCTGGCACCGCGAGGTCGACGGCGCGCTCGAACCGATCGACCGTGTGCGCCAGACGTACCTGCTGGCGACGCAGCCGTAAGTCTTCGGATTGAGGGTTGGCGCTCCTCGCCTGCAAGGGCGGCGCGGGCCTTGGCTTGCCCCCG
Organism: Sphingomonas sp. BK069; assembly: GCF_014193405.1. Taxonomy (NCBI): domain Bacteria; kingdom Pseudomonadati; phylum Pseudomonadota; class Alphaproteobacteria; order Sphingomonadales; family Sphingomonadaceae; genus Sphingomonas; species Sphingomonas sp. BK069. The sequence continues at coordinate 169,922 of NZ_JACHZH010000004.1, read as the reverse complement.
GCAAGCCAAGATGGTGTCCGGGGGGCACCATCTCGCCCGCACTGGCAGGCCGAAGGCCTGACGGACGGGTGTCGCCGGTGATTAGGCGCGGGACGTTCGCCAGCGGCGACACCCCACCGTCGCGCGGCGCGCGCCACCTCCCCTTACACGGGAGGACATCAAGACTGCCGCCGCTTGGGCGGCGTCGTTAACCGCGCTAGCAAGGGGGCACCGCCCAGCAGAAGGTCCGTTCGATGCGCCTCCGCCCCGTCCACTTCGTCGACGCGCCCTTCGTTTACCCGGAAGAAACCGTGGTGCGGCTCGCCGGCGGGCTGCAATGGTACGCCGCGTATGAGGTGAGCGGCGACGGTCCACGCCGCGTCGTCCCCGTCGGCGAGATGGCGAAGCTCGGCGATCGCGCCGCGTTGCTCCACGCGCGCTTCACCACGCCGCGCGCGCCGCTGATGCTCGGCGAGCGTGTGCTGCGGCTCGACCAGCCGCAGGTCGCCGCGATCCTCAACGTCACCCCCGACAGCTTCTCCGACGGTGGCGCGCACCGGGACGACCCCGCCGCCGCGGCCGCGGCGGGCATGGCGCTGGCCGGTGCGGGGGCCGCACTGATCGACGTCGGCGGTGAGTCGACCCGGCCCGGCGCCGCGCTCGTCTGGGAGGAGGACGAGGCGCGCCGCGTCGCGCCGGTGGTCGAGCGGCTCGCCCGCGCCGGCGCGCTGGTCTCGGTCGACACGCGCAAGGCGCCGGTGATGGAGGCCGCGCTCGCCGCCGGCGCGGCGATCGTCAACGACGTCTCGGCGCTGCTGTGGGACGAGCGCGCGCTCGACGTGGTGAAGCGCAGCGGCGCGCCCGTGATCCTGATGCACTCGCCCGATCCGAAGGCCGGTGGGCACGGCCGGGTGACGTACGACGACGTGGTCGGTGAGGTGTTCGACTGGCTCGAGGCGCGGGTCGAGGCGGTCGTCGCCGCCGGGGTCGATCGTGCCCGCGTCATCGTCGACCCCGGTATCGGCTTCGGCAAGTCGCTCGCGGACAATCTCGCGCTACTGAACGGCCTGGCGATGTTCCACGGCCTCGGGTGCGCGGTGATGCTGGGGGCGAGCCGCAAGCGGCTGATCGGCGCGCTCAGCAACGAGGCGCCGGTGGAACAGCGGCTCGGCGGCTCGGTCGCGCTCGCGCTCAAGGGCGCCGAGGCGGGCGTGCAACTGCTGCGAGTCCATGACGTGGCCGAGACGGTGCAGGCGCTGCGCGTCTGGCGTGGCCTGCGCGATCGCGCTCTTGTGGGGTAAGGGGCGTGCTCCCGCGCACGCAGCAGCGGAGAGCCAGTAACATCCGTGCCCGCGACGTTGGGCGTCGGCGATCGCCGGAGTTCGACGCGGCACGCCCTCGGTTCGCGTGCCGGACAGCGGGTCTCCCAACAAGCTCTGTAACATTTGGTTTCGTACGTGCAACAGCCCCGCCTAACGCGCGTTAGCGCGGCATGATCGTTACAGCCGTTCCCCGCCTCACTCAGATCGTGCGCGAAGTCTGGAAGCCGCTGACCCTGCTGTTCATCTGGGACGTGATCGTGACGGTCACCTATTACGTCCTCCCGTTCAAGGCGCCCGAGCTGCCGCTGACGCTGTTCGGCTCCGCGCTGGCGCTGTTCCTCGGCTTTCGCAGCAATTCGGCCTATCAGCGTTGGTGGGAGGGGCGATCGCTGTGGGGGCTGATGATCAACGCCAGCCGCAATCTCGCGCGCGCCGCCCGCAACTTCCTCCCCGATCCGGACGGGCGCGACATGAAGCGCACGATCGTCCTGCGCCAGATCGCTTATGTGAACGCGCTTCGCTGTCAGCTGCGCAAGCAGAAGGCCGACGACGAGGTGCTACGCTTCCTGTCAAAGGGGGAGGCGGATTTCGCGCTGTCGCGCACCAACATCGCCAACGGTATCGTCGACGGCACGGGCCGGCGGATCGATCTGGCGCGCGCGAACGGCTGGATCGATACGATCCAGCAGGCCTCGATCGAGCGCGTGCTGATCGACATCGCCAACGCGCAGGGCGGCATGGAGCGGCTCAAGAACACGCCGCTGCCCAATCAATATCGCTTCTTTCCGATGGTGTTCACCCATCTGTTCTGCATCCTGCTGCCGATCGGGCTGGTCGAGACGCTGGGCTTCGCCACACCGCTGGGCTCGACCGTGGCAGGGCTGATGTTCCTGGCGGTCCTGGCCATCGGCGACGACCTCGTCGACCCGTTCGCCAACACCGTCCACGACCTGCCGCTGTCGGCGATGTGCCGCACGATCGAGATCGACCTGCTGCAATCGATCGGCGAGGAAGCACCCGAACCGATGACGCCCGACAACGGCGTGCTGTGGTGAGCACGCCGCCACGCGAGCGTCAGCGAACGTCCTCGACCTGCGGCAGATAGGCGGCATAGCCTTCCGCTTCCATGTCGTCGCGATGGACGAAGCGGAGCGACGCCGAGTTGATGCAATAGCGTAGTCCGCCGCGATCGCGCGGGCCGTCGTCGAACACGTGGCCGAGATGGCTGTCGCCATGGGCTGAGCGCACCTCGGTGCGAGTCATGAAGTGCGAGCGGTCGACGAGCTCGGCGACGTTGGCGGGCTCTACCGGCTTGGTGAAGCTGGGCCAGCCGCAGCCCGACTCATATTTGTCCGCGCTGGCGAATAGCGGCTCGCCCGATACCACGTCGACGTAGATGCCGGGCTCCTTATTGTAGAGCAGCTCGCCGGTGCCGGGCCGCTCGGTGCCGTTCTGCTGGGTGACGCGATACTGCTCCGGCGTGAGCCGCGCGATCGCCTCGTCCGTCTTGCGATAGTCCGTCATGCAACCTCCGTTGACGCATAGATAAGGAGCGCTGGCGCGGGTTGCGAGACCGTGGAGGGTGCTGAGCGATTGACCCGTTGCGGTGAGTCACGCGTCGCTGAAGCGATCGAGGCGCAGCGCGGCAGGCATCGAATAACCATCTGACAGGGGGCGAGACGTTGGCCGCAAGGCGCGTCAGGATCCGTCACGCCGCTGCTACGCCACCGCCGTAATGCGTCAGCCGCAGGATTGAGGTGTGTCTCCAGCCATCTCTATCGGCCCCGCCCGACGGCGAGCCCTCGTCGTCCATGGGGGGTAAAACATTGATCTCGATATTCTTGGCGGCAGCGATGTCGTCGACCGCCATCGTCGCGCCCGGAGCCGACGCCAGCGAACCGCCGAGCACGTCGGCGCCGGACACGGTCACCACCGGCGTCGCCAGGGGGCGCGACCGGCTCGACAGCGCCACCTCTACCAGCAGCCTCAGGGCCGCCGACGTCGAGAAGCTGGCGCCGCGCTCGGTCGCCGACCTGCTGCGCGACATCCCCGGCATCCGCTCCGAAGCATCGACGGGCGAGGGCCTGGTGAGCCTCAGCGTGCGCGGCCTGCCGCTCGCCTCGTCGGGGATCAAGTTCGTCCAGCTCCAGGAGGACGGCCTGCCCGTGCTCGAGTTCGGCGACATGCAGGGGCTCGGCGCCGACGGGATGGTGCGCGCCGACCTCAACCTCGCGCAGGTGGAAGTGATCCGCGGCGGCTCGGCCTCGACCTTCGCCTCCAACTCGCCGGGTGGGCTGGTCAACTTCATTTCCAAGACCGGTGAGATCGAGGGCGGCGCGGTCGCGCTGACCGCCGGGCTCGACTATGGCCAGTATCGCATCGACGCCGACCAGGGCGGCCAGCTCGGCGACACATGGCGCTACCATATCGGCGGCTACTACCGTCGCGGCGAGGGGCCGCGCACCGCGGGCTATGACGCCCAGCGCGGCGGCCAGGTGAAGCTCAACCTCACCAAGACCTTCGATGGCGGCTATGTGCGGCTGTACGGCAAGTATCTCGACGATCGCACGCCATACTACGACGTCGTGCCGATGCGCGCGACCGGGTCCGAGCGGCGTCCGGCGCCGCGTCCCTTGGCGAGCTTCGACATCGGCTCGGGGGTGCTGCTGTCGCGCTCGATCCGCGACGTGCTCGTGCTCGACAGTACAAATCAGCCGGCACGGCACGACGTTGGCGACGGCCAGCGCACGCGCTCGCTCAGTGGCGGAGTCGAGGCGCAGATCGACGTGGCCGACTGGACGGTGACCGAGCGGTTCCGCGTCAGCAGCACGTCGGGCGCGCTGGTAAGCCCGTTTGCGACCATGTTCCTGCCGGCCGCGCGCGCTGCGAGCCTCGCCGGTGTCGGCGGGCAGCTGTCCTATGCCAACGGGCCGCTCGCGGGCCAGGTGATCGCCGATCCCGCTAGCCTGAACGGCAACGGGCTCGTCGGCCTGCTCAGCATCCTCGACCTGCGCATTCGCGACTATGGCAATGTCACCAGCGACACGCGCGCCAGCCGTGCCGTGCGCATGGGCGAGGGCGAGCTAACGCTGACCGGCGGCTTCTACGCGGCGCGCCAGATGCTCGACCGCGACACTCTTTGGAGCACGATGCTCTCCGACGTGCGCGGCGACGGCAAGGCGGCGCTGGTCGACCTCAGCACCGCGACCGGCGCGCGGCTGACCGACAAGGGCGTGCTCGCCTATCAGTTCACGCCGCTGGCGGGGAAGCGACGGCGGAGCATGGACCTCGACTATGCCGTCAACGCGCCCTTCGCCTCGGTCAACTACCATGTCGGCGCGGTCGCGATGGGCGGGAGCCTGCGCTACGACACGGGGAGTGCCAGTGGCCGCCTATATGGCTCGGACCTCGGCGGCGGGCGCATCGCCACCGTGACGCGTGACATCGACGGTGACGGCCGCATCTCCGCGCCAGAGACCAAGGTCGGCATCACGCCGCTGACCTCGCCAGCGCCACTCGAGTATACCTACCATTATCTGTCCTATTCGACCGGCATCAACTGGCACCTCGCCGAGCCGTTCGCGCTGTTCGCGCGCTACAGCCGCGGCGCACGCGCCAACGCGGATCGCCTGCTGTTCAGCCCCATCGTCGACTCGGTGACCGGCGCGCTGGCGCTGCCGCGAGCCGCCTATGACCCGGTGCGTCAGGCCGAGTTGGGGGCCAAGTTCCGGCAGGACGGGCTGACCTTCAACGTCACCGGTTTCTGGGCGACGGCGCAAGACAGCAATACCGATCAGGTGACGACCGAGCCGATCGAGCGCGACTATCAGGCGCACGGCATCGAGCTGGAGGGCGGGGTGCGGCACGGCATCTTCGCCTTCAATGGCGGCGCGACGCTGACTCACGCCGAGATCACGCGCGACGCGGTCAACCCGCACTTCGAGAGCAACACGCCGCGCCATCAGGCCAAGCTGACCTTCCAGGCGACGCCGCAGCTCGTCACCGAGCGGTTCAGCCTGGGCGCGGTGTTCATCGGCACCACCGGCAGCTACGCGCAGGACAACGACCTGCTGCGCATACCCGGCTATGTCACCACCGGCGCCTTCGTGCAGGTGCGTGCGGCCGAGCGGCTGTCGCTCGGACTGAACGCGAGCAACCTGTTCGACGTGACCGCGATCAGCGGCTTCGACGACGCGGCGATCCCGCCGAGCGGGATCCTGCGCGCGCGCGTGCTCAACGGGCGGACGGTGTCGGCGACGGCGCGGCTCGACTTCTGAGCCGGTGGCGGTGGTGGCGCGGCCGCGTCATCCCCGCTCGACCGCGCGGCGCGGCGCGGCGGCGAGCAGCTGATCCAGGGAGACGGGCTCGAAACCGTGCACGTCGACGCCCACGTCATGCTGGCGCTTCATCGGCGCGAGCCGACCGTGGCTGTGGCCGTGCAGGTTGATCGCGCCGCGGTGCTGCCCGTTCCAGCTGCGGAAAGGGTAGTGGCCGAGTACCAGCTTGCGTCCGTCGAGCTCGAGCTCGGCATAGTCGCCGACGCTCGCCCAGCCCGGTGCCGCGAGCGTCGCCGCGGGATCGTTGTTGCCGCGCAGCAGGTGCTTGGTCCCGTTCAGCCGGGCCAGCAGCGGCGCCACCGCCTCGGCGCGGCGCGCGACATCGCCGAGGTGCCAGACCGTGTCCGCGGGCGCGACCGTGGCGTTCCAGCGCTCGACCAGCAGCGCGTCCATCGCCGCCACGTCGGGGAAGGGGCGGCGCCAGATGTTGATCGTGCGGTGGTCGCCGAAGTGCGTGTCGGCGGTGAACCAGATTGTCATGTCCAGTAGAGCAGCCGCGCGGCGGGCAGCGCCGTCGCCAGCTTCGCCTCGAAGAAGGCGCGCAGGGCGCGCATCGTCGCGGCGTCGTACACCTGCTTCTCGCCGCCGAACTTGGTCCGCTTGGTGGCGCGATCCTGCCCGCTCATGTCGAGCGACGAGCCGGGATACCAGCTCTCCAGCACCGTGCGCGACGTGGCGGTGTAGCGGTGCGTGATCAGCTCGACGGTGAGGTCGAGCCCGGGCGCGCCCGCCAGCGCGGCGGCGGCATCGTCGATCAGCGTGCCATAGGCGCTCTCCCAGCCCGGCGCGGCGATGATCGGCGCGATCGTGAGGCCGACGGGATAGCCGGCGTCCGCCATCAGCCGCAGCGCGCGCAGCCGCGCCGCGACCGGCGCGGTGCCGCCCTCGAAGCGCGCGAAGGCGGTCGGGTTGATCGAGGCGCGCATCCGCGTGTGGCCGCCGTGGTCGAGCGCGAGCAGCGGGGCAACATCGGCGAATTTGGTGGTGAAGCGCAGCTGCGCCTCGGCCTTCCAGCGTCCGAACCAGGCGATCGCGACCGAGAGCGATCCGGTCAGCGGCTCCAGCGCGAGCGGGTCGGTATAGCAGGACGCCTCGAAGGTGGTGCCCTCGCCGGCGCGGGCGCGCTGGCGCGAGGTGACGGTGCCGCGCCCGAGATGATCGGGCAGCACCGCCAATATCTCCTCCAGATTGGCGTAGACCCGCGTTATCGGCGGCCCCTGCAGTGAGCCGGCGAGATAGCAGTAGCTGCAATGCGCCGGACAGCCCTCGGCGAGGTCGACGCGCCAATCGGCGCTGGGCGCGATCGGCTGGAGCCGTCGCTTGGAGGGCGGCGCGACGGTCACCGCCAGCGTCGCCTTCGCCGCGGCATAGGCGCGGCGCGGATCGTCCGGCAGGTCGAGCGCGAGCCGGTCACCGGGCAGCTCGATCACGTCGACGCCCGCGGCGCCCGCGCGCGCGGCGATCGCGCGGCCGTGGGCGAAGCCGCGCGCGGCGCGCGTGATCAGCAGCCGGCGCGGGCGCCAGACGACGGGGCGGGGAAGGTCTGTCGCGAGCGCCACCCTGGGCGAACGAGCCGGGACCCGCAGGGTTCAGCCTAAATTCGAAGATGTTACGGCGGATGACCCCAAGCGGCGCGGCGCGATTGCGCCGGGCATCGAGGTGCCTTAATCGACTGGCACAGTGACTCGTTGAGGACGCCTGCTCTGATGACTTCGAAGATCCTGCTGGGACTCTCGCTCGTAAGCTCCCTCGCCGCGACGCCGCTGACGGCCCAGACCCGACCGGCCACCGCCCCCGCGCCGGCTACCGCGGCCGCGTCAGCCGGCCCGCGCTACGGCGCGTTCGGCGTCGACCTGACCGCGCGTGACACCGCGGTGAAGCCCGGCGACGACTTCTGGACCTATGCCAACGGCCAGTGGGACAAGACCACGCCGATCGCGGCCGACCGCCAGTCCGCCGGCCCAGCGGTGGTGCTGAGCGACGAGGCCGAGCTCCAGGTCCGCCGCATCCTGGAGGAGGCGACCAGCGATCCCGCCGCGATCGGCCCCGCGGCGCCGCAGATCGGCGCACTCTATGCCAGCTTCATGGACCAGGCCGCGATCGAGCGCGCCGGCACCGCGCCACTCGCGCCCTATTTCGCCAAGATCGACGCCGCGCGCGACCGCGCGCAGCTCCAGCGCCTGTTCGCCACCGTCGGCTATGCCTCTCCCGTCGAGATCGGCCAGCTGCCCGACCCGTCCGACCCGACGCGCTACGTCGCCAACTGGGGGCAGGGCTCGCTCGGCATGGGCGGGCGCGACTATTACCTGCTGCCCGGCGCCAAGTACGACGCCTATCGCGCCGCCTACCGCCGCTATGTCGAGCAGGTGCTGACGCTCGCCGGGATCAGCGACGCGGCGGCGCGCGCCGATCGGATCGTCGCGCTGGAGACCGCGATGGCGAAGGTGCAATGGTCGCCGGTCGAGCAGCGCGACCTCGCCAAGATGCTCAAGCCGATGACGGTCGCGCAGCGCCGCGCGCTCGCACCGGAGTTCGATTTCGCCGCGATGGAGACGACGGCGGGCTATCGCAACCAGCCGGTGCTGATCGTCAGCGACGACACCGCGCTGACCGCGCTGGGCAAGATCTTCGCCGCGACGCCGGTGAGCACCTGGCAGGACTGGATGAAGTTCCGCCTCGCCTCGAGCCAGGCCGCGGTGCTGCCCAAGGCGTTCGACGATGCCAGCTTCGCTTTCTATGGCAGGACGCTGAGCGACCAGCCCGAGCAGCGCGCACGGTGGAAGCGTGGCGTGGCGCTGGTCAACGGCGCGATGGGCGAGGCGGTCGGCAAGGTCTATGTCGCGCGCTTCTACCCGCCCGAGAGCGAGGCCAAGATGGCCGAGCTGATCAAGAACCTGCGGGGCGCCTATCGCGAGCGGATCGAGGGCAACAGCTGGATGGATGCCGCGACCAAGCAGGCCGCACTGGCCAAGCTGGCCGCGTTCGAGCCGCGCACCGGCCACCCTGCGACGTACATCGACTATTCGTCACTCAAGGTCGTGCGCGGCGATCCGCTCGGCAACAACATGCGCGCGGCCGAGTTCGAGCATCAGCTTGATCTCAGCCGCTTTCCCAAGCCGGTCGATCGCAGCCTGTGGGGCATGACGCCGCAGACCGTGAACGCTTACTACGACCCGCTGGCGAACCAGATCACCTTCCCCGCCGCGATCCTGCAGCCGCCCTTCTTCGATCCCAAGGCGGACGTGGCGGTGAACTACGGCGCGATCGGCGCGGTGATCGGGCACGAGATGGGGCACGGCTTCGACGACCAGGGCAGCCAATTCTCCGCCTCGGGCAAGTTCGAGAATTGGTGGACGCCGGCGACCCGCGAGGCTTTCACCAAGCGCACCGGGGTGCTGGTCGGCCAGTACGACCAGTATGAGCCGATCCCGGGCGTGAAGGTGAAGGGCGCGCTGACGCTGGGCGAGAACATCGGCGACCTCGGCGGGATCGAGGCGGCCTATTCGGCGTACCAGCGCTACCAGGCCGAGCACGGTAAGGCGCCGGTGATCGACGGGCTGACCGGCGACCAGCGCTTCTTCCTGGCCTATGCCCAGGCGTGGCGGAGCAAGATCCGCGAGGGGGCGCTGCGCGCGCGGCTGCTCACCGACCCGCACTCGCCCGCCTTCTACCGCGTCAACGGCATCGTCCGTAACGTCGACGCCTGGTACGACGCCTTCGCGGTCAAGCCGGGCGACAAGCTGTACCTCGCGCCCAAGGATCGGGTGAAGATCTGGTGAGGGTGGCGGTTTAGCGCACCGCGGAAAGCCGGAGCAGACCCACCCTCCCCGTCATCCCCGCGCAGGCGGGGATCCATAACCGCTGACGTGGCGCCTCTATCGTGAGCGTCAGCGTGTCTGGATCCCCGCCTGCGCGGGGATGACGGTAAGGGGCGAGAATGGCGAAGCGAGGGCGCAGCGACGTCCTGGCACCTAACCCACGTTGCTTTCGGGCTACCCGCGCGTTGGCGCTGGCATGACGCTGCTGATCCCGCTGCTGGGCGACCAGCTCACCCCCTCGCTCGCCAGCCTGCGCGACGTCGACCGCGGCGACGCGGTCGTGCTGATGATGGAGGTGTGGGACGAGGCCAGCTACGTGCGCCATCACCAGAAGAAGATCGCGCTGATCTTCTCGGCGATGCGCCACTTCGCCGCGGCGCTGCGCGACGATGGCTGGGCGGTCGACTATGTCGCGCTCGACGCGCCCGGCAACACACAGAGCTTCACCGGCGAGGTCGAGCGCGGCGCCCAGCGTCACCGTGCCAGCGCGATCCGCACCGTCGCGGGCGGCGAGTATCGCGTCCGCCAGGCGCAGGACGGCTGGGCCGCTCGCACCGGCCTGCCGGTCGAGATCCTCGAGGACGACCGCTTCGTCTGCCCGCTGCCCGACTTCTTCGCCTGGGCACAGCGCTCGCGCGAGAAACGGATGGAGTTCTTCTACCGCGAGATGCGCCGCCGCACCGGCATGCTGATGGACGCGGACGGCAAACCCGAGGGCGGCCAGTGGAACTTCGACCACGACAATCGCGCCGGGCCGACCGCCGGGCGCAACTATCCCGCGCCGCTGCGCTTCGCTCCCGACGAGACGACGCGCGACGTGCTCGCCCTGGTGGCGACGCGTTTCGGCGACCATTTCGGCGCGCTCGAGCCGTTCGCGCTGCCGGTCACCCGAGCGCAGGCGTTGCAGGCGCTCGATCAGTTCGTCGACGAGGCGCTGCCCGATTTCGGCCGTTACCAGGACGCGATGGTGGCGGGGCAGGACTATCTGTTCCACTCCAGCCTGTCGCTATGCCTCAATCTCGGGCTGCTCGGACCCGTGGAGGTGTGCGAGGCGGCGGTACGCGCCTATGAGCGCGGGCGCGCGCCGATCAACTCGGTCGAGGGCTTCGTCCGCCAGATCATCGGCTGGCGCGAATATATGCGCGGCATGTACTGGTGGGACATGCCCGCGTTCGCCGAGCGCAACGCGCTGGGAGCGTCGCGCCCGCTGCCCGACTTCTACTGGACCGGCGAGACCGACATGCGCTGCCTGGCCGAGGCGGTCGACCAGACCCGGCGAGAGGCCTATGCGCACCATATCCAGCGGCTGATGGTGCTCGGCAATTTCGCGCTGCTCGCGGGGGTGGCACCGGCGGCGATCTCGGACTGGTTCCTGGTGGTCTATTTCGACGCCTACGAGTGGGTCGAGCTGCCCAACGTGGTGGGGATGAGCCAGTTCGCCGATGGCGGGGTGATCGCGTCCAAGCCCTATGTCGCGAGCGGCGCCTATATCGACCGCATGTCCGATTACTGCGGGCGGTGCCGCTACGACGTCAAGAAGAAGACGGGCGAGGGGGCGTGCCCGTTCAACGCGCTCTACTGGGACTTCCTCGCGCGCCACGAGCAGCGGTTCGCGCGCAACCCGCGGATGCGCAACGTCTATGCGACGTGGCGGCGGTTCGACGACGCGCGCCGGGCCGAGTATCGCGACAGCGCGCGCGCGTTCCTCGAGACGCTGGAGCCGGCAGCGCCGGGCTGGGCGCGGGAGCAGACGGCGTAGGAACGAGGGCGTTCGCCGAAGCGCCGTCCCCCGACGGAGGCCGGGGTCCAGTTGGGGGGAGGGCAGTGTCACTCATGATGGTCCGCCCAACTGGGCCCCGGCCTTCGCCGGGGAACAGTGGAGCGGGTAGGGGCCCTCTACGAGCTCAGAATCGCGCGCGAACACCGACGCGGTAGATCCGCCCCAGCGTGTCGTACAGTGCCGGGTTCACGTCGAGGCCGGTGTTGGTCTGCGGCGAAGGTTCCGGATCGTGGTCGAACAGATTGTCGACCTTGAAGTACATGCTGACCTCCTTCGTCACGTTCACCCCGCTCCCGATGTCGAAGTAGAAGGCACCCTTCATGCGATTATAGTCGATCGTCGGGTTGGCGGTCGTCGACACCGGGCAAGTGCCGGGGTCACAGACGACATATTGGTTACCAATCACGCCGTTGCTGAACCAGCGCTGTTGCAAGGTGAGGTTGAACTTGTCGTTCTCATAGGTCTGGATCGCGAGCAGCTTCCAGTCGGGCGTCGCGCCCGAGTTGGCGCCGGCGGTATCGACCGGCACCGTGCCGGGCAGGCCGGGATCGGTGACAAACTTGATCACGTGTGTCGCCAGCGCGCGCATGGTGAAGCTGCCGCCGAGCGAGAGCGGGTTGCGCCACTGGTAGCTGGCCTCGATGTCGAACCCGTCGGTGTCGATCGAGGCGAGGTTGAACGACTGGACGTTGACGAACTTGGAGTCGCCGTCGAGGTTGAAGGCGCCGCACGTGTCGGGGATGTTCGACACCACGCAGAGATTGACGATCTGCTGGGCCGACAGGCTGGAGACAACGTCCTTCACCTTGATCTTGTAATAGTCGAACGACAGGCTCAGCCCCGGTGCCCAGCTCGGCTGCGACAGCACCGCGCCCAGCTCCGTGCTGCGCGCCGTCTCCGGGCGAAGCGCCGAATTGCCGATCGTGTTCTGGATGATCAGCACCTGCTGGCCGTTGGGATTGGCCGCGGTCGGGCGCGGGTCGGTGAAGTTCGGCACGGTGGTGGTGACCGGCGCGGCGAACAGCTCGGAGAGGTTGGGCGCGCGCACGTCGCGTGACGTCACCGCGCGCAGGCGGAAGCCGTCGATCGGCGTCTCCCAGGTGCCGCCGATCTTCCAGGCATAGATTACGCCCGAGGTAGAGTAGCGCGTCGACCGGCCAGCGACGTTGACGTTCGCCTTGCCCAGCGCGGCCGAGTCGAGCAGCGGCAGGTTGAGCTCGACGAAGCTCTCGACCACGTCATACTTGCCGCGGCCGTTCTTGTAATTGCCCGCGTACCAGTTGCTGCCGTCGGTGGCGTTGAGGATCGGGTCGGCCGGGTAGAGCGCCGAGTTCGGGCTGAGGTCGGTCACGCCCGCGCCATAGGGGTCAGCGCGCACACGATAGGCTTCCTTGCGATACTCGACGCCCATCGCGATCGCGAGCGGCCCGGCCCAGAGATCGACCGGGGTGCCCGAGATGCTCGCGCCGGCGGCGTCCTGCGTCTGCCGGGTGTGCTGGAACGGACCGTTCTCCGGCACGATATAGGCCAACGCCTCGGACGACGGCTGGAAGTTGCCGAAGATGTTGATCGGGCGACAGCCCTGCGCGCGCGCCACCGGATTGGCGCAGACGATCTCGCCGTTCAGGCGGACGGCGTTGATCGCCTGGTCGTAGCGGCGGTTGATGCTGATGTTGTCGACGTTGATGTCGGTGATGTTGATGCCGTGCTCGTAGTAGAGATCGTAGGTCCAGTCGTCTCCGAACAGGTCTGCCTTGCCTTTCAGGCCGCCGACGAAGCGATACTGGCGCCGATCGGTGTTGACCTTGATGTTGGGCAGGATCGCGTTGCTCAGGCCATAAGAGAAACTGGTGATGTTGTTTGCGGCGCATCCGGCCGCGATCGAGGCGGGCAGATAGGGGTTGGCGCACTGGATCGTCAGCCCGGTGCGGGCGGCGCCGGGGTTGGGTTGGTTGTTGCTTTTCACCTGCGCGATATTGGCGGTGACGTAGAGCTCCATGTCGGGCGTCACGTCGAAGCCGACGCGGGTATAACCGTTGATCCGCTCCAGCCCCGATTGAAGCGAGGTGCCCGATCCGACATGGCCCGACTGGTCGCCGCCGACGCAGAAGCCGACATAGCAGCCGATCACGCTGCCGCCCGCGGTCTTCGACGGGACGCCGTTCGAGCCATAGTTGAACGGCACCGGATTGCCGCTGGCGTCGAACGCGGTGCCCTGCAGCGGGCCGGCCGAGATCAGCCCGTACTTGGTGTACTGATAGGCTTGGCCGTGATCGCGGTAGAGGAACTGCGGGTTGCCGTTGTTGCGGATGCCGGTGTCGACCAGCGTGGTGGCGCGATACCAGTCGCGGCTGCCGGCGAGATCCTCGCCGAAATCGCCGGGGCCGACGCCCTGGTCCTTGGCATATTCGGTGCTGACGACGAGGTGGAGCCGGTCGTCGGCGAAGGCATGTCCCGCGGCGGCCTGGAGCAGCACCTGGCCGCCGTCGCCATAGGTCGTGACACCGGTCTGCGCGTTGGCCTTGAACCCCTCGAAGCGCGTGTCGGTGACGAAGTTGATCACGCCGCCGACCGCGTCCGAGCCGTAGGAGGCGGAGGCACCGCCGGTGACGATGTCGACCCGCTTGATGAGCAGCTGCGGGAATTGGCTGATGTCGGGCACGCCAGTGACGTTGGCGCCGACCACGCGTTGGCCGTCGAGCAGGGTGAGCGTGCGGATCGTACCCAGGCCGCGCAGCGAGAAGGAGCTGAGCCCCTGCGTGCCGCTCGAGGTGCTGAACGTGCCCGTCGCCGCGCCGGTCGAGCCCTGGAGCGAGGGCAATTGCGCGATCGTATTGAAGATGTTGGGCTGCGCGTTGCGCGCGATCTGCTCTTCGCCGACCACGGTGGTGGGCGTCGGCGCGTTGAAGCCGCTCGCGGTGATGCGCGAGCCGGTGACGATGATGTCCGAGCCGCTCGCCGGCGCCTGCTCGCTCGCCTGGTCGGCCAATGTGATCGACGTGTCTGGGGCGGCGGTGACCGTGCCGGATGCGGTGGCGGGCACGTCGCCCGCGGGTGGCTGGGTCTGCGCCGCGGCAGGTGTGGCGACGAGGACGATCGCCAGCGCCGCGACACTGGTAGCGTTACCAAATCGGCTGGCGAGGTTTGAGCGCTTGACCGTGATCATCATCCATCCCCTGAGAAGGGCCCGCGCTGTCGCTGCGGTGCCGCTGGTCGCTGCGCGGCGCTATAGTCGATCGATGCGGCAGCATCATCTACGACCAAAGTCGCGGCGGGAGCGGACGCCGACCAAGGTCGCGCTGGCCAAGTCGCTGCGGACGCGGAATAGCACGACAGGGGCGGTCGACTGGGCCGAACGGATCAACGGGGTGAGCATTGCACGCGATCGGACAGGCGGTCAGGGGCGAGAGCGCGGCGGCGCTCGCGATCGTGGTGATGGGGGTGAGCGGCACCGGCAAGACGACGCTCGCCACGGCGCTCGCGCACGCACTCGCCTGCCCGATGCTGGAAGGCGACACCTATCACTCCGCCGCTAACGTCGCCAAGATGCGCGACGGTCACCCGCTCACAGACGAGGATCGCTGGCCCTGGCTGGATCGGCTCGGCGCGGCGCTCGGCGATGCCGCGCGCGAGCGAGGTCGGGCGGTCGCCGCCTGTTCGGCGCTACGGCGCGCCTATCGCGAGCGGCTCGGCGACGCCTCGGGGCTGCGTCCGGCCTTCGTGCTGCTCGCGCTAGACCATGACACGATCGCGCGGCGGATGGCGACCCGATCGGGCCATTACATGCCGGTCGCCCTGCTCGACAGCCAGCTCGCCACGCTCGAGCCGCCCACCGCGGACGAGCGCGCGTTGACGCTGGACTCGACCCGCCCGCCCGACGAGCTGGTGGCGGCGGTGCGCGCGTGGTTGGGGCTGGGGTGAAGCGCTAGTAGTCCTCCCCGGGACGGGGAGGGGGACCGCCGCGCGCAGCGCGGTGGTGGAGGGGGGGCCACGCAGCGCAGCCTTCGCGGAAGTCCCCCTCCACCACCGGCTGCGCCGGCGGTCCCCCTGCCCGTGCCGGGGAGGATTTCACGGCATCAGCCGTCGTCTTCCCTGCGAGAGATGCCAGCGCATCGCCAGCGCGGCGCCCTCGGCGTCCTGCGCGCGGATCGCGTCGACGATCGCGTCATGCTCTTCCATCATCGCGCCGATCACGGCGGGGGGGCGTGAGCGCGAGATGTCGACACCCGCGCGCAGCACGCGCATCACGCCGTCGAGCAGCTGGTCGAACACCAGCGGGAAGGACGCGTTGGCGGTGGCCTCGACGATCGCGCGGTGCAGCCGCCAGTCCTCGTCGTGCGCCGGTGCGTGGGAGAGCAGCGCGGCACGCAGCGCCGCCAGAGCGCGTTCGATCGCCTCCATCTGCGCGGGCGAGCGACGCTGCGCCGCCAGCCGCGCCGCCTCGGCTTCGAGCACGAAGCGCACCTCATAGGTGCCCATCGCCGAGGCCAAGGTGTCCATCGGCATGTGCGTGTCCAGCCGCGCCGAGGGGCGGCGCTTGACGTAGGAGCCGGCGCCGCGCCGCGCCTCGGTGATCCCGTCCGATGCCAGGCGGGCGAGCGCCTCGCGCACGATCGCGCGCGACATGCCGAAGCTCTCGGCCAGGCGCGCCTCGGACGGGAGCCGGTCGCCGACCGCCAGCGCCTCGTCGTTGATGATTCGCACGATCGCGGCATAGGCGCGATCGGTCAGCCGTCCCTCGCTCACGCTCCTCTCCTCGGCTCTGGCATAACCTAGCGCAGCCATCGTGGCGAGGACGATGCCTGTCAGACAGGTTTGCCGCCACTGAAGCAAATCGACTTGATTGACCGGTAGAAAAGGGCTCATATCGAACAAAGCTGTCCAACCGATTGCGGGTGGATGAGCCGATAGGGGCGCGGCGACGACCGCGAAGGAGGAGCAGGATGACGACGGGCGCTATCCCTGACGGACCGACCGATGGCGTTGCGACGCTGGCGCATCTCACCCCGACGCAGGTGAAGGTGCTGCGCGGCGTGCGCTCGGGGCGACTCAACAAGGAGATCGCTTTCGACCTCGGCATCGCCGAGGCGACGGTGAAGGCGCACATGACCGCGCTGATGCGCAAGCTCAACGTCCGCAACCGCACGCAGGTGGCAGTGGTGGCCGAGGCGATGGCCGCTCACGCCGGCTAGCGCGCCGCGCGATCGCCCGGTAAGCACATGTAAGATAACGAGAAAGCGGGAGGCGCGCGATGCGGGCGAAGAGGTGGCTGGGTGCCGCGGCGGTGGCGCTGGCGGCGGGAACGGCGGTGCCCGCGGCGGCGCGCTCGACCTCGGTCTATCTCACTCAACCGGACGATCCGCGCGCGATCACCGTCCACGGCGTCGGCGACGGGCGCGCCGACGACAGTGCGGCGATCCAGCAGGCGATCGACCAGGCCGCGGCGAGCGGGAGCGGCGGCATCGTCTTCCTGCCCTCGGGCCGCTACCGCATCACGCGCACGATCCTGGTGCGGCCCGCGGTGCGGCTCTTCGGCGTCGGCAAGACCCGGCCCGAGATCGTGCTGGGCGATTCCACCCCCGGCTTCGGCAGCGGCGTGGCGGCGATGCTCGCCTTCACCGGCGAGGACCAGTATCGCGTCGGCAAGGTCGCGGTGCCGCCGCCCACCACGGTGCCGTTCGATCCCAATGTCTATGACGCGACGTCGAGCACCTTCTACTCGGCGATCGCCAACGTCGACTTTCGCGTCGGCGCGGGCAACGAGGGCGCGGTGGCGGTGCGCTTCCGCGTCGCGCAGCACGGCTATGTCCGACACGCCGACTTCCATCTCGGCTCGGCGCTGGCGGGTGTCTACCAGGCAGGCAACGAGTTCGAGGACCTGCGCTTCTACGGCGGGCGCTACGGCATCCTGAGCGAGAAGACCTCGCCGGCGTGGCAGTTCACGCTGATCGACTCCGAATTCGAGGGCCAGCGCGACGCCGCGATCCGCGAGCATGAGGTCGATCTCACGCTGGTCAACGTCGCCATCCGCGACACGCCGATCGGCATCGACATCGATCGCGGCTGGTCCGACTCCCTATGGGGCAAGGACGTGCGCTTCGAGCGCGTCAGCGAGGCGGCGGTGGTGATCTCGGAGGAGAGCAGCGTCTTCACCCAGATCGGCTTCGACCACGCGGTGGCGAGCGACACGCCGGTGTTCGCGCGCTTCCGCGACAGCGGGCGGACGATCGCGGGCAAGGGGAGGCGCTACCATATTGCCGATTTCTCGCACGGTCTCGCGCTTGCCGGCTTGGGTGAGATCGGCAAGACCGCGACCACGGTTGATATCGCCCCGCTCTCCCGCGCGCCGCGCGGACCGACGCCGACCATCGCCGCGCTGCCCCCGGTCAGCCAGTGGGTCAACGTGCGCACGCTTGGCGTGAAGGGGGACGACGCCACCGACGACACCGCGGCGCTGCAGCGCGCGATCGACACGCATCGCGTGCTGTACCTGCCGATGGGGCGCTATCGCGTCACCGACACGCTCAGGCTGCGCCCCGACAGCGTGCTGATCGCGCTGCACCCCAGCCTGACCCATCTCTATCTGCCCGACAACGCGCCGAATTACGCGGGTGTCGGCGGCGCGCGTGCGCTGCTGGAGAGCGCCAGGGGCGGCAAGGCGATCGTCCACGGCATCGGGCTGTGGACTGGCAGCGTCAACCCGCGCGCGACCGCGCTGCTGTGGCGCGCCGGCGCCGCCTCGATGGTCAACGACGTCAAGATCCAGGGCGGTGGCGGGACAGTGCTGACCAAGGGCAGCGCCATCAAGCCCAACGACCCGCAGGCGCGTCAGGACGGCCAGCACCCCAGCATCTGGGTCACCGATGGGGGCGGCGGCACCTTCGCCGCGATCTGGTCGCCCAACACGCTGGCGTCGGCGGGCTTCTACGTTTCCGACACGAAGACGCCGGGGCACGTCTACGAGCTCTCCGCAGAGCATCATTATCGCGCCGAAATCGTGCTCGATCACGTCGAGAACTGGGAGTTCCTCGCGCCGCAGACCGAGCAGGAGGTGCGCGACGGCGTCAATGCGGTCTCGACCGAGATCCACCACTCGCGCAACATCCTGTTCGCCAACTACCACGGCTATCGCGTGACGCGGACGATCAAGCCGATGGACGCGGCAGTGAAGCTGTATCAGTCGGGCGACATCCGCTTCCGCAACGTCCACGTCAATGCGGAGAGCGGCTTCGCCAGCTGTGACGCCAAGGGCTGCGGCACTTATCTGCGCGCGAGCAAATATCCGTTCGAGAACGCGATCAAGGACATGACGCGCCAGCAGGAGGTGCGCGAGCGCGAGTTCGCGCGGCTCGACGTGCCCGCGGTCGCGGCGAGCGCGGCGACCGCCTCCGCGGTGCCGGTGTCACCCGGAGTCGAGAAGCTGGCCGACGGCTTCTACTCGATCGCGGGCGGCGCGGTGGACAAGGCGGGCAAGCTCTACTTCATCGATCGCTTCTTTCACCGCATCCACGGCTGGTCGCGCGCGGAGGGGCTGTCGACCGTGGCGCAGGCGCCGCTCGATCCGGTCAATCTGGCGGTGGCGCGATCGGGCGACCTGCTCGTGCAGTCCTCGGCCGGGCGCGACGGCACGGTCTACAGCATCGATCCCGCCAGGCCCGAGGACGTGCGTGTCATCGCGCCGACCGCGGCGCGTGCGCATCCCGGCGCCGCCACGCTGCTGCCAGTCAACGTCTGGGCCAACGGCGAATTCGCCGATCGGATCGACCCGAAGACCTACGAGTTCCCGCCGCTCTCCTACTTCTTCGCCAGCAAGATGGGCGCGGCCAAGCCGCAGGAATATGTCTCGCCCGACGGCTCGCTGGTCCTCCCTGCCTTCCGTGTCTGGAACCAGGGGCCGGACGATCATACCGGCTGGCGCTGGTCCGACACGCTCGACTCCTACGGACTCGTCGGGGCGGCGCCGGGCAGCCGGGTGACGTTGACCAACGCCTCGGAGAATCGCACCTACAGCGGCCTGGTCGGCGCGGGCGGGCAGGTGACCGACCTCAAGGTGGTGGCCGAGCGCGGCGGCGAGAGCGTCGCGCGCGACGACGCCGGCAACCTCTACGTCGCCAACGGCCAGGTCTTCGTCTACGCGCCCGATGGCAGCGAGACCAGGCGGATCGACGTGCCCGAGCGGCCACTCCAGCTGCTGATCGGGGGCGCGGACCGCCGCACCTTGTACATCCTGACCCATCACGCGCTCTACGCCTCGCCGATGTAGGTCAGTCACCTGCGCATGATTCACCTAAGCGAGTGGATTTGCCCTGTAAATTTCTACACGCGCGGGCTAACCAGCCGCCATGTCGGAGGTCGAGCGCGAGCGCCCACCCACATATCCGGTCGACGCCGCGGCGGCGCCCGACCTGTCGCGCCGCTATCTCGCGCTCGCCGCGGAGGCGGCCGACCGGCTGCTCGCCGCGACCGATCCGGCGCGGATGGTCGACGAGCTGTTTGCGCTGATCCGCGCCGAGCTGCGGCTCGACGTCTTCTTCAATTACCGCCACGACGACGGTGTGCTGCGGCTCGTGGCCTATGCCGGGTTGACCGAGCAGCAGACGCAGGACGGCGCTGAGCTGCGGCTGGGTGAGGCGGTGTGCGGCTGCGCCGCGCTGGAGCGCCGCCGCATCCACGCCGAGCGGGTGCAGCGCTCCGACTCGCCGCAGCTGGCGTTCGTCCGCTCCATCGGGCTCGACTGTTACGCCTGCACTCCGCTGCTCGACGGCGAGCGGCTGCTCGGCACGCTCGGTTTCGGGCGCCGCGACAGCCCATGTTTCACCGCCGAGGAGCTGCAGCTGCTCCATACGCTATGCCATTATGTCGCGCTGGCCAAACTGCGGCTGCGCCACGAGGAAGTGCTGCGTCGCAACATCGCCGAGCGCGATCGGCTGCTCGCCGAGCTCAACCACCGTGTCCGCAACAATCTGCAGATGGCGGTCGGTGTAGTGCGCAACGAACTGCGCGGCGTCGAGCCGGCGCCGCCGGCGCTGACCACCGTCGCAGAGCGGCTCGAGCTGATCGCGCTGGCGCACCGGCCGCTCTACCAAGCCGACGGCGCCTCGCTCGCGGTCGACGCGGTCGAGATCCTGCACGGCGCGGTCGAACTCACCACCGGCGGTGACGGGCGCGTCGAGGCGGCGGAGCCGGTGATGATCCCGATCGAACAGGCGGTCGCCTTCTCGCTCCTGGTCCACGCTTTGCTCGATCGCCGTGTCGGTGCCGGCGCGCGCGTCGCCGTCGCGCGCCGCGCCGCCACGCTGGAGGCGCGGATCACCGTCGCGGCAGAGCCGGCGGCCGCGCCACCGCTCGACCGGCTCGCCAGCTCGCTGCTGCGCCAGCTCAACGCCAGCCTCTACGAGGAGGCCGGCGCCATCCACCTGAGGTTCCCACTCGCTCATGCAGGCTGACGCCGACACCCGCTCGCTCCGCCTGCTCGTGGTCGAGGACGAGGCGATCATCGCGATGCTCGTCGAGGATGCGCTGACCATGGCGGGCCACCTCGTCGTCGGCGTGGCGGAGAGCGCGAGCGAGGCGCTGGCGATCGCCGCGCGCGAGACGATCGATCTCGCCTTGTGCGACGTGCGGCTGGCGGAGAATGACAGCGGCCTCACCGTGGCGCGCGAGCTCTCGGCGCGCGGGGTGCCCTGCCTCTACGTCAGCGGCAACTGCCCGACCGTGGCGGATCACCCGCTGATCATCGGCTGCGTCGGCAAGCCCTTCGCCACCGCCGCGCTGAGCCGCGCGGTCGAGGCGGCCTATCGGATCGCCGCGGGCGAACGCGACGTCGAGGTGCCCAAGAGCATGCACGTCTTCGCGCGCGCGTAACCGTCCCGTTCCAGGCTCCGATCACCGCTGGACCCTGCTATCCCCGAAGAGCTAAGCGGTTGGCGGGCAACCAGGGGGACATATGCAAGGTCGGGGCGTTCTCGCCGGCCTCATCGCGCTGCTCGCGCTGTTGCTGCTGTTGCCGGCGGCGGTGAACCGTGGCGTGCTGCAATTCCCCGACACGACCACCTATATCCGCGGCGTCGATGCCGCCGTGGTCGCGGTGACGGGGCACAGCTCGGCCTGGTCGGACGATGCCAAGCGCGCGCTCGCGGCCAGCGCGGCGCCTGGGCCGGGAACGGCGCCCGCACCCGCCAGCGGCGAGTTGTCGGTGCCCGCGACGGCCCCGGCCGGCAACTTCCCGGTCGTGCTGTCAGGCCGCTCGGTCTACTATGGCGCGCTGCTCTACGCCGCCGACTGGCTCGGCAGCTTCTGGTGGGTGGCGATCGTCCAGGCACTGGTGACCGCCACGGCGGCGCTGCTCGCCGCGCGCCGTGTCGCCAGCCGGCTTGAGTCGCCCGAGCGGCTGTGGCCGGTGCTCGCCGTGCCGCTCGTGACCAGCGTCGGGCTCCAAGTGGCGCTGCTGATGCCCGACATCTTCGCGCCGCTCGCGATCCTGGCGACCGCGCAGATCGCGCTCTACTGGCGCGCGATGGTGCGCGGCGAGCGCGTTTTCTGGTCGTTGCTGCTCGCCGCCGCGGCGTTGTTCCACAGCGGCAACCTGCTCGTGATCGGCCTCTTGGTCGGCGTGCTGCTGCTGTGGCGGGCGGGGACGCGCAGCGCGCTGTGTCTCGTCCCTCTCGTGCTGGCGCTGCTGGTCGGCGTGGCCGGCGAGGCGGCGTTCGGCGCGGCGGTGCGCAAGATGACCGGCTATCCACCGGTGCGGCCACCGTTCGTGGCGGCGCGGCTGATCGCCGACGGACCGGGACGCGACTATCTCGATCGCGCCTGCGCCGAGGGCGCGACGCTGACGCTCTGCCGGTATCGCGACTCCATCCCTGAGGACAGCGACTCCTTTCTGTGGGCGAGCGGCCGCGGCAGCTTCATGGGCATGCCGCCGGAAGACCGGCGCCGCGTCGCCGCCGAGGAGCGCAGCTTCGTGCTCGCGGTTCTGGCCGACCAGCCGCTCGCGGTGATCGGCGTCTCGCTGCGCAACATCGGCGGGCAACTGCTCCGCTGGCAGGTGGACGACATCGCCGACGCGCGGCTCGGGGGGATCAACCGCGACAAGCTGCCCCCCGCGGTGCGCGCCGCGTTCGACTCGACCCGCGCCGCCGAGAGCGACTTCCCGACCGGCTATTACGACCTGCTCGCCGCGCCGGTGACGCTGCTCGCGCTCGCCACGCTGCTCGCGCTCGGCCTGGTGCGGCGCGACACGATGCCGGCGGCCACGCGCGGCTATGTCGCGATCGTGCTGGCGGGCATCCTGCTCAACGCCACGGTGTGCGGCGCCTTCTCCAAGCCGCACGACCGCTATCAGAGCCGCGTTATCTGGCTGCTGCCGCTGCTCGCGACCGCCGTGCTGGCGGGATCGCGCCGGCGCGCGCCCGCGCCCGCGCCAGCGGCGAGCGGGACGGCGGTGTAGGGCACTTCACCGCCGCTCGCGCGCGAGCTCGTCGACCGCCTGCGCCAGCTCGATCCACATCGCGCCCTCGGGAATGACATATTCGTTCTCGCCCCAGAAGAATGGCCAGTCCTCGTGGTTCTCGGGGAAGTCGGGCTTGATCACCAGCACGCCGGGGACGACACCGCCGGCGATGAAGGAGAAGTCGGCGCGATTGTTACCATAGGCGACCTCCTTCGACAGCGTCCCCACGCCCGAGACGAACGAGCGGTCCGAGCCGGGATGGTGGCCGAGCAGGAACTCGGCGCCGCGGAAGACCGCGTCGGCGGGGACGATCTCGGGGAAGGCCTTGTGCAGCGCATAGGCGTTGAGCGCATAGCCCATCACCGTGCCGCTGCCGGCCCAGCCGCCCGTGGTGATCGGTACGCCGAAGGGGTTGGCGGTCGCGCCCTTGTCCGCCTCGGCCGCATAGGCGCGGACCGCCGGGATCAGCCGCGCTCGGTAGGAAGCGGGCATGAAAGGGACCGCCGCGAGCGCGTCGCGCAGGCTCGCCGCGAACCTTTTCTCCACCTCAGGGTACAGCGTCTCCACCGCGGTGACGTAGCGCGGGTCGCGGGTGGCGCGCAGCAGCTCGACCGCGGCGGAGAAGCGCTCCATCTCGAGCGGACCGCCGGTGGTGTTGCCGTGCTGGTAGAGGTCGGGCGGGTGCGACTGCTCCTCGGCCCAGGTCGCGGTGGCCAGCGCGAGCGCGCGCTTCGCCAATTCCGGCTCGGCCGACTGGAGCGCGCGCGACGCCGCGGCCAGACCCGCGATCGAGCCGTAGTTGAGCGCGGACGCCTTGGTGGTGAAGGCCCAGCGATCGTCGGGCATGCCGCTGCGGCCACCCTTCTCCTCGCCGAGCTTGAGCGACGGATCGTAGACCAGCCCGTCGGTCTTGGTCGAGGCGTCGCCGAGATGCGTATATTGCGCGACGTCGGGCTCGACGATGCCGTGGATGGCGTGGCCGACCGCGTCGAACTGCGCCACCAGCTGGCGCGTGCCATGCGCGATCTGCTGAAGCAGGTCGGGCGTGCCGTCAGGCACGTGCAGCTCGGTGCGACGGCGCGTCTCATCCACCGCGGTGCTGTCGCGCGTCGGACGCCAGCGCTCCCAGCTGTCCACCATCGAGCGGATCACCTGGTATTGCGACTGGGTGCGGATGTCGAAGTCGCCCGCGTCGAACCAGCCGCCGGTGTTGAGCCCCGGGATATGCTCCCCTGGCTTGTACTTGCTGTCGGTCGTCGGCCCTTGCGCGTAGAGGTCGATATGCTCGTGGTTGACCGGTGCCTGACGCGCGTCGTCGCGATGCGCCTCGCCGTGCCACACGCGATACCCCTCGTTGACGAACATATGGTCCATGGCGACGGGGAAATAGACGTCGAGCGTCGGGTGCCACGCGCCGGCATAGACGTCGTCGGCGATGCGGAACGGCGCGGTGCGCGTGGAGCCATATTCGAGCACGTAGAGGCCCGGCTGACGCACCGCACTGAAGTCGAGCTGCAGGTAGGAATAGCGCAGATAGTCGCCCCAACGCTTGGCGGCGGGGATCGCCACCGGCGTCATCGCGCCGTCGCTGCCGACGCGCAGCAGCCGCGGCGTGAGCGCGCGCGTGTCGGCGCGGTCGAGCTCGATCGTCGCCACCTTGCTCCCAGCCGGTGTATAGCCCAGCTGCGAGTGCGCGATCACCGGCGCGCGACGCCAGCCGGGTACGCTCGTCGGGCGCACCGTCCATTCCAGCACCGTCCCGGTCTTCCCGGTCGGGAGTAGCGAGCGTAGCACGAACCAGCCGTTCTGCGCCTGATTGCGCCCGTCGTACAGCTGCACGGACTCGCTCGACTCGATCGTCACGCGCCGCGCCGCGTCCTCGGGCGCGAGCACGAAGCGGCGCGCCGCGGCGATCGGCTGCGGCTCGGCGCCAGGGCCCTCGGCGCGGCCGCTCGCGGCGTTGCGCTCTGGCGTGCGAGTCATCGCGTCGGCGGGGTAGAGCGGGAAGGTGCCGGTGCGGTCGTCGGCGAGATAGCCGTGGTGGAAGTAGGCGGCCGGCAGGAACTCAAGGTTGAAGCCGGCGCGGCCGGCCAGTGCGGCGGGCACCGGCTGCTCGAGCAGCACGGAGACCTTCACCGCGCCGCCCGCTTGCTCCGAGCGGATGCGGTAGCGCCAGTGCTGGTCGGGATATTCCAGCGTCACCGTGATCGCGCCGCTGCGCTGGTCGACCTCGCGCCCGATGAAGCGCGCGGTCGGGTCCCACTGGCCCGGCGTGGCGGCCAGACGGACGTCGCCGTTGGTGGCGATCCGCTCGTCCTGCTGGATGATCTCGACGCCGCTGATCTTCGAATCGGCGAACAGCCCGTCGTACCAGTTGGAAAAGACCAGCACGTTGGCGCCGGGCGCTTCGTAATAGCCGCTCTTGTTGAGCGTCAGCTCGCCGGCGGGCGGCGCGGCGCGACGCGGCTGCGCCGACGCCGTGCTCGCCAGCAGCATGGCGATGACCGATAGGCCGATGCCGATACGCGCCTTGCTCATCCTCGTCCTCCGTGCGCCCGTCGTTCGTCGCCGATCACGGGGGTTTGTATAGCGCTAACATCGACGCGCGCCATATGCCGTGGATCAAGCCAGCGGGCATTGACGGCTGATCGCTCATCTACCTACTCTCTTCTCGAGAGACCGCGTGCCGTTGGCAGATAGCGGTAACAGGAGAGGGTGGATGAGGATCGATCGGTCATGGCGCGCCGCTGTGGCGATGCTAGGCGCGCTGCTTGCATCCGCGGCGCCGGCTCAGATCTCCACGCCCGCGCCCTCCGCTGTCGCGGGCGCGAAACCCGCGACGGTCGAGCGGATCACCGTCCACGGTCGTTCGCTCGAGGGCAGCCTGGAAGGCGACAGCGCCGACCGTATTGTGTTGGTCGTGCTACCGCCGAGCTACAAGAGCAGCCCGAAGCGTCGCTACCCGGTGGTCTACGCGCTCCACGGCTATTCGATCGGGGCGGAGCAATGGACCCGCGAGATCCACGTGCCACAGACGATCGAGGGGGCTTTCGCGCAGGGCGCGCGCGAGATGATCGTGGTGCTGCCCGACAGCAAGACCGCGCACAACGGCTCGATGTATTCGAGCTCAGTGACGACGGGCGACTTCGAGAACTTCGTCGCGCGTGACGTCGTCGGCTACATCGACTCACACTATCGCACCGTCGCCGATCGGAACAGCCGCGGGCTCGCCGGCCACTCGATGGGCGGCTACGGGACTGCGCGGATCGGGATGAAGCACCCGGAGACCTTCGGCGCGCTTTACATGATGAGCCCGTGCTGTCTCTCCGCGCGCACGCCGGGCGGGGACGCCGCCGCCGACGAGAAGACCTTCGTCGCGCTGCGCTCGCCCGCCGACTCGGCGACGCTGAGCTGGGGTCAGCGCGCGCAGCTCGCCGCCGCGGCGGCCTGGTCGCCCAATCCCGCCAAGCCGCCGCTCTTCCTCGACCTGCCCACCGAGAACGGCCAGCCGCGCCCGGATGTCGTGGCGCGCTGGGCGGCCAACGCGCCGCTGGCGATGCTCGACCAATATGTCGGCAGCCTGCGCCAGTATCGCGCGATCGGGCTCGACGTCGGCGACCGCGACGGGCTGAAGGACGACGCGCAGGCGCTCCACGCCGCGCTCGACCGCTACGGCATCAGGCACGATTTCGCGGTATATCCCGGCGACCATGTCAGCGGCGTGGCGACGCGCGTGCAGGATCAGGTGATCCCCTTTTTCTCCCGCGCTCTGGTGTTCCCGTGAGGCGCGTCGCGCTGGCGGCGCTGCTGCTCGCCGTCTCGGGGGTTGCGACCGCACAGGTGTGGCGCGCCGACCAGGGTGACGGCAGCTATCGCAACCCGGTGCTCTACGCCGATTATCCCGACCCTGACGTGATCCGCGTCGGGCGTGACTATTATTTCGTCTCGACCACCTTCGTGAACGTCCCCGGCATCACGATCCTGCACAGTCGCGACCTGATCAACTGGACGATCGCGACCCATGTCGCGACGAAGCTTGATGGCGACCCGCGCTACGATCTCGTCGGCGGCAACGCCTATCGCAAGGGTCTGTACGCCGCGAGCCTGCGCCACCACGACGGCACCTTCTATCTCGCGATCACCCCGGTCGGGCAGAAGACGCGGATCTACTACGCCAAGACCATCCGCGGCCCATGGCGCTACCACGAGCTGGACCGCGAGGCGTTCGATCCCGGCCTGTTCATCGAGTCCGACGGCCGCGCCTATCTGGCGACCGCCACCACCGCCGACGGCACGATCACGCTGCTGACGCTCGACCGCACGCTCTCCAAGGTCACCGCCGCGCGCAAGATTCATTACATCAAGGGCGCGGAAGGCTCGAAGCTGATCCGGCGCGGCGACTATTACTACCTCTTCAACGCGCTGCCGCCGAGGCTGGCGCTGAGCGTGTCGCGCTCGCGCAGCCTGTTCGGCCCGTGGGAGACGCGCGATCAGATCGACGATCGCAGCGGCGGCCACCAGGGGGCGCTGGTCGACCTGCCCGGCGGCGACTGGTTCGGCTTCGTGATGGAGGACAGCGGCGCGATCGGGCGGATGACCAACGTCTCGCCCGTGTTCTGGAAAGACGACTGGCCCGTCTGGGGCACGCCCGACGCGCCGGGCCGCGTGCCCGCCCGCGCGCGCAAGCCGATCGCCGGCGGCGCCTTCGCCGAGCCGCCCTCGTCCGACACGTTCGACCGCCCGGCGCTGGGCGTCCAGTGGCAGTGGAACCACAATCCGGACGACCGCCGCTGGTCGCTGACCGATCGGCCGGGCTGGCTGCGGCTGCGCCCGACGCGCGCCGCGCGCTTCTGGGAGGCGCGCAACACGCTGACGCAGAAGGGCCAGGGGCCGGCCAGCCGCGGCGAGGTGGTGCTCGACCTCGCGCATCTCGCACCGGGCGACCGCTGCGGCTTCGGCACGCTCGGCCAGGTCAGCGCCAACCTCACCGCGATGCGCGGAGCGGATGGACGCGCGTTACTGGCGATGGAGGTGACCGAGGACCAGGTCGAGGGCGCGCGTACCCAGACGCGCGCCTCCGTGCCACTCTCGGGCAATCGGCTGTGGCTGCGCACCGAGATGGACTTCAAGGCATCCAGCGGTCGCGTCGCGTACAGCGAGGACGGGCGCCGCTGGCGCGGGCTCGGCGGCGACTTCCCGCTGCGCTTCGCCTGGCGCACCGGCACCTTCCAGGGCGAGCAGTTCGCCTTGTTCTGCTACGCGCCGGGCGAGAGCAAGGGGTGGGTGGACGTGGACTCGTTCACGCTGTCGCCGTTGGCTGCGGACGCGCGGCCGTAGCGAGCGAAGGTGCTTAGCGATCATCCCCTTGCAGGGAAGGATGAGATGTTCTCACCTACAATGAGCGTCAAAGGTAGGCGCGGCCGCACCCCCCATAGCACTCGCGCCCGCCCGCTCACTCCACCGGCACGTCGAAGGTCCCCACCGGCAGCTGCGCCTCGTCGAACAGGTTCACCACCGGCGTCTCGGCCCAGGCGTAACGAACATGCGTCACCGGCTGGCCGTCGCCCGCGAGCGTCACCGTATCGCCGGTGACCGTCCCGGCGGCGAAGCGGCACGATCCCGCCGCCGCACCGCACAGCTCGAAGCCGATCGCCTGCGCCGCGCCGCGCGCGCTGAGCGCCCCGGTTGCCCCGGTGAAGCGCAGCACCGCGCCGCCGTCGGCGCCGCGCTTCGCCCCCGCGATCGCCGGGCCCGCCGGCGCGACCGGCTCGCCGTAGCGCGCCGCCCGCATCGCGCGCGCGAGCCGCAGCCCGATCTCGCGCTTCTCGCCCGGGTGGATGTCGAGCGCGTCGCCGAGGTCGAGCGCCACCGCCATCCCGGCGTGCGGGTCGGCCGCGGTGACGCGGCGCTGCGCGTCGCGCACCATGCCCCAGCCGCTCTCCGCGGGGGCCTTGGCGCGCGTGCCATAATCGGCGAGCTGCACCACCGCGAATCCGGTCTCGGGCGTGCCCATCCGTCGCCGCCAGTCGGCGATCAGCGCGGTGAGGCGCCGGTCATAGCCGGGCAGGCCGGTGTCGGACTCGCCCTGATACCAGGCGATGCCGGCGAGCTGGAGCGGCGCGAGCGGCGCGATCATCGCGTTGTCGAGCGTGCCCGCGCCGTTGATGTCGTCCCACGGCACACGTGGCGCACCGCCGCCGACCCGCTTGGCCACGGCGTAGCGCCAGCCGCCGTCGAGCGGGACGCTGCTGCCGTCGGCAAGGGTCAGCCGCATCCGCTCGACCGGGCCGGTCATCCCGCCCAGCGCGTAGACGTCGTCGTCGTTGACGGTGATCACGTTGCGCCCGGCGCGTAGCGTGCCGGCGGGCAGCGCGTAGACGCGCGGTTGCGACGCGAGACTGCTCGAGCCGACGCCGACGCCATTGACCCAGGTGGTGTCGGCGTCGTCGACGGTGCCGATCGACAGCGTCGCCGGTCCGCGCGCCTGCGCCGGCGTGAGCTCGACCGTCTTCTGGTACCAGATCATGCCGTTATATTCGGCCAGCTCGGGCACGCCCCAGGTCTCGAAGTTGGTCAGCGCCGGCACCGCGCGCCAGTCGAGCGCGGCGTCGGGTTGCCACGGCTCCTTGCCACGCGCGTCGCCGCTTGCGCCGCGCCACCACTCCTCCCACTGCCCGATCGCGCGGCGCACCGCCGCGGCGGGGTCACGGGCGTAGAGCGCGATCAGCGCCGCGGCATCCGACTGGCCGCCCGCGCGCAGCGCGGCGTCGCTCATCCAGGCGCTGATCCGCGACCCGCCCCAGCTGGAGTGGATCGCGCCGATCGGCACCTTCTGCGTCCGCCGCAGCGACTGCACCATGTAGAAGCAGGCGGCCGAGAAGCTGCCGACGTTCTCCGGCCCCGCCGCTTGCCAGCGCGGCGCGGTGGCGAGCCGGTCGAGCGGCGTGGCGCTGGCATTCTTGGCGATCGTCAGCAGCCGCAGCTGCGGGTCAAGCGGCGGGTGGGCGTCGGCGAACAGGGTCTGCGCGTCGTCGACGGTCAGCTCCATGTTGCTCTGGCCGGAACAGAGGAAGACGTCGCCGATCAGGATGTCGCCCAGCAGCTTCGCCCCGCTCGGCGCCGCCACGGTCAACTCATAGGGACCGCCCGCGGGCAGGGCGGGGAGGCGGGCGGCGAAGCGGCCGTCACGCGCCGCCGTAGCACTGACGCTATGGCCGGCGAGACTGATCATCACCGTCTCACCCGGTGTCGCGGTGCCGCGCACGTCGATCGGCCGGTCGCGCTGGAGCACCGCATGCTCGCCGATCGCGCCGTCGAGCGTCGGCGCCGCGAGCGCGGGGGTGGCGACGGCGGAGGCGGCGAGCAGGACGGCGAGGCCGCGCGCGAGACGGATCGGCATGGGGCAGAAGTTCCGCTGTACGATCGGCGCCGGGATCGATGCCGGACGACGCGGGAGGCGTCGCCGGCACGAGACTGCGTCAGCCCGCGTCACGACGCAATCGCCCGTGATGTCGGATGCTTAGCCCGATCGCCGCCGGGCGCGCTGGATCGCCTCGTCTAGCGCGGAGAGGAAGCGCGAGCGGTCCTCCTTGGCGAACGGCGGCGGGCCGCCGACCCGGTCGCCGCCCGCGCGCAGGTCACTCATGATCGCGCGCACCGCCACCGCGCTGCCGATCGAGTTGGCGGTGAACGGGCGGCCGTTGGGACCGATCACCGCCGCCGCGCCCGCCTTGATCGCGCGGTCGGCGAGCAGGATGTCGGCGGTGACCACGATCGCACCCGCGTCGGTGTGCTCGGCGATCCAATCGTCCGCCGCGTCGAACGCGTCGCTCACGATCACGCGCTCGATCAGCGGGTGCGCGGGAACCCGCAGGTGCGCGTTGCTGACGATCGCGACCGGTACCTCGAGCCGGTAGGCGACCCGGTAGATCTCCTCCTTCACGGGGCAGGCGTCGGCGTCGACTAGGATATGTACGCGCTGGGCCATCGCCGCGCTCTGCCACAAAGCCGCGGGCGCGTCGCCACGGATCACGGCAGCTCGGCGCGCGGGTCCGAGTCGATGCCGGGGCGCAGCCGCAGCGCCTGCTTGGGCCGCGGCGCGCCGGGGCGTCCGTTGACCCGGTCGACACCGTCGATCGCGGGCGTCGGCGCGAGCGTGGCGAGCGACTCGATACCCGCGGCCATGTCGAGCGCAAGCGCGCGCTGCATCGCGTTGGCAAGGGGATAGCCTGGCCGCGTCGTCATCGTCTCGCCCGCGACGGTGCCCGCCCCCTCCGTCATCCGCTCGATGCTGGGCGCCTGATGGAGCGGGTCGGTCGCCGGCAGCGCGGCGCGCGCGCGATCGTCTTCCCAGCCGGCGGTGAAGCGCGACGCGGCGACCTCGAGGCCGGCGAGAAAGGCGCGGAAGCGGACGAAGCGATGATTGGCCCAGTTGAGCACGAGCCGCTCGCCCGCGAACAGCGGGTCGAGCAGCGTGTCGGGAACGAAGCGCGCCGCGATCACCTCGCCGGCGCGGGCGCCGCGGCGCTGGAGGTCGGCGATCACAGCCGCGCCCATCGCGACGTTGAACCCGCCCTCGCCGTCACGCATCCGGACATGGACGATCCGGTCGCGATAGCCGGGCACGTCGATCAGCTGGTTGTCGCCCCACTGGCGCGCCGTGGTGATGATCCGGCCCGCGAAGCGCAGCAGCCGGGCCGCCGGTGCGCCCGCGGCGAAGCGCGTGTAACTCGCCAGCCGGCCGCGATTGGTGCGCAGCATATACACCATCTCCTCCGGCCGCGCGTCGGCGGGCGCGAGGCCCGGATCGGGCGGTGCGGGATCGGCGGGACCGTGCTCGGGCTGAAGCTCGTCGTCGTGATAGAGCAGGTTGAGGCAGAAGGTGGGTCGCGTCGGGATCGGCGCGTCGAACAGGTGGAGCGGGAAGTTCGAGGTGATCCCGCCGTCGGTGATCCACAGCTCCGCCAGCTCGCGCCCGCCGCCCGGCGCCACCGCCCGCTCACGCAGCACGTAGAGGCGCACCGCGCGGAACAGGAAGGGGAAGCTCAGCGACATGCGGACGCCGACGAGCACCGGCAGATCCTCCGGCCGCGGCAGGCGGACGAACGCGTCGGCGTCGGCGCCGCCGAGATCGACCGCGGCGAGATCGTCGCGCGGGTCGGTCGGCGCGCGCTGGTGTGCCACCATCCAGGCGACGATCTCGGGCGGGAACAGCGCGGCCAGGTCGGTGCGGCGCGCGTAGAGCAGGTCCTCGCGGCGAAGGAAGGGCAGCTGCACCGACAGAGCGCGGTTGATGTCGGAGGCGACGAGCACCAGCTCGATGTCGCGGCGCATGGTCCCCAGCGTCGCGTCGGGGCGTCGCGGATCCTCGGCCGCGCGCAGGGCCGCGGCCAGCGCGGCCTCGCGGTTCGGCCCGGCGCGGCGGTGCGACGCCGCCCACAGATCGCCGAAGGTGAGCGGCTCGTCGAGCGTCAGCCCGGCGAGCTCCTGAAAGCGCGCGTGCAGCCATTCGGTGAGCGCCGGCAGCGGCTCGCCGCCGGGGCGCGCTGGCGCCAGGCCCGAGCAGAAGCCATAGCCGTTGGCGGCGACCGCGCGCAGGCCAGCGCGCAGCGTCGGCCACCAGAAGAGCGTCGCCAGCAGCAACGTCAGCGCGGGCAGGCCGACGAGCAGGAGCAGCAGCAGCGCCACGGCAAGCGCCGCGCCGCGCGCGGGTTCGAGCCACAGCAGGGCCGCCGCCACCAGGCCGAGTGCCAGCGCCGCCCACCAGAAGGCGGAGAGCGCGACGACTCCGGCCGCGCCGGCGACGCCGCGTGCGCCCGCGGCGGACTGGAGACGGCGCAGCAGGTGGAAGAGCGGCGCCGTGTCGGGGTCGGGTTCGAACAGATGCTGGAGCAGCGGCGCGCCGCCATGCTCGTGGCCGAGCTCGGCCGCCAATCCTTCCAGCCGCTCGCGCGCCTGCGGGTGCCGGCCGGAGCGGCGCCCGAACTCCATCGCCGCCGCAGCCGCGGCACCGATCGCACCCGCCGAAGTGCCGCCGATCGAGCGCAAGCGGTAGGTCGCGGCGATAGCGGCGATCGCGCCGGGATAGATCACGCCGCTCGTTACGCCGCCCTTCATCACGAGGTCACATTCGAGCGGCGCGCGGTCAGGTCCGATCGGCATCATCCTGGCTCCCGCGGGCGGCTCTCGCGCCCGGGTGCAGCGTAGCGTACCTCGATGCAGGCGGTAAGATGCGCCGCGGCGAGGGGAGCGTCGCGCGCGCGTGTCACACCGGCAGGATCTGTCTCGTCATACCGGCGAGCGCGACGTTCCGCGTGACGAGGAGACCGACCATGACCGCCCGTATTTCCACCCCGCACGCGCTCGCCCCGGAGGGGATCAAGGCGATGATGGCGCTGGAGCAGAGCTTCGCTCACAGCGGGATCGACCATCGACTGCTCGAACTGGTGAAATATCGCGTGTCGCAGATCAATGGCTGCGCCTTCTGTCTGCACATGCACGCCACCGACCTGCGCCGCCACGGCGAGAGCGAGCTGCGGCTCTACCTGCTCACCGCCTGGCGCGAGTCGACGCTCTACTCGGAGCGCGAGCGCGCCGCACTCGGCTGGGCCGAGGCGCTGACCCACCTGCCCGAGAGCCAGGCACCCGACGCCGACTATGCGGCGCTCGCCGCGGTCTTCTCGGAGAGCGAGCGGGTGTGGCTGACGCTCGCGATCGGCGCGATCAACAGCTGGAACCGGCTGCAGGTCGGCTTCCGCGTGCCGCACCCGGCCGCCGATGCCTGACGCGCGCGCCTTCGCCGCCGAGCGGGGGCGGCTGGTGCGGCTGGCCTATCGCATGACCGGTTCGCTCGCCGAGGCGGAGGACGTGGTGCAGGACGCCTGGCTGCGCTGGGCAGGTACCGCGCCGGGCACGGTGGCGGACCCGGCGGCGTGGTTGACGCGGACGGTGACCCGGCTGTGCCTCGATCACCTGAAGTCGGCGCGCGTCCGCCGCGAGACCTATGTCGGCGCGTGGTTGCCCGAGCCGCTGCTCGGCACGGCCGACCCTGAGCCGCTCGCGGACGATCTGACGCTGACGCTGATGCTCGCGCTCGAGCGGCTTTCCCCGCTCGAGCGCGCCGCCTTCCTGCTCCACGACGTGTTCGAGGTCGCGTTGCCCGAGGTGGCGGCGACGCTCGACCGCGCCCCCGCCGCGGTGCGCCAGCTCGCCGCCCGTGCGCGCCGCCACGTCGCGGCGGCGCGTCCGCGCTACATGGTCGATCGCGCCGAGGCGGAGCGGATCGCCGCCGCCTTCTTCGCGGCGTCGCGCGACGGCGATAGCACCGCGCTAGCGGGGCTGCTCGCCGCCGACGTCGCGATTCACGCCGACGGGGGCGGGCGCGTGCTCGCGTTCCGCAACGTCATCCGCGGCGTGGACCGCGTGCGGCGGCTGTATGCCGGACTGGCGCGCAAGCATGGCGACACACCACCGGTGCTGCTCGCGATGCGCTGGATCGACGGGCTGCCCGGCTATGTCAGTCGCGAGCGCGGCGACGTGGTGCAGACCACCGCGCTCGAATTGCGCGACGGTCGTATCGCCGCCGTCTACGTCGTGCGCAACCCCGACAAGCTCGCGCACGTCATCGCGCTTCACGCGGCAGCGGCCACGCGCGGCTGACGCGCCGCCACCAGCAGCAGCGCCAGCGCCGCCGCCGCCATCGCCGCGCCCGCCAGCGCGACCGCGGGCAGGCCGAGCCCGGCGGCGATCACCCCGCCGCCCAGCGCCGCGCCGATCGCGTTGCCGAGGTTGAACGCGCCGATGTTCATCGCCGAGGCGAGGTTGGGGGCCTCGCCCGCCGCCGCCATCACGCGCATCTGCAGGGGTGGCACGATCGCGAAGCTGGCGATGCCCCAGACCAGGATTGCTGCGGCGGCGAGCGGCAGCCACGGCATCACCGCCGCGAACACCACCAGCACTGCGGCGAGCAGCGCGAAGCTGCCGATCAGCGTGCGCTCGATCGATCGGTCCGCGAGCCGGCCGCCAATCATGTTGCCGATCGTCAGGCCGACGCCATAGAGCATCAACAGCGCGGTGACCGTGGCGGTGGCGGCATGCGTGCGTTCGCGCAGGATCGGGACGATATAGGTGAAGACGGTGAACATCGCGCTCGCCCCGACCACCGTCAGCGCCAGCGCGGCGAGCACCCGACCGCGCGCCAGTACGCGTAGCTCGGCGGCGAGGTCCGCTCCCGCCGGCGCGGGCAGCGGCGGCAGCGCGAGGCGCAGCGCCGCCATCGCCACCGCGCCGATCGCGGCGATGCCGGCGAAGGCGGGACGCCAGCCGATCGCCTCACCCGCCCAGGTGGCGAGCGGGACGCCGCCGATCGTCGCCACGGTCAGCCCGGTGAACATCGCCGCGACCGCGCCCGCGCGCCGCTCGGGCGGCACCAGCCCCGCCGCGACCACCGCGCCGACGCCGAAGAAGGCGCCGTGGTTGAACGCGGTCACCACCCGCGCCGCCATCAGCCAGGCATAGCCGCCGGCGAGTGCGGACAGCGCGTTGCCGAGCGTGAAGATCGCCATCAGCGCGATCAGCAAGGTGCGGCGGTCGAGTCGCGCGGTGGTCAGCGTCATCAGCGGCGCGCCGATCAGCACGCCGAGCGCATAGGCGCTGACCAGCAGGCCCGCCGAGGGGATCGAGACGTGCAGGTCTGCGGCGATCACGGGCAACATGCCCATCGGCGCGAACTCGGTGACGCCGATGCCGAAGGCGCCGATCGCCAACGCGAGGAGGCCCGGATTGAGCTTCATGACCGGCCTCCGCTCAGACCAGCCGCGGCGCGAGGCGGGCGAAGCCCTCCTGCTGGCGATAGGGCGTGTGGGGATAGGGCGGGAGCTGCTCGCTTGCCGCGTCGAGCGCCGCGATCTGCTCGGGGCTGAGCGCCCAGCCGACCGCGCCGAGATTGTCGCGCAGCTGCGCCTCGTCGCGCGCGCCGATGATCACCGAGGCGACCGTCGGCCGCCGCAACAGCCAGTTGAGCGCGACCTGCGGCACCGACCGCCCGGTTTCGGCGGCGACCGCCTCGAGCGCGTCGACCACGCGATAGAGATGTTCGTCCGCGACCGGCGGCGCGAACTGAGCGGTGTCGTGCAGGCGGCTGCCCCGCGGGATCGGCCGTCCTCGCCCGATCTTGCCCGTCAGCCGGCCCCAGCCGAGCGGGCTCCACACCAGCGCGCCGACACCCTGATCGACGGCAAGCGGCATCAGCTCCCATTCGTAGGCGCGGCCGATCAGCGAGTAATACACCTGATGCGCGACCAGCCGCGGCCAGCCGTGGCGATCCGCGATCCCCTGCGCCTTCATCAGCTGCCAGCCGGGATAGTTGGAGACGCCGGCATAGCGGACCTTGCCCGCGGCGATCAGCCGGTCGAGCGTCGCCATCAGCTCCTCGGCGGGGGTGTGCGCGTCATAGGCGTGGAGCTGGAGCAGGTCGATGTGATCGGTGCCGAGCCGCCGCAAGGAGTTCTCCACCGCGCGGATCAGCCGCGCACGCGAGGCGCCCCAGTCCTGCGGGCCGTCGCCCATCGGCAAGCCCGTCTTGGTCGACACCAGCACCGCGTCGCGTCGGCCCTTGATCGCGGCGCCGAGCACCTCTTCCGACGCGCCGTCCGAATAGACGTCGGCGGTGTCGAACAGCGTGACGCCCGCGTCGAGGCAGATGTCGAGCAACCGGCGTGCCTCGGCCGCGTCGCTCTGCCCCCAGGCGCCGAACAGCGGGCCCTTGCCGCCGAACGTGCCGGTGCCGAACGACAGCGCGGGAACGCGCAGCCCCGATGCGCCCAATTGCCGATAGTCCATCATCCACCTTTTGCGATCCGTTCCGAAGCGGCTAGGTGGCAAAGGACGGTGCGCTGGAGAACCGCCGTGGCAGGCGAAGGATCTGTGCGATGGACGCAAAGCTGGCGGGTGGCAGCGACCGGGCGCGTGCGCTCGCGCTGTTCGCTACCGTGGTCCACGCGGGGAGTTTCTCCGCCGCCGCGCGCACGCTGGCGCTGACCCCCTCGGCGGTGGCGCGTGCGGTCGACCGGATCGAGGCGCGGCTCGGCGTGCGGCTCCTGCTGCGCTCGACCCGCGCGCTGACGCTGACCGCGGAGGGGCAGGCTTATCTGCTCGCCGCGCGGCGCATCCTCGCCGACCTCGACGATGCCGAGCAACAGATCGCCGATCAGGGCAGCCCGCGCGGGCGACTGCGCGTGTCGGCGGCGCTCTCGCACGGGCGGCTGTGCGTCGTCCCGCTGCTCGGCGACTTCGCGCGGGCCTATCCGCACATCCTGATCGACATCGCGCTGACCGACACGTTGGTCGACGTCGCGGCGGGGCAGGCGGACGTCGCGGTGCGCTTCGGCCCGCTCGCCGACAGCGCGCTCACCGCGCGCAAGCTCGGGCAGAGCGGCCGCGTTATCGTCGCCGCTCCCGACTATCTCGCGCGTCACGGCACACCGATGGTGCCGGAGGATCTGCACGCGCACAATTGCCTCAATTTCAGCTTCCGTCGCGCCGAGCCGACCTGGCCGTTCCGCCGCGACGGTCGCGATGTCACCCTGTGCGTGGAAGGCGGGATCGTCGCCAACAACGGCGAGACGCTGGGGCAGCTCGCCGCGGCGGGCGTCGGCGTGGCGCGGGTCGGGCGGTTCAGCGTCGAGCGCGAGATCGCCGACGGGCGGCTGGTGCCGCTGCTCGAGGATTATAATCCCGGCGATATCGAGCTGATCCACGCGGTCTTCGTCGGCGGCGCGCATCTGCCCGCGCGGGTGCGCGTGTTCGTCGACTTCCTCGCCGAGCAGTTGGCGGGGTCAGGCGTCGAGATGTTGAAGAAATGCCATTGACCCTTAAGACGTTCGTAAGTGAGCAAAGGTTTTCGGGGAGGTTTCGCGGTAAACGTGCTACTTAAGCGAAGATGGGTATCGCCAACCCTTGCTACGTAAGAAGTTCGCAGCCTAACGTCGGTGAATGCCCCTGGAGAGCGTCGCTGCCGATCTACGTCACGCGCTGAATTTTTGTCGCGCGAAGCGGGGTGGGCAAACGCTGTCGCATTAACAACCTTGCCTCATGCTTTTCCGGTCTTGATAAAGATTTGCCGACTTCTCACATTCGGCTTTCATATGCCGATGGCGGCGCGCGAGGGTGTATGGATCAAGACGATGCAGGGCCTATTCTGTCGATCTTGCTGAAGCGCGGTGAGATTGACGCCTCGCTCGTGTGCAGGGCGGTCGGACTGGCGCTCGCCCGTCACTTCGACGTGCAACTTGTCGGGCTTGAGTGTGCCTCGACCCCAAGAGAGGAAGATGAAGTCCGAATTGTGTTCAGGCTTCACCGCCAGGCAGACTCGTCTACGAAGCAGTGCTCGAAGGCCGAGTACATCCGGGCCCATTGCGAGCTGCTGGAGCGGCTACAGGTGCCGAACGGCGAAAAGGCGATCGCCATCGCACTTCACGAGCACTGGTCCGCTGCCTTAAAGTTTCGCTTCGGCGATGCGGCGCACCCGGTGACGGTCAAGCGGTGGCGCACGCGCTGGATGGACGGTCGCGACGAGCATCGCAGGCCTAAAACCCAAGTTCACGGGAGCAGCAGCGAGCAACGCGTCTCACGCAGGCTCAGGCGGCGCAACGCCGTCTGGACTGCAGTCACGGGATGCAGCATTCGAGATGGCTACCGCCGGGCTCTCGCCGAAATCAATCTCGTAAACTCGGGCAAGCACCAGCGCTTCGGCAAGCCCGCAACGGAACTCGTCGCCTTCAGCTACGAGACCTTCGCTCGCGACTGCCGCGATCCTCGCATTGCTAGACGGCGGTGCCCACGACCAGGCCGCCGTTGAGGAACAGCCGATTGAGAGCTGCTTCTAATAGCCGGCCGCAGCTGCCGTCATGATGCGGGAAGCCTTATGCCGGCGTGTCACGGAAGCCTAAGCTGTGGCGACCGGCCGACGTCGAGTGGAGGACAGACGGTGACCTACAGGGCGAGCGGCGCCGACGATGTGCTTGAGATCGAGCTCGGTGACGGCTCGATCCAGCGGGTAATCTTCGCAAGCCCAAGCGAGGCATTGCGTGCGCTTCGTCGTGGTCGCTCCATTCTTGATCGGATAGCTCTCGAGCGAGCCATTCTGCCACTTGGAGGCCTGAAGTCGATCAAGCGAGTGCCGAAATCTTTGTTCGGCGACGTTGTAGCAAGCGGAAAGAGCGATTTTGTTCCAGGCTACATGCTTGGATTCCAAGACAGCCAGAACGCAGCCGAAAAATCAACGAATACCGATCTACGAACCGGCAAGGATTTCGACAGGTATCACGCGCTCGCTGCTGCTCTTCATGCAGAGGCGGGAGGCTGGAGCGCCTAAGGTGCGCCCTTCTGGTTGACGTTCTATCAGGCGCAGCGCCGCTAGCCGATACCCGGACGCAGGCTCTGAGAACGACCTGTCAGTTTCATCCCGACCCCACTGTAGGTCTGTATGTGTACGACCATGGAAGACGCTTCCATTGCTTCAGCTGCGGAGCAGGCGGCGGCGTGGCGGCGTGGCTGGTCCGCCGCCACGGACTGACGAGGGCGCAGGCCGAGAGCCTCGCCGGTTTCGAAACCTGAGCGATGCGAGAGACATGGGTACCGCCGACCGACGAGGTCGGCCGGCGCTCTCATCCAAAGCATGCTAGAACGAGGGCGGCTGGACCTTCAGCCTGCCCGCGGCAGCGTTCTCGATCAACGTCGCAAGAAGGCGAGCGCTTCCTTCAGGCTGTGTGAGTACGATCTGACCTCCGGCGCTGTCGACGTCCGCGACCATCTGAAAGGGTTCTACCGCACCTCCACACGACTGCTGCCCGCACCAGACCAGATGGAGCGGCTGCGCGGCCGACGAGACGCTGTCGCGGGAGCTGGGGCCGTAACGTGCCACCAGCAGGTCATGCCAGGTCGTCGTCGAGGTGCCCGCAGGAGGCAGATACGCGATGCTCCTGATCCGTGCGCCGGCAGGCCACGCGAGCATTCTTATCATTACGCGTCCGCCCCGGCCATCGTTGACCTCGACATTGTCGAGTACCGCGTCACCGCCAGGAGGCAGTCTGCCGCCGCGGAGGTTCACAAGATCGCGGACCTGGCTCTCGAACGACTTGGTTCGCAGGCTGCGCACGACCGTCATCTTGCGCTGTCGAAGGATCTGGTCGATGTCCGCCTCGCTCATGCCCAGTCGGAAGCCGGCAAGGTCGTATGTGGCAGGGGATCCGAGTACCGTCCGAGGCGCCGGTCGATCGATGCCGGACTGCTCGGGCGCGGCTGCCTGCGCCGCTGCGATGACGAGCGCCGCTAGAAGTGACATGGCAATCTCCATCATATGTCGATGGCACCGGAGCGCCGAAGCGCGCGGATGCGAAGGTGGGAGAGGCCGCCGAGGACTAGCCAGGCGACCAGATAGGGGAGGGCGTGCCTTGCAAGCCCTAGCCGCATCGCGAGAACGATGAGGGCCGAGACGATGAAGGGCACTGTGCGTAGCGAGCAGAGAACGGCGAACAGCAGATAGCTGGCGGCCGGTCGGACAAGCGCTGCCGATGCAGTGCACAGGAAAAGCGTAAAGCCCAGCGCGTCGCTGTTCGTAAAGAGCGTCAGTACCATTCCGGGAGCGATGAGGAAGAACGTGCCGAGGATGAATGGCGGCACGTATCGGACGGTCTGCACCGGCATGATCAGACGTCCTCCTGGGCGTACCGGCGTCCGTGTGTCGTATCTGGTGCTGTGATCGAGTCTCGTCCCATAGGCGCTCTCCATCGTGGAGGACGCGCGGCCAGTCGGCGGCGTCCCGACGGGACGCCGGCTCCTGGACCGGGTGTTGGAAACCAGAACGAGCTGGCGCGGGCACCTTTAACCGGGTGGTCTGGACATACGTGTCCGCCACCCGGCCGAAGAAGCACTTCGACCGATAAGGTCAATCCGACTCTCGTTCAGGGTTTCCACGCCCCGGCCCGGGATCCGAATCCCGTGCACTTCCCAGCATAGGTCCGCCGGACGCGCGACGGAACAGGTTTTGGAGGATCATGTCAGGCTCACCGGCGCCGCTATCCCCTGAAGCATGGTCGATAGCTTCTTCTTAGGCAGAAGCAGGGGCTCCCCCCGCTGCGTCGGACCGTCCGCATGATCCGCTACTTGAAGCGGGTCGTCGGTCTGATCTCCTCGAACTGAGGAGAGGCGCCATGCAGCTTCCGAGCCGAGCTGTAGACCGAAGCGCCGAGCCAGGCCTGCTCCTCGTCCCGACCGGCTTCGTCGATCTCGGTCCACCAGGTTCGCAGGCCTGCATTCCATCGATAGCCTCTGCCACGCAGCCTTTCCTTGGCTTCGAACGGCGCGCCGACGGCCCGGACAATCCAGGACGGCCGGCATCCCGCAGCCAGAAGTTCGGCGAGCGCAGTCCGGCCTCCCATGTCGTGACGCAGAAGGCGCAGGACCGCATTGACGTCGGCAGGGCCACGATGGGCTTCGTGAAACCAGCCGGCCTGCCGCAGCAGATATCCAAGCGAGCGCCCGTCGAAGGCCCGACCCGACCAGTCGATCTGCGTCATCGAGCAGGCCCACGACAGATCCTCCAGCTCGGGCAGGCGGCGCTCGACCGCGGGGCGGGCATGCGCTGCATCGTGGGCGATGACCACGGCTCCGGATCGTAGAAGCCGCATCGCCTCATCCCCGTCGATCTCGCGTCCACGGACATCCTCGTCCCTGAGCCCGGTTCGCCGGGTTAGCTGCGCCGGGAGCGCGAAGCCCGGGTCCTCACGCCATGTGCGGGTCCGGTCCAGGTAGGTGATGCGGCCGGCAGCATCGAAGCGGAAGCGTCTAAGGGTAAGCTCGACGATCGTGCCCCTCTCGCCGTCGACGCCCGTGGTCTCCACGTCGACTACGACGCCGGTCCTGTTGCCAGAGAGATCGCCCTCTCCGGTGGCGCCATCTGGCATGCTTAGCCTGAACTGCACGCGCACATCTTCACCGGCCGCACTCGTGCGGCCGACGCCTGCCTCATTCGCCATTTCGGTAATCCTGTATCAGTGAACATCCGCGCCGCTGGGCGCCGATGAGGTCAGATTTCGATGCGCTGCTCGATGTCGACGACGAAGGAGAGTGCGGCGGGGCGGGCAGACCCGCGCTCCGTCTCCCGGATCATGTCGGCTACCGGCTCAGGCACCAGCGCTATCACGATCGGAGCAGCCGGGTGAAACCCCTGTCGCAGGTTGATGACCGGGAGCACGTCGTCGCCAAAGCGGCTTCTCAGCCTCTGTACGACCTGCGCCGGATGGCAGGCGACTGACGCGTGGAACGCCTGCAGCATCACGTCGCCGTCCGCATAGGCGATGGTCGCGGTGTACAGGCGGGGCATGTCGACGGTGCGAGCCAGCGGACTGCGCCCCCTCGAAGGCCGGGCCATCCGCTTGCGTCGGATCACCCGGGGCGGGGGCTCGTCGCCCTCGTCCAGGCTCATACGAGGGCTCTTGTTCCGGAAGGACGCCGCGCCGGAGCCGGCTCGGAAGTCGCGCTCAGAGCCTGCCAAATTCTTGCCTTTCATCGCAGTTCTCCTGCTGCCTTGCCGTTCAGTTCATGAGGCACCGGGCGGCGGCCGAACCGAGATCGTCCGAGAGCAGCTCGTCGAACACCTCGGGATCGGCGTCGAGGCCAAGAGAGAGGCCGTGGAGCAGGATGGCTCTGAGGCAGCCCTGTAGGTCGAGTGCTCCCTCCACTCCGTCTACACCATCGAAGATCAGGCGGGGGGCCAGCAGCCATGCCATGGGGTCGTGCTCCAGGCTCTCCCGCTGGAACCGCGCTCCGGTCTCGGCCGCGACGAGAGCCAGACGGATGAGCCGCCGTCGCGTAACGGTGAAGGGCGCGTCCTGCGGGCTGTCGGGATCCAGCGGGTCCGGCATGTCGTAGGCGGTCGGCTGGGTGTCGAGGCGGAGCGCCTGCGGCGCGTTCACGTCAGCGTACATCGGACTGTCCTTTCGATGAGTACGTCCACGTCACTCGAGGAGGCCGCCCTCCAGGCGAGCCGCCGACGGACATAATCACGAGACCAAACGTTTCAATATTTCTAGAAGCATCGTTGTAAATCTCGGAAGGCGGTTCATGGCCGGGGCGGTCATCGGCTGGCGCTTGAACCGGCAGTCACGACAACTATTCTGGAGGAATGGAGCTGGCGACATCGGTGAATCTGCTCAGCGCGCTGGCACAGCCCACGCGCTATCGCTGCATCGCCATGCTGGTGGAGCAGGGCCCCTGTACTGCCGGCGCGCTGGCCGCAGGACTGGGCGTGCCGAACAACACCATGTCGAGCCATCTCGCCATCCTCACGCACGCGGGGCTGGTCTCTTCGGTCAGGGAGGGTCGGCAGATCGTGTACAGCGCTGCCGTCGCGGGAATCGCCGATCTCATCGAGGAGCTGAAGCTGCTCGCGGCAGCATGAGGACGGCGTCGAACAGTCTGATCGTAGGAAATCCGCCCTGAACGCCTGCGCGAGGTGATCCTGACTGTCACCGGACTGCGCCTGCGAAAAGCTGGCGACACGCGCCGACAACGGCGAAAATCTCGCTCATGGAACATGCACGAATCTGCGACGGGAGCTGGGCACCCTGGGACGCGGCGCCGGAAGGTGCCGGCGGCTTCGCCGTCGGCTTCGAGTCCCGTCTCGAGGACGGGTCGGCCTCGATCTGCTTCGTCCAGCTGTTCCTCGCCGGCAGCTTCGTCGTGTCGGAGCGGGTGATCTGGCGATGTAACCTCGAACGGCCGCGGCTCGCCCGGGACGTGCTCGTTTGGATGCGCGACCGCCGGGAGCAGTGGCAGCTCTGGGGTCGCCTCACGGCACTGACGGGACACGAACGGCTGCTCGCTAGAGCGATCAAGGAAGTGACGGAATCGCGAAGCAGAAGCGCGGAAAAGCTCCTGCGCCGACGGCAGAAGGAGCGCGGGGCGCGCGAGCGCGAGAAGGAGATCTCCAGCTACCTGGTCGACGACGACCAGCACTACTGCGTGGACATGAGACGAGGCGGCCACAAGGAGGGATTTTTCGTCATGCGGTTCCGCGAGAAGTGGGAGCGCGAGCGCTTTCGCGACTGGTGGGTACAGCAGAGACACCGCTTTGGCGACTTCGCTGCCTACGTCGATGAGAACGGCGCTGCGGCGCTTGAGCGCATGCTCCTGCGCGAGATGCAGGATACCGAGAAGCGGATCAAGAAGGCGGGTCTGGGCGCCGGTGGCCGTCGACCCCTGCGCTTCTGGCGGGGGGACGAGCTGTGAGCGAGGCGCAGGCTCAGGTCGGTTCCGCCCCACGCGACGCTGGGAAGGCGGCGCCGCTCACGGCG
Source organism: Sphingomonas sp. BK069 (assembly GCF_014193405.1). Lineage (NCBI taxonomy): Bacteria > Pseudomonadati > Pseudomonadota > Alphaproteobacteria > Sphingomonadales > Sphingomonadaceae > Sphingomonas > Sphingomonas sp. BK069. The sequence continues at coordinate 125,881 of NZ_JACHZH010000004.1, read as the reverse complement.
GGTCACGGCCTGAAGACGGTCGCCCGCGCGGTTGACAGAGGCGTTCCTGCGCTGGGTCTCGACCGACCGCTGCCGCTTTCTGGAGGCGGCTGCCTCAAGCCGGATGGTATAGCCAGCTTCGCGGCCATGGACTGGATTCCGGATCTGGGCGCCCTGCTGGCCGAAGCGTGCCGTGATCAGACGATGTCGGGACGGCAGTGGTTCTGGCTACCGCCGCTGGCCCTCACGGGTGCAACCCCGGACGAGGCTCGGTTCGTAGCGCGACGTCTCGCCCGTCTGGCTGGTGTGCCGTTCGTGACCATGGACGTCGGAACGCTACAGAGCGGAGCGCTGAGCCGATCCGCCCCCCGCGGACCCGACGTCCGGTTTCCGCCTCACCCCGTGATCGCGCTTGCGGCGAGCGGCTGCGCCAACCCGATCATATTGGTGCTGGGGGCGGAGCAGGCGCCGGAGGACGTGGCGCTCGCACTCGGCGACCTGCTCGATCGCGAGAGTTCGTCGCGCTGGTACTGCCAGGCGATCGGCGCGGTCCTGGATCTCAGCTCCATCTCGTGGATGGTCGCCGCCACGAGCGAGCACTCGCTGCCCAGCGCGCTCTACACGCGTCTCGCGCCCTTGCGGATCGCCGTGCCACTTGAGCCGCCGCACCGCCGTCTTCGCGTCCTGGCGGCCGCACTCGAGGTCCTGGAGGACGCCGAGGTGGAGGTCTCCGACGTCGCGCCGGTGCTCGCATCGTTGACCGACGATGACCGCACCTGGAGTTTCTTCGAGAGGGCGAGCGCCGATCGGCTCGAGATCGACCTGAGAAGGCATCTCCTGCACGCCGCGAACGTGAGCTTACGATGAGATCGCCGTCTTACGAGAGCGGCTTCGCTACATACACCAGCAAGGGAGAAGTTCGATGGACGAAGAACAACGTGGCCTGGTGCCCGCGGATGGTCGGCGCGCAGGCGGACGCATGATGGCGCCTGTGGGCGCGACGAAGGAGATCGTCGTGAACGGTCGCCGTCACTTCGTCGAGGGCGACACCGTGGAGCACGACCAGCTCGTGCTGCTCGCCTTCCCCGAATTTCGGGCCGCCGAGGGGCATGCGCTGACCGTCACCTATCGAGGTGGTCCCCTGAGCGCCCCGGAGGGACTTCTGACGCGATATCAGAGGACGGAACTCGCCCGGGGGAGACCTTTGTCGTCGCCCGCACGATCGCGTCGTAGCGACGACCTCGCCCGGCTGAGACAGGAGGGCTACGACATCGCAGTCGAGGCCGGAGCGCTCCACGTCCGCAGGGTGCCCTACGTCACCTGCAGACGCGAGGTCCAACTCGGCACCCTCGTCGTGCCTCTCCGCATGTCGGCCGACGTGACCGTTCCTCCGACGGAACACCACGTGCGGTGGATCGGCGGCACTCCGCATTCCGCCACCGGGGAAGGACTCGTCGGCGTGAACGCAAGCGAGTACGGCGTGCCCGGACAGCTTTTCCTCTGTCACCGGCCCTTCGATCGCGAGTTCCGCGACTATCACGAACTCGTGACCTCCTACGTCAACCTGATGGGGAGACAGGCCGTCCTGATCGAACCGACAAGTACGGCACGCGTAGAGGGGCGCGTCATCGAGGACCACAATGAGGGCTCGCCGTTCCACTATGTCGATACGGCCTCGAGCCGCGCCGGCACGGAGGACCTGTCGCGAAGGCTGGAAGGGCAGACGATCGCGATCGTCGGCCTCGGCGGAACGGGTTCGTACGTCCTGGATCTGGTGAGCAAGAGCCCTGTCAGATCCATCCATCTCTTCGACGACGACACCTTCGACCAGCACAACGCCTTCAGGGCGCCGGGGGCGGCTTCCCTGGACGATCTTCGCCTGCGTAGGGCCAAGGTAGACCACTTCGCCGCCGTGTACTCGCGCATGCACCGCGGCATCGTCGCGCACCGCGGCCGCGTGCAGCAGGGCTCGCTTTCCGCTCTCGATCGCATGGACTTCGTGTTCCTGTGCATCGACGAGGTCGGTAGCAAGAAGGCGATTTGCAACCGGCTGGCGCGTGCAGGCGTGCCCTTCATCGACGCCGGCATCGGCCTCGAGGTGTCATCCGAGGGCATCTTCGGCCTCGTGCGGACGACCACGAGTACGCAGGAAACCCGCGCTCTCGCCCGGGAGTGCATTCCGGGAGCCGGCGGCGGGACTGACGATCCCTACCGCACGAACGTCCAGGTAGCGGACCTCAACGCGCTCAACGCAGCGCTGGCCGTCACGAGATGGAAACGCCACCTCGGCTTCTATCGCGATGGAGGCGGAGAGCATCAGAGCGTCTTCGACGTCGAGTCCGGACGCGTGCATACAGCCGACAATCGGCGCGGCGCATCGTCCATGCTCGACGCCTCACGGGGGGCGGCAACCCGAAGCTGAGTGCCGGCCGCCGCCGGTTGGACTTCTGTGACTGCCACGCGAACATGGAAGGCTTCCAGCCGAGACGAGCTGAGAAAGCACATGCGGGAGCTCGGCCCTAACAACGGGTAGCCACACGGGCCTGGGCGAGCTCGTTCCGTCATGTCGATGCCGACGGGATGTCGTCTTCAGGGGGTCGGATATCCGGACGAGTCCAAGCCTATGCCAAAGGTGACGTGCTCCACCGAGGGCGGGGCGCACGCCCCCCCAGGGCTTTAACGAGCGCCGACCGGCGACCGGTAGCAGCCGGCGCGCGGCTGCTCGGACGAACAGGCTAGAAAGTAGCCACTACCAATCTGCTAGGAGCAATCTGCCGTGACCCTCCGTACAGACCTCGACGAAGCGGTCGCGAAGATCTTCCGCGATCCCTGGAGCGTGACGGACGGTGTCGTAGTCCCGGAAAGCACCGACCTGACGCTTTCCAACACGGGGCGCTCGCTCGACGCGACGGTGCTCTATGCCGATCTGGCGGCATCGACCCGCCTCGTCGACGGATGGAGTCGCGAGTTCGCAGCAGAGATCTACAAGACCTTTCTTCTCGTCGCCGCGAAGCTCATCCGATCGCGAGGCGGCACGATCACAGCCTACGACGGCGACAGGATCATGGCCGTCTATGTCGGCAAGTCGCAGAGCAGCGATGCCGTCAAGACGGCTCTCCAGCTGCACTGGGCATGCGACAACATCATACAGCCGCGGCTCCAGAGGCAGTATCCGACCGCAACCTACAGCATCGCGCACACCTGCGGAATCGACCATTCTCCGGTCATGGCCGCAAAGACTGGTGTTCGCGGGGCAAACGACCTGGTCTGGGTAGGCCGCGCGGCCAACTACGCCGCCAAGCTCAGCAACGAGAGTAGCACGACGCCGACCTGGATCACCGAAGATGTTTATAGAAGGCTATCTGACGAAACTAGATATGGAGGTGATCCACGACAGGATATGTGGGCGCCACACCTGTGGTCATCGATGAACAATCAGCTCGTCTACAGATCTAACTGGCACTGGAGCTTGGCATAGATGGCTCTTGGCAGCGTTGTCGGCAATACAAGCATCATTGTAATGTGAATGCTGTTTGGGCTCGCAAGCGCGAACAGCGGAGCGCCATGTGCTAAAAAGGGCGCGGAGAGTGGCCAGACATCTAACGCTCGGAGCTGCATGCCTGCCGGATTAGTGTCAATCTTGGGCCAGCTTGGCTTCCTACCGTTCATCTACTCGCTTGCAATCCGTAACGTGTCGAGAACGGCGGTCGTTATCGTACCCGTCACCGGCAGCAAGCTATCCGCCTGAAACAGGCGGATCGAGGCGCGAAGGGCAGGACCCACGGCGCCGTCGATCGGGCCTTTGTAGAAGCCGCGCGCGAGAAGCGCGATCTGCACCCGCTTGACGATCTGCTCGAAGCGCTTCGTGCGACCGCTGAGCGCCGGCAGCTTCGGCTCCGGCGCACCCGTCGCGCCGGTGCTGCCGGCAAGTGCGTCCTGACCGAACTCCTCGGTTGGTCGAGGCTCGGGGGTCGTGGAGCGTGCCTGAGGAGTGTAGACCCGAGAGCGCGGAACGCTTCGCGGAGGCGTGTAGGCCGGCGGCGGCGTGTACGCGGGCTGCGGCGTGTAGACGGGAGCAGGGGAGTAGACGGGAGCGGGCGTGTACGAAGGCGAGCCGTACCCACCCGTGCTCGATCGGTGGCTCGTGTGGCTATAGTGGCCTCCGCTGCCCGACCGGTGGCTAGAGTGACTCGAATGGCTGCTGTGGCTGCGGTGCTGCGCCAGCGTCACCGCATGCCCCTGCCTGAACAGGTCGAACAGCGTAGGCTGATCGCCATCCGCGGGAGGTGCGTCCTGAGGTGTGGGCGGCAACGCCATGGCGTCCTGCCCCGTGAACCCCGCCGCTGCCAGGCTCGAAATCAGAAAATGCAGTCGCCTCATGCCGCCACGGCCCTGGTCTTCATCCACTCCTCCGGGTGCCATTCGAAAAAGCCGCAGCAGTTCGCCTGCTCGTTGCAGCCCGTACACGCAGGCGCGTACCTGCGCTTCCAATCCGAAATCGAGGCGGGCGCCTGCTCCCGGTAGTCGGCAGGGACGGTGCAGCGGGGAAAGTTGAAGAGGCTGCATCTGACCCCGTGAAGGGCCGCGAGGTCTAGCGCATCCGCCACCGGCTGGAAGCGGTCGGTATGGTCGACGTACAGCTCGTGCCAGCGTGCCCGGGCGAACCCGATGTTCTCGAGCTGCATGATCGACCACGTCCTCACGAAGGCGAGCCGGGTGACCACGTACCTGGCGAGCGAAGGCAGCGCGTCGAAGTTCGACGCGAGCAGCACGGTCCGGAGTTCGACTGCCGCTCCCGCTGCCATTAGATGTGCCATGCTCCGCTCCAGCCGGACGAAGGCACCCGGCTTGGCCACGATGCGGTCGTGAAGGTCCGCTTCCGGTGCATAGAGCGGGATGCCCCACGTTACCCGAGCGAAGACCTTGCCCCTCAGTCTCGCGACGTCGTAGGCTTCGAAGTGCTGTCCATTGGTGAGGACATGGAAGGACAGGTCGGGCCGCGCGGACAGGACGTTCTCCAGCAGCGTCAGCAACCGCTCCTTGTACAGAGTCGGCTCGCCTCCGGTTATGCCGATCACCGAGTCGCGCTCTGCCAGCATGGCTGCCGCCTCCAGATGGTCGAAGCGGTCGACGTGCGTCTTCTTAGGCGGCTGCGAGCACATCACGCAGAGCTGGTCGCAGCGCTCCGTGACCAGCAGCGTGTTGTGCGGAGACCCTGCGCGGAGCAGCCGGTCCACCCGGCCCTCGCGCGGGTTCACCATGACGACGTCTCCACGGAGGTCGCCCGCGGAGGCGCCGTCGATTGCCAGGAGCCCGAAGGGGGTGGCGAACGTCGCCCCTTCCTGGTCGTCGTCGATCAGCAGAACGCCGTCGTCCTCACCAAGCCGGACGACGAACGGCTCCTCCGCCTCGCACGTCGCGAGAAGCGCGAGAGGAATCATGCCAGCAGCTGTCCCATGCGACTCGGCGTGCCGGGGAGGCGCAGCCATCGGGCAAGCGAATGGCGGACGGCAGGATCGTCCTCGTAGATCAGCCGGAACGCGAGATCGAAGATCGCCTGGTGGCGCTGACAGAAGGCGGTTTCGTGTCGGGGCTTATCGATCCGCCCGTACCGTGCGACGTCGTCGATGACGTCTCTCCCGCAGAATGGCTGGAACGCGCAGCGGCCGCACGCAGGATCGTCGTCGTTCGAGGCATGGGCGTTCAGCGCCTGCAGCGCAGGCCCGTCCCAGCCTCCACTCACCGTGCCGATCGCCAGATCGATCACGCCGGATCGCGTAAGCATACGCGCCTCGTCCGTCGGGAAGACGCGTCCGTCATGGTCCACGACGACGTAGTCGACACCCATCGGGTTCGGGTTGCGCAGATCCACGTGACGGTCCGCCCCCGGCTGGAAGATTCGGCGGAGGATGATGGAGAAGTAGGTTTCCTCCAGCACCACGTCGCGGTTCCGCCAGTTGCGCGCGATCAGCTCGCGCACGAAGCGTTCGTGATAGGCGTGCCAGGAGGCGTCCTGCTCCCGAGACTGCGCGTGGCGCTTGCGAGCGAAGCCCTGATAGTTGATCGGCCGCAGGAAGATGCTGGCGAGGCCGCGGGAGGCGTAGGCGTCTATCAGCTGCGCTGCATCAGGAGGCGCCTGCGGATCGATCGTGGGAAGGGCGGATACCTTTTCCGGCCCGAGACGCGCCAGGACCTCGTCGAGATTGGAGAAATAGTTCGTCGTGTCGCCGACGGAGCCGGTCCGCTGACGAGCGTGGGTCTCGAACGCGCCGTCGAGCGAGGTCGAGACGAATACGTCGTCGCGCTGGAGAATGGCCCAGATCTCGTCGTCGAGCCGCTGCAGGTTCGTGCAGATCACGAACTGGCGTTCGCCGAATCGCTCCGTCCTGGCGATCACGGCCCTGATCAGATCGGGACGGAGCGTCGGCTCTCCGCCCTGAAACTCGATCTTGATGCGATCGCCCGGAAGCGAGTCGAGCAGTGCGAGCACGTCGGCAAGCGTCTCGTCGGACCAGTCGTAGCCGACCTTCGTCTGAGCGACGCGCGACACCTGGCAGTAGCTGCAGTTCAGGTTGCAGCGCAGCGTCGGGACTAGAATGAGATAGTCGAGCGTGCCGGCCACGTCGCGCCGCCGAGCGACGGCGTGAAGATGCGACATCCAGCCTAGCGGATCGTCCACTGAAACCGCGAGTCCCGCTCTCTCGAGAGCTGCCACGTCCTGCGCGCTCTCGTCACCGCCGGCTATCCTCGTCAGCATGTCGAGCGGTGCGCACGCGAAGGCTCCACCGTCACCGACAAGAAGCGCATGATCGTCGGCCAGCGGCCACGCGCGCATCGCAATCGTCGATGTCATAGCCCAAGCGCCTTCCGCACATCACTGCGGTGGGCGTGAGCCTGTGCGAAGAGCCTCTCGTTCGCAGCCCGCACGGCCTCGATAATCCAAGCGGCACGCCCGACACTCGCGGCGGCATCGGTCAAGACAGGCACGTTGGCCCGCGGCTCGTTCTCTAACATTTCGCGTTCCCCGCCCGAGACTTACGCTGCTAGGCGATCTGAAGGCAAGAAGGCTAAGCCGGTACATGTCATTTCGGATTGATCGAGCTTTCGCGCGAGCTTGCGCCGATCAATCGCACAGGTAGGCTTCTTGCTCGAAGGTCAACGACGAGAGCTCCGCGATCCACAGATCGACGGCGCTTGCTGAGAGTATCGCTCGCATGCCGAAGAACGGAACGTTGCCTCCGGCGGTGAAGTCGCGGGGATCCTCCGGCGGCGGCTGCGGAAAGCTGGTCGCGATTGCAGTCGTCGTCATGCTCTGCCTGGCCGCTTATGCAGGGCGTAGCGGTAGCGGTCGTACCGCCGAAAGTGAGCCGACTTCGCTCGTGGACACTCCCGCTCCGCCGCCACCAATTCCGGTCCCGGCCGCGGTTCAGACTGCCGCCACGGTAGAGCCGCTGTCCCGAGCCGAGGTGGCCACAGGTGCGCGGGCGCTCGCCTCCATGAGGGCCGCAGACGGATGGTCCGGAGCGATGATCTACAGCCGCAACTGCTATGCGTCGCTCGAGCGGCGCTTCGCCTGGAACGATCTGGATCGATGCGGCGGCTTCGATGCATCGGCCGCCGGGCTGCTGGACGATGCGACCATCTCCGACGAGGCTGCGACCTGGTTCGAGAGTGAAACTGCGGCCGGACGGTATCTGGCGGCCGCCATAAAGGCGGGAAGCGCACCCGCCGACGCCGACGTGCGCTGGAGCAAGGTGGGTGAGACGCTGCCTGCAAAGAAGGTCGAAGCGGAGACCGCGGAGTCGGAGCCTTCCGAGGCGGCGTTGGACGACGCTGCGGATAACCTATCCGGGCAGTAGCGGTTCGCAATCTGGGCAGGCGATCCTGCAACGGCCTTCATCGAGTTCAAGGATCGCCGTCCAGGACGGGACCAACGCCACATGCCGCGCGATTTACACCTGAGATGATCAGGCGCAGCGAGCCAGCGAACGCGGCCTGTCGCTCTTACGCGAGACCTTCTTCTCGCCTAGCGCCTGATCCGCCTGCGCGAGGAGTTCGTCGAACTCTGCCGCATGGACCGACATACGGCTCGAACCCACGCTGACCCGAACGCGCAGTTCGTGGCCGGCTGCTTCGATAGGCTGCTCGACCGCCCGCTCGATCGAGAGCGCACGCGTAGCCACCATATCAGGGCTTTCGGCTGCGGCCTGGATCACGACGAACTCGTCCCCGCCAAGCCGCGCGACGATGTCGTACCTCGACGTGACGGCCAGCAGCCGCTCGGCTACCGCCCGCAGCAGAGCATCGCCGACAGCATGGCCGAGCGCGTCGTTCACCGCCTTGAAGTCGTCGAGATCCATATAGTGGACGGCGTACCTTCTGATCGGCGCGGGGGCGGTCTCGAGCGCAGCTACGTCATCGACGAGGCCGAGGCGATTCAGCAGACCGGTCAGATGATCACGTCGTGCCAAGGCCGCGAAGGCGAGACTGATCGCAGACTGTCGCCTCTGCGCGTCATGACGGCGCGAGAGGCTCCGCAGGCCGCCGGCGAGCAGGGCCAGCAGGCAGACGCACGAGACCGCGTCCGGACCGTCTCCACGTGACGCGAGCACCGTGGCTGTCGGCATGACGGCCACGATAACGCTGGGGACGGCGATCGCAGGGCGCAGAGCCGCGGTCGCCACGGCGCCGGCCGCATAGCCGACCACGAGGATGGCAACGGGAGTGCGGAGAGCCGGATCGGGCAGGAACGTCGTTCTCGCGGCAAAGCAGCCGAAGATCACGGCAAACGCTAGGTACCACCACGCATAGCGCCGCTCCAGGCGCCTGGCCGCGTCGCACGTCGTCGTCACGACGGTGTGGGTCGACCTTCCACGGAAGAGCAGCTCGAGACGGGCGGCGCTGACGATCGTCCCCGCGCACAGGAGGACGATGACGAGAGGATCGGCAGTGCGAGCCGACGCGAGCGTCGCCACGGCGACGAACAGCAGGCTCATCATCGTGGCCGGCATGCGCGTGGCAAACAGGCTCAGCACCCGCTCGACATATGGATCGGGATGATCTCGCGGAGAGATAGTGGAAGCGGGGCTGTTCACGTTGTCCGGCTAGAGAAAAAGCGTTGAAAGAAGGCGAACATGGATCGACTGGGCTCGGCCTGTGATCCGAACGCGGGGCGCCGACCGCGGGCAGGAAAGCGCCCGATCGACCGACGTTGGTCGAATCGGACGGGCGAGAAGCCATAGGTCACGCCGCCGTTAACTTCCGCCATGCACCTTCGCCGGGGGGACAGAGCTAGGGGGGACACGTGGCTTCGATCCACGCGGACGAGCACAGGCACATGATCGGCCTTGCATCGACGATCATCGCACTGGCACGCCACGACGCATGCGAGCGTGCAGACGAGATCGCGCGACTTCGTCTTCAGTTCGCCCGGCTCGTTAACAGCCACTGCGCCGAGGAGGGCAGGGCGATCCAGGACGCCGTACGGGCCGGGATCGTGCCTTCCGACCTGGCGTCGTCCATGCAGCGGGAACTGCTTGCGTGGCGAGCCGATCTGGCGACCTGCAATTGCGAGTGGCCCTCGTCCAGGCTGATCCGAGAGCCATCCGAGTTCGCGATCCGCTTCAGGAAGCTGATCGAAGCGCTGCAGAGCTACGTCGCGCGAGAGGAGGCTCAGATACTCACGCCCATGGGTCGGGCCTGAGCCAGACCCGTCCTGCGCGGCCCGAATTGTGCGCCGCTCGTTCAGGCGAAGCGGGCCTCGACCTCGATGACGAAGTTCTGCAGCCAGCCCGCTTCCACGTTCACGATGTCGGCGGCTGCGCCGGTCAGTCCAAACTTCATGTCCGTCGACTGGACGAACCTCATCGTCCCCTTTCGGGCATTGCGCGTGGCGGCGACCACCTCCGGGAAGTCGTCGATCCAGATGTACGGCTGACGGCGGGGTTGCCGGGCTGGGCTCGCGTAGGTGAGATTGAGCCTGCGCTCGTGCTGGTTCTTCAGCTCCGCGCCGACCTTGCCGGAGATCGCCTCGAGATGGCCCCCGACGACCGCGTGCTTGCTGTCGGTCGAGCGGACGAGAATGCTGAGAGCCTCCAGCCTCGTCTCGGCGCGCATGTAGTCGATGATCTCCGCCACCTTCTGGCTCATGATGTAGCCGTGGAATTCGGCTGACCGCACGATGACCGACTGCTGGCTCCGCTTGGGGTGCCGGAGATAGGTCACGCCGCGCACGAGCGGCTGGTCGTGAGCGTCGATGATGCCGTCCGCCTCTTCCTCGGAGAGGTAGGTCACCTTGGGCTGGGTGCCCGGACCGAAGATCACCTCCCCGGCGGCTGCGACCGCGACTCCGCTCGCGGTGGCGACGCCGAGGGCGAGGCCGGTCGTCGCGATTGCGGGAGTCGCCACGACTGCAACCGGCGCCAGCAGCGCGGCGAAGTAAGGTCGCTCCTTCGCCTGCCGCAACGCCCATTCGCCCCAGCCTTCGACTTCGCCTTCGCGAATCTGGATGATCTCGACGCTCATGACTTCCCCCTGGCCGACGTGACTAGCTTCGTCGCCGGTCAACGCAAGGTCGTCCTTGCCCTGCTCGCATGTTGCGTCCCGAATGCGACACCGTTTCGAAGCTACTCGCCAAGCCTCGTTGAGCGGCTTTCGGCAGAAGCCTCGCACCGATGGACCCATGACAATGATCAAGCTGCTCGCCGCCGTCGACGTGCAGCGTTCGTAGCCGTGCGGAAGCTGCTCGAGGCAGGGGCGAAGACCGATGAGACGGGTTGGCTCGGCCGGGCGCCATCTCGGGCACGCAGGAGCGCGCCCGAGCGCCTGGCCTCATAGAGTGATGTGCAAGCCCAGGTCGAAGCGGCTGTAGTTCACGTTGCGCTCGATGAACTGGTCGGTCGTCCCCGCATACAGGAAGTTGTTCGAGTTCGTCAGGTTGGTGGCGTCCGCGAAGATCTGCAGCGTGTCGCTGAGATTGAAGCGGAGCGCGAGATCGAGCTGCCCGTAGGCGGCGTGATACTGCGGCACGCCCTCGTTGTCGAAGTTGCAGCTCGTGATCCACTTCGACCGCCAGTTGTACGACAGGCGGGTCTGGATCCTGCCGTTGTCGTAGAAGCCGCTCGCGTTGTACGTGTCCGGCGACAGGCCGGTGAAGCCGCAGGTCGACGTGCGCGCTTCGACGTGCGTGTAGTTGCCGGTGATGCCGAAGCCCTGTGCCCAGCCGAACCGCTCGTCCAGCGCGTACTGTCCTGCCACCTCGACGCCCTGCACGCGCGCGTCGCTCACGTTCCGGGTCTGCGTGACGAAGACGGTCTCGGGCGCCCCCGGGATCGTCTCCTCCGTTGTCACCGCCTGGAAGAGCCCGCGCAGGTCCTTGCGGAAGGCGGCCGCGGACACGTAGTTGATCGACGAGATGTACCACTCTGCCGACAGGTCGTAGTTGTTGCCGAACTGGGGCTTGAGCCCGGGATTGCCGCGCGCCAGCGAGAGGTTGCCGACCGAGCCGGACCAGTTGTCTCCGAACCGCAGGTCGTTGAGGTCCGCGCGCGTCAGGGTGCGCGACGCGGCCGCACGCAGCACAAGGCGGTCGGTCAGGTCGAAACGGATGTTCCCCGACGGCAGCGCGCTCGTGTAGTTCGCCTTCCCCGACAGCTCGGTCGCGGGCGAGTAGACGAAGGTGTAGCTGCCGGACGGGCCGGCCTGGAAGCCGGTCACCGTCTGTCCGAAACCCGTCGACAGGGTGTCTACGTGGACAACGCGCACGCCGACGTTCCCGGATAGGCGACTCCAGCGCCAGGCCGCGTTGACGTAGCCGGCAGCGACCTTCTCCTGGGTGGCGAAACTGCCGCCGGGATTGTTGACCAGCGCGAAGGGGCCGCCCGGCCGCGCAGGATCCGCCGCGATCAGCGCGCAGTTGCCGGTGCACGACACATTCCCGGCCGCGTCCGTCTGCGGAAGGTAGCTGCTGCTGTAGTTGCCACGGCTGTTCAGCTGAGCCGCCTGCGAGAGGTAGGCGGCGAGCTGCGCCGGATCGTAGCCGATGAAGCTGTTCGCCGGCGGGATGGCATCCCCGCTCAGGAAGTGTCTCCCGAGCGAGACGGGCCGAAACAGCGAGGTGGGAAAAGGGAATGTCAGCGTGTTGTACGAGTCGGACGGGTTCGAGTAGTCCTTCAGGCCTTTGAGATGATCCTGATAGTCTCCGCCGATCTCGACATTCGAGAGGAAGGAGCCATCGAACCTGTAGCGCGCCAAGAAGCGGCCCTCGTCGATTCTGTCGTCTACGCGCTGGCCGTAGTTCTGGAACGTACCGATCCGTGCGAGCGATGGATCGCCAAGGACGGCGTCGTTGTCGGTGACGAGCGGATTGCCATCCTTGAGCTGGTAGCCGATGCTGCTCTGCGCGTAATTGCCGACAAGGATGTAGGGGTCGTCGGGCTTGTTGCCGGTCGACTTCGCGAAGGAAGCGTCACCCTCCAGCGTAAGCTGGTCTGTGGGCTCCCACCTGGCGTTCAGGCCGATGTCGTAGCTCTTGGCGACCCGGTCGCGCGCCCGAACCACCGACAGCGTCTGCGGCTGGACGACCGATAAGGGGGCGCCGTTCGCGTCCCGTGCCGCCGCCAGAGCCGCGGCCACCCCAGGACTGCCGAGGAACGTCTGACCGGGATAGGTACCCGACACGAGCACGCCGTTGCTGCTCACGACCGGGTCGACGACGGTGTTGCCGAAGATTGGGTTGAGGATCGAATCCGAGATGCGCTGGTGAAGCTCGGAATAGAAGCCGTCCGCGGTGAGCAGCAGCTTGTCCGTCGGCTTCCACTGGACGCTGCCGCTGCCGAAGTAGCGCTTCGTCCCGCCGCGGACGACGCCGTAGCTGATCTGCCGTGGCCCCTTGAAGGTCTGCGGCGAGACGACCGGGTTGGCGGTCCCGCCCGAAATGACGTTGAACGCGCCGGCATCCCACTGCCCGACCCGGATGTAGTCCTCGGAGGCGCGCAGGTCGGTGTAGGAGCCGGAGACGGCGACGCCGAACGTCCGATCGCCGTTCTGCCATGACGCGATGCCGCTGGCGGTGGGCCTGACGGTATCGACCTTGGAGACCACGTTCCCCTGGACGGTCAGGCTTGCGTACGACTTGTCGCCGTCCAGCGGCCGCGGCGTGATGATGTTGATGGTCGAGCCGATGCCGCCTTCGGTCAGCTGCGGCAGCGAGGTCTTGTTGACGTCGAGCCGCGAGATCATCTCGGACGGCAGCACGTCGAAGTTGAAGCTGCGCCCGCGGCCGCCGCCATCGGGCGCGAAGGCACCCGTGTCCGACGGCAGGGAACGGCCATTGAGCAGCACGTTGGTGAAGTCCGGGCCGAGCCCGCGGACGGAGACCTGCTGGCCGAGGCCGAAGCTGCGCACGACCGAGACGCCTGCGATGCGCTGAAGCGACTCGGCGAGATTGTTCTCGGGGAACTTGCCCGCGTCCTCCGCCGTGATGCTGTCGACGACGTTGCCGGCGCGTCTCTTCGTCGCCAACGCCGAGGCGAGGCTGGCCCTGATGCCGGTCACGACGACCTCGCCGCCTGCTGCAGGGGCGCCATCGGCAGCCGGCGAGGCGGTCTGCGCTCCGGCGACCGCAGGATCGGATTGGAGCGGAACCGCGTCGGTCGCGTCGGGCGTGCCGGCGTTGCTGCTGTCCTGGACTCCCTGAGACGTCTGTGCGCCCGCACCCGACGCCACCGCCAGGCAGGCGAGCGATGCCGCGCCGAGCAGCACGGGCCTGAGATACCGCATCATCTTCCCTCCGAAACCTGGATCGGGAGCGATGCCGAATGCGGCATGACCGCGTGATGCGAAGCAAGCCCGATCTGCCGTCCTGACCGTGTCTCCGGCCCCTACGGCGCGATCAATCTGGAAACAATCCATTACAATCGATTAACAAAGACGAACACCAAAGTATGCCGTCAATGGTGCCAATGATCTCCGAGAAGGCTTCCATGCGGCTGGCCGAACCGAGTGCCTGGATCGGCGCGGAGCGCTCGTGGCCGCCCGGCCGCGGGAGGCATCTCAATTCCCGACCTGCTCGTCGGCGGATGCCGTGACATGACCTGTCGAGAGGATCACGCCAAAATCAGCGGCGTAGGGAACTGTCGAATGTAGCAAGTCGATGGCTGATGTTGCTGTCCTGAAGACGGCGTCCTCCACGCCGAGGCCGGCGTCCGCTTGTCGATGTCGTGGCACTGGAACTTCATCTACGCGGGAGCGCTCGCTGGATCAGCTGAGAAGAGACGGAGTGCAGCATGGCAGAGGCCACGTGGGGCGACAGCGGGACGCCGACGATCGACTGGCGGATGAGCGCCGCGCTGGAGAACGTACCTCGAGGGGACGATGACCTCGCGGAAGTCACGAGCCTGGAGGGCGCGGTCCGGGCCTGGCTGACGCTCGACCCCGCTCATCGCGAGGCGGCAGTCCTGACACCGGAACGCCCGATCCTGATCGACGGAGCCTCGGTTCCGGCCTTCCACGGTGCAGGCATTTATGAACTCGCCGGGCGCTTGCCGGATACCGCCGCGCGGAGCGCCTGACGCGTTCTCCGACGGACTTTCAGGCGGTGTAATCGGGCCAGTAGATCTGCACGTTCGATTCTGGGCGCGATGCCAGCGACTGCGTCGAAGGTGGGCTGCACGGCTTCGCGGCTTAGTTATAAGGTGACGATGAGGGCTCGCCGCTGGCCTGACGAACGGCTTCAAGAGCCGCATCAGAGATAGGCGCATCTAGAAGGGCTGCGACCATGCGGCTGGCGCGTCGCTGTCGTCCACGTGCCGGAGCTAGGACCGATCTTGTGCATGGCTCGTTGCCCAGCCGCAACGATATGTGTTCAAGGGCTCCATGAGAAAGTTGATTTCCGCCGCGGTTGCCGCGGCGACCCTGCCGCTTGCCGGCGCCGCGCATTCCCAGCAGGTGGACGTGGGAGCATCGCCGCCGGCTGACGCGGCACAGGCGGCCACGCCGCAGAACCCTGCGCCCGCAGCGGACGCCGCCGTTCCTGATCCCGCCACCGCGACACGGTCGGCGGACACGCAGCGCCGTCCTCGCGCTCCGCTTCGCCGGCGAGCCAGCGACACGTCGCCATCGTCGCTCGTCGGTGATACGCAGAGCTCGCCCCCCG
The DNA here is from genome assembly GCF_014193405.1 of Sphingomonas sp. BK069. Taxonomy (NCBI): domain Bacteria; kingdom Pseudomonadati; phylum Pseudomonadota; class Alphaproteobacteria; order Sphingomonadales; family Sphingomonadaceae; genus Sphingomonas; species Sphingomonas sp. BK069. The sequence goes on along the minus strand of NZ_JACHZH010000004.1, from coordinate 110,748 downwards.
CCGGGCTGATCGGCGACTGGCAGGAGATACGCACGAGGCTCGGCCGCCGCGGCATCGGCCTCACCGCACGCTACGCGTCGGAGAGCGGCTACAATGTCGCCGGCGGCGAGCGGAAGCTGTTCCGCGAAACCGGCCAGTTCGACGTCGGCGCACTGCTCGACCTGGATAAGCTGGTGGGGCTGACGGGTGGCGCGTTCCAGGCCACGGTGACGTGGCGACGCGGCTACGATCTCACCACCGACGCCGGGCTAAAGACGCTTCAGCAGGTACAGGAGGTGTACGGCCGTGGCCAGACGGTGCGCCTGACGCAGTTCTGGTGGGAGCAGAAGCTGGGCGAACATGTAGAGATGAAGGTCGGGCGGACCAATGCCGGCGAGGACTTCGCCGCCTTCTCATGCCACTTTATGAACCTGAGCTTCTGCGGCGCGCAGCCGGGCAATCTCGCAGGCGACTACTGGTACAACTGGCCGGTGAGCCAGTGGGGCGCTCGGGTCCGCCTGGCGGTCGACGACAGCCACTACGTCCAGGGCGCCGTCTACGAGATCAATCCGCGCAACCTCGATAACGATTTCTTCGTCGGCCGCTTCAAGGGTGCCACCGGCGTGCTCATTCCGGTGGAGGCGGGCTTCGCGCGAGGCGGGGACGATGGCCGCGTCGGCTCGTACAAGGTCGGCGGCTGGCTCGCGACCGCTGACGGCGACGACGTGTACCTGGATGGCGACCGCCGACCGATCGTGCTCACCGGCACGGACCCGCTTCGCCGCTCGAGCCGCTACGGCGTGTACGTGTCGGTCCAGCAGCAGCTCACCGGAGCGTCGAAGGACGGCAAGGCCCTTACTGGGCTTAGCATGTTTCTCAACGTCACTCAGACGGATCGGAAGACGACGGTCACCGACAATCAGGTGGCGCTCGGACTCTTCTACAAGGGGCTCGTGCCCGCGCTGCCCGGCGACGTGCTCGGGGTTGCGCTGGCACGCACCAACGTCAACGGGCGTGCCGCGCGCGCGGATGCGCTCGTGCCCGGCACGCCGGTGCGTGACGCAGAATACGCCTCGGAGGTGTACTACAGTCTTCACCCGACCGAATGGCTCGAGCTTCGTCCGAACGTGCAATGGATCCACCAGCCGGGCGGGCTGCGCCGCGTAGATGACGTCGGCGTGGTGGGTCTCAAGGCCGCGGTCACGCTGTAGCGTCCGGCCGCGCGCCATGTCGTCGAACCGCGACGTGAGCGTGGGAAGGCCCGTCGTACTTCTCGATCATTTCTCGAGTCGCCCTCGGTCACAACGCCGCTGGCTGCGTGCTTTGCACCACGACCGATCGCGACGGCCTCGTCGAGCGGCTGGCCGAGGAGCTGTGGGAGAGCCGCCACTACGATACGCAATGGTCGCGCTGCTGGGCTGGCGCCAGCGAGCTGTGGTCTATCCGCTTTCGCGGGCTGCCGCGCACGTCGACTTTCTGTGCCGAAATACGCGCGACGATTGAGCGCGCAGCATCGAGGACGGAAAGAGGCAATATGACGGATCATGCGTCACCTCGTGGAGCAAGGACGTCTTCTTCATCTGCGGCAGCTCGAGAGCTCGCCGGAAGCCGGATCGTTCGGAGCCTGCGGCATGGATCAGGACAGCGTCGCACCCGTCTTCGTGCAGATCGTCAGCGCCTGTCCCCGGTAGGTCCTCGCTTCGATGACATCGCCCGACCGATCTATTGAGACGAAGCAGTCGGGGCTGGTCGACGGCGGGAGCTCTGCCTGCCAGACCAGCGCGTCATGCGCGTCGACACAGACGAAATTGCGGATCCGCGGAGCGGTCTCGTGCCCCCAGAAGTACAGAAGTATCCGGCGTCCTCCTTCGACGGGCAGGTTGCGTTTCACCCGTTGTCGTTCCGTCACGCGTCTTCTCTCCCAGCCGCGCTCTCAGATACGACGGGTCACGGGTACGGATGCGTAAGTTGATCGGCATCAGGGGCTTATCTGCGATGGAGCGTTAGCGCGACCGCACCGTTCGACGCCTCTCAACTTCTGCAAGCGGGCATGTGCGAAGCGTTCTTCTGCGACTGGTCGGCGCTTCGGCAAAGGTCGATCGTAGCCGCGGCAGTGTCCTGGGCCGGTTATAGAACCGGCTTTCCGCCGGCGTCGCGAGCGGCCTTCACCTGAGCAACCCTACGCTCCTCGAGGAATTTGTCCCGCCTGGCCACCATCGCCTCCGACCGCGCCTGGTCGATCAGCAGGAGGTCGACGCGGCTCACGAGGCCGGTCGCGCGATCGGGGACGAAGTAGCGAACGACGAGACCGGCGGCGCAGCGCTCCTGCGGGACGATCACGCCGGCGACCGGCGGCGGTCCGTTGCCTCCCATCCTGCCGTACTCGGGATATCGGACCTTCGCGCGGATCGCCTCGTCGCTCTTCGATACGCCGATCCCGACCACGCAGGCGTTGGGATAGCTCGAGGGGAGCGAGTCCATCATCCTGAACAGGCCGCCGCGCTTCTTGCCGGACTTCGACCACTGCACGTACTGCTCGATCACAGAGCCGCGCTCGTCGTGCCAGTATGTCTCGTTGCCTGCCTTCTCGCGGACGGCCGCCCTATAGCTCTCGACGGTGGGCGCCTTGCCGGGCTTGAAGGATATGGAGCGCCAGATAAGGAAGGCGCGGCTCTCGGACGGCGGTTCGTCCAGGCGCACGACGACGTTCTCGCGCGTGACCTCGTCCTCCTTCTCCGCGGTGAGCGCCTGTACGAACGAGGTGTCCTTCGCGACGGGGTACGTGGCGACCATCTGGCTCACGGCGAAGCCTCGCTCCTTCAGCGCCGCCGTGGCCTGCTGGAGATCGCTGCCGAGTACGACGCCCGCGCTGTCGAAGTTGGCGACGTCCTGCGCGGAGGAGCCCGCCGGCAGTGCCACGACGAGGATCGACAGCAGTCCGCCACGCGATGCTCGTGCAATGCCCATCAGAGATTCTCCCGCCCGTCGCGACTATGCTGGCGCCGACGCGCGGCCACAACCGTCGCTGCTGCCGATTTCATCCGGATCGAGCGGCTTCGGCGGAATCGCTGTACTTTCGTCCCGTCCGCATCGGAGGAGAGCGAGACTCCTTGCGGCGAGGATCGCATGAGCGCGCGCCCGTGCGGGGCGGGTTGCGTCGAGGGAAGATGACAGTAGGCGGGTGCCATGAAGGTGTTCCTGGACTTCGAGGCGTCGTCTCTCGCCGATCGCAGCTATCCCGTGGAGGTCGCATGGGTGTTCCAGGATGGCCGTGGCGAGAGCCACCTGATCGCACCTGCACCTGGCTGGACGGATTGGGACGAGGCTGCGGAGAGGATCCATGGGATCAGCCGCGCGACCCTTGAGGCCGAAGGCGAGCCACATGACGTCGTCGCGGAGCGGATGGTCGAGGTGCTGTCCGAACACGATCTGTTCGCCAGCGCACCCTCATGGGACGGCAAGTGGCTGAGCGTCCTGCTGCGAGCGGCTGGGCAGCCCCGGCACCGGCTGCGGCTGCGCGATACGGACGAGGCGCTGCGGGCGACCGCAGCCGAGATCCTCGGACCGGCGCTTGCCGAGGCAAAGCTCGAGTCCGTCGTTCACGATCTCGTAGCGAGGTTCGGATCGGCTCCTGACGGCACGCCGGCGCATCGCGCGCTTGCCGACGCGCGGGTGGAGCAGGAGAGATGGCTGAGAGTACGTCACGAGGCGCGGCTGTTCGTTACGACTCTGCCGTAGGACGCGTGCCGGAGTTCGCGCGCGCGTCTCCGCGAAGTCGCAGTCAGGCCGGGGGAGGCGACGAGGAGACACGCTCGCCTCGCCGACGAAGCGGCGCGGTCGTCTTGGTGCCCTGAGATATATCTGAGCGAGCCGGCGCGATCTCGTCTACCTCGTCGATCCTGAGCGGCGTCACACTTCGCCCGGGACCCAGGACGAACAGCCGCTCCGGCGTGCTGCCGATTGGCCTGCCTATCACCTTACGTTTTCCCACAGTGTAGATCAGGCACTTCGTGCATGTCCCTCCCACCGAGTTCGCGGCCTCTCGGATGTTCCTGCGTGCCGCCATCTCCGCCGAGATCGCGACCGCGGCGACGCAGACCACGAAGCAGAAGGGAACGGCCAGCAGCAGCAGCAGCGCCGTAAAGAGCGGGGGATTTCGCGGATCCGAGCGAACCCGCTGCAGAAAGCCGGCGATGCCGCTGCTCGACGTTTCCACTTTCGAAGGCGCAGGTGCTTTGCGGGCAAGCGGCCATGCGCGCACCACGATGACCAGCCCGGCGTAGAGCAGGTACGCCGAGGCGACCGGAACGACCAGGTACAGCAGCGTAAGGACGAAGCCGGAGAGGCCATCCACGATCGCGTCCGGCGCGGTGACCGGCATCACGCCCGCGCCCAGGCCGAAGCCCGACAGGAAGACCACGTCGTGAACGCGGCTGAAGAAATACAGGCAGGCACCCGCCCCTCCCGCCAGAAGCGCCAGGTCGGGCAGGGAGGAGATCCGCACCGGCGCGAAGGTGATCAGCCTGCCAGGTGACCAGCCCCTAGATGCAGATGGGTCGGTGGACTGCTCCGGGCGCACCTCGTCGCGATCGCCTTCGCGCGTGCTCAAGGAAGGTCGGCCGTCATATTGCCGAGCGAGCCTTCACACAGACGAAGTAGCGGGCAGCGGTTCATTTCAATCTGAACGCCTCTGAGCGGATGCATGATCAGGCTACCGTCCGCTTGCGCGTCCCTGGCCTACGCCCGGATCCTTTCCTCGTCTCCGCGTCCGCCGTGACCTGCAACGGCTTCTCGGCGGCTGCTGCTGCCGGCTTGCGTCCCAGCCCGAGCTCCTTCGCCATCGCGCGCCGGGCTTCGCTATAGTTCTCGGCCACCATCGGGTAGTCGCGCTTCAGACCGTACCGCGCCCGGTACTCCTCCGGGGTCAGGCCGTTCGCGGCGAGGTGACGCCGCAGAGACTTGTACGGACGACCATCGATCAGGCTGATTATGTGGTTCTTGTCTGCAAGCGACTTGCGGATCGACACTGCCGGGGTGGCGACGGTGGTCGGTTCCTCTTCGGTCTTGCCCGCCGAGAGCATCGACAGGGCGTCCACTACCGACTGCAGAACCTGCGAAACCTGAGCTGCCTCCGTTCGCGTGTTTGTATTGGCGATCCATGCCACTGTCAGATCGGTCGCAAGCGCGAGAACCTCATCGTCATGCACCATGTGCCTTCCCCCTCTGCCTGCACCGACCTGAGCGGCCTGTATCCACTTCATAGCGCAGGCTCCAACATTCACAATGGAGCCTTCTTCGATACATGCGGGTCGCTCAATTCTTTCTGGACGATTTAAGGTTGATCAAAGGGCTTGGAGGCGTCTGCGACCTAGTGATGCGTATGCCGAACGGGCACGGCATCGGTCGCTGTGTTCTTGGCGCCGATGCGACGGAGTCCGACGCGGCGGCCACTTCGCCTAAACAGTCGAGGAAAGAGAACGGCCATACCAAGGTAGCGCTCGTCCGGGCTCGCGGATCGAGCCAACCACTCCGGCGACGCGAGACGGCGCCGCTGTGGAGCAGGAAAGATGGCAGGGAGAAGATGCTCGTCTTGCGGCAGGAGCGATGCGGCGAGACCGCGGCTCAGCGGCGCGACGGCAGGTCGCTTCCTGGTGTCGGGCCAGCTGGCCGTGCCAGGAGAAAGGGGGGCCCGTGGAAGCGCCGACGATCAGGCTTGGCGGAGAGATCCCGACGCATGTCCGTCCGGGCACAGAAGGTGCAGGATGGAAAAGCTAGAAGCATCGGAGATTGCCCGTCTGCTCTCCGCGGGCGAACGCCGCATCATGGCCGCATTCCCGGACGCCGAGGCCTCCAGCGAGGAGCTTGGGACGCGTGGCACGCTTCTCGCAGCCCTCTGTCACTGGCTCCCGCGAAGGCGTCGTCGCGTCGCGATGACGGCTCTCCTGCTGAAGCGCTTCGACGAGGATCAGTCCCGCTACGTGTACTCGCTTTCCGACATGGGCATGCAGGTCCGGGCGTCGCTCCGAGCGGATGCGACGGGCAGCGGCCTCGATCAGGTGCACAAGGTCTGATCTTTCGCGGGAGCTGGGATGCGAGCGGGGCAGGGCGGCCTGGCAGCGCCCGGCCTGGGCGGAGGTGCCGCGATCAAGTCGCTTCGGTTCGGAGTGATCAGCTTGTCTCGGCGCAGGCGAGGCATAGTGTGAGAGAGGGGGGAGCAACATGCTGACCAATCTGGAAAACGTCTACCTGGGCGTCCTTCGCGTCGTGATCCTGATCGCCGCCAGCGTGGCGCTTCTGCTCACCGCATGGGGTCTCGCGAGCAGCGTACCCCAGCTGCTGCGATGGGCGGGGCTCACCGAGACGGCGCCTCCGACCGGCGGGACGCTGCGCGAGTTCATCTCCGAGCGCAGGATCACGGACACGACGGCCGAGAGCCAGGACACTTTGACACGTGACATGGAGTCCTACGTGGATCCGAGCATCCGCGAGGCAGCCAAGGCGATAGTCACCTATCTTGGCAAGCGAGGTACGCTGACGGCGGCCGACCTCGAGCGCAGTCTGCAGGCCGAGGCGAACCGGCTTCCGGGAGAGGCGCTTGCCTACGGTCAGGGCGTGAAGAGCCTGGCGATGGAGCTTGCGGCCAGCAAAGGCAGGCCGCTGACCGAGATGCGCGTGCTCGAGCTTCTGCAGTGGCATCGGGAGCGCTTCGTCGCCGATCTCGCCGCACGTCAGGCTCGAGAGACCGAAGCGAACGCCAAGTTCTGGATCCAGGTGACGCTCGCCGGCGCGGCCTTCCTGGGCTTCGTCCTCATCGTCTTCGTATTCCTGTTCGTGAAGATCGAGCGTAGCCTCCGCCTGATCGGAACCGCTCGCGTGAAGGCTGGGGAGCCGACCGAACATGCGGCGTAGTCTGGCGATCCTTCTTGCTCTTTCCTCCTGCTCGGGGCCGCCCGCTCCCGAGCGCGGAGTGGACACGACCCTCAATGACGGCGACGCCGGGGCGGAGATCGCCCCCATGGAGGCGAGAGGTGTGGATCGTGGCGAGGCGGCGAGCGCTCCGACCCAGACGTCGAGTCCTGGCTCGACGGATGTCGATCGCAGCGACGTGCCAACGGAGAGCGACGACGACGGTGACGACGAGGATGGGGAGGCGCCATCCGCGGCGCCCGCGGTCTCTCCGGCGATCAGTCGAGCGGCCTCGCTGCGCGGCAATCCCGGAGCCTTCTTCTCGGCGGACAACTACCCGCCTGCCGCCATCCGGGCCGGTGCAGAGGGGCGGGTCGTGGCCAGACTGACGGTCGGCACGGACGGCCGGGTGAGCGCATGCGAGATCACGACGTCGAGCGGCAACGTCGACCTCGACGACGCCACCTGCAGGACCGCGACGACGCGTGTATACTTCTCGCCTGCGCTCGACGCCTCCGGATCGCCGGTGTCCTCGAGCTACACGCTGCCGGTCCGCTGGGTGATGCCCTGAGGCAGGCCGTGCTGAACAGCACGCGCGCCACCCTGGGACCTTCGGTTTGCGACTGCTGGACTCACGTCGTCATCGCTCACCATTGGAGCGGAGCGGCGCCATAGCCACGGTCTGCGCGAGCGAGGTCGCGCTCGTAGCGGCCGAGACGGCGGCGTGATCCGGCTCGGACGCGAGCCCCGCCGTCTCGCGTGCGGCGCCGAGCGGCTGCAGGTTGGCGGTGCAGCCGCCATCTGGCACGGCGTCTGGTACGTAGACGATGGCCTGCGGCGCCTGCCCGATCGGCACCATGGCAGTGACCTTGTTCGTCGCGGTGTCGATCACGGCCAGCTTGTCGTCTTTCTCCAGGCCGACATAGACGCGCGATCCGTCGCCCGAAGGCCATAGACCGTGCGGCAGACTTCCGACCGCAATGGTCGCGACCTGCCTGTAGTCCCTGATCCGGAACACCTTCACCTGATTGAGGCCGCCGACGGTGACGTAGGCGAACTGTCCTTTCGCGGTGGCAGCGAAGTTGACGTGATTGGTGATCGGTCCGGTGTCGATCACCCTCAAGACCGCGAATGGAGGCCTGGCATCGAACGCAACCGTCTTGCCCACGTCCTTCAGCGTGAACCAGACCTGCCTGCCGTCCGGGCTGACGGCGATATCCGGGCAGAAGGAGCTGGGCTGCTGGACCCGCCCGACCTGCTCGTGCGTCGCCACGTCGAATACGACCAGTTCGGGGATGGAGGAGGAGCAGACGTAGCCATAGCGGCCATCGGGCGAGAAGATCGTCATTCCCGGGCCGACGGGCGTCCTGATGGTTCCGGTCTCCTCGAAGCTGCGCGGGTCGAGTACGGCGATATGATCCCCCCCGCGAACCGTGACCCAGACCTCCTTGCCGTCCGGCGTGAAGAACGCCCCGTGCGGACTGCGGCCGATGTAGCTGGTGTGCTTGATCGCGTTGGTGGCGGTGTCGATCCAGGTCACCGAGTCGGATCCGATCGACACCACCGCCAGCGTGCGTCCGTCGGGCGAGAAACCCAGGCCACTGACGAGCGCCTGCGCTTCATGCGGCGAACGTGGGTCGGCCGCTTGCGGGCTGCCGAGCCTGATCACGCCCAGAAGCTCGTTGGTGGCGGGATTGGTCACTGAGAGCGTGTTCGAGAGCTGCTCGGCCGCATAGACCCGATCGTGGGCGCTGACAGCGATGGCGCGGTGACCCCAGGGCACCTGCGTCTTTCCAGTGCCGCCCGACGCCGCCGGCTCTGGCCGGTCATCGACCAGCGGGAGCTCGATCGCCGCCGGCGCAGCCCAGGGAGCCGACTGCGCGTTCGCCGCGCCGGCGATCAGTGACGCCGCAAGGAAGAGGCGCTTCATGTCGGCGCTCCGTGTTGTACCGGCAGGAGCCTGCACCGGCCGGCCCGCGTCGATGCACACGGCCCGCTGGACGCGGCGAGAAGCTCCGATCGGGTCGGACGTTGTCGGTCGCAGCCGCTCGTCTCAAGGGAAGGCATCACACGCCTCGGTATACCAGCGTCGTGAAAAGCGCTGGGCTGATGATCGCCTGCCCCCACTTGGCGTCGTAGTCGGCCGTCGGGCGGGCCGCGATCGTCTCGTCCAGCGTCCTGCCCTGCGCCTTGAGCGCGGCGACCTTGGCACGGATCGCCTTCAGCATGTCCCGGTACTCCACCAGATCGGCTCGACCGCCGACCGGTCCGTGACCGGGAACCACGATCGTCTTCACGCCCGCCATCTCGACGTTCGCTTGGGCCGCGCGGATCATGCCGTCGATGCTGCCGCCGGCCACGTAGTCGATAAAGGGATATAGGCCGTTCCACCAAGTGTCGCCGGTCAGCATGACGTCCGCCTTCGCGAAGTACGCCGAGAGGTCGCCGTCGGTGTGCGAAGGCATGTACGGCCGCAGCCGGATCGAGTCTCCGCCGAACTGCATCGTCTTCTCGCTCGAGACGAGCTGCGCGATCTGACCGTCCTTTTCGGTGGGCGTAAAGGTATGGCCCCACTCCTCGACGCGGATCGTCTGCGTGAGATGTCGGGCGGTGTTCGCATGCGCTATCAGCACGGCGCCATCCCTGTGAACCCAGCCGTTTCCGTCGGCGTGATCCCAGTGCCAGTGGGTGTTGACGGCGTAGCGGATCGGCGCAGGAGAGATGCCATGCAGCGCCACCTCGATCTTCTCGCGCGAGATCGAGATCCCGTCGTCGATCAGGAACAGGCCGTCCGCACTGGCGAACGCGGCCATGTTGCCGCCGGAGCCCTGCAGGAGCGACACGCCGCCGCGCAGAGGCGTGACCGTCACCGCCGACGCCTGCGCCGCCGCGTTGATCATAGCGTATGGAGTCTCCTGTGCGAGCGCAGGCAGCGCGCCCAGGCTGACTACACCACCGAGCAGGACCGCCTTGATCAGCACTCTCATCGTCGTGGTTTCCTTCTGCTTGCGGACGTCGTCACCGCCCTGATCGAGGGCGAAAGAACTTGCCAGTCGGACGACGAGCAGTCTCGAGCCGTCAGTCTGGGCGCCGTTACTATGCTTCAAGATGTCCGAGGCAGCCGCGGTCTCGAAGACATACGTCGGTATCGACGTATACCAACAACGTCGGTGAGCTACTCTCTTACGGCGACGTATACGAGCCGCGCTGCCAACCTACAGACCTTGGTATGGGGATCCGCCTGACACGGTAGAATGGTCTGCGATGCGTCCGTCCTGCAGCCTGGCTTCAGCTGATACAGGGGAACTGGCCCATGACCGCTACTATACTGCAGCAGGTACTGCCCGCGCTGAACGAGATGCCGACCTTCGGCATCGGCGAGCGTGTTCGTATCGCCGATCGCGCACCGATCGGGCACTATCGGGTGCCCATGTACCTCCGCGGCAGCATGGCCACGGTCGAGCGCGTGATCGAGCCCGCACTCGTGGACAACGAGGAGGAGGGGTTCGGTCGGAACGCAGGAAGCCGGCGCCACTTCTATCGCGTCTCGATCCCCATGCCGTCGCTGTGGGGCAGGTACGAGGGTTCGCCCCGCGACGAGCTTCACATCGAAGTCTACGAGACATGGCTGGAGCGCGCGTGATGACCAACGACCCGCACTCACACGATCACGGTCATGCTCACGGGCACGATCATGACGACCACGCCGCCATCACCTCCGACGAACGCCCTGGGTACTATGCCGTCATGGAAATGGCGGTCCGCGAGCTGCTGATCGACAAGGGGTACATCACGGCCAACGAGATCAGGCACCAGATCGAGGTGCTCGACAGCCGTACGCCCGCGCTAGGCGCGGCGGTGGTGGCACACGCCTGGACCGATCCTGCATTCAAGGCGCGCCTTCTCGCCGACGGTCGCAGGGGCTGCGAGGAGCTCGGCATCACCTTCTACGACGACACTCAGCTGATCGTCCTCGAGAACACCGAGCAGGTGCATAACCTCATCGTGTGCACCCTGTGCTCCTGCTACCCACGACCCGTGCTCGGGCTTCCCCCCGACTGGTACAAGCTCAAGCCGTACCGGGCTCGCGCGGTGATCGAGCCGCGCAAGGTGCTGGCGGAGTTCGGCACGATCATCCCCGACGACGTCGAGGTCCGCGTGAGCGATTCCACGGCGGTCGTCCGCTACCTCGTCCTGCCGCTTCGTCCCGAAGGGACGGAGGGCTGGTCTGAGGAGCAGCTGGCCGCGCTCGTCACGCGTGACGCCATGATCGGGGTCATACCGGTCACACTGGACAAGGAGGCCGCGTGATGGCGACCCAGGACTTCGTCAGCCGACTTCCCAACGACATCGGCGGGTTCGAAGCCGGTTCCGTGATGCGGACCGAGCACGTCCTCGAGCCATGGGAGAAGAGCTGCCATGCGCTCGCCGACGTGCTCGACTTCAAGAAGCTGATCAACACCGAGGAGAAGCGCAAGGGCGTCGAGGCGCTCGGCGAGGCGCTCATCGGCAAGCTGCCCTACTACGAGCGCTGGATCGTGGCCTTCTCCAACATCGCCTTCGCGAAGGGCTTCTTCACGCCGACGGAGCTGGCCGAGAAGATGGGCGAGGTCGACGCCAGATACGCGGATCAGGGCCACGACTGATGCGCGCCGCCCAGACCACCTGCTTCCACGAGGCCGATCCGGCGCTGTCGCTCGCGAGGCGCGCCGGGGTGGAGGCGCTCGGCACCATGCTTCTGGTGCTCGCCGCGAGCGGCGGCGGCATCGCCGCCTCGCGACTGCTGTCGGCCGCACCAGGCGCCCTGCTGCCCGTGGTCGCCATCGTTCTGGCAGGCGCGCTCGTGTCGCTCATCGTCGCCTTCGGTGCGGTCTCGGGCGGACACTTCAATCCGCTCATCACCGTGCTGCAGTGGCTCGCCCGGGAGCGCGGCGGAGCGTGCGCAGCGGCGTACGTCGCCGCGCAGCTGGCCGGGGGCGCAATCGGCGGGAGGGCGGCCGCAGTGCTCTGGAATGTCGCTCCACCCGCGCCAGGTGGCTTGGGCTGGGGCGGGACGGCCGGTGAGCTAGTCGCCAGCGCGGGGCTGATGCTCGTCGTATTCGGGTGTGCTCGCAGCGGACGGACATCGACGGGGCCCTTGGCGGTGGGAGCATGGCTCATCGCCGCGGTGATCGCCTTTCCGACGACGTCATACGCCAATCCCGCCGTGGTCCTGGGTGCGCTCGTCACTGCGGGGCCGCTTTCACTCGGTCTCGGCTCCGCTCTGCCCTACGTGGTGGGCGAGATCGGTGGTGCCCTCCTTGCGCTTCTTCTCGTCCTCGTCCTCATGCCAAGAACCGGAGCCGAAGCATGAACGTGCCGGGACTCGTCGTCCGCGCCGCCGTGGGATCCTACGTCGAGGCGCTCGCGCGGGCGGACCGAGCGCTTGCCGCCCGCGGCATCGTGCCGGCAGCCCGGATCGATCATCAGGCGGCCGCTGCCGACGTGGGCCTCAGCATGGCGCCATGCACGCTGTTCGTCTTCGGCAATCCGAGGGCGGGGACGCTGCTCATGCAGGGATACCCGAGCCTGGGCATCGATCTTCCTCTCAGGCTGCTGGTGTGGGAGCAGGACGGGGCGAAGGTGGCGTACAACGATCCGGCATGGCTGGTGGAGCGGCACGACGGCGAGATCGATCTGCCCGTCATCGGCACGATGCAGCAGCTGCTCGCCATCCTGGCCGCGGAGGTGGCCGGAGCATGACGTCGCTTCTCGCGCTCCTGCCGGCGGACCGCAGCTATCGCCGGAGCCTGGGCTTCATCTACCTGATCCTGGCGCTTCTGAACGTCGGCGGATGGGTCTGGGCCATGACGCTCTTCCACGACCGCCCGGCACTTCTAGGCATCGCCGTGCTGGTCTACGGTCTCGGCCTGCGCCACGCCGTCGATGCCGACCACATCGCGGCCATCGACAACGTGACCCGCAAGCTGGTGCAGGAGCGTCAGCAGCCGGTCGCCGTCGGCTTCTGGTTCGCCATCGGTCACTCGGCGGTGGTCGTGCTCGTCACGGCACTCGTCATCGCCGCGGCCAGCAACGTCGATCGGTTCGAACGCTTCCGCGAGGCCGGAGGCACCTTCAGCACCTGCCTTTCGGCCGTCTTCCTGCTGGCGGTCGCCGCCATGAACCTGACGATCCTCGTCTCCATCCTGCGTGCGCTCCGCCGCGTGCGTGCGGGCGAGCCGGTCGACGACGGCGAGCTCGACCTAATGTTCGCGGGCCGCGGACCTCTCTCGCGGCTCTTCGGCCCGCTGTTCCGGCTCATCAGCCGGTCCTGGCACATGGCGCCGCTCGGCTTCCTCTTCGGCCTCGGCTTCGACACGGCCACGGAGGTGACCCTGTTCGGTCTCTCCGCGACGCAGGCCGGGCAGGGCGTGCCGCTCTCGGCGGCTCTGGTCTTCCCAGTGCTGTTCGCTGCCGGGATGTCGCTGCTGGACACGACGGACGGGGTCATGATGGTTGGGGCCTACCGCTGGGCCTTCGTCGATCCGCTGCGCAAGCTCTACTACAACATGACCATCACGCTGATGTCGATCGCCGTGGCCGTCTTCATCGGCGGGGTCGAGCTGGCCGCGTTGGCGGCACGGCGAATGGGACTCGAGGGATCGCTCGCGCGAGGTGCCGTCGTGCTGAACGAGAACTTCAACGCGCTCGGCTTCGCCATCATCGGCGTCTTCGCTGCCGCCTGGGGGGCGTCCTACCTCATCTTCCGCGGGATCGAGCGGCGCCCGGCGGCTGCATGATGTCGCGCTCGCCGGCGACCTGTTTCGTCACCAGGCAGGAAGGTCTGTAGCATGTGTCACGGCACCCGACTGGCAGCGCTCGGCGTCGCTGCCCTGGCATGCAGCCACGCCTCGGCGGAACCGGGCCACGAGGCGCCGAGCGACTCGGCAGCTCGGTCGGAGGCGACGAGCGGCGACGAAGTCGTGATCTTCGGCCGAGGGGAGTCGAAGATCGGTATCGCCGAAGCCGCGAGCGAGGGAACCGTGAGCGGCGCCGACCTGCTGGTCCGGCCGCTCCTGCGCGTCGCCGAGCTGGTGGAAGCCGTCCCCGGCATGATCGCCGCGCAGCACTCCGGCAGCGGCAAGGCCAACCAGTACTTCCTCCGCGGCTTCAATCTGGACCACGGGTCGGACTTCACCGCCTACGTCGACGGCGTGCAGATGAACCTGCGTAGCCATGGCCATGGGCAGGGATACCTGGATCTGAACGGTCTCATCCCCGAGATCGTGGCGGGCGAGGACTTCCGGAAGGGGCCGTACCGCGCCGACGGTGGCGACTTCGCCCTTGCCGGCGCGGCGTACTTCACGACGATCGCATCCTACGACCGGCCGTGGGCATCGGCGGAACTCGGGTCGTACGGCTGGCGCCGCCTGGCGACCGGCGGGACTCTCGACGGCGTCGGCGGCGGCACGCTTACCCTGGTGGGCGAGGGCAAGGCATACGACGGACCGTGGCAGCAGCCCGAGCGCCTCCGTCATCTGGCCGGCTTCGCGAAGTATGCCCGGCCCCTGGGCTCCGGCGAGCTGGCGGCGACCCTGCATGCCTATCATGCCACGTGGCGGCCGACGGAGCAGATCCCGGAGCGAGCTGTCGGCTCCGCCGTCTGCCCCGATGTCTTCTGCTCCCCCGACCCGAGCGCGCGCGGACGGACGACCCGTCTCTTGGGCAACGTCTCGATCGACGGCGAGCGCTGGCGCGCGAACGTCTTCGGGCAGTTCTACGACTGGCGCATGTTCTCGAACCCGACGTACGCCGATCCGGACGGCACCAGCGCCCAGATCGAGCAGTTCGATCGGCGCTGGACCCTGGGGGCGACAGGCGAACGGCGTTGGCAGGTGTCGTCGGCGCTGGAACTGACGCTTGGCGGCGAGGGCCGACATGACCATGTCGGCGACGTCGGCGTGTACCGCACGTCGTCGCGACGTCTGCTCGGCTCGCTCGGCCGCTACCGCCTGCAGGAGAGCTCGGCGTCGCTGTTCGGCGAGGCCCGCTGGAGTCCCGTCCAAGGCTTGCGGCTCGTCGGGGGCATGCGCGCCGACTACTATGGCTTCGCCGTGCGTGCGCGTGACGCGGAGGCCGCCTCGCTCGGCACCGGGAAGGGCGACAGCCTGCTGGTCTCGCCGAAGGCGTCGATCGCCTATGCGCCCGCGACCTGGATCGAGTTCTACGCCAACTGGGGGAGAGGCTTCCACTCCAACGACGTCCGCGGCGCGGTCAGCCGCGAAGCTGAGGTGCCGCTGCTGGTGCGCGGAGACGGCCGGGAGATCGGCACACGGCTGCAGAGAGGCACCGTCAGCCTGACTGCGACCTACTGGTGGCTCGATGTGGACAGCGAGCTTCGCTTCGTCGGAGACGCCAACTCGGTCGAGCCGACAGGAGCGAGCCGGCGGCATGGCTACGAGCTCGTCGGCTTCTGGCGACCCGCCTCCTGGCTGGCCCTCGACGCGACCTATACGGCCAGTCACGCCCGGTACGACAACGGCGATCGGATACCGAACGCGTTCGAGAACGCGGCGTCGGCGGGAGCGTCGCTCACGACAGGCCCATGGGAAGGAAGCCTGCGGGTAAGACATCTCGGGCCCTACCCGCTCATCGAGAACAACAGCGTTCGTGACCGAGGCAGCACCGTCGTCAATGCCCGTGCGTCTTGGAAGATCGGTAAGCTGCAACTCTACGGCGAGCTGCTGAACCTGCTCGACAGCCGGGACAAGGACATCGCCTATCTCTACGACTCCTACCTGCCGGCATTGGACGCCGGCGGTCCCGTTCAGGGTCGCATGAGCCGAGTGCTCGAGCCGAGATCGCTGCGCTTCGGGGTCAAGCTGGAGATCTAGGAAGAGCGACTCGCGCCGAGCTGGGCAACAGGTCCCGCTGTGACATGGACGATAGGTTCGTCACCGGGGCATCTCGACCGCGAAGTGAGCTCGATGATCGGCGAGACGACGCGAAGCACTCCGATCGCCCCTGAACGAACGCGGTTGTGCTGGGGTGACGAAACACTCGAGATCGCAGACGAGCGAAGGCCAGTCCCTCGGAAATTTTCCTGTGCCGAGCGTCCACCGCATTTTGCGCGCGGTAGAAGGTCAAGGAAGATGAGCGCGTTATGGGTTGACCCTCTTTCTCCCAATCCCCTTATCCGGCTAGAAGCAGCGTCGCGTTCCGATCCGATCGCTCCCTCCTTCGCACATGGAGCCCAGACGCCTTGTCGTACTATCGGACGAAGCTCGCAGGCTGGCTTTCGTCGGCCGCGGATCGGTTAATCAAGCGGTCGGAGGAGGAACGCGGCAGCACCAGGTTCGTCGACCTCGCTCCGACCGACCAGGCCGACGCAGAAGGTGTCTACTCGGGCGCCCTTACCGAGGCGACCGACAATCCCCGCGTCATGAACATAGCTCTCACCGGACCTTATGGATCGGGCAAGAGCAGCATCATCATGTCATTCTTGAAGAAGTACGATGGACCTGTCCTGCAGATATCCCTTGCCGCGTTTCTTCCTGATGCCGGAGCGACTGCCGGTCAGGTCAGCAGGCAGGAGATCGAGCGAAGCATCCTTCAGCAGATGCTCTACGGCGCGGACGCCAACAGACTGCCGCTCTCCAGATTTAAGCGGATCCAGTCTCCCGGTAGGTGGGCTGCCCTCACGTCCCTTTTCACACTTCTCGGACTTGTTGCCTGCTGGCACCTCATGCAGCATCACGACGACGTAGCATCCGGAAGGTACTTCAAGCCGATCGCGCTGGCGAATTGGCTTAACCTGCTCGCCTTCCTCGTTGGTGGGAGCTTCCTGTGGCTTGTTTGTCACAGAATCTATGTTGCGAGTTTCGGTATCTCCCTAAAGAGCGTCTCGCTGAAAGACATCGAGATCGCGCCGAAGGCCGCTACCGAGGAGTCGATCCTCAACCGCCATCTGGACGAGATCATATACTTTTTCCAATCGACAAAGTATGATCTGGTCGTAATCGAGGATTTGGACCGGTTTGAGAACCCGGAAATCTTTGTGACCTTGCGAGAGATTAATAGTCTGATCAATGCCAACGCCGGGGTGACGCGAACAGTTCGTTTTCTCTACGCCCTCCGCGATGATATATTCGTGAGCACCGATCGCACCAAGTTCTTCGAGTTCATCATTCCTGTCATTCCGATAATCAATCGTTCCAACTCGATTGACAAGGTAGTGGAGCAGGGCAAGCGGCTTTCGATCGACGACAGGCTCGACAAGCAGTTCGTGAGAGAGGTTTCGCGCTACCTGAGCGATCTGCGGCTGATCCAGAACATCTTCAATGAATACATGATCTACGTCGCAAACCTTGAACCAGAGGGCGAAACCAACCTGGACGCGACCAAGCTGCTGGCGATCCTGATCTACAAGAACGTGTTCCCGAGCGACTTCGAGAAGCTCCATCGAGGAAAAGGTGATCTGGCGGAGGTCCTGCGCGGCCACGAGCGCTACATCTCAGCCACGGAGGCGAGACTCACGGCCGAGATCGCCCGTCTTGAAGACTTTATCGACGCCGGTGAGAAACAGCTTCCGCAGGATCTCTACGAACTGCGGAGCATCTTTGCGATGATGCTTGTAGAGGAGCTCCCGGACGGCTCCACCCACGTCGGGGTGGATCAGAGTAACATGGTTCCCGTCAAAACGCTGGCGCAGAGCGACAAGTTAGGCCAGCTTCTCGCTTCGAGCCACGTCTTTATCAGCAGCCCTTGGCAGAACGGATATGGCCGGGTCTCGCTCTCCACCCTGCAGACTAGATTGCGCACTGGGAGGACGCTCGCGCAGCGCGAGGAGGAGGTCGAGAACAGATCGGTCTCGTTCAAGGACGCTACCGCTGTAGCCGTGGCCGAACTCCGCGCGGAGCTGGCTGGCGTTCGGATGATGAAATTCAACGAGGCCATCAGGCAGAGCTCGGAAGATCTCGACCACCTGTTCGAGGCCTTCGGGGACGATGCGGATCTGGCTCGCTTCCTCGTGCTCGAGGGCTACCTCGACGACACCTACTACCAGTACACCTCCCTGTTCCATTCGGGGCGCCTCTCACCAAGCGACAACAAGTTCCTGATCCACATACGAGGCTTTAGAAATCCGAACCCCGCCTTTCAGATCGACAACCCCAGGGAGGTCGTAGACGAGATGCGCGCTGAGGATTTCGGCCGGAACTATGTGCTTAACGTCAAAATTGTCGACTGTCTGCTGGCTGATCCGGGTTCCTATGAGACGCAGACGGGAAGGCTGCTCGAATTCATCAGGACGAATTTCGCAGAGGCGGAGAAGTTTCTCTCGGAATACTACGTTCGTGGCCATGACGTATCGAAGCTGATTTCGCAGCTGGCGGCCAGTTGGCCGGGATTTGCCGCCGCGGCCCTGGCCAGCTCCGCCAGCCTCACCCACGCCGCGCGCATACTCAGCCATATGCCGGTCTCGCAGCTGAAGGATCTGACGGAGCGACGACCGAAACTGTTGGCGTTCGTCGCGCAGAGGCTGCCTGACATCCTGGCGCTCGGGATCGATCTTGCTCCTGAGCGCCTGCAGTCGCTCGACCTTGAGGTCGCCGATCTTCCCGCCATCGAGTCGCACCCCGGCTTCGTCCGAGCGCTCTTCGACGAAGGACTATATGAGCTTTCCATCAGGAACCTGGAGTTCATCTGCCGAGCCGTGCTCGGCATCGCAGACGACGGGCGATCGCGCGAACAGAACTATACGCTAATGCTGGAGACGAGCAGCGCTCCCCTACTCGCCAAGATCGGCGCTCAGTTCGCCGAGTATCTGGACAACGTCCTGCTGCGCCTGCCGGACAACCGTAACGAGAGCGTGGCAACGATCCGGCACGTCCTGCTGCGGTCCGACGTCGAGCAAGATAGCGTGCTTCGATTCCTCGACAGGCAGAGGACGTTGTTGCCGACGCTGGAGGGGATTCCGACCGACTTCCACGCTGCGCTCTTCCGGCTCGCCAAGATCGAGCCGACCTGGGACAATTGCCTCTTCTTCATGGATCAGGAGACATACGAGCCCGACGCCCTGACCGATTTTCTCAATCTGCCGCTGACGGTCGAGGTCCTCGGGCGCACGACTATGCCAAGGGGAGACAAGGCCTTCCCCTTGCGTCAGTTCATCATCGGCAATGATGCCTTGAGTGAAGGAGCGTACATCGCCTATCTCAAGATGCTGCCTACCCGCTTCCACGCGTTTCCAGAGAATCTAGGCGCTAGCAAGCTGAAGGCGATGGTCGACCTCGACCGAATCATCTTCTCCGCCGAGGCTCTTGCCCAGATTGTAGGAGATGTTGCTCTAAGTGCCGCCTTCGTGACCAACAACATCGACGAGTTTTTGGTAATGGAGAGCGGATCGAAGGTAGGCGACGATCTGCGGGAGCAATTGCTGCAGGCGGACATCGGCGACGAAAAGCGGCTGCAGGTCCTTCGTCAGATGGACATGAGCCTGCTGTCGAGCAACGCTCCGCGAGCAGCCCTGGTCGGTCATCTGCTTGCTCGCACCGGCATCGCGATCGAGGAGCTGGATGCTGATGCAGCAATCGCGGTCGTTCTGAGCTCCCGTCCTCTTGAGGTACAGATCTCGCTGTTCAACCTGCTTCAGGAGCGCCTGGACGACGACGACGTGCGGGAGGTGCTGCAGTCCCTCCCCAATCCGATGCCTGACATCCAGCCGGGTAGGGCTACCCCGAAGCTCGCGAACAGCGAGGTCAACCGGGAGTTTGCTTCGTGGCTAGAGGCCCGAGGCTTCATATCCTCCTGGAAGCGAGG
Organism: Sphingomonas sp. BK069; assembly: GCF_014193405.1. NCBI lineage: Bacteria > Pseudomonadati > Pseudomonadota > Alphaproteobacteria > Sphingomonadales > Sphingomonadaceae > Sphingomonas > Sphingomonas sp. BK069. Next base: position 91,065 of record NZ_JACHZH010000004.1, on the reverse strand, counting down.
GCGAATCTTCGACGATGAGATACGTCTTTACATGTTCAGGAAGTAGCGTGCGAGAAGAAGCTGATCGGTCACCTTAGCGAAAGCCCTCGCCAGCTCGGCCGCTTTCGGTCGAGGAGATCACGAGCATGTTCGGTCACGATGTCGGAACCGGCTGGCGACTTCGGCAGCACTTATCCTTTGTGCGATGGCCCACCTGCGGCCCCGCGAGATCGTGCGTGCGGCCGCTTTGGATTGTCGCTTCGTCGAGTGATATGGCGATGGTCATAGAGGTCGTGATGGTCGCCGCGCTTCATAGGCCTAGCCGCCGAGTGTTGACCTGCGGACCTTCGTCGAACTGATAGTCCTGCCCGAAATCTGGAGCGTCACCGTCACCGAGGTCTCCGGAAGGACATAGACGAATTCGAGAGATCCGCTCCGGTCGGAGCCGACGAACGACGCTCCCGCGGTCTCCAGCGCCGACCTCGCCTGTTCAATGAAGACGCCCCGACCTGCGATCCGCTCTACGAGAGCGCGTTCGGCATCCTCTCTACCGTCTTCTCCCACGACATGCTCGATGTCGTAGAACGAGGATGCCGTCGGAGCCGCGACAAGGGGAGTGCCCGATATCATCGCCATCGCCGCGGCGGCCAGGACGGACGACATGGTGATCCAGCGCATTGTAAACCTCCTCGCACGGTCGCCAAGCTGCGCCCGCCGAGTGCCATCTGCGCACGATCCGTGGTTAGCCCCATGATCCGGCGGCGCAGCGTCATGATCCTGCGGCTCAACCTGCTGGCGTGACGCGATTCAGCCCGACGCATCACCCAGCCGCAGCGCTCCCGGCCTTACGCCATATCTGCGCAGCACGGCCTTGCTCAGAGCTCCTTCGGAGCCATAGCCGACGTCGGCCGCGATCCGCGCGATCGGGTCGCCGGTGCCGGCGAGACGCTGCCGCGCGACGGCAAGCCTGAGGTCCGACAGGAACGTCATGGGAGCTTGGCCGCCGAGCCGCCTGAAGGTGCGCACCAGGGTGGCCCGCGACATGGCTGCCACGTCTGCCATCTCGTCGAGGGTCCAGTCGCGCGCCAGGTCGCGGAGGATCGCGAGCACGACACGGGCTGTGCCGCGCTCGCGCAGCAGCGACAGCGTGCCGTCTCCGGCATGCTCCCCGCCCAGATGGTCCCGAAGCATCATCACGAACAGCGCTCGCGCGAAGTCGGCGGCGATCACCTCCGATCCTGGCAGGTCGGAGTCGAGCTCGTCGCGGATGTCGGCGAGGAGGCGACGAAACCGATCCATCAGCGGCTCCCCGGCCGTACGGATCACGATCTCGTCCGGAAGTACCGCGAGGAGCGGGTTGCCTTCGCCGCCCTCGAACTCCAGCCGACCGCACAAGAGCTCCGTGTCGGTCTGCGCGCCCTCGGTTGACTTGTCTCGGACGCCGTTGCGGTAGTCGACCGTGATCGGGCGCAGCACGCCTCTCGTCGCGCTGCGTACCACGTGGTTGTCGCCGTGCGGCAGCAGGAAGACGTCGCCTGCCTGGAGCGTCATCTCGCCCAGACCGGGCCGCTCCAGGACGCAGGCGCCGCGAGTGACGATGTGGAACTGCGCCCAGCCCGCGCCCGATGGCCCGTGCTCCGCCGACCAGCTGCCGCCGAAGCGGCAGAAGTCCTCGATGACCGGCCGTACCCGCAGCAGCGGTACCATCGCCCTGAGCAGCTCCGACACATCCTTGCGCATGATCCGGTCCTCGTGATCCCGCGGGCCATGCGACTGCGCCGCCCGGACATCCTCACGGGACGTATCCGGGACCAGATCACATCCATCAACTGAACGAAGGGATGTGACGATGTCGATGCTGGACTGGAACGCCTACCGCGGTCAGGTCGTCGCCGGGGTCGGAGAGATCGCGAAGCTGAGCCCAGACACGGTCAAGGGTTATGCAACGCTCGGCGGCGCCGGCGCGAAGACCGGGCACCTGGACGCGAAGACCCGCGAGCTGATCGCGCTTTCGGTCGCCATCTCGCTGCGCTGCGACGGCTGTATAACCGTCCACGCCGCCGAGGCGAAGAAGCTCGGCGTCACGCAGGAGGAGCTCGCCGAGGCTCTCGGCGTCGCGACCTCCATCAACGCAGGCGCCGCGCTGGTCTTCTCGACCCGCACGCTCGACGCCTTCAAGGCAGCCTGAAGGAGGCCGACGCCATGAACCCGATCATCCGCACAGGCCTCTCGACCGTCGCGTCTCCCCGATCCGGACGGGTCGGGGTAGCGGCCATGAAGATCGCCGTCGCGATCATCTTCCTCTGGATCGGCGCGCTGAAGTTCGTGCCGTACGAGGCCGACAGCATCACGCCGTTCGTCGCCAACAGCCCGGTCATGTCGTTCTTCTACGAGCATCCGGCCGAGTACAAGGCGCACATGACCCACGAGGGCGAGCTCAAGCCGGCCGAACGGACCTGGCAGACGGCCAACAACACCTACGGCTTCTCCACCGGCCTGGGCACGCTCGAGCTGGTGATCGGCGGCCTCACGCTCGCCGGCCTGGTGTCCCGCAGAGTGGGCATCGTCGGCGCCGCGCTGGCCTTCGCGACACCCTTCGTGACGCTCTCGTTTCTCTTCACGACGCCGGAAGCATGGGTGCCGGCGATAGGCGATGCGCAGTACGGCTTCCCGTACCTGTCAGGGGCAGGGCGGCTCGTGCTCAAGGACGTGGCTCTGCTCGCGGGCGCCTGGCTGATCATGGTGGACAGCGCCAGGGCGCTGCTCCAGGCCGAGGGGAGCGCCGAGGTCCACCGGCTCCGCGCTCCTGTGCCAGCTGCCGTCTCGCGCCGGGCCGCATGAACCACCGATCGCCGCCGATCTCCTGCAGGACGGCGGCGGATCGCGGCACTCGAAGTCGGCGCGTGGCGAGAGGGCACGAGCCGACCCCCGACCGCTAGTTGGCTGTATCAAGGAGACGACGATGACCGAGGACCTGTGGTTCACGACCGCCAGACTTACGATTCATCTGAGCCGGCGGGACAGCGCCGGCGGCATCTCGCTGATCGAGCACGCAATGGCGAAGGACTTCGCCGTTCCGCTTCACGTTCATGATGCCGAGGACGAGAACTTCTTCGTGCTGCAAGGCCGGATCCGGATGAGCATCGGTGACGAGCTGAGGGAACTGGGCGCCGGCGAGGCCGCCTCGGTGCCGGCCGGACTGCCCCACTCGTTCAGGGTCGTCTCCGAGGAGGCCCGCTTCCTGACGATCACCAACGGCAGCTTCGAGGAGATGGTGCGGAGTGTCGGACGGCCGGCGGGCGGAGCCGGGCTGCCGCCTCAGGTCGAGCCGACCCACGAAGAGATCGAGGCGCTGGTGGCGGCCTGCAGAAGCCACGGCATCGACTTCGTGGGCCCACCCGTGGACTGAGCGGCTCGCACCACGGCGATCCCGCGGGCAAGGACATGCGTTGTCGACGCCGAACTCGTTCTCGCGAGTGCTCCTAGCGCAGGTGCCACCTTCGCGCCACGTGGGGTCTGCAGCGTCCAAGGGCGCAGCCGGCTGAGGATCATCGAAATGAGGTTCACCTCTGGCGGTCAACCGTCCGAGGCCCTCGATGCCGGACCTACGGCTCGCCGCGGTAGCCGATCAGGGCGCCGACCTGGACGTGACGTACCGCCGGGGCCGAAAACGCCTTCTGCGCCGCGGCGCTGCCCGCGGACCAGGTTTGCCGGTCGGCGACGCGTTGAACGCCTTGTCGGCCGCCTGACAGCCCGGCGAGTGCTTGCGCTCTGACCCGAGGGGGGCCGAGACAGAGCCCTTGCCGGCACCCATATGCACACATGTGCATACGCCCTGATTTGCACACATGTGCATAAACAGCCGATTTATGCACATGTGTGCATCCGATCCGTTTGCACACATGTGCATCCGAGCCCCGATTATGCACACATGTGCATCGTCGCCGGCGCGCGACTCGACATGCACACATGTGCATAATCGGCCGATTTATGCACATGTGTGCATACGCCTACCTTCCTCTTGCTTCGCTGATTCGTCCGCCCTTTTCGGAAATTGCCGGAAAACCGCCAAAAACCCATAATTGACATCAGCCACCTCGAGGACGCATGCGCGTGCGCGAGAGCGCCCGCGCGCGCGGATCTCTATCTTATCTCTAGACTCTAAGATTAAGAGAGAGAGACTCTCCGCGCGGGCGCGCGACCAGCCTGCTCCAGCTCGCTCCGGGCTCGTCCACGAGGCTCGGCGATCACACCACAGCGTTGCGCCATGGAAGCTGTAGAACACCACGACGCTTCCCGGTTTCTCATGCTCCCCGCAAGGGGTCGAGGCCATCCGCAGGATCTTCGGCGATGCCGTCGCGCGGGTCGACGTGTCGGGCGAGATCGCCGGTGCCCTCCCGGACCGGCCGTGACGAGTGTCCCGGCGGGACTGGGAAGGCGGGCGCAGGCGCGAGGCAGGCGGGCGCTGGCGGCTCGCTTCTGCGACCCGGCGTCTCCGTGGCGGACGTCCTGCGCAGGCCCGACATCGACGCGCCACGGTGGCGAAGATCTCAGATCGTGGCGGCGTCGTAGGACCTGCGCGGCTCGGACTTCGCGGGAACCGTGAGGAACATGGAACTGCGACGCACGTCCGACGCGTCGCGGCGGGCAAGCTCCAGCGACCCGTCAGGGTGGCACCACGTCAGCACCTCGCCCGAGAGCTGCGCGCCCAGCAGGTTCTGCCGGGGGCCGGCTCTCGGACCTGCAGGGCTCACCTCCTCAAGGCCCTGCTAATCGCCACGCCGGACGCAACGGAACGTTCCTTTGATCATTCTGCGGTCGGTGCTCGTCGACGGCGAGCGACGATCCTGTTGTGCCGGAGCGACCAGCCGATGAAGACGATGCCCACTCGACGGCTCGGCAGCCAGGGCCTGCAAGTGTCCGCGCTCGGGCTCGGCTGTATGGGCATGTCCGAGTTCTACGCCGGTCGCGACGAGGCGGAGTCGGTCGCGACGATCAACCGCGCAATCGACCTGGGCGTCACCTTCCTCGACACGGCCGACATGTACGGGGTCGGTGCCAACGAGGAGCTGGTCGGACGGGCGGTACGGGACCGTCGCGAGTGGATCGTCGTGGCGACCAAGTTCGGGAACGTACGCGGCGAGGACGGCAGCTTCCGCGGGATCGACGGCCGTCCCGAGTACGTCCGGCAGGCCTGCGACGCGAGCCTCAGCCGTCTCAAGCTCGACTACATCGACCTGTACTACCAGCACCGCGTCGACCCCGACGTGCCGATCGAGGAGACCGTCGGCGCCATGGCCGAGCTCGTGCAGGCGGGCAAGGTGAAGTATATGGGCCTGTCCGAGGCGGCTCCCGCGACCATCCAACGGGCGCATGCCGTCCATCCCATCAGCGCGCTTCAGACCGAGTACTCGCTGTGGAGCCGCGACCCCGAGGACGAGATTCTGCCGACCGTGCGCGAGCTGGGGGTCGGCTTCGTGCCGTACAGCCCGCTGGGACGCGGCTTCCTCACGGGCCAGTTAAGGTCCGAGGCCGACCTGCCGGCCGACGACTACCGCCGCAACTCGCCGCGCTTCCAGGGCGAGGCCTTCGCCCGCAACCTGGACCTAGTGGCCGAGATCGCGCGCATGGCAGCCGAGAAGGGCTGCACGCCGGCACAGTTGGCGCTTGCATGGGTCATGGCGCAGGGCGAGGACATCGTCCCGATCCCCGGCACCAAGCGGCGTCGCTACCTAGAAAACAACCTGGGTGCGCTCGACGTAATCCTGAGCCCGTCCGAGCTCGCCCGCATCGACGAGGTCATGCCGGCCGGCGCAGCCGCTGGCACGCGCTACCCGGCTGCCGGCATGGCGAGCGTGAATCGGTAAGACTCGGCGGAAGCTCGAGACGAGCTCGAAGTGGCGAAATCCCCCACCATAGTCGGTCGTTCAACACCGTCGCGCGGCCACCTGAAACGGCCGCACGTTAATGCGAGCAATCAGCGGCGGTGACCTAGGATGACCGAGCGCCTACCCCAAATGCTTGGCCTGCCGCGGGAGCTTTCACCCGCCCAGTCCGAGCTCGAAGCCTGCGCCTGCGTCCCGCAGCCGATTGACCAGTGCCAGCGAGGCTTGATGTGCTGCCAGCGCCTGTTCGCGCGTGCAGGGCTCCTCGCCGTAGCGGATCTTAGGCGTGCACTGGATGTCGGCGATGAGCTGGGCGTGGTCGAAGACGATGCCAAGCCCGGCAAGCTGATCGCATAGCGACCGCAGTTCGTGCACAAACTTGAAGCGACCGCCCCTCAGAAGAATCGCAGCCTTCAAAACCTTCTCGGCTGATTGCAGCGATGCCCACTTCGAGGCACCGAAGTGGTCGCTTCGGTCCATCAGGTTCGAAACCGCGACTTTTATGTCGCCGCGTGCGATGGCCATCAGCTCGCTCTGCGTGCTCTCGAGCGTGTAGCAGGCAGGCAAGCCGATCTCGAACGCGGACCAAATCGCCAGGAGCGCCTCGTCCGACAAGATCTTGGTCATTCTCGGCGTTATGTCGTCCACAAGCTGCACGACATTGCAGGTTGCAGGACCACGGCCGATCGCCACATTCGGGAGCCACTCTCGGGCAGCGATGAAGTTGACGCTGCCGAAGAAGCGGGGGATCTGCAGTGTGTAGAGGTCGCCCTCCAACAGCAGGACGACTCTTCCGGCCGACATGTCGACCTTGATCCGGTCGCCGTAGGTGTCGTCGTACCATTTGCGTATCGCCGCCGCGAGCGGGCGGTGGCGCTCGAGCTCCGGCGGCATCTTGATGGTCCCATTGCCGAGCGGGATTGGGGTGTTCCCGTGCCGGATGCTGACCTCCCGGACGGCGGAGATGGGTCGGCTCGGTATCTCCACCCCCTCCGCCTTCAGCTTCGCATCGATCTCGCGCATCATCGCCTCGAAGGCGGATCCTTCCGTCGGAACGTCTGTCATGAGGCGGCCTATAGCAGGCGCTTGGACGTCGGCGTCGATGCATTCTAAATCCTCGGCGAGCGCTAAGAACGAGCCTGGACGGAGCTCCGGTTCAGATGTGATCATTGATCTCAAAACTGACGCTGGCGACGCCGAGGGAGTGGACCCATACCCTTGGAGGTGGCGATAGCCGCCACGAGGACGTGGGCAGAGCAGCGGAGTGTGTCACGCATCTGAGCCCATACGACGGGGCTGGTAGGCTCGCGTGTTCCTCCGGTGTAGGGTCGCGATTACCAGTCCCCAAGCGTCAGTCTTGCCAGAACAAATGCGTAGGGCGATGAACTGTCTATGCAGTGAGAGGGTGAGTCTTGGCTACCGTCGACGTAATGCGAAGTATGCGGGCACGGGTGCCCTGGGCGGTGGCGCGGCGGCTCCTCAAATCGGAGGGGCTGAATCGGGCGCGCGGCTGGAACCGCACCCTTGCGCGTGCCGCAGACGGTGACGACCAATACGACAACAAAGAAGATGAGCTTCAGGACGCCCTTGAAGAGCACATCATGTGCGGCGAGAAGCTGGTTCAGCTATTTGAGCTTGAGGAAGAGGAGATCGCGGCTCTGCGGGCCACTGCCCTGGCCCTGGATGTGCCTGAGAACCCGTTCAGTGGCGCATACCCCATCTTGCTCACCGAGGAAGAGTTGGCCGGGCACCAAGGCGCAGCACCGGTGCTCGCGGCAGTGGTCAATTACAATGAGGGCGTAGCGGTCGTGCTCGCCTCCACGCGCTACCTACAAACCCGCGAGACGGTCGTTGTCGCAGAACTCACCGACGAAGCAGCCGGTGAACTTGCCGGATTCAACGAGCTGATCGGTGTTCGCCACCAGCGCCTCGAAGCCCTCGACGTGCTGTGGATTCCCGAGGACGGCCGCTATATCGAAGTCCGCGTGGATTATCCGTTTGGGATGCACCAGCGGCACGGGATGATCGCCCTTAACCAAGCTCGTGGGCGATTCGACGACCTTCTTGGGAGCAACCTGGAACTCAGTCATGTTAACTTGTTCCCCGTCATACAGTCGCTCTACGAAGCGCAGGGCGATGGCGCGATGGTCGAGCTAGGCTTCATGGTGGCTGGCGCATCTCAAAAGCTGGAGAAGACCCGGCGGGGCGAGCAATGCTGTCGCGAGGAGGCTTACCACCTCGGCGGCATTGGCGCGCTTGATGCTCCGATCCAGGTGTATCGGACCAGCGTGCTTTGGCATGTCGACTTAGGCGAGGACGCTTCCTCCGCACCCGAGGTTTCGATCCGGGGTAACTCGTTACATACCGCTGAACAGAACCCGTTCATCGGCGAGATGGTCGTGCGTAATTGCGCGCGGTTCCTGGATTATAACCATGTTCGTGATCGCATCCTCGATCATCTGACGTCCGACGACGAAGACGACGACGAATCGTGATGGCGACCTAATGGCTCTCCAGGACATCAAAGAGAACATCGCTCGCGACATTCGCGAACCGGTTCTGCATGTCTGCCAAAGTCTGGTGGATAGGTTATCAGCTATGCGGCCGGACCAACTTCAGCGCCTTACATACATTCTCTTGGCTGATTTTGCACAGACCAGACCCGATGACGACGTTTTTCAGTCTGCCCTTACTGCCCTCACTCACCACAATTAAACACAATCCATTGACGCTCTATTTCGTGTTCTACGACGAGGGCGAGGATCGAGAGATTGCTGTCTCAGCATCGGAGGTGATGCAGTCCGTTGACGAGGCGGTGTTCATCCATCCTCGCACGGGTGAAGAGATTGAGGATTTCACAGAGCAGTTGAAGCCTGTCTACAAGGCTTCCCAGGAGTTCGTGAACGCGCTTGTGGCTGCCAATGGACGGTGAGACCACGCTGCGTGACATGCTCAATCGCGCCTACAACAACACAGCCTACGACGTTCAGCTGCGGATGCAGAGCGCCGACACGCATGAGGAAATCCTCAAGCAACTGGAACGCGCGCTCGCGTTAGCCATCGGCAATCTTGTCAAGAACCGGAAGTATAAGCAGGACCAGAGTGAGGACGCCCTTACCACCGACCTCGTGTCCATGTTGAACATGAACGGCATCCCCGCCAACCACGATGTAAAGATTGGTGGGCACACCGACATCTCCGTCGAGATGCGTGATGGCTTCTTGTGGATCGGTGAAGCTAAAAACTGGACCGGCAAAGCCTGGATCTTCAAGGGCTTCCGTCAGCTGATGACGCGATACGCCACCGGCATATCAGGGCAGGACAATGGCGCGATCCTCATCTACTTTGAGCAAGAAAAGCCGTCCGATCTGATGAGCAAGTGGCGGACTGCCCTAGGCAAGCTAACTGTACTCACGGGCGACATTGTCGAGGTGAATGAGCTACAGTTCAATTCAGCTCATCCGCACAAGGGCACTGGTCGAACGTTCAATGTGAAGCACTTTGGCGTTCCCCTCTACTGGAATCCAGAGGACGACTAAATGCCCAAGAAGGCCGTGATGCCACACCTGTCCAGTGCAGTAGCCTTCGAGGGTAACGGTTTCGGAACCTGCTTCTATCGCGCGGCCGCCTTTGTTCTGGGCGCACCAGGTGCCGACCTCTGCCTCGGCACGTTCGCCGGGGGAGCAGAGGAAGAGTTGCGCGCCAACCCGAGCGGCTCCCGCAATGATCTCATACATGCCTGGGTGAAAGCAAGGGGCGACGTTTATGCGCCGTCGATGTTGAGCAAGTCGAACGACTTCATGAGGCCCATCCCTCTCGACCAGTATTATGAGGCCAACGGAGCCCGCGATGTAAAGAGGCTCACCAGGTCAGAGGTGTTGCGTCTTTCTGGTGAACTTGGGTTGTCAGCGCACCTGCGTCGGCACAAGCCGCTGAAGGGCGGGAAGCGAGTAGCTGAGGTCCTGCTTGAAGCGGCCGGCGTGAACTACATTGTCAAGGACGACGGCGTGCTCCCAGCCCCTGGTTATTTAGACGTGGGTGGGACGCAGCCAACGGGTTAGTAGTTGCATCCTGCGATCAGATGCAATCAGAATGGTGAACGGCCTCACCTGCTAGGTAGGCTCACTTGCGCGCCTTCTCCTTGGCGAACCGGGCAAGCACGTCAGTAAGCGACCCCTCCTTTCCAACCCACGCGCGGTATTCCTTCAGTCGCTTTTCATCGTCATTGTTGTGCCACCAGCGATAGAACGCACCGTGCGCCTCATACTTGACCTTCTCCCACTCGGCTTTGAGCAGCCATTGTGAGTGCGCGATGAGCAGCTTATCTGCCTCGTCCACCAGGTTGTGGTCGGTTCCATCGCAGATCACGATGCTCTCGATCAGGCTCAGAATGTTCTTGTCGATCTCATTCCATGGGTTCAGCTGCAACTGGATGATCGCCGCGCTGTTGTTGATCTTGGTGAGCACGTTGACGACGAGCGATGCCATCCCGCTGCCCTCGTTCTTGATCACCTTCTGACCGTGGAGGGTAAAGCTCAGCTCAGCCAGCAAACCAGAATGAGCCGCGATGTTCGTCCGCAGCTTGTCGATCCACTTGGAACGCTCAGCCGTGATGCTGTTGATGTAGACGGTTCGACCCGCCACCAAGTAGGAGGTGAGGACGCCAGCCAACGCGCCGACGAGGGCAATCAGAGCCACGATCACCGCGAGCGCGGCAGCGCCGCCACCAAGCGCGTGATAGATTCAGGTCACCAGGTCCATCGCATCCCCCTGCAGGCCAGGTTGGCGCAGATGCGAGCGCGACGCAATCGAAGGATTGAAAGGTAAGCGTTCCTGGGACCCAGACGCAACAATCGGGCGATCAGGGTAAAGAGGAGGTCAGGCCCTAAAGATTGCCCTTTAGCAGCGTCATACGCTCTCTAGAAAGATACCTAGGCAAATGAAAGTATTAAAGGCCAGTGTCCCACTGGAGCATTGTGCGCTAGGAATCTTCATTCGCTTTCCACCCGGTTGCACACGAGCCTCCCAGCGGACATCTGAATGAACGGCAGCTAGGCTCTGACGGTCTACCGAGAACGGCCGTTCCGCTTCCCTCCCAATCTGACCGCCGAACGCAACGAAGATCCTGCGGGCGAGGCTTGGCCTGACCGGCTGCGACGTGCACTACACGAGCATGGCGATCCTCCCCCGAGCCCACCGTGAGTTCTTCGTGACGGGATCGCCCGTTTCGGTGAACCGCTACGGCACCCCGGCCTACAGGAACTGGCGGGGCGACGTGCACGCCGAGAGCGTCAAGGGTGGGACGTGGTCCGGCTGCCTTGTGACCGCGGCCTGTTCGGTACGCATCCGCTACTTCCAGCACCTCGATCGCAGGAAGGACGTCGACAACATCCTCAAGGCCATACTGGACGGGCTCGACGGCAAGGCTGGCAGCGGACCCAAGCTGCCGATGCGTGTCATTCATGACGATCGCGACGTCGAGAAGGTCGTTAGCCAGCGGACGAAGATCGGCTTCGGCACGAGGCTGAGCGGGCGCCGGCTCACGCCGGAAGAATATGGCGCGGCTCTCGCCGCGCTTTCCGCTCAGGCCGCGGTGTTCGTCTCCGTCGGCGCCGCTCCAAATCACGCTCGATCGGTGGTTCGATGAATGAGGACACGCAGCTGAAGGCAATGGCCGCGGAGCTGACCTCTGCAGGCTACACGGTCGCGACCAACGTACCGGGAGATCGGCTGAAGGCCGGGATCGCGCCGCTCGCGTCGCTCGAGGGATTGGACCTCGACATCGTGGCCGAGATTGCCGTTCGGGACGAGAAGGGCGCGGAGCGAAGTGACCTGCTGATCATCGAGGTCGCCAACCGCCGTCGCAGAGGGGGCGGTCGCCCGGGAAGCAGATCGCTGCCCCGCTATGTAGAGGACGAGAAGGCGCTCTGGCGCTTCGAGACGATCTCCTCGGCTCTGGCGGCGCTGCCGGGCGCGGAGCTCCAGATCCGCTTCTTCGACGTGTCGGCAGACCAGTCAAACGCGCGGTACGTGCAAGGTCCGCTGAAGAACAAGGAGGCCATGCTCGCGCGTCTGGCCGAGGATACGACAGCTCTCGACCGCATCGGCTTCGAAGGCAACCTTGCGGCCGGCCTCGTCGCGGCGCGCCTGTGGGCGAGCTGGCTCAGGATCATCGGAAATCTTCATCCAGGCCGCGAGCGCCGCGAGTTGAAGGCCGCGGATCTTCGCACGATCCACAAGGATCTCTACGATCAGAAGATCGTCGACCTGCCGCCTGATCGGTATGCGTCGACGCATCGATCTCTGCTGGCCGCGTTCGAAGGTGGGGACGTCGATCTGCCCGCCCTACTGGAGCTTGCCCCCCAGGTAAGTCGACTGATGAAGTGGGCGGAGCAGAGCTATGGTGCGCCCCCGCGAAAGATGTCCGATCAAGACCGGCTCATCGAAGACATCGCGCGGTCCATCCTCGAGCGGGCGGAGGGCGGCCGCAGGGACGAGCTAATGTATGTGGCGGAGGAACTAATGTTTTTCCAAAACACCAGTTCCTTCCCCACCATCGTGGCCCGATTTCTGCTGACGCTCGGCCGGGACACTTTCGTCTCCGACGACCTTGTCAACGAGCTTCTTAGGCGTGCAGCTACCTCGCCGGCGTAGTCAGCAGGGCTCAGGACCGTTCTGCATTCGGCAATCGTAACGACCTGCTCTCCCTGGGTGATCAGTGGGTGCGATTGCCCGACGCACCGCCTACACCTGCCGCGGCAACGGCGCGGTCGCGGAGCAGTCGCGCCGAGACGATCGCGTCATGTCGGCACCGGGGCTTGTCGACGATCCCCGCGAGATCGATACTCGAAACCCGGCCGCAGGCCGTGTCGGCGGCTCGGGCGATGCGAAGGTCGAGCTTCGACACGTCGCCCGCACGCGCCAGATCGAGGTCCTGATACGAGACGGCGATCGCAGCAGGGGCGTCCTGAGCGAGGACAGGCGCAACGAGGCCGTTCGCGGCGAGCGCCGCGACCAGAATTACGAACTTCATGGCAGATGATCTCCACGCGCAGCGGCCGGCGTGCGCCTTCGCGGAGATAGGCGCATCCGACCTCGTCGACTAACGACGATCTTGCGCGAACCTTCTGCAAGGATGCAGAACGTCGCCATGTTCGACTGGAACGACGTGCGACACCTCATCGCGGTGGCCGAGACCGGCAGCACCCTTTCGGCGGGGCGCCTGCTGGGAGTGAGCCAGACGACGGTCGCACGAAGGATCGCAGCGCTGGAGGCCGCGCTAGGGCTCCCCCTCTTCGAGCGACTGCCGACCGGCTATCTGCTTACCGAGCAGGGGAGGGGGCTGATGCCGCATGCGTTGCGGATACAGCAGGCGGCACTCGACCTCGAGGACGCCTCCGCCGCACGGATGCGCGTGGCGAGCGGGACGGTCAGGCTGACGATCGGCGACATCTACGCCACGACGATCCTGACGCCGATGCTTGGCGAGTTCCACGAGGCGTTTCCGCAGATCAGGCTGCAGCTCGACACGACCGACGCGGTGCGTGATCTTGCCGCCGGCGGAGCCGACGTCGCGCTTCGATCCTGCGTACGTCCCGAGGGTGCCGGACTCGTCGGCCGACGCGTCGCGACCGACGACTGGGGCATCTACTGCAGCGTCGGCTACGCTCAGCGGCGCGGCAAGCCGACGCGGCGCGCGGATCTCGCCGGCCATGTGCTGATCGGCGGCGGCGAACCGGGTGTCAGGAAGTACTATCGCGACTGGCTGGAGAGACATGGTCTCGCAGAGCACGTCGTCGTCGAGCACGACTCCTCGCTCGGTATGCTGTCGGCCGTGCGGTCGGGCCTGGGCATCGCGGCGCTGCCTTGCCTTGTCGCGGATCTGAATCCCGAGCTCGTCCGCTGCCTTCCGCCAATGCCGGACGGCGAGCGAGGTCTCTGGCTTCTGACCCACGAGCGCCTGCGACACCAGCCGCGTATCCGAGCTACGCTTGACTTTATTGCTGAGCGGCTCGCGAGCCTGCCGCGACAGTCACGGAGAGGTGCCGAGATCAACCATTACCATTAGTTGGTCACCCTTCCCTTACCGGGATAGGAACAATCCCGATACAGATTTATCGCACCTCCCAGAAAAGAACCTGCTCCGACCTGTCGATATATTCGGCAGCACCGTGCCTCATCGCGGAGCCGTTCCAGAGATCGATGTGATCGCCCTGATTTCCGGTGCCCCAGAAATTTCGGCATAGTATGATGCCCTGTCGGCCGGAAAAGGTGTCGGCAATAGCACCGTCGTGCGTCTCTGTGGGTGCCCAAGGACCTACCGTCTCATCAAGCCAGGCCGACAGCTCCTCCGCCCGCAGTGTGTGCGCGTTGCCATGATTGTGCCAGCACGTGCTTCCTCCGAAAGAGCTCAGGTCGATCCCTGCAGCCGCCAGCGTCGTGCCCATGCGGATCGCGCACTGGTTCTCGAATGCCGGCTCGCCGATAGCATCAAGGCAAGGGAAGTCCTCTTCCGGATATGCGGCCCACAGATCTTCGAATTTCACGAGAACGTCTCCTCTATTCGCAGCTAGATCGCCGTCGCAGCCGGCTTTGCCGGACCTTGGCTACTTTCCGGGACGATGATGGGGATCAGAAAGGTAGTGAGCGTGAGCAGGACTGCACCATAGATTGGGCTGAGCTGAAGGAGCGAAAAGGGAGGTCCGTTATACGCAAATGCCCAAACAGCAAATGCTAACGTCGAGAGAATAAGTTGAAGTGGCTTGATTACGCCAGATCTTCTAAGGTAGAGTGGACATGCTATTAGAATAATCACGAATACCGCCCAGGATAGTGGGGCCTTATCTCTAGAGTTCTCTGCCGCAGCTATCATTCCCTCTATGGTTACGTAGGCTGCGATAACATCTGGCGGGATGTACTTCACAAGCCTTTCCACGTAGGTGTCTGGTGCCTTGACTGGCTTGGCGCCGGGTCCCATCGTGGTAGCTTTGGCGATGTCCTCTTTGCTTACGATCTGGCGGCTCATGGTCTCCTCCCAAGGTTCTTGGCGCCGTCAATCGCTGCGCCTATCCAGGCCTGCATCGCATCGTCTACGTCGAGACTTGTTTGAGACAGCAGGGCGAAAAGAGCCTTGTAGAGGCGCAGCCAGAGAAGCAACGACACAGGAGCGTCCACGAACCTGATGGTTCGGATGGACGGTCGTCTGAGCCGCAGGGCGGCAGCTAGTGGTGTGGGATGGCACACGCATAGATCGACCACACCGCAATATGTCGGCGGAATGATATCAACGATGGTGTCAAAAGGCGTAATCCCATCAGCTAGCTCAACTCCTATTTCGGTCCAGTGGCCGACAAGTGTAAAAACCTTATTAGCGCCAATGTGATGGCTCAGACGATTAAATTTGTTAAGGGTAAAACTCGGCTCAATAAGTACGCCTAGATTTTTGTAATAGTTTAGCGCCTCAAGAATAGTTGTCAGTAATGCTCGCTGGTAGACTGGCCAGCCTCCATCGATTTGGTGGACGAGGTCGAACGAGCCTGGATTCGATGAGTGCAAGCTGTACTCGCCTTCACTCAATGGAAGGCAGACGCCTACCATCCAGTCCGATGGAGTAGTCGAGGCAGTCATGTTTATCCTGCGATCCTGCTCAGGATGAGCCGGCTGGCAAATTGCGTATTAGAGATCTCCACGCTGAGCTGCTCCTTCATCTCCCTGCGGGTGAGCCCTGCATCACGTCGAGTTTGTTCGAGCGCTAGGGATATCAGCTGAGCCGGCGTCGGCGCGGTCGGGCTGCCTTGATGACGAGAGAACAACGCCTGGAGGTTGCGGATGAACTGATCCATCAAATTCCTGGCGAAGGATACGACCGTGACGGTCTTCGAACGGCCATCGGCACTCTGGAAAGTGATTAGCTTCTCGTACGCGCCGCTGGCGCCAGCGCTTCTCGTCACGGTCTCGCCTATGTCGAGCTGCACGGTGCGCTGGAACATCGCCTCGTCGGTCACGCCGCTGACCTTCATCACTCCGACGGCCGGACGGCCCTGCGCCTCCGCTCTGCTGTAGTTGTCGGCAGAAGCGGCAAGCAGGCCCACCTGCCTCTCGTCCAGGCCTCGCGGAACGAGGAAGACGCGCTTGCTGCCCGAGCCTGGCTGCGCTCCCATTCCCTTAATGATGTCGCTGATTGTCGTTGCGGAGAACCGCGGCCCGCTGCCGTCATGTACCTGGTATACCGTCCCCTCGCTGGACGGGTTTCGAGATACGTAGAGGACGGTGTACTCGCGAGCAGGATTGGTGTTGACCGCCTTCAGCGCGGAAGCCTGACCGCTTTCCCTTACGAGCGCCTTTTCCGTCGGAACGTCTATCTCGCCGGACTGAACGAGCTTGTGATCGCGCTGAAAGCGGGCGATCTGCCCTTTCGTCGACCTGCTCGCTACGCCATCGACCTTAACGGCGTAGCCGGAAGTGGCGAGTAAGGCCTGATGACGGCGGGTCATCTTGCGCCAGATCGCGGCTTGCTCCGCGTGCTGCGGCGAGCTCCCGGAGATCTGTAGATCCGGCGTAGCTAGACCCCGATCTGCATCGGTGCCCAGAAGCGCCGTCTTTCCGAACGTGATCTCGACAGGCTGGTTCGTCCTGCTGGAGAACTGCAGGCGCGTGTGATCGCCCTGCTGTGCAAAGTAGGACGCGTTCGCTCGTTCGATCTGAGCACGCTGAGCGGGAGGCATATGAGCCCAATAGGCCTGCAGAACTCGATACCGCTGTATCTCGGCCGGGCTCATGCGGGCGCGGAGACTTGGGTCGTCGACGCGTTTCAGCACGCTGTCCATCGTGTGCTGCGTGCCGCTTACCTGGACGATGCCCTGCGAGATCGCCTGCTGGAGTGTCATGCGCCTCTGGCCGACCTTTACGGTCGCGGAGCTGCTGTCGGTCAGCACCGTGTCGAACCGGCTACCTCGTGAAGGGCTCTTCCTAGTGTAGTCGAAGCAGAAGGCGGGAACGCTTCGCGAGCCGTTGGCGGAAATGCGGTAAGTGCCCGCCGCTATTCCCATCCGCTGTACCGCGGCGCTTGCGGACCCGAGCGGTATGCTCAGGAGTACGGCGGCGACAACAACATGGTGCGTTCTGAAGTGACGAGACATAACTGCTGCTCCCTGAAGCAACATGAGATCGACCCTCGTCGTCCGACCCTACGTCTGTCGTTAGGAATCTGAAGTTCCTATGCTCGACAGCAGACGAGCAATGACGGTGTTTAAGCGATAAATCAGGAATTTAATCGCAGACGAGCACGTAAAGGCCGCATGAGCATCCTCCACTTCGTTCGTGCTGAACCGATTCGAACGCCCCCCGCGTTCCTGATCGTCATAACTACGCCTCGTGCGGATAAGCTGATTGGACAAAACATCCGTCGAAAACGCTGATTTTTACCGTTCCGTCGTGTAGACGTAGATCGCTAACATCAAGGAGGGCGCTTCGGTGACCGCAAGGCACTGCGCCCTCTCCGTGCCACGAAGGCAGCTTTCTCGTGAGAAAGTAGCCGAGGATCGTTCCCTGACGTGGACGGGAAGACTTCTTGTTGGGACGATAGCACGTACGACCTGACGTCGTTCTGCACGCCGGCCGGCGCCTCATCGCTCATCTTCGATCCGGAGACGATCCGAGTGGCGTCGCGACGGATGAATGAACTATTTTCACCACTTGCCAAGGAGTTGCCGCCAAGGCGACGAGTGCATCTGAGACGAGAGACGCGTCGGCCGGTCGGAGACGCGCGGGGGAGCGCACGGGCAGTGAGTAAATTTGACATCCAGGCGACGGTCTCGTCGAAGATCGGCTTCGCCTCGCACCAGAACGCCGTTCCGCTCGTCCGAGAGCTCATCGTCGAGGCGCGAGGCTCGAAGACCGAGGAAGGCCTCAGCCTGCGCCTGTTCGCCGATCCGCCGTTCCTGCAGGAGAAGACCTGGCGCATCGAGCGAATGCAGCCTGGCGATCGGCTGGAGATCACCGACCGATCGGTGTCGCTCAGCGCCTCCTTCCTCCACGAGGTCGCCGAGCGGATGACCGGAGAGGTGACGTTCGAACTGCTCGACAGTCAAGGCGCATCGCTGGCACGTGCCACGTGGCCCGTCGAGCTGCTTGCGCGGAACGAGTGGGGCGGCCTGGGCGACATGGCGGAGCTTCTTCCCGCCTTCGTCATGCCCAACGATCCGGCGGTCGACAGAATACTCAAGTCGGCCTCCGATGCGCTGCGCCGTGCCGGCAAGTCCGACGCCATCGACGGCTACATCTCGAAGGAGCGCAAGCGCGTCTGGGAGCTATCCTCGGCGATCTGGGCGGCCGTGAGCGGCCTCCGGCTGACGTACAGCCTGCCGCCCGCCAGCTTCGAACAGGTCGGCCAGAAGGTCCGCAATCCGAGCGCCGTGCTGGAGGGAGGTCTGGCGACCTGTCTAGATACCGCGCTGCTGTTCGCGTCGGCGCTCGAGCAGGCCGGCCTCAACCCGATACTCGTCCTCACGCGGGGCCACGCGTTCGTGGGCGTCTGGCTCCAGCCCATAGAATTTTCCACCCTGCTCACCGACGAGGCCGCGGCGATCCGCCGACGCTTCGACATCGACGACCTTCTGCTTTTCGAGACGACGCTCGCGACCCAGAGCCCGCCGGCCGGCTTCGTGCAGGCGATCGCCGCCGCCCGCCGGCAGGTCGACGAGAGCGTCGAGGCCAGCTTCGAGATGGCGATCGACGTCCGTCGCGCGCGCATCCAGAAGATCAGGCCGCTTGCGGTCGCCCTGGCGCCCCAGCAGCCCGGATCCGTCCCGGAAGCGCAGGTGTCCGAAGCGCTCGAGCTCGCGCCCGAGCTCCCCGCGTTCGACGTGGACGTCGAGGTCGAGCCGGACGGCCCGGGAGGCCGCATCAGGCAGTGGCAGCGCAAGCTGCTCAACCTGACCACGAGCAACAGGCTGCTGCACCTGCCGGACGGCGCGAAGGTCCTGAAGCTGCTCTGCCCCGATCCGGGAGCGCTCGAGGATCTGCTGTCCGGCGGCAGGAAGATCCGCATCTCGCCGGTGCCCGAGCTCACGACCGGCGGACGCGACGAGGCGCTCTACCAGCAGCAGACGCAGGAAAGCCTGAGGGCGGAAGTGGCCCAGGCTGCGCTTGCTCGCGGCGAGACGCTCTCGCCGATGCCGAAGGACAGGCTCGATGCCCTGCTGATCGAGCTGTACCGCAAGGCCAGGAGCGATCTCGAGGAGGGCGGTGCCAACACCCTCTATCTCGCGCTCGGCTTCCTCAAGTGGAAGAAGACCCCGAACGAGGAGCGCACGTACAGGGCGCCCCTCGTGCTCATGCCGGTGAGACTCGAGCGCAAGAGCGCCATGTCCGGTGTCGTCATGAGCGCCCACGAGGACGAGCCGCGCTTCAATCTCACGCTGCTAGAGCTGCTGCGGCAGGACTTCGAGCTCGTCATTCCGGGCCTCGAGGGCGAGCTGCCCAAGGATGCTTCCGGAGTAGACGTTCCGGCGGTGTGGCGCGCCGTGCGGACCGCCGTCCGCGACATGGCCGGCTTCGAGGTCGTGCCTGACGTCGCGGTGGGGACCTTCTCCTTCGCCAAGTACCTCATGTGGAAGGATCTGGTCGACCGGTCGGACCGGCTCAGGGAAAGCCCCGTCGTCAGCCACCTGATCGACCGCACGGGCGACGCCTTCGCGGGGCGTGGAGACTTCCCGCGTCCGGAGAGGCTCGACGAGCTCGTCGATCCCGCCTCGATCTTCACGCCGCTGCCGGCGGACAGCTCCCAGCTGACCGCGGTGGTGGCTTCGGCACAGGGAAGGGACTTCGTCCTCGACGGACCACCCGGCACCGGCAAGTCGCAGACCATCGCCAACATGATCGCGCACAATCTCGCAGTGGGTCGGCGCGTCCTCTTCGTCGCCGAGAAGCGCGCGGCGCTGGACGTCGTCCAGCGTCGGCTCGCCGACAAGGGCCTCGGCCCGTTCTGTCTGGAGCTGCACTCCGCGAAGGCGACCAAGAGCGAGGTGCTGAAGCAGCTGGACCGCGCATGGACCGCCAGGGACGCGCTCTCCGAGACCGAATGGCAGCAGGAGGCGGCGGCCGCGAGACGGCTTCGCGACGAGCTGAACGAGGTGGTGGCACTCCTCCACCGGTCCGATCCAAGCGGGTGGACCCTGCACCGCGCGATCGGCCGTACGGTCCGCGATCTCGACGACGGTACGCCCGTCCTCTCCTTCCCTCCGGGGACGTCGCATGACCGGGACGACATGGTCCGGATGCGCGAGGTCGTGCGCCGTCTCGCCATAGCCCGCGGCGACGTGGGAGGGCTGCCGCCCGGGATGGAGGGGATCGGACGGACGGAGTGGTCGAACGGCTGGCAGCAGGAGATCGTCTCCGCCGCGGCGGAGCTGCTGAAGGCGTTGGACGCGCTGCACGAGGCGACGGAGGCGGCCAGGGCGGCGACCCGCCCGTCTCTTGCGCTCGCCACCCGGGACGATCTCGCCCGGACGCTCGACCTGCTCGGGGTCGCACTCGAGTGTCACGGACGAGACATGCGGTTCGCCTTCCTGCCGGATCTGATCGACCGGGCTGCCGCGGCCCGCTCGGCGGGTTCGCTGATAGCGGAGTACCGGTCCATCGAGGCCGAACTCTCCGCCCGTTACTCCGCCGAGAGCGCGCGCCGCATCGATCTCGACGGCATTCGGACGGCGTGGACTGCAGCGGGACGTCGCTTCTGGTTTCTCGCCACGCTCGGCAGGAGGAAGGTCGCACGACAGCTGGCGGACGCCGGCGGCGTCGTCGGCCCAGTCGACGTCGAAGCCGATCTGCCGAAGCTGTCGAGGATGAGAGAACTTCTGGACGGAATCGACGATCTGGCGCCGCGCGCCGCCGCGATCCCGTCATGGAACGGGCTCGGCACGGACGTAGCGGCGCTCGAGGGTGACGCCGATCTCGCGCTGCGGCTTAGGTCCGCCATCGGCGCCGCCTCCGACGGTCCAGACGCTCTCGCCGAGCGTCGCGAGGCGGTCGCCCGGCTCGTTCTCGACGCCAACGACGTGCTCGCACCGGACGGTCGTAACGCCGCCGTGGTCCGGCGTCTGACGGACGCCGTCGCGAGCCTCGACCTGACACGGGAGCGCTTCGACGGGCTGGCCGAGGCGGAAGGGGAAGGTGACCTTACCTCGCTGCGGGACCGCGCCCGGGCCGTGCGCGACAATGCCAGCCGGCTCGCCGCCTGGGCCAACTGGCGGCGCGTCCGCGACGAGGCGATCGCTCTCGGCCTTCTGCCGCTTGTGACCGCGCTGGAGCACGGGGACGTGCAGGCCGCCCGGGCGGGCGATGTCTTCGAGGTCGCCTACGCCCGCTGGTTCGCGGGCAGCCGCATCGACGCCGAGCCGGTGCTCACCCGCTTCGTCGCCGGCGAGCAGGAGGACCGGATCGCCCGCTTCCGCGAGCTCGACGCCCGCATGGCCGACCTCGCCTCGCGCTACATCCGCGCCCGCCTCTGCGGTTCCATTCCGGACAAGAACGACGCGCAGGGCCGGGACGGATACGGCGTCCTCAAGCACCAGCTGCAGCTGCAGCGGCCCAGCAAGCCGATCCGACAGCTCGCGGCCGACATGGGCGAGGCCTTCACGCGGCTCGCGCCCTGCATGCTGATGAGCCCCCTCTCGATCGCCCAGTATCTGCCCGCCGATCAGGAGCTCTTCGATCTCGTCATCTTCGACGAGGCCTCGCAGATCACGCCGTGGGATGCGATCGGCGCGATGGCGCGCGGCCGGCAGGTCGTCATCGCCGGAGATCCGAGACAGATGCCGCCGAGCAGCGACTTCCAGCGCGGCGTCGGTTCGGTCAGCGCCGACGAGGACGTCGAGCCGGATCTGGACAGCATTCTGGACGAGTGCCTCGGGGCCGGCGTGCCGCAGCACAGTCTGGACTGGCACTATCGCAGCCGACACGAGAGCCTGATCACCTTTTCCAACCACCGCTACTACGAGGGGCGGCTGGTGACCTTCCCCGCACCCGTCACGCAGGCAAGCGCGGTGAGCTGGCGTCGTGTCGACGGGGTCTGGGCGCGAGGCGCCGAGAAGACCAACGCGATCGAGGCGCGCGCGATCGTCGACGAGGCGGTGGCGCGCCTCCGGGACCCCAACTTCGTCGATGCGGGCGGCAGGCCAATGACGCTCGCCATCATCACCATGAACGCCGAGCAGATGCGCCTCGTGGAGGACCTTCTCGACAAGGCGAGACGTGCCCATCCCGAGATCGAGCCGCACTTCGACGCCGAGCAGCGGCTGGAGCCGGTCGTGGTGCGCAACCTCGAGACGGCGCAGGGAGACGAGCGGGACGTCATCCTGCTCGGCATCTCCTTCGGTCCGACCGAACCCGGCGGCCGGACGATGTCGATGAACTTCGGCAAGCTCAACATGCAGGGCGGGTGGCGACGCCTCAACGTGGCCGTCACCAGGGCCCGGCAGGAGATGGTCGTCTTCACCTCCTTCGATCCGGGCATGATCGACCTGTCGAGGACAAGCCAGCGCGCGATCGCGGACCTGAAGCACTTCATCCAGTTCGCCGAGAGAGGGCCACGCGCCCTGGCCGAGGCGGACCGCGGCTCGGTCGGCGGCATGGACTCGCCCTTCGAGGAGGCCGTGGCCTGGGAGCTTCAGCGGCGGGGATGGACGGTCGTGCCGCAGGTCGGCGTGTCGCGCTTCCGGATCGATCTCGGCATCGTCCACCCGGACCGTCCGGGCGACTTCCTGCTGGGCGTCGAATGCGACGGGGCGACCTACCACAGCGCCGCCACCGCGCGGGACCGCGACAGGGTCCGCGCGTCGATCCTGCAGGATCTCGGATGGTCGCTCGAGCGCGTGTGGTCGACGGACTGGTGGATCGACCGACGCCGGGCGGCCGACAGGCTGCACGAGAGGCTGGAGGAGCATCTCGCCCGCAGCCGCGCGTCGGCCGCCGAGCATGCGGTGCAGCCCGCGGCCTCCGTTCCGACATCTGCGGCCGAGACGGAACGGGGCGCGCCTTCGGCTCCGCCGGAGGTCCCGTCCGCAGGCGCGGTCGCGCAGGACGTCGGTCATGAGGACGGCGTGGGAGCGGCTCTCGACGATTCGGGCGGCGCTCGCGGCCGGCTGGAGCCGACGATCGCCGGTGCGTCGGGTCCAGGTCGTGCCGAGTCCGCCGGCAAGTACCGTCGGGCGACCTTCGAGGGGCTGAGCGAGATGATCGACCCCGACGCCTTCTACGACGCCAGCTACGATCCGGTCCTCTGCCTGCTCGTCAAGCGGGTGCTCGAATGCGAGGCGCCCGTTTCGGAGGGGATGCTCGTGCAGCGGATCGCGCGGGCGCACGGCTTCCAGAGGACGGGCAGGGTGATCCGCGACCGCATCATGACGCTGGCGGGCGGCCGCCATCATCTCTCCAGCGACGGGGTCGAGTCATTCGTCTGGCTCGGGCAGGAGCAGCAGGACAGATGGCGCGCCGCACGAGCGCCCTCGTCCGAGGAGGACATCAGGCAGATCGAGGACATATCGCTCGAGGAGATCGGCGCGACCGGACTTAGCGACCCCGTCGCCATCGCGCGGTTCTTCGGGATCCGAAGGCTGTCGTCGGCAGCAAGAAGCCGGATCGCGGACGTGGAGGACCATGTCGCCCCGTTTGGCGAGCGTTCGGCATCGATCGTCGCACGCCGGTACGGTCCTGCCGCCGGCAGTGCAGCCGCGGGATCTTCGCGGGGCGCCGGCAAGGCGCGCGGGCGGCCCGACGCAGGGGCAGCTCAGGCGCAGGACCCCGGGCAACCTTCCGGGCAAGATGAGCCTGCCCGCCGGGACCTGCGATAGGCGACGTCGCGCTCAGCGCATCGCGCCGCCATCGGCTCGGACACATAGGCTGGCGGTTCTGCGGCGTCTGTGTCCGCGTCTCGTCTCGTCCGAGGTCGCCATACGGGCGATCCATCGTCCGGGTCCGTCGATTTCCGGCGAACCGAACGATGTCATCGAAGAGCTCTCGCGCAGAGGAACGCCGATGGCATCCGTGTCGCGGAGCCAGTCCGCCCCGGGATAACGCCATGGCCCGACCCCGAGCGGGCGACGGCTGGCCGACAGGCGTGCAGGAGGGGCGCGAGGCGGAGCCGCAGCGCGAGACAGCCGGTCGTGGGCTTGCCGCCATGATCCAAGCTGCTACATGTCGATGTTCCCGCGACGGGAACATCGATTGACATCATCGGTTCGAGCGAGCATGATTGCATGAGAGTTTTAAGCAGGCGGCCGCTCGTGGAGCACTGGTCGACACCGCAGCGGGAGGACTCGGAGGAGCCTCTGAAGGCCTGGTACGCGGAGGCCATGGCCGCCGCATGGAAGACGCCGGCGGATGTCAAGGCGAAGTACAAGAGCGCGAGCATCGTGGGCGACAACCGTGTCGTCTTCAACATCGCGGGCAACAAGTATCGGCTTATCGTTCACATCAACTACCAGTTGCAAATCGTCCTGGTGAAGTTCGTCGGGACGCACGCCGAGTATGACGAAGTCACTGCCGAGATAGTCGGTGGAGGAAAAAAATGACCATGGTATCCGTAGCGCCGTTGCGCAACGACGAGGACTACGAGAATGCTCTGGCGCGCATCGAGGTCATCATCGATGCGGAGGTTGGAACGCCCGAGTCCGACGAGCTCGACGTGCTGTCCGTCCTCGTGGAGAACTTCGAGAAGTCTGCCTATCCTATCGAGGCGCCGACGCCGATCGAGGCGATCCGCTTCCGCATGGAGCAGGGCGGCCTGTCTACGCGCGACCTCGAGCCCATACTCGGATCGCGGTCGCGCGTCTCGGAGGTCCTGAATGGCAGCCGTGCGCTGTCGCTGGACATGATCCGCGCGCTCACTCGCCATCTCGACATCCCGGCCGAGTCCCTGCTGGGCGAGGACGAGGAGCCGCGACCGGTCGCAAGGCTCGCCAAGCCGGTCGAGGAGAAGCTCTCCGCCTGGGGCATCCTGCGGGCTGGGGAGCAGCTGGGCGAGATGCTCCGCCGGGCGCTCGACGGCGCTCCGTCGCTGGCGATGCTGCGCCAGACCCGCACGGACAGGACCAACGCGAAGACGGACCCGGCCGCGATGCAGGCGTGGTGCGCGGCCGCTCTGCTCCGCTCCCGGGAGAACACGGTGCGCGGCAGCTTCGACCGTCCGGCACTCGAGGCGTCCATGCGGACCATCGCCCGGCTGAGCGCCCTGGAGGACGGTCCCTCCAGGGTAGAGGCGACCCTCTCCGATCTCGGCATCTCGTTCGTGGCGCTGCCGCATCTGCCCGGGACGCATCTCGACGGCGCGGCCATGCTGCGCTCCGACGGCGTTCCGATGGTCGCGATGACGCTACGCCGCGATCAGGTCGACAACTTCTGGTTCACGCTCATGCACGAGCTGGCGCACGTCCGGCTGCATCTCGGGAACGCGACCCCTGCCATCCTCGACGATCTGGACATCGGATCGTCCACCCGCATCGAACGCGAGGCCGACAGGCTCGCGGAAGATACCCTGATCCCTCCCGGGCTCTGGGCGGACTTCGACAAGGGGGAGTTCACCAGCAGGAGGGACATCGAGGGGCTCGCAGGGGAGGCCGGGGTGAGCCCCGCCATCGTCGCCGCCCGCTGGCGAATGGTGAACCGCAACTACCTGCGCTTCTCCAAGATGCTCGGACACCGGACGGTCCGTTCCCAGATGCGGGACTGGCCGGTTGCCGAAAGGGCGATCTGAAATTGCGACGCCCGACTGCGAAGGCATGGGCTGACGCGTGACGGCAGGCAGCACGACGATTCCGCCGATCGATCGTGCTGAAGCCCCTCCCGATCGCGGCGGCACGATTAGAGCGCTTCTGCAGGCAGGAAGAGCCAGGTCCAGGCTCAGCCAGCGCTACGGAACGAGCAGGTCCAGGCCGCAGGTCCGATCGGCCCGGCGACGCTGACCGTACTCGGTTCGAAGTGCACGGTGAGGGACCGCTCGTAGACGTCGTTCGGGTCGTCCAGCGTCGGCGATCCCGCCGTGTCGTCGCGATCGACGAAGGGCGCCACCAGCCTTCCCGTGAAAACGAGGTAGCCTCGCGCCTTGAGCAGCGGCGCGTTCTCCCTGGCGACTGCCAGCTCGTATTCGGCCTGGTAGCTGCCCTTCAGGCAGTCCGATCGCCTGTCGCTCAGAGCCGATCCCAGATCGACGTCATACTCGATCTGAACCGAGGATCGGACGGTCGCGCTCACGCCCATGCGGGTCTTCGACACGTAGCTGCCGGTGCGCTTGACGTCCCGCCAGACGTTCTGGTGACGGGAGAAGGTGCCTGCGAAGACCTGACGCTCGGCATCATACCTGAATGGAGCGTCCTCGTTGTCGTCCAGCGGCTGGCAGACCACCAGCTCCCGGTCCTGGTTCAGCGCGTCCTCGAGCTTTCGGCGACGGACGCCGAATTCCGCCTCCGTCTCGTACTCGCCCTTCTCGAGTGCGATGCGAGTGCGCATCGCGTCCAGGGTCCATGCAAGAGTCTGGAAGCTCGAGCGTTCGCATGCCGCGAACAGGCTCTCGCCGTCCCGACGCTGGTTCACTGCGATGGCGAGAACGAGATCCTTGACCGGATCGGCCTTCGTCGCCGCCCGCGCCGAGGATCTCGCCGGAGTCCGGCGTTTCTGGGCTTCGGCTCCCGGAGGCGCCGCCGAGACGACAACGGCAAGTAGCGCGGCCGCGATCGCCGCGATGCTGCCGCAGGTGGAGCGGGAAGAAGGGATCATCTTCCGGTCTCGCCCAGGAGCTTGGCCTTGGCCGCCTGGAACTCCCCGTCGGTAAGCGCGCCGGCAGCCTTCAGCTCCGCCAGCTTGCGCAGCTCGTCGCCCAGGGACCCCTGACGTGCCGGCTCGCCCGGCGGAGTGGCCGACGCCTGAAGCTGGGGCGGCGCCGGCGGAAGCATGTTGGCCGAGCCCGTGCACTGACTCGACACCAGGTCGTACTCCCTTGCCGAGCCCATGTCGGAGAAGAGGACGTTTCCGTCCGGATCCATGACGACGACGAAGGCCGTCGAGCCGGTATAGCCCCCCATCCGGTTGCGCGCATTGACGAGGCCGCAGGTCCAGTAGCCCTCGATGCGCTTGCTGAGGATGGGCTTCCAGGATCCGTACAGGAAGCCGCGCGGCCATTCGATGCGGGCGGATTCAGGATCGACGAGGCGTGCCCGCAGCACCTCCTCGCCTTTCCGGCGGAACGCAGCCCAGTCGGGCTCGGATCTGGCGAACAGGTCGGCGTCCCCGGGCCATCGCATGGTGAGGGCGACGAGCTCCTGGAAACGCGCGGCGCCGACCTGCTGGGACATCGACGCCTCGGACACACGGAGCTGCTGAGCCAGCCGCCGGCGCGAGGGCGGCATGTACGTCGCATCCTCTATGGCCATCCTGAGCGCGACGAATTCCGCCTCGGCGACGACGCGCGCGTCCGGCTTGCGGCCTAGCGCAAGACAGCGTGCCCGCGCCAGGGCGCCGCCGGCCCCGAAATCGAGCGGACGGCCGAAGGTGGCCGCGCAGTCGTCGAACTTGCCCGCAGCGGCCTGATCGAGACCCGCAACGTAGGCTTCCATGATCGGCCGGCTATTCGTGCAGACGATGCTGACCTCGGTCCGGGCCTGTCCGCGCCGGACTGTCGCGGGGATGGTGGCGCCTGGCGCGACCGAGCGCAGGATGCCGATCGTCGCCGCGATGTCGCCATGGGTCACGTCCTGACCGTTGAGCGACTCGAGCCGATCTCCTGGAAGCAGCGAGGAGCCGCGGGAGGCGCGGACCACCACGTTCTCCCCCTGGAGCTCGGCGCCCGTCGCGCAGCGGTCCTTCGGTTCTCCCAGCGCCCTGAGCCCCGCTGCTGCGGACTTCGCTTCCGCCCGAGCCTTGTTTCTATCCTGCGCGCTCGCGCCCGACGCCACGAGCACGGCGCAGA
This sequence comes from Sphingomonas sp. BK069, assembly GCF_014193405.1. Classification (NCBI taxonomy): domain Bacteria; kingdom Pseudomonadati; phylum Pseudomonadota; class Alphaproteobacteria; order Sphingomonadales; family Sphingomonadaceae; genus Sphingomonas; species Sphingomonas sp. BK069. The sequence continues at coordinate 63,243 of NZ_JACHZH010000004.1, read as the reverse complement.
CCGCCAAGGCGGCGGCGCCCTTTCTAAGCATTGCTGAAGACCCCCGTCTTGCCGCCATCTCGCGGCGCGCCGCTCTTCGCGAGCGCGGAGCTATGCTGTCAACGCCGGATCGATCCCATCTGGCAGGAAGAAGGCTCCATTAACCACGAAGCTGGCGCGTGCGTCGACGCTCAGGACCATCTACCTGCCTCGGTAGGGGTGCCTTAGCGCCGACGAACGTGCCACGCTTGGCAGGCTCGACGAAGACGTCGTCCGTGCATGAGGAGCGCCTGACATGGCCGAGATTATTGCGGATCTCATCGTACGTACGCTGGAGGAGGCCGGCGTCGAGCGGATCTGGGGCGTGACGGGCGACAGCCTGAACGCGCTGAACGAGAGCCTGAGACGCTTCGGAAACATCGAGTGGATGCACGTCCGCAACGAGGAGGTCGGTGCCTTCGCGGCCGGCGCCGAGGCGGCGGCCTCGGGCGGGCTCGCGGTATGCGCGGGCAGCTGCGGCCCCGGCAACCTGCACCTTATCAACGGCCTCTACGACTGCCACCGAAGCCGTGTCCCCGTGCTGGCGATCGCCGCCCACATCCCTTCGTCGGAGATCGGGCTGAGCTACTTCCAGGAGACGCGTCCCACCGAGCTGTTCCGCGAGTGCAGCCATTTTTGCGAGATGGTGCAGGACGCAGGACAGATGCCGGAACTCCTGCACCGCGCCATCCGGACTGCGATCGGGCGGCGCGGCGTCGCCGTTCTCGTCGTGCCGGGGGACGTGGCTCTGCAGCCGGTCCGTTCGCCCGCTAGCGGGCGCCTGGCTACGCTGGCGCCGCCCCGCATGCTCCCGAACGAGGCAGCCCTGGACGAGCTGGCCGGTCTGCTCGACGGCTCCGAGGCCGTCACCATGCTGTGCGGTGCGGGCGTCGCCGGCGCGCACGACGAGGTGGTCGCCCTCGCAGGGGCGCTGCAGGCGCCCATCGTACATGCCTACAGAGGCAAGGAGTGGATCGAGTACGACAACCCATACGACGTGGGCATGACCGGACTGATCGGGTTCTCCTCGGGCTATCACGCCATGATGGAGTGCGACACGCTCCTGATGCTCGGCACGGACTTCCCCTACCGGAACTTCTATCCCACCGGGGCGAAGATCGCGCAGGTGGATCATGATCCGTCCTCCCTCGGTCGCCGGGTTCCGCTGGACGTCGCGGTGCTGGGCGACGTGAAGGAGGTCGCCCGAGCGCTTCTTCTAAGGATCGGCACGGGCCGGGACGAAGGCTTTCTCCGCCGTGCGATCGACCACTACCGCAATTCGAGGAAGGGACTCGACGATCTCGCGACGCCGAGGGCCGGCGACCGGCCGCTGCACCCGCAGTTCGTGGCCCGAATGATCGACCGCGTCGCGGCGCCGGACGCCATCTTCACCACCGACGTGGGCACGCCTTCGGTGTGGGCGGCGCGCTACCTCACCATGAACGGAAGCAGGCGCCTCATCGGCTCGTTCAATCACGGCTCCATGGCGAACGCGATGCCGCAGGCGCTGGGAGCGCAGGCGGCCGCGCCGGGGAACCAAGTGATCTCGATGTCGGGCGACGGCGGCCTGGCCATGCTGATGGGCGACATGCTCACCGCAGTGCAGATGAAACTGCCGATCAAGATCGTCGTCTTCAACAACTCCTCCCTGGGATTCGTCCAGCTCGAGCAGAAGGCGGCCGGGTACGTGGATGCGAACGTCGCACTCGCGAACCCCGACTTCGGCGCGGTCGCGAACAGCCTGGGCTATCTGGGTATCAGGGTGACCCGCTCGGACGAGCTCGAGTCGGCACTCGAGACGGCGTTCGCGCACGACGGACCGGCGCTCGTCGACGTGGTCACGGAGACGATGGAGCTCGTGGTGCCGCCGAAGATCAGGGCGGAGCAGATCAAGGGCTTCAGCCTGTACGCGGCGAGAGCGGTCATGAGCGGGCGGGGGGACGAGCTTGTCGAGATGGCCCGGGCGAACCTGCTTCGCTAGCTCTACGATCGGAGGCTCGGCAACCCGGTTAACGTGAACGCCGCCGTTCGACGGTCGCGAACGAGCTGCCGGCGCGTCGCAAGCTGCGATCTACGCGCGAGACCGCGCATCGCATTGCTGCCGGTCTGGCCGCCCTAAGCCATTCCCGTGCCAAGGTCAGGTGCCGCCGATACCCAGGTACGTGTTGTCCGCACGCCCGGGTTCAGCCGAAAATCCGGCATGGTCGCCAGCACACGAGCAGCAGATACCGGTCCGGAATACGTCTTCGCCGACGACGAGCGTCCGACCACGCTCGGGTCGCCGTACCTGCCGCGGCATACGTTCCCGCACCGGATCTGCTATCTGATCATCGGGCTGTTCTGCGGCGTGACGTCGAACCTGACCAACTCGCTCGTCACGGTGAACCTGGGGAGCCTTGGCGGCGGGTTGGGTGTGTACGCTGCTGAGGCGGCTTGGCTCCCGGCGGTCTTCGTCGCCTTCAACGCCACGGCGAACCTGACCCTGATCAAGGCGCGCGCGCAGTTCGGCATCGCGCCGATCTCCAACCTTCTCCTGTCTGCGTACGCCCTGGCGCTGGTGGCCGAGCTGCTGTGGCCGGGCTTCGCCCTGACGCTGGCCGTCCGGGCGCTCGCCGGTCTCGCGATGGCCGGCCTGGTGACGCTCGGCATTTACAACATCATACAGGCCTTCCCAGCGGCCACGCGGCCGATCGGCGTCCTCATCGGCATCAGCGTTCCCCAGCTCGGACCGCCGATCGCGAGGCTGTTCCCGGTCGAGGCGCTCGCGCTCTACGGCTGGTCGGGTCTGCATCTAGTCGAGCTCGCGCTCGTGCTGACCGCTCTTGCGGCGACCAGGGCGCTACCGGTGCCGCACGGAGACCGCGTGCGGACCTTCGAGCCGCTAGATGCCGTCACGATCTGCCTGGTCGTACCCGGAGCCCTGCTCGTCTGCGGCGTGCTTAGCGTGGGCAGGTACGTGTGGTGGACCGACGCTTCCTGGATCCGCAGCTCCATCCTGGCGGCCGTGCCGCTGCTCGCATGCGCGTTCGCGATCGAGCACGTGCGGACGCGACCGCTGGTCCAGACGCGCTGGATCGGCACGGCCGAGATGCTCGGCTTCGCCATGGTCGCCGTCCTCGTGCGGCTTGCGCTGGCGGAGCAGACGTACGGCTCGGTCGGGCTTCTCTCGCTCGGAGGTCTGATCAACGACCAGATGCACTTGCTGTTCGTGCTGGTACTGGGCGCGATGGTCGCGGGGATAGCCGTGGCCGCCGCGATTACCCGGCCGGGCCGCATCCTCAAGGTCGTGCTGGCCGCGTCGCTCGTCATAGCCCTCGGTGCCTGGCTGGACACGAAGGTAGGCGACCTGTCGCGGCCGAGGCAGCTCTATGCAAGCCAGATGCTCATCGGCTTCGGCACGATGCTCTTCATGGGACCGTCGCTTCTGCTCGGCTTCGTGCGGGCGCTCCACCGCGGCGCCGATCACGTCATCACCTACATCGTGCTGTTCAGCACCACGCAGAACGTGGGCGGCCTGGCGGGCGCGGCGCTGCTCGGCAGCCTACAGGTGGTCAGCTCTCGCGAGAACGTCGTCGGCATCGGGGAGCGGCTGACCACGGCCGATCCCCTCGTCGTCGACCGGATCCGCAGCTACTCGGCGGCCGCGGCGGTCCAGGGCGGAGACGCGGCTCTCGCCGGCCAGCGGGGCGCCGCCATGCTCGGGCAGGCGGTGACGGGGCGCGCGAACGTGCTCGCGTTCGTCGACGTCTTCTGGTTCGTCACCCTTCTGGCACTGGCCACAGCTTCGCTCATCGTCCTCATCTCGGTCGTGCGGGGCAGCGAGGCTCCCTCGGGAGCGACGCCATGAGCGATGCGCCGGCCGCCGCCACCCAGCAGGGCACGTGGCTCCCGCCGCCCCGCGGGCGAGCGTCGGTGGCGCTCACGCTCGCCCTCGCGGCGCTCGCGATGATCGCACTCGCCCGAGCCTGGCATGTCGCCCCCTTCTCGCAGGACAGGGCGATGACCGAGAACGCGAGCGTCAGGGGGCGGACCACCGTCATCGCGCCGCAGGTCAGCGGCTATGTTGCGGAGGTACGGGCGAGGGACTATCGGGAGGTGAGGGCCGGTGCGGTGCTGGCCGTCATCGACGACCGCATCTACAGGGCCCGTGTCGATCAGGCTCGCGCGAACCTATCGGCAGCCATGGCCAGCCTCGCCAACTCGGACCAGGCGCATGCCTCGCGGATCGCCGGCGAGCGCAGCCAGTCGGCGGGAGGAGACAGCGCCCGGGCGCAGCTGCGCAAGGCGCGCGCCGACATGGTCCGGATCGACGATCTCGTGTCGGACGGATCCGTCTCGATGCGGGAGCGTGACCAGACGCTAGCCGCGCTCGCTCTGGCGGAGGCGCAGGTCCGCCAGTCCGACGCGGCTCGCGAGATCGCCACGCAGGACGTGCGGAGCGTCGTGGTCGGCAGAGCCGGTCTGCAGGCGCAGGTCGAAGCCGCCCGCGCTCAGCTTCGGCTCGCAGAGATCGACCTCTCCAACACCGTCATCCGCGCACCCGAAGACGGCCAGCTCGGCGAGATCGGGGTAAGGCTGGGGCAGTACGTGACGAACGGCACCCAGCTCGTCTCCTTGGTCCCTCGGGATCGTTGGGTGATCGCGAACTTCAAGGAGGAACAGGTCGACGGGATAAGGCCGGGAGACCGCGCCGTGGTCTGGGTCGACGCGATGGCTCGTCGCGCCTTCGCCGGGAAGGTCGAGCTGCTGGCGCCAGCCGCAGGCTCCGAATTCGCCGTGATCAGGCCCGACAACGCGACCGGAAATTTCGTCAAGGTGCCGCAGCGCATCGGCGTGAGGATCGTCCTCGACCCCGGGCAGCCGGGCGCGACGAGGCTGATGCCGGGGATGTCGGTCGAGGCTAGCGTCTGGCGGCGGCCATGATGAAAGGGGCGGCTCACATGCCGCTGCTGCTGCTGCTCTGGGCGTCAGCATGCGCCGGACCCAGGCCGCCAGTCCCGCAGGGCGCGACGATCGTCCCGCCCGCGGCGTGGCGGGAGCCGCACGCGGGCGGCCCGCCGATCGACCCGAGCTGGTGGCGGAATTTTCAGGACTCCCGCCTCGACGCGCTGGTCGGCCGCGCGCTCGAAGACGACGACGACATCGCCATCGCTGCGCAACGTGTCGAGGAGGCGCGGGCGCAGCTGGCACTCGCGCGCTCGCAGCAGCTGCCGGCGATCGATGCGGCCGCGTCGCCGGGCACGCAGCGATCCGTCAGCGCGTTCGGCGCGGGGGCCGACCAGTCGCTGGTGCAGGGACAGGTCTCGCTGAGCTACGACGCCGACCTCTTCGGCCGGCTACGCGCCGGCTCCGCCGCAGCCCGGGCGCAGCTGCTCGCGACCGGGGCCGCCCGTGACGGCGTGCGCCTGGCCGTGCAGGGGCAGATCGTGACGGGCTACGTGTCGCTCGTGGTCCTGGACGCGCGTCTTGCGGTACTCCGGCAGACGCTTGCCGCACGGAGCGATGCTCTCAGGATCGCAAGAAGGCGGTCGGAAGCCGGCTACGCGCCCCGTCTCGATCTCGCCCAGGCCGAAGCCGATTACCGTTCGACCGAGCAGCTCATCCCTCCGGCCCGGTCGGCAATAGCGGCCCAGGAGAGCGCGCTCTCCATCATGCTCTCGCAGCCACCGGGACCTGTCGACCGGACGGCAGCCCTGGACCAGCTTAAAATTCCTCCGGTCGCGCCGTCGCTACCCGGGGAGCTCCTGCGCCGCCGCCCTGATGTCGTCGAGGCGGAGCAGACGCTTGTCGCTGCGGACCATCGTCTGGACGCCTCGAGGGCGGCCCTGCTCCCGACTTTCCGGATCTCGGCCTCCGGGGGCGTCGTCGCCTCGTCTCTCCTCGCCACGCCGGTCACGCTCTTCTCGCTTGGCGGAAGCGTGCTCGCACCGTTGTTTCAGGGTGGTCGGCTCAGGGCGCAGCGTGACGTCGACGCAGCCAGGAGGGATCAGGCCGCCTACGCTTACAGGAAGGCCGTTCTCGGCGCGCTGCGCGATGTCGAGAACGGCCTCGCGCGAGCGAGAGACCTGACGGATCAGGAAGCCGCACTCGAGCTGCAGGTCGAGGCGCAGCAAGTGTCGCTGCAACTGGCGACGAAGCGATATCGCTCCGGCTATTCGCCCTTCCTGGAACAGCTGGATGCCCAACGGTCGCTCCTCGCCGGGCAGCTTGCACTCGTGCAGGTCCGAGGCGACCGCCTGAATGCCGCGGTCGCGCTCTACCAGTCGCTCGGCGGGGGATGGCGTGCGGAGGAGGCGGAGCTTCGGCGTGAGCCGAAATGAGGTTCTGCTCAGGAAGCTACCCTGGGCCGACGGCTAGGCGGAGGTTTCGGGCTGGAGGATCCGGCGCATGCTACGTCGCAGCGCGGCGAGACACGTCAGATACGAAACAGCTGCCCTGAAGCTGCGAGTGTGGAACCAGGAAGCTAGCGCATGCGAGCTGTCTAATGCGTTCATCAGCCGTGCGCGCTCGACGGCCTAGGTCACGAACCCTGATCGAGCAGTGCTCGCAGGTAGACCGCGCCCCCTTCATCGGACCCGAAATGATGGGCTAGATCGAGTGCGTCGTCTTCCATGGTGACCTCGAAACCATCGCCCGCCACATCTGCAAGCATCCTCACGGCCGTTCCACGCGCCTTGCTCTCGAGCTCGAGCATCTGCTCGTGGGCGGCAGGAACGAGCTCCGTCAGCATGTCCGATATCTCAGGGTCGTAATCGGAACTGGCCGCGATCGAGAAGACGCCCTGCCGAACCCCATCCATCACCAGAGCGACGCAGGCCGAGTGCCAGCTGAAATCGTGCCCTTCAGCGTCGAAGTCCACGTGAGCGAAAGCGGTGTTGCGCAGGTGTCGGATCTTGCCATGCATCTCGGCAAGACGGGCATCGAACCTGGGAGCGAATGAACCCCTTTCGCCCCTTTGGGCGGCGGTCGACGTCGCACGTGCATACCAGGATAGCGCACTATAGAGCAGCGACTGCCGCAAGGGTCTCACCACGCTATCCGGCAACGCTTGCGGGTCAAGGTCGGCGAGGACCTTCAGCGCGTCCGCTGCATGTTCCAGGTCCACCACGCAGGATGCCACCCGACGGGTTCGCTCGATGACCTTGACCAGATCTGGGCAGGCAACCTGGTCGTTCAGCCGCGAAGCGACGCGGGCGAGATCTATGGCGATGGGCTGGTCAGGTGTCGGTTCTTGCATGAGTGCGAGCTAGCGCGAGATTGTTGACGAACCCTCTCTTCAGGCGGAGTCGACGGAGCGTCGGGATGCGCTCCGCTCGGGACATGCTGGACACGTAGTCGGACTAAGCGTGGACGCCCCGCGCAGCGTCGGTGTGTTGCGGCCGCACGAGGCGGGTCCGCCTTGTTCGGCAGGCTGCTTGTGCTGGCCTCACGGATCCGGTGGTTGGCGTCACCTGGCCGAACGCCAAGGTCGACTGTCCTTCTCTTCCAGCCGAACTGCGCCGTGACGCTTCACTTCAATAATTGAAGTCGCTATGTCGCTGCCATGAGAACCAAGTCGTTCGTGGGCATGCGATGCTCGATCGCCGGCTCGCTCGAGCTGATCGGCGACCGCTGGGCGCTGCTCATCGTCCGCGACCTGCTGATGAGGCCAACCCGCTTCGAAGATCTGCGCAGCAGTCTCGACATCCCGCCCGCGACGCTCGCCACGCGACTGAAGCGGCTCGAGGAGGCCGGGCTTGTCGTCCGGAGCCGCTACCAGGAGCGGCCTCCGCGCGACGAGTACCGTCTCACGCCGCAGGGGCGCGACCTGTGGAAGGTGAGCATCGCGCTGCGGGAGTGGGGTGATCGCTGGGACACGTCCGGATACGGCGCTCCCACGATCGTCGTCGCGGATCGCGAGACGGGGAGGCCGCTCGAACTGGCGATGGTCGACCGCGAGACTGGCGAGCGCGTGCCGCCAAGCCGCATAGAGCTGCGCCCGGGACCTGGCGCCGTCGAGAGCACGCACAGGCTTCTCGCCTCCCGGAAAGGCGCATCCAGGTGATGAAGCGCGAGCATTCGGAGCGCGCACGACCGCGTCGAGCACGATCGCGCCGCATCCGACGCAAGGCATCCGGCAGCGGCTCGGGATGCGATCGTGGCGCAGGCAGGTGCGCAGTTGCGAGCATGCGGCAGCGGCGTCGCCGACCGGGCCTTCTGAGCGCATGTCCGCCTCGAGCCCTGGACACCGATCCTGACTACTGCCGGCAGTACGGAGCCAATCGATGAAGGCATTCGCAATCGGCAGCTACGGCGATGCGCTGCGGCTCGTCGACGTCCCGGAGCCCGTCGCGCGCGCTGGGCAGGTTGTCGTGGAGGTGGAGGCGGCGAGCCTTAACCCACTCGACGAGAAGGTACGCGCAGGTGATCTCAAGATGCTGGCGAGACACAGGATGCCGCTCGTCCTGGGCAGCGATCTCGCCGGCAAGGTCGTGGCCACGGGACCCGGCGTGTCGCGCTTCCGCGTCGGGGACGAGGTGTTCGGCAAGGTGGACCTCATGCGGATCGGCACGTTAGCGGAGCGTGTAGCGGTGAGCGAGATGGAGCTGGCGGCGAAGCCGCGTGGTCTCTCGATGGAGGGGGCGGCCTCGCTGCCGCTCGTAGGCCTGACCGCGTGGCAGGCGCTCGTGGAGCTGGCCGACGTCCAGCCCGGCCAGAAGGTCCTCGTGCATGCCGGGTCGGGTGGCGTCGGTACGATTGCGATCCAGCTCGCCCGACATCTCGGCGCCAGCGTCGCTACGACCGCAAGTACCTTCAATCTCGAGCTGATGCGGTCGCTGGGAGCCGCAGTCGCCATCGACTATCGCGCCGAGCACTTCACCCGACTGCGCGGCTACGACCTCGTCCTTACCTCGCTCGACACCGACATCCTCGAGCGCTCCCTCGGCGTACTGCGCCGTGGCGGCAGGCTCATCTCCCTCTCCGGTCCGCCCGATCCCACCTTCGCGCGGTCGATCGGAGCCGGCTGGGCTGCGCGCCAGATCATACGCGCAAGAAGCGCCCGGATTCGTCGTCACGCACGTCGACTTGGGATCGAGTACTCGTTCCTTTTCGTACGCTCTGACGGCGAGCAGCTCGCACGCATCGCGGAGCTGGTGGAAAACGGGGCCATCAGGCCGGTGCTGGACAGGGTCATGCCGTTCGAGCGAGCGCCCGACGCCCTCGCGCTGCTGGCTCAGCGTCGAGGTCCCGGCAAGATCGTGCTCTCCCGCTCCAGCCAGGTGGCGCAGGCCGCAGGCTTGTCGCAGATCTCGCCTGTGGCCGACCTCCTGGGCAGGCTGAACGCCATTGAGCCGGTCACTCGTGTCCCGGCGGCGCGATGATCACCAACATTTGGCTTTCGAAGTGGCACCCCGCGCCTTCGCCGACCAGGACAGGGGACGTGCGATCGTGAGCGGGAGCGGAGAACTGAATGGACGCATCCAAGTTCCTCCATTGCCGATCGCACCGTCCGACGCGCACGACGAGTACGCGGACTCCCTTCCGCAGCTGGTGCTGAAGGCCGACGGCGACGGCGCCATCGTCTTCCTGAATCGCAGGTACGAGGAGCTTACCGGCGACGACCGGAACACGGCCGTCTCGGATCGGCTCTGGCGAAGGAGGATACATCCCGACGACATCGCGGGACTGGAGAGCGCGCTTGCCGCCATCACGGCATCGCCTCCGGACGTGTACGCGGAGTTCCGACTGCTACATGCCCAAGGGACGTTCAGGTGGATGCGGCTCGCCGCGCGCATGGGGCATGGCCGGCACGGTCGACCGCTCTGGCATGGGGTCGTCTCCGACATCCAGGCCGAACGATCGGCAAGACGGGAGCTGCACGAGATGCGTGGGCTGCTGCGCGGCAAGGCGGGGGAGCTGGCCACTATTGAGGAGCGCTACTCGAGCCTCTTCGCCATCAGCCGCATCGCCTTCGCGGAACAGGACATGTCCGAGGCGTCCCTCATACTTCGTGAACTGAGAAGCGCGGGAGTGGAAGACCTCGCGGCCTACGTGGCGGAGCATCCAGACGTGCTGGCGCGCTGCGTCGCGGGCGTGCGGACCGTCTCGGTCAACGAGGCCTGCATGCGGATGCTGGGCTTCGACGACGTGGATGGCGCGGTCGATCGTCCCGTCGACGGGACTGCCGAGGACATCCAGGCGGTCCTCCTCCGCCAGTTCGAGATGATCTTCTACGGCTGGGAAAGCGTGGAGGGTCGGGTCGTCCTGATCGGTGCCGGTGGCCGGCGCGTGCCTGTCTTCTACTCGGTCACCCGGCTCGGCGACGAGCGTCAGCTTTCCAGCCTAATCGACATAAGCAGCCAGGAGGAGATCGAGGAGATGCGGCGGGCGGCGCGGGAGGAGCTCGCGCGCGCCAGCCGAGTAGCGACCGTCGGCGCCTTTTCCGCGTCCATCGCCCACGAGCTGAACCAGCCGATCGCCTCGGTGAGCATGGACGCCGGAACGGCGCTCCGCTTTCTGAGGCGCGCCGAACCCGACGTCCAGGCGGCGATCCGCCTCCTGGAGCGGGTGTCGGCTACGACCGAGCGGATCGGCACGATCGTCAGGCACACGCATGACCGGATCCGCGGGGGGAAGCAGGATGTCCGCAGGATCGATCTCGTCGAGCTGGCGAGAAACACCTGCGCGCTGGTCGAACGGGACATGCGGGTAGGCGGCGTCAGCCTGAAGCTGGAGGCGGCCGAGGTCCCGCCCATCGAGGGCGACTTCGTCGACCTGCAGCAGGTTCTCATCAACCTGATCAACAATGCGCGCGACGCGATGGTCGGGGAGGAGCGACCCGACAGGACCATCACTGTCGGAGTGCGTGGCGTCGGCGAGCATGTCGAGCTCTCCGTCGCGGACGTCGGTCCCGGCATCGCGCAGGACGACCTCGAGCGGCTCTTCCAGCCGTTCTTCACGACCAAGAAGGACGGAGTGGGGCTAGGTCTCCAGATCTGCCTCGCTACGGTACAGCGCCTGGGCGGGGAGCTGGTCGTCAGCAACGGGCAGGGGAGGGGCGCGACGTTCACCTGCAGGCTGCCTGCGCTGCGCGGCTGACGGCGACCTCGAACCCGTGGCCCGACGAAAGAGGAGCCAGCTCGCTTCCTGGATCAGCCGTCCGCCCGATCGATGACGACGCTGAAGCGCGTACCTTCCGCGTCGGACGCGAACTCGATCCGATGTCCTAGCGCGCTGCAGTGACCGTGCACGATCGAAAGTCCCAGGCCGATCCCCTCCCGGCTTCCGTCCGCCTGATAGAAGGCGTCGAAGAGCCGTTCCCGCACGTCGCCGGGGATAACATCGCCATCGTTCGTCACGTCCAGGCGGATCTCGCCCGGCCCGCCGGTCGTGCATACGCGGACGCGGCTGCGTCCGTACTTGAGGGCGTTTCCGATCAGATTGTCCAGGATCGAGCGCATTCGGGCACGATCGGTCCTCACCCGCACCGGGACAGGCGTAATCTCCAGCGTCATGTCGCGCGCCGTCGCCGACTTCTCCCATGCCGCCCGGGACTCCTCCATGATGATGCCGAGACACTGCGGCGACGGAAGCGGTGCGGCTTCGCCGGAGACGCCCGCTTCGACCAGCTGCGAGAGCCCGCTCGCCAGACGCTCCACCTGGACGAGGGCCGCCTCGAGCCAGATCCGGTCGTCCTTCCTCTGGTCACGTGCAGCGACCCTCTCCAGCGCATGCGAGATGATCTGCAGCGGCTGCATGAGGTCGTGTCCGGCAGCGGTCATCACCGAACGCAACGCCCTTTCGGGCGCCGACGTCTCGAGAACCGAGCCGTTCCTGCCAACGCCTGCGCAGCCGGCTGTACCGGCGCCCGTCACTCGATCGGTTCCTGGATCGGCGCTCATCGCGACGTGTCGGCGGAACGGTCATGATCCGCCTTCCAGCGCATCGCGTGCTCGATGCGGCTTCTCACGCTTGGATGGTCGTAGAAGAGAAGCTCCTCCAGGAAGGCCGGTCGGCTTGCCCGATAGTCGGCTGTCGCGAGGACCGCTCTGGCCATTCCGTCCGGTTCCTGGGCAAGTTCGAGGCCGTACCGGTCCGCATCGACCTCGACGAGGCGCTCGGTGGTGTTCACGAGCGGCGTGGTGACGAAGGTATACGCCGCGAAGATCGCAAGCAGGACGGGCAGCGTCCTGGGGTCGGCGAGTGCGGCTTGCGGCATGCCGAGGCGCCGCGCCACCGGACCGAATGCCCGGTCGGTGACGAGCAGTCCGGCGCCGACGACCAGCGTCAGGACGATCGCGAGCAGAATGGCGTGATTATGTCTCTCGTGTCCGAGCTCGTGAGCGACGACCGCCCTCACCTCCGCGACGTCGGCACCTCGTGCGAACATGCTGTCGCTGAGCAGGACCGTCGCCGAGCTCCCGAAGCCGGTGACCGTGGCGGTATACCGGCTGCTCTCCCGCGAGCCGTCGTAGACGAGGACCTCGCCGCCTGGCGCTCCCGTCCGCACGAGCAGCTCCTCGACGGCTGCTTGCATCTTGCCCCTAGGCGCCGGGCGATGATTCTGCAGGAGATGCACGAGGAGAATGGGCTGTACGATCAGGGCGAGGACCAGTCCCATCGCCGCGACAGCCGTGCCCCAGAGCCACCAGCGCGGGCCACCCCGTCGCACCGCCGCGTAGAAGATTGTGAGCAGGGCCGCTCCGGCGACCGACAGTACGAGCGACTGGATCGCGTATCCTGCTAACCAGGCGACGAGCGGCTGATGCGAGAAGCCATAAAGACGTTCGCGGTACCAGTCGGCCGCGGCGAACCAGGGCATTTCGAGCGTCAGGTAGCAGGCGAGGATCGAAAGGCTCGTCCAGAACGCGGCTACGCGGGGTCTGGAAGGCGGCATCAGTCGCGCAGGAAGCAGGCGTACGACGTCGACACGCGCCAGCACGGTGGCGACCGACAGCGCCATCAGCTTGGACCAGAGAAGAAGCCAGTGCGATCCTCTCGTGTACTCCGTCGCGATCATGTCTCGAGCCGGCGGTACGAGCCGGAGGTAGGCCTCTGTAGCCGAGGTCACGTCGATGGCCATCTGTCGGAAGCTCCCGCGGTCGTGCGATCCGCACTCCGGCATCATCGATGGCGCTTCCGAGCGTGGCCATCGCGCGCTCGTATGGCGGGAAGCCCACCTTGGATGCGGGACGACCTACCAAGGTAGTGGTCTCCATACGCAGGTACGTCTGTGCCGCACGTGTACGGAGCCGCTAGCTCCCGCTCCGACAACGACGTGTCCCCGACGCAGAATAAGGTCGCGGCGAGGAGCGATGGCGAACCGCCACACCCGGAAGGCGGTCGCTGCTGCCAAGAGGAGCGTCAGGATGATGATGAGTTCGGGACGAGCACGCGCAGACGGCAGCCTGACCCAGTGATCGTCCACGACAATGCCGCGGCCAGCGTGGGGCTGTCCGGCAAGGGAGACCGACCTTTGACCTATGACTACGTCGTCTGCGGCGCCGGAACAGGCGGGAGCGTCGTGGCTGCAAGGCTCGCCGCCGACTCCGCCGCCAAGGTACTGCTGATCGAGGCCGGCGGAGATGACGCAGGCGAGCAGATCGACGTACCGCAGGCCTGGCTGTCCAACATCGGCTCGCTGCGGGACTGGGGTGTTACGGCGCTGCCCAGCGAGCATCTGAACGGGCGGACGCCGCTGCTGTCGATGGGCCGGGTTCTCGGCGGAGGCTCAAGCATCAACGCGATGATCTGGGCTCGGGGGCACAGGTCGGACTGGGACGGGTACTCCCGGGCCGTGGGCGACGAGGGGTGGAGCTACGACAGCGTCCTTCGCATCTTCCGCCGCATCGAGGACTGGCATGGTGCTGAGGACCGACGCCGTCGCGGCACCGGAGGAGCGATCTTCCTGCAGCCGACGCCGGATCCCGCTCCGCTCACTCGCGCCGTGCTCGCCGCCGCGGCCAGCTCCGGACTGCCCGTCGCCGACGCGAACGGCGTGATGATGGAACAGCCGGGCGGAGCTGCGCTGACGAACCTGCGCATCCGGGACGGCCGGCGGCAGTCGATCTACCGCAGCTACGTCGCGCCGCTGCTGGGCAGAGAGAACCTGACGGTCATGACCGGGGCACTCGTCACGCGAGTGCTGATGGAGGAAGGCAGGGCGACCGGCGTCCTCGTCGACGTCGATGGCGAGACCGTCCGCATCTCCGCCGACGCGGAGGTGGTGCTCGCGCTGGGCGCCTTCCATACGCCCAAGCTGCTCATGCAGTCCGGCATCGGAGATCGGCAGGAGCTCGGCCGTCATGGAATCGACGTCCTGCGGCACGTGCCGGGGGTCGGCCGCAACCTCCAGGACCACGTGCTGCTCCGGGGCTGCACCTGGGCCTCGCCGGAGCCCGTGCCGTTCACGAACAACGGCTGCGAGGCGTCTCTGTTCTGGAGGAGCGATGGCGGCGCGGAACAGCCGGACATCCACTCCCTGCTCGTCGCGGCGGCGGCGGTCACGCCCGAGGTGCAGGCGGCGAGTGGCGAGCCGCTCGCTACCGGATGGTCGCTGTTCCCGGCGCTTCTGCGACCGGCAAGCAGAGGGCGGGTGGCACTTTCCGGTCCTCGGGCCTGCGATCCTGTCGTCGTGGACTGGGGTGCGCTGTCGGAGCCGCGGGACATGGCCGCGCTCGTCGCGGCGGTCGAGCTGTCGAGATCCGTAGGCAACGCCGAGCCCCTTTCCTCCTTCCGCCTACGCGAGTCGCTTCCCGGCAGGCTCGACGGCGAAGCTCTGGAGAACTTCATCCGCAATGCCGCCACGAGCTACTGGCATCAGTCCTGCACGGCCCGAATGGGCACCGACGACATGGCGGTCGTGGATGCGCGCCTTCGCGTGCGGGACGTGAAGCGCCTGCGCATCGCCGACGCGTCGGTCTTTCCCTGGGTCCCGACCGGCAACACCATGGCGCCGACGGTGATCGTAGCGGAACGTGCAGCCGAGATGCTTCAGGCGGACGCCTGATCCTCAGGTTCGACGCATCCGTCTCGATCATCGGCCAGAGCAAGGGGACCGGCGTTCGCTCGAGCTGGGTGTTCGATGGCCGCGCAGCAGAAACTGACGCCCGATCAGGCCGTCCCGCGGCGGGGAAGGTTCCGGCTCACAGAACAGGTGCATGAAGAGCCGAGTCGACGCCGCGGCGGCTCACACCCCCTACCAGCGTCCAGCTTAGATTCCGCGTGGCTATCGAGCAGTACCATGGCGAGCGGCGCCGTCAGCGTGTCGGCGCAGCAGGGTGGGGCGGAATGTCGTCGGAAGCGATCTTGGCAGCAACGGCACTGGGCGCTCTCGCAGGCGCGCTGGTCGTGCGACGCCTGGGTTCCATCCGGAATGTGCCCGACAGCAGTGAAACCGACGACAACCTCCGGCACGTCGCCGACTCCGTACCGCAGGTGCTCTGGCAGGGTCTGCCCGATGGCCGCGTCACCTTCATGAATCGACGCTGGACCGAGATCACCGGCGCGACGGTGGACGAGGGGCTCAGCGACGATGGATGGGCATGGCAGAACTGGTTCCACCCAGAAGATCGGCAGGGACTGCTGGACGACTGGGCCACCGCCCGCGCGACCGGACAGCAGTTCGACTCGTGTCGTCGGCTGCTGCATGCCGACGGCAGCTATCGCTGGCTGCAGGTGAGTGCGCGACCGGTCAGATCCGCCGCGGGCGACATCGTCCGCTGGTACGGCGTCTCCACCGACATCCACGGCGAAATGCAGGCCAAGCTGAGCGTGCGGGCTCTCAACCAGACGCTCGAGCAGAGGGTGGAGGAGCGGACGCGAGACCTCTCCCTCAGCGAGAGCCGCTACAGGTCGATCTTCGAGCGGTCGCATGTGGCTCTCTTTGAACAGAACCTGGACGACCTCTCAGCCGCCCTGCTGCCACTCCACGAGGCCCATGGCGCCATGCTGGCCGCCCACCTGCAGGAACATCCCGAGCGGATCTCGCAGCTGCTTCAGCTGCTGAGAACCGAGGAGGTCAATGCGGCCGCGCTCGACTTCCTCGGCAAGCCTCGCGACACGATCCTGAGGCAGTCGCGACCTGGCGTCGCCGATCCCCGGCCGTTCGCCGAGCTCCTCCAGCTGATCGCAGAGGGTGCGAAGGATCACTGGGAAGGCATCGTAAGCCTGATGGTGGCCGATGGTAGCGTCAGGCAGGCGCTCTGCGGCGTGACCCTCATGCGCTGCTCGACCGGACTCAGGGCGTTCACTCACCTCAGCGACATCACCGATCGCGAGCACACGCGCGAGCTGCTCCTGGAGGCGCGGGAGGAGCTCTCCCGCGCGAACAGGGCGCTGACGGTCGGCGCCCTCTCCATGTCGCTCGCCCATGACCTCGGACAGCCGATCAGCGCGATCGCCATCGATGCGACGGTCGGCGCACGATCGCTTGCCGCCACGCCGGCTGACGCCGACATGGCCAGGAAGGCCATGGACAGGGTGATCTCCTCGGCACGACGTGCCGCGGATCTGCTCAACCGCACCAGAGAGACCGCCACTCGACGAGAGAGGACGGTGGACCTGGTGGATATGGTGGAGGTCAGCCGTTCGAGCGTGGCACTGCTTCAGCACGAGGCACGCCTGCAGGGATGCAGCGTCCTGGTGGAAGAGACGTGCAGCGAGATGAAGGTCGCGGCGGACCGCATGGAGGTTCAGCAGGTCATCATCAATCTCCTGCTGAACGCCCTGGCAGCGAGTCAGGGTTCTCCGACCAACGACCGCACCATCACGTTGAAGCTGAGCGAACGCGGTGACGACGTGTCCGTAGAGGTGCGCGACCGGGGGACGGGGCTGCCGTCGGGCAGCGAGGATCGCATCTTCGATCCGCTGTTCTCGACTAGGCCGCAGGGCATGGGGATGGGACTGGCGATCTGCAGGACAATCATCCAGAATTTCGGCGGCGACCTTGCGGCCCGCAACAATCCGGAGGGCGGCGCCACCTTCGAGTTCACGCTGCCACGCGCGGGCTAGCGTCTCAGTCGGCCCGCCCGCCGCGTCGGGCGGCAGGCCCCCTGGGTATGCGGCAGTCGGCTGAGCGACGCCAGGAAGACGAACAGGACACCGCCCGCTACGGCTGACATCGCCACGTCCTCCAGGACCTGCATCGCGCCGAACGCGGCCGCTACGCAGCCTGCGGTCAGCACGACGACGAACGTCATCGACAGATCTCGACCTGTCTGAGGCATGCGGCGCTCCGAAGTCTGCGTCAGCCACGAGTTCGTAGCCAAGGTGTGACCGGAACGGCGGATCGGCTGGCCGAGGGGAGGAGCGGCGGGGCCGATCAGGGGGCAGGTGGTGCCGTCCCGGTCATCAGCTGTATGCCGCCTCCAACTCCCGCGCGGCAGTCATCAGGAGGTGTGGCACTTACCTTCCTTGGTAGGGGACCTCCGATTCGCGCAACTCCCCAACACTTTCCATAAATGCTTCAGGCACCAAATAGTTGGTTACAACTCAGGGCCAGGCGGTTGCGGCTTCGAGCTTGCCGAGGTTGGAGACGGAATGAGACCGCTCTATGCTGTTGAGGAATTCGGCGTAGATCCCGGTGTTTCCGCTAAACGTCTTTATCTGCGAGAGCAGTGCGAAATAGATCCACTGCAGCATCCAGCCAGCGCGGCTCTGGTGCTCGCGTGGCGGCCCGTAGATCTGCCAGTCGCCGCCCATCCGTTCTCGGAAACCGCGGTGACCCGACGAGAATTCGAAGATGCCGTCGTCGCGAGCAAGCATGAGGCCTTGCTCGATCAGATAGATAATGTCCGGACTAGGCTCATCCGATGCGAGTGCTCGTTTCAGCTCGGGAAGGTTGGTCGATGCGGTTCCCAGCACCAGAATGTAGAGCGGGGTTCGACGCTCCCGCTCCTCAATCCCGACGCCTGATCTGGTATGCATTTTCTTGATCGAGGCGGCGATCTTTCGGATCTGTGCGATCGATCCCGCGCACCTTCCGGCCGCGTTCTTGATCTCGAGTACCGCAACGGCGCTTACATAGGGAAGATAGCCTGCACCATCTTCCTGACGGAAGATCTCATGCGACGTGGTGGCGTCGACGATCATCGCATCGATCTGCGGCGAGACTTCGCGTTCCGCGTCAAAAAGGTACCCGGTGCGCATGCGAAAGGGTTCGGGTAGTCGCTTGCCGACCAAGTCGCGAAAGAGATGTTCAAGTGGCGCGCCCGAATTCGCAATGTTGCCGGTTTCGTGCAGGACACGCCCGCGATCGACAGCGCGCAGAAGATCAGCGGCGAGATTGTCGAATTCACGTACGAGGTCGATCTTCGGCAAGGAGAGCTCCGTGGATCTTCCGGCGCAAGCGCCGGACCCGCCCCTTACGGCAGGGTCGCTGCCCAGGGATAGGATGAGCGCCTCGAACGATCCAGCGTCGTCACGACCTCAGGCCACCGCCTGATGTGCTCCTCCCAGATGACGTTGGCCGCCTCCTCATAGGCCAGCGCCTGGGGATCCTCCATGATGCCGCCGGCCATCTCGTAGAGCGCGATCTCGACGGCCCGTACGGCGTGTACGCCCTGGTCCCAGATCGATTCTCGGTTGAAGCGCGAGAGCTGGGCGACCGTGTTCGCGACGACTAGGCCAAGAATGTGCATTCGGATCAGCGGCGCGGGGTGGCCTTTCTGGCGACGGGCGAGCGCATCCTCTGGTCCGAACAGATCCATGACCGAGAACAGGATATATGCGGCGCCGAAGAGTAGACGCATCCCGGTGGTCGGATTGATATCGAGCTCGCTCCAGAGCTGACTCGAACCGCGGCGACCGATGAACATCGCAGTCGCGAGCGAAGCGAACATGTCGGCGTCGATCTCCAGTGCGCGTTTGCCGTCGGCGGCCTCGCCGGTGAGTGCATCTGCTTCAGTAATCAGCGACGCGTCGAGCGATCGACTGCCAAGATGGCCCCCGACGATGTGGCCGATCTCGTGCGCCACGACGAAATAGATGATCACTTCGACGTAGTAACGGCAGAGCTGAAGAGCCTCTGGTCCGGCAGCAGTCGCGCCATGCGCGTGCAACCACGCGAACGCGTCGCGTCGCGTGCGTCCGGGCGAGCCGTTGTCATCGTGCGGTTCCTTGCCACCGGCGAGGAAGGTCCGAAGCGGCTCGTGAGAGAGCAGGCCTGCAGCAATCGGGTAGATGTGGCCGTACAGTCCCTCGCTGATGACAATGCAGTAGAAGCTCTGGAACCGCGCGACCATCGCGTTCACGGCGGGGGCCGCACTGACGCAATAGTAGACGGGCAGGTCAATCGAACCCTGATGCACGAGGTCAAGCATCGCCAGGTCAATGCCGGTGACGGCGGGCTGGTGGAAGGCATCGTTGATCACGGACGCGAAATCGAGGATCGGCGCCGCGAGTGCAGGCCGCTTCTGGACGATGCATGACTCGACGATGCCCTGCAGCTCCTGCGGGAGGTAATAGGACTCCATCGAGGGTATCGCGGTTGTTGCGTCGGTTTCGTGCATTGCAGCTCGATCAGCTAGGTATGGGTGTACGCCTGTAGTGGCGATGACAGGTGGTTACGAGAGGCCGCGACGGATCGGGCAGAAGCAGACTTTCGCGGTACGCAGCTAGCGCTTCAGTCGAGCGACCCTGACGAGAGCTCCTCGCGCCGTAGGCACACGCACGTGCGAACTCTTCAAGCTGACGCGTGATCTCCTCGACCGACTAGGAAACCGTCGCGCATCTCGCGAAAACGTTCATGGTCGGGCGAGGAAAGCCAGGCTGAGCCGTCGACGAGGTGGCTCAATCGCTACCTCGACGATCGCTTCTGGGCGCTAGGTCGATGTCAGACCTGTGCCCGGCCGCCATCGACGAAGACCTCGGTGCCGCTGATGAAGCTCGAGGCGTCAGATGCGAGAAAGACGACCACTTCGGCCACCTCCTCGGGCGTACCCACCCGACCCATCGGAACGGTGGAGGCCAGCTTGCGGAACGCTTCCGCGGACATGCGCTGCGTGCCCGGCGTGTCGATCGGGCCCGGGCTGACGACGTTGGAACGGATGCGTCGATCCTTCAGCTCGATCGTCCAAGATCTTACGAAGTTGCGCAGAGCGGCCTTCGTGGCGCCGTACACGCCAAGTCCCGCGGTACCCTTTACTCCAGCCACCGAGCCGATCAGGATAATCGACGCACCATCCCGTAGAAGCGGAAGCGCCTTCTGCACCGTGAACGCGGTACCCTTGACGTTGGTGGAGAACAGCCGATCGAAGTGCTCCTCGGTCATGTCATCCAGCGTCTGTATCTCGGCAACTCCGGCGTTGGCGACCAGCACGTCGATTGGTCCTGCCTGCGCGATCGTACCGAAGAGCCGGTCCAGATCGGCTAGCGACGACACGTCTCCGCGGAAGGAAACGGCAGCATCGCCAAGTGCCGCCACCGCGTCGCCGAGTTCCTTCTCGCGCCTGCCGGTGACGATAACCCGTGCGCCTTCGCTGATGAACGCCTTCGCGATCGCAAGGCCGATGCCCGAACTTGCGCCGGTGACGACGGCCAGCTTGCCATCAAGTCTCGCCATTGTGTCTTCCCCTTGATCTCTGCTGAAAGGTGGCGAGGCCGTCGTCTCCCGCTTCAGGCGTTCAGGAAGAGACGCAGGTGAGCCAGGAACAGCTCCGGGTACTGGAAGTGAGGCGCGTGTCCCGAATCCGGGTAGATGATCAGCTGGGCGTCGGGAAGGTGCTGCTGCAGGTGGAAGGAGTTTGCGGTATTCAGCATGACGTCGAGATGGCCATTCGCTACAAGTGTGGGCATCGTGATGGCGGCGAGATCAGCGAAGCGATCACCATGAGGTTCAAGCCAGTCTCGCCCTGCCGCGACCTGTGCCATGATCGTCGGAAGGCCGCTGGGCGGATCCACGTCGACCGTGCGCGCATGTCGCCGCTCCCAGTACCTTGCCGCCGCCTCGCGGCCGGCGTCCGACTGGCCGAAAAACAGCCAGGCCATGTCCTCGACCCCGGCGTCGCCGCGAGCGCGCTGGGAGACCTCCGCGATGTACGGCGACGGGTCGCCACCGCGCGGGCTCGTGCCGATGAGCACGAGCCGACGGATGCGACTGGCGTTCGTCTTCGCGAACGCCTGCGCCACCATCCCGCCCATAGAGAAGCCCAGCAGGTCGAACACTTCGAGGCCCAGCGCGTCGACGAAGTCGCGTATGCAGGCAGCCATGCCTTCGATGGTCTTCGGCGTCTCGCCGGTCGACGCACCGACCCCGGCGTTATCCACGAGGATGATCTCGCGATCGTGCGCCAGACCGTCGGTGAACGCAGGATCCCAGTGGTCGAGACCTCCGGTGAAGTGCTGAAGCAGCACGATCGGCATGCTACCCGCGCGTCCGAAGCGGCGGTACGCGTACCGGTTGGATCCTGCTTCGATGAAGCGGGTCTGGGCGTTCTGGTGCGTCTGCATGGGTCGATCTCCTTGCAGCGATCGTGACCCAGCCCGGCCTCCGGAGCGATATGCACCTCGGTATGGCCCGGCCGCACGCGCGTAGGGGAATGGTACCGAAGCGATGCGCTAGCCAGGACCGTCCGCGTAAGGGAGATCGAACGAGAAGCCGGCGCCACCACCAGGCAGGTTCTCCACCAGAAGCTGGCCGCCCATGGCCTCAACGGCCGACCGGCAGATCCCGAGGCCCATGCCGATGCCGGTCGACTTCGTGGTGAAGAACGGATCGAAGAGCCGGGCGAGATGCTCCTCGGGAATGCCCGGGCCGGTGTCCAGCACGCGGACACGGGCAGAGTCGCTCCCGTTGGCGATCTCGAGCCTCACCCGCCTCGGGCCAGGCTGCTCCCGCATGGCGTCGGCTGCGTTGCTCACGAGATTGACGAGGATCTGCTGCACCTCGATCGGATCTCCTGCGACCGCCCGAACCGGATGAGCGCACACGATCTCGATCTCGGCCGCCGAACGGACGAGATCGTGGTGGAGCAGGTCGGCTGTGTCCGCGGCAAGCCCGGGCAGATCGATGCTGGTAATTCGGCGTCTGCCCGCGACGATGCTGTCCCGGGTTTTCTGCACGATGCTCGCGACGCGCTGTGCAGTCCTCTCCACCCGCTGCAGGATACGCGCGATCGCCTCCATGTCCGCGTCTTTACGGCCTGCGAGCCGAAGTCCGGTCCTGGCGTCCATCAGCATCGACGCGATCGGCTGGTTCAGCTCGTGGGCGATCGACGCCGAGAACGCGCCTACCGTCGCTATGCGGTTGGCGCGGGCGAGCTCCGCCTGTGCGGCTCGACGCATTCCCTCGATACGCTCCTGATCGGAAAGATCGACGTGGCTGGACAGATGCAGTCCGTCCGGAAGTCGCGTCACGGTAAAGTAGACCGGAACACGGCGCCCGCCCTTGCCGACGAGAACGGTGCGGCCATCGATATGGCTGACGCCCTGCCAGTACATCTCAAGCTGCCGCAGTAGAATCTCGGCACCGTCTTCCGCGTTCTGCGCGGGAGGACTGGACACGAGCTCCGCCACGCTCTCGTACCCGAGCAATCGCGCAAGCGCCTCGTTCACCCGTCTTGTCCGGATCGTGCCGAGCACTCGAGACAGCTCGTCGGGACGGGTCGCCATGTACGACCGCAGGTCGGTGACGCCGCTCCGCCTGATCTCGTCCACGATCGGCTCCGCTTCGCTGAAGTCCATCTCGGCGAAGGTCATGTTGCTGACGTCGAAGAGCCCTGCATATCGCCGCTCCGTCCGCATCAGCTCGGATGTGCGCTCGAGCACCCGCTTCTCGAGCGTCTCGGCCAGGTCGCGCAGGCTGTTGTGCGCTGTCACCTCCTCGTGGATGTCGGACATGCCGCCGTACCAGCGCACCTCGCCCGAGCCGACCCGTACCGGACGTCCGACATGCGACATCCAGCGGTAGCTGCCGTCGGCATGACGGAGCCTGTACATGGCGCGGACCTCCTCGCCCGCAGGCATGGTCCGCTCGAGCAGCAGGACGAACGCATCGCGATCGTCGGGATGGATGTCCGGGAGGTATTCCTCGGGCGTGACGCGCTCCCCGAAGTGCCTTCCCGTCACCTCTGGGTACCGGCGATTGTAGAAGTCGAGGGTTCCCGTCGCATCCGCGCGCCAGAGAATCTGGGGCACGGAGTCGGTGATGTTGATCAGCTCGGCCCTGCTCGCCTCGAGCTCGCTGCGTACCTTCTCAAGCTCCTCCTTCGCCATGACCTCGTCATGGACGTCCGAGAGGCCGCCGAACCGCTCGACCAGTCCCGTCACGGGCGAGAAGGCGGGACTGTCGTAGATCTGCATCCACCGGTAGCCTCCGTCGCGCTGCCGAACGCGTATCTTGAGGTCGGTCATCGTCCTCGTCGCAACGGCCCGCGACACGGTCTCGCCGAGTGCCGGAACGTCGTCGGGATGGACGACGTCGTTGTAGCGCTGATCCTTGAGCACGCTCCAGCGGTCGAGCCCCGTCACCGACGTCCAGCTCTCGTTGAGGTATTCGATCTCGCCCTGCGGATTCGACCGCCAGAGGACGAACGGGACCGAGTTCGCGAAGAGCTCGACTTCCGCGCGGCTGCGTTCGAGATCCTGCTTCGTCGCCTCCAGGCGCTTGCGGCTGACCAGAAGCGCAGCGGTGAGCCCGATGGCCACGCACGCCAGCAGACATCGGAGCACGTCCGATGGGGAGGGGACGAGCGGATCACCCAGTACAAGGCCGAGAACGGTAAGCGCGACGCATGCCTGTGCGGCGCGCGTGACTGCCGTCGCGTTCGCCGCCATCGCTACCGCGCCGATCACCGCGAGGTACAGGATCGGTAGCGAAAGATCGTAGCGCACCAGCACGTCGAGCAGGAAGACGACACCGGCGAGCAGCGTCGCCAGCGTCAGGAGCATCGGTCTTCCCAGTCGCCGTGCCATGCGCGCCGCCCCCCGCGTACGCGTCAGCCTGCCGCTGCCGCCGGGCGCAGCATATCGCTTCCTCGACACTCAGGCCAAGCCAGTCTGTCCGGAGCCGTCCCGGCTGCGCGGAGCAAGGCGGCGTAGCTCGCGAATTGGCTCATGCCCCGCGGCCTAGCCGAGAGGCTCGCCCTTCGCCACATGGGCGCTTCCCCACAGCGATCCTGGATTGATGCGGTCCGGGTACAGCCTCAGCATGGCGTCATAAAGCTCTCGCGCGGTGGAGGTCACCCGCTCCAGGCGGTCGAAGTTCTCGATGTAGCGACGAGTCGCCTCGATGTGGCGCGGACTGTTGTCCGGCGTCAGCGAACCGTGACCTACGATGACCTTCGAGGGGCGGAGCGCCTCGATCTTGTCGAGCGCAGCGAGCCATGCACGCCGACCCGCGCGATCGGTCTCGACCAGGAAGGGGTGCGCCTCGTTGTAGACCGCGTCGCCTGCGACCACGAGACCGAGCGAGGGAACATGCAGGCCGGTTGTGTCGTCCGTGTCCGTATGGCCCAGATCGATGACCTCGAAGCGATGACCCTCAAGCTCGAAGCCGTCGCTCTCCAGCACGTCGGCGATCGAGAGGTGTTCCGGAATCTGGCCTGGAAAGCGACGCTTCCAGAGCGACTCGAGCGTCTGCGGAGCAGTCGTGGCCTTCATGGCGGCGACCACCTTCGGGGTCGCGACGGCGCGCGCTTCGGGAAAGCGCTGCAGCAGCGTGGTGAGGCCGAAGAAATGATCCGGGTGGGCATGGGTTAGATAGATCGTCCGAAGCGTCCGGCGCTTGCTCTCGATGAAGTCCGCCAGCGCGGAGGTCTGCTGATCGCTCAGGAAGGTATCTACCAGCACGGCGTCACTTCTGCCCCAGAAGACTGTAGCGGTGTTGGCGACCCAGCTCAGGTCCTCCTTGCCGGGCGGAACGCCGCGGGTGGCGCTGCCGCGCTTCATGATCAGGAGCTCGAACTCCAGCGGGACCTTTTCGGAGTTGTTCATCGAATATTCCTTGCCTGTCGTCAGAGGTGTTCGCGGAACCACTCGACGGCGGCGGCGATGGCTATGGATCGCTGCGCCACGTAGATGTCGTAGTGTCCGCCAGGTACGAGGACGAGGCGCTTGGGCTCGAGTGCCCGCTCGTAGGCTGCCAGTGCCAGGTCGGTCGGCGTCGAGGCGTCCTGGCTCGCGACGATGAACATGAGGGGGGTCGGCGACACCCTGCTCACGAATGCGCCAGGCTCGTACATGCGGGCGAGCCGGGACGAGCGTAGGGTGACCCTGTTCTCCCAGACGCCGGCCGGCACCGGCCGCAGCATGAAGTCGATCGCATCGCAGAACGGTACGCCGCCGGCACGTTCGGATCGGCACCGACGAGGGCCTGGTAGCCCGGAGCGCCGTCGAGCTGCTCCCGATCGTCATTCGCCAGCGCCTCGTCGACGGCAGCCAGCTGGTCGGGCGCGACACGCCTTAGTCCCTGCTCGTAGCCGCTGATGGTGGGTACCTGCGCGACCACCGCCTTGAGCCTGCGGTCGCTTGCGCCGAGCATCAGGGCGTGCCCGCCCGAGAAGCTGGTCCCCCACAGTCCGATCCGCCGGGCGTCGACTTCGGGGCGGCTCTCGAGGTACGAGAGCGCCCTTCGCCAGTCCGCGATCTGACGCCATGGATCGACGTCCTGACGCGGCTCCCCGTCGCTTGCTCCGAAACCTCGATGATCATGGAGGAGGGTGGCGAAGCCGGCTTTCGCGAAGGCGGCGGCAAACGGCTCGAGACCGTGGTGGACGGTGCCGCCGTATCCGGCGCACATGGTGATGGCCGGGTGCGGCCCGGATCCCTCGGGCAGGAAGAGCCAACCGCGCAGGATCACATTGCCGTCAGCTCTGAAGGACACATCAGTCCGGATCATGATTCACCGCCTCTCGCTCAAGCTCCCGTCTCTCAGGCGACTGCTCACGATGCCTGACCGAAGTCGCTTCGGTGATCGCGTAGCCAGTCGCCGGGCGACCTGGCCTCCTTTCCGGTGAGCTCCGGAACTGTGACCGTCGTCTCCGAGAGCACGCCCTCGCGGAAGATGCGGTCGAGGCCGAGCAGCAGATCGGCGACCATCTCGCTCACGCCGTAGGACAGGAGTACGCGACGGTGCTCCTCGCGCGTACGGCGCGTGTAGCCGACCTGCCGGCCCAGCAGTCGCGTGAGCTCCTCGGCGATGCCTGGCATACTCACGGGGAAGGGACCCGTGAGATGGTAGGCGCGCTGGGCATCGACGAACTCGCCGTCGAGCAGTGCGACGCGCGCCACGTCGGCGACGTCGCGCGTGTCGATCAGGTTGACCAGGCCGTCCTCGGCCGTGCCGCCCCAGGCATCGGCTGCCACCGGAGCTTGAGCACGAGCGAGCACGTCCACGAAGCAGCTCGGCCGCAGGACCGTGTAGCCGACATCGCACTGCGCCAGATGCGCCTCGATCCGCATGTGCCAGTCGAACGGATGCAGGCGAGTCGGCGGACCCATCGCCGATAGCTTGACGATGTGAGAGACACCTGCCTGTACCGCGGCGTCGATCATGGCGATCTCGTTCTCGACCTGCCGGTCGGAGGTACCATGTGCGACGAAGAGCCTGTCGATGCCGCGTAGCGCGGTCGAGAGCGTAGCCGGCGCATCGAAGTCCACCTGGATCATCTGCGTGCCTTCCGGCAGCTTCTCCGAGACCGGGCTGCGAGAAAGCGCCACCACGTCGACCGGATCTTCGGCCAGACGAGCTACGAGCGCGGCTCCCACGCGGCCAGTCGCACCGGCGACGGCGATGCGCGGGCGTGATCCTCGAGCGTGTACGGACATGTCTCTGTTCCCGCTTCTGAAATGATCGGCAGGAAATAGCGCCGCTCCCGACCTGAATTGCACTGCACGAAGGTATGGGTAGGTCCCTGCCATCGTAGAATTGGTCGGAAGACGAAGCAGCTTCATCACCGGGCAGCACGGCAGATGCCGTCCGAACCGGGAAGGTGCTTAGATGTACTCTCAAGACAGCATGCAGGCGGACGGTCCTGCTACGGCACGCCAGCGGCAGTGCGGCGATTCGATTCCGGGAAGGGTCATGAACGCGATCCCGGCGAGCCCGTCGCGGGCGCCGCGATCCGTCATCGTGCGTGACGAGATCGCGTCGTGACCGACGCCTTTGCGTCCGACCGGACGAACAACCTCACGCGGCGGGAGGCTCTCGTCGGCTTCATCGCCACAGGCGCGGTGGCGGGCGCAGGCGCGAGCCCGCTTCTCGCATTCGAATCACCTACGAGCGGAGACAAGGACATGACCACGTTCACGACCAGGGACGGCACGCAGATCTTCTACAAGGACTGGGGGCCGAAGGACGCCCAGCCCATCTTCTTCCATCATGGATGGCCGCTGTCGTCGGACGACTGGGACACCCAGATGCTGTTCTTCCTGTCGAAGGGCTACCGCGTCATCGCGCACGACCGGCGTGGTCACGGCCGCTCGACCCAGACCGACGTCGGCAACGACATGGACACGTACGTCGCCGACGTGATCGAGCTGACCGATCACCTGAAACTCAGGAACGCCGTCCACATCGGTCACTCGACCGGCGGCGGCGAGGCGTGCCGCTACGCTGCGCGGGCGAAGCCTGGCCGCGTCGCGAAGGCGGTTCTCGTCTCGGCGATCCCGCCCGTCATGCTCAAGTCCGAGAAGAACCCCGGCGGACTTCCGATGTCGGTCTTCGACGGCTACCGGCAGGCGCTCGCCGCCAACCGGGCGCAGCTCTACATCGATATCGCCAGCGGACCGTTCTACGGCTTCAACCGCGACGGTGCGAAGATCTACCCCGGCACCATCCAGAGCTGGTGGCGGCAGGGCATGATGGGAGGAGCGAAGGCGCACTACGACTGCGTCGCCGTCTTCTCCGAGACCGACTTCACCGAAGATCTCAAGCAGATCTCCGTGCCGACGCTCGTCATGCACGGCGACGACGATCAGGTGGTCCCGATCGCGGACGCGGCGCCGCTCGCGGTGAAGCTGCTCCGCCACGGCCAGCTGAAGGTCTACAAGGGCTTCCCACACGGCATGCTCACGACGCACGCCGATGTCCTCAATCCGGACTTGCTCGCCTTCATAAAAAGCTGAGTCGGCAATACGCGCCGGGGGCCGGACTCGACCATACTTCGCCGCCGCCGTTCTACGGTGCGGCCAGAAGGGCGGTCGAGCTGGGCGCTCCGGCGGCTCGCTGCCAGTCGCCTCCCGGGGCCGTAGCTAAGCTAACAAAGACGTCCGCATTCTGGGCAGGCGCGACGACCATCAGAAAGCAGCCCCACCACCGTCCCGCGAACCGCGTGACGAGAGCAGCCATGTCGCGAGCGGACAGAGCGCCTAATTGAGAAGACCCTCGATCTCGCCGAGCAGGTCGTCGGGTGCGAACGGCTTCTGGAGAAACCTCCTCACTCCGGCTAGCTCCGCGTCCTGTCGAAGCGAGGCAGTGGCAAACGCGGTCATGAGG
The DNA here is from genome assembly GCF_014193405.1 of Sphingomonas sp. BK069. Taxonomy (NCBI): domain Bacteria; kingdom Pseudomonadati; phylum Pseudomonadota; class Alphaproteobacteria; order Sphingomonadales; family Sphingomonadaceae; genus Sphingomonas; species Sphingomonas sp. BK069. The sequence goes on along the minus strand of NZ_JACHZH010000004.1, from coordinate 34,811 downwards.
ATCACCGGAGGACCAGCCTCGGCGCGAAGTTGACGAGCGAGCTGAATACCGTCGGTACCTGGCATCTGCACGTCGCTTACCACGCAGGCCGCCTCGGAAAGGGTCGACGAAGCGAGCAGATCGTCCGCGCTGCCGAAGAGCGCGACATCCAGTCCGACGCTGCCGAGAAGAGCTCCGACGGAGATACGGACGTCCTCGTCGTCGTCGACCACGGCGATGAGCGCGGTGGAAGGCATGGTCGGCATCGTCGCTGTCGTCACGCTGATCCTTTCCCCGGCGGCGCTATTGTCGCGACCTGTCCCTTTCCGAGTACTCCTGGGCGATGAGCAGGTTCCTGTCAGCGTCGGGGTCTCCGACCTGCTATGCCTGGCGGGTACCGACCCCATACCGATGTATGAGGTCTGAAGCCCTATCGGAGATGGCAATGCGGAATACGTCGCGCTAGGCTGACGGCGCCCGGCATCACGCGGAGGCTGGAACCCATGAGCGTCGCAAGCAACCTGAACGCAAAGGCGAACGCTTCCGTCGAAAGCGCCCTTCCGCCGCTCGTGCTGGTGGTGGACGACGACGCCGATGTCCGCGCAAGCCTTACCGACATGTTCCTCTCCGTCGGCATGGAGACCCTCACCTACGGCTCCACGGCCGAGCTGATGGATGCCGGTCTCCCCGACCGTCCGAGCTGCCTGATCCTCGACCTTCGTCTGCCAGGCGTCAGCGGGCTGGAGCTTCAGGCGCAGCTCTCGGGAAAGGGTATTCGGCTGCCCATCATCTTCCTGACCGGCTACGCGGACGTGCCAACCTCGGTACGTGCGATGAAGGCCGGTGCCCTGGACTTCCTTCCCAAGCCGTTCCGCGAGCAGGAGCTGCTGGATGCGGTCGCCGAGGCGCTCCGCTTCGACGGAGAGCGCCGACGGGACGAGGAGGAGGTGAACGGCATCAGGGCGCTCGCAAGCCAGCTCACGCCCCGTGAATGCGACGTTCTTCGCGGCGTCGGCAAGGGGCTTCTAAACAAGCAGATCGCCTTCGAGCTCGGCATCACCGAGATCACGGTGAAGATGCATCGCTCCAGCGCAGGCCGTAAGCTGAAGTCGGTATCCGTCGCCGACATGATCCGCAAGATCGAGCGACTCGGCCTCTAGAGACGAACCTCCGGATTCCAGCAGTCAGCCGGGACTCTCAGACGCTAGTCGGCTGCTGGAAGCAGGAGCGAAGAGACCGCGCCACGTCCGTCCTCGCGGTTCTTTACCGAGACGCTGCCGCCGTGTGCCTCGGCGATCGAGCGGCAGATCGTGAGCCCCATGCCAAGCCCGTCCGGCTTGCTCGTGCGGAACGTCTGGAAGGGCGCCGCCAGGAACTCGGGAGACAGCCCCGGTCCGCTGTCGACGATCGCCACCTCGACGGCGCGTGCATCCGACCGGAGCTGCAGGTCGATCCGCCGGGCGGCCCGAGGTACCTCGTCGAGCGCCTGGATGGCGTTGAGCATGAGGTTGGCCAGGACCTGCTGCAGCTGAATTCGATCTCCCATGACGAGCGGCAGGACCCCGTCCCGACCCGTCACCAGCCTGATCCCGCGCTCGTCGAGCTCCTGCCGGAGCAGCACCCGCGCCTCCGCGGCGACCTCCTCGAGCGAGAGTCGAACGAGGGCGACCTGCCGGTTAGCCGCAACGGCGCGTAGCCGGTGAATGATCTCTCCGACCCGCACGGCATGCTGACCGATCATCGAAACGACGCCGGCGAGGCGCTCCAAAGACGGAGCAGGCCTCATTGCGAGCCGTTCCGCCGCGGCCGCATGATTCGCGATGGCGGTGACAGGCTGACTGACCTCGTGCACGATCGACGCGGTAAGCTGCCCGAGCAGCGAGATCCGGGACTCATGGGCGAGCTGCTGCCGCATTCGGTCCACCTCGCTTCTTGCTCTCACCTGATCGGTGATGTCGATCTGAGCGACCAGGACCTCGCTGCTAGATGGGTCGGGATTGGAGACACGGCAGAAGAGGGTGTCTACGGGGTGACCGTCGAGGCGCAGCATCCGCATCTCGGACTGGAAGACAGGCTCGCGTACGAAGGATCCTTCGACGGAGCGCCGCAGCACCTCGCAGCCCGGCGGGATGATGCCCGTCATGCTTCGGCCGATCAGCTCCTGAGCTGACGACGCGCCGAAGAGCCGGACGGCGGCATCGTTGACCGTCGCCAGGCGCAGGCTCGCGATCACGAAGTCGACGTATTCGGGGTGTGTATCGACGTACCGTCCGATGTCGGTCACCCCTTCCGATCTCAGCCGACGGAAGCTCTCGGCGACTTCAGGTGCCGTAAGTTCGGACAGCGCTATGGTGGGTACGTCCAGCAGCATCTGGCGGCGTGCGCTCAGGTCGCCGAGCTGTCTTGCCGCCTGTACCCTGTCCGAAATGTCCGTGAAGCCGACCAGAAGAGTGCCGCCGCCGATGGCTCCCGGGAGGAAGGAGACGGTGAACAGCGCGTCGAAGATCCTGCCGTCGAGCGCTCGCATCCTTGTCTCGGCGACGTGTCGTGGCTTGTTCGTGATGGCCGATATGACACTCTCGGCGAAATCTCGCGTACTCTCCTCCGGCCAGTAGTAGTCGAGAGGAGTGGCAAGCAGCTCCCGCTTCGTGGCGGGGCCGAACATCTCGACCGATCGGTCGTTCGTGTCGACGATCCTCGTCGCCCTCATCATTGCGCGAGCTATGTCGGGATCGGCCCTGAGATGTTCCGGTATGTCTCTGATGCCGCTCCGGGCCAGCGCCTGGATCATCCGGCCGACGTCCGCGAAGTCGAGCTCCCAGAAGGACGCCGCGACCGCTCCGAACAGATTCCGGTAGCGATGCCGACTGGCGGCAAGTGCCTTCTCCGCGGGGTGCTCGACCTCCAGCAGCGAGGACACCTCCATCAGTTCGTAGGCTGGCGTCCCGGCGGCGCGGGCGACACGCAGGCGGACGGTACAGGCCGTGCCGTCGCGACGACGCCGATCGACACGTCCCTCCCACAGTCCAGTCGCCTGAACGGCCCGAATGGCGGCAGGCGGGTAGCGGCCCAGCAGATCGGCGAGGCTACGCCCGATCGCCTCGTGAGGCTGCCAGCCGTAGAGCGTCTTCGACGCGAGATTCCAGCTCGTCACCTCGCCGTCCGCCCCGGTCGAGATCATGCTCTCGCTGGAAAGATCCAGCATCTGGGCGGAAACTCGCTGCACCTTCGTTCCTTGCATCGCTTCGCCTACCGTCGGGGCGGCTGGCCGCGCTGACTACGATAGCCTGTGTAGACGACGTCATCGCCTGCCTTATTCGCCTGTGACCTCGGGTCACTCGATGTTCGAGGCGCCAGCCTTGTCTGATCTAGCGTCCTGAAGCACCCGGTGCACCGCCGAGATCACTACCGAGCCTTCGCCGACGCTTGAGGCTACCCGCTTCACCGAGTCGGAGCGCACGTCGCCGACGGCGAACACGCCCCTCAGGCCGGTCGCGTACGGCGAGAGGGGTAAAGTGCCGTCCTCCGTACGTCCCGTAAGCACGAAGCCGGCGGCGTCGAGGGGAATGCAGCCACGGAGCCAGTCGGTGTTCGGGTCCGCTCCGATCATGACGAAGAGAGCGCCTGTCGCGCGCCGCTCGCTCTCACCGGTGATCCGGTCGGACCATGTCACGTGCGACAGGTAGTCCTCGCCCTCGAGGGAGCTGATCTCGGTGAGCGCACGCACCGTGATGTTGGCCGCCCGCTGCAGACGCTGCACGAGATAGTCCGACATGGTAGCGGCAAGCCCCTCTGACCGGACGAGCACGTGGACATGTCTGCAGGTGCGCGACAGGAACACCGCCGCCTGACCCGCCGAGTTTCCCCCGCCGACGACGACTGCGTCGCGGCCGGCGCAGAGCTGAGCCTCGATCTGCGTGGCCGCGTAGTAGATTCCGCGACCCTCGAACCGCTCGTAACCGGGCAGGTTCAGGCGGCGATAGCGCGCACCGGTGGCGATCACCACGGTTCTTGCGGCGATCCGCTCGCCGTCTTCGAGCGTCAGGACGTACGGAACGCTCGAGCAGTCGAGCGCGACGACCTGTCGTGAGACTGCCAGCCGGGCGCCGAACTTCTGCGCCTGAACCTGCGCGCGACCGGCCAGCGCGTGTCCCGAGATGCCGGTCGGGAAGCCTATGTAGTTCTCGATGCGGCTGCTGGTCCCCGCCTGACCGCCCGGCGCGCTGCCCTCGACCACTATCGTCGAGAGTCCTTCGGAGGCCGCATAGACGGATGCCGCCAGGCCCGCAGGACCGGCTCCTACGACAGCGACGTCGTAGATCTTCTCGGCGTCGAGCGCCTCGCTTATGCCGAGCGCGACAGCGAGGCTGGCAAGGGTCGGGCGCCGCAGAATCGCACCTCCCTGCAGAAGGACCAGCGGCAGGTCCTCCCGCGTGAGGGCGAGGTCTGGCAGTGCCGCGGCCGCCACTGTATCAACGTCCACGTCGAGGAGGCGATATGGATGCGCGTTCCGGCTCAGGAACTCGCGCACGCGGTGTGTCTCCGCGGTGCCGGCGGAGCCGACGATCGTCACGGCGGCGTGCCCGGTCGCGATGAGCTCCATCCGGCGAAGGATGAAGGCGCGCATGACGATCTCGCCGACGTCAGCCTCGGTCGAGACCATGTGACGGAACTGCTCCCGCCCGACGCGTAGCAGACGCGAGCCAGCCGCCGCTCGTCCGGTAATCAGGACCGCCCGATCGTTGAAGAGGTGCAGCTCGCCCGTGAACTCGCCGACACCATACTGGCGAAAGCGGGTGAGCGCATTCCCGTCCACCTCGTCCAGGAGCTCGATCGAGCCCTCCAGAACCACGAAGAAGTCCACCGACCTTTCGCCGCGCTCGAAAAGGGCGGCACTTTCCTTAAAGTGCTCGACATGACCGTATCGACGGAGGCGTTTCACCTGATCGTCGTGCAGCCGTGGAAAGATCTGGGCCTCGCGCGGGTGCGAAGGTGCGACCTCGGGATCCGAGGTCGCGTGAAGGACCGCAGTCATCTCAGGAAAGCTCCAGGTGATCGAGGTCGATCGATACCACCAGCATGTCCCGCTGCGGCGTGCCGTCATGCTGCCGCGGGTAGATCCGCCGACTGGTGGCAAACGCGAGGCCACCTCTATGCCGGTACCCCGAAAGGTAGTGAGCGCCGGGCGTTCCTCCAGCTATCTCCACATCGTAGTCATGACGTCGGATCAGTCCTGTTGCGTCGACGTAGAGCGTCTGATCGGAGCTGTGGGTGGTGATGTGGTCCGGAAAGCGTATCTGCAGACGGCGCCAGGTGGATCCTTCCTCCATCCACGGCGCGATCTCCGCCGATCGAACCCCCGGGAGCGCCAGAACGTAGGGCACGTTCAGGTACGTCCACATCGCCAGGCCGGCGAAGTAGGCGAGCTGGAGGTCGGTCCAGGGCGTCTCGAGAGTATGGCCGTCGAACGATGCCCGCGGGCCCTCCAGCGTCTCGAGCTCCTGACCTTCCGACGAGACCAGCGCAACCCTTCCGGGCGTGTACTCGGATCTCCTTGACGGATCGCCGAACGGGGCATGCGATGCCCACTGCTCCGTGAGGCTCACGGTAACGCGTGTGTCCGCGAGGACCCCAGCGCGCCCTTTGATCTCCCACAGTGCGCCCGCCTGGGTGAGATGCGCGGAGATGCTGCGAAGCTGCCTCCACCGCTCCAGCCCACCGTGAGCCTCGATGATTTCCGCTGCAAGCGGGTCCATGGGATCTGCTCCAATTCGTTCGACTTGCGTCTACAGGTCTTGTGCAGCTTCACGGTACGATACGTTGGTAGGTCCCAGCTTCCGCCAAGAAGGACAGGACGGCGCCGGGACGGCAGCCGTCAGTCAGCGCCCCGTCGCCCCACTTCGGTGCCACTCGCTCGATGAGCAGCTCTAGCTGATCCTCCGACCATCCCGCACGAAGGAAGGCCGACATCTCGCTCGGCGGAACGTGCCAGCCGAGCTCACTTGCGAGGGCGGCCATTCGGCGCAGCTGCTCGAGGCCGGCATTGGCTAGCTGGTTGGGGTGGCGCACGGCGAAAAGCCGGTCCAGAGCGTCGAGAAGCGGCCTCGACCGGCAGCCCACCGATCCGTCCCGCTGGCCAATGGCAATTACAAGCCACTCCAGCGGACCGAACACGCCTTCGCCCTCGTCGCGCTCGCGGCAGCAACCGAGAGGCGCCTCGTACTCGAGCGACGCTTCGAGCTCGACGACTTGGATGTTGGTCAAGGCGTTCATCGGCCTGCTCCTGGAATGAGCCGCCGCTTGGGCGACCCCTCCTTCGTGAAGCCTGCCGATCCGAGTGCAAATCGTACGGTGGAGCGTGCCAGCCCTACCTCGGTATGGGAGAAAGACGGCGGGTCACCCGAGAATGGCCTCGAGTTCGTCTATCAGCTCGTTCGGGTCGAACGGCTTGGTCAGGAAGCGGCGCGCGCCCGCATCGCGCGCACGGCGCTCGACGTCCTCGCTTGCGAACGCCGTAATGAGGATCACCGGCGCGTTCGTGAGCTGACCAAGCCGGCGGGTCAGCTGCAGTCCGTCGGTTCCCGGCATCTGGACGTCGCTGATGAAGCAGGAGAACGCCTGCAGATCCGCTTCTGCAAGCAGGGCATCGGCGGAGTCGAAGAGCATGGCATCGTGCCCGATGCTGACGATGAGCATCTCGAGCGAGATCCTGACGTCCTCGTCATCGTCGATCACGGCAACAAGCGATTGGACGCCCAAGTCAGCAATCCTTCCGCCGCGACCACTCCGCTCAAGGGACTATACGGCGGCAGGCGCCTCCACAAGCATACCGATGTACGTGGTGCAGCCGACAGGAACCGGTATCCGACGTGTGCGAGCGGATGTAGAAGGGGAGCGAAGCCCCGTTGGCGTGTGTCGCTGGATTGAAGCCGAGAGTTTGTCAGAGATCGAGAACCTCCAGGGCGCGACGCCGCTCCATCAAGTGGCCGAGGAGACGGTCGACACTGCCGACCCGTATGACCTGCTGAACGAGAGCGTTGTTCGGCTCGATCCGGACGGTGTCGTGACCGGCTGGAACGAGGCGTCCGAGACTCTGTACGGATACGATCGCGCCACCGCGCTCGGCCGAGACGCGCGCGAGCTGCTGGAGGAAGTCGGTCCTTGCCCCGGCGAGCGGCTGGACGGCAGCGACAGCTGGAGCGGGGAGGTCGTGCGCTCGACCACCAGGGGGCCGACGCTCGTCCAGCTCCGCTGGAAAGCGAGGCGGGACGCCGACGGCAGGCTCCGCGAAGTCGTCGAGACCGGCAGGAGCGCAGCCGAGATCCAGCAGCTTCGGCGGCAGGTCCGTTCCGCCACGCATCGGTACGAGAATCTCTTCCAGGCGCTGGCGGTGAGCTTCTTCGAAACCGACTTCCGGATGGTCGGCGCCGAGCTGAAGAAGCTCAGGGACAACGGAGTCACCGATCTCAAGGAGTACCTTCTCGCCGACTACACTCGAGTCCGCGCCCTCATGGACCTGGAGGACGTGGTCGACGTGAACGACGCAAGCGTCCGGCTGTTCGGAGCACCGGACATCGGAGCGCTGCTTGGTCGCCGCAGCAGCCGTCTCTGGCCCGACGAGAGCATCCCAGAGTATGTCGGTGCCCTCGTTGCGGTGATGGACAAGCAGCCGCACTTCGTGTGCGAGACCAGGCTGCGCGCGCTCGATGGCGGATTAATCGACGCGCTCTTCACCGTCGCCTGGTCGCCGGAAAGCGCCAAGCGCGGCATCATGGTAGTGGGGGTGATCGACCTTCGCTCGCAGAAGCAGGCCTTTACGGAGCTGCAGCGTAGCGAGGAAAAGTTCAGGAAGCTGTTCGACGCGATGTCGATCGGCCTGCTCGAGTACGACTTCTGCGACGCCGATCGCGTGATCGCCCGGTATCGCGCCGAGGGCGTGACCGACCTCGGTTCGCACCTGCTCGCGGATGACGGGCGCATGCAGGAGATGATCGACGCGATGCGCGTTGCGGCCATCAACGACCGGGCGCTGGAGATCTTCGGGCTGACCAGAGAGGACGTGAAGTCAAGCGGCGTCGGCTGGCTATGGTCTCGTGAACGATGGCACATCGTGGGGCGAGCCGTGCACGGGCGGTACGAGAAACGCCTCATACCACCGCTGGACCACCGTCTACGACGTCCCGACGGTTCGGAGGTCAACGTCAATATCACTCTGTGGGCTGAACCCGAACGCCGGCCGGATCAGCCGGTACTTTGCGGCGTGGTGGACATCAGCGAGCGTATCGAGGCGCAGCAGAGGCTCGAGCTCGTACGGACCGAGTTCGCGCATGCATCGAGGATAGCCACCCTTGGCGAGCTCGCGGCGTCGGTCGCTCACGAGATCAGTCAGCCGCTTTCCGCCATCATCACGAACTCAGGAACGGCTCTGCGGGCACTCGAGCGGCACCCGTCGGAACCGGCATTGTTGCGATCCCTTGCCGAGCACACCCTCGGCGCAGCGGGACGCGCTGCCGAGATCGTGACGCGGATCCGCTCGGTGGTCGCTCCGATGACGCCGGAGCGCCAGCCGCTTTCTCTCGAGACGATGGTGTCGGAGGCGCTTCCCTTCGTGCGGCACGAGCTGAAGCAGGGCGGAGTGCAGCTTACGCTTCGCTTCGAGCAGAATCTGCCCTCCACATGCGGAGATCGGGTCCAGCTTCAGCAGGTGGTGGTCAATCTCGTGCTGAACGCCATCCAGGCGATGCAAAGCGTTCCGGAAGAGGATCGGGAGATCGAGATCGCGACCGCTCGGAGCGGCGATCTCGTCACGCTCACGGTGGATGACACCGGGCCGGGCATCCCGGCCGGCGCGGAGGAGCGGGTGTTCGACTCCTTCTTCACGACGAAGCCGCAGGGCATGGGCATCGGACTGGCGGTGTGCCGCTCGATCGCAGAGTCACATGGCGGGTCGATCACCGCCATGGCGTGCCCGAAGGGAGCTAGGTTCGTTCTATCGCTCCCCCTAGCCGCCGCAGCATCTGAAGAAGAAGGCGCTGCTCCGAACCTCCCAAGCGGCGCCGAATAGCCCATACCGAAGTCGGGCTGTCAGGTACGCTGGCGTTGCAGGACAAGGGCTCTCCACGAAGGCCCGAACACCCGGAGCGCAGAAGTCATGAAGAAGGTCGTCCTGCTCTCGCTTCTGCTGCTGACGCCGGAAGCGGCAACCGCCTCCTCGACGGCGGCCTGGGCCAGGCTGGGCGCGGACGTGCGTCAGCGCTGTTCCGCGGAGACGAGGCTTCGCGGCGCCACGACCTCCGATCCGGTGGTATTCAGCGACCTCTCCGGCAAGGTCGCGATGCTCGTGGCCGGCGTGCTGTCGAGAAAGGGAGGGCGGCCAGTGCGGGTGAGCTATCTGTGCCTCTATGACCGTCGAACAGGAAGAGCGGAGGTGCAGGAGGCCGGCGACTGGCGTGCAGCCCGCTGATGTCGTCCCGCAAACCGGATCGTGGCTCGTCCACCGTACCCGCTTCCGGGTATCCCATTCCGGACGATGCCCTACGGGAGCGCCTTACGTCGTGGCACGACGCGGCGATGGCTGCGTCGCTGACGTCGGGACTCTCCGGACTCGACATCATGCGAGGCATCCGCGACGGGACGCTACCCGCTCCGCCGATGGCGGAGACGATAGGTTTCCGGTGCGTCGTCGCGGAGCCCGGAGAGGTGGGCATGCGCCTTGACCATCATCCTTCGCTCGAGAACACGCTGCGGATGCTTCACGGCGGCGTCGCCGCGACCATGCTCGACACGGCTATGGGGGCGGCCGCCCATACCATGCTGCCGATCGGCGCTGCGGTCGTCACCCTCGATCTCACGCTGACCTACGTTCGCCCCATAGACGCCAGGAACACGCCGGTGACCGCGACAGGTCGGGTCCTGAACGTCGGTCGAAGAGTGGTCTACGTCACAGGCGACATCGTCGATCGCAACGGCACACTGGTCGTGCATGCCGTGGGCAACTTCTCGGTTCTGGGAGCGCGAGCGACTGCCGTGTCCTTGCCGCCATCGGAGCGGGACGGGGACGCGGCGGCTGGCTGAAGAACAACCTGCCATTCGACCCTACGTCGTTCTCCGGTCCAGCCTACGCCCTCATACAGCTCACGTCGGCCTCTAAAGCGTGCCGGGACGGAAAGGCAGCCTCGGCTCAGCGACGTTCGCGTCAGCACGCTACTTTCTTGAGCGCCTAGCCGTAGTTTCCGGAAAGAGAAGAGTCGCCGACTCCCATGCGGCCGGGCGGGTCGATGGCGACGGGGTCGCTGGCGGGGAACGACTCCTCCAACGCCTCGTCGAGGGCGTTTTCCTGCGACTGTGCTTCGGAGCGCCCTGAGTTCTCTTCCGTCATGCCGTCTTCCTTGATGCCTGAGCTAGCAGCCGAGTGGCACCCGTTGGCCCGCTGGTCCACCTACGCCAAGGTATGATGTTTTCAGATGAGCTGCGCGGCTCTCGTGGTTGCTTGAGCGCCGATTGGCGGCAGTCAGGGCCTGCAGCGGCGCGGGGCGACAAACCTGCCGACTTCGAGGCGAGGCCGAGAGTCGGGACGTGAAGTTGGCGAGCGGCACCGGTTTTTCGGGGCGCGACGCTCACGAGAACGGGCGACAACATGTCGGCAAGCGCGACGATCTGCCCCGGCGAGTGCAGCGTGACACCGCTCAGGTGCGGTCACAATTCTGCGATGGCGCAATAAAGACAGAGGTTCGCCTGCTTGGTCCTGACATCGTCACGGGCAGCCGAGCACTCGCTACGCCTCGCCCTGCGCATCGGCGAAACAGGTCAAATGGGCTTGAAAACCGCTGGCCTGATCCTGGCCATCAAGTCACGATGCAGGTCAGTGCGGGAGAAACTCGATGAAGCGGCTTGTTTTCTGTTTCGACGGCACCTGGAACAAGCTGGAGCCCGGACGGGCTACGAACGTAGTGCTGACCGCAGCCAGTATCGAGCGGATGGGACGCGACGGCGTTCCGCAGATCATCCACTACGACGAGGGGGTCGGTACCGGCGACCTGGACCAGTTCCGGGGCGGCATGTTCGGCACCGGCCTGATCGACAACGTCCGCGAGGCGTACCGCTTCCTCATCTTCAACTACGATCCCAGAGACGAGATCCACGTCTTCGGCTTCTCGCGGGGAGCATACAGCGCGCGCACCTTCGTCGGCTTCATCCGTCATGTCGGCCCGCTGCAGCGCTTGCATGTCGGCCGCATCGACGAGGCGCTGAAGCTCTACGAGGAGCGGCGCAAAGGTGACGAGGGATCGGACGGCGCGCTGCGGCAGTTCCGGTCGCGGTACTCCGGCTCCGTCTGCATCGGCGAAGGCGACGACAAGTGGCGGTGCGCGAACGTCGAGGGCTACAAGCCCGGCTCGGCGCCGCAGCTGCGGGTCAAATATCTGGGCGTATGGGACACGGTTGGAGCTCTCGGCGTGCCCGAGAAGCTGCCGTTCAGCGGATGGTTCAATCGCGAGTACGACTTCCACGACCCGAGCCTCGACGCCTTCGTCGAGAGCGCACGTCAAGCCGTCGCGATCGACGAGCGGCGTGAACTGTTCCCCGTCGTTCCGTTCGGCGACCTTACCCATCTCAACCGATCTGCCGGTGTCGAGCCGGACCACCCGGACGCGCCCTACCAGGAGAAGTGGTTTCCGGGCGTGCACGGTGCGATCGGAGGGGGCGGCGACATACGCGGCCTGTCGGACGACGCGCTCGCCTGGGTACTGGCCGGGGCCAAGAAGGCCGGGCTGAAGCTCGACACCGCCCACGGGACGCGCATTCACGGATTCAGGCCGGACCCGCTGGCGCCGCTGGTGAACGAGACCAAGCCGGAGTGGAGCGCCACTCAGCTCATCAAGGACGATCGCGACGGTCCCCGACACGTGTGGCAGGTCGCTCAGGCGGCCCAGCGCCGCTGGCGCACGCCGGCCGACCGCCTCGGCGGCGAGTCATACCGCCCCGACACCCTGAAGCACGTGGCTGCGGATCTCAACGCGATGGGCATGTGGACCTTCGAGCCGGCCGCCGACGTCCTCGCGGTCGAGATCGTGCAGCCGTCGGACACGCTCAGCCACTACGCGCATCGGCACTACGGCGATGCGAGTCTGTGGCGGGCGATCTTCGAGGCGAACATCGACACGCTGGACGATCCCGACGAAATCTTCCCGGGCCAGGAGATCAGGATACCACGCCTGACGGAGGCGATCGCATCGGGCGATTTCGGACATGCTGGTGGGTGAACGCGGTGGAGGTCAGTTCCGCCTCTATGTCCGCAATTGGCAGGAAAGCGGAACGTCTGCTTACGGGAACGCCGAGGGCGATAGCCGACATCGCGCGGCACAGCCTTTTCCCGAAAACGATGGTTCATTGGGAAAGGTGCGGCTTCCCAAACCTCGCCACATCGCCGAACCCAGCTAACGGTTGCCCACCACCATGCCGGTGAAACGAGCTACGCACCGGGCTTGGCGATGCGATCGAGCGCCTGGGCCAAATCGGCGATTAGATCATCGCCATGTTCGAGCCCGATCGAGACGCGAAGCAATGACTCCGGCGCGGTGGTCGCCGGGCCTTCGACCGAGGCGCGATGCTCGACCAGGCTGTGATTACCGCCAAGGCTGGTCGCGCGGGTGAAGATGGTCAGCGCCGCGGCAACCGCCATCGCCTCGTAACGTCCGCCATGCACCTCGAACGACACCATGCCCCCGAACTCGCGCATCTGCTGGGAGGCGACCTCATGGCCGGGGTGCGAGGGCAGGCCCGGATAGTGGACCCTGGCGACGGCCGGATGCCCTTCGAGGTAGCGACTGACCGTGAGGGCGGTGGCGCTATGGGCGCGCATCCGGGTCGGCAGCGTCGCAATCCCGCGCAACGCCAGCCAGCTATCGAAGGCGGACGCCAATACGCCGCGGTGACGCTGGATGGCGCGCAGCTCGTCAAGATGCGCGCCGGCCTCCCGCACGATCGCGGCACCGGCCATCACGTCGCTATGCCCGCCGATATACTTGGTCAGCGAGTGGACGATCACGTCCACCCCCTGCTCGAACGGGCGTTGCAGAACCGGCGTCGCCCACGTGTTGTCGGCGACGGTGGCGAACCCGGCGGCCTCGGCGATCGTCGTCACCGCGGCAACATCGACGATGCTGACCAGCGGGTTGGAAGGCGTCTCGATCCAGACGATGCCGGGCACGCCGTCGCGGCACGCCGCCTCGATGGCGGCATGGTCGGCCATATCGACCACGATCGTTTCGAGCGAGCGGCCGAACGCGGTGTCGGTAAGGAAGGAGCGAACGCCGAAATACATATCCCTTGGCAGCACGAGCCGGCCGGGATGATCTAGACGCAACGCCTCGATCGACGCCGAAATCGCGGCCATGCCCGACGAATAGGCGACCGCGGCCTCGCCGCCTTCCAGCGCCGCGAGCGCGGTTTCGAGCGAGCGGCGGTTGGGGTTGTCGTCCCGGCTATACTCGAATCCGCGGGAGAAGCCGCCATCGGCGTCGCGCTCGAAGGTGGTGGACAGGTGAAGGGGCGCGCTGACCGCGCCGGTAGCCTGGTCCACCTGGCGGCCGGAATGAACCGCGATCGTCTCGATCTTCATGCCTCTCTCCTGCTTAATTGGATGATGACGGTCATTCGACCGCGAGCGTTTCGCGGATGATGGAGCAACCGGGGATCAGCGTGCGAAGCCCCAGCTCAAGGCACGTCGCAGCATCGTCCAATGCCTCGATCGGCATGGCGTCGAGGCTTTCCAGCACGAACCACATGCGCCCGGTGAAGGTGTCGAGCCGGGTGCGGGCTCCCTGTCGCCAGTTCCAACGCCGGCACGTCACGCCCACGTCGTCACGCCAAATCACCTCGCCGGGGGTGGGATGCTCGATCGAAGGCTCGCCATTGGCGATCGTGTCGAACGGCTCGCTGCCGTCGGCGATCGTGAGCCGCGGTGCGCCGGCATAGGAGTCAATGTTCTCGCCTCCCACGGGCACGGCAAAGAGCAAGCTCACGGCATTATAGAGATCGACCACGGGGTTGATCGCCGGCAAGCTGCCGTCCTTCAGGACGCGCTTGCGGAGCGCCTGCGCGGAACAGGGCGTGCGGTTGGGCTTGGCACCGAAGCGGACATAGACCTCCGCCCAGTTCGCAAGGTGCGCCTCGGCCCATGCCGGGCCACCTTCCCGAACGGTGCGGCACGCACCCGCCAGAATAGCGGGATCAAGCGCAGCCGGCGCTGCACCGTGCGCGTCAACGAATAGGTTTACCGCCCGAAACCCCGGCGCGATCGGCGCCATGGCAGGGTCGATGGTCGGTTGCGGGAACATGGGCGGCGCTTCCGGATCGATGGTCAACGACGAACGCCGACAAGCCAAGGGGCGGCGTAGTGGTGGCGGACGGCCACCTCGGACGCCTGCAACATCATCTGCCACAAGCCGCCGCGCTGGGCGGTGTGCGATGGGGTTGGCTGTGATCGTGCACCTGGGGCGCTCCGAACTGCATGGGACAGGGTTGCGGGCATGGATACCTTCGGGACAATGGTGCTGGCCCGTTGCGGGTCGTCCCCTATCTGGTGCCTGACCGCCGGTAAGTAAAACTCATCGCTCTTACTGGCGTGAAGCCTTGCTTCACGTCAGCTCGCGAGCAGCGACTGCACAAATGGCGGTGGTGAGATGGCGGAGTGTAGCGGCGTGGAGCCGAGCGACGGTCCAATAGAGCTTCACGTCGAGGCGGAGGGCGGGCGGCAGCTCAACGAGCCGCCCCGATGCCAGATGCTCCTCCACGAGCTGCACCGGCTTCATGCCCCATCCGATGCCGGCAAGGATGAAGTCGAGCAGGCCGTGGGTCGACGGCACCCAATGGACGGGGCTGGCAAGGTCGATGCCGTGTGCCTCCCGCGCCCACCGGGCCTGCATGGCGTCGTGCCGGTCGAAGCGGATGTGCGGTGCACGTACGAGGCTGTCGGCCGTTACCCCGTCACCGAAATAGCGCGCGAGGTACGCCGGGGTAGCGCACGCAGCATAACGGAGGGCTCCGAGCGGGATGGTCTTGCAGCCCTGGACCGGCTCGGGATCGTCGGTGACGGCCGCCAACACCTCATTGGCGCGGAGCCGGTCGGCCGTCCGCGCCTCGTCATCGAGCGTCAGGTCGAGCGTGATAGCCGGGTCGGGGTCGAAGGCGGCGATGGCGGCCGGAAACCATGTCGGCAGACTGTCGGAGTTGACGGCAATGCGAAGCGTCACCGGCGCGCCGGCTTCGGCCGCGCCGCGGCCGAGCGACGGGGCGAGGTCATGTTCGAGGAGGCGGACGCGATCGAGGTGCGCGCAGAGCGTGCGGCCCAGCTCGGTCGGCTCGCACGGCTGGCCGCGGACGATCAGGATCGCGCCCAGCCGTTCTTCCAACCCGCGCACGCGCTGCGAGATGGCGGACGGAGTGATGCCGAGCGAAGCGGCACCCCGCTCGAACGTGCCCTCGCGCACTATGGCGGAGACAGCGGCGATCGAGGTGTAATCTAGCATCATGAAGCTATGCTTCATTCGATGTAGTTAAACAATATTCCCTCAAATAGTGGCTACAGCTACGTTCGCGGCAGCGGCGACGACGTTCCCGCCTCCGCTCATGGGGTATCAAGACCGGGACGGCCCGGCAGCTCATCATCGTGGAGGCTGCTGTGGCGTGGGTCGTGCTTGTCGTCGGAGGATTGTTCGAGGTTGTGTGGGCGTTCGCGATGAAGCAGTCGCACGGCTTCACAAGGATCGTGCCGAGCACCATCGCCGTCGCCGGGGTAGTGCTGAGCCTTGCGCTGCTCTCCTGGTCGATGCGCTCGCTGCCGCTTGGCACCGCCTACATGGTCTGGACCGGGATCGGTGCCGTCGGTGCGTTCGCGGTCGGCATCTTGGTCCTTGGCGAGCCGGCCAATGCGATGCGGCTGATCGCTGCACTGTTGATCCTGAGCGGGCTCGTCATGATGAAGCTCGCGACGCCGTAGGGGGATGAACGATGAAGGAGCTGCTGCTGGTCTATGTCGCCTATGTGATCGCGGCGGGCAGTCCCGGCCCGAGCACGATGGCGATCATGAACGTCGCCATGGGGCAGGGGCGTCGCCCCGCGCTCGCGTTGGCGGCCGGCGTCGTCACCATGTCGTTCGCCTGGGGCCTGATCGCCGCAACCGGCCTCTCCGCGTTGCTGACGCGCTACGCGCAGGCGCTCGTCATCCTCAAGGTCGCGGGCGGCCTTTACCTGATCTGGCTGGCGTTCAAGTCGGCGCGAGCGGCGCTGCGTGGTGACGATGCAGCGGTGCCCGCATCACGCGAACGTCCGGGCGCGAGCGCACTCTACCGGCGCGGCGTCCTCATGCACCTCGGCAATCCCAAGTCGGTGCTATCCTGGCTCGCGATCATGACGCTCGGCGTCGGCCCGCACGCTGCCACCGGGCGGGTGGTGGCGGCCTTCCTCGGCTGCGTCGCGCTCGGCGCCATGCTGTTCGGTGGCTATGCTCTGCTGTTCTCCACCGCCCCGATGGTGCGCGGCTATGCGCGCGCGCGCCGCTGGATCGAGGGAACGCTGGCCGTGGTGTTCGCCGGAGCCGGCATGAAACTCCTCACCGTCCGCTGATCCGAAAGGCGCGCTTGTGTCCCAGCTATTCACCGGCCTGTCGGCCTTTCCGCTGACCCCGGCCGATGGCGATGGGGTGGTCGATACCGCGATGCTCGGCATCTTGGTCGAGCGCCTGGTGGCGGCGGGCGTCGACTCGATCGGCCTGCTCGGCAGCACCGGCATCTACGCCTACCTCGATCGCACCCAACGTCGCCGCGCCGTAGCCGCCGCGATAGAGGCGGCCGATGGGCGGGTGCCGCTGATCGTCGGCATCGGCGCGCTCCGCACAAGCTGGGCGATCGACCTCGCCCGCGACGCAGAACAGGCCGGCGCATCGGGCCTTCTGCTCGCGCCGGTATCCTATGCGGCGCTGACGGATGGCGAGGCCGCGGCACACTACCGTGCGGTCGCCGGCACCACGCCGCTGCCGCTGTGCATTTACAACAATCCCGGCACGACCAATTTCAGCTTCTCCGACGCGCTGATTGGCGAGCTGGCCGCGCTGCCGGGCATCGCCGCGATCAAGATGCCGCTGCCGGCCGGCGAGGACTATGCCGGCGAGCTGGCGCGACTTCGCGCCACGACACCTGAGGCGTTCGCGATCGGCTACAGCGGCGATTGGGGTGCGGCTCCGTCGCTCCTGGCGGGGGGCGATGCCTGGTACAGCGTGATCGCCGGCCTGCTGCCGGAACCGGCGTTGCGGCTGACCCGTGCAGCACAGAACGACGATAGCGACGAAGCTGCGGTGATCGACGCAGCGTTCTCGCCCCTATGGTCGCTGTTCAAGGCACACGGCAGTCTCCGCCTCATGTACGCCATCGCCAGCCGGCTCTCGCTGCCGATCGGCGATCCGCCGCTACCGATCATGCGCGTCGGGGCTGACATCGTGGCGGCCGTCGAGACCGCCCTTGACCATTTGGGGGCCTGTCGAGCCAACTGACCGCCTTCCCGCAAACGATCGAATATCGGGAAAGGAATGGCCTTCTCAAAATCTCGCTACGATGTCCGAGCTGGTACGCCGGTAGCTTCGATCTGAAACGACGGCCTCCGCCGCGCACCTGCTTAATCGCCTCAAACTTTGGTTAGCGTCCTGTGCTGCAATTCGCGCGTATCACCCCGCCTCATACCCGGCTAAGGCTATGCAGGTCCGGAAGTCCGGGGGGACGGCCAGGCTATTGAAAGGGGCGGGGATTGCCACAGAGTCAGGCCGCGCGTCATGCAGGCGCGCTAAGAGAATTGGCGGTGCTCGACACTCCTGAAGAGCAGGCGTTCGACGACATCGTGTTTATTGCGTCGCGCACCTGCGACACGCCAATCGCTCTTATCAGTCTCCTCGATCATGACCGGCAATGGTTCAAGGCGCGCGTCGGCCTGGACGTGAGTGAGACCGAGATCGCTCAGTCGGTGTGCCAGATCGACATCGACGAAGCCAACGTGCTCGTCATACCTGATCTGACCTGCGATCCCCGCACCGCGAAGAATCCGCTGGTGACCGGCGAGCGGGCGTTCCGCTTCTATGCCGGCGCGCCGCTGGTTCTGCGCTCCGGTGTCGTCGTAGGACGGCTATGCGTGATCGATACAGTACCGCGCCCGGAAGGCCTGACGCCCGAACAGTTGACGCTCCTGCGCGCGCTCGGACGGCAGGTGTCCGACCAGCTTGACCTTCGACGCGCCGGACAGATCAGCGCTCGCCTGCTGGAACTGCAATCGGCATTGATCGAAATCGGCGAGTGCATCCGCGCCAGCGAGGAGGCAGTCGAAATGACCTCCGCAGCGGCTGCCGTCGTCGGTCGCGTCCTTCAGGTGGAGCGGGCGAGCTTCGGCCTGGTCGATCCCGACGTGGAAAACGTCGATGTCGAAGCGGACTGGACCGCGCCGGGCGTCGCCAGCATCGCCGGGCGTCACCGCTTCGCGGATTACGGCGCTTTGCGCGCCGATCTGGTAGCCGGCGAACCACTGGTCATCGAGGACGTGGCTACCGATCACCGCACCTCGGCCAATACCGCTGCGATGCACGCACTCGATATCGGCGCGCTGGTGAATATGCCGGTTCGGGAACGTGGGCGCACGGTCGCCATCTTCATCGTCAATGCCGCACGACCACGGACATGGACGCCCGACGAGCTGCTGTTCCTGCGCAGCGTTGCGGACCGTCTCGAAGCCGGTGTCGCCCGCCTGCGTGCCGAGCAGCAGCAAAGCATCCTCAACGGCGAGATCAACCATCGCCTCAAGAACATGCTCGCGATGGTGCAGGCGATCGCCAGCCAGACCCTGCGCGCTGTGTCCGAGCGCGAGCCGGTAGAGTCTTTCGAGCGTCGCCTTGTCGCGCTGAGCGCCGCGCATGACGTGCTGTTGCAGAAAAGCTGGAAGGACGCGGACCTGCGGACTGTTGCCGAGGCGGTGGTGGAGACGGTCGGCTTCGGCGACCGCGTGAACCTCGATGGTCCTTCGGTGCCGTTGGGCGCGCGCGCCGCACTCTCCTTTTCGCTCGTCGTTCACGAGCTGATGACGAATGCGTGCAAATATGGCTCGCTCTGCATGGAGGGCGGGCACGTCGAGTTGACATGGATCATCGAGGGCAACGCCCCGAACGCATCGCTGATCGTGCGCTGGCGCGAGCGTGGCGGTCCACCCGTCGTCGCACCGAGCCGGAAAGGCTTCGGCTCCAGACTGATACGGCTCGGTCTGACCGGAACGGGCGGCACCGACCTCCGTTATGACCCCGATGGATTCGAGGCCGACCTGCGGGCCTCCGTCGAGCATCTGGCACAGGCGTAGCAGGCACCGATGACCCTTACCGATCAAGATCCCGTGCCGATCGTCCTCGTCGTCGAGGACGAGCCGCTGTTGCGGCTGTTCGCTGCACAGGTGGTCGAGGATGCCGGCTACGAACCGCTGGAGGCGGCGAACGCCGCCGAGGCCATCGCAATCCTGGAGAGCCGGCCGGACATCCGGATCGTCTTCACCGACATCGACATGCCCGGCGGGCTGGACGGCATCAAACTGGCCGCGTGCATCCGCGACCGCTGGCCCCCGATCAAGATCATCATGACATCGGGGAAGCCCCTGCCGCCGCGAACTGTCATGCCGGCGGAGACCCTGTTTTTCCCCAAGCCGTACCGACAGGACCGCGTGATCGCCTCGCTCCATAAACTGGCTGCGTAAGGTCCCCTCGGATCAGCAGCCCCGATCAACGGACGGACGGCGAGACGGCCACGACGTCCCGTTTGGGATGGTGTTTTGGGATTGTGGCGGTGGCTCGCTTAGCCGGTTCCACCTGAGCCATCGGGAGCCGCCTTGGGGTCGGGATCCTGCGCCTTGCCGGTTTCGGGTGCCGCCTTCTGGCTCGGCATAGCGGTGAGATAAGCAACGATCGCGTCAACGTCCTTCTCGGCCACCGGCGCCTTGTACACCTCACGCATCTTGGTGACGGTCGCCTTCCACTGGTCCGCCGATAGCGCAGGCTGAGTTAGCGCCATGCTGGCCGAGTGGCACGAAGTGCAGTTGGCGTTGATGACGTCGGCGTGCGGACCATCGGGGTAGGTAGCGTCATCGACCGGCAGGTCGACGCTGGTCGAGGCGAGCGAAAAGCCGCGGGCTGAGACGCTGGTGGGCGGTGCCGGCTCGGATGTCTCGGAGATCGGGGCAGGCGCCTTGCGGCTACTCGGCGCCCCGATCGAGACGAGGATAATGCCGGTCAAGCCGATCAGGCCAGCGGCCATGATGCCGGGAGACGGGGTCTTCATGCTACTCGCTCCTCAGGCCGCGATGATGGTGGTGGTTTCAATGTTGCCGCGCATGAACCCGCCTGGGTTCCAGATCGGCTTCATCGGCTGGGCGACCCCGTTGGTGTTCCAGCAGCGCGCCATGATCGGGTTGGGGCCGCGTCGGAGCGGCACGCGCCCGTCCCAGCGCCGGAAGCTGTACCTGCCCTCGTCCGCTCCAAGCGCCGTCCTGTACCAGGTGCGGCCACCATCCGACGATACATCGACCTTGGCGACACCGCAGTCGCCGCCCATCGCGATGCCGCCGACCGAGATCGACGCCTCGTATGCGATCTCCTGACCATCGGGCAGGCTGGTCATCCAGCTGCGCGGGATCATGCGATTGATCGGCACGGTCGGGAAGTCCTTGGCCCCGGGCGCGACATTCGCGCCCGTCGTCGCGGGAATCTTGTAGGCCTTGGCCATCCAGTACCGGTCGTCGGGACCGGGCAACACCTCGATCGCGTTCAGCATCTTGACCCAATAGGTCGAATACCAGCCCGGCACGATCAGCCGGCAGGGAAAGCCGTTGAGGAGCGGCAGCTGCTCGCCGTTCATGCCGAAGGCGATCATCACCTCACCGTCGCGGGCATGGTCGATATCGAGCGCCTTCTCGAAGTCAGGGGCGCCAGCGACCACGGGCTGATCGAGCGCACCGAAGCGCACCTGCACCGCGCCTGTCTTGACCCCGGCGAGGTCGAGCACGTCGCGCAGGCGAACGCCGAGCCATTTGGCGTTGCCCATCGCGCCGTTGCCCCATTGCGCACCCGCGACCCGCGGCTGGAACAGCCCACGGCTGTTGCCCGAACACTGGTTGACCGCCGCCATCTCGACGCGCGGCAGTCGCAGCAGTTGAGCGAGGCTGATCGACAGCGGTCGGTTGACGTGGCCGAAGACGTTGAGGCGGAAAGTCTCGACGTCGATCGAGGTCGGGATGTCGGCCCAGTGCCAGCGGACGAAGAACTGGTCGTTGGGCGTGAACACCGACTTGTCGAACACATCCATCGGCGTCTCCAGCAAGGGCGGATGGACACGCTGGAGGATCATGCTGCCCTTGCCGGGAAAGGCGCTGGTCATCGGCCGTTCGGCATTGCCCCCAGGCAGCTTCAGGTCGACGAGCTGCTGTGCCAGCGCAGGTGCTGCGGCAAGGCCGGCGCTGCCGAGCGCGGCATGCCTGAGAAAGCGGCGACGGCTGATCTCACTCGCCAGCCCGGCGTCGAAATTGTCCATGACAAGGCTCTCCTGTGGCCAGCCACGCTGGCGGATCGAAGGGGCGTTTCGCAAGTGATCGGGGCAACTGATCCGATCACCACGGCGGATCAGTTCGGGGTGGCGATGCAGGGCGAGACGAACAGGTTGCCGCGCCACGCACCGGCGAGCGTCTTGGCGCCAACCAGCAGCCACATCGCCGCGAGCGCGATCGTCAGCACCGTGCCGACGATACCGAAGAAGCCAAGGTTCAGCGTCGTGCCGAGGCGGAAGGTGGCGACGGTGTAGACGCCGAGCGGGAAGGTATAGCCCCACCAGCCAAGGTTGAACGGGACGCCGGCGCGCCAGTAGCGGATGGTGATGAGGGTCGCGAGCGCCAGCCACCAAAGGCCGAAACCCCATAGGCAGAGCCCAGCGACGACGCCGATCCCTTGTGCAACGGTACCGACACCGGCCAGCCCGTGCGCCGCGAGGATCGCCGGCGCATCCGTCCCGAGCACCAGCATGCCCAGAGCACCCGTGCCGATCGGCCCCAGCGCGAGCCAGGAGGATGCCGCCATGCTCTCATGCGGCAGCTTATGGAGCGCCATGCGCAGGATCAGGATGGCGAGGATGCCGAACGCGACCGGCACCGAATAGGCCCACAGCACATAGGATGTCGCAAGGGTTACTAGCTGCGCTTGCGCGTCGGTCAGATGCGGCGCGAGCAACCCGCCGCTGGCACCCGCCACTTCGGCTGCGACGACCGGCAGCAGCCATACCGCGGTCATGCCGTCCAGGCTGTGCTCGTGGCGGGTGAACATCAAATACGGGATCAGCACGCCGCAGGCGAGCGACATGGCGACGTCGATCCACCACACGATATGGGCGACCGGCACGATGCCGTTACCGAACCGCGCGATCCCGAAGGCGAGGCATCCGTTGATGATCGTCGCCAGGCCCATCGGGATGGTCCCGATGAACATCGACACGGTGTTGTGCCCGAAGATGCGCCGCGCCTCGTGCCCGAACATCGCCCAGCGCGCGCCATAGAGGCCGGCGAACAGCGCGAAGAGCGCGATGTTGAAGAACCACAACACCTCGCCGACCGGCTTGAGCGAGGGGCCGATGCCGGGCATCTGCGGCAGCGCGAGGGCGAGGATACCGGTGCCCATCGTCGCGGCGAACCAGTTGGGCGTGAACTGGCGGATCATCTCGCGGGGGTGATCGAGCCGGCTGAGCGGCTTGAGGCCGCCAAGAACGGAATGCGTGTCGGCAGTCATGCGACCTGCTCCTTGATGAGGTCCGTCAGCGCGTCGGCCGCGCGGGTGCGATAGCGTTCCTTGTGGCGCAGCGCGTGAAAGGCGCGATCGGGCAACCCAAGCGGCAGCTCGACCAGATCGCCGGCCTTGAGCGCGCGTGCGACGACCAATCGCGACAACACAGCGACGCCGGCACCGGCCTCGACCGCGGTACGCACCGCCTCGTTCGACGGCAGCGTCATCGCTACCGTCAGCTGGGCCGGATCAAACCCGCGCGTTCGCAGTACGTCCTCGAAGGTCGAGCGCGTGCCCGAACCCTGCTCGCGGACGATCCAGCGTGCACTGCGCAGCCAGTCCTCGTCGACGCGCCCGGTGTCCTCGCGGCCGACCAGCACCATCGGATCACGCCCGACATGCCAGTGGGCGAGCGCCGGTTCGTCCACCTCGCCCTCGACGAAACCGAGCTCCGCCGCGCCGCTCAGCACCTGCGCTGCCGCGCCCTCGGTGTTGTCGATCGCCAGCTCGACCGCGATCTGCGGGTGGAGTTCGTGGAAGGCGGCGAGCTTTGCCGGCAACCAGTAGCTAGCGATCGTCTGGCTGGCGACGATCCGCAATGAACCACGGGCAAGCCCGGCATAGTCCGCCAGCATCGTCTCGGCATGCGCTGCCCGCCCCAGCACCGCGCGCGCTTCCTCCAGAAAGCCGCGGCCTGCTTCGGTCAGCTGGATGCCACGCCCGACGCGGTGAAACAGAGGAACCCCGTAGCGCGCTTCGAGGGCAGCAACGGCGCCGGAGGCAGCGGACTGCGTGACGTTCAGCGCTTCCGCTGCCTTGGTGACGTGTTCTCGCTCGGCGACACCGACGAAGATTCTGAGCTGCTCCAGGGTCATGCAGCTTACATCGCGCAATCTGATCGATACGACCAACCGTTTGATCTGTTTGTTCCAATCTGGATATCGGAACGATCGGCAACCCTTCGTCTGCGATAGTCTCGAAGACCTGAAGCGATACGCGCGCCCGCAGCGTTTAATCGTCCATGACCGATATGATCGAGCGCAAATCCGATCCCCTTAACGCCGAGCCGACTCCCGGCGCGCTGATCGAGCGGTTCCTGACGCCGCAGGCGCTGTTCTACGTGCGCAGCCACGGTGCGGTGCCCGATCTGTCCGCCGATCACCAGATCGAGGTAAGTGGCATAGGCCTGGCAGGTCGCTCCTTCTCGGTGGAGGATCTAAG
This sequence comes from Sphingomonas sp. BK069, assembly GCF_014193405.1. Taxonomy (NCBI): domain Bacteria; kingdom Pseudomonadati; phylum Pseudomonadota; class Alphaproteobacteria; order Sphingomonadales; family Sphingomonadaceae; genus Sphingomonas; species Sphingomonas sp. BK069. The sequence continues at coordinate 10,777 of NZ_JACHZH010000004.1, read as the reverse complement.
GAGCGCGTTTGCCACGCGCACTGTGACGGCGGTTCTCCAGTGCGCCGGCAACCGGCGCACGGATCTCCAGCAGGTCGCCAAAACGTCCGGCGACCCATGGGACGTGGGCGCGATCGGCAATGCGGAGTGGACCGGCGTACGACTGTCCGACGTGCTGGATGCCGTCGGTGCGCCGGATGCGTCCGACCTGTTCGTGGCGTTCACCGGCGCGGACGAGGTGGACGTCGAAGGTGAGGAAGCCTTGTTCGGGGTCTCGATCGCGATGGACAAGGCGCGGCAACCCGACGTCCTGATTGCCTGGGCGATGAACGGCGAGCCGCTGACGCCCGAACACGGCGCCCCGCTCCGCATGGTGGTGCCGGGCTATGCCGGGGTGCGCAGCGCCAAATGGCTGACACGGATCGAGGTGTGCGGCACGCCCTCCGACGCACCGATCCAGGCGCATGACTACAAGCTCTTTCCCGCCGACGTGACGAGCGACACCGTCGACTGGAGCCAGGGTCTGACCATCAATGCCATGCCGCTCAACGCCGCGATCTGCTCGCCCGGCTCTGGCGAAAGCCTGCCGGCCGGGGAGGTGCGGATCGAGGGCTATGCCATCGCCTATGATCGCCGCGTCTCTCGGGTCGAAGTGTCGGTGAACGGTGGTCGCGACTGGCAACAGGCGATGTTCGCCGATGATCCGGAGACGCACTGGGGTTGGCGGCGCTGGACCCTCGACGCCACGCTCGCCAAAGGTCGCCAGCACCTTGTCGTGCGCGCCTTCGACGAGGCTGGACAGGGACAGCCCGAACGGCCGGACACGATGTGGAACTTCGCCGGCTACCTGTGCACCGCCTGGCATCACGTGCACGTGCTGGTCGAATGATCGAAGCGTCAGCGGCATCGGACATCGCCTTCTGGATCGATGCGATCGGCCGGCTGATGGTGGCGACCGCGGCCGGGATGGTGCTCGGCTGGGAACGCTCGCGCGAGAACCGGCAGATCATGGGCTTGCGGACGCTGGGTCTGGTCGGTCTGGCGAGCTGCATCGCCGTGCAGGCGATCGTGCACAGTGGCTTGCCGAACGTGAACGCCGATGCCGCAGGACGGGCGATGCAGGGCATTCTGTCCGGCGTCGGCTTCATCGGTGCCGGCGCGGTGCTGCGGGTCGGCCAGGGTCAGGAAGTGCATGGCCTCGCGACCGCCGCGTGCATCTGGGTCACGGCCACGATCGGCGCGGCGGCAGGGTTGGCGGTGTGGCCGCTCATCATCGGCGGGGTAAGCCTTGCTATGCTCGTCCTGTTCGTCGGCGCTCCGCTGGAACGGCGCATCCGCGAGCGGGCCCGCCTGACGCCGGCCGAGGCCGACAGGAAGGATGCCGAGCGCAAGCCCTGATCGCGCTGGACCGCCCAGTGCCTGTCGGCGCTGAGAAGCAGCAAGGGCGCTATCAGGACACCAGCGCCGCATCGGCCTGCCGCCGGACCTCATCGGCAATCGGATGCAGCTCGGCCGCAGGCCGCTCGCCCACCACACTATAGCCGATCCCGTCGACCGCCCATGTGACCCGGCCCATGGTCCCGCTGGACGTGCTGGTCATGCTCGCGGTCTTGTCGATCTGCATAGGCCTCGTCAGCACCGCGAGCTTCGACGCTTGCGGTCCATCGTAGAGGAGTAGTGCCGCAGGGCCGTGGGGCGTTGCGACCAATCGCCCCCCGCCATAGCGGTAACCGGCTGTGCTGAGGTCCGGGATGGTGACGCGCTCACCCAGTCGGGCGGAGGTCCACCGGATCAGCATGGCGCGCTGGTCGGGGCCGATTTCCGCCGGTCGGATCCGGTCGGCGGCATAGACCCGGAAATTGTCACTCGCCTCGTTGGCCAGCGCCGCGATGCCCGCGCGCGGTTCGCCGCTCCACCGCGCGCTCGACCAGCCCCCGCCAAACCCGACCGCCAGCAGAAGCGACGCGGCGATGGCGAGTTGCCAACGCGGTTGGCGTTGCCGTCCCCTGATGGCTGCGACGCGCATCGTCGCCGGAATAGGTTCATCCGCGATGGGAGCGAACAGGGACGCAAGGGCTCGCGCCTGCTCCGCCTGCTCTCGCAAACGGGCATGCACCTCCGGCTGGCCTTCAAGGTAGGCGTCGACCACGCGCTGCCGCTCGGGCGACAGCTTGCCATCGATCCACGCGGCCAGATCGTCCTCGCCGATCGGGCTGGTCATTGCACGCTCCTCAATCGCGGCCGTTCCCCTTCCCGGAGGAGGGTCGCCAGACGGTCGCGCCCCCGCGATATGCGCGACATCACCGTGCCCAGCGGCACGCCGACGACGGCAGCGACCTCCGCATAGGGCAGGCCCTCGACCGAGACGAGGAGCAGCACCGTTCGCTGTTCCTCAGGCAACGCATCAAGCGCGCGCAGCAGGTCGCGGTGGTGCAGGCCTGTATCCTGATCGGCCGGGCGGCCGAGCACGACTTCGTCCACGAGGTGGAGTGGAACCGCCGTACCTCGCCGCATATGCTGCCGCTGATGGTCGACCAACAGGTTGTGCAGGATCGTATAGACCCACGGGCGCACCTCCGCACCCCGTCGCTGTCGCCAGCGCCCGACCGCGCGCTCCAAACAATCCTGCACCACGTCATCCGCCATCGCCGGATCGCGCAACCACGACCGGGCATAGCGGCGCAGACCGGGGATCAGCGGTTCGATCGCAGCGGCAATCGGGTCCATCTCAGTCGCGCTGCACCTGCACGATGCGGCCCGGCGCGCCATTCACCACCTCGGCGACCGCCAGAAAGCGCCGGGGTGCCGCGGTGCTGCCTTGAACGATCTGCCGTATCGGACCCGACGCGTTGACGATCGCCCCACCTGCCGGGTTGCTCATGAAGTTCGCGAGCGGCTCTACCGCACCGCTGCCGTCCGCGTTGGCAGTGAGCACAAGCATGTAGGGCTTCTTGGGCTGCAAACCGGTGACGGCACTCTGCACGACCTGAATGATGCCCTGGTCGAAGAGGGTGATGCTGCTTGCCGCACCATTGCCGCCAACCGGACCCATGTTCAAATGCAAAGCCTTGCCGGCCGTGCCGAGTGGTTGGAGATTGTCGGTGCCGGGGCCTGTCGGGACAGCGTTCGGCACATAGGCGATCGCCTGCGGTGCCTGTCCGACCGGCACGGTGGCGACCACTTTGTTGCCTGTGGTGTCGATCGCGGCGAGTTCATCGGCATTCTCCAGCCCGACATAGATGCGCCGGCCGTCGCCCGATGGCCAGACGCCGTGCGGCATCTTGCCGACCGGGATGGTGGCGACAAGCGCGAAGTCGGACGTGCGGAACACCTTGACCGCATTCTCCCCGCCGACCGTCACATAGGCAAACTGCCACTTGGCCGTGCGGGCGAAGTTGACGTGATTGGTGATCGGCCCGGTATCCAGCACCTTGAGGATCGCGAAAGGCGGCTTGGCATCGAAAGCGACCGTCTTGCCGATGTCCTTCAGCGTGAACCACACCTGCTTGCCGTCCGGCGTCGCGGCGATGTTGGGGCAGAAGGGGGTTGGCTGTGCCACCTGTCCGACCTGCGCGTGGGTTGCGACATCGAACACGGCCAGCACCGGATTGAACGAGGAACAGACATAGCCGTATCGGCCATCGGGCGAGAAAATCGTCATACCCGGACCACCGGGCGTCTTAATGCGCCCGGTCTCCTTGTACGTCGTAGGGTCGAGCACGGCGATATAGTCCTCGCCGCGGACGGTGACCCAGACTTCCTTTCCGTTTGGCGTGAAGAACGCCTCGTGCGGACTGCGCCCGACATAGGTCGTGTGCTTGACGGTGTTGGTGGCGGTGTCGATCCACGACACGGCGTTCGATCCAATCGACACGACCGCGAGCGTCTTCCCGTCCGGCGAGAAGCCCAAGCCGTGAACCAGCACCTGCCCCTTGTAGAGTGGCGAGAAATTCATCGGCTGCGGATCGCCGAGTTTGATGACGCCGAGCAACCGGTTGTCGGCCGGGTCTGTCACCGACACCGTGTTGGAGAATTGTTCGGAGGCATAGACGCGGTCGCGGTGGCTGACAGGCACGTCCTTGGCGTTCCACGGCGCCTGCTGGGCCATGGCAATGCCCGGTGCGGCGCTCATCAGCAAGGCGGCCGAGCGCAGGATGGTCCGGATCATGTCAGTGCTCCATAGGGCTGTGGTGGTCGCCGCCCTGCGTCGGGGCTGGCGTCGAAGGCGGTAGCGGCTGACCGATCGCCAGCTTCATGGCGGCGATCTCCTGCTGCTGATCGATGATGATCTCCTGCGCGATGCGCTTGAGCTGCTCGTTGTGGCCATAGCGCAGCTCTGCAACCGCCATATCGATGGCGCCCTGATGATGCGGGAGCATCATCGCCACGAAGTCGCGGTCGACGTCGCCGGACGGCTTGACCATCATGCCCGCCATCATCCGGTCCATCGCGGCAGACACCATGCTGGCATAGCCATCGGCGGGGGCGGCCGCGACTGCGCCTGTGAGCAGGGCCGAAGCAGTCAGGCTCAGCATCCAATTTCGTCTACGCATAAGCCTCCGGCGCATCAGTCTTGAAAGCATAGACGATGCTCGTCGGAGTTTATTCCATGGGTGAGCCGGTTATCAGCCTTCCCGATCGGAAAGGGCGAGCGAGACAGCGCCGACGTTCTCGGAATCGATGGTAAAATGGGAAAGGAATGAGCGTCTCGTAACGCATGAACTCCGCAGCGTTGGGATCGTACGAGTGAATCTACGCTGCTCGTCGCGTGTCGGGATAGCAATTCCGTCGCCTGTCTGTGTCACAGACTGGCATCCTCACCGCACCCATGGCATCCCGCTGGAATGGCTAACCGTGTCGCCTTGAACGTCTCGCTGACCGCCGAACTCGCTTCTTTCGTGCGAAGTCAGGTGTCGTCAGGCTCCTACGGCAGCGCCAGTGAGGTCGTTCGCGCCGGCCTTCGACTGCTGATAGAGGCAAATACCGGCGCTCCAGCCTCGTCAAACCGATACGATGAGACCCGACGTAAATGATCGACCCGACCATGACCGACACGTCCGATCATGCCCGTATCGCCGAATTGACCCGCCTCGCGATCCTCGACACACCGGCGGAGCAGGGCTTCGACGATGCCGTAGCGCTCGTCCGTACCGTCTGCGATGTGCCGATTGCTTTGGTCTCGCTCGTTGATCGCGACCGCCAGTGGTTCAAGGCCGCATCCGGCGTGACGATCGGTCAGACTGGCCGCGATACCTCGGTCTGCTCGATTGCGATCGAACAGCGCGATCTGTTCGTCATCCCCGACCTGTCGGCCGACCCGCGCACGGCTTCCATGTCGCTGGTGACCGGTCCGGAGCAGATCCGTTTCTATGCCGGCGTCCCACTCGTCACCGACAGCGGGATCGCGATCGGCACCTTGTGTGCAATCGATACCGTAGCCCGACCGCAGGGCCTCGACGAGCAACAACGCGCAGGACTGTTGGCGATCGGCCGATCTGTGACGGCGCTCATCAGCGCGCGCGTTCAGATGCGCACGCAGGAGCGCCGTCATGCGCAGGTGATGAACGACGTCACCGCGCTGGAGAGCATGCTGGATGCGCAGCGGGGCATCTGGCCGATCACCGGGGCAGAGCCGCTGGCTGCCGGACGTGAGCGTGCGGAGGCGATCGCCCGCGCACCGGATCGCGCCGCGCTGTTTTCCGCGATCCAATCCACTCGCATGCCGATGATCCTCACGGACCCGCATCAGCCCGACAACCCGATCATCTTCGCAAACCGCTCGTTTCTGGCGCTGTCCGGCTACAGGGAGGAGGAGCTGGTTGGACGCAACTGCCGGTTCCTCCAGGGGCCCGGCACCGACCCGAGCGCGGTTCGTCGCGTGCGTGAAGCCATCGCCGCTCGCGAGACGATCGCGGTCGATATCCTCAACTACCGCCGCGACGGCAGCACCTTCGTCAACGAATTGTACGTCAGCCCTGTTTTCGATGGCGATGGCAATCTCCTCTACTTCTTCGGCAGCCAGGTGGACGTGACCTCGCTGACGCAGGCCCGGGCTGATCTGCAGGACAGTGAGGCCAGGTATCGTTCGCTGTTTGAGGCGATGGACGAGGGCTTCTGTATCATCGAGTTCCTCGACGGCCCGCACGGCCCGCTCAGCGACTATGTGCATGTCGAGGCGAACGAGGCCTATGAGCGCAATGCCGGCATCGCCAATGTCGTCGGGCAGAAGGTCCGCGAAATGGTGCCCGACGAGGCGGATAGTTGGGTGGCGCGCTACGGTGAGGTGCTGCGCACCGGCGAGCCGATCCGCTTTGAGCAGGAGCTGGTGGCAACGGGTCGTCAGCTCGAATTGTCCGCCTTCCGGCTCGAACCCGCCGAGCGCCGACAGGTCGCGGTGCTGTTTCAGGATATCACCGAGCGGCGTCGCGCAGAGAATGAACTGCGCAGGCTGTCGGATCGACTGGAGACAGAAGTCACGCGCCGGACAAGCGAGCTCCTCGCGAGCCAAGAGGCATTGCGTCAGTCGCAGAAGATGGAGGCGATCGGCCAGCTCACGGGCGGCGTCGCGCACGACTTCAACAATCTGCTGACGATCATCCGTTCGGCCGCCGAACTGCTCACGCGCGCCGACCTTCCCGAAACCAAGCGCCAGCGATACGCAACCGCCGTGCTGGAAACGACGGATCGGGCGGCCAAGCTTACCGGTCAGCTGCTGGCGTTCGCGCGTCGGCAGCCGATGCGATCGGAGGTGATCGACGCCGGCGCCAAGGTCCAGGACATGCTCGATCTTGTGCGCCAGCTTGTGGGCACGCAGATCGAGGTAACGTTCGAGCGTCACGCGTCGGCTTGCCATGTGGAAACCGATCCGGCGCAGCTGGAAACCGCGCTTCTCAATCTCTCTGCCAACGCCCGCGACGCGATGAAGGGAAGCGGTTGCCTTTCCTTGAAGATCGAGAGCGTGGCCGAGGTGCCTGCGGTTCGCCACCATCCGCCTATTCGCGAGCCGCACCTGGCTATCTCCGTCACCGACACTGGCCCGGGCATCCCGGATGCGGCACTGGATCACATCTTCGAGCCGTTCTTCACCACCAAGGATGTGGGCAAGGGGACGGGGCTCGGCCTTAGTCAGGTGTTCGGCTTCGCCAAGCAGTCCGGGGGCGAAGTAGGCGTCCGCTCGTCGGCGCAGGGCGCGATTTTCACCATTTACCTGCCGTGCAGCGTCGCGAGCGTCACCCCTGATGCCGCGGGGGATGAAGAAGGCGATAGGCTACCAATCCGTAACGCCTGCATCCTGGTGGTGGAGGACAATGTCGAGGTCGGCACCTTCTCGACGGAGATCCTGCGCGAGCTCGGCCACAAAACGGAATGGGCACCCGACGCGGCGTCTGCGCTCGCCATGCTCGAGGCGGAACCCGATCGCTTCGATCTGGTGTTCTCCGATGTGATGATGCCCGGCATGACGGGCATCGAACTCGGCATCGAGATCGGGCGCCTCTACCCGTCACTCCCGGTTCTTCTCACCAGCGGGTACAGCTCGGCCGTGGCGGAGGGGGGCACCCAGGGTTTTGAATTGCTCTCCAAGCCCTATTCGGTCGACGAGCTGACGAAGGTGTTGGCGCGGGTCCTGCGCAGTGCCGGGTAACGATATCGCCAAGCGCAGCGGCGTCGTTGATCGGCAGGGATGTCTTCGCGAGAGGGTATCCGTCTACTCCCGTTTCCTTTTCTTGCTTGAACTCCTAAATGTCGGGTTTGGCCTGCCGGGGGGCGGGAGATGTCGAACATCAAAGTCGAGGAAGCGGCGGCAGGAATGGTAACGCACGTCGATAACGTTACACCGCGCATTGCCGAGCTGATTGCCGGGCACCTCTGGAGCAGCACTCCGCTCGGAGCGCGAAGCGCGTGGCCGGCGCCGCTGCGGATCACGGTCGATACGATGCTCGCTTCGCTGCACCCGATGTGCCTGATCTGGGGTCCCGAACGCATCCTCCTCTATAACGACGGCTACGCGCCCATCCTGGGCACGCGCCATCCCGGTGCCCTTGGGCGCCCGACGATCGAAGTGTGGCCGGAACTTTGGTATGACATCGAGCCGCTGATCGACCGTGTCTTTGCGGGAGAGAGCGTCGCCTTCCGCGACCAGCCATTGACCATGACGCGCAATGGTTTCCCGGAAGAGACGTGGTACGATTTCGCCTACTCGCCGGTGCGGGACGACGCGGGAAAGGTTGTGGGGCTGCTCAACGTCACATCGGAAAGCACCGTGCGGGTCAACGCTCAGCGTGACCGCGATCGTACGGCAGTCGAGCTTTCGACTAATGACGCGAAATGGCGTGAACTGTTCGAGACGCTGGAAGAGGGGTTTATTCTCGGCGAGGTCGTTCGCGATCAAAACGGCCGGATCGTCGACTGGCGCTACGATGAGGTCAATAACGCGTGGTATGATCTGCTCGGCGTTGAACGTGGCTGCGCGGTCGGACGGACGGTCCGTGAACTCTTTCCTGGCATCGAGGACGAATGGGTGACGGAGATCGCCCGCGTCGTCGAAACGGGCGAGGCGATACGGTTCACCCGTCAGGTGGGCGATCTGCAGCGTTGGTATGACGGTATATGCCAGCCTGCCGGAGGCGACCGATTCACGGTTCTTTTCCTCGAAGTCACCAATCGTATTCGGTCTGAACAGCGGCGCGAAGCGCTGGCGGAATTGGGTCGGGTTCTGCCGACCATCAGCGATCCCGACGACGTCGTGCGTGCGGCGACCGCGATCATTGGAAGCACCCTTGATGTCGGGCGCGTCGGATACGGCACGGTTGCCGAGGACGGTGAGACCTTCACGGTCCCGAACGACTGGACCAGAGAGGGCTACCCGAGCCTCGCCGGCGCCTACCGCATGGATGATTATGGCGGCTATGCGGAAGACCTCCGCCAGGGTCGCACCGTCGTCATCCCCGACATCCGCCTCGATCCGCGCACGTCGTCCAACACGATGCCGCTGGAGACCGTGGCGGTGCGCAGCCTGGTCAACCGGCCGATCGTAGAGAAAGGGCGAACGGTCGCGGTCCTCTACGTCAATGTCGATGCTCCCCGCGATTGGACGGCCGAGGAACTTGCATTCATCGCCGATGCCGCCAATCGGACGCGGGCCGCGCTCGAACGTCGCCGCGCCGAGCAGGAGGCGCGGGAGACCGCCAGCTTCATGCGCAGCGTCCTTGCCGCGTCCACCGACTGCATCAAGGTGGTGGAGCTGGACGGCACGCTCTCTTTCATGAGCGATGGCGGCATGGAGGTGATGGAGATCAGCGACTTCAATGCCGTTCGCGGGTGTCCATGGCCCGACCTGCTGAGGGAAAACGGCTCCAAACAAGCGCGGGAGGCGCTCGAAGCGGCAAAGCGCGGCGTCACGACGCATTTCGAAACGCCGGCTGACACCTATCTTGGCACAGCCAAACATTGGTCTGTGTCCGTCTCGCCGATTCCTGGCCCCAACGGTGAGGTGGCCCGCATCTTGTCCGTATCGCGTGACCACACGGAGCTTCAGAAGGGTCGCGAGCAGCAACAGCTTCTCAACGGGGAACTGGCGCACCGTATCAAGAACACCATGAGTGTCGTGCAGGCGATCGCCAATCAGACGCTGGGCAAGGCGGAAGACCAAGAGGCTGTCGCTGCCTTCGGCAAGCGATTGGGCGCGCTCGCGTCCGCGCACGACGCGCTGACGCACGACCATTGGTCGACGGCGAAGCTGGGCGAGGTCGCCCGCGGCGCGCTCGAGACGTTCGGCGAGGATCGCTTCACGCTGGCCGGGCCCGAGGTAACGATCGGGCCGCGCGCGACCCTGGCGCTGACCCTCATGCTGCACGAACTCGCGACCAATGCTGCCAAATACGGTGCGCTGACCGTGCCGGACGGCACGGTCGCGGTGAACTGGGCGGTGCGCCGTGAGGCGGATCAGGACGTGCTCCATCTGAGCTGGGCCGAGCGGGACGGCCCGCCAGCGGTCGAACCGACCCGCAAGGGCTTCGGCTCGCGGATCATCCGCATGGGTCTTAGCGGCTCCGGAGGCGTTAAGCTGCGCTATGAAACGCAGGGTCTCACGATGGAGGCCACTGCACCGCTTTACCAAGTCCAAGAGGCGTAGTGCGAAACTAGACGATATGGGACAGTCTCAACCTCTTACACGGTGGCCCGTGCTGGTCGTCGAAGACGAACCGATCCTGCGGCTCGACGCGATCAGCATGGTCGAAAAAGCCGGCTTCGAGGCGGTCGAAGCGCTGAGCAGCGCCGACGCCATTCGACTCCTTGAAGAACGGCTGGACATCCGCCTGGTCTACATGGACCTCGATATGCCGCGCAGTCGCAAGGGTATCGAAATCGCAGCCGCGATCCGGAAACGTTGGCCGCCGATCGAGATCATCCTGACCGCGGCGTATTTCACGCGCGAGAGCGTCGAACTCCCCGAACGTGCCGAGTTCTATCCTAAGCCGGTGGATCACGTAGAGATCGTGGGAGCCATGCGACGGCTGATGGATCGGGAGGCAGCGAAGCCCGTCTGAGAATCCTGCGAGCTATCATCTCTGGTACGCGATTCCCGATTGGGAACCCGTAGCGGGAAAGTAGCCTTTCTCACCATGCCGAGAGGCGTCGGAGGCATCGGCTTTCCCGAAATATGTTCCCAATTGCTCTTTCCCGAAATTGGCATTTTAGGATGGTGACGTGCTCCCCTGAAACTCCGCCAGTTTGAGCTAGAGTCCACCTTCGTGAGGAGATGGATGTGAAGAAGACCAGGTTCAGCGAGGAGCAGATC
>NZ_JACHZH010000003.1:0-493647 GCF_014193405.1 Sphingomonas sp. BK069 | reverse complement strand
GTCTGCTAACGACCCTCGTGCACCTTGCATGCACAAGACCCGCAGACCACCGTCCACATGTCCCTTCATCTCAACCTACAATGTCAAAGAGCCGCCGACGAAGAAACCGGACAACCGAACCTCCCCCACCCTTCGATCGGGGAGACCGCTGTCCTTCCTAACTGGCGACCGACCCAGAAGCGCCGCCTCAGCAGCACCCCCCGTCCGGTGAAGCGGCATATATGGAGGGCGTTCCCACCGGTCAAACACTTTTTGCAATTTTGTGTCGCCAGCCACCGAAAACGGCAGAAAACCTCGCCTTCTCAGATACGGTGCAGGAATGAAGCCGCGGCGAATCACCGTGGGTGGCGACGCCGCCCGACCGTCCTGCCGCGCCATTCAGGCCTGTTGAATGTAGTCGCGCATCGCGGCCGCCTCGGCCTCAATCCGCTCGATCCGATATTTAACCAGGTCGCCGATCGAGACGATGCCGCGCAGTTCGGCGCCGTCTACCACGGGAAGATGGCGGATACGCCGCTGCGTCATCAGCGAGAGAGCCGCAAGCACCGCGTCTCCCGGCGCCGCGGTGACCGCGGGCGCCGTCATCACCTCCCCCACGCGCGCCTGCAATACACCGCTGTCGCCACCGGCGAGCAGCCGCACGACATCGCGCTCGGAGAACATGCCGCGCACCAGATCGTCCGCGATCACCGGCAGCGCGCCGATCCGGTGCTCCGCGAGCAGCGCGATCGCGCCCGCGACCGTCGTCTCCGGGCTGACCGCGACGAGCGTGGCGCCCTTGTCGCGCAGGATGGCTGCGATCGTCATGACCTCTCCTTCGTCGGGCGGCCCCGACGCGGGTGACCGCTCCTCACCGCATCATCCTCTCTTCCGAGGGCAATGCAAGCGGCTGGGTCGGGTGTGGCGAACCCGGCCGCGCGGCGAGCCGGACCGCGACGCCGCGGCGCAGAAACGAAGAAGGGGCCGGCATCCCTTTGGATACCGACCCCTTCCCATCACCTGGCGCAGGCGGCCATCACTCGGCCGGCGAGGCCTCCGCCGCGGCGCGAACACGCCGACGGCGCGGCTTGGCGACCGGCTCGTCACTGGCGACCGGCTCGACTGCGGCACCGAGCGCGGGCGGCAGCCGGTCGATGCCGAGCTCGGGCTCACGCTCCGCTTCTGCCGCGGCGCCGTTCACAGCGGTGCCCTCGGCCATGGCTTCCTCGCGCGGCTTGCGCCCGCGGCGACGGCGCGGTGCGCCCTCATCGCTCTCGCTCGCAGCCACGTCGTTCACCGATACGCCGGTCTCACGCGGCGCGGCGTCGGCGTTCTCAGCGACCTCGCGCTGCGGGCGACGCTCGTCGCGCCTGCCCTCCCGGCGCGGCTCCCCCTGATCGCGTGCCTCGCGACGCCCCTCGTCGCGCCGACTTTCGTCGCGACGCCCTTCCTCGCGGCGCCCTTCGTCGCGGCGGTTGCCATCGCGCTCGCGCCGCGGCTCCGCCTCGCTGACGCGCTGCTGCTCGTCGGCGCGGACTGGCTCGCCCTCGTCGCCGAAATCGTCACCGTCGTCGAAGCTGTCGAAATCGTCGCGCTGGCGCCGCTGATACGGCTGGTCGTCGGAACGGCCGCGCTGATCGGCCAGCACCCGGAAATAATGGTCCGCGAACTGGAGGTAGTATTCAGTGTTGACGCGGTCGCCGGCCATCTGCGCGTCGCGCGCCATGTTGCGGTACTTCTCCAGCAACTGAGCCGCGTTGCCGCGGGCTCGGCTGTCGATCCGATTACCGCTGTCACGCTGCCCCTGGCCGCCGCCACCCTGACGCTGCTGGCCACCACCACGGCCGCGACGGCGACCGTTCTGACGGTTGTTGATCAAATCACTGTCCTCGTCCTGGAACCAAAACCGGCACTTGCTCCCGATACACGGGTTGCAGTCGTTCCCCGGCGCCGCGCGTGCCGGGCACCGCAGGCCTGCCATGCCGCCGGACTGCAGCGGCTGATGACGAAGGGAGGGCCGTGCGCCCATCCAACACAACAAATGTCGTTGAGTTCGCGTGCCCCGACGCAGTCTGTAACGGCTCGGCCGGCGTTCTCAAAGCGAAATATGGGGGCGCGAGGCCCCGAATCAAGCCGTGACGACGAGGCAGCGATCACGGCCGGCGAGGTCAGGCCGCAGTGCGACACTCAGCCCGACGGCGCGGAACAGCGCGGCGGCGCTCTCGCCCTGATCGGCCCCGATCTCGACGCAGGCGACACCGCCGGGCGCGAGCAGCGGCGGCAGCTGCGGTGCGATCGCACGATAGTCGTCGAGCCCGTCGGCCCCCGCGAACAGCGCGGCCGCCGGCTCATGGTCGCGCACTTCGTCGGGAAGATCCGCCCCGGCGGCGACATAGGGCGGGTTGGCGAGGACGAGGTCGAAGCGCTCGGCGATTCCGGCGGCCCAGTCACCCTGTCCGAACGCCGCGCGATCCCCGAGCCCGAGCGCGGCGGCGTTGGCACGGGCCTGGTCGAGCGCGGCAGCGGAACGGTCGATGCCGAGCCCGGTCGCACCCGGCCACTCGGCGAGCGCGGCGAGCAACAGCGTGCCGGGGCCGGTGCCGAGGTCGAGCACGCGCGCGGGTGCCCGGTCGGCGAAATGCGCCAGCGCGGCCTCGATCAGCGTCTCGCTGTCGGCCCGCGGGATCAGCGCGCCGGGGGCGACCGCGAGCTCGATCGTCCAGAAGGCGCGCGTGCCGGTGATGTAAGCGACCGGCTCGTGCCGCGCACGTCGCTCGACCAGTGCGGCGAAGCCCGGCGGGGCGGTCCAGTCGTCGAGCGTGAGCAGCAGCCGCTCGCGCGTGATCCCTAGGGCGTGCGCCAGCAGCAGCTCGGCGTCGAGCCGCGCCGTGTCCGAGAACGCGAACCGCGCGGCAGCGTCGCGCAGGGCGTGGCGGGCGGTCATATGCCGCGCGGCCGCTTCGCTCCGCCGCGACCCTGCCTGCTACGCCGCATCAAGCGTCGCCAGCCGCTCGGCCTCGTCCTCCGCCACCAGCGCGCCGATCAGCTCGTCCATGTCGCCCTGCAGGATCTCGGGCAGGCGGTGGAGCGTCAGGTTGATACGGTGATCGGTGACGCGTCCCTGCGGGAAATTGTACGTGCGGATTCGCTCGGAGCGGTCGCCCGAGCCGACCATCGCCTTGCGCGTGCCCGAGCGCTCGCTCGCCAGCCGCTCGCGCTCCGCCTCGTACAGCCGCGTGCGCAGCACCTTGAGCGCCTTGGCCTTGTTCTTGTGCTGCGACTTTTCGTCCTGCTGGATCACCACCAGCCCGGTCGGCAGGTGCGTGATCCGCACCGCGCTGTCGGTGGTATTGACCGACTGGCCGCCCGGCCCGGACGAGCGATAGACGTCGATGCGCAGGTCCCTGGCCTCGTCGATCTGGACGTCGACCTCCTCCGCCTCGGGCAGCACCGCCACCGTCGCCGCCGAGGTATGAATCCGTCCGCCGCTCTCGGTGACGGGGACGCGCTGGACGCGGTGCACCCCGCTCTCGAACTTGAGCCGCGCGAACACACCCGCGCCGGTGACGCTGGCGACCACCTCCTTGTAGCCGCCCGCGTCGCTGTCGGAGGCGGAGATCAGCTCGACACGCCAGCCCTGCCGCTCGGCGTAGCGCTGGTACATGCGGAACAGGTCGCCCGCGAACAGCGCCGCCTCGTCGCCGCCGGTTCCGGCGCGCACCTCGAGCATCGCCGAGCGCTGGTCGGCGGCGTCGCGCGGCAGCAGCGCGAGTGCGAGCCGGCGGTCGGCGTCCGCCAGCGCGGCGCGATTGTCGCGCAATTCCTCCTCCGCCATCGCGCGCAGCTCGGCGTCGGCATCCTCGGTCATATAGGACAGGCTCTCGGCCTCCTGGCGCAGGCGGCGCACCTCGCCCGCCGCGAGCGCGACCGGCTCGAGCTCGGCATATTCCTTCGAGACCTGGACGAAGCGGTCGCCGTCGAGCGCGCCGCTCGCCATCATCGCGGCGAGCTCGTCGCGCCGCGCCTCGATCTGCCGGATGCGGTCGAGCGAGATCGCGGTCATGCGACGGCCTGTGCGACGAGGATGCTAGGAGCAACGCGGCGCGATGGGGACGAGGGGCGAGCTCCCACCAAGCAAAAAGCAATCCTCCCCGGCACGGGGAGGGGGACCGCGACGCGAAGCGGCGTGGTGGAGGGGGTTCTCCCCGCAGCGCAGCGCTTGTGGAAGCCCCCCTCCACCAGCCCACGGCTGGTCCCCCTCCCCGTCCCGGGGAGGATCGAGAATGCGCTCACGCCAGCACCTCTACCGCGCGCGCCACCTCGCCGCGCAGCAGCCGCGCGCGTGTCGTCACCGCCGTCCCGTCATGGGCGAACACCAATGTCTCCGCCGGCTCCAGCTTGAGCGCCTTGTCGTAGCGCTTCTTCGGCGAGCCCGTCGCGACCAGCTCGGCCGCCAGCCCGGCGCGTCGCAGCCGCGCCAGCGCCGCGCTCGCCGCCCCGGCGGCGCGCTCGTCCTCGACCACCAACACCACGTCGGGCCGCTCCGCCTCGGGCTCCGCCAGCAGCATCGCCAGCCGCTCCACCCCCGCGGCCCAGCCCACGCCCGCGGTCGCCGGCCCGCCGAGGCTCTCGACCAGCCCGTCGTAGCGCCCGCCCGCCAGCACCGTGCCCTGCGCGCCGAGCCGGTCGGTGACGAACTCGAACGCGGTGTGGCGATAGTAATCGAGCCCGCGCACCAGCCGCGCGTCGCGCTCCCACTTGACCCCGGCGGCGTCGAGCCCGGCGGTCACCGCGTCGAAGAAGGCGCGCGCCTCCGCGGTCAGATACGCGTCGATGTCGGGCGCGCTGTCGGCGATCGGGCGATCGCGCGGGTCCTTCGAGTCGAGGATCCGCAGCGGGTTCTTCTCCAACCGCGTCAGGCTGTCCTCGCTGAGCTCGCCGCGGTGCGCGTCGAAGTGCGCCACCAGCGCGGCGCGCCACGCCTCGCGCGTCTCGGCATCGCCGAGCGTGTTGAGCTTGAGCGTCACGCCCTCGGCGATGCCGAGCTCGTGGAGCAGCTGGTCGGCGAGCGTCAGCAGCTCGACGTCGGCGGCGGGCTCGGGCGCGCCGAGGATCTCGGCGTCGATCTGGTGGAACTGGCGGTAGCGGCCTTTCTGCGGCCGCTCGTAGCGGAACACCGCGCCCGAGGTGACCAGCTTGAGCGGCGCATATTGCTGCCAGCCGTTGCTGATATAGGCGCGCGCGATCCCGGCGGTGAACTCGGGGCGCAGCGTCAGCATGTCGCCGCCCTTGTCGGGGAAGGAGTACATTTCCTTCGACACCACGTCGGTGGTCTCGCCGATCGAGCGCGCGAACACCTGCGTGTCCTCGAACACGGGCACCTCGACGCGCTCGAAACAGTAGAGGCGGCGGACGCGGTCGAAGGCGTCAAGCACGCGCGCGAAGCGGCGCTGCTCGCCGCGGAAGATGTCCTGGGTGCCGCGGACACGGGCGGGTGGCTGGATACGGCTCATGATGGGTCGGCGTATCTAGGCGAGCGGCCGCGCGAGCGCTAGCCAATCGTCGCATGAGCACCGACCCGTCGCGCGACTCCGCCGCCCACCCGCTCCCGCCGCGCTGGTGGGGGATCGGCCGCAAGCTGGCGCCGCCGCGGTTCGTGCTGTTCGTGCTGGTCTTCGCGGGCGCGCTCGCCGCGGCGATCCCGCACCTGGGCAAGGGACGCGGGGTGATGGCGGCGTTCGACATCGCCGCCTTCACCTTCCTGGTCTCGCTGGTGCCGCTGTTCCGCCACGACACGCCCGCGCAGATGCGTCGCGCCTCGCGCGCCAACGACGCCAATCGCGCGCTGCTGCTCGCGGTGACCGGCGCGGTGTCGCTGGCGATCCTCGTCGCGGTCGACTCGGAGCTGAAGGGCAATGAGAGCGGCGCGGGCAAGCTGCTGGTGATCGGCACGCTCGTGCTGGCGTGGCTGTTCTCGAACATGATCTACGCGCTGCATTATGCGCATCTGTTCTACATGCCGGCAAAGGCGGGCGGCGACTCGAAAGGGATCGACTTTCCCGGGACGAGCGCGCCCGATTACTGGGACTTTCTCTACTTCAGCTACACGCTGGGCATGACCTTCCAGACCTCGGACGTGACGATCGCCTCGGCGCCCGTTCGTCGCGTGGTGCTGGGACAGTGCCTCGCCGGCTTCGTCTTCAACCTCGGGGTGATCGCTTTCAGCATCAACGTCTTGGGCTCCAGCTGAGTCGCCCGGCGGTTTGTGGTACCGCTACCGTTATCGCATTGACGTCGGCCCGCTGACGTGGAAACATCCGCCTCAACAACCTGATGGGGTGGGAGAGGATATGCGCGTCACTCACGGACGCCGCGCGCCCGGAGCGCGCGCATGATCGATCGTCGTCAGGCACTCGCCGGCGTGGTCGCGGTCTTCGGTGCGAACCTGTTCGCCCCGCTCGCCCGCGCCGCCGCCTACCAGCCCAACCCGGTGATCAACACCGGTCCGCCCGCGCCGGTGTTCACCGCCGCGCAGCGCGCGACCGTCGCGGCGCTCAGCGAGCGCGTGCTGCCCACCACCGATACGCCGGGCGCGATCGCGGCGGGCGTGCCGGAGTATATCGAGCATATGATGGGGGACTGGGCGGTCGACGACGATCGCGCCACGATCCTCGGCGGCCTCGCCGCGATCGACGCGCGCAGCATGGCCGACTATAAGGTGCCCGCCGCCAAGGCGACCGCGGCACAGCAGGACGCGCTGCTGACGCTGGCGATGAACGACCAGCTGACCGGCGGACTTCCCTTCTTCACCGCGTTTCGCCAGCTCGTCATCTCGGGCTATTATACTTCCGAGGTCGGGATCACGCAGGAGCGGCACTATCTCCCGGTCCCCGGCGACTATGACGGCGCGTACCCCTACGCCAAGGTCAAGCGCATCTTCTCGTCCTGAGCCGCTCGGCGGCCAGCGCCGCCCCGGCCTATCCGACCCTCGATACCGCGGACTAGAACATCATGGCAGCAACTGATCGCTTCGACGCCATCGTCATCGGCTCCGGCGTGAGCGGCGGCTGGGCCGCCAAGGAGCTCACCGAGAAGGGACTGCGCGTCCTGATGGTCGATCGCGGCCGCATGGTCGAGCATGGCGAGGATTACCCCTTCGACGGCAAGCCCGCCTATGAGGTGCCGGCGCGCGACAAGATGCCCGCCGCGCTCGCCAAGCGCGACTATTTCGCGCTCAACGGCTGGGTCTCGCCCGCCACCCAGCCCTTCTTCATCAACGATCGCCTCAACCCCTACGACTATGACGCGCCCAACAAGTTCAACTGGGTGCGCCCCTCGGTGGTGGGCGGCAAGTCGCTGACCTGGGGCCGCTGGAGCTTCCGCTGGAGCGACGCCGACTTCACCGCCAACAAGCGCGAGGGCGTCGGCACCGACTGGCCGATCCGCTACGACGACGTCGCGCCCTGGTACGAATATGTCGAGAAGTACATCGGCGTGTCGGGCGGGAAGGAGAACCTGCCCTATCTCCCCGACAGCGAGTTCATGCCGCCGTTCCCGATGAACGTCGCGGAGGTGTGGCTCAAGGAGCGGCTCGAGCGCGAGTTCCCGGGGCGCAAGCTGATCAACGCGCGGCTCAGCAACATCACCCAGGACAAGCCCGAGCAGAACCGCTCGCGCTGCCAGAAGCGCGCGCAGTGCAGCCACGGCTGCAGCTTCGGCGCCTATTTCTCGACGCAGGCGGTGACGCTCCCCGCGGCGCGCGCGACCGGGCGGCTGACGCTGCGCTCGGACACCTGGGCGACCAACCTCGAATATGACCCGCAGCGCAAGCGGGTGACCGGCGTGCGGCTGGTCGACGCCAACACCGGACGTGCCGAGGTGGTCAACGCGCGCATGGTGTTCCTCTGCGCCTCGGCGATGAGCTCGATGCACGTTCTGCTCAACTCGCGCCCGGCGGACAGCGAGCGCAGCTGGTTCCACTCCAACGGCGCGCTCGGCAGCGGCGTGATGGACCATATCTTCCGCGTCGGCGTCTCGGGCGAGATCCCGGGCATGACCGACCTGATCGAGTACGGGCGGCGCCCCGGCGGCGTCTATGTCCCGCGCTTCCGCAACCTCGTCGCCGAAGAGCTGCCGTTCAAGCGCGGCTACGGCTATCAGGGCCAGGCGTTCCGCCAGGCCGCCGCGCCCGAGGGCTTCGGCGCGGGGATGAAGCACGGCATGCGCGAGTACGGCCCGTGGCGCTTCTCGATGGGCGCGTTCGGCGAGTGCCTGCCGTACGACGACAATCGCGTGATGCTTAACTTCAGCAAGAAGGATCGCTTCGGCACCCCGCTGCTGCGCTTCGACGTGACGTTCCGCGACAATGAGATCAAGATGATGGACGACGCGCTCGAGCAGGGCCAGCTGATGCTCAAGAAGGCCGGGCTGACCAACGTCACCGGCGGCCGCGGCAAGCACGTCCCGGGCGAGGCGATCCACGAGATGGGCGGCGCGCGCATGGGGCGCGATCCCGGCACGTCGGTGCTCAACGGCTTCAACCAGGCGCATGACGCGCCCAACCTGTTCGTCACCGACGGATCGCAGATGGCGTCGGTGTCGTGCGTCAACCCGTCGCTGACCTTCATGGCGATGACCGCGCGCGCCGCCGACCATGCGGTCAAGCAGATGAAGGCCGGGATGATCTGATCGGCGCGGGGCGGCCGCGCGCCGCTCCGCCGCCCCGAACCGTCACCCTCGCTGACCTTTTTTCTGCCCCAGGGCTGGACGAGCGCCGCGCGTGCTCGCTACGCCCGATGTGACAACAGCACATCGGGACGCCGCCATGATCCGTCGCTATGCCGCAGCCGCGCTGCTGGCCTCCACCGTCCTCTCGCCGCTCGGTGCCGCCGCGCAGGTACCCGCCGGCAACAGCGCGCCGCAGCCCGTGCCCTTCGAGGACACGATCCCCGCGCCGCGCGACACGCCCTATCCCGGCACGATCCGCCTCGCCGTCGACGCCACCGACACCACGCGCGGTATCCTCAGCGTGACCGAGACGATCCCGGTGGCGCAGCCGGGCCATCTTGTCCTGCTCTTCCCCAAGTGGCTGCCGGGTGCGCACAGCCCGCGCGGCGAGATCGAGAAGCTCGCCGGCCTGATCGTCACCGCGAACGGGAAGCGGATCGAATGGACGCGCGACCCGGTCGACGTCTTCGCCTTCCACCTCGATGTCCCCGCCGGCGCACGCAGCGTCGAGGCCAAGTTCCAGTTCATCTCCGCCACTGCCGCCAACCAGGGCCGCATCGCGGTGACGCCGACGATGATCTCGCTCCAGCCCAACTCGGTCAGCCTCTATCCCGCGGGCTGGTTCACGCGGCAGATACCGATCCAGATGACAGTAAAGTACCCGGACGGCTGGACCGCCGCGGGGGCGCTCAAGGCCAAGGCGACCGGCTCGACCTACGCCTATGAGACCACCAACTACGAGGTGCTGGTCGACAGCCCGATTCTCGCCGGACGCTACGGCAAGAGCTGGCCGCTCTCCCCCAAGGTCAACCTCAACGTCTTCGCGGACGATCCCGCCGAGCTCGCCGCGACGCCCGAACAGATCGCGGGGCACCAGCGGCTCGTCGACCAGGCAGTCAAGACCTTCGGCGCGCAGCATTACGATCACTACGAGTTCCTGCTCTCGATCACCGACCAGCTCGGCGGCATCGGGCTGGAGCACCATCGCTCGAGCGAGAACGGCGTGACACCGGGCTATTTCACCAAGTGGGACGAGGGCCCCGGTCGCCGCAACCTGCTGCCGCACGAGTTCACCCACAGCTGGGACGGCAAGTTCCGCCGTGGCGCGGACCTGTGGACGCCCGACTTCCGCACCCCGATGCGCGACTCGTTGCTGTGGGTGTACGAGGGCCAGACGCAATTCTGGGGCTATGTGCTCCAGGCCCGCTCGGGGCTGGTGAGCAAGCAGGACACGCTCGACCAATATGCCGCGATCATGGCGCTGTACGACAGCCAGCCGGCGCGACAGTGGCGCGACCTGGTCGACACCACCAACGATCCGATCATCTCGTCGCGCCGCCCCAAGGGCTGGACCAGCTGGCAGCGCAGCGAGGACTATTACAACGAGGGGCTGCTCGTCTGGATGGACGTCGACTCGCTGCTGCGCGAGAAGTCGGGCGGCGCCAAGTCGATCGACGATTTCGCCCGCGCCTTCTTCGGCGTGCGCGACGGTGACTGGGGCGAGCTGACCTACACGTTCGACGACGTCGCCAAGACGCTCAACGGCATCGTGCCGTGGGACTGGGCGGGCTATCTCCGGCGCCGCCTGACCGAGCATGCCAAGGGCGCGCCGATCGAGGGATTCACGCGCAACGGCTACAAACTGACCTATAGCGAGACACCGACGCCCTCGTTCAAGGCCGCCGAGGCGAGCGCGCACAGCACCAACCTGACCTACTCGGGCGGGCTGGCGCTCGACGCTGCGGGCAATCTCACCGGCGTCACTTGGGGCAGCGCCGCCTTCGACGCGGGCCTCACCGTGGGCGATCAAGTCGTCGCGGTGAACGGCGACGCTTACTCGGCCGACAAGCTCAAGGCCGCGATCACCGCCGCCAAGACCAATGAAACGCCTATCCAGCTGATGGTTAAGGCCTCGGATAGATTCCGCAGTGCAGCGCTCGACTATCACGGCGGGCTGCGCTACCCGCGGTTGCAGAAGATCGGCACCGGCGACGGTGGCCTCGATCGTCTCCTGACGCCCCGCTGACCCGCGGGGCGTTGCCGCAAGTAAGGGGAAGCGCATGCGTATCGATCTCATTCCCGTCGGCAAGGATCCGCCCGACGATCTCAACGTCGTGATCGAGGTGCCCACCGGCGGCGAGCCGGTGAAGTACGAGTTCGACAAGGCGTCGGGTGCGCTGTTCGTCGACCGCATCCTGCACACGCCGATGCGCTACCCGGCCAATTACGGCTTCGTGCCGCACACGCTCTCGCCCGACGGCGACCCTCTCGACGCGCTGGTCGTGGCGCGCTCGCCGTTCATCCCGGGCTGCGTCGTGCGCGCGCGCCCGATCGCGGTGCTCAACCTCGAGGACGAGGCCGGCGGCGACGAGAAGCTGGTTTGCGTGCCGGTCGACTCGACCTTCCCTTATTACGCCAACGTCGGCGAGAAGGACGACCTTCCCGAGATCGTCTTCCAGCAGATCGAGCACTTCTTCACCCACTACAAGGACCTGGAGAAGAAGAAGTGGGTGCGCATCGGCACTTGGGGCGGCCGCGAGGAAGCGCGTCGCATTACGCTGGAGGCGATCGCGCGCTACAACGAGGCGAAGGCCGAGGGCGAGGAGCCGCACGACCACGACGTGCCCGGGCGCGACTGAGCGGCGGCGAGGAATAGGCGGGGGCGGGGGCTGAGCGGTCGCTCGGGGCCGCGCCGCTCTCGTCGGTTCTCTTTCTTCCGCTCGCTGCTCCTCCCGTCATCCCCGCGCAGGCGGATCCATAGCCGCTGACGCTGCGACTCCATCGAAGACCCGCGCGTCTGGATCCCCGCCTTCGCGGGGATGACGGCTCGGGTGCGAGGCGAGGAGGTATCGAGCATACGGCGTCGTCCCGCGAGACGATCGCTTCGCCCGAAGGTGACCTATCCCGCGGCGCGTCGCCCCGCCGCTAAACCCAGCATCGCCCACTGCCGCATCGCGTCCGCGACGTCATGAACGTCCTCGGGCGCGCGGCGATAATTGATCGACGCGCTCCTGCCCGCACGCGCGTAGCGGAAGCGCTCGCACCCGGCCGCGTCCCACGCGGCGTCGCTCGCGGCGTCGGCCTTGAACCACAGCGCGCCGTCTCCCGTGACCAGCGCGAAGATCACGCCGTCGAGGTAGAGCGCCGCTCCACCCATCATCCGCCGGTGAGTCACCTTACCGAGCGGCGCCATCGCCTCCGCGACCCAAACGACGAGGCCGCGGTCGAGCGTCACGCGCCCGATCCGAGCAGCTTCAACCCGGCGATGCACGACACCGCGCCGAGGATCAGCAGCAGCCGCAGCGGAGTCGCTGGCTCACCGTACCAGAGGATGCCGATCAGCACCGTGCCGAGCGCGCCGATACCGGTCCACACCGCATAGGCGGTGCCCATCGGGATCGTGCGCACCGCGCCTTCGAGCAGCAGCATCGACAGCGACACCGATACAAGGAAGCCGAGCGTCCAGCCGAGATGGCGGAAGCCGTCGACGTTGCGCAAGCACGTGGTGAAGCCGACCTCGAACAGACCGCCCGCGATCAACCAGATCCAGGCCATCTCAACCGCGCCCCGCGAGCCTCACCAGCGCCTCGCCCTCGACCCGCTGCGTCGTCCACTGGTCGAGCGGCACGGCTCCTTTGGCGCGGTAGAAGTCGATCGCCGGCGTGTTCCAGTCGAGCACGGTCCACTCGAAGCGCGCGCAGCCGCGATCGAGCGCCACGCCCGCGAGCGCGCGCAGCAGCGCCGCGCCCGCCCCGCTGCCGCGCGCCTCGGGCGTGACGTAGAGATCCTCGAGCCACAGCCCGCGCCGGCCGGTCCACGTCGAGTAGGTGAAGAAGTACAGAGCGAAGCCGATGGCCTCGCCCTCGCGCTCGGCGATCAACGCTGCGGCCGCCGGATCGCCTCCGAACAGCGCCTCCGCCATCATCGGCTCGGTCGCCGCGACCGCGTCGGGCTCGCGCTCATAGGTGGCGAGTTCGCGCACGAAGCGCAGCATGGTCGGTACGTCGGCGGGCGTGGCGGGGCGGATCGAGACAGTCATGTCGCTCCCTCTAGCGCGCCGCGCGGCACCGCGCGACGCCTCGCGGCGTAGAGGCAGGCGCCGACGATCACCGCCGCGCCCGCCAGCGTGGCGGTCGCGACTCGCTCGCCGAACACCGCCCAGCCGAGCAGCGCGGCGTAGACGAAGGACGTGTACTCGGTCGTCGCTAGGAAGCCGGTCTCCCCGTGCGCATAGGCCCAGCCGAGCAGGAACAGCGAACCCGTCGCCAGTGCCGCCGCGACCGCGATCTGCCACCAGTGCGTCACCGGCGGCACCGTCGCCAGCCAGGGCGCGGCCAGCCCGAGCAGCGCCGCGAGCACCGCCGACTGGACGAAGGCGATCTCGCGCGCGTCGGCGGCCTGGCTCTGCAGCCTCGCGACCACGAGGTTACAGGCGTAGAGGACCGCCGACGCCAGTATCGCGCCGGCACCGTGCAGTCCGTCGGGGCCGAGCGCCAGCCGTGCGTGTCCCGCCAGGATCACGCCGACGCCGGCGAGCGCCACCAGCGAAGCCACGACCACGCGCGTGCCGACGCGCTCGTGCAGGAACAGCGCGCCGAGCAGCAGCGCGAGCAGCGGGGCGACGTAGGTGAGCGCGATCGCCTGTGCCATCGGCACCCGCGCCAGCCCCCAGAAGAACAGCAGCGCCATCGCGGTGGTGATCGCGCCGCGCAGCACGTGCAGCCGCAGCGCGCGCATCGTGGGCCGCCGCCCGCCGCCGAGCCGCCACACTGCGCCGCCCATCAGCGCGGCGACCAACGCGCGCCACAGCAGCGCGTTGTAGACGCCGAGCGCGAGCGTCAGCGCCTTCATGAAGGCGTCCATGATCGAGAACAGCCCGATCCCCGCCGCGGCCACCGCGAAGGCGAGCGCGGGCGAGAGCGCACGCGCCGCGGTCAACGGATCAGACGCACGTCGATGTCGCAACTAAGATCAGCCCATCGTCGGTCCGACGTCATCACCGGCAAGGCCAGCCTTTGTCCCAGCGTCAGACAGACGCGGTCGCCGAGTGACAGGCCGAGGTGGCGGCTGAGCGGTCGCAGTCTCGCCGCTCGAATCGCATCGTCCGATCCGTGCTCGACGAGCTCGATCGGCCGGTGACGTAGAATGCCGAGTACCATCTCGGGCGCGAGATCGTGCTCCGTCACCTTCGTTATTACCTCGGTGAGATTAACCGCGGAAAGGAGGAACGCTCCGTCGTCGTTCGCCAGAAGCTCGCCGCCCGGCTCGTCGGGGAGGTAAGCAAGGACACCGACGCGTCGACGACCAATCTCACTCGCCCCAGTCCTGCCGCCGCTCATTGAGAAATCGATCGACGCTATAGCCCTCCATCGCCTCGCGTAGCCGCGCGAGCGCTGTCTCCGGATCATCACGGCGCAGCGCGATCCGCTCGCCGTCGCTCTCCAACGCGACGGTGTCGCCGTCCTTGATGCCGAACTCTCGACGCAGATCCGCGGGGATAACGATCGTGCCGCCCGCGATCACCTTCGCATGATAGGTCATGTCAGGCCCTCCAGGACCTGACCTATAGCATCGGACCTATTCCGCCGCGAGCGCCGCCGCCGCGTTCGCCGCCTCGATCTCGGCGGCTTTGGCCTCGACCAGCCGAACGATATGCTCGACCATATCGGCATCCTGGACGTGATGGTCGGTCACGCCGGAGAGATACACCATGTGGCGCCCGTTGCCGCCGCCGGTGATCCCGATATCGGTCTCGCGCGCCTCGCCCGGGCCGTTGACGACGCAGCCGAGCACGCTCAGCGACATCGGCGTGCGGATATGCTGGAGCCGCTCCTCCAGCGTCTGCACCGTGCGGATCACGTCGAAGCCCTGACGCGCGCAGCTCGGGCAGCTGACCACGCGTACGCCGCGGTTGCGGATGCCGAGCGCCTTGAGGATCTCGAAACCGACGCGCACCTCTTCCTCGGGCTCGGCCGAGAGCGAGACGCGGATCGTGTCGCCGATCCCGAACCACAGCAGCGAGCCCATGCCGATCGACGACTTCACCGTGCCGCCGATCAGCCCGCCCGCCTCGGTGATGCCGAGATGGAGCGGGCAGTCGACCGCGTCCGCCAGCTGCTGATAGGCCGCCACCGCGAGAAACACGTCCGACGCCTTCACCGCCACCTTATATTCGTGAAAGTCGTGGTCTTGGAGCAGCTTGATATGATCGAGCGCGCTCTCGACGAGCGCCTCGGGGCAGGGCTCGCCGTATTTCTCGAGCAGGTCCTTCTCGAGGCTGCCCGCGTTGACGCCGATGCGGATCGCGCAGCCGTTGGCCTTGGCGGCGCGCACCACCTCCGCGACCCGCTCGGACGAGCCGATATTGCCCGGGTTGATCCGCAGGCACGCCGCGCCCGCGTCCGCCGCCTCGAGCGCGCGCTTGTAGTGGAAGTGGATGTCCGCGACGATGGGCACCGTGGCGGCGCGCACGATCTGGCGCAGCGCATTGGTCGAGGCGACGTCGGGGCAGCTGACGCGGACGATGTCGGCGCCGGCGTCCTCGCAGCGGCGGATCTGGTCGACCGTGGCGCGCACGTCCTCGGTGGGGGTGTTGGTCATCGTCTGCACGGTGACCGGCGCGCCGCCGCCGACGGGAACGTTGCCGACCATGATCTGGCGGCTCTCTCGGCGCATGATGTCGCGCCACGGACGAATGGACATGGCGCCTCATATACATGCGCGACGTGACGGTTGAAAGGCGGCGGCTCGTTACGGCGCGGTGTTCGAGGATCGCCGCGGCACGGCTGGACCACCCCGCCTCGCGTAACCGCCACGTTAATGCTAGTCGCGCCGCGATGCAGCGGCATTACGGCCTCGACTGGCTCCGCATCGGGGCGTTCGCGATCCTCATCCTCTACCATGTCGGGATGGTGTTCGTGCCATGGGACTTCCACGCCAAGCTGCCGGGGGCCTGGTGGGTGGCGGTGCCGATGATGGCGTCCAATCCGTGGCGGCTCGCGCTGCTGTTCCTCGTCTCGGGCTATGCCAGCCGTGCGCTCATGATCCGCAACAAGAAGCCGTGGCGGTTCGCGCGGCAGCGCTCGCTGCGGCTGCTGGTGCCGCTCGCCTTCGGGGTGGCCGTGATCGTGCCGGTACAGCCCTGGGTCGAGCTCGGCGAGAAGTTCGGCTATCCGCACGGATTCCTGTACTTCTACTGGCACGATTACTGGCGCTTCGGGATGGTCGGGCCGCTCCTGCTGCCAACCTGGAACCATCTGTGGTTCGTCGGCTATCTCTGGATTTACACGCTCGTGCTGGCACTTGCCGCCGGACTACTGCCCGCCGCCGTCACCGCGGCGGGGCAGCGCGGCTTCGCCTGGGTGATGCGCGGGCCCGCCCTGCTGGCGCTGCCGATCGCCTGGATGGTGCTGGTCAACTTCGTCCTCTTCCCGGGCGCACGCGAGACCCACGCGCTCGCCGACGACTGGGTCGCGCACGCGAGCTACTTTCCGGCCTTCCTGTTCGGCTACGCGCTCGCCTGCGCGCCGGCCACGCTGGCGGCCTTCGTGCGCCAGTGGAAGCCCGCGGCGGCGCTCGCACTGGCCGCCTACGCGCTCGTCGCGGGCATCGAGATCCGCTGGCCCGGCAACACCATGCCCGCGCCCTGGGGCAATATCTTCTCGATCGCGCGCGCGGTCGAAGGCTGGAGCGCGGTGACGGCGCTGATCGGCTATGCCGACTCGCACTGGAACCGCGACCAGCGCTGGCGCCCGATGCTGACCGAGGCGGTGTTCCCTTTCTACATCGTCCACCAGTCGATCATCGTGCTCGCCGCCGACGCGCTGCGCCCGCTGGCGCTGCCGGGTTGGGCCGAGTTCGCGCTGCTGGTGGTGGCGACGGTGGCGGGCTGCTGGGCCTTCTACCTGGTCGGCCGCGCGATCGGGCCGCTGCGCCCGCTGATCGGGCTGCGCCGGCACGCCTCGCGCCGCACCCATGTCGACCCGCGCCCCGCGCTGGTGTGAGCCGGGTCAGCAGCCGCGCGGCGGCGCGCGCAGCAGCACGCGCCCGGCGAGCGCGCCGGTCGCCCTGCCGTTCAGCAGCGCCACGCGCCCGTTGACCAGCACCGCGGCGACGCCTGCGCTGGGCACGCGCGGATGGAGGTAATCGGCGCGAGGCGCGTAGCGCGCCGGATCGATCACCGCGACGTCCGCGGCATAGCCAGCGCGCAGATAGCCGCGTCCCGCCAGCCGGTAGATGTCGGCGGTCGCCGCGGTCGAGCGCCGCACGAAGTCGGCCAGGGTGATCACGCGGCGCTGGCGGACATAGGCCTGATATTTCCGCGGGAAGGTGGCGAACTGGCGCGGGTGGCCGTCCGACCCGTCCGAGCTGGTCACCACCCAGGGCTGGCGCATGATGAGGTCGACGTCGCGGTCGACCATGTTGAAGCTCGCCACCGCCGCTCCCGCGGGATCGGTGCGCGCGGCGTTGGGCACGCGCAGGATGCGGAGCGCGGCGTCGATCGGGTCGACCCGCCACGCCGCCGCCACCTGCGCGAGCGTCCGCCCGGTCCAAGGCTGGCCCGCGCTGGTCAGCAGCAGCGAGGCCGCGCCGCCGCGCCGGCGCAGGTTGGCCTGCATCTCGGGCCGGATCCGCGCCATCGCCGCGGGATCGGCGAGGCGCGCGATCATGGCGCGGTAGCCGCCGTCGAGCGCCCAGCCCGGCACCAGCGCGGCGTCCACCGCCGAGCCCGAGGCGAGCCACGGATATTGGTCCGCGGTGACGTCCTGCCCCGCGCGCCGCGCCGCCTCGATCAGCGCGACGAGCGCGGGCGCCTGGCCGTGGACCGCGACGCCGAGCGCCTTGAGATGCGCGATATGCACCGGCATCGCCGCCTCGCGCCCGATTCGCAGCGCCTCACGGGTCGAGGCCATCAGCCCGATCGAATAGTCCGATTCGTCGCGCTGGTGCGTGTCGTATAGGCCGCCGCGCGATCCCGCCTCGCGCGCCACCGCGATCACCTCCTCGGTGCTGGCGTAACGCTGCGGTGCGTAGAACAGCCCGGTCGAAAAGCCGGCCGCGCCCTGGCACATCGCGCCTGCCACCAGCGCGCGCATCTTGGCGAGCTCGTCGGCGTCGGGCGCGCGTGCCGACGCGCCCAGCACCCGGCGCCGCACCGCGCCGAAGCCGACGAAAGGCACGGTGTTGGTGCCGATCCCCTTGGCGGCGAGCGCGCGCGCGTCGGCGACGACGTCGGGCGTGCCATAGCCGTCAACCCCGGTGACGATCGTCGTCACGCCCTGCGCGAGCCAGGCGACGTTGGTACGGACCGCGGCGTCGGGCGAGCGCAGGTAGGTGTCCGGATGCGTGTGCGCGTCGATCAGCCCCGGCGTCACCAGTTTGCCGCGCGCGTCGATCACGCGCCGCGCCGCGCCACGCCGCGACGGGCCGACATAGCTGATCCGGTCACCGGTCACCTCGACGTCGCCGCGGAAGGGCGGCGCGTCGGCGCCGGTGTAGACCGTGCCACCGCGGATCGCGACGTCGGGCAGCGCCGGCGCCACCGCGGGTGCCGCGCCGACCAGCAGCAGCGCGAGCAGCGCGCGCCTCACCGCGCCCCCGCGGGCAGCAGCGTCCGCCGCGTGGCGACCTGCGCGTCGACCGCGGCACGCCCGAACAGCATCGGTAGCATGCGCGCCGCGATCCAGGGCGCGTACTGGTCGCGGTAGTGCGGCGAGGCCGGCGCGTTCGACTGGCCGGGCAGGTTCAGCATCAGCGAGCGGTCCCATCCCCCGACGTCGATCACCTGGAGATAGCTCGCCCCGCCACGCGTGCGCCAGTCCGGCCCGTCGCCGAGCCAGCGCGCCATCACGGTATAGCCGTCCCCGCCCGAACCGCCTCCCTCGATCACCGGGAAGGCCGCGGCGATCGCGGGGATGCGCGATAGCGGGTGGCGGATCGTCACGCGATGGAGCCGGTCCCAGCGCCACGTCCGCGCGTCGGGCCCCATCAGCACGACCGCCCGGTCCCAGGCGCTCGCCAGCGCGGCGGCGAGCAGTGCGTCGCGTGCCGCGACCGGGGCGGCACCGAGCCGCTGGTCGGGCCGCGCGAGCAGGTCGAGCAGCACCGAGGGCGCGATCTCGGTGACGAGATGGCGCGCGCGCGCGGGCACGAGCGCGGCGAGCAGGCGCTGGCCGAGCTCACGCCACAGGATCTCGAACAACGCCGCGGCGGCGCTGTCGCCGTCGACGCGCGCGTCCCAGCCGCGCAGCAGCGTCGCGGCCGGCGACCCTCCTGTGGGCAGCAGCGCGAGCAGCTGCCGTGCCGGCGCGGAGAGCGTGTCGTGCTGGAGCGCCACGCTGTCGGCGAGCGTGTGGCGCGGTTGCGCGGCAAGCACCGCGGCGATGCGCTCGTAGCGATAGGGATCGCGGAAGGAGTGCGCGGGCACGCGGTCACGCGGCCAGCCGGCGGGGAGATTGTTTTGGTTGGCGGAGGCGAACCAGCCGGCGGGCGGGTTGTAGACGCTCGGCAGGACGCGATAATCGCGATAGCCGGTCCAGTCGTAGCGGCCGTCGCCCGGCACCGGCAGCAGCCCGTCGCCCCGCCGGCGCTGCGGCACGAAGCCGATCACCTGCCAGCCGTGGTTCCCTGCCACGTCGGCGTAGTGGAAGTTGGTCGGCGAGGGATGCAGCGTGAACGCCTCCTTGAGCCCCTGCCAGTCGCGCGCGAGATTGATCGCGATCATCGCGAAGGCGCCGCTCGCGCCCGGCTGCATCGCGATCGAGGCGAGCGCGGTGGCGCGGCGCTTCGCCGGATCGTGGCTCACTACCGGGCCGTGGACCGAGTGGCGCAGCGTCGCGCGGTGCGGCGGGGCGCCCTTGACCGGGATCGTCACTGCGCGCGTGTCGAACGCCTTCCACGCGCCGGCGTGGCGGTAGCGCTCGGGGTCGCTCGGGTGGAGCTCGAGGACGAACAGGTCCTCCTGATCAATGTGAAAGTTGGTGCGGCCGAAGGCGAACCGGTCGGTATGACCCTGCATGATCCCGGGCAGGCCGGGCGCGCCACCACCGATCACGTCGAGCCCGGGCGCGCTGAGATGCGCGACGTGGCGCGGGCCGAAGCCGCCGAGTCCGAGGTGCGGGTCGTTGGCGAGGATCGCGCGTCCGGTGGCGCTGCGCGAGGGCGCGATCGTCCAGGCGTTGCTGCCCGCGTTGGCGGCGTCGAGCCGCTCGCCGCGCGTCGGCGTGTCAGGGCCGAAGGGCAGGCCGCCGAGATTGAGCGCGCTGAGATCGTCGTCGCTCACCGCGGCGACGTCGAGCCCCTCGGGCACGCGCAGCACCGCGGCGGGGCGAAGCGGCGCCATGATCGCGTCGAGATCGAGCCGACCGAGCGCGGCGAGCTGCGCGCGGCGCAGCTCGTCGTCGGTGTTGCCCGCCGACGCGCCGCGCGCGAGCACGAAGTCGCGCACGTCCCAGCGCAGCGGCGTGACGCCGAGGATCGCGTATTCGGGCGGCAGCAGCGCCCCATCCGCGGTGACCTCGACGACGCGCGCGTTGATGCCGGCGACATAGGCGCGCGCGCAGGCCAGCACCGCGGCGGGGATCCGGGCGAGCTCGGCGGCGAGGTCGCCGCGATAGTGGAACAGCCGCGCGGTGGCGTCGTGTGGCGCGAAGTCGGCGCCGAACGCCTCGGCGAGCCGGCCGAGCTCGCGGCGGTGCGCGAGGTCGATCTGGAAGAGACGGTCGCGCGCGACGACATAGCCCTGGCCGAAGAAGGCGTCGGGGATGGTCTCAGCGCGGATATGCGGCACGCCGTAGACGTCGTCGACGATCTCGACCGGAGCGGTGAGACCCGCCGCGGGGGTGTGGGTCGACGATGGCGCGGCCTGCGCGCGGGCACGCCACGCCGGAGCGAGCGCGAGCGTCGCGGCGCTGCCAAGCAGGAAGGAGCGACGGTCGAGCATTGGGTCTCCCTGTCGTGCCAGCGGCGAGCGGGCTGACGCTACACGCGCTGGGTAGGCAGCGCGACACGCGATCGATGGCGGGGGGCATAGGTCGCGGCTATGGCGTTTCGCGGCGCGGTAGCGCGTCTGGCCCGCGCAAGGAGCTGTCCGTGCTCCCGCGCATGCGGGAGCCCAGGAGCGTCTCGCGTCATGCGCCATTGTTCTGCTTGGCGCTGGGTTCCCGCGTTCGCGGGAACACGGTCGACGCGGAACGCCGCCCGATGTCCCACGCGCGCCCGAGCATGCCACAGCAGGCCCATGCCCCACGTCTATGCCACTCACAACGCTGCGAAAGGACGAGGCGCTTGACGCTTCCCGCCGCGCCGCTTCACCTTCGGCAGCGATACCCGACATGCCCGGCGCTCGAACGACCGCGGCCGCGGGGGTCGCGCAGGAGGCGACGGCGGGCCGCGCGGTCCGGCCGAACGCAGCGGCCCTTACGGGTCATAGGGGGCAGAGATGACAGTACGGCGGCACATCGGACGCGGCGCGCTCCTGGCGGGATGGGCCGGCGGCGCGCTGCTGGCGGCGCTCGCGCTCCCCGCGGCCGGGCAGACCGCGCCCGCGGAGCAGACGCCCCCCGCGGGCGAGCTCGCCACGGCGCAGACCGAGGCCGCCGCGCCGGAGGGCGGCGCCGACGTGGTCGTCACCGGCTCGCGCGTGCTGCGGAGCGGCTTCGAGGCGCCCACCCCGCTAACCGTGCTGAGCCAGGAGGAGATCCAGAACGGCTCGCCGAGCAACAACATCGCCGATTTCGTCAACCAGCTGCCCGCGCTCGCCGGCTCGACCCGCCCGGCCAACTCGCGACTCAACCTCAGCAGCGGCCAGGCCGGGATCAACGCGCTCAACCTGCGCAACCTCGGCGAGACGCGCACGCTGGTGCTGCTCGACGGTCGCCGCTCGGTCGCCTCGACCATCACCGGGCTGGTCGATGTCAACACCATCCCGCAGGCGCTCGTGAAGAGCGTCGAGGTCGTCACCGGCGGCGCCTCGGCGGCCTATGGCTCGGACGCGGTGGCGGGTGTCGTCAACTTCGTGCTCGACAAGGAGTACGAGGGGATCAAGGTCAGCGCCGACAGCGGCGTGACCGACAAGGGCGACGGCTATAATTACTCGCTCGCGGTCACCGGCGGGCTCAGCTTCGCGGGCGGGCGCGGGCACCTCGTCGTGAACGCCGAGCTGGCGCACCGCGACGGCATCTTCCAGGTCGACCGCGACTGGAACGCGACCGGCTATGTCCGCATCCAGGACCCGAGCTGGACCGCGACCAGCACCACCCCGCAATTCCTGATCCGCCGCCAGGTGGGGGCGGTCAACTCGACCCCGGGCGGAATCGTCACCGCTTCGTCAGGGGGCACCGCCAACAGCCTGCGCGGCTATTATTTCGGGGCCGGCGGCGCGGTGCAGCGGTATAATTACGGCGCGCTCACCTTCCCCGCGCCCGGCGGCAGCGCGGCGCCGACGCTGACGCAGGGCGGCGACTGGCAGGTCAACGACACCGGCCGCCGCATCGGACTCGACCCGGAAGACGACCGTCACGGCGTGTTCGCGCGCGCCGGCTTCGAGGTGGCGGACGGCATCGAGCTGTTCGCCGAGGGCTCGTACAATCGCCAGCGCGTGTTCTTCAACGCCGGCCCGAACCTCTCGACCGGCATCACCTACCAGCGCGACAACGCCTTCCTCCAGAATACGCTCGGCCCAGCGCTGCTGAGCGGGATCAACACCGTCACGGTCGCGACCTCCTCGGCCGACCTGCCGTTCCGCGCGGTCGACAATCGCCGCGAGGTGCAGCGCTACGTCATCGGGGCGGAGGGCAAGACCGAGGCGTTCGGCCGCCCGGCGACCTGGAACGTCTACGGGCAGTACGGCCGCGCCGACCTGCGCGAGCAGTTGCGCAACGTCATGAACCTGGCGCGCATGAACGCCGCGACCGACGCGGTCTTCGCCGGCGGCACGATCGCCTGCCGCGTCAACACCGACGCCAACCCCGCCAACGACGCGCCGGGCTGCGTGCCGCTCAACCGGCTCGGCGTCGGCGTCGCCGATCCCGCGGCGGTGCGCTTCGTCCTCGGCGATCCCTATCGCGACGAGACGGTGGAGCAATGGGTCACCGGCGCCAACGTCGCGTTCAATCCGTTTGCCACCTGGGCGGGCGACGTCAGCCTCGCGCTCGGCGCTGAATATCGCCGCGAGAAGATCACCGGCTTCGTCCCGGCCGAGTTCCAGCCCGTGGTCACGCAGACCAGCACCGCCAATGCCTGGTCGGTCGGCAACTACCTGCCCACCAACGGCAGCTACGACGTGAAGGAGGCTTATCTCGAGACGGTGGTGCCGCTCGGGCTCGGCCTGGAGCTCAACGGCGCCGCGCGCGCGACGCGCTATTCCACCGCCGGGTACGTCACGACGTGGAAGGCGGGCGCGACGTGGCGGCCGATCGAGGACATCCGCTTCCGCGTCACGCGCTCGCGCGATATCCGCGCGCCCAACCTCAACGAACTGTTCCAGGCCGGCGCGGCCAACAGCGACTCGGTGCGCAACCCGGCCTACACCAGCGACGGCGCCAACGGCCCGGCCAGCTTCGGCTATTCCGCCACCGCCACCGGCAACCTCAACCTGCGCCCGGAGAAGGCCGATTCGTGGAACGCCGGGGTGGTGCTGACGCCGCGCTGGGTACCGGGCCTCAACCTGTCGGTCGACTATTTCCGCATCGACGTCGACGACGCGATCAGCAGCTTCAGCGCGCAGAACATCATCGACCTGTGCCAGCAGGGGCAGCAGCAGTTCTGCGGCGCCTTCGCGCAGGACCCGGTGCGCTCGACGCCGACGCAGCCGTACCTGCTGTTCCGCACGCAACCGTTCAACGCCGCCCGTCAGCTCGTCCGCGGGGTCGACATCGACGCCTCCTATCGCGTCGCGCTCGACTCGCTCGGCGTCTCCGCACCCGGCGCGGTAACGCTGCGCGGCGTGGCGACACGCTACATCGACAATCTGCTCGATACCGGCGTGCCGGGTCAGGTGGTGCTCAACTCGGTCGGCGTGAACGGCGGCCAGGCGAGCACGCCGACCTGGCTCTACCGTGTCAGCGCCGGCTATGACGGGCCGGGCTTCTCGGTCACCGGGATCGGACGCGGGGTGAGTGCGGGCCGCTACGCCGCCAACGGGATCGAGTGCCAGACGACCTGCCCGCTCTCGACGACGCAGTTCCCGACCTATGATGACAACCACGTCTCCGGGCTGTTCTACGCCGACCTCAACCTCACCGCCAAGGTGCCGATGGCGGGCGCCGAGGCGCAGCTGTTCATCAACGTGACCAACGTTTTCGATCGCTGGCCGCTGCTGCTGCCCGAGACGGGCCTGGCAGCGAACAGCACCTACAGCGACCTGCTCGGCCGCGCCTTCCGGATCGGCATCCGAATGCAGACGCGCTGAGACGATACGGGGCCACTCGCGCATGGCCCCGCTGCCCCCGCCCCGCTAGGCTCGCGCCCGAGAAGCGACGAATCACGGGAGTGGGCGATGGACCGGAACGACCCTGGGTTGCGCGACGCCGCGGTGCGGCTGTACGACGACTTCACCCACGAGCATCGCGATCGCCGCACCTTGCTGCGCCAGATGACCGCGCTGGCCGGCTCGGCCGCGGCGGCGGAGGCGCTGATCCTTGGCATCGCCGCCAGCCCGGCCGCGGCCGCGCAGGTCGATCCCGCGGACAAGCGGCTGATCACGCGCAAGGGCGGTTTCAAGCTCGCCGACGGCAGCAGCGTCACCGGTTACTTCGCCGCGCCGCGCAAGGCCGCGGGCAAGCTTGGCGCGGTGATGGTGATCCACGAGAACCGCGGGCTCCAGCCGCACATCGAGGACGTCGCGCGCCGCATCGCGCTCGCCGGCTTCTTCGCGCTCGCGCCCGATTTCCTGTCCAGCGCGGGCGGCACGCCGGCGGACGAGGACAAGGCGCGCGAGCTGATCGGCCGGCTCGACTATGACGCGACGATCACCACCGCGGTGGCGGTGGTGAAGCGGCTCGGCCAGCGCGCCAGCGGCAACGGCAAGGTCGGCACCGTCGGCTTCTGCTGGGGCGGCGCGCTGGTCGACCGGGTCGCGCTCGCCGCCGGGCCGGCGCTGGCGGCGGGGGTGAGCTACTACGGTCCTGCCCCGGACCCCGCCGAGGCGGCCAAGCTCCAGGTGCCGCTGCTGCTCCATTACGCCGGCAAGGACACACGCGTGGCGCAGACCGCCGAGCCCTGGGTCGCCGCGCTGCGCGCCGCCGGCAAGCCGTTCGAGGCCTTCACCTACCCTGGGGTCGACCATGCCTTCAACAACGACACCTCGGCGGAGCGCTACGACAAGGCCGCAGCCGATCTCGCCTGGCAGCGCACCACCGCCTTCCTCCACCAGCATCTGGACACCTGACCGATGACGCTCACCTTCTTCACCCACCCGCGGTCGCGCAGCCGCAGCGCGCGCTGGATGCTCGAGGAGATCGGCGCTCCCTACGACTCAGTGGTGATCAATTTCGACAAGAAGCCCGCGGCGCTGCTCGAGGCCAACCCGCTCGGCAAGGTGCCGGTGATCGTCCATGACGATCAGGTGGTGAGCGAGGCCGCGGCGATCTGCGCCTATCTCGCGGAGGCTTTCCCCGAGGCCGAACTGGCGCCGCGCGGCGACGAGCGCGCGGCCTATTATCGCTGGCTGTTCTTCACCTCGGGGCCGTTCGAGGCGGCGATGGTCGACAAGGCGCTGGGCGTGCAGGTGCCGCCCGATCGTGAGGGGATGGTGGGCTATGCCAGCTTCGCGCGCGCGGTCGACGCGTTCGAGCGCGCGCTGGAAGGGCGCGACTATGTCGCGGGCGACCGCTTCACCGCGGCGGACGTGTTCGTGGGGAGCGCGGTAGGGTTCTTCACCGGCTTCGGCCTGCTCGAGCCGCGCGAGACCTTCATGGCCTATCTCGACCGCGTCCGCGCGCGCCCGGCGTGGCAGCGCGCCAACGACATCGACGACGCGCTGCTGAAGGGAAAGTAGAGCGGCGCGTTGCTTCCTGGGTGATCCCCAGCGAAGACCGGGGTGCAGGTGGGAAGACGCTCGTAGGAGTCGACAGCAGCCCCCAACCCCCGGCCTCGCGCCGGGATCCATGCCGCCGCATACCCACCGGCTGGGGCGAACGCGGAGAGATGGATTCCGGCTCAAGGCCGGGATGACGAGGAGTGGCGGAGAGTGTGAGAGGCCCTCCCCGTCATCGGGAAGCGGGCCTCTCATGCTCAGCGATAGTGGCGCCGGTCGTGCTTGTCGTAGCGCACCCGCGCGCTCAGCGCGTCAAAGCGGCGGTCGAGGTCGCGGCGCTCCGACGCCGACAACCCGTCGCGGCGATAGCGGCCCTCGAGCGCGGCGAGCTGGCGCGACTCCTGCCGCAGCCGGCGCGCCTCGTTGCGGTTGAGCGCGCCCGAGCGGATGCCCTGGTCGATGCGCTGGTCGAGCCGCGCCTGGCGCTGGTTGATCGACTGCCACGGCACCGCGCTGGCGATCCCCGGCACCACCACGGCGGCGAGCCCGAGCCCGGCGATCACGGTCTTGAGACGGTTCATGTCACGCTCCTTTTCACTCGGCCGCGGCGTCGCGGCCAGGTGATGAGAGAGATAGGCCGTCTCCTTCGCGAAAGTGTGCCAGCGCCCGCGTGAAAGTGTAACCGACTGTCGCGCCGGCACGCGCTCCGTTCAGTTTCGCGCCGCGATCTCCACCAGCGCGCGATCGATCGCGCGCGTCGCCGAGGCGTCGTCGGCCATGTCGTTGGCGAGCGCGGAGAAGATCAGCGTCCGCCCGCTCGCCGCGACGATGAAGCCGGAGAGCGCATTGGCCGCGTTGAGCGATCCCGTCTTGGCGAACACCTTACCTGCCAGCGGCGTGCCCGCGAAACGCCGCGCCAGCGTGCCGTCGACCGCGCCGACCGGCAGCGTGTCGCGGAACGCCGCGCCCCAGGGCTGCGCCTGCGTCCAGCGCAGCAGCGCCACCGCCGCGCGCGGGGTGATCCGGTCGTAATTGGACATGCCCGAGCCGTCGGCGAACTCGGCCGCGGCGCGCGCCACGCCGGCGCGGTCGAGCAAGGCGCGCACCGCGGCATGCCCGTCCGCCACCGAGCCGCTGCCGCGCACCGCGCCGACGCGGCGCAGCAGCAGCTCGGCGTGGAGGTTCTGGCTCGCCTTCATCGTCGCGCGCAGGTCCTCGGCGAGCGGCGGCGGTGTCAGCCGCGCGAGCACGGTGGGTTCGGACACTCGCGCGACGGGCGCGCCGCCGCGTCGTGCCGGATCGTCGGCGTCGGAGAGCGGACGATGCCGCACCACCACGCGCCCGGTGACGCGCACCCCTGCCGCACGCAGGAGCGCCGCGAGCCGCCACGCCGCGCGGTGCGCGGGATCGTCGACCGCGACCGACAGCGTCGTCGGCGCACCCGCGGGAACGGTGCCGACGACGCGGAGCAGGTCGCTGCCCGGCAGGCGGGTCGCGCCGAACGACGCCCGCGCACCGCCCGTGACGACGCGCG
Source organism: Sphingomonas sp. BK069 (assembly GCF_014193405.1). Taxonomy (NCBI): domain Bacteria; kingdom Pseudomonadati; phylum Pseudomonadota; class Alphaproteobacteria; order Sphingomonadales; family Sphingomonadaceae; genus Sphingomonas; species Sphingomonas sp. BK069. Next base: position 466,432 of record NZ_JACHZH010000003.1, on the reverse strand, counting down.
ACTCGACTCGATAGTAACCGTCGCCGCTCACCGTCGCGGCGGCGCCGTCGCGCGCGCCCGGCGTCACCGTCACCGCGACGACATCGTCGTCCACCGTCAGCGCCGAGATCGCGGTGCCGTAGCGCCCCGCCATGTTGTTCCAGCTCATTCCCGCGGGCCAGCGCTCGTCCGGGAAGGCAGTGTCGTCGCCGATCACGTCATGCACGACGCGGGTGCGCGCCGCGACCGCCCGCGCCAAGTCGGCGAGGCAGTCGACGCGGCAGTCGGGTGCGCTCGACAGCCGCGCGTCGCCGTGCCCCGCCAGCACGACGTCGTGCCCCTCGAGCCGGACCGTCGCGCCGCCCGCCACGTCGGGCGCAGCGGTGTCGAGCGTGGTGAAGGCCGCGGCGGCGGTGAAGAGCTTGGCGTTGGAGGCGGGGACGAAGCGCTCGTCGGCGCGCTCGGCGACCAACTCGCGCCCGTCGGCGTCGACCACCAGCAGCCCCAGCCGCGTCCCCGGCGGCAGCTCGCCGGGTGCGGCGGCGAGCAGCGCCAGCGCGAGCAAAGCGCGCCTCATCGCCCCTCGATCACGTCGGACAACAGCGCGAGGAACTCGCCCGCCAGTGCGCTGGGCGGTCGGTCGAGCAGGTGGATGGCATGGACGTCGAAGGTCAGCGGCGGCTTGAGCGAGCGCGTCGCCAGCCCCGGTTGCATGGCGGCGTCGGCGGTGAAATTGTCCACCACGGTCAGCCCCACGCCCGCGCGCACCAGCGCGGCGGCGATGTAGAAGGTGCGCGCGGAGGCGATGTCGTCGAGCTCAAGCCCGAGCCGCTCGAGCTCGTCGGTGAACAGCCGACCGATCGGCCCGCTCGCCGCCAGCGTGATGAAGGGATGGCCCGCGATCCGCGCCAGCTCGATCCGCGGCGGCGCGGCGGGCAGGTCGTGCTCGCGGTACAGCACCACCAGTTCGCCCTCGCCGAGCCAGCTCTGACCCAGCGGCGCGCCGCGCGGCACCTCGTTGGCGATCGCGATATCGCACTCGCGCTCGTAGAGCTTGCGCAGCAGGTCGTCGTGGTGGACGGTCTGGAGGTCGAAGCGCGCGCGCGGGTGGCGGCGCAGGAAGCGCGCCACCGCGATCGGCAGCACGCCCAGCGCCAGGCTCGGCAGCGCCGAGATCCGCAGCGTCGTCCCCGCGCCGGCGCGCAGGTTGCGCCCCGCCTCGCGCAACGCGCGGACGCGGTCCTGGATCTCCGCCACGTCACCGAACAACGCGTGCGCGTCCTCGGTCGGCACCAGCCGGCCGCTGACCCGCTGGAACAGCTCAAAGCCGAGCAGCGACTCGGCGTGGCGCAGCGTCTTCGACACCGACGGCTGCGACACCGCCAGCGCGCGCGCCGCCGCACTGACCGAGCCGTTGACATAGACCGCGTGGAAGATCTCGATATGCCGCAGATTCATCGACATGCCGTCTAGCCCGCGGGGGGCGGCGCGGCCAGCGCGGCGCGTTCCTCGGCGCGCGCGACCAAGGCGGTGACGGTGAGATTGGCCGAGGCGGAGGGCACCGTGCGCGTCATGTCGAGCAGCCGGTCGAACGGCAGCACCAGCCCGACCACCAGCGCGGTCTGCTCCGCGCTCACCCCTACCGCGGAGAGCATCGCGGCGAGCATGAACAATGACGCCGACGGCACCGGCGCGGTGCCGAAGGCGGCGAGCGCGCCGGTCAGCCACATCACCACCAGCATCGTCGTGTCGGGCACCACGCCGAGCGACTGGAGCGCGAACTGGCCGAGCAGCCCGACGTAGAGCGCGGTGCCGTCCTTGCCGACGCTCGCGCCGAGCGGCAGCACCGTGCCCGCGATCGCGCGCTCGATCCCGAGCCGGTCGGTGGCCACACGCAGCGCCACCGGCAGTGTGGCGGAGGAGGAGGCGGTGGAGAAAGCGACGACCAGCGCGTCGGCGCTGCCGCGGAAGAAGCGCGCCACGCCGCGCCGGGCGACGAGGCGGAGCAGCGCGGCGTGGACGGCGATCTGCACCAGCGAGCCGAGCACCACCGCGAGCGCGAGCCAGCCGACATGGACGAACACCGCCGCCCCGCCGCTCGCCACCGCATTGGCGACCAGCGCGGCGACACCGAAGGGGGTCAGCTCCATCACCCCGCGCACGACCTGGAGCAGCACCGCGGCGAGCCCCTGGAGCAAGGCGGTCACCGGCCGCCCCGCGTCGCCCGCGACGACGCTGCCGGTGCCGAGCAGCACCGCGACGAGGATGATCGCGAGCATGTCGCCGCGCGCCAGCGCCTCGACGATGTTGGTCGGCACGATCGCGAGCAGCTGCTCGGCCGGCGTCGGCGGCATGCCGAGCGCGTGCGGCGCCACACCGGCGAAACGCACACCCGCGCCGGGCCGCAGCAGCAGCCCGCAGGCCATGCCGAGCGCGACCGCCACCAGCGTCGTGACGGCGAACCAGCCGACGGCACGACCGCCGATCGGCCCGAGCCGACGCGGGTCGCCGAGCGCGGCGATCCCCGCGGCGATGGTGACGAGCACGACGGGCACCACGAGCATGCGGATGAGCCGCACGAACAGCTCGCCGACCAGCCGGATCGCGGCGGCGCCCTCGGGCCAGAGCGCGCCGAGCAGCACGCCGAGCGCCAGGCCGCCTAGGACGCGCTGCCACAGCGGGACGGCGAACCAGCGCGCGGTCATGGGCGAGGCTGGTCGGAAGCGCGTGCGACGCTCACGCGCGCGGGCGCTCTCGATCCCGGCCGCCGCTCCTCACGCGCCACCCCAGAACCCCGCCGCTGGCGGCGACAGGAGGCCGTCGGAGTCGCTCACCCCGTCGGGATAGTCCTTCGCCAGCCACAAGGGTCCGTCCAGGTCGACGAAGGCCGCGTCGCCGGCGAGCAGCAGCGCGGGCGCGATCCCAAGCGACGAGCATACCATGCAGCCCACCATCAGCCCGAAGCCGCGCGCCTCGGCCGCACGCGCCAGCGCCAGCGCGGCGGTGAGCCCCCCCGCCTTGTCGAGCTTGACGTTGACGTGGGTGTAGCGGCCGGCGAGCCGATCGAGATCGTCGATCGTGTGCAGCGACTCGTCGGCGCACACCGGCACGCTCGGCCGCCGCGCGGACAATGCCTCGTCCTCCCCCGCGGGGAGCGGCTGCTCGAGCAGGTCGACGCGCTGGGCCACCAGGAAGGCGTCGAGCCCGGCGAGGTCGGCGGCGCCCCAGCTCTCGTTGGGGTCGACGATCAGCCGCGCGTCGGGCGCGGCGGCGCGCACCGCGGCGATCTGCGCCTCGGGCGCGGCGCGGTCGACCTTGACCTTGAGCAGCGGCGCGCGCGCGTGCCGCGCCGCCACCGCCGCCATCGCCGCGGGTTCGTCGATCGCGATCGTGATCGCCGAGGCGACCGGCGCCGCCGTCGCGACCCCGGCGAGTGCCGCCACGCTGCTGCCCGCGACGCGCGCCTCCAGGTCCCACAGAGCGGCGTCGAGCGCGTTGCGCGCCGCGCCGGGCGGCAGCGTACGAGTCAGTTCGTCGCGGCCCGCACCGCCTTCTACCAGCGGCGCCGCCCGGGCCAGCGCGGCGAGCGAGTCCGCGATCGTCTCGCCGTAGCGCGCGTAGGGAACGCCCTCACCGCGGCCCACGTGCGCGCCCTGCGTCACCGTCACCGTCACCACCTCGGCCGCGTTCTTGCTGCCGCGCGCGATGCGGAACGGCGCGCGCAGCCGGTAGGAGTCGTGGCGGGCGGTCAGGGTGCGAAACATGCGAGCATCTCGTCGGCGATCGGCGAAGCGCCGAGACGATAGGGGTCGGTGCACGGCAAGGCCAGCCGCGCGGCAATGTCTTCGCAGAGCCGCTGCGCCGCCGCCTCGTCGAGCGCCGCAGTGTTGAGTGCGACCCCGACCGCGCGCACGTCAGGGCTGGTCAGCCGCGCCACCGCGAGATTGGCGGCGAGACACTCCTCGAGCGCCGGCAGCGCATAATGCGGCAGGCCGCGCATGTGCGCGCGCGACGGATCGTGACACAGCAGCAGCGCGGCGGGCTGCGCGCCGTGGAGCAGCCCGGTCGACACGCCGGCGAACGACGGGTGGAACAGCGAGCCCTGCCCCTCGATCAGGTCCCAGCCGTCGTCCGTGCGCGCGGGCGCCAGCGCCTCGATCGCGCCGCTGATGAAGTCCGCCACCACCGCGTCGACCGGCACGCCCTCACCCGCGATCAGGATGCCGGTCTGGCCGGTGGCGCGGAAGTCGGCCGTGATACCGCGCGCGCGCAGCTCGTCGCGCAGGCAGAGCGTGGCGTACATCTTGCCGACCGAGCAGTCGGTGCCGACGGTGAGCAGCCGCTTGCCGGCGCGGCGCTTGCCGTCGCCGACGCGCAGGTCGCGCGGCGGATCGCGCACGTCGTGCAGCTCGACCCCCGCCGCCGCCGCCGCCGCGACCAGCCGCGGGTGATCCCGCAGCCGCTGGTGGAGCCCCGCGGCGACGTGCAGCCCCGCCGCGATCGCGGCGAGCGCGTCCTCGATCAGCTCGGGCGCGAGCGTGCCGCCGGCATTTGCGATGCCCAGCACCAGCGTGCGCGCGCCCGCCGCACGGGCCGCTGCCGGGTCGAGCCGCGGCAGGCCGAGCGTCAGCGGGCAGTCGTCGTGGCGCCACTCGCCGACGCAATCGTCGCGGCGAAAGGCGGCGAGCCCGCGCGAGGTCTTGATCCCGACGGCGTCGTCGGAATGGCCGAGGTACAGCAGATAGGGGGCGGGGATCATCGCGCACCTGCTCGCGGGAAGGGAGCAGCGAGCCTAGCGGCGCCGTGCCGCGCCGCCAGTGTCGTGCGCGGCGCGGCCCATAACGCGCGGCTATGCGGCGAATCGGATACGCCCTCGCGCGCCTCAGTCGCCGAAGGTGCCGGCCCGATACAGCAAGGTGATCGCGACACGCCGGTTGCGCGGGTCCTGCGGGTTGTCCGCCACCATCGGCTCGCGATCGGCCACGCCCTCGATCCGGTTGAAACGTGCCTCAGGCAGCCCCGCCAGCGCGAGCCGGCGACGCGTCGCCTCGGCGCGACCCGATGACAGCATCCAGTTGTTCATCGCGCGCGGATCGCCCCAGGCGAGGCTGTCGGTATGACCGCGGATCATGATCGGGTTGGGCATGTCCTTGATGCCGCGCGCCACCAGCCCGATCAGCTCGGCCGCCTCGGGCTCGAGCGTGGTCGTGCCGAGCGCGAACATCGAGTAATCGGCGTCGTCGACCAGATCGATGCGCAGCCCCTGCGGCGTCATCGTGAAGCGGATGTGCTTGGCCAGCCGCGCCAGCTCCTTGGTCTCCGCGATGCGCTTCATCACCTCGTCGCGCAGCTTGGCGAAGTTCTTGGCATCCTCCTTGGTCGCCTGTGCGGCGCTGCGCAGCGAACCCTTCGGGCCGAAGCCCTTCACCTCGGCGTTCTGCGGCGTCGAGGTGACGATCGCCACCGCGCGGATGTCCGACATGCCCGCCTTGGGGCCCATCTTCATCTTGGAGGTGAGCGACTCGCCGCCGAACAGCCCGTTGCCGCCGATGCCGACGCGCTTCTTGTCGATCAGCGTCGGCGCGAAATAGTCGGCGATGCCCTTGCGCTGCTTCTCGGTGGTGGCGCCGAGCAGCCACAGCAGCAGGAAGAAGGCCATCATCGCGGTGACGAAATCGGCGTAGGCGACCTTCCACGCGCCGCCGTGGTGGCCACCGCCGCCCTCGATGTAGATCTTCTTGTAGATGATCTTCGGCGGGACGTTCGCGCCGTGCGGGGCCTTAGCCATGGCTCAGTCGCTCCCCGCCTTACTTGCCGCGCAGGCCGTCGAACACCTCGGCGAAGCCGGGCTGGTTCTTGTGGTCGATCCCCGAGCGCGCCGCCTCGATCACCAGCGGCTGCGGGTGGCCGTGCAGCGAGGCGATGATGATCTGCTTGACGACATGGTAGATCGCGCCGTCCGCCGCGATCACCTGCTGGAGCCGGCTGGCGAGCGGGTTGACGATGCCATAGGCCAGCAGCACGCCCATGAAGGTGCCGACCAGCGCCGAGCCGATCATCCCGCCGAGCACCGACGGCGGCTTGTCGATCGAGCCCATCGTCTTCACAATGCCGAGCACCGCGGCGACGATGCCGAGCGCCGGCAGCGCGTCGGCGAGGCTCTGCAGCGTATGGTGCGGGCCCTCGACCTCGTGGTGATGGGTCTTGATGGCGTTGTCCATCACGTCCTCGACCGCGTGGACGTCGAGCGTGCCCGACGACACCACGACCAGGCGCAGCGTGTCGGCGATCAGATTGACCAGCGTGTGGTCCTTGAGCAGCTTGGGATATTCCGCGAACACCGCCGACGACTTCGGGTCCTCGACGTGCGGCTCGAGCGCGATCGGGCCTTCCATGCGCAGCATCTTCATCAGCTTGGAGACGAGGAAGATGACGTCGAGATAGTCCTGCTTCTTGTACTTGGGACCCTTGAAGACCTTGGCGATCCCGCCGCCCATGGCCTTGAGCTCCTTGCCCGAGTTGCCGATGATCAGCGCGCCGGCGGCGGCACCGCCGATGATCAGCATCTCGTGCGGGATCGCCTCGAACACGGGGCCGAGCGCACCGCCGGTGATGGCGAAACCGCCGAACACCATGCCGAGAAGGATAACCAGGCCGATACCCGCGAACATGCGATTCCCCGAAGACAGCTAATGTCTGAGGTCGCTGGTTAACCGTGCAGCGGTGGAGAAGTGGTTACCATGCCAGCGCTTCGCGGCAGAGCGAGGGTCAGCGTGGCCGCGGAGACACGGGATGATGCGACCGGAGAAGCGAGGCTAATCGCTCAGGCCTTCTCGAGCGTGCACTGCAGCGGGTGCTGGTTCTGCCGGGCGAAATCGATCACCTGGCTGACCTTGGTCTCGGCGACCTCGTAGCTGAACACGCCGCAGACGCCGACGCCCTTCTGGTGGACGTGGAGCATCACCTGGGTGGCCTGCTCGGTCGACATGCGGAAGAAGCGTTGCAGGCAGAGAACGACGAACTCCATCGGCGTGTAATCGTCGTTGAGCATCAGCACGCGATAAGGCGTGGGCTTCTTGGTGCGCGCGCGCGTGCGAGTCGCGACGCCGAGACCGGTCCCGCCGTTCTCCGGGTCATTGTCCTCACCCACCATGCGCGGGTCGACCGTCATCGAAGAATCATGCTGCTGCATCGCCACGCGGCGGGATATGGCATCGACTCGGGCGAGGGCAAGCCCGCGGCGCAGGGAATCGCCGCCGCGGAGGTGAGAGCCGAACGCGACCGGGCGGCCGCGTCGCCGCGACCGCCCGTCCGTACCGCTGAACGCGGGATCGTGCCGTGTCAGGCGACCGATTTGATCTTCTCGGCCGCGAGCGCGAAGCGGTTCTGCAGCGGCTTGGCGACGTCGCCCGCCAGCTTCAGCGTCGCCTCGGTCGAGCGCGAGGCCTCCTTGACCATCGCGTCGAACGCGCCGCGCCAGTAATCGGCCTGGAGCTGCATCAGCTCGGTCGGCGACTTCACCGAGGCGAAGGACTGGACCGTGGTGGCGGTGCTGTCGAAGCGCTCGCGCACGAACGCCGCGGCCTCATGACCCATCGCCTCGAGGCCCTGCGCCACGATCCGGCCCGACTCAAGCATCGCCTCGACGTTGCCCTTGCCGAAATCGGCCATGTCCTCGGCTACCTTGCGGCCCTTCTCAAAGGTCGAGCGGGCCTGCTCGCCCGTCTTGGCGAACGCCGAGCGGGTCTCTTCCTGTGCCTTGTCGGCGAACGACGTCATCGTGTCGGTCATCTCGCGTTCCTTCGCTGCGATCGGGGCCGCGGCTTCTGCCGGCGGCATCGGGCCGGCGATCTGCTCCACCGGCGGCTGGGGCTGACCGGCGGTGTCGTCCGCCGGCAGGGTGGCCGCGTCGACCAGCGCCGGCGCGGAAGACGCCGCCCCGGCGAGCGCCGGTGCAGCCGTCGAGGAAGCCGCCGCGGCGGCAGGCTGGGAGCGCTTGGGCGCGCGCACGCGCCGGGCCGACGATGTCTCCGCCACGGCAGTCTCCGTCGCGGATGGGGTCTCATCCACCATCAGGATCGCTCCTCTTGTTGCGCTGCACAATAGTGTCGATCGTCACGACAATCAAGGATTTTGTGCGATGCGGCAGTGTCGGCGTCGATGCGGTTGATCGCGGCGGCAGCGAGGCGCACTAGCGTCCGCGATGAACCTCCTGCCACCGCTGCTCCGCCCACGCCGCCGCGGCATCGCCTCGGTCAACTCGGAGGTGCGCGACGGCATCGTCCCGGCCGGCAACTCGGTGGCGACCACCGCCGACCATGACGGCGGCGAGCCGCACAACCCGCGCTACCGCACCGTCGCGCTGATCATCGCCTGCGCGATGTTCATGGAGAATCTCGACGCCACCGTGCTCGCCACCGCGCTGCCGACGATGGCGCGCGACTTCGCGGTGCGCGCGCCCGAGATGAGCGTCGCGCTCACCTCCTACCTCGTCGCGCTGGCGATGTTCATCCCCGCCTCGGGCATGGTGGCGGACCGGTTCGGCGCCAAGAACGTGTTCCGCGCCGCGATCGCCGTGTTCGTGCTCGGCTCGCTCGCCTGCGGGCTCGCGCCGACGCTGACGACGATGGCGCTGGCGCGCTTCGCGCAGGGGATCGGCGGCGCGATGATGATGCCGGTCGGGCGGTTGGTGCTGCTACGCTCGGTGGCGAAGCGCGACATGGTGTCGGCGATGTCGTGGCTGATCATGCCCGCGCTGATCGGCCCCATCATCGGCCCGCCGGTGGGCGGCTTCATCGTCGATTATCTCGACTGGCGCTGGATCTTCTGGCTCAACCTGCCGATCGGCGTCATCGGCATCCTGCTGGTCGGGCGCTTCATCGTCGACGTGCGCGAGCCCGCGGTGCATCGTTTCGACTGGCCGGGGTTCGTGCTCTCCGCGGTGGCGCTCGGCTGCCTGTTGTTCGGCTTCGAGCTGGCCAGCCGTCAGGGCGAGGGTTCGCTCGCCGCGACGCTGATCGCGGTCGGCGCGGGCGCGGCGTGGCTCTACTGGCGCCACGCGCGGCGGACGGACCATCCGATCCTCGACCTCTCGCTGATGCGCGTGCCGACCTTCCGCCTGTCGGTACTGGGCGGCTCGCTGACACGGATCACCCAGGGCGCGCAGCCGTTCCTGCTGCCGCTGCTGCTGCAGCTCGCCTTCGGGCTCAGCGCGGCACAGAGCGGCTCGATGACGCTCGCCACCGCGATCGGCTCGTTCGGGATGAAGGGCGTGGCGCCGCGGCTGCTGCGCCGCTTCGGCTTTCGCACCAGCCTCGTCTGCCTGGGGCTGCTCGCCACCGCCAGCTACGCCCTGTGCGGGCTGTTCCGCCCGGACTGGCCCCTGCCCGCGCTCTTCGCGGTGATGCTGGTATCGGGCTTCCTGATGTCGTTCCAGTTCACCGCCTACAACACGATCGCCTATGACGAGATCGCGAAGGAGCGGATGAGCGCGGCGACCAGCTTCTACTCGACCTTTCAGCAGCTGATGCTGTCGCTCGGCATCTGCGCGGGAGCGACCGCGCTGCACGTCTCGATGGCGGCGGCCGGGCGGACGCGGCCCGACTTCCCCGATTTCACCGCGGCCTTCTGGACGGTGACCGCGATCTCGTTCGGCGCGCTGTTCGTGAACCTGCGCTTCGATCCGAAAGCGGGGGCGGAGATCAGCGGGCGGGGGTGATGGGAGCGGTGCGACGACCATCCCGAACCACCCCGGCGAACGCCGGGGTCTAGCTGGGATAGCGGTCGTGAGATCCACCAACCTCCCCCACCGGGACCACGGCGCCCGCTGGGGCGGTGCCTGGGTAAGCATCAGCACCTCGCCTCGCTTCCGGCGACGGCTCACCAGCCTCAAGGCATGCCCGTCAGTCCCACCGCCCTTATTCCACCTGGGCCCCGGCCTTCGCCGGGGAACAGAAGAGAAGCGGCGACCTCCTCACATGTCCGGCTCGATGCCCCGCTCCAGCCGCCCGCGCGCGTAACCCAAGCCCCGCCTGATGCCGTCGTCGAGCGCGATCGTCGGCCGCCAGCCCAGCTCGTCGCGGATGCGCGACGAGTCGCTGTAGCGCTCCGCCACGCCGACCGGCTTGCCGGTCGTGCCGATCACCGGCGCGTCATAGCCTTCGATCGCCACCATCCGCGCGGCGAGGTCGAGGAAGCGCGTCGGCGTGCCGGTGCCGATGTTGAACGCGCGCGCGTCGCTCACGCCGCGGCACACCAGCACGCAGGCGTCGCAGGCGTCGTCGATATGGACGAAGTCGCGCGTCTGCTCGCCCGAGCCCCAGACGCGGACTGGGTCGCGCCGCGCCGCCACCCGCAGCGCGATCGCGGGGAAGGGATAGACCACGTCCTGGTCCTCGCCATAGCCCGAGAACGGACGGACCACGCCGACGCTCAGCCCGTATTTCTCGTGCGCGATGCGGCCGAGATATTCGCCGGTCAGCTTGCTCCAGCCATAGGTGTAATCGGGCAGGCCGAGCCGCTTGTCGAAGGAGATGTCGTCCTCGCGCAGCGCGCGGCTCTCGCCGGCCTCTTGCAGGTCGATCGGATAGGCCGCGCTCGACGAGGCGTAGAGGATCCGCTCGGGGCGCGCTTCCTTGGCCGCCCAGAGGAAGAAGCTGCTGTCGACCGCCAGGTCGATGCCGACCGCGAGCGGGTCGTTGTCGATCACGTTGCGCCCGCCGACCACCGAGGCGAGATGGTAGATCTCGTCGAAGCGCGGCAGCGGCGCGAGCCCGAGCGACGGCGTCATCCCCAGCTCGGCCTGCGCCACCGCGACGAAATCGGCGCGGATCAGCCGCACCTGCTGGTCGAGCCCGACCAGCTCGTGGCGCTGCACCCCGCCCTCCTCGCCGAGCGCGCGCAGCCGCGGCACCTCCCACTCGGCCGGCGGCTTGCCGGTGGAGAGATCGTCGATGATCCACAGCTCATGCCCGCCCTCGCGCGCGAGCCGCGCGACCAGGTGCCGGCCGACGAAGCCGCAGCCGCCGGTGATGAGGATACGCGCCACGATGGTCTCCCGAGCTGCCGTTCACCACCCCGGCCGTTACCGGGATGGCAGCGATGTGGCGCGGACGTGCCACCCCGGCCCAGCTCCCGCAACCCACCCCCTTGTGTTGCCTGAAAGCCACACCATCTCTCGGGAAAGAACAACAGGGCGTCACGATGAACCTCGAGAAATTCACTGACCGCGCCAAGGGCTTCCTCCAGTCGGCGCAGACCGTCGCGATCCGCATGAGCCACCAGCAGATCGCGCCCGAACATCTCCTCAAGGCCTTGCTCGAGGACGAGCAGGGCATGGCCGCCGGCCTGATCAAGGCTGCCGGCGGCGACGCGCGCCGCGCGGTTGCCGAGACCGACCTCGCGCTGTCCAAGCTGCCGTCGGTCTCCGGCCCGGGGGCGCAGTCCTCGCCCGGCCTCTCCAACGACGCGGTGCGCGTGCTCGACCAGGCCGAGCAGATCGCGCAGAAGGCGGGCGACAGCTATGTCACCGTCGAGCGGCTGCTCGTCGCGCTGGCGCTGAGCCTCAACACCGCCGCGGGCAAGGCGCTCCAGGCCGCGGGCGCGAAGCCCGAAGCGCTCAACCAGGCGATCAACGGCTTGCGCGGCGGCCGCACCGCCGACACCGCCGGCGCCGAGGACCGCTACGACGCGCTCAAGAAGTTCGCGCGCGACCTCACCGACGCGGCGCGCGCGGGCAAGCTCGACCCCGTGATCGGGCGCGACGAGGAGATCCGCCGCACCATCCAGGTGCTCGCGCGCCGCACCAAGAACAACCCGGTGCTGATCGGCGAGCCCGGTGTCGGCAAGACCGCGATCGTGGAGGGGCTCGCACTGCGCATCGCCAACGGCGACGTGCCCGACGGGCTCAAGGACAAGACGCTGATGGCGCTCGACATGGGGTCGCTGATCGCGGGCGCGAAATATCGCGGCGAGTTCGAGGAGCGTCTCAAGGGCGTGATCGACGAGGTCAAGGCGGCCGAGGGCGCGATCATCCTCTTCATCGACGAGATGCACACGCTGATCGGCGCGGGCAAGTCCGAGGGCGCGATGGACGCGGGCAACCTGCTCAAGCCCGCGCTCGCGCGCGGCGAGCTCCACTGCGTCGGTGCCACCACGCTCGACGAATATCGCAAGCACGTCGAGAAGGACCCGGCGCTCCAGCGACGCTTCCAGCCCGTCTTCGTCGGCGAGCCCACGGTCGAGGACACGATCTCGATCCTGCGCGGGCTCAAGGAGAAATACGAGCTGCACCACGGCGTCCGCATCACCGACGGCGCGCTGGTCTCGGCGGCGACCCTGTCGAACCGCTACATCACCGATCGCTTCCTGCCCGACAAGGCGATCGACCTGATGGACGAGGCCGCCAGCCGCATCCGCATGGAGGTGGAGAGCAAGCCCGAGGAGATCGAGTCGCTCGATCGCCGCATCCTGCGGCTCAAGATCGAGCGCGAGGGGCTCAAGCGCGAGACCGACGCCGCCAGCCTCGACCGGCTCGAGACGCTGGAGGACGAGCTCGCCAACCTCGAGCAGCAGTCGGCCGAGCTGACCGCGCGCTGGCAGGCCGAGAAGGACAAGATCGCGGGCGAGGCCAAGCTCAAGGAACAGCTCGACGCCGCGCGGCTCGAGCTGGAGCAGGCGCAGCGCCAGGGCGATCTCGCCAAGGCGGGCGAGCTCTCCTACGGGCGCATCCCCGCGCTCGAGAAGCAGCTCGCCGAGGCGGCCGGGGCCACGCAGGGCGCGATGCTGCGCGAGGAGGTCACCGCCGACGACATCGCCGGCGTGGTCAGCCGCTGGACCGGCGTGCCGGTCGATCGCATGCTCGAGGGCGAGCGCGAGAAGCTGCTGCGCATGGAGGAGGTGCTCGGGAAGCGCGTGATCGGCCAGGCCGAGGCGGTTCGCGCGGTCTCGACCGCGGTCCGGCGCGCGCGCGCCGGCCTGCAGGACCCGAACCGGCCGCTCGGCTCGTTCCTGTTCCTCGGGCCGACCGGCGTCGGCAAGACCGAGCTGACCAAGGCGCTCGCCGAGTTCCTGTTCGACGATCCCAGCGCGATGGTGCGGATCGACATGAGCGAGTTCATGGAGAAGCACGCGGTGGCGCGGCTGATCGGCGCGCCGCCGGGCTATGTCGGCTATGAGGAGGGTGGCGTGCTCACCGAGGCGGTGCGGCGCCGGCCCTATCAGGTCGTGCTGTTCGACGAGGTGGAGAAGGCGCACGGCGACGTGTTCAACGTGCTGCTCCAGGTGCTCGACGACGGGCGGCTGACCGACGGGCAGGGCCGCACGGTCGACTTCTCGAACACGCTGATCATCCTCACCTCGAACCTCGGCAGCCAGTATCTGGCGAACCTCGACGAGGGCCAGGCGGTCGAGGCGGTCGAGCCGCAGGTGATGGAGGTGGTGCGCGCGCACTTCCGGCCCGAGTTCCTCAACCGGCTCGACGAGGTGATCCTGTTCCACCGGCTGGGCCAGGCGCACATGGGGCCGATCGTCGACATCCAGGTGGCCCGCGTCGGCAAGCTGCTGGCGGAGCGCAAGGTGGCGCTCGAGCTCACCGACGCGGCGCGGGCGTGGCTCGGGCGGGTCGGCTACGACCCGGTGTACGGCGCGCGCCCGCTCAAGCGCGCGGTGCAGCGCCACCTCCAGGATCCGCTCGCCGAGCTGATCCTGCGCGGCGAGGTCAAGGACGGCGCGACGGTGGGGGTCGACGAAGGCGACGGCAGGCTGGTGCTCGAGGTGGCGTGAGAGGCTGAGCCGGTCCTTGAGAGAAGGCGCAGATCCTCCCCGCTCGCGGGGAGGGGGACCGCCGCGCGTCAGCGCGGTGGTGGAGAGGGCTCTCCGCTCACGAACCGGCTCGTTCGCGAGGAGCCCCCTCCGTCAGCGCTACGCGCTGCCACCTCCCCGCGAGCGGGGAGGATCAGGGTGTGCCATCCTCCCACGTCTTCTCGCGCAGGTTGAGGTGGCTCAGCTTCCGTCGCGCCAGGCGCGGACCTAAGAAGCGGTAGAAATACCAGTCCTTCGCCGCCGCCGGGGTGAGATGGTAGAGCAGCCGCTCCGCCAGCGTCCAGCGCACGCGGCGGCGGTCGCCGCGGCGATCCGAGGGTATGCACCACAGGTCGTACGGATAGACCACGCGTCCCTGCTGCACCACGCGCTGCATGATCTCGTGGTCCATCAGCACATAGGGCCAGTGGCGCTCGGCATAGCCGCCGGCCGTGAGCAACGCGGCGGTGCGGAAGGTCTGGCCGAAGCCGCCGGTGTGGGTCTGCTTGGGCCACAGCCGGCTCACGATCTGGTTGTGCCGCCGCTTGCGGCGCGCCTTCGCCGGCTCGAGCGGCACGTCGGTCGCCATCGCGGCGACCACGCGCGGATCGGCGTGCAGCGCGGCCTCCGCCGTCGCGAGATAGTGCGGCGGGTAGAAGGTGTCGGCGTCGCCGAACGCGACGAACTCGGTGGTGATCGCCGTCATCGCGCGCTCCAGCGCCACGATCTTGCCCGGCCGCGGCTCGCTGAGATGGACGAGCTCGATGCCGTCACTCGCGAAGGCGCGCGCGATCGCCGCCGAGGCGTCGGTCGAGCCGTTGTCCACCAGCACCAGCCGGAACGGCCGGAGCGTCTGCGCCGCCAGACTGGCGAGCGTGTCGGCGAGATACGCTTCCTCGTTGTAATAGGCGATCACGAAGGTCCAGCGCATCAGCGCGCCTCCGCCAGCCGCAGCAGCGTGCGGCACACCGGGGCGCTCGAGCGCGGCCCGTGCATCGCCAGCACGTGCGCGCGCGCCGCCCTCCCCATCTCCGCCATGCGCCGTTCGTCGCGCAGCAGCGCCGCCACCAGCGGGCGATAGTCGCGCTCGGTCACCCGCAGCCCGCAGTCGTCGGGCAGCACGTCGGCGCCGATCCGGTCGGCGAAGGCCACCACCGGCCGCGCGCACGCCATCGCCTCCGGGATGGCGCGCGGGAAATAGTCGCGCCGCCCGGCGTGGAAGAACAATCCGGTCTGCGCCAGCAGGTCGGGGATGCGCGCGTGCGGCACGTGGCCGAGCCAGTCGATCGCAGGGTAGCGCCGCTTCATCACCGTCTCCTGCGGCCCCCCGCCCGCGACCGCGACGCGATGCTGGCGCGACAGCGCCCCCACCTCGGCGAAGCTCTTCCACCGCGTCACCCGGCTGACCGAGAACAGGTCCCAGGCGCGCTCGGCCGCCTGGGGCCGGAACAGCTCGGTGTCGATCGTCTTGGGCAGCCGCTCCATCCGCTCGCGCGGGATCGCGCGGCGCAGCCAGCCGCCCGCGGCCAGCGCCTCCTCCTGCACCGCGCTCTCGGTCAGCAGCAGGCTGGCGTGCGGCACCAGCCGGCTCCAATAATCGCCGCCGACGATCAACGCGAAGCGCCGCCGGTCGGGGCGAAGCGCGCGATCGTAGAGGCGATAGCCCGCGCCGCCGTTGGTGCCGATCAGAACGAACAGATCCGCCGGATCCGCGCGCGCCGCCGCCACCATCGCGTCGCTGTAATGATCGCGCGACTTCGCCCCGCCGCCGCTGCGCGCGAAGAGCCGGATCGTATAGGGCAGCCCGATCGGCGCGGCCGGGCGATGCTCGGCGGTCGCCTCGGCCACGCCCCACAACTCGACATCCACCCCCATCGCGGCTAACAGCGCGGGCATCCGACGGTCGCGATTGTCCCATCGCAGCCACTCCGCCGGATCGGCGACGCCGTGGTAGGTCGGATAGGTGAGGACGAAGATGATGCGTGTCATGGGCCCGGGTCGCACGCCCGTACCAGCGCCGACGCGCGCTGCCTAGGTTGAGGCCCGTGAACGATTTTCCTTTTGCCGCCCGCCCCGCCGACCGGCCCTTCGACGACACTGGCCCGCGCGTCTCCTGCCTGATGGTCACCGCCGACCGTCGCCGCCTCACCGAACGCTCGGTCGACTGTTTCCTGGCGCAGACCTATCCCAACCGCGAGCTGGTGATCGTCGACGATGGCAGCGAGGACTATGCCCCGATCCTCGCGCGCGTGCCGGCCGACCGGCTGATCCACCACCGCCTCCCCAAGAACCCGGCGACGACGCTGGGCGAGCTGCGCAACCTCTCGCTCGATCTCGCGCGCGGCGCGCTGATGGCGCATTGGGACGACGACGATTGGTTCGCGCCGCAGCGGCTGGCGCGCTCGGTCGAGACGCTCGGCGACAAGGCCGCGGTATGGGCCGAGGCGACGCTGATGCATCTCGACGATCCCGCCTGGCTCGATCGACCCTATCTCAGCTGGTTCAAGGGCGGCGCGCCGAGCACGATCGTCCACCGCCGCCGCGACGACATCCGCTACCCCAAGGAGCGCAAGGGCGAGGACAGCACCTTCCGCGACGCCTGGCTTCGGCTCGGCACCGCGCTGATCCCGCGCGCCGAGGCGCATCTGCTGATCCGCTGCTTCCACGGCAGCAACACCTGGGACCGCGGCCACTTCGAGCGGCGGCTGGCGCTGCGCCCGGCGCAGATCGTCGAGTGGAAGCTGCGCCAGTGGACCGGCACCACCGCGGGCTATTCCGCCTTCCGGCTGACGGCCGAGCAGCGCGCCGCGTTCGACACCTATGTCGCGCAGTCGCGCGCGTTGGGGCTGTTTTGAGCGAGACGGACGCGCCGCCCGCCAGCGGGTGGCGGGTGTGGGGCGAGCGACCGTGGGTGCGCCGCCTTGGCTGGGTCGCACGGTTGCTGTTCTTCGCCGGCATGGTCACCTGGATGGTGCTCAAGGTGAACGCGATCGGCTGGAGTCAGGTCGCCCGCTCGCTGCCGACCAACCCGCTCTTCTACCTGCTGTTCGTCGTCACCTTTCTGGTGCTGCCCGCGTCCGAGATCGCGGTGTTCCGCACCATCTTCGCGCGCCCGCTGCCCGGCGCCTTCCCGGTGCTGGTGCGCAAGCGCATCCTCAACAGCGCGCTGGTCGGTTACTCCGGCGAGCTCTACCTGTTCGTGTGGCTGCGGCGAGTCATCGGGCTGCGCAGCAAGACGATCGCGATCGGGCTCAAGGACAATGCGATCCTCTCGGCGGTGTCGTCGGGGCTGGTGACGCTGCTGCTGCTGCTCGGCTTCGCCGCGGCGGGCAACGGGCGGCGCATCGCGGCGTGGCTCGACCCCGGCCCGGCGCTGCTGATCGCGGGCGGCGTCGGCGCGGTGTTCCTCGCGCCGCTGCTGTTCCGCCTGCGGCGCCAGCTGATCGCGATGCCGCTGGCGCTCGCCGCGCGCGTGCTGGCGATCCACGTCGCGCGGATCGCGGGCGTGGTGCTGCTCCAGGCGACGCAATGGGCCGTGGTGCTGCCGCAGGAGCCGTGGAGCGTGTGGCTGGTGTTCCTCACCGCGCAGATGGTGATCTCGCGGCTGCCGATCGTGCCCAACCGCGACCTGCTGTTCCTCAGCGCCGCGCTGGAGATGAGCGGCACGATCAACGGCCCGCGCGAGGCGATGGCGGGGCTGCTGCTCGCCGGCGGCGCGCTGACGCAGGGGAGCAACCTGGTCTTCTATCTGCTGACCGCGCTGTGGAAGCAGCCGGAGGTGGAGAGCCGCGAGGCGCTGGCGGCGGAGGAAGAGGAGGAGCGGACGGCCTAGCTCGCCGCGCCTGCCGTCGTCAGCGCCCCACCGCCGCCACCTCCGCCGGCGTCCAGCCGCCGCCCATCGCCTGGTACAAAGCGACATAGCTCGTCAGCCGGTCGGCGCGCGCCTGCACCAGCGACAGCTCGGTGGTGAGCAGGGTGCGCTGCGCGTCGAGCTGCTCCAGATACGCCGAATAGCCGGCGCGATAACGGTTGGTCGCATTCTCCAGCGCGCCGCGCGACGCCGCCGCCTGCGCCGCCAACGCGTCGGCCTGCTCTCCCGTGCGGCGCACCCCGACGAGCGAATCGTCCACCTCGCGGAACGCCACCAGCGCGGCGCGGCGATAGCCATAAGCAGCTTGGTCGCGCCGCGCGGTGGCGATGCGCTCCTGCGCGCGCAGCCGCCCGCCGTCGAAGATCGGCCCCAGCACACTCGCGCCGAGCGAGAAGATCACCTCGGGCTGCGCCAGCGCGGTCGAGAGGACGAGGTTGCCCGCGCCGGTCAACGACAGGTTGGGCAGCATCGCGGCGCGCTGGCTGTCGAGCGTGCGATCCGCCGCCACCAGCGTCTGCTCGGCCTGGTAGAGGTCGGGGCGGCGGCGCAGCAGCTGAGCGGGCAGCCCGCCCGGCAGCGGCGGCGTCGCAAGCCGGTCGAGCGCCAGCCCGC
The DNA here is from genome assembly GCF_014193405.1 of Sphingomonas sp. BK069. Classification (NCBI taxonomy): domain Bacteria; kingdom Pseudomonadati; phylum Pseudomonadota; class Alphaproteobacteria; order Sphingomonadales; family Sphingomonadaceae; genus Sphingomonas; species Sphingomonas sp. BK069. The sequence goes on along the minus strand of NZ_JACHZH010000003.1, from coordinate 448,170 downwards.
GCGCCACCGCGCGCGGCGAGTCGCCGGTGAGCAGCGCCAGGGCATTCTCCTGCCGCGCGATCGCCAGCTCGGCGGCAGGGACAAGCTGCTGCGTGCCCGCATATTCCGCCTGCGCCTGGCGGTACTCGAGCCGCGAGGCATAGCCGGTCTCGTACCGCCGCCGCGCGATCCGCAGCGCCTCGGCGCGCGCCGCCAGCGTCTCGCGCGCGATCGCCAGCCGCTGGTCGAGCGCGCGCAGCGTGACATAGCCCGAGGCGGCGGTGGCGGCGGTGGCGAGCCGCACCGTGTCGCGCGCCGCCGCGGTGGCGAGCAGCTGCGCGCGCGCGGCGCGGCTCGCCTGGCGCAGCCGCCCGAACAGGTCGAGATCGTAGCTGAGCTGGACGCCGGGCTGCACCGCGGCCGAGCGCGCGGTGGTGCCGAGCGCGCTGATCGACTGGCCCTGCGTCTCGGGCACGGTGCCGCCGAGCTGCGGCGTGAGCTGCGCGCGCGCGAGCGCCTCGGCCGCGCGCGCCTCCTCCACCCGCGCGGCGGCGGCGAGCACGTCGAGATTGTTCGCCAGCGCGCGCTCGACCAGCGCGGTAAGCACCGGGTCGCCGAAGCCCTGCCACCACGCCGCGTTCACCGTCGACGCGTCGGGCGCGGTCAGCGCGCTGCGCCACGCCGGCGGCGACGTGACGGTGGCGTCGGGCGGGGCGGCACGGCGCGGACCGGGCAGCGCGCAGTCGGCGAGGAGGAGCGGGAGGAGCAGCGCGCGGGCGACGCTACGGGGGGATAGGCTGTATGCGGCTTGCCCCGCCCCCGTCGTCATCCCGGGCTCGACCGGGGATTCATGCCGCGGCGCGCGGTTGCACTGCCTCTCCTCCATCCTGCCGTCATCCCGGACCTGGTCCGGGATCCACCGGTCCGCGCGATCGCCGGCCGCCGAGTGCGCGGGACCGTGGATCCCGGACCACGTCCGGGATGACGGAGGAGCGCAAGGTGACGGCGGCGCCCAGCGACCAGCACCAACGCCCCCGCCATCGTCGGCCACGTCCGCACCGTCCTCATTCGGGCCACCGCCCCTCATCGCGGCGCCGGCGTGCCGGCGGTGTCGACGCGCGCCTGCACCGACATGCCCGGGCGCAGCCGCGCTGCCAGCGCCTGCCCCGAATCGATCCGGATCCGCACCGCGATCCGCTGCGGCACCTTGGTGAAATTGCCCGTGGCATTGTCCGACTTGAGCACCGCGAACTCGCTCCCCGCCGCGGGCGAGATGCGCTCCACCCGGCCGGACAGCCGCGCATTGGCGAGCGCGTCGACGGTGAAGCTGGCACGCTGGCCCACCGCGATGCGCGCGGTCTGCGCCTCCTTGTAGTTGGCGATCACCCAGGTCTCCGCGGGCACCAGGAACATCAGCTGCGAGCCCGCGGTGACGTACTGGCCGACGCGCACCCCGACCTCGCTCAGCCGCCCCGCCTCGGGCGCGCGGATCACGGTGTTGGCCAGGTCGATCCGCGCCAGCCGCAGCGCCGCCTGCGCGCCCGACACGCCCGCCTCCTGCCCGCCGCGGCCGACCGCGACGGTGCGGATGTCCTGTCGCGCGATCTCGCGCGCGGCCTGCGCCTGCTGGAGCTGCGCCTGTGCCTGGCGCAGCGTGGCGAGCGTCTGGTCACGCTCGCGCAAGCTCACCGAGCCGTCGGTGACGAGGTCGTTGACGCGGTTCATGTCGGCCTGGGCGCGGAGCAGCTGCGCGCGCGCGTTGGCCAGCGCCGCCTCCTGCCCGCCGAAGCTCGCCTCGCGGCTGGCCGCGGCCTGGACGCTGTTGGCCAGCGTCGCCCGCGCGTTCTCGACCTGCGCCTGTGCCTGGTCGACGCGCTGCGCGTAGATGCGCTGGTCGACCACCACCAGCGGCTGTCCGGCGCGGACCGACTCGAAGTCGCGCACCAGCACCTGCGTGACATAGCCCGATACCTGCGGCGCGATCACCGTGGTACGGCCGCGGACATAGGCGTTGTCCGTCGACTCATAGTCGCTGGTGAACGGCCACATCCGCCACGCCGCGAGCACGGCCAGCACGCCCGCGACCGCGAGCAGCGTGATCAGCAGCGTCGCGGTGCGCGACAGCCGCGGCGGGCGCCAGCCCGAGCCCGACGGCACGGCCGCGGCAGGTGCCTCGGCGGCGCGCTCCTCCGTGACGGGGCTGGCAGCGACGGGCGAGCGGGGGTCGGTCATGCGATACTCACGCGGCGCGCGCGCCACTCGCGGCGCAGCAGGAGAAAGAGAAGGTACAGGAAGGTCAGCGCGGCGAGGACCGCGATCAGCCGGAACATGTCGTCATACGCGAGGACGTTCGCCTCGCGCGTCGCCGCCTGCGCGAGCAGCGCGCCGCCCTCGGCCGAGCGCAGCCCCGTATCGCCGACCACGCGCGCCACCCCGCTTGCCCCGGCGGCGAGCCGCGCCTGGACCTGGGGGTCGGTCGGATCGACCAACTGCACCAGTGCGGCGCTGTTCGCCTTCTCGCGGACGATCTGATAGGTGCCGAGGATCGCCGCTCCGGCCAGGCCGCCGATCGAGTTGAGCACGCCGAACAGCGCGATGAAGCTGATCACGTGCCCGGTCCCTTCCTTCAGCGCGCGGGTCATGCCGAACAGCAGCGATGGGCCGAGAAAGAAGGCGCCCGCGAAGGCGATCACCGCCTGGGTGAGGTACAGCTGCGGCGCGCGCGTCAGGCTGGTTGAGGAGGAATCGACCCAGGCCGCCACCGCCACCAGCCCGATCGCGAGCATCACCGGATGCGCCAATCGCTCGACGTCGAGCGTCACGGCGCTGACGATGAAGCCGGCCGCGGTGGCGAGGAAGATGATCGTGAAAAACGTTCCCAGCTGGTCGTTGTTCTGCCCCAGCACGGTGAGCAGCCCGACCGCGCCATAGGTCTGTTCGGACAGCACGATCCGCGCCATCAGCGTGACCACCGCGAAGCGCAGGATATCGGCGCTGCCGAGCCAGCGCGTGTTGATCAGCGGGTTGGCGCGGTGGTGCTCGATGACCAGCGCGACGGCGAGCATCGGGATCGCGGCGAGCAGCGCCCAGCCGATCCAGCGCGCCTCGGTCCACCACACGTAGCGGCCGAGCCCGAGCACCGCGGCAAACAGCGCCATCGCCCCGGCGTAGAGCGCGAAGGTGACGAAATCGAGCTTCTCGAAGGCGGGCTGGCGCGTCGTCGGCGGCAGGCGGAACACCGTCACCGCGGCGAGGCTCAGCGCGGCGAGCCCGAGCTCGAACAGATACAGCGTGCGCCATTGGCTCATCGCCAGCAGCTCGGGCGAGAACAGCCGCGCCAGCGGGGTCGCGCACTGCGGCGCGCCGATGCCGAGCACGATCGCGCGCAGCCGCCACTTCGCCGGGACCGCCTGCATGAAATAATACAGCGCGAAGGTGGAGAGCGGCGCCGCCGCCAGCCCGCTCGCCGCGCGCACCGCGATCGCCGAGGCGAAGCCGTGGACGAACAGGTGCGCGAAGGTCACCGCGACATAGATGCCGATGAACAGCATCGCGAACGGGCGGAGCCCGAACTGCTGGCGGAACTTGATCAGCAGCAGGTTGATGCTCACGTTGGTCATCACATAGACCGTCGGCAGCCAGGCGATCTCGGACGGGTCGAGCCCCAGCGCGCCCGCCAGCGTCGTCGTGTTGGCCGCCACCAGCGCATTGCCGAACCCCCCGGTGAGCCCCACCAGCGTGCCGACCAGCGCATAGGTCAGCCGGCGGCGCAGCGGGTGCTCGGGCGAGCCGGGCGAGCCGGGCATCGCCGGGCGCTCGTGCGGGGCGAACTCCCAGCGTTCCTCGCTCACGAAGTCGCGCAGCCGCGTCAGCACCGCCATGGCGTCGTCCCGTGCACCCCCTTCACGGCCTGTGGCCGGCCGATAACGGGTAGGACGCATCGGGCGCCGGCAAGTTCATCCGAGGCGAAGACCTTGCTCCACTCTGTCCGTGATCCCGGACGTGTTCCGGGATGACGGCAGAAGAGGCGCGGACGGACCTGACCGCCGCCCGCGGCGCGCCTCACTCCACCCAGTCGAGCCCGATGTCGCGATAGACGCCGCGGTCCTCGTCCCAGCCCGGCTTCACCTTGACGTGGAGGTAGAGGTGCACCGGCCGGTCGAGCAGCACCGCCAGCTCCGCCCGGGCGCGCGCGCCGATCTCGCGGATGCGCGCGCCGCCCTTGCCCAGCACGATGGCGCGCTGGGTCACGCGCTCGACCAGGATCTGCTGGTGGATCTCGGCCGAGCCGTCCTCGCGCTCGCTGAACTTCTCGGTCTCGACCACGCTGGCATAAGGCAGCTCGGCGTGGAGCTGGAGGTAGAGCTGCTCGCGCGTCACCTCGGCCGCCAGCGCGCGCTCGGACGCGTCGGATACCTGGTCTTCGGGATAATGCCATGGCCCCGCGGGCATCGCCGCCGCCAATGCGCGCTTGAGCTGGGGCAGCCCGTCGCCGGTCTGCGCCGAGACGAAGAAGGTCTCGGCGAAGGGCAGGAGCGCGTTGAGCTTCTCCGCGTGGATCAGCAGCTTGGGCTTGTCGGCGAGGTCGACCTTGTTGAGCACGAGATAGATCGGCTCGCGCCGCTCCTTGAGCGACTCGACGATCTCGGTCACCTTGGGGCCGAGCCCGCCCTTGCCGTCCACCACCAAGGCGATCACGTCGGCGCCCTCGGCGCCGCCCCAGGCCGCCGCCACCATCGCGCGATCGAGCCGGCGGCGCGGCTCGAAGATGCCGGGCGTGTCGACCAGCAGCAGCTGCGTCTCGCCCTCCAGCGCCACGCCCATCAGCCGCGCGCGCGTGGTCTGCGCCTTGGGGCTGACGATCGCCACCTTCTGACCGACCAAGGCATTGACCAAGGTCGACTTGCCGGCGTTGGGCGCGCCCACCACAGCGACCAGGCCGCAGCGCGTGGCGGGCGAATGTTGCGAATGTTGAGTCACCGGCGCGTTGTCGTCCACGCCGCTCACTCGCCCGCGATCGCGCTCTTGAGCCGCGAGAAGAAGCCCTGGCTCTGCGGGCATTCGTCACCCGTCTCGGTCTCGCGGAACTCCTCCAGCAGCGCGCGCTGGCGCGTGCTGAGCTTGGTCGGCGTCTCCACCTCGACCTGGATCACCAGGTCGCCGGTGCCGCGCCCCTGCAGCACGGGCATGCCCGCGCCGCGCTGGCGCAGCTGCTTGCCCGACTGGATGCCCGCGGGGATCTTGACCTCGTGGCGCTTGCCATCGAGCCCGGGGATCGACAGCGTCCCGCCCAGCGCCGCGGTGGTGAAGCTGATCGGCGCGCGCGCGAACAGCGTCGTCCCCTCGCGCTCGAAGATCGCGTGCCGCTTGACGTGGAGGAAGATGTAGAGGTCGCCCGGCGGTGCGCCGCGCGCGCCCGCCTCGCCCTCGCCGGTGAGCCGCACGCGCGTGCCCTCGTCGACACCGGGCGGCACGTTGACCGCGAGCGTCTTGGTCTTCTCGACCCGGCCCTCGCCGCGGCAGTCGGCGCACGGGTCGGTGATCACCTCGCCCGAGCCGTGGCACAACGGGCAGGCTCGCTCGACCACGAAGAAGCCCTGCTGCGCGCGCACCTTGCCGTGGCCGTGGCAGTGCTGGCAGGTGTGCGCGTGGGTGCCCGGCTTGGAGCCGGTGCCGTTGCAGGTGTCGCACGCGGCGGAGATGTCGACGGTGATCTCCGTCTCCTTGCCGTGATACGCCTCCTCCAGCGTGATCTCCATGTCGTAGCGCAGGTCGGCACCGCGGCGCACCTGCCGCCCGCCGCCGCGCTGGCCGCCCATGAATTCGCCGAACACGCTCTCGAAGATGTCGGAGAAGCCGGAGAAATCCTGCGCACCGCCACCGCCACCGCCGTTCCTGAAGGCGGCGTGGCCGAAGCGATCATAGGCCGCGCGCTTCTGCGGGTCCTTGAGGCAGTCATAGGCCTCGCTGACCGCCTTGAACTTGGCCTCGCTGTCCTTGCACCCGGCGTTCTTGTCCGGATGGTATTTCATCGCGAGCTTGCGATACGACGATTTGATCGTCGCCGCGTCCGCGGTCCGCTCGCACTCGAGCAGCTCGTAATAGTCGATCTCGGTCATGCAACGCCCCCGCGCCCGTCGCCGTCACCCCGGCCCAGGCCGGGGTCCAGTGCCGCGCGCGGTCTCGTCTGCGGCGCTGGATACCGGCCTGCGCCGGTATGACGGGAAAGGTTCATGTCAGTTCACTCCGGCGCGGATCACGCCTTGTGATCGTCGACTTCCGAGAATTCGGCGTCGACCACGTCGTCCTTGGGCGCATCGGCCTGCGCGGTCTCGCCCTGCGGCGCGGCCTCGCCCTGCTGCTGCTTCTCGTAGATCGCCTGGCCCAGCTTCATCGCGACCTGTGCGAGCGCCTGGCTCTTCTCGTTCATCTGCTCGGGATCGTTCGACTCGACCGCCTTCTTGGCCGCGTCGACCGCCCCCTGGATCTCACCGCGGAGCGACTCATCGACCTTGTCGCCATTGTCGGCGAGCTGGCGCTCGGTGGTGTGGATCAGCGACTCGGCGTTGTTCTTCGCCTCGGCCGCGGCACGGCGCTTCTTGTCCTCCTCGGCGAAGGACTCGGCGTCGCGCACCATCTGGTCGATGTCGGCGTCGGAGAGACCGCCCGAGGCCTGGATGCGGATCTGGGTCTCCTTGCCGGTGCCCTTGTCCTTGGCCGAGACGTTGACGATGCCGTTGGCGTCGATGTCGAACGTCACCTCGATCTGCGGCACGCCGCGCGGCGCCGGCGGGATGCCGACCAGGTCGAACTGGCCGAGCAGCTTGTTGTCCGCCGCCATCTCGCGCTCGCCCTGGAACACCCGGATCGTCACCGCCTGCTGATTGTCGTCGGCGGTCGAATAGACCTGGGTCTTCTTGGTCGGGATCGTGGTGTTGCGGTCGATCATGCGCGTGAACACGCCGCCCAGCGTCTCGATGCCGAGCGACAGCGGGGTGACGTCGAGCAGCAGCACGTCCTTGACGTCGCCCTGGAGCACGCCCGCCTGGATCGCCGCGCCCATCGCGACCACCTCGTCGGGGTTCACGCCGGTGTGCGGGTCCTTGCCGAAGAACTGCTTCACGATCTCGCGCACGCGCGGCATGCGCGTCATGCCGCCGACCAGCACCACCTCGCTGATGTCACTGGCGGAGACGCCCGCGTCGGCCAGCGCCTTCTTGCACGGGTCGAGCGTGCGCTTGATCAGGTCCTCGACCAGCCGCTCCAGGTCGGCGCGGGTGATCGTCTTGACCAGGTGCTTCGGGCCGTTCTGGTCGGCGGTGATGAAGGGCAGGTTGACCTCGGTCGACTGCGCCGACGACAGCTCGATCTTCGCCTTCTCCGCAGCCTCCTTGAGGCGCTGCAGCGCGAGCTTATCCTTGGTGAGGTCGATGCCCTCGTCCTTCTGGAAGCCCTGCGCGAGATAGTCGACGATCTTGTTGTCGAAATCCTCGCCGCCGAGGAAGGTGTCGCCGTTGGTGGCCTTCACCTCGAACACGCCGTCGCCGATCTCGAGCACCGACACGTCGAACGTGCCGCCGCCGAGGTCATAGACCGCGATCGTCTTGCCGTCCTGCTTGTCCAGCCCGTACGCCAATGCCGCCGCGGTCGGCTCGTTGATGATGCGCAGCACCTCGAGGCCCGCGATCTGGCCGGCGTCCTTGGTCGCCTGGCGCTGCGCGTCGTTGAAGTACGCGGGGACGGTGATCACCGCCTGGGTGACCGTCTCGCCGAGGTAGGACTCGGCGGTCTCCTTCATCTTCTGCAACGTGTAGGCGCTGATCTGCGACGGGCTGTAATCCTTGCCGCCGGCGTTGACCCACGCGTCACCGTTCGAGCCGCGCACGATCTTGTACGGGACCAGCTCGGTGTCCTTCTTGGTGACGGGATCGTCGAAGCGGCGGCCGATCAGGCGCTTCACCGCGAAGATCGTGTTGTCGCCGTTGGTCACGGCCTGGCGCTTGGCGGGCTGGCCGATCAGCCGCTCGCCGTCCTTGGCGAAGGCGACGATCGACGGCGTGGTGCGCGCGCCCTCCGCATTCTCGATGACCTTGGCCTTGCCGCCTTCCATCACGGCCACGCACGAGTTGGTGGTGCCGAGGTCGATCCCGATAACTTTTGCCATGAGTGCTTTGCCTAGCCCCTGCGTTGACGTGTAATGTTGCGGCGGCGCCCCGTTACGGCAGCGCAACCGCGATGACGAAGCGCGATATAGGTGCGCGGTCGCGCCCCGCAAGATTGCGGCGGCGGCGTGGCGGGCGGGGCCGGGAACGATTGCCTGACTCGCGCGTGTCACGTAGGGAGACCCGATCATGCAGACCGCCCGCATCTACCAGCGCCCGAAGAACGCCATGCAGTCGGGCAAGGCCCGCACCGATCACTGGCAGCTCGAGTTCGAGCCGGGCGAGCCCAAGAAGGCCGACGCGCTGACCGGCTGGGCCGGCAGCGGCGACACGCGCGACCAGATCAAGCTGGGCTTCCCGACCTGCGAGGCGGCGGTGGCCTATGCCGAGCAGCAGGGGCTGCGCTACGTGGTCATTCCGACGCCGACCAAGACGCTGAAGCTGCAGAGCTACGCGGACAACTTCCGGTAGGGTCGGGGGCTAGCTCTGCTTCGCTGCTCGCGCCCTCCCGCGACTGGGAAGTATCTAACGTCTAGTTCGATGCGGGCGGCCTCATCGTCGAAAGCGGCGCGCTTCTCTCTCCATCATCCTCGCTTCCCTGCCGCCCTCCTCCAACCGACCGTCATCCCCGCAAAGGCGGGGATCCAGACGCGCGGACTTCTCGATAGAGGCGCGACCTCAGCGTTTATGGATCCCCGCCTTCGCGGGGATGACGGAAAAGTTGGTTCCTTCGGCGCTTAGGAAGTGGTCGAGCACTAGGTCACCACCTGTCCCGTCGTGCCAGGCAAACGCGACCGCAACCTTCTTATTGCTCACCCAGCATCGCCTCGGGCCGCACCACCCGGTCGAACGTCGCTTCGTCCACCAGCCCCAGTTCCAGCCCCGCCTCGCGCAGCGTGAGCCCGCGCTCGTGCGCGTGCTTGGCGATCTTGGCGGCATTGTCGTAACCGATCTCCGGGGCGAGCGCGGTGACGAGCATCAGCGAGCGCTCGACCAGCTCGCCGATCCGCGCCTCGTTGGCGCGTAGCCCGTCGACGCAGCGCAGCGCGAAGCTCTCGCATCCGGTCGCCAGCAGGTCGATCGAGCGCAGCACCGCGGCACCCAGCATCGGCTTGAACACGTTGAGCTCGAGATGCCCCTGCGCGCCGCCGACGGTGACCGCGACGTGATTGCCGATCACCTGCGCCGCCACCATCGTCAGCATCTCGCACTGCGTCGGGTTGACCTTGCCCGGCATGATCGAGCTGCCCGGCTCGTTGGCGGGCAGGTCGAGCTCGCCGAGGCCACTGCGCGGCCCCGAGCCGAGCAGGCGGATGTCGTTGGCGATCTTGGTGCACGCCACCGCCAGCGTGTTGAGCGCGCCGGAGAGGTGGACGAGCGGGTCGTTGCTCGCCAGCGCCTCGAAGAAATTCTCCGCCGGCGCGAACGCCACCCCGGTGATCGCGGCGAGTTCGGCGGCCACGTCGCGCGCGAAGCCCTTGGGCGCGTTGAGCCCGGTGCCGACCGCGGTGCCGCCCTGCGCGAGGCGGTCGGTGCCCTGCTCCACCGCCGGCTCGATCCGCCGCAGGCAGCGGTGCAGCTGGTGCGCGTAGCCCGAGAACTCGTCGCCGAGTGTCAGCGGGGTGGCGTCCTGGAGATGGGTGCGACCGATCTTCACCAGCCCGGCCCATTCGCGCGCGCGCGCGTCGAGCGAGGCGTGCAGCTTCTCCAGCGCGGGGATCAGCCGCTGCCGCACCGCGAGCGAGCAGGCGACGTGGAGCGCGGTGGGGAAGCTGTCGTTCGAGGACTGCCCACGGTTGACGTCGTCATTGGGGTGGACTGGTGACTTGCCGCCGCGCTGTCCGGTGAGGATCTCGTTGGCGCGACCGGCGATCACCTCGTTGACGTTCATGTTGCTCTGCGTGCCGCTGCCGGTCTGCCAAATCACCAGCGGGAACTGGTCGTCGAGCAGCCCCTGCGCGATCTCCTGCGCCGCGGCCTCGATCGCGTCTGCCTTGTCCGCGGCGAGCCCGTGGCGGCGGTTCACCCGCGCCGCCGCCTGCTTCACCAGGGCGAGCGCGCGGACGATCTCGATCGGCATGCGCTCGCGCGCGCCGAACGGGAAGTTCTCCAGGCTGCGCTCGGTCTGCGCGCCCCAGTAAGCGGTGGCGGGCACCTCGATCGCGCCGATCGAGTCGGTCTCGGTGCGCATGGCGGCGGGTTCGTTGCGGGCGTCGGTCATGGCGGCTCAACTCGCCGGCGGCCGCGACGTTGCGCGACACGTCAGCGTCGCCGACCCGCTGCGACGCGCGAACTTCGGCACGGGCGGCCTCGCGCCGCCGCGGGAATCCGCACGCCGGGTCGCCGTAATGTCATCGCCGAGAGCGTGATCCGCCAGCATTTCCGCGACTTTGAGGTCGGGCAGCCGCGACGCTGGCGCGATCCCCCGACGCGATTATCCTAGGATGACGAGACGTCCGACCGCCGGACGCAGGAGAGGCCCATGACCGTCATCCCCGCCGCCGCGCCGCCCGCCGCGCCGCGCCCTTTCTACCAGCATCTCTATGTCCAGGTGTTGATCGCGATCGTCGCGGGCGCGCTGCTCGGCCATTTCCACCCGACGCTCGGCGCCGCGCTCAAGCCGCTCGGCGACGCCTTCATCAAGCTGGTGAAGATGGTGATCGCGCCCGTCATCTTCCTCACCCTGGTGAGCGGCATCGCGGGACTGGGCGAGCTCCGCTCGGCCGGGCGGATCGCGCTCAAGGCGTTCGGTTACTTTCTCTTCTTCTCGACGTTGGCGCTGGTCGTCGGGCTGATCGTCGCGAATGTCGTCCAGCCCGGCGCGGGCATGAACGTCGATCCCGCCACGCTCGATACCGGCGCGGTGAAGGACTATGCCGCCAAGGCGCACGAGACCTCGCTGATCGGCTTCCTGCTCGCGATCATCCCCACCACGCTCGTCTCGGCGCTGGCGCAGGACAATATCCTGCAGGTGCTGCTGGTAGCGATCCTGTTCGGCGTATCGATCAGCCTCGTCGGCGAGCCGGCACGGCCGGTGCTCGACCTGGTCGAGCGGCTCAACCTCGTCGTCTTCAAGGTCGTCGCGATCCTGATGCGCGCGGCGCCGATCGGCGCGTTCGGCGCGATCGCCTTCACCGTCGGCAAATATGGCGCGGGCAGCCTGGTCAATCTCGGCGGGCTGGTGCTGACCTTCTACGCCACCTCGCTGATCTTCGTGCTGGGCGTGCTGGGCGTGGTGGCGCGGCTGCACGGCTTCTCGATCCTGCGGCTGATCGCCTATCTCAAGGGCGAGCTGCTGCTGGTGCTCGGCACCTCCTCGTCCGAGCCGGCGTTGCCGGGGCTGCTCACGAAATTGGAGGCGGCCGGGTGCGATCGCGGCGTGGTCGGGCTGGTGGTGCCGACGGGCTATTCGTTCAACCTTGACGGCACCAACATCTACATGACGCTGGCGGCGCTGTTCATCGCGCAGGCGTGCAACGTCGACCTCACGCTCGGCCAGCAGCTGCTGCTGCTCGCGGTGGCGATGCTCTCGTCCAAGGGCGCGGCCGGGGTGACCGGCGCCGGCTTCATCACGCTGGCGGCGACGCTGTCGATCGTGCCAAGCGTGCCGGTGGCGGGCATGGCGCTGATCCTCGGGGTCGACCGCTTCATGAGCGAGTGCCGCAGCCTGACCAACTTCGTCGGCAACGCGGTGGCCGCGATCGTGGTGGCGCGGTGGGAGAACAAGCTCGACCGCATGCGACTCGACTCGGCGTTGCGCGGGGACGGGGCGCTGTCAGGCACGGCGCCGCTCGCCGCCGAGTGATCGTGTGACCAATGGTTACCAACCACATCATTTGATCTGCATCATAAGCGAAGCAACATATCGTCTCCGATCAGCCAGAGGGCGCAATGTGATTACCGTGCCGGGCAACTGCCGCTAAGCTGAACTCCAGGTGACGAAAAGATCAGCTACCAACCATATTGGGTAAAAGGCACCTGTGCGACAGTCGGACCTTACCGTATAATGTACTCATTCCGCTGAAAAAGGCCTTGCGGGGGTCGGTGGGTTGCGCGGGCTATGCAGGGAGCTCGTGCAACCATTGGAAAACGCCGACACCCGTCTGTCTTTTTCCGGGAATGATTGTCTTGACGGCGATGGTTACTGAAGGTGAAAGGACCAGCACGGTGCCGAATTACGCGACGGCCGCGCGACGTCAGACTGACATGCCCCCGGCTCATGCCAGCGTTCGTCTCTCGATGCCCATTCATCAGAAGGTGCGGCTGATCGCCGAGCTGCATACCGGCATCAATGTCGCCATGCTGCGGCCGCTGCGCGGCAACGTCGATCGTCTGCTCGTCCTGGCGCTGCTCATGCGCACCGCGCTGACCAAGCCCGAGCGCGACGGCGCGATCTCGATCCACTCGGCGGCGCTGTCGCTGGGGCGACCGTTCGAGACGGTGCGCCGCCACATCGCCGCGCTGATCGACTCGGGGCTGTGCCATCGGATCGATGCCGGTGTCACCATGTCGCCGCGCTTCTGGCGGAGCCGCTTCATTAAGGCCAAGCTGCGCTACGCGCACGATTGCTTCGTCCGCTTCGTGGCCGATGCGACGGCCGCGGGCGCGGTCGAGCTGCCGACGATGCGTTCAGTCGGCCATTTCACCGAGATCGACGGGGTGTGCGGGCTGCTCGACCTGGTGCTGGCGCTGGTCGATCAGAACCGCAACCTGTTCCCCGAGGCGGTCGACACCGCGATCTTCTCCGCGATCCTCCACGCCAACACGCAGCGCTTCGCCGCCGAGGGCGGCACGCTGGCGGCGCGCGGCGAGAGCGGCGCGAGCTTCCGCCAGAGCCATGCCGTGCGCGTCGCCGCGATCGCGCGCGCGCTGTCGCTGCCCGACACCACGGTACGCCGCCGCATCGCCGCGATGACGGGCCCGAGCGGGCCGCTCATGCGCACGCGCTCGGGCACCTTGGTCGACCCGGCCTGGCTCGAACGTGCCAGCGCGATGGCATGCGAGGCGCGTCACGGCTCGATGCAGCTGATCCTCAACCGCGTCGCCGCGGCGGGCTTTCCCTTCCACGCGCCCGCCTCGGCCTATCTGGGCGGACGACCGGAGAGCCCGCGGATCGACTGAGCGGCGCGCTCAGCCGCGCGGCGGACGCGGCGCCAGCGCGGAGAGCACGCCGCGCATCGTGCGGACCTCCTGGCTGTTCCAGCCGGGCTTGGTCAGCATCGTCCGCAGCGTGCGCCGCGACGCCGGCGCACGGTCGAGCGGGAAGAAGTAGCCCGCCTCATCGAGCAGCGCGTCGAGCTGCGCGATCATGCCGTCCAGCTCCTGTTGCGGCGCGGGCGGGGCGAGCTCGGTCTCGGGCGGGCTGGCGAGCGCCTGCCCTTTCGACCATTCATAGGCGACCAGGATCACCGCCTGGGCAAGATTGAGGCTGCCGAACCCGGGGTTGATCGGCACGGTGACGATCGTCCGCGCCACCGCGACGTCATCGGTCTCGAGCCCCGATCGTTCGGGGCCGAAGAGGATCGCCGACCGGCCCGCATCGGCGTGGATCGCGCGCGCTGCCACCTCCGGGGTCACGACGGGCTTGGTGACGCCGCGCTTGCGCACCGTGGTGGCATAGACATGGGCGCAGTCGGCGACCGCCTCGGCGACGCTATCATACACGAGCGCGCGCTCGAGCACGACGTCGGCGCCCGACGCGGCGGGGCCGGCTTGCGGATTGGGCCAGCCGTCGCGTGGGGCGACGAGGCGCAGCTCGGTCAGCCCGAAGTTGAGCATCGCGCGCGCGGCCTTGCCGATATTCTCGCCGAGCTGCGGGCGGACGAGGACGATGACGGGGGGCGGGGCGGAGGTCGAAAGCCTGTCCTCCTGGTTCATCGCCTGCTCCTCGTCCGTTCGATCCGAGCCAGCGTCGAGCGAAGTCGAGACGCGTGGTCGAGGACGCGCCGCCTCCGCGATCATTTCCCAGTCGGCGCGGAACAACGCTTCCTTCTTCTTCCGCGACCAGTCCTTTACCTGAAGTTCGCGCTCCAGCGCCTCCGCGCGTGTGGGGAAGTCCTGCGACCACATCAGCTCGACCGGCCGGCGGTCGTGCGTGTAGCCGGGGATCGTGCCCGCCTGATGCTCGGCGACGCGGCGCTCCAGATCCTCGGTATGGCCGGTGTAATAGGTGCGGTCGGCGCAGCGCAGTATGTAGACGTGGAAGCTCATCGCTGGCCTATGTTCTCGACGGACGCATCTCGGCAAGCTCGATGCTGCTCGAACCGAACGGAAAGGGGAAGCGGGCCGAGCAACGATCGCTCTCGGCCGCGGCGGGAGGCTCCCGACCTTACCCCTCGCGCCCCGCCTCCTCGACGCTGCCGGCGAACTCCTCGAAGTCGCGCGCCTCGCTGAAGTCGCGGTAGACACTGGCGAAGCGGATATAGGCGACCGAGTCGAGCCCCTTGAGCCCGTCCATCACCATCTCGCCGATGCGCTTGGCCGAGACCTCGGCGTCGCCGCTGGTCTCGAGCTGGCGCTGGATGCCGCTCACCAGTTTCTCGAGCTGGATCGGCTCGACCGGGCGCTTGCGCGCCGCGATCGCGACCGAGCGGAGCAGCTTCTCGCGGTCGAACGGCTCGCGGCGATGCTCGCTCTTCACCACGGTCAGCTCGCGCAGCTGGATCCGCTCGAAGGTGGTGAAGCGCGCGGCGCAACCCTCGCACTGACGCCGGCGCCGGATCGCCGCCCCGTCGTCGGTGGGGCGGCTGTCCTTCACCTGGCTCGCGTCATGGCCGCAGAACGGGCAGCGCATCTCAGTCCTTCACCCGTCCCGCTAGGCGGCGCTCACAGTCCGCTTTTCTTACCCTTGTGATAGGCATAGGCCGCGCCCGCGATCGCGCCGAACACCGGACCGATGAAGGGCACCGGGATCGCCACCACCGCGCCGAGCGCGCCCCATTTGGCCATGCTCTTGCCCAGCCCGGGCGTGCCCTGCACGTTGCTCTGCACCTCGCGGGCCTTCTCGTCGATCGACGCCATCGGCGAACCTCCTTATTGGTAGATCGGGAAGCGCGCGCACAGCGCACGCACGCGGTCCCGAACGCTCGCCTCGACCTGCGGGTCCCCCGCCTCGCCCTTCTGCGCCAGCCCGTCGAGCACGTCGGCCACCATGTTGCCGATCTCGCGGAACTCGCCCGTGCCGAAGCCGCGCGTGGTGCCCGCGGGCGAGCCGACCCGGATGCCGCTGGTCTTCACCGGGGGCAGCGGATCGTTGGGGATGCCGTTCTTGTTGCAGGTGATGCCCGCGCGCTCCAGCGCCTCGTCGGCGTCGCGGCCGGTGACGCCGAGCGGGGTGAGGTCGACCAGCGCCAGGTGCGTGTCGGTGCCGCCCGAGACCAGGTCGGCGCCGCGCTCCTTCAGCGTCGCCGCGAGCACCTTGGCGTTCTCCACCACCGCGGCGGCATAGCCGCGGAAATCGGGGCGCAGCGCCTCGCCGAACGCCACCGCCTTGGCGGCGATGACGTGCATCAGCGGGCCGCCCTGCAGCCCGGGGAACACCGCCGAGTTGATCTTCTTGGCGATCGCCTCGTCGTCGGTGAGGATCATGCCGCCGCGCGGGCCGCGCAGCGTCTTGTGCGTGGTGGTGGTGACGACGTGCGCGTGGCCGAACGGGGTCGGGTGGACACCGCCCGCGACCAGACCGGCGAAATGCGCCATGTCGACCATGAAGGTCGCGCCGACCTGGTCGGCGATCGCGCGGAAGCGCGCGAAATCGATGTGGCGCGGATAGGCTGAGCCGCCCGCGATGATGACGCGCGGCTTGTGCTCGGCGGCGAGCCGCTCGACCGCGTCATAGTCGATGAGATGCGTCTCGGCGTCGACGCCGTACTGCACCGCGTTGAACCACTTGCCGCTCAGCGCCGCGCGCGCGCCATGGGTGAGGTGGCCGCCGGCGTCGAGGCTGAGCCCCAGGATCGTGTCGCCCGGCTTGGCCAGCGCCAGCATCACCGCGCCGTTGGCCTGCGCGCCGGAGTGCGGCTGGACATTGACGAAGCCGCAGCCGAACAGCTGCTTGGCGCGATCGATCGCGAGCTGCTCGACCTCGTCCGACGGGTGGCAGCCCTGGTAATAGCGCTTGCCGGGATAGCCTTCGGCATATTTGTTGGTGAACACCGAGCCCTGCGCCTCGAGCACCGCGCGGCTGACGATATTCTCGCTCGCGATCAGCTCGATCTGGGTCTGCTCGCGGGTGAGCTCATGCTCCACGCCGGCGAACACCGCCGGATCGGCCTCGGCGAGGCCGCGATCGAAGAAACCGCTCGGCGCCGTGCTGAGCTGGTGGGCGGGGTTGGTGCTCATACGGGCTCCTTGAGCATGTCGACGCGGGCGGCGTGGCGCCCGCCGAGGAAATCGGTCGCGAGAAAGGTGGCGACGCACTGCTTGGCCATGTCGAGGCCGATCAGCCGCGCGCCCAGCGCGATGGCGTTGACGTCGTTGTGGCTGCGCGCGAGCGCGGCGGAGTAAGGCTCCGACACCAGGGCGCAGCGCACCGCCGGGTTGCGGTTCGCCGCGATCATGATGCCGATGCCGGAGCCGCACAGCGCGATGCCCCGCTCGACCCGGCCCGAAGCGAGCGCCTCGGCGAGCACCCGGCCATAGTCGGGATAATCGACGCTGGCGGTGCCGTCGGTGCCGAGGTCGGTGACGGCATGGCCCTGCTCGTTGAGCCAGGCCTTGAGCTCCTGCTTGAGCGCGAAGCCGGCATGGTCGGTGGCGATGGCGACTCGCACGGGATCACTCCTCCGGGCGCGGGCGGACGATCGCCCGCGATCCTCGCCGGGTGCCCCCCGGGCGCGGCGCAGTCAAGCGCGAATGGACCGGCGCGCGGCTTACCCCTTCTTCGCCGCGATATAGCGGTCGACCTGCTCCTCCAGCACGCCGAGCGGCAGCGCTCCCTGGCTCAACACCGCCTCGTGGAAGTCGCGGATGTCGAACCTCGGCCCGAGTTCGCGCTCGGCGCGCGCGCGCAGCTCGGCGATCTTGAGCTGGCCGACCATGTAGCTGGTCGCCTGCCCCGGCCAGTTGAAATAACGGTCGACCTCGCGCGCGATATCGGTGTCCGAGACCGAGCTGTTGGTGCGGAAATAGGCGATCGCCTGATCGCGCGTCCACCGCTTGGCATGGATGCCGGTGTCGAGCACCAGGCGGATCGCGCGCCACACCTGCAGCGACAGCATGCCGAAGCGATCGTATGGCGTCTTGTACACGCCCATCTCGTCCGCCAGCCGCTCCGAATAGAGGCCCCAGCCCTCCATATACGCGCCATAGCCGCCGAACTTGCGGAACTTGGGCAGGTCGGTCAGCTCCTGCTGGCGCGCGATCTGGAAATGGTGCCCGGGCGCGCCCTCGTGCGCGGCGATGCCCGCGACCTGCACCTTCTGCGTCTGGTTCATGTCGACCAGGTTGACGTAATAGATGCCGGGCCGCGTGCCGTCCGCCGAGGGCGGGTTGTAGAAGGCGGTGGAGGCAGTGCCCTCGCGCCACTTCTCCACCGCGCGCACCTCCAGCGGCGCCCTGGGCAGCACGCGGAAATAGCGCGGTGCCGCCGTCATCACGCCGTCGATCACCGCACGCGCGTCGCCGAGATACTGTTCGCGGCCGGCCGCGGTGTTGGGATATTTGAGCGACGGGTCGGTACGGACCTTGTCGAAGAACTGCTCCAGCGTGCCGGTGAAGCCGACCTGGCGCTTGACCGCCTCCATCTCGCCGCGGATCGCCGCCACCTGCTGGAGCCCAAGCTGGTGGATCTGCTCGGCGCTGAGATCGGTGGTGGTCGATTCGCGCAGCCGGTCGGCGTAATAGGCCGCGCCGTCGGGCAGGTGCCAGGCGCCGTAATTGCCCGTCGCCTTGGGTGCGATCTCGTCCAGCGCCGCGATCAGCACGGTATAGCCATGGCGGAACGGGCCCTTGAGCGCGGCGGTGGCGTCGGCGAGCAGCTGCGCCTTGGTCGCGGACGGGGCGTCGAGCGCGGCGACCTTCTTGCGGAAATCGGCCAGCAGCGTCGAGTCGGGGCCGGCGTCGAACGGCGCGCCGGTAACCACCTTGAGCGCGTCGGCGCGGGCCGGGGCGAAATTGACCTGGTTGGGGATGATGCCCTTGGCCGCCTGCGCGCGCATCGTTCCGGCGACCTCGCGCATCACGCGCTCGGTGTCGCGCAACCGGGCGACATAGGCCTGCGCGTCGGCGACGGTGTCGACGCGGTGGTTGTTGATCAGCAGCACCGGGATCGCCCCCGCCGGGCTGCCGTTGGTCGAGACCGGGAAGCGCAGCTGGCGGAAGCGGAACGAGGCGCGGTCGCGCGCTACCTGTTCCTCGAACAGCCGATAGCTGACCCGCGCCGACTCGCCGAGCTGCTCGGGGCGGAAGCGCCGGTGCAGCTCGGCGAGCTGGCGCTCCTCGAGCGCGCGCGCGCGCACCTGCGCGGCGTCGGTATAATCGTCGAGCCGGTCCTCGCCGGTCTTGAGCCCGAGCTGGGTCTGGCCCTCCGGGCTGAGCGCGAGCTGCTCGTCGAACTTCTGATCGAGGAAGGCGAGCAGCGCCCGGTCGGCTGCCTGTGTCGCAGCGGCGGGCGCCGCCGCCGGCGCCGTCTGCGGCACGGGCGCGGCGGCGACCAGCGCGAGGGTCGACGTCAACAACAGCGCGGCGTTCAGGCGCATTCACTCTCTCCCGGTGCGACACGCCCTCATGTCGCGCGCGCCCGGGCGGCGCAACGGTCGCGTGTCAGGGCTTCTTCGGCAGCAGCAGGTCGACCACCTGCTTGAGCGGGTCGAGCGGCCCCGGTAGCGGCTTCTTGGCGGCGTCGTCCGCCGCCTTCTGCGCCGCCTTGGCCGCGTCGTCGGCGGCCTTCTGCGCGTCGCGTGCCGCCTTCTCCTGCTCCCTGGCGGCGTCGGCCGCGGCCTTGGCGGCCTTGTCGGCCGCGTCCTTCGCCGCCTTGTCCGCGTCCTTGGCCGCCTTGTCGGCGTCGCGTGCCGCCTTCTCCGCGTCCTTGGCGGCCTTGTCGGCGGCGGCCTTGGCGGCCTGATCGGCGGCCTTCTGCGCCTGATCGGCGGCCTTGGCGGCATCCTGCGCCGCCTTCTGTGCGGCGAGGTCGGAGAGAGCCTTGGCGGCGTCGCGCGCGGCCTTCTCGATCGCTGCCTGCAGCGCCGCGGCGGCGGCGTTGCCGGCGCCCTTGGCGGCGCTCTCCGCCTGCGCCTGTGCCTGTGCGGCCTGCGCCGCCGCCACGGCGGCGGCGGCCTGCGCCGCCTGCGCCTGGCTCGCCGCCGCCGCCTGGGCCGCGGCGTCGCCCGAGGCCTGTGCCGCGGCCTGCTGCGCCACCATCGCGGCCGCCTGGGTCGCCGCGTCGGCCGCCGCCTGCCGCGCGGCCTCGGCCGCGCGCGCGGTCGCCGCCGCGGTCGCCTCGGCCTGCACCTGCGCCGCCGCGGTCGCGGCCTGCTCGGCCACTGCCTTGGCCTGTGCCTCGGCCATCGCCGCCTGCTCCGCCGCGACCTGCTGCTGCGCGGCCAGTGCCGCCCGCGCCGCCTCCGCACTCGCCTCGGCCTGCGCGGCGGCGGCGGCGCGTGCCGCCGCGGCCTGCTCCTGTTCCACGCCGGCCTGGGCCGCCGCGAGCGCGGAGGACTGCGCCGCGGCCTCGGTCGCACGTGCCTGTGTCGCCGCCTCTACCGCGGCACGCTCGGCGCCGGCCTTGGCCTCAGCCGCAGCGGCACTCTCCGCGGCGCTCTTCGCCGCCGCCGCGCTCGCACTCGCCTGTTCGGCACGCGCGCCGGCAACTTCGGTGGCCATCTCGACCGCCTTGACCGTGGTAGTGGACGCCTCGGTGGCGGTGCGGGTCGCGCTCGCCACCGCCGCCAGCGCCGCGCTGGCGCCGCCCGCCGCGGCGGTGGTGCCCTGGACGAGCCCGCCGGTGGTGTCCGCCAGCGCCACCGGGGCGGCATAGACCGTCTCGCTCACCGCGACGACCGTCGGCGCGTCCGCCGCCGGCGCGACGCTCGCGACGGCCGGCTCCGCCGTGATGGCGGGGGCGGCGGCGGCGAGCGCCGGTGGCGCCGCCTGGTCGACGGGGGCGGCCGCGGGCTCCGACGCCGCGGCGGTCTCGGCCGCGACCGGCAGCGCCGGTACGGGCGCTTCCTTCGGCCGCGCCGGCGACTCGATCACGCGGCGCACGCCGTCGCGCTCGATCGCCATGCGGAAGCGGTCGTCGGCGCCGACCTGCGCCACCGCTCCCGGGGTGAGCAGTTCGTGGGCGCCGCCGTCGCTGGTGGCAACCTCGACCGCGCCCTCGATCACCTGCAGCGCGCTGCCGGTGCCGCCGACGCTGACGCTGAAGGTCGTGCCCTTCACCACCGCGGCGAGGTACGGCGTCTGCACCTCGAAGTGCGGCGTCATCTTCTTCTTGATCATGAAGACGACGTTGCCGAACTCCTCGACGATCCGCGTCATCCCCTTGGCCTCGGTCGCGGCGGGCAGCGTCAGCCGCGAGCCCGGCGCGACCAGCATGAATTCGGTGCCGCGCACCAGCACCGCGCGAGCGCCCTTGGCGGTGGTGACGGTATCGCCGGCGACGATCGCGCTGCCGCGCGTGGCGACCTTCGACACGCCCGCCCGCGTCACCTGCACGTCACCCATCGCCTCGCTGATCCGCCAGCCGGCGGGGCCGGCACTCGCGGGCATCGCGAACCCAGCGGTGGAAGCGGCGAGCAGCGCCAGGATCGGCTTACGCATGTTATTCTCCCTCGGCCCGCCAGGCGCGCCGACTCAGCCGAGTAGAAGGAGAGCGTTGCGAACAACTTAGAGCAAATGGTTAGCGAAATGCCGCGGTCATCGTAACCAAATCGGAACCCGCCCCCGCCTAGGCCGCGCCGCGATAACAGGGGCGTCCGCATGCGAGCTACATCCACGATCCGCCTGGCGCTGCTGGGCAGCGCCGCACTGGCGGGCGCACCCGCCGCGGCGCAGACCGCGCTCGACCGCGCCGATCCGACGATCGCGGCGCGCGCGCTGCCGCGTCCCTCGCTCGAGCAGCCCGAACGCGCGCGCCCGACCGAGGTCGACGCCGCCAGCCGCGCCGCCGCGGGCACGGCGCTGACTCCGCCGGTGCGCGCGGTGCGCGTGCTCGGCGCGGAGAGCGTGCCCGAGTCGGCCTATGCCGCCGCGATGGCGCCGGTGATCGGCCGCACGCTCGACCGCGCTGCGCTGGCGACGCTCGCGGGCCAGGTGGCGGGCGCGGTGCGCGCGCGCGGCTATCCCTTCGCCACCGCCTCGGTCGCGGCGCAGCCGATGACCGACGGCGTGCTCGCGGTGGAGGTCGAGCTCGGCCGCATCGATGCGGTGCGCGTGATCGGCGCGCGCAGTGCCGCCGCCGACACGCTGCTGGTCCACGCGCTCACCGGGCGCGGCGCGGTGACGCAGAAGATGCTGGAGCGCGCGCTGCTGCTGGTCGGCGACGTGCCCGGCGTGCGCGTGACCGACACGCGCTACGTCCGTCAGGACGGTTTCGGCATCCTGCTGGTGACGATCGCGAGCGACCGCGCCAGCGCCTATGCGCAGCTCGACAACCGCGGCAGCGCCGAGGTCGGCCCGGTGCGCTCCACCCTGCTCGCCAGCCTGCGCGGGCTCGCGGGGGACGGCGACGAGCTGTCGCTGATCGTCGCGCAGACGCCGTTCGAGCCGAGCGAGTTCGCCTTCCTGCGCGCGCGCTACGCCGCACCGGTCGACTCGGCCGGTTCGGTACTGGCGGTGGCCGGCTCCGTGGCGCGCTCCAACCCGGGGGCGGCGCTGGCCCCGCTCGACGTGGTCGGGCGCAGCGGCGACCTGTCGGTGAGCTACACACGCGCGCTGGTGCGCACCCGCGCACGCAGCCTGTGGGGCCAGGCCGAGCTGCGCGCGGTGACGGTGACCCAGACGCTCCGGGGCGCGCGGCTGCGCCGCGACCGGCTCGCCACCGCCACCGCCTCGCTCAACGGCCAGGCGGCCGTCGCCGGCGGCACGTTGCGGGGCGAGCTGGCAGGCGTGGTCGGGCTGCCGCTCGCCGGGGTGAGCCATGCCGGCGACGCGCTGCTGTCGCGCGCCGACGGCGACGCGCGCTTCGTGCTGGCGACCTGGCAGATGGACTACACGCGCCGGCTCGGCGGGCCGTTCAGCGCGGTGCTGGCAGGCGCGGCGCAGCTCGCCTCGCGCCCGCTGCTCGCCACCGCCGAGATCGGGCTGGGCGGCCCCGGCTTCGCGCGCGGCTATGACTATGCCGAGCGCACCGGCGACCAGGGCGCGATGGCCTCGGCCGAGC
The DNA here is from genome assembly GCF_014193405.1 of Sphingomonas sp. BK069. NCBI lineage: Bacteria > Pseudomonadati > Pseudomonadota > Alphaproteobacteria > Sphingomonadales > Sphingomonadaceae > Sphingomonas > Sphingomonas sp. BK069. The sequence continues at coordinate 425,709 of NZ_JACHZH010000003.1, read as the reverse complement.
TCCGCGCCGACGCCGGGCGCGTGCTGCCCGGCGTGATCGACCGCGCGCAGGGCTATGCCTTCGTCGACGGCGGGCATGTCAGCAACCTGCGCGACGGGTTCGGCGGCGGGACGCTGGCGTCGACTGGGCTGGGCGTGCGCGCTGGGGCGGGTCGGCTCGACGGCATGGTCGAGGTCGCCTTCCCGCTCAACGCCGATCGGTTCGACACCGGCAACCGCCGGCCGCGTATCTCGCTGCGGCTGTCGCGGGTGTTCTGATGCGGGGCGGGGTGGGACGCGAGAAGCATCTGAAGGCTCGTGGGGTGATGGACCATCTCCTTGCCCCAGCTACCACCCCGACGGACGCCGGGGTCCAGTTGGGTGACGTCGCTTGCACGTCACGGCGGTTCGCCCAACTGGACCGCGGCGTTCGCCGGGGTGGTGCGTGGCGGAGGGGGGACCGCTTAGATCAAGTTGCCCTTCTCGCGGGCGGGGATGGAGCGACCCTCTTCATCACCTGCCAAGCCGCCGCCGCATGCTGATCCCCCGCCCCCGCGCCCTGCTGCGTCACCGCCGCGCGCTCGCGCTCGCCGCGGCGCTCACGCTCGCGCTGCTCACCGCGCTCAGCGGGCTGGGCGCGCGGATCGATCGGCTGCTTGACCCGCCGCGCGCCGCCGCCTGGGTGCGCGCGCCGAGCGGGCAGGTCGTCGTCGTCGAGATGGACGCCGCCAGCGTCGCCGCGATCCGCGAGTGGCCCTGGTCGCGCGACCATTATGCGCGCGCGGTCGATCGGCTCCGCGAAGCGGGCGCCGCCTCGATCACCTTTGACGTCGACTTCTCCTCCGCCGGCCCCGGCGCGGGCGATGCCGCGCTGGCGCAGGCCATCGCGCGCGCGCCCGGCCTCGTCGCGCTGCCCACCTTCGCGCAGCGCGCGCGCCTGGGCGATCGCCGCACGATCGACTCGCTGCCGCTGCCCGCGCTGCGCGCCGGTGCCGCGCTCGCCTCGGTGAGCATGCAGCCCGACGCCGACGGCATCGTCCGCCGTGCGCCGTTCGGCACCATTACCGCGGGCACGCCGCGGCCGTCGCTCTCCGCGCTGATCGCGCATCGCTCCGGCGCGGCCGACAGCTTCTTCCCGATCGACGGCGGGATCGACCCGACGCGGCTGCCGCGGCTGAGCTTCGTCGCGGCGCGTGACGGCCGCTTCGACCCGGCGGCGGTGCGCGGGCGCGACATACTGATCGGCGCCACCGCGATCGAGATGGGTGACCGCTACGCCACGCCGCACTGGGGCGTGATCCCCGGCGTGGTGGTGCAGGCGCTCGCCGCCGAGACGCTGCTCGCGGGCGTGCCGTCGGAATGGAGCAGCGCGCTGCCGCTGCTGCTCGCGCTGCTGCTCGCCGCACCGATGCTGTGGGTGCGGCGCGGCCCGGTCGCGGCGGGACTGGCGCTGGCCGCTCCGGTGGTCCTGTTCGCGCTCGCGGTCCGGGCGCAGGTCGCCGACCAGGCGGTGTTCCCGCTGGCCCCGGCGCTGGTGCTGGTCGTCGCGGCCGGGCTGGCGCGCGTCGCGCTCGATCTCGCACGCCGCTTCGAGCGCCAGCGCCGCGTCGACGAGGACACCGGCCTGCCCAACCGCCGCGCGCTGCTCCACGACAGGGACTCCGCCGCGCCGACGCCGCTGCTGGTGGCGTCGCTCGGCAACGCGGACGCGCTCATCACGCTGCTGGGCGAGCGCGCCGGGCACGACCTGCTGCTGCGCGTCGCCGACCGGCTGCACGCGACGGTGGGCGCCAGCGTCTATCGCGTCGGCGAGCGGCTGCTCGCGGTCAACGCGCCGGGCGAGGACATCGAGGCGCTGGTCGCGGCGCTGCGCGCGACCTTGATCGAGCCGGTCGAGATCCTCGGCCGCCGCGCCGACGCCGCGGTGCATCTCGGCGTCTCGGCGGGCGAGGGCACGATCCATGACCGGCTGGTGAGCGCGACCCGCGCCGCCGACGAGGCCGCCGCGGCGGGCGCGTTCTGGCGCCACGCGCACGTCGACGCCGATGCGCTGGAGCGGCGACTGGTGCTGATGGGCGAGCTCGACCAGGCGATCGCCAACGGCGAGATCGAGGTGCATTACCAGCCCAAGCTCGCCCTCGCGACCGACCGGGTCGCCAGCGCCGAGGCGCTGGTGCGCTGGCGCCACCCGACTCGCGGGATGATCCGGCCCGACCTGTTCATCCCGCTCGCCGAGCAGGCCGACCGCATCAGCGCGCTGACCCTCCACGTGCTCGCGCGCGCGGTCGCCGACCTCGCCGACTGGCGCGCGCGCGGGCACGACGTCTCGGTCGCGATCAACCTCTCCGCGATGCTGATCGCCGAGCCGGCGTTCAGCGCCGCGGTCGACGCCCTGCTCGACTCGGGCGCGGTGCCGGCCGACCGGCTGATCTTCGAGGTGACCGAGTCCGCCACGCTGGCCGATCCGGAGCGCGCCGCCGCGCAGCTGCGCCACTTCCGCGCCAAGGGCGTTGCGATCTCGATGGACGATTACGGCACCGGCCAGTCGACGCTGACCTATCTGCGCGAGCTGCCGCTGTCCGAGCTCAAGATCGACCGCAGCTTCGTCCAGCATGCGCATCTCAACCCGGCGGACGCGCTGATGGTGCGCTCGACGATCGACCTCGCGCACGGGCTCGGGCTCAAGGTGGTGGCGGAGGGGATCGAGGAGCCCGGCTGCCTCGCCTTGCTGCGCGACGCCGGCTGCGACCTGGTGCAGGGCTATCTGATCGGCCGCCCGATGGTGGCGGACGCCTTCGTCGCGACGCTGGAGCAGCGCGCCGCGGCGTGAGGCGGGCGGTGCGGCGCGCGGGTGGGGCGACCGCTCACCCCAGCGCGCGGCGGTACAGCGCGAGCGTCCACGCCACGCTCTGCCGGAACAGCGCCGGATCGTAGCGCGGCCCCTCGTCGCGCAGGAAGGCATGCGGCGCGTTGACCTCGTGCCACTCGTAGCGCGCGCCCACCTCCTCCAGCCGCCCACGGATCGCCTCGCGCCCGGCGAACGGGACGTGCGGGTCCTGCCGCCCCCAAACGAACATCGTCTCGGCCTCGAGCGCGTCCATGCGCGCGAGGCTGTCGTCGGCGCGGCCCTCGCCCAGCGTGCCCGAGTGGATGTCGGTGGCGTAGAAACAGGCGGCGGCGCCGACGCGCCGGTCGAGCGCGGCACGATAGGCGAGATGCCCGCCGAGGCACACACCGAAGGTGGCGAGCCGCCCGTCGCACGCCGGGTGCGCCGCCAGCGCGGTGAGCGCGGCGCGCGAGTCGGCGTCGTACTGTGCGACCGGCTTGGTGAACTTGAGCGCGTTGCCCCGGTCGGTGCCGGGCTGGTCATAGGCGAGCACCGTGCCGGCGGGCTCATACTCGTGGTACACCTCGGGGACCGAGACGACATAGCCGTTGCCCGCCAGCAGGGTCGCCAAACGACGGATCGGCGCGGTCACCTGGTAGATCTCGGAGAAGAACAGCACGCCGGGGAAGCGCCCGTCGATCGCGGGGCGGAACAGATGGGTGCGCATCGTGCCGGCGCCGGGCACCGCCACGTCCTCATATTCGTCGCTGCGCACGATCATGGTCGCTGTCCCCTGGCTGTGGCGCGCCGCTGTGGCAGCGCGGCGGCGGCGGGGCAAGGCGGGGTTGGGGGTGGCGTGGCCGCAGTGAGCGCGCAGCGCAGGTGCGTCACGGGACGCGGCGCGGGGCTGCCTCACCCCTCTTCTTTCGTCATCCCCGCGAAGGCGGGGACGTGGATACTCGCTTGAAGTGCGCCGATCGTCGCGCGGTGGAATGCCTCGGCGGCAGTTTGGAAGTCGAGGCATTGTCCAGGTTCGTCGTTGAGGCGCCCGACGGCAGGACAAGAACACGCGTGCCGCTACACTTACAGCGAGATGGTACGCAGCCGTGCCATGATCGAAGGACGTGAGCTGACCCTCACACCGGGAACGTTCCCATATCCCATTGTTCTCGCGGCGTGCGCCTGCGATACCTCCCCGCAAACAACGCCAGCGGAGGGGAACAGCGTGCGACCGATTGTGATGGGGCTCGCCGTCGCGGCGCTGTCCGCCCCCGCCGCCGCGCAGGCGCCCGCCACGCCCGAGCAGCTCGCCCAGGCGCGCGCGGCCGTCGGCGACACGGTCGCGCGCCCGCAGTCCATCGTCCTCGCCGACGTGCCGCGCGCGACCGGCAAGGCACGCGCGCTGCTGAACGGGCGCGACCTCGCCGGCTGGCACCCGTGGCTGGGCTATCCCGACCCGTCGGTGACCTATCGCGACCGGCCCGGCGCGACGCCGATCGGCACGACGCGCGACACCGCCGGCGACTTCGCGATCCGCCCCATCGACGGCCGCCCCGCGCTGTGGGTCAAGGGCGAGACCTGGGGCGCGCTCGTCCACGACGCCGACCTGCGCGACTACCACCTGCGGCTACAGTATCGCTGGGGTGCCAGGCGCTGGGCGCCGCGGCTCGGCCAGCCGCCCAACAACGGGCTGCTCTACCACACCCATGGCACACCCGGCGCGGTGTTCGGCACGTGGCAGCCCTCGGTCGAGTTCGAGATCATGCAGGGCTCGACCGGCATGGCGGTGGCGGTGGGGCGCGACGTGCGCCTGCGCACCACCGCCGCGCTCGACCCGTCGCTGGTCTCGCCGCCGGTGCGCTATCGCCAGGACGGGCGGCCGGTCGAGATCGTCAACGGCACGCTGATCTGGAACGTCGAGAACGCGCGCGACGCGGAGAAGCCGGCGGGGCAGTGGAACACGCTCGACCTCTACGTGCTCGGCGACCGCGCGGTGCACGTCGTCAACGGCGTGCCGGTGATGGTGGTGGAGGGGCTGGCGACGGTCGACGCCGCGGGGAAACGGACCGCGCTGACGCATGGCAGCGTGCAGCTCCAGTCGGAGGGCGCCGAGACCTGGTTCCGCGATATCACGGTCGAGCCGATCGACCGGCTGCCCAGGGTCGTGGCGAAGAAGTGAGGCGCAGTAACTCCTCCCCGCTCGCGGGGAGGGGACCGCGACGCGTCGCGTCGTGGTGGAGGAGGGTCCTCTGCGGATCCCGGCGTCCGCGGGTCTCCTCAACGACGCGCAGCGAGCGAGGAACCCCCCTCCACCACCGCGCTAGCGCGCGGCGTAGGGGCTTTGGCGCGCCCCCGGCACGCCAAGACCATGTCCGGGGAATACGATCTCGCCCGCGCGCCCCCTGCCCGTGCCTGGGAGGATCGTTGCCGCAACTCACGCTGTCCTAAACGCCCGCAGCTGTGCCACATGGGCGTCATGCCCCTCCCCGAGCCCGACCGCCACCCGCGCCCCGCACGCCGCCGACTCAACGTTCACACCCGCCGCGACTCGCGCCAGCGACTCAACATTCGCAACATTCGCGGGCTAAGCGCATGACACAGAGCGACGTCCTGATCGTCGGTTCGGGCGCGGCCGGGCTCACCGCGGCGCTCAACCTGGCCGACCGCTTCACCGTCACCGTGCTCGCCAAGGGCGCGCTCAACGAGGGCAGCACCGCCTGGGCGCAGGGCGGGATCGCCGCGGTGCTCGAGCCCGGCGACACGTTCGAGCACCATGTCGAGGACACGATGGTCGCCGGCGCGGGGCTCAACGACCGCGCGATCGTCGAGTTCGTGGTCGAGCGCGCCCCCGCCGCGATCGCGCGGCTGCGCGCGCTGGGCGTGCCGTTCGCCGAGGAAGGCGGCGCGCTCCATCTCACGCGCGAGGGCGGTCACTCGCATCGCCGCATCGTCCATGTCGCCGACGCGACCGGCTGGGCGGTGCAGGAGGCGCTCCAGCGCGCCGCCGAGGCGCACCCCAATATCACGCTCGTCCCCGACCAGGTCGCGATCGACTTCGCCACCAGCCGCCACGAGGAACGCTACTCGGGCGCAGGCAACGTCTGGGGCGTCTACGCGATCGACCGACGCACCGGCGCGGTCGAGGTGCACACCGCGCGCGCGACGATCCTGGCGACCGGCGGGGCGGGGCGGACCTATCTCTTCTCCACGGCGCCGCGCGGCGCCACCGGGGACGGGATCGCGATGGCGTGGCGCGCCGGCGCCCGGGTCGCGAACATGGAATTCATGCAGTTCCACCCGACCTGCCTGTACCATCTCGAGGTCAAGAACTTCCTGATCACCGAGGCGGTGCGCGGCGAGGGCGGGCATCTGATCAACCCCACCACCGGGCGGCGCTTCATGCCCTGGTACGACGACCGGCTGGAGCTCGCCCCGCGCGACGTGGTGGCGCGCGCGATCGACGCCGAGATCAAGCGCTACGGGCTCGACTTCGTCCATCTCGACATCAGCCACATGCCCGCCGACTTCGTGCGCGCGCACTTCCCCAACATCCACGAGAAGCTGCTCGGGCTCGGCATCGACATGACGACCCAGCCGATCCCGGTGGTGCCGGCGCAGCATTACACCTGCGGCGGGATCGTGGTGGACCGTGACGGCCGCACCGACCTGCCCGGGCTCTACGCCGCGGGCGAGTGCACCCAGTCGGGGCTGCACGGCGCCAACCGGCTCGCCTCCAACTCGCTGCTGGAATGCTTCGTCTTCGGCGAGGCGGCGGCGCAGCATATCGCGCAGCAATGGGACACGCTGCCGCCGCCCCCGGCGGTACGCGCGTGGGACGAGAGCCGCGTCACCGACTCCGACGAGGAGGTGGTGATCAAGCAGAACTGGACCGAGATCCGCCGCTTCATGTGGAACTATGTCGGGATCGTCCGCACCACCAAGCGGCTTGAGCGCGCGCAGCACCGCATCGACCTGCTGCGCAGCGAGGTGGAGGATTATTACGGCCACTTCCGCGTCACCCCCGACCTGATCGAGCTGCGCAACCTGCTCCAGGTCGCCGAGCTGATCGTCCGCTCGGCGCTGCACCGGCACGAGAGCCGCGGGCTGCACTTCACGCTGGACTGGCCGGACACGCTCGCCGAGGCCGCCGACACGGTGCTGGTGCCGCGAGCCTGACGCGTGACGGTCGAGCGCCCCACCGTTCGTCGCGCCGACAAGGGTGATCGTCGCAGCGGCGAGTCGCAGCACTTTGTGTCCGCGCCATTATTGTCCACAGACGCGAGTCAAGCGGGGTTGGTGGCGGCGGACATGGGTAGTAAGACTTTCGGGCGCCGGGCCGCGATCATCGCCTGGTCGCTGCTGATCGCGGGCTGCGGCGCCGGGGCAGGCTCCGCGCTCATCCCCGCGGCGCCGCCCAAGCCGCTCGTCTCGATCCCGGTGCCGCTCGCCGTCGTGCCGCCGCCCCCGCCGCCGCGTCGCTCGGCCGCGCCGCGCGCGCTCCAGGCACGGGTCGAGCAGCTCATCCGCAATTTCCCGGGCAAGGCCGGCGCGGCGATCGTCGCGGTGGACGAGGACTGGGTGGTGCAGCAGGGCGGCGATCTCAGCCTGCCGCAGCAGAGCGTCAGCAAGACCTGGGTGGCGATGACGGTGCTGTCGCAGCGCGACGCGGGGAGGCTCACGCTCGACGATCCGGTGCTGGTCACGCGCGACGACCTCACGCTGTTCCACCAGCCGATCGCCGGCCTGGTCGGCGCCAACGGCTACCGCACCACGGTGGGCGGGCTGCTGACGCGCGCGCTGACGCAGAGCGACAATACCGCGAACGACCGGCTGCTCACGGTAGTGGGCGGCCCGGCCGCGGTGCGGCGCTTCATCGCCCAGCACCAGCTCGGCGCGATCAAGTTCGGCCCCGGCGAGCGGCTGCTCCAGAGCGGCACCGCGGGACTGACCTGGAGCCAGTCGATGGCGATGGGGCGCGGCTTCGAGGCGGCGCGCGCCCGGCTCGACCCGGCGGTGCGCCGCGCCGCGCTCCAGCGCTACATCGACAACCCGCCCGACGGCGCCGCGCCGGTGGCGATCGCGGGCGCGCTGGCGCGGCTGGCGCGCGGCGAGCTGCTCAGCGAGACCTCGACGCGGATCCTGCTCGACACGATGGCGGCCTCGCGCACCGGCCACGCGCGGTTGCGCGCCGCGACGCCGCCGGGCTGGAAGGTGGCGCACAAGACCGGCACGGGGCAGGATTTCGGCGCGCGCAACGCGGGCTTCAACGACGTCGGCCTGCTCACCGCGCCGGACGGGCGGCGCTACGCCATCGCGGTGATGATCGGCGACACCGCCGCGCCGATGCGGATGCGCCAGCAGCTGATCCAGAACGTCTGTGCCGCGCTCACCGGCGCGCAGCCGCGCGCAGTGGGTGGCGACGAGGACGGGACCTGAGGGAGCAATGGAGGGCGCCCTATCCTCGCGCTACCCACCGTCATCCCGGACTTGTTCCGGGATCCAGGCGGCCGCGAACTCAGCGGCTTAGGGATAAGCGGCACGGTGAATCCCGGAACAAGTCCGGGATGACGGAGGATGACGGAAGGGTCGTGCAAAGGTCCCGCCCTTAGCCGGGCCGACGAAGACCGGGGCCTTACCCCGAAGCACCGACCTTCACCGGCGACACGAGGTCTCGCCACAACCCCGGTTTCCCACACGGCCAAACCGGTTTAGGGCAGCGCGATGCCGCACCTCTATCTCGTCGACGGATCGGGCTACATCTTCCGCGCCTATCACCGGCTGCCGCCGCTGACCAACAAGCACGGCGAGCCCGTCGGTGCGGTCTACGGCTATACCACCATGTTGTGGAAGCTCGCCGACGAGCTGCACAAGGCCGACGGGCCGACGCACATGGCGGTGATCCTCGACAAGAGCTCGTCCACCTTCCGCAACGAGCTGTACGACCAGTACAAAGCGCATCGCCCGGCGCCGCCCGAGGATCTCGTCCCGCAGTTCCCGATGATCCGCGACGCGACGCGCGCCTTCTCGCTGCCGTGCATCGAGGAACAGGGCTGGGAGGCGGACGACCTGATCGCCAGCTACACCAAGGCCGCGCTGGCGCAGGGCTGGCAGGTGACCATCGTCAGCTCCGACAAGGATCTGATGCAGCTGATGACCGATCCCTCGGTCGACATGCTCGACACGATGAACAACCGCCGGCTCGGCCCCGAGGCGGTGGTGGAGAAGTTCGGCGTCGGCCCCGACAAGCTCGGCGACGTCCTCGCGCTGATGGGCGACAGCGTCGACAACGTCCCCGGCGTCCCCGGGGTCGGCCCCAAGACCGCGGCCAAGCTGATCGTCGAGCACGGCGACGTCGAGGCGGTGCTCGCCGCCGCGCCCGAGATGAAGAAGGGCAAGCTGCGCGACAACCTCATCGAGCACGCCGAGGCGGCGCGGATGAGCCGCAAATTGGTCGAGCTGGCGTGCGACGTGCCGCTGCCCGACACGCTCGACTCGCTCGCGCTGCCCGCCGAGGGCATCCCGCAGGCGCCGCTGCGCGCCTTCCTCGAGCATCACGGCTTCCGCTCGCTGCTCACCCGGCTCGGCGAGGTCGCCGAGGCGACCCAGCCCGAGACGGTCGGCGCACCCGCCGAGGACGACGAGCCCGCCTGCGACCACGACGGTTATGAGACCGTGGTCGACGAGGCCGCGCTCGACCGCTGGATCCAGGTCGCGCGTCACCAGGGCTGGGTCGCGATCGACACCGAGACCACCGCCAAGGACCCGATGTTGGCCGAGCTGGTCGGGGTCAGCCTCGCGCTCGCGCCAAACCTCGCCTGCTATGTCCCGCTCGGCCACGGCGGGAGCGACATGTTCGCGGAGAAGCCGGTGCAGCTCGACCGCGACGCCGCGCTGGCCAAGCTCAAGCCGCTGCTCGAGGACGCGAGCGTGCTCAAGATCGGGCACAATCTGAAGTATGATCTGATCGTGCTCGGGCGCGCCTATGCGGCGGACGGCGGTGTCACGCTCGCGCCCTATGACGACACGATCGTGATGAGCTTCGACCTCGACGCCGGTCGCCACGGCCATGGCATGGACGAGCTCGCCGCGACCCACCTCTCGCACAGCTGCATCGCCTACAAGGACGTGGTCGGTACGGGGAAGAAGGCGCTCGGCTTCCACGAGGTCGATCTCAAGGCGGCGACGCGCTACGCCGCCGAGGACGCCGACGTCACGCTGCGGCTGTGGCGCCGCTTCAAGCCGCGGCTGCCGATCGAGGGCTCGACGCGCGTCTACGAGATGGTCGACCGGCCGCTGGTGGCGGTGATCGCGCGGATGGAGCGCCACGGCATCAAGGTCGATCGCGAGCGGCTGGCGCAGCTGTCCGACGAATTCTCGCAGCAGATCGCCGGCCTGGAGACGCAGGTGCACGCGCTCGCGGGCGGCCCCTTCACGATCGGCAGCCCCAAGCAGCTCGGCGACGTGCTGTTCGAGCGGATGGGGCTCAAGGGCGGGCGCAAGGGCAAGAGCGGGGTCTATTCGACCGACGTCAACGAGCTGGAGCGGCTGGCGGCCGACAAGGACTCGCCGGGTGCCGAGATCGCCGCACGCGTGCTCGACTGGCGCCAGCTCACCAAGCTCAAGAACACCTACACCGACTCGCTGCAGGAGCAGATCCACCCCGACACCGGTCGCGTCCACACCAGCTACTCGCTGACCGGCGCGCAGACCGGGCGGCTGTCGTCGACCGATCCCAACCTCCAGAACATCCCGATCCGCACCGAGACCGGTCGCCAGATCCGCGACGCCTTCGTCGCCGACGCGGGTAACGTCATCCTCGCTGCGGACTATTCGCAGATCGAGCTGCGCCTCGCCGCGCACATGGCCGACGTGCCGCAGCTCAAGGAAGCGTTCGCGCGCGGCGACGACATCCACAGCCTCACCGCGCAGGAGCTGTTCGGCGAAGTGACGCGCGACACGCGCGCCTCCGCCAAGACGATCAACTTCGCGATCCTCTACGGCATCTCGCGCTGGGGGCTGGCGGGAAGGCTCGATATCTCCGCCGACGAGGCGCAGGCGATGATCGACCGCTATTTCGAGCGTTTCCCCGGCATCAACCGCTATATCGCCGAGACGCTGACGCAGGTGCGCGAGCGCGGCTACACCACCACGCTGTTCGGGCGGAAGACGCACTTCCCGCGCATCCGCAGCAAGGTGCAGCACGAGCGACAGGGCGCCGAGCGCGCCGCGATCAACGCGCCGATCCAGGGCACCAGCGCCGACATCATCAAGCGCGCAATGGCGCGAATGGAGCCGGCGCTGGCGGAGGCCGGGCTCGGCCATGTGCGGATGCTGCTCCAGGTGCACGACGAGCTCGTGTTCGAGCTGCCCGAGGGCGACGTCGACGCGGCGCGCCCGGTGATCGAGCGCGTGATGGCGTCCGCGGCCGAGCCGGCGGTGACGCTCGACGTGCCGCTCGGAGTCGAGATCGGCGTCGGCGCGAGCTGGGGGGCCGCGCATTGAGGGGGCGGGTTGACGAACAATCCTCCCCGGCACGGGGAGGGGGACCAGCCGCAGACTGGCGGAGGGGGGTGGCCGCAGGCGGTGCGCTCGCGGAGAGCCCCCTCCACCACTCGCCCTCGGCGAGCGGTCCCGTTCCCCGCGAGCGGGGAGGATCGTTTACAGCCGAGCGTGTCGTCTCGCGGCCACAAGCGCCCGCCCACACTCAGCCGGGCGCCGCATGACCGCGCCCGACCAGCCCGACGACATCGCCGCGCTCGCCAAGGGCGGGCGCACCAACGTCGCGGGGTTCATCCTCAAGCTCGGCGCGCGCATCCCCTTCCTGTTCATCGCGGGCCATCTCTACGGCGCCGCGCTGGTGGGGCGGTTCGCCATCGCGGTGGTGGTCGTCGAGCTCGCCGCGCTGGTGGCGACGCTCGGGCTCAAGCGCGGGCTGGCGCAGGCGCTGTCCTCGGCCGAGCGGCCGCACAATCACGTCGTGTTCGACGCGCTCGCGCTCGCGCTGGTCGCCAGCCTGATCGCCAGCGCGGTCCTCTGCGCCTTTCCCCAGGCGATGTACCCGAACTCGGCGATCGGCGGGCTCGACCGCTTCTTCCCGCTGATCATCCTGGCCCCCGCGCTGAGCGACGTCAGCCTCGCCGCGCTGGCCTATCGGCACGACGTGAAGGCCAGCGTCACCGCGCGCGCGATCGTCGAGCCGTGGACGCTGTCGATCTTCGCCTTCCTCTTCTCCTTCTTCACGCTCAAGGACGGGCTGGTGCTCGCCTATGTCGCGTCGATGGTGGCGGCGCTGACCGCCAGCATCGTGCCGCTGCTGCGCAGCTACGGCGTGCCGAGCGGCTGGTCGCCGCACCTCAGCGTGCTGTGGCAGATGGCGCGCGCCAACACGCCGCTCGCCGGGGCGGACGCCTTGGAATGGGGCAGCCGCAACGTCGACCGGCTGATCCTGGGCACGTTGTTCGCGCCCAACGTCGTCGGCATCTATTACATGGCGCAGCAGGTCGCCTCGCTGCCGCAGCGGCTCAAGACCAGCTTCGACCCGATCCTGGGGCCGGTGGTGACGCGGAGCATCGCGCGCGGCGACCTCGGCGCGATCGCGCGGCAGGTGCGTCAGGTGGCGTTCTGGATCATCGCCGCGCAGCTCGCGCTGGCGCTCACCGCCTCGATCCCGCGCAAGGCGGTGATGGCGACGATCGGCCCGCAATTCACCAGCGGCGCGGCGGCGATGGTGTTCCTGCTGTTCGCCGAGGTGTGCGCCTCCACCGGCGCGGTCGCCGAGTCCGCGCTGGTGTACCTGGCGCGGCACCGCAACCTACTGATCTCCGCGACCATGCTGGTGATCCAGATCGCTCTGTCGTTCGCCTTCATCCTGCTGATCCGCGACGCCGGCTATGGCATCACCGAGCAGGCCGCGGGCGCGCCGGTGGCGCTCCTACTGGTGCTGCTGCTCACCTCCTTCGTGAAGGCGCGCGTGCTGGGGCGGCTGCTCGGCGCCCCGGTATCGCCGATGCGCTGGCCGTTGCTGTGGGCGGCGCTGGCGGGGGGCGCGGTGGGCGGCGCGTTCACGCTGCTGCCGCCGGGATGGCGCTGGATGCAGGTGTCGGTCGGCGTGGTGGCGACGATGGGCGCCTACCTCTTCGTGATCTGGCGCTACGCCTTCGGGCCCGAGGATCGCGCGCTCTTCAACAAGATGCCGACCGCCGAGGAAGCGACCCTGCCCAACGAGGGCAGCTTCATCCGCTAGCGCGGCGTGGCGGCCGGGCTATTCCAGCAGCGCCCAGTGCAGCTCGCCCTGGCCGAGCGCGCGGCCGTCGTGGCTCAGCACCGCGACGGGGCGGATCGGGCGGCCGTCGCGCACGTCGACCAGCACCGGGGAGGCGGGGTAGCCGGTCTCCCAGCGCTCGCCCCATTGCCGCAGCGCCACCATCGTCGGCAGCAGTGCCCAGCCCTTGTCGGTGAGGCGGTAGACCACCTTTCGGCGATCCTCGGGCACCGCGCCGCGTTCCATGATGCCGTGCGCGACGAAGCGCGCCAGCCGGTTGGCCAGGATGTTGCGCGCGATCCCCAGCTCCTGCTGGAACTCCTCGAAATGCTGCAGCCCGTTAAACGCGGCGCGCAGGATCAGGAAGGCCCAGCGCTCGCCCATCGCCTCCAGCGCGGCGGGCAGGCTGCATTCGGTCAGATTCTCGCGCAAACGCCGCTGTTCCACACGCCACTCCGTCGCACGACGCTAACCCGCCGGCCGCGCCCGCGATAGCCGCGCGACGTGGCAAGCAACACGCCGACACGTTTTTTTCGGCATCGTTGTTGCATTGTCACCGTGGATGTAAGCACATTGGATAGGTGCTGAGGCAATATGAACTGATCGATCGCGTGCTCGCCTATGATCCCGAGGCGGACGAGGCGATGTTGAACCGTGCCTATGTCTTCTCCGTCAACGCGCACGGCACGCAGAAGCGCGCCAGCGGCGATCCCTATTTCAGCCACCCGATCGAGGTCGCCGGCATCCTGACCGAGCTGAGGCTCGACGACGAGACGATCGCCACCGCGATCCTCCACGACACGGTCGAGGACACGGTCGCCACGCCCGAGGAAATCGAGCGGATCTTCGGCGGCAACGTCGCGCGGCTGGTCGACGGCGTCACCAAGCTCAGCAAGATCGAGGCGCAGACCGAGAACGAGCGCGCCGCCGAGAATCTGCGCAAGTTCCTCCTCGCGATGTCGGGCGACATCCGCGTGCTGCTGGTGAAGCTGGCCGACCGGCTGCACAACATGCGCACGCTCCACTTCATCCCCAAGCCGGAGAAGCGCCGCCGCATCGCCAAGGAGACGATGGACATCTACGCCCCGCTCGCGGAGCGGATCGGCATGTACGAGTTCATGAAGGAGATGCAGACGCTCGCCTTCGAACAGCTCGAGCCCGAGGCCTATCAGTCGATCACCAAGCGGCTCGAGCAGCTCAAGGAAGGCTCGGGCGGCGACCGCATCGCCAAGATCGGCTCGGGGCTGAAGCTGCTGCTCGGCCGTGCCGGGGTCGAGGCGCAGGTGTCGGGGCGCGAGAAGCATCCCTATTCGATCTGGCGCAAGATGCAGGAGCGTCACATCAGCTTCGAGCAGCTGTCCGACATCATGGCGTTCCGCGCGATCGTGCCGACCGAGGAGGATTGCTACCGCGCGCTCGGCATCATCCATCGGCGCTGGCCGATGGTGCCGGGGCGGTTCAAGGATTATATCTCGACGCCCAAGCGCAACGGCTATCGCTCGCTCCACACCAGCGTGATCCATGCCGAGAACCGCCGCATCGAGATCCAGCTGCGCACCCCAGCGATGCACGCCGAGGCGGAGTTCGGGCTGGCGGCGCACTGGGCGTACAAACAGGCGGTCGGCGGCGCCGCGGCGCTGCGCCCCGACTCGCAGCAGGACTGGATCAAGGACCTGGTCGAGATCCTCGACACCGCCGCGACGCCCGAGGAGCTGCTCGAGCATACCCGCATCGCGATGTACCAGGATCGCATCTTCGCCTTCACCCCAAAGGGCGAGCTGATCCAGCTGCCCAAGGGCGCGACGCCGATCGACTTCGCGTACGCGGTCCACACCGATCTCGGCGACCAGGCGGTGGGCGCCAAGATCAACGGCCGAGTCGTGCCGCTGTCGACCGTGATCGAGAATGGCGACCAGGTGCAGGTGCTGCGCTCCAAGGCGCAGACGCCGCAGCCCGCCTGGCTCAAGGTGGCGATCACCGCCAAGGCGCTCGCCGCGATCCGCCGCCATCTGCGCAACACCGAGCGCGAGCAGACGATTGCGCTCGGGCGCAAGCTGTTCGACGATATCGTTCAGCGCCTCCCTGCCGCGCTGGCGGACAGCGCGCGCGACGAGGCGCTCAAGCGGCTCAAGCTGCCGGACGAGGCCGCACTGTTCCAGCAGATCGCGCGCCGCCACCTCTCCGACGCGCAGGTGATGGAGGCGCTGATGCCCGGCTCGGCGGGCGCCGACGTGGCAGAGGCGCCGCCGCAGTCGAGCGCGATCTCGATCGAGGGTCTGGCCCCGGGTGTCGCGTACGAACTCGCGGAATGCTGCCACCCGGTGCCGGGCGACCGCATTATCGGACTGCGCCGCCCCGACGCCTCGATCGAGGTGCACGCGATCGACTGCGGCGTGCTCGCCGACCTCGCCGAGCGCTCCGACGACGAGACCGACTGGATCGACGTGCAATGGGGCGACGCGACCGAGGGGGCGACGGCGCGCATCTCGGTCGAGGTGCGCAACGAGCCCGGCGCGCTCGGCATGCTCGCCACGATCATCGGCCAGCACAAGGCCAACATCATCAACCTGCGGCTCGACAACCGCGACTCACGTTTCCACACCAACGTGATCGACGTCGAGGTGCACGACGCGCACCAGCTGATGCGGCTGCTCGCCGCGCTGCGCGCCGCCGAGGCGGTCAACGCGGCGGAGCGGGTGTGAGGGTCGGGCGGCGTACAGCCCGTGCACGACGACCCCGTCTTCCGTCATCCTGAACTCGTTTTCAGGGTCCACCGCGTCGCACATGCCGGAGCCGGAGCGTGTGCGGAAGGGTGGATCCTGAAACGAGTTTAGGATGACGCTTGTAAGAGCTGCGCGCGAGTGGCGCAGAAGCCGTCGTCGGGGCTGCCGGCCACTCGGCGCGGGAGCAACACGCCCCGCTATCTCCCCAGATCGGTTCACCCGCCGGCGCCTCCCCGCTGCAACCGCGCGCCGGCTGTGGCATTGATGCCGCGACGGGAGGACCAGCCATGTACCGACAGCTCATGCTCGCCGCCGCGCTGGTGGCCGCGGCACCCGCGACCGCGCAATCGATCTCGCAGCAGGACCGCGCCACCGGCGCGCAGGCCGACCCGCAGCTCGTCAAGGAATTCGGCGGGCGCTACAGCGGCCCGCAGGTGGCGCTGGTCGAGCGCGTCGGGCGGCGCGTCGCGGTGCAGTCGGGCCTCTCGAACGCGCAGAGCGACTTCACCATCACGTTGCTCGACTCGCCGGTCGAGAACGCCTTCGCGATCCCCGGCGGGTACGTCTATGTCACGCGCCAGCTGCTCGCGCTGATGAACTCGGAGGCCGAGCTCGCCTCGGTGCTGGGGCATGAGGTAGGGCATGTCGCGGCGCGCCACAGCGCCTCGCGCAACCGCACCGCGACGATCGGCGGTGTGCTCGCGGGCGTGGTCGGCGCGGTGGCAGGCAACGGCGCGGCGGGGCAGCTCGCCAGCACGGTCGCGCGCGGCGGCGCGCAGCTCTACACGCTGCGCTACGGCCGCGAGCAGGAATATGCCGCCGACGCGCTGGGCGTACGCTACATCACCGCGGCGGGCTACGACCCTTATGCCGCGGCCGACATGCTCGCCTCGCTCGACGCCGAGACCGGGCTCCAGTCCGCGGCGGCGGGGCGCAGCGGCCAGCAGCTGCCGAGCTGGGCGTCGACCCACCCCAACGGCGCCGACCGGGTCCGCCGCGCCGCGCAGCTCGCGCAGCAGACCGGCAAGCCGATGCTCGACCCGCCGCCCGAGGACACCGCCTTCCTGCGCGCGCTCGACGGACTCGCCTATGATGCGAAAGGCTCGGGCAAGCGCATCCGCATCCGCACCGTCAAGGCGGGGGACACGGTCGACACGTTCGCGCGCCAGATGGCGTATGACTCGCTCCGGCGCGAGCGCTTCCTGACGCTCAACGCGCTCGACGACGACGTCCGGCTCACACCGGGCCGGCTGGTAAAGGTCGTGACGAAGGAGTGACGGTAAGCTATGGCGGGGACCCATGTTCCCGCCCGCGCCCCCGCCTGCGATCACGCCGCCGGCCGCCGCTCTCCCCGACCTACCGCCGTCGCTCGCGATGGCGCGGCCCCGCCCCGCACTGTCGGTGGTGGTGCCCTGCTACAACGAGGAGGCGACGCTGCCGCTGCTCCACGCGCGCGTCAGCGCCGCGGCGCGCGCGGCGGTGGGCGACGACCATGAGATCGTGCTGGTCAACGACGGGTCGCGCGACGGCAGCTGGACGGCGATGCAGCGGCTCGCCGCGGCGGACCCGCGCGTCGTCGCCATCAACCTGTCGCGCAACCACGGCCACCAGCTCGCCCTGACCGCCGGGCTCGACCTGTGCGCGGGCGAGCAGATCCTGATCATCGACGCCGACCTGCAGGACCCGCCCGAGCTGCTCGCCGACATGCGCACCGTCATGGCGCGCGACGGCGCCGACGTGGTCTATGCGGTGCGGCGCAAGCGCGAGGGTGAAACCTTCTTCAAGAAGGCGACCGCGGCGGCCTTCTACCGCGTGCTCGACCGCGTCACCGACACGCCGATCCCGCTCGATACCGGGGACTTCCGGCTGATGACTCGGCGCGCGCTCGACGCCTTGCTGTCGCTGCCCGAGCAGGCGCGCTTCATCCGGGGCATGGTCGCCTGGGTCGGCTTCCGCCAGGTGCCGTTCGCCTATGATCGCGCCGAGCGGCACGCCGGCGAGACCAACTACCCGCTCGCCAAGATGATGCGGCTGGCGCTCGACGCGGTCACCGGCTTCTCCACCGCGCCGCTGCGCTGGGCGAGCCATCTGTCGGTGATGCTGGCAGGCTGCTCGCTGCTGCTGCTGGTCTATATCGGCTATGGCTATTTCAGCGGCGAGCGGGTGCAGGGCTGGACCTCGACCATGTTGGTGGTGGTGGTGCTGTCAGCGATCCAGATGTTCGTGCTCGGCATGATCGGCGAGTATCTCGGCCGGCTCTACATCGAGGCGAAGCGGCGTCCACTGTACCTCATCGCCGACGTCGCGGGCACACCGGGCAGTCGCGCCACGCTCGGCTTCCAGGCGACGGTGCCGGGGGAGCGGGTGGGGGCGTGAGGGGCGGGGTATGGGTTTGATCCAGACCGCAACCTCTTGCGTCATCACGGACTTGTTCCGGGATCCACGGTTCAGCGCCGAAAACGGCTCGGGAGTACGCGGCACGGTGGATCCCGGAACAAGTCCGGGATGACGGCAAAGAATAGGTGACGGTGTCCCCGGTCCGACGTTCAGCAAGTCCCCCTCCCCTTGCAGGGGAGGAGTGTAGCGTCCCTACGCCGCCTCGGCGTCCAACCCGTACGCCGTGTGGAGCACGCGCACGGCGAGCTCGGTCTCGTCCTCGTGGATCAGCACCGAGACCTTGATCTCGCTGGTCGAGATCGCCTGGATGTTGATCCCGCGCGCGCCGAGCGTGGTGAACATCGTGCTCGCGACGCCGGCGTGGCTGCGCATGCCGACGCCCACGACGCTGATCTTCGCCACGCGCGTGTCGTGGATCAGCTCGCCGAAGCCGATCGCCTCGCGCGCCTGGTTGAGCGCCTCGATCGAGCGCGCCAAATCGGCGGCGGGCACGGTGAAGGTCACGTCGGTGGCGCTGGTGCTGCTCGCGCCGTTGCTCGCGCTCTGATGCGCGATGTTCTGGATGATCATGTCGACGTTGATGTTCGCCGCCGCCAGCGGCTCGAAGATGCTCGCCACCGTGCCGGGCTGGTCGGGCACGCGCGTCAGCGTGATCTTGGCCTCATTCTTGTCATGCGCGATGCCGGTGATGAGCTGGCGTTCCACGTCGTCGATCTCCTCTTCGCCCACGATCATCGTGCCGGGCAACGTGTCCGCCATCGGTGCGTCCGCGTCGGTGAACGACGACAGCACCTGGACGCGGACCTTCTCCTTCATCGCCAGCCCGACCGAGCGGGTCTGGAGCACTTTGGCGCCGACCGAAGCGAGCTCGAGCATCTCCTCGTAGGTCACCTTGGCGAGCTTGCGCGCGCGCGGCACGATCCGCGGATCGGTGGTGTAGACGCCGTCGACGTCGGTGTAGATGTCGCAGCGATCGGCGCGGATCGCCGCCGCGACCGCCACCGCCGAGGTGTCCGAGCCGCCGCGCCCCAGCGTGGTGATGCGCTGCCCCGGCGCGACGCCCTGGAAGCCCGGGATCACCGCCACCGCGCCGGCCGAGAAGCTATCCTCCAGCGCGTCGGTGTCGATCGTGTCGATGCGTGCCTTGGCGAAGGCGGTGTCGGTGCGGATCGGCAGCTGCCAGCCGAGCAGCGAGCGCGCTGGTACGTCGATCGCCTGCAGCGCGATCGCGAGCAGCCCGCTGGTGATCTGCTCGCCCGCGGAGACCACGACGTCATATTCGCGCGGGTCATACAGCGGCGAGGCCTCGCGGCAGAAGCCCACCAGGCGATCGGTCTCGCCCGCCATCGCCGAGACCACCACCGCCACCTGGTTGCCGGCGGCCGCCTCGCGCTTCACCCGCGCCGCGACCGAGCGGATGCGCTCGATGCCGGCCATCGAGGTGCCGCCGAACTTCATGACGATCCGCGCCAATGCCGTGTCCAAACGCCTTGGGTGAAGAGGGGCGTCCTGATAGGAAGCGCGCATGACCGACGCAAGCGTAACAACCGCAACCACTTCGCCGCTGCATGCCTCGGTGGTGGCCAAGGAGGCGACCCATTTCGGTCGGCTGGCGCGCGACTGGTGGGATCCGTCTGGGTCGTCGGCGATGCTGCACCGGCTCAACCCGGTGCGGCTGCGCTACCTGCGCGCCGCGGTCGACCGTCACTGGGACCTCGACGACCGCTCGTTCGCGCCGCTGGCGGGGAAGAGCGCGCTCGACATGGGCTGCGGCGCGGGGCTGCTCGCCGAGCCGCTGGCGCGGCTGGGCGCGGCGGTGACCGCGGTCGACGCCGCGGCGGAGAGCATCGCGGTGGCATGCGACCATGCGTCGCGGCGGGGGCTGACGATCGACTATCGCGTCGGCGGGATCGAGGCGGTGGCGGGCGAGACCTTCGACCTGGTCGCCTCGCTCGAGGTGGTCGAGCATGTCGCCGACGCGCGGGCGTTCGTGGCGGGGCTAGCGGGGGCGGTGGCGCCGGGCGGGCTGCTGGTGATGAGCACGCCCAACCGCACCTGGCTGTCACGCGCCGCGCTGGTCGAGGCGGCCGAGGTGCTCGGCCAGGTCCCGCGCGGCACGCACGATTGGGACAAGTTCCTGACGCCGGACGAACTGGGCGCGATGATCGCGGACGCTGGATTGCGGGTGGTCGATGTGACCGGGCTGACGCTGGGGACGAAGGGCTTCGCGCTGGGTGGTTCGACCGCGCTCGATTATTTCGTAACGGCCGTAAGGTAGCCGATCCTCCCCGGTACGGGGAGGGGGACCGCCGCGCGCAGCGCGGTGGTGGAGGGGGCTCTCCTCACGCGCATCGGCTCGTATGCGAAATCCCCCCTCCACCAGCCTGCGGCTGGACCCCCCTCCCCGCGAGCGGGGAGGATCTGAGACACCGACGGCGTCGATTTCACCTTACCCGCGCCGCTTGCCCGCCTCGCCTCGGGCAACCCACTGCTGCCCGCTACGCCGGCACGCCGCGCTTACCACCGGAAAATCGAGGTCGGTATTGCGCGCGAGCACGTCGGCCATCGCTGCCTCGCATTGCTGTACCGTCGCGTAATGCGCGGGCGCGACGCGCGCCTCGGCGCAGGCGCTCGCGCCGTCGCCGCAACCCAGGATCGCCATCACGTAGAATACCGCGTCCATTACCGCCTCCGTCCGTCGTAAAAAACGATCGCTGCGGCGCGGCGTTCCGATTCTGACGCGGCGGTTGACGCTCCCGTTCCGGCACACGACATCCCAGACACATGCCTCCCGATCGTCCCGCCGCCCCCGGCACGGAGCGTCCGCTGCTGCCGACGCTCCGCCGCTTCCTCCCCGATCTCTGGCCGAGCGACTCGCCGGGGATGAAGCTGCGCGTCGCGGGCGCGCTGACGCTGGTGGTCTTCTCCAAGCTGGTGCAGGTCTATGGCGCGCCGTTCGCGTTGCAGGGCGCGGTGGACGGCATGGCGGTCCCGACCACGCCGGTGACGCTCATCGTGCTGCTGGTGGTTGGCTATGCCGCGGCGCGCTTCGGCACCACCCTGTTCGACAATCTGCGCAACACGGTGTTCGAGAAGGTCGGGCAGGAAGCGACGCGGCGGCTCGCGGCGCGCGTGTTCCGCCACCTCCACCGTCTGTCACTCCGCTTCCACCTGGAGCGGCGCACCGGCGCGGTCACCAAGGTGGTCGAGCGCGGCACCAAGAGCATCGACACGATGCTGTACTTCCTGTTGTTCAACATCGCGCCGACGATCCTCGAGCTGACGCTGGTGCTGGGCATCTTCCAGGTCAAGTTCGGCTGGCCGCTGGTCGCCGCGACGCTGGTGATGGTGGTGCTGTACATCTGGTTCACGCGCGCCGTCACCGACTGGCGCTCGTCGCTGCGCGAGCGGATGAACGACCTCGACACCGGCGCGGTGGCGCACGCGGTCGACTCACTTCTCAACTTCGAGACCGTCAAATATTTCGGGGCGGAGGAGCGCGAGGCCAAACGCTACGACCGCGCCATGCACGCCTATGCCGAGGCCGCGGTAAAGAGTGAGAACAGCCTCGCCTGGCTCAACGTCGGCCAGGCACTGATCACCAACCTGATGCTCGGCGCGGGCATGGCCTGGGTCGCTTGGGGATGGAGCCAGGGGCGCTTCACCGCGGGCAACGTCGTCCTCGTGTCGACGCTGCTGTCGCAGCTGTTCCGCCCGCTCGACCTGCTCGGCATGGTGTATCGCACGATCCGCCAGGGCGTGATCGACATGGGCGCGATGTTCGACCTGATCGACACCGCGCCCGAGGTGGTCGACGCACCCGACGCCCCTGCCTTGGCGGTGCGCGACGCGCATGTCCGCTTCGAGGGCGTGGCGTTCGGCTATGACGCGGGCATGCCGATCCTCAAGGGGATCGACCTCGACGTCCCCGCGGGCACCACCTGTGCGGTGGTCGGCCCCTCGGGCGCGGGCAAGTCGACGCTGGCACGGCTGCTGTACCGCTTCTACGACGTCGACCAGGGCCGGATCACGATCGACGGGCAGGACATCGCGCGCGTGCGGCAGGATACGCTGCGCGCCGCGATCGGAATCGTCCCGCAGGACACGGTGCTGTTCAACGACACGATCGGCTACAATATCGCCTATGGCCGCGAGGGCGCGAGCGAGGCCGAGGTCGCCGCCGCGGCGCGGGGCGCGGCGATCGCCGGCTTCATCGAGCGCCAGCCTGAGGGATATAAGACGCGCGTCGGCGAGCGCGGGCTCAAGCTGTCCGGCGGCGAGAAGCAGCGCGTCGCGATCGCGCGCACCCTGCTCAAGGACCCGCCGCTGCTGATCCTCGACGAGGCGACCAGCGCGCTCGACAGCCGCACCGAGGGCGAGATCATGGAGACGCTCGCCGCGATCGAGCGCGGGCGCACCACGATCGTGATCGCGCACCGGCTCTCCACCATCGTCCACGCCGACCAGATCGTGGTGCTGGAGGCGGGACGCGTGGTGGAGCGCGGCAGCCACGCCGAACTGCTCGCGCGCGACGGGCTCTACGCCGCGATGTGGGCGCGTCAGGCGGCCGAGAGCGAGGAGGCCGAGGAGGCGCCCGTCGCCGTGGCGTGAGCTGCGTGGCGCGCTATCCTCCGCCTGCTATCCGACGTGCTCCCGCGCGAGCAGGAGTCCAGGGTCACAGGCGTACCGCGTCCGTCCCTGGCTCCGGCATTCGCCGGAGCACGAGCTACCGTTAAGCCGGCGACGACCTAGGCCGTATCGACCTGCACCTTCATCCTCCGCTGCGAGGGGAAGTGGCAGGCCGCAGGGCTGACGGGGGGGGGTGACCCGCTCGGCGAGCGCCGGCGGACCTACGACCGGCGACAACCCCTCCGTGGCGCTACGCGCGCCACCTCCCCTTGCAGGGCAGGATCGATCGGCTGCGCTGAAGGTCGATAGTGCCTAGGCTGCCCGGCGCTCGTCGCCGCGCAGCGTTAGCACCTCGACGCCGCTGGCGGTCACCGCCACCGTATGCTCGAACTGCGCGGAGAGCTTGCCGTCCTGCGTCACCACGGTCCAGCCGTCGTCGCGCGTGTCGACGCGGCGGCTGCCCTGGTTGAGCATCGGCTCGACCGTGAACACCATGCCCTCGCGCAGCATCGGCCCGGTGCCGGGGCGACCGAAGTTGAGCACCTGCGGTTCCTCGTGCATCTCGCGGCCGATGCCG
This sequence comes from Sphingomonas sp. BK069, assembly GCF_014193405.1. Classification (NCBI taxonomy): domain Bacteria; kingdom Pseudomonadati; phylum Pseudomonadota; class Alphaproteobacteria; order Sphingomonadales; family Sphingomonadaceae; genus Sphingomonas; species Sphingomonas sp. BK069. The sequence goes on along the minus strand of NZ_JACHZH010000003.1, from coordinate 402,317 downwards.
TGGCCGCAGAACTCGCGCACGACCGCATAGCCGTGCTTCTTGGCGTGGCGTTCGATCGCCGCGCCGATGTCGCCGAGCCGCGCGTCGGGGCGGATCGCGCCGATCCCCTGCCACATCGCCGCCTGCGCCACCTGCACCAGCTGACGCGCCGCGGGTGCCACCGCGCCGACGGCGTAGGTCTTGCTGGAATCGGCGATATAGCCGTTCTTCTCCAGCGTGATGTCGAAGTTGACGATGTCGCCGTCGCGGATGATCTCGGCGGCGTCGGGCACGCCGTGGCACACCACCTGGTTGCGCGACGCGTTGAGCACGTACTGGAAGCCGTACTGCCCCTTGCTCGCGGGGCGCGCCTGCAGGTCGACGGTGATGTAGCGCTCGACCAGGTCGTTGACCGCGAGCGTCGACAGGCCGGCGAGCGGCTGGCGGTCGAGCATCTCGAACACCGCGGCGAGCAGCCGGCCGGAGACCCGCATCAGCGCCAGTTCGTCGGGCGTCTTGACCATCTCAGGCGGCGACCGCGCGCAACTGCGCCGACTCATACTGGCGGCGCACGATCTCGTTGAAGCTGAGCGTCGGGTTGGCCTCGGCGAGCATGCCGATCGTCATCCAAAACTCGGCCTGGGCGTTGATCGAGCGGCACATCACCGCGCTAGCACGGCGTGCCTCGGCGTGCAGCTCGTCCCCGATCTTGACGATACCCATCGATCCGGTCCTTCGGTGGTAAGCTATACGAAGCGTATATGGGGCATAGCGTCGTTTGAGAAGGGAAGTGACGGTCGGACACGCCAACGAGGATGGCGTAACCACCCTCACATCGTGTTCGCTTGTCCCCCGCCGTTCGTTCCAATAGGCCGAATTTGGTCGCGACGCGCGGTTGGAGCGGATCGCCGGGCTGCTCGACTGGGCACCGATCGAGGGACTGGTGCGCGGATGCGGCAGGGGCCGGCGGATCGTCCGCCGTAGAAGGCGGTGGCGACGGTGAAGGCGCTTTTGCTCCAGCAATGCTACGGGCATTCCGATCCCGGCTGCCGCTTTGGCAGACCGCAACAAGCTGATCGGCCGCGTCCGTACCGCCGTCGAGCGCAGCTTCGCGCGCCCCGAGACCGGCCCTCACGGCCTCACCCGGATGCGATACCGCGGCCTTCATCGCGGCGGTCTGCACCTCAACCTCGCCGCCATTGCCGACAGTCTGCGACGCGCTACCGCCTGGTTCAACGCTCTCCGAGCACGAGCTCGCGCGCCTGCCAACCAGGCACCTGACCAGAAACTGCCCCCTTGCCACTACTCCGCCCAGCATAACCGATTAAGGCGCCATCTCGAAGAGGTCTCGCCGGCGCGGGCATGACCAAGCGCGCCGGGAGCAGCGTTGGCGCCGCACCCTGCCAATCTTTGGCCAATCCCGCCGCACCACACCGGTGAAATCCGCCATCCCACTGACCGGATCATCAGAAAACCGCGCATTTCTGCCGATTTTTTCGCTTGGCACGCCCCCTGCAAAGTGGCTGGCATCGGACCGGATCGCCCGGCCGAGACCCACCAGGGAGACTTACCATGACCGCTCGTTTCGCCGATCTCGCCCGCCCGCTCGCCACCGTCGTCGCCGCGTTCACCGTCGCCGCGATGATGGTCGGCGCCGCCGTCCCCGTCCTGCCGATCGCCTGAGCGGAGCCGTGACGATGACCCGCCTGCCCTCGCTGCCGCACGCGCTGCTGCTCACCGCCGCCAGCTTCGCCACCACCGCGCTGCTGATCTACGTCGACGTCGCGAGTGCCGTGATCGCCTGATCACGGCACCGCGCCGCGCACCAGGCGTTGCCCCGTCATGCATCGCGACGCCGACACCACCCTCGACCGCTTCGTCGCCGCGCAGGCGACCAGCTATGCCCAGGCGCTCGCCGAGCTTCGCGCCGGCGCCAAGCGCAGCCACTGGATGTGGTACATCTTCCCGCAGATTGCCGGCCTCGGCCACAGCGACATGGCGCGGCGCTACGCGATCCGCGACCTGGCCGAGGCGCGCGCCTATCTCGCGCACCCGCTGCTCGGGGCGCGCTATGCCGAGAGTGCCGCGGCGCTGCTGGCGCATCGCGGCAGCGACGCCGCCGCGATCATGGGCGGGATCGACGCGATCAAGCTGCGCTCGTCGCTGACGCTGTTCGACTGCGCGGGCGCACCGGCCGCGGTGCGCGAGACGCTCGACGCCTTCTTCGACTCACCCGATCCTGCGACGCTGCGGCTGCTCGAGCACTGACCTCAGGTCATGCCGCGGTCCAGCGCCCGCCGAGCGCGCGGAACAGGTCGACCTGCGCGTCCGCGACCAGCTGATCCTGCAGCGCCAGCGCGGCCTGGGCGTCGGCGAGCGTGCGCTCGGCGTCGAGCTGCGACAGGCTGTCGATCTGCCCCTCGCGGCGCTGCGCGCGCGTGATCCGCGCGGCGCGATCGGCCTGGCCCAGCGCCTGCTGGAGCGCGGCACGACGCTCGAGCGAGCGCGCGTAATTCGACAGCGCCGTCTCGGTCTCGCCCAGAGCGGTCAGCACCGTCCCGTCGAAGCTGGCAAGCGCGGCGCGCGTGTCCGCCTCGGCGCCAGCGACCCGCGCGCGCGCCTTGCCGGGGTTAACCGCCCAGTTGAGCAGCGGCCCGATGAGGAAGTTCAGCGGCCCCGCGCCGAACAGATTGCCGAAGCCGGTGCTGGTCTGCCCGACCGAGCCGCCCAAGGTGATGCGCGGGTAGAGGTCGGCGGTGGCGACCCCGATCCGCGCGGTGGCGGCGGCGAGCCGGCGCTCGGCGGCGCGCACGTCGGGGCGGCGCGCGAGCAGCGCCGCGCCGTCGCCGACTGGGATGGCCTGCTCGATCCGCAGCGCGGTGGCGCGCTCGCCCGCGACGGGGGGTAGCTCCTGCGGGGTGCGGCCGGTCAGCGTCGCGAGCCGGAACAGCGCCGCCTGGCGCTCGGCGACGAGCGAGGGGATGTCGGCGCGGCGCTGGTCGCGCAGCGCGGCGATCCGCGCGGTGTCGAGCGGGGTGGTCAGCCCCGCCTCGGCGCGGCGCTCGGTGGTGCCGACCTGGCGGTCGAGCAGCGCGACGATCCGCTCCGCCACCGCGATGCGCGCCGCCGCGGCGGCGGCATCGGCATAGGCCCGCGTGGTGTCCGCGACCACCGCGACCCGCACCGCGTCCGCGTCGGCCGCCGCCGCGGCGACGTCGCCGCGCGCCGCCTCGACCCCGCGCGAGACGCGGCCGAACAGGTCGACCTCGTAGGAGACGTCGAGCCCGCCGTCGATCAGCCAGGTCTCGCCGCTCACCCCGGCCGGGCGCTGCGCCTGCGAGAAGCGGTTGTAGGTGCCGCTGGCGCCGAGCGTCGCCTGCGGGGTGCGGTCGTTGCGGACCTCGCGCAGCGACGCGCGCGCGCGCTCGAGCCGCGCCGTGGCGACTCGCACGTCGGTGTTGGCGGCGAGCGCCGCCTCGACCAGCCCGTTGAGCACGGGGTCGTCGTACAGCCGCCACCAGTGATCGTCGGGCGCGGCGGCGAGCGTCGGGCCGCCGGTGCCGAGGAAGGGGGCGGCCGCGCTCGCCGCGGTGGCGGGGGCGCGGTAGTCGGGGCCGGCGGCGCAGGCGGCGAGCGCCAGCGTGGCGGTGGCGGCGAGCCAATGCTTGATCATCGTCTCTCTCGTTTCCGTAGCAGGAGTCACTCGGCGGGCTGGAGCGCGGCGTCGTCCGGACGCGCCGCCCGGCGGCGGGCGAGCCGCGCGCCGAGCGCGCGGCACACCACGTAGAAGGTCGGCGTGAAGATCAGCCCGAAGCCGGTCACCCCGATCATCCCGAAGAACACCGCGGTGCCCAGCGCCTGGCGCAGCTCGGCGCCGGCGCCGGTCGCGATCAGCAGCGGCACGGTGCCGAGGATGAAGGCGAAGCTGGTCATCAGGATCGGCCGCAGCCGCACCTGCGCCGCCTGCACCGCGGCCTCGACCGGGGTGAGCCCGTCGCGCTCCTCCGCCTGCTTGGCGAACTCGACCACCAGGATCGCGTTCTTGGCGGCGAGCGCGATCAGCACGACCAGCCCGATCTGCGTCAGCACGTTGTTGTCCATGCCGCGCAGGTTCACTCCCGCCATCGCGGCGAGCAGGCACATCGGCACGATCAGCACGATCGAGAGCGGCAGCAGCAGGCTCTCGTACTGCGCGGCGAGCACCAGGAACACGAACACCACCGCCAGCGCGAAGACGATCCCCGCGGTGTTGCCCGCCGCCTTCTGCTGGAAGGCGATCCCGGTCCACTCGGCGCCATAGCCCGAGGGAAGGGTGTCGTGCGCCAGCTTCTCCATCGTCACCAGCGAGCGGCCCGAGGAATAGCCCGGCGCGGTGTCGCCGTCGACCTCGACCGCGGGGTAGAGGTTGTAGCGGGTGACGCGATACGGACCGGTCCGGTCCTGGAAGGTGGCGACCGAGCCGATCGGCACCATCGCGCCCGAGGCCGAGCGGGTCTTGAGGTTGGCGATGTCCGCCGGGGTCGAGCGGAACGGCGCGTCGGCCTGGGCGGTCACCCGGTAGGTGCGGCCGATCAGGTTGAAGTCGTTCACGAAGGCGCTGCCGAGATAGACCTGGAGCGCCTCGAACACGCGCGCCGGGGGCACGCCGAGCAGGTCCGACTTGGCGCGGTCGACGTCGGCGAAGATGCGCGGTGTGGCGGTGTTGAAGAAGGTGTAGACCTGCGCCAGCCCCTCGGTCTGGTTGGCGGCGCCGATCAGCTTGCCCGCCTCCGCGCCGAGCGCCTGGTAGCCCGCACCCTGGCGGTCCTGCACCATCAGGCGATAGCCGCCGGCCGAGCCGATGCCCTGGATCAAGGGCGGGGGCACGACGAGGATGCGCGCCTCGTCGATGTCGCCGGTGACCTCGCGCGTCTTCTGCATGATGCCGGCGAAGGTGACGCCGAGCTTCTCGCGCTCGGCGAAGGACTGGAGCGGCACATAGGCCGCGGCGGTGTTGGGGGCGAGCGTCTGCGACGGGCCGTCGAAGCCCGCGAGCATGACGACACCCTTCACCCCCGCGAGCGGCAGGATGCGCTTGGCGACCTTCTGCACCACCGCGTCGGTGCGCTCGACCGAGGCGCCCGCGGGCAGCTGCACCACGGTGAGGAAATAACCCTGGTCCTGCGCCGGGATGAAGCCGGTCGGCGTCGCCCAGAACAGCGCCACGGTCGCCGCGATCAGCCCCGCATAAACCGCCATCATCCGCTTGGGCGCGCGCACCAGCCTGGCGGTGAGATTGGCATAGCTGAGACTCAGCCGCTCGAACCCGCGATTGAACGAGTCGCCGGCCGAGCGCAGCGCGCGGGTGATGCGATTGCCCGAGTCGTGCGACTCGTGCGGGCGCAGCAGCAGCGCGGCGAGCGCGGGCGAGAGCGTCAGCGACACCACCAGCGAGATCACCGTGGCGGTGGCGATCGTCACCGCGAACTGCTGGTAGAAGGCGCCCGAGAGGCCGGTGAGGAATAATGTCGGCACGAACACCGCGCACAGCACCAGCACGATCGCGACCAGCGCGCCCGAGACCTCGTCCATCGAGACCTTGGCCGCCTCGAGCGGGGAGAGCCCCTGCTCGAGGTTGCGCTCGACGTTCTCGACCACGACGATCGCATCGTCGACGACGATGCCGATCGCCAGCACCAGCCCGAACAGCGAGAGCGTGTTGAGCGAGTAGCCGACGGCGGCGAGCACCGCGAAGGTGCCGACCAGCGAGACCGGGATGGCGACGATCGGGATGATCGCGGCACGCCACTTCTGGAGGAACACCAGGATGACGAGCACGACGAGCACCATCGCCTCGAACAGGGTGTGGATGACCGCGTCGACCGACTGCGCGATGAACTCGGTGGGGTTGTAGATCACGCGATATTCGAGGCCCTTGGGGAAGGACTTGGACATCGCCTCCATCTCGGCGGTCACCTTCTCGGCGGCGGCGAGCGCGTTCGAGCCGGGGCGCTGGAACACCGCCGCGATGACGGTCGGCTGGCCCGAGAGATAGGTATTCGAATTATAGTCCTGCGCGCCGAGCTCCACCCGCGCGACGTCGCGCACGCGCACCTGGCGGCCGCTGTCGTCGGTGCGGATCACCACGTCGGCGAACTGGTTGGGGTCGACCAGCCGGCCCTGGGTCTCGACGTTGAGCTGGAAGGCGTTGCCGTTGCCATAGGGCGGCTGGCCGAGCGAGCCCGCCGCGACCTGGACGTTCTGCGCGCGCAGCGCCGCGACGATGTCGCCCGCGGTGAGGTCGAGCGCGGCGGCGCGGCCGGGATCGATCCATACGCGCATCGCATAGTCGCGGCTGCCGAACAGGCGGACGTCGCCGACGCCGTCGATGCGCGCGAGGCGGTCGCGCACCTGGGTCAAGGCGTAGTTCGAAATATAGCCACGATCGAGCGACTTGTCGGGCGAGATCAGGTTGACGACCATGAGGAAGTCGGGGCTGGTCTTGCGCGTCACCACGCCGAGCCGCTGCACCTCCTCGGGCAGCCGCGGCACCGCGACCGCGACGCGGTTCTGGACCAGCACCTGCGCGGCGTCGAGATCGGTGCCGATCTTGAAGGTGACGGTGATCGTCAGATTGCCGTCACCGGTCGACTGGCTCGACTGGTACAGCATGTTGTCGACGCCGTTGATCTCCTGCTCGATCGGCGCGGCGACGGTCTCCGCCACCGTCTCGGCCGAGGCACCGGGGTAATTGGCGGTGACCGTCACCGTGGGCGGCACGATGTCGGGATATTGCGCGACGGGGAGGCCCCAGTAGGCGATCGCGCCGACGATGGTGATGATCACCGCGATGACGCCGGCGAAGATCGGGCGGGTGATGAAGAAGCGCGAGAGGCGCATGGCAGGCTCCCCGAGTACGAGGATGGATGGGGGCCGCTGGGGAGCGGCTAACGTGTCGGTATGGTCGCCCTCACCCTTCCGCGGCTTCGCCGCTGCGTCCCTCTCCCACTGGGAGAAGGAAAGGTAAGGGTGATCCGCTAACTCACGATGTGAAGGTCGCCTCGCCGGTGATCGGCGCCGCGCCCGGCGGGGCGTCGCCGCCGCTCGCCGGCGCGATCGTGCCGGCGCGGACCTGCACCTTGGTGCCCGGCATCGCCATCTGCGTGCCGCTGATCACGACGCGGTCGCTGGGCGAGAGCCCGCTGCGCACGATGCGCAGCCCGGCGAGCACCGGGCCGAGCGTCACTGGCTTAACCGCGACGGTACCGTCAGGAGCAACGGTCAGCAGCGTCTTGCGCGCCTGGTCGGTCTGCACTGCGGCGTCGGGGACCAGCAGCGCGCGCGTCGTCGCACCCGAGGCGAGCCGCATGTTGCCGAACATGCCCGGGGTCAGGAACTGGTCCGGGTTGCGCAGCACCGCGCGGCTGCGGATTGTGCCCGAGCGCGAGTCGAGCCCGTTGTCGGTGAAGTCGAGCCGGCCGTGCCAGCGATAGTCGGCCTCGTCCTGCAGCCGCACGTCGACGTCGGGCGCCGAGACACCCGCGGCGCGCGCGCGCTTGTTCTTGAGGAAGAGCGCTTCCGAGCCGTCGAAGGCGAAATAGATCGGATCGAGCGCGTTGATCGTGGTCAGCAACGTGCCGCTGGTGTCCCCACCCGCGACGAGGTTGCCCGGATCGATGCGCCGGTCCGAGACGCGCCCCGCGATCGGCGCGCGCACCTGGGTGAACTCCATGTCGAGCGACCGTGCACGGACCCGCGCCTCGGCGGCGGCGAGCTGTGCGCTGGCGGCGCGGACGCGCGCGGTGAGCTGGTCGAGCTCGCCCTTGGAGACCGCGTCCTCGGCGACGAGCCGGCCGGCGCGGTCGAGGTTGGCGCGCGCGAGCAGCAGGTCGCTGCGCGCGGTGGCGACACCCGCCTGCGCCTCGGCGAGCGCGGCGGCGAAGGGGCGCTGGTCGATGGTGAAGAGCAATTGCCCGGCGCGGACGATGGCGCCGTCGGTGAAATGCACCGCGCTGATCGCACCCGAGACGCGCGGGCGCACCTCGACCGAGCGGCTCGGCTCGAAGCGGCCAACGTAGTCGTCCCACTCGGCGACGGTGCGCTGGAGCGGCGGCGCGACGGTGACGGTGGGGGCCGGCGGCGCGGCAACCGCGGGCTGCTCGCGGTGGAGCAAGGTGGCGGCGCCGATCACCGCGACGAGCGGGACGCCGATCCAGGCGGCGCGCCGGGCGGTGCTGGCGCGCTGGGCGGGCGCGGCCTCGACCGAGGCGGCGGGGTCGATGATGGTGTGCATGTTCATGCGCGCGTCTCCTCGACGAGGGGAGGACGGATCAGGCAGGCGCGATCGGCCATGAAGACGAATCCTGTGCGATGGGCGGCCGACCGCGTCCCGGCGCGCGGGGTACGCGGCGCGTCGGGCGAGGGCGGACGTGTCCGGTCGCGCGGGCGGGTGCCCGACGAGCGGCTGGGGAAAGATCGGTACGCGACGCCGGTCCCGGTCAGGACGCGGCACACTCGATGATGGAAAGAGGATCCATGGCGGCTCCGTCGATCGCACGGGGGCACGCGGCCACCGTCGTTTCGATACCGTCTGGTATAGAAAGCGAGCTGACGTGGGTCAACCGGCTTTTTTGTACCGCGCGGTAGTTTTCTTTGTCGAGACCCAATGTGCGGCTTGTGAGCGCGATCGCTGGCGGCGGGTGCGCGTCGCGCCGGGCCGTCCGCCTCAGCGTTCGGCCGGGTCGGACACCAGCTCCGCGGCAGTCGAGCGCCGCACCCCAGCGCGGCCGCGACGCTTGAGCTCGGCCTTGAGCGACTCGGGGCGGGGCGCGACGAGGAAGCCGAAGCTCACCGTGCCGTGTTTGGTCTCGACCACGTGGTGGAGCCGGTGCGCCTGGATGATCCGCTTCATATACGCCGACTTGGGCAGATAGCGCGTCGGCAGCCTTTTGTGGACGATCACGTCGTGGAAGCCGAAGTAGATCGCGCCATAAGCCGCGATCCCCGCGCCGATCCAGGTGAAGCCCGGCCACCAGCCGAGCTGCACCCCGCCCAGGATCATCACGAACGACGGCACCGCGAAGATCGCGGCGTAGAGGTCGTTGAGTTCCCAATTGCCTGGGCGCGCGCGATGGTGGCTGGCGTGGAGGAACCAGCCCGGCCCGTGCATCACCCAGCGGTGCATCGCATAGGCGAAGCCCTCCATCAGCGCGACGGTGACGAGAAACAGGAGAAGGGCAGCCCACCAGGACATGCGCGACGATATAGCCATGGCGCGCGCGTCTCGCTACGTCGCAGCGCACCATGACCGACGATCTTCGCCCAGACGCGCTTACGTCCGCCGCCCTCGAGTCCAAGGCCTGGCCGTACGAGGAGGCGCGCAAGCTGCTCAAGCGCTGGCCCGACGGCAAGCCAGGCGGCGACCCGATCCTGTTCGAGACCGGCTACGGCCCCTCGGGGCTGCCGCATATCGGCACCTTCAACGAGGTGCTGCGCACGACGATGGTGCGCAACGCCTTCCACGCTTTGTCCGACCAGAAGACGCGGCTGATCGCGTTCAGCGACGACATGGACGGGCTGCGCAAAGTGCCCGACAACGTGCCCAACGGCGCGATGCTGGCCGAGCATCTCGGCAAGCCGCTGACGCGCATCCCCGACCCGTTCGGCAAGTTCGACAGCTTCGCCGCGCACAACAACGCGATGCTGCGGCAGTTCCTCGACCGGTTCGGGTTCGAGTACGAGTTCGTCTCCTCGACCGATTATTACACCGGCGGGCGCTTCGACGACGCGCTCAAGGGCGTGCTGCGCCACTATCAGGGCATCATGGAAGTGATGCTGCCGACGCTTCGGGCCGAGCGCCGCGCCACCTACTCGCCGGTGCTGCCGGTCAGCCCGACCACCGGCGTGGTGCTGCAGGTGCCGGTGGAGGTGGTCGACGCCACGGCGGGAACGATCGCCTTCACCGACTCGAGCGGCGAGCGGATCGTCCAGTCGGTGCTGGGCGGCCAGGCCAAGCTGCAGTGGAAGGTCGACTGGGCGATGCGCTGGGTCGCGCTGGGCGTCGATTACGAGATGGCGGGCAAGGACCTGATCGACTCGGTGGTGCAATCGTCCAAGATCGCGCGCGTGCTGGGCGGCCGCCCGCCCGAGGGCTTCAACTATGAGATGTTCCTCGACGAGAAGGGCGAGAAAATCTCCAAGTCGAAGGGCAACGGGCTCAGCCTCGACCAGTGGCTCACCTACGGGCCGGAGGAGAGCCTCGCCTTCTTCGCCTATCGCGAGCCCAAGAAGGCCAAGGCGCTGCACTTCGGCGTGATCCCGCGCGCGGTCGACGATTACTGGCAGTTCCGCGGCAATTACCCGACTCAGCCGATCGCGCAGCGGCTCGGCAATCCGGTGCACCACATCCACGACGGGAAGGTGCCCGAGGAGACGCTGCCGATCACCTTCGGGCTGCTGCTCAACCTCGTCGGCGTGATGGGCGGTGACGCGACGCGCGAGCAGGTGTGGGGCTATCTCGCCAACTACGTGCCCGACGCCTCGCCCACGACCTACCCCGCGCTCGACCGCCTGATCGGTCATGCCTTGGCCTATGCGCGCGACTTCGTGGCGCCGACGCTCCACCGCCGCACGCCCGTCGGCGTGGAGGTGCCCGCGCTTCAGCGGCTCGACGCCGAGCTCGCCGCGCTGCCGGCGGGGGCCAGCGCGGAGGACATCCAGAACATCGTCTACGAGATCGGCAAGGCCTCGTTCGGCGAGGCGGGCGGCTTCGCCGAGCTGCGCGACTGGTTCAAGGCGCTGTACGAGACGCTGCTCGGCACCAGCCAGGGGCCGCGGATGGGGAGCTTCATCGCCTTGTACGGCGTGGAGAACAGTCGCCGGCTGATCGCCGAGGCGCTGGCGCTCGGGTAAGGCTGGCCTGAGCTACCCCGCCGGCGCCGCCTCCGCCCGCGCCGCGCCCGCGGCGGCGGCGGCCGCGCCCGTGATCGCGGCCGACTCGAGCGTGTCGAGCGCGGCGCGTGCCTCGACGTAGCGCCGCGCCGCCGCGACCCAGTTGCTCGCCTCGCCCGCGCCGGGCAGCCGCTCGACCTCGGCCAGCGCGGTCTCGACGTTGCCCGTGCCGAGCTGGCGCCTCGCGCGCGCCAGCCGGTCGGACGGCAGCGGTGAGGGGGTGCCGGCGCGGTGGATCACCACCAGGCTGCGCAGCTCGCTGCCGATTCCGGCCCACCAGTCGCTCTTCTGCGCCAGCAGCGTCGGCGCCGCGGCGGTGAGCCCCTCGCGCAGGTCCTCCAGCGTCACCGGTGCGCGCGAGTCGCGGATCACGCCGTTGACCTCGCGCGGGAAGGCCGCGCCGAAGCGGCGGCGCAGCTCGCCCTCGAGATAGCCGAGCCCGACCCCGCGATCGAGCGCGCGCCGCGCCGCGAAGGTGATCAGGATCGCCTCGGCGCGCCCGGCATTGCTCTCCGCCTGCGCGCTCTCGCCGTCGATGCGCGCCGCGCGCGCCTCGAGGTTGGCAAGTTGCGCCGCGAGCGCGGCCTCGCGCAGCGCCAGCGTTGCGACATCGGGGGTGATCGGCGCCGCCGTCGGCACGGCGGCCGGGGCAACGGCGGGCGCGCCGGCGCGGCCGAACAGGCCGGGCGCGTTGCGCGAGGCATAGGCCATCAGCCCGAGCCCGATCGCGAAGGCGATCACCGCGATCACCAGCACCGGCCCCATCCGCGATCGCTGCGCGCCCTGCGCCGTGTCCATCCCGTCGCTCACTCGCGCTTCCTCGCCGCCGAGCATCCTTATCCCCGCGCGCGGGTCACGGGTCAATCGCGAGCCCGGCGGCGCATTCCACCAGCGCGAGGTCGGTCGGCGCACGCGCCGCCGCACCCGCCTGCCAGCCGGCCCCCGCCGCGGCGAGCACCGCCTCGCTCAGCGCGGCGACGCGGACCCGCTCGCGCGGCAGCGCGGCGGTGAGCGCGGCGAAACGCGCCGCCGCGCGCGGCGAGTGAAGCAACACCACCGCGTCGAGCGCGGCGGCGAGCGCCTCCGCCGGCGGTGTCACCCCCACGCTGGCGTAGACCGTCACCGAGGGGAGCGCGAGCTTGGCCGCCCGATCGCGACCGGCGAGGTGGAGCAGGCGCGGATAGGCCCGCGCCAACGCCACCGCGCCCGCCGCGTCGCCGCTGCCGATCAGCGCCACCGTGAGCCCCGCCGCCCGCGCCGCGCGCGCGGTCGCCGCGCCCACCGCCACCACCGGCAGCGTAGCGAGCCGCGCCAGCCCGGCGCCGGCGTGACGCACCGCGTTGGCGCTGGTGATCAGCAGCGCGTCATAGTCGCGCACGTCGGGCACCGCCCAGGCACGCGGCTCGACCTGGAACAGCGGCAGCGCGCGCGCCTCAATCCCCGCCGCGGCGAGCGCGGCGCGCGTGTGCGCGTTGCCCGGCTCGGGGCGAAGCACCAGCGCGGCGCGTGGCATCGCGTCTCAGCCGAACAAGGCGCGGATCGCGGGCGGCGCGCGCTCGAGCAGCTCGGCGCCGAGCCGCGCGCCCAGCGCCACCGGATCGTCGCCGCGCGCCTCGCCCGACACATGCTCGGCGCCGTCGGGGCTGAGCAGCTCGGCGCGCAGCCGCAGCAAGTCGCCGTCGTACACCGCCAGCGCGGCGACGGGCGAGTGGCAGTCGGCGGCGAGCGCGGCGAGCAGCGCGCGCTCGGCGTCGACCGCGCGATGCGTCGCGGCGTCGTCGATCGCGGCGACGGCGTCATGCGCGGCGCCCTCGGCGCGGGTCTCGACGCCGACCGCCCCCTGCGCCGGCGCGGGCAGCATCTGGTCGAGCGGGATCGCCGCGCCGGTGTCGTGGCGCCCGAGCCGCTCGAGCCCAGCCGCCGCCAGCAGCGTGGCGTCGACCTCGCCCGCGGCGAGCTTGCCCAGCCGCGTGTCGACGTTGCCGCGGAACAGCAGGGGCCGCAGATCGGGACGCAGCCGGCGCAGCTGCGCGGCGCGGCGCGGGCTGCTGGTGCCCACCGACGCGCCCTCGCGCAGCGCCGAGACGCTGGCGGCGCCGATCAGCCGGTCACGCACGTCGGCACGCGGCAGCATCGCCGCCACGGCGATGGCGGCCGGGCGCAACGTCTCGACGTCCTTCATCGAGTGGACGCAGGCGTCCACCTCGCCGGCCAATAGCGCGCGGTCGAGCTCGCGCGTCCACAAGGCCTTGCCGCCGATCTCGGCGAGCGCGCGGTCCTGCACCCGGTCACCGGTGGTGCGGATCACGACGATCTCGATCGACTCCCAGCCGTGCGCCGCGCGCAACGCGTCGCGCACCATCCCTGCCTGGGTGAGCGCCAGCGGCGAGCCGCGGGTGCCGAGCTTGAAGACATGGGGCAAGGGAGCGGTGATCCGGGCGGCAGCTTCGAAGAAGCGGTCGTTAGAGGAACCCGGCCCGGCTTCACAAGCGGATCGCGACGAGCCGCGGTATACGACGTCGTCGGCATCGCACCTTCGACAACGGCGCGCGCAGCCGCTAGAGCGCGCGCATGCTGATCCTCGGGCTCGAATCCTCGTGCGACGAGACCGCCGCCGCGCTCGTCACCGGTGACCGCCAGGTGCTGGCGCATCGCCTCGCCGGGCAGGAGGCGGCGCATCGGCCGTTCGGCGGCGTGGTGCCCGAGATCGCGGCGCGCGCGCACGTCGAGGCGCTCGAGCCGCTGGTCGCCGCCGCGCTAGCCGAGGCGGGCGTGACGCTAGCGGACGTCGACGCGGTCGCCGCCACGGCCGGTCCGGGGCTGATCGGCGGGGTGATGGTCGGGCTCGTCACCGGCAAGGCGCTGGCGCACGCCGCGGGCAAGCCGCTGATCGCGGTCAACCACCTCGAGGGCCATGCGCTGAGCCCCCGGCTCGCCGACGCTGCTCTCGCTTTCCCCTATCTGCTGCTGCTCGTCTCGGGCGGGCATTGCCAGCTGCTGCTGGTCGAGGGCGTGGCGCGCTACCGCCGGTTGGCCACCACGATCGACGACGCCGCGGGCGAGGCGTTCGACAAGACGGCCAAGATCCTCGGGCTCGGCTTTCCCGGCGGCCCCGCGGTGGAGGCGGCGGCGCGCACCGGCGACCCGCGCGCGGTGCCGCTGCCGCGCCCGCTCAAGGGCTCGGCCGAGCCGCATTTCTCCTTCGCCGGGCTGAAGGCGGCGGTGGCGCGCATGGCGCCGCTCCACCCCGCGGCGGACGTGGCGGCAAGTTTTCAGGCGGCGGTGGTCGACTGTCTGCTCGACCGTACCCGCCGTGCGATGGACCGCGCCGCGGACGCCACCGCGCTGGTGGTGGCGGGCGGGGTCGCCGCCAATGGCGCGGTGCGCGCGGCGCTCGAGGATCTCGCGGGCGAGCGCGGGCTGCGCTTCGTCGCGCCGCCGGCGTGGCTGTGCACCGACAATGCCGCGATGATCGCCTGGGCCGGCGCCGAGCGCCTCGCCGCCGGACTGACCGACCCGCTCGACGTCGCCGCGCGCGCGCGCTGGCCGCTCGACCCGGACGCCGAGAAAGTGCGCGGCGCGGGGGTGAAGGCGTGAGCGTGGTCGGCGTGATCGGCGCCGGCGCCTGGGGCACCGCGCTGGCGCAGGTGGCGGCGAGCAACGGCCATGACGTGCGGCTGTGGGCGCGGGACCCCGCGCTGGTGGCGGCGATCAACGCGACCCACGAGAACGCCGCCTATCTGCCCGCTGCCGCGCTGTCGCCGCGGATCAGCGCGACGACCGATCTCGCCTGGGTGGCCGAGGCCGAGGTCAACCTCATGGTCACCCCGGCGCAGGCGATGCGCTCGGTTCTGACGGCGCTGCCCGCCCGCGCGCAGCCGCTGGTGGTCTGCTCTAAGGGGATCGAGGCGAGCACTCACCTGCTGATGAGCGAGGTCGCCGCCGCGGAGCATCCGGACTCACCGGTGCTGGTGCTGTCGGGCCCGACCTTCGCGCACGAGGTCGCGCGCGGGCTGCCCACCGCGGTGACCTTGGCCGGCGAGGATGCCGCGGCGCGCGCGCGAGTCGCTGACCTGATCGCCGCGCCGCATTTCCGTCCCTATGCCAGCGCCGACGTGATCGGCGCCGAGATCGGGGGCGCGGTGAAGAACGTGCTCGCGATCGCCTGCGGCGTGGTCGAGGGTGCGGGGTTGGGGCAGAACGCTCGCGCCGCGCTGATCGCGCGCGGCTTCGCCGAGATGACGCGCTTCGGCCTCGCCAAGGGCGCGCGCGCCGAGACGCTGGCGGGCCTGTCGGGGCTGGGCGACCTGGTGCTGACCTGCTCCTCGACCGCCTCGCGCAACTTCTCGCTCGGCGCGGGGATCGGTCGCGGCGAGCCGGTGCGTGCGCTGCTGGCCGAGCGCCGCACCGTGGCGGAGGGCGCCCATACCGCGCCGGTGCTGCACGAGGCCGCGGCGGCGGCGGGCGTGGAGATGCCGATCACCGCGGCGGTGTGTGCGCTGCTCGACGGCGCCCCGGTGCGCGCGGTGATCGACGCGCTGCTGGCGCGGCCGCTCCGCGAGGAGGGTTGAGGCGGGCGCTGCATTCGTGAAGCGATGGTGCGGCTGGATCAAGCGCGCGCATCGATTCTTTCCTGGATGGGGAGGTGGCAGGCCGTAGGCTTGAAGGAGGGGTAACCCGGCCGGCGAGTGTCGCTGGACTCACGAACCGCGACACCCCTCCGTCGCGCTGCGCGCGCCAGATGGTGCGCCCCGGACACCATCTTAGCTTGCCGGGGCAAGCCAAAGCCCGCACTCCCTTGCAGGGGAGGATCAGCGGAATGACTGAGCGCCTAGACCGTGCATTCCGCACTAGTGGCCATGGCCATGCATGGGATCATGCCCATCCCCATGCTCCTGCACGCCGTGCAGCGCCTCGAGCACGTCGTCGGTACGCGCGGGATCGCCGATCGCGAGCACGTGGCCGGCGCTGGCGCTGGTGAGCGGGTCGCCGTTCCAGTCACACATCCGCCCGCCCGCGCCCTCCACCACCGGCACCAGCGCGGCGAAATCATAGAGTTGCAGCCCCGACTCGCACACCACGTCGAGGTGCCCGCTCGCCAGCAGCCCGTAATTGTAGCAGTCGCCGCCATAGACCGGCCCCTGCCGCGGCGCGCCGCCACTCGCCGCCGCCACCAGCGCCATATAATGCGGTACGTCGCCCTCGGCGAAGAGGTGCGGGCTGGTGGTGGCGACGATCGCCCCCTCCAGCGCGGCGCAGGCGCGGGTGCGCGCGGGTGCGCCGTTGAGCAACGTCGGTCGGCCGGTGACGCCGATCCAGCGCTCGCGCTGCACCGGCTGGTCGATGATGCCGAGGATCGGCCAGCCGTCCTCGACCAGCGCGATCAGCGTGCCGAAGATCGCGCGCCCCGCGGTGAAGCTGCGCGTGCCGTCGATCGGGTCGAGCACCCACTGCCGCCCGGTGACGCCCTCCTTGGTGCCGTGTTCCTCGCCGACGATGCCGTCGCCCGAGCGCTCGGCGTCGAGCAGGCGGCGCATCGCCTCCTCGGCCTCGCGGTCGGCGCGGGTGACGGGCGAGCGGTCGGCCTTGAGCTCCAGCCCGGCCGGCTGGCGAAAATACGGCCGGATCACCGCGCCGGCGGCGTCGGCGAGGCGGTGGGCGAGCGCGATGTCATCGGGGCGGACGGGCATATACCCTGCCTATCGCGCGCGGCGGCGCTAGGCTAGAAGCCACGGCCATGGACGCGATCGTGGCTATCTCACTGTCGGCGCTGGCGATGACGCTCATCGTCGGGGTGCGCTACCTGCTCGCCAGCGGCGGCTTCGCGCTGGCGACTCGGTGGCGCCACCGCGACCTCTACGCCGGGCTCGACCCGCAGATCCGCCGCGAGATCGGCTGGAGCCTTGCCTCGGCCGCGATCTACGGCGTGCCCGCCGGCGTGCTCGCCTGGGGATGGCAGGCGCATGGCTGGACGCGGATCTACGAGGACGTCCACGCCTATCCGCTCTGGTACCTGCCCGTCTCGGTGCTGCTGTACCTGGTCGCGCACGACGCCTGGTTCTACTGGACGCACCGCTGGATGCACCGCCCGCGCGTGTTCAAGCTGGCGCACGCGGTCCACCACGCCAGCCGCCCGCCGACCGCTTGGGCGGCGATGGCGTTCCACCCGATCGAGGCGGTGAGCGGGGCTGTTGCCATTCCGCTACTGGTCCTCGTGATTCCGATCCATGTCGCCGCGCTCGGTCTGGTGCTGACGATCATGACCCTTATGGGAGTAACCAACCATATGGGTTGGGAAATCTTTCCGAAGTTCATGTGGGGGGGGCGCCTCGGCGGCTGGCTCATCACGGCCAGCCATCATCAGCGGCATCATGAGCGGTACGGGTGTAATTATGGTCTCTACTTCCGCTTCTGGGACCGTCTCTGCGGGACGGACGACGGGCTCGGTGATTTCACGCGGTCGCACCAGCAGGCGCGCGCGCGCGCTGCTCGCGGCGCTGGTGGCGACACCGCTGGTGAGCGCGGCACCGGTGGGCTCGCTCGACGTGTCGATCGCGCAGATGCGCTCGGCCAAGGGCATGATCCGCGTGTGCCTCACCGCTGACCCGGCGAACTTCCCGCGCTGCGTCGACGATCGCGACGCGGTGACCCGCTCGATCCCCGCCGGGCAGCACAGCCTGCGCTTTGCGGCGCTGCCGCGCGGTGACTATGCGGTGGCGGTGATCCACGACGAGAACGGCAACGCCAAGCTCGACACCTTCGCGGGCATCCCCAAAGAAGGCTTCGGCTTCTCGAACAATCCCGCGATCCGCTTCGGGCCGCCGCGCTTCAAGGCGGCGCGCTTCACGCTGGCGAGTGATGCAGAAGCGCAACAGGTGAAGATGCACTACATCCTCTGACGATCCGGTGCGGGAGCTAATCTGATCGCGATCAGTTACGCGCCCGACATCAGAACATCAGGGGTTCCACATCGTGCGCGTTCTCTCTCACGCGGTCCTCGCCGCCGTGCTCGCCGGCAACGGCCTGCTCGCCGCACCGACGGCGCTCGCCCAGGCGCAGAGCGTTCCGGCCGAGCCCAACCCGACTCCCGACCCGGGCGTGGTGGGTGACACGATCACGGTGGCGGTCGCGGGCGCCTATCTGCCCGATTACGAGGGGTCGAACGACTATCGCCTCGTCCCTGGTCCGGCGGCGATCGGCTCGTTCCACAATTTCTCGTTCACGGTGCTCGGCAACCGCGCCTCGGTCGACCTCATCCCCAACCCGAGCGGGCCGAGCTGGGACGTGCAGGCTGGCCCGATCGGCGTGGTCAATTTCAACCGCAGCAACAACAAGTCGATCGACGACGCGCGCGTCCGCGCGCTGGGCGAGCGCGACACCGCGATCGAGCTCGGCGGCTATGTCGGGCTGGGCAAGACCGGCGTGCTCACCAGTCCGTACGACAAGCTCTCCGCCTCGCTCAGCTATCGCCACGACGTCAGCGGCGTGCACCACAGCGGCATCTGGAGCCCGTCGGTCAATTATTTCACCCCGCTCAGCTTGAAGGCCGGCGTGGGCCTGTTCGCCTCGGCCGAGAAGGTCGAGCGCGGCTTCGCGCGGACCTATTTCGACATTGACGCGGCGCAGTCGGTGGCGAGCGGCTTGCCGCAATACCGCACGCGCGGCGGGTGGAAGCATTATACCGTCGGGATCGCGGGCACCTACTCGCTCACCGGCAACCTGCTGCGCGGCTGGAAGGCGATCGGCGGCGTGACCTACAAGCGCATGCTCAACGACTTCGGCGACACGCCGGTGGTGTCGGTGGCGGGCTCGCGCAACCAGTGGCTCGCCGCGCTGGGGATCGGCTACACCTTCTGAGGCAGCCGGGCTTCTGCGGGGAATGCGCATCCGCCACCTCTCACCTGCGTCCTCCTGAAGCTGTTTCAGGATCAACCCGACCGCATGCCCAGGACGAGAGGCGCTTGCGGGTCGGTGTATTCTGAAACGAGTTCAGGATGACGGCAGGTGAATATTGCACCGTCACGCGGATGCCGGAGCCCAGGAGTCCCGATCGATGCGCTCGGTCGCCCTGGGCTCCCGCGTGCGTGGGTGCGACGTCCCCTGGAAATCAGGCGATGTGCACCGCCTTGGTGATGAGGTGCGCCGCGATCCCCTCCGGCCCGTCCTCCGAGCCGAAGCCGCTGTCCTTGACGCCGCCGAACGGCGCATCGCCCCAGCTCAGCCGCACGGTGTTGATCGCGACCATGCCGGCCTCGATCTCGTCGCCGAGCCGGTTCTGCAGGCGGCCGTTCTCGGTGAAGCAATAGGCGCCCAGGCCGTAGGGCAGGCGGTTGGCCTCCGCGATCGCGTCGTCGGCACTGCCGAACGAGCCGATCAGCGCTACCGGGCCGAACGGCTCCTCGTTCATCGCGCTGCTCGACAGCGGCACGTCGGCCAGCACCGTCGGCGTGAAGAAGAAGCCCTCGCCCTCGCCGCGCGCGCCGCCGGTGAGCAGCTTGGCGCCGGCGCTCACCGCCTGCTCCACCAGCCCGGCGATCGCCTCGGGGCGGCGGGGATTGGCCATCGGCCCCATCTGCGTTGCCTTGTCGAGCCCGTCGCCCAGCTTCAGCGCCTTGGTGCGCTCGGCGAAGCCCTGCGCGAACCGCTCGTAGATGCCCTGCTGGACGTGGAAGCGCGTCGGCGCCACGCAGACCTGACCGGCGTTGCGGAACTTGTGCGCCACCAGCGTGTCGAGCGTACGCTCCAGGTCGCAGTCGTCGAACACCAGCACCGGGCCGTGCCCGCCGAGCTCCATCGTGCTCTTCATCACCGTGTCGGCGGCGAGCTTGAGCAGGTGCTTGCCGACCGGCACCGAGCCGGTGAAGCTCAGCTTGCGCGTCACCGGCGAAGCGAGCAGGTGGCGCGACACCGCGTCGGGTACGCCGAAGACGAGCTGCGCGACGTCGCCAGGCAGCCCCGCGTCCTGGAAGCAGCGCAGGATCGCCACCGCGGCACCGGGGGTTTCCTCGCTCGGCTTGAGGATCACCGAGCAGCCCGCCGCGATCGCGGGCGACAGCTTGCGCACCGGGTTCATCACCGGAAAGTTCCAGGCGCAGAAGGCCGCGACCGGGCCGACCGGCTGGTGCAGCACCAGCGAGCGCGTGCCGGTCGGGCGCGGCAGCACGCGGCCGTAGATGCGCACCGCCTCGCCAGCGTGGAAGTCGAGCAGCGCCGCGGTCGCCAGCACCTCGCCCTTGGCCTCGGCGAACGGCTTGCCCTCCTCCAGCGTGGCCAGCCGCGCGAGCGAGTCGGCGCGTTCGCGCACCAGCGCGGCGGTGCGCGACAGCACCGCGGCGCGCTCCTGCGGCGCGGTCGAGCGCCACGCGCGGAAGCCGCGCTCGGCCGCCTCGAGCGCGCGGTCGAGGTCGGCGGCGGTGGCGAGCGGGACGTGGCCAACCGCCCGGCCGTCGGCGGGGTTGAGCACCTCCTGCGTGTCGCGCCCGTCGGTGATCCACTCGCCCGCGATATAGAGGCCGAGTGGGGTGTCGTAGGGGGAGTCGGTCATGGTCGCTTCCGTCCGCGTGAGAGGATGCGCGCGGTATAGCGTCGCGGCGCGCGCGGGTCAGGCCAGCTCGTCGGGGGCGCGGCTCGGTCTGACGTCCCCGCTCAACCTTCCGACAGCGCGCCCGCCGCGACCACCGGGCCGGTCGGTGCGGCGCCCGGCGACCCGCCCGGCGGCTCAATCGACACCGCCAGCGTCGTGCCCGCGCGCAGCAGCACGCGCTGCGCCTGCGCGACCACCAGCCGGGTCGGCCGCCCCCCATCGAGCAGCCCGAGCGCGACCGGCGCGCCGCCCTCGGCGATCGCCCAGAGCTCGGCGCTGCGGCCGCGCGGCACGGTGGCGGCGGCGATCCGCACCTCGCCGCTGGTGCGGTCGACGGCGGCGGCGAGCGGCGCGCGGCCCGGCGCCTCGGCACCCGCTGGCACGACGAGCGCGGCGAGCAGCGGCGCGGCAGCAGGGCGAGTCGGCGCCGGGACAGGCGGCGGCGGCGGCGCGCGCAGCGGGCCCACCACCAGCGCGAGCACCGCGGCGGCGAGCCCGGCGAGCGCGAGCGCGCCCCGGCGGCGCCAACCCGCGCGCGGCGCCGCGCCGGGAACGTCGATCGCGGCGAGCACGCGCGCCTCCAGCCCGGCCGGCGGCGACGTCTCGGGGAACGCCAGCGCGAGCGGCGCGAGCCATTCCTCCCAGCGCGCCACCTCGGCGGCGAAGGCGCGGTCAGCGGCGAGTCGCGCGCGCGCCGCGGCCAGCTCGGCGCCGTCGAGCACGCCGAGCGCCAGCTCGGCAGCGAGGGCCTGATCGTCAGGCGTCATCGGACAGGCACTCGCGGAGCCGCAGCAACGCGCGGCGAATCAGGCTCTTCATCGTGCCCAAAGGCGTGCCGTCGCGCGCCGCCAGCTCGGCGTAGGTGACACCGTCGTAGAAAGCGGTGCGCACCGCGTCGCGCGGCCTCGGCTCGAGCGCCTCGAGACAGTCGGCGATCCGCGCGCGCTCCTCCTCGGCGAGCAGCGCGGCCTCGGCGCGCGGGGCCGGGTCGACCGGCTCGGCCGCGCTGCCCGGCTCGGCCAGCGACGCGGTGGCGTGCTGGCGGCGGCGCCAGTCGATCGCGCGGTGGCGCGCGATCGTCGCCAGCCACGTGATCGGGCTCGCCCGACCGGGCTCATAGCCGCCGGCGCGGCGCCACACTTGCACATAGACGTCCTGCAACACGTCCTCCGCGGCCTGTCGCTCGCCGCAGATACGCAGGCAGATGCCATACAGCTTCGCCGAGGTGAGGCGATACAGCCGCTGGAAGGCGTCGCGGTCCTCCATCGCCACGGCCAGCAGGACACGCACCAGCTCGGCGCGCTGCGCCGCCGCGTCGGAAGGCGCCGCGGTCACGGCTTGGCAGCGCCCGAATATTCCGCCACTCGCTGCATCCTTCGCGTCGCTCCGTCGTATCTGCCGTAACCTGACGTCGGTTAGGAAGTGTGGCAAGCACGGCGCGTCGGGACAACTAGGAAAGGGCCTGTCATGCCGGATCGCCAGCCGTCGATGGAGACGCTCGAGGCGCGCGCGCTGCGCCGCGAATCGCGCCGCGACTTCTTCACCCATGTCGCCGGCGCGGCCGCGATCGGGGCCACCGCCTTCGCCGCCTCGGCACAGGCGCAGACCTCGCCCAGCCCGACGCCCACCGCCACCTTCACCGAGGCGGACGTGCTCAACTTCGCGCTGAACCTCGAGTATCTCGAGGCGAACTTCTACTCCTTCGCGGCAACCGGCGCGGCGCTCGCCGCGGCCGACACCAGTGGCAACGTCGGGACCGCTGGTACGGCGACGGGCGGACGCGCGGTGAGCTTCCAGGACCCGCTCGTGGCGCAATATGCGCGCGAGATCGCGGCCGACGAGCTGGCGCACGTGCGCTTCCTGCGCAGCCAGTTCAGCGACACCACGCGCGCCGCGCAGCCCGCGATCGATCTCAGCGTCAGCCCCACCAGCGCGTTCAGCGTGGCCGCCCGCGCCGCCGGGCTGATCCAGGCGGGGCAGAGCTTCGACCCTTACGCCACCGACGAGAACTTCCTGCTCGGCGCGTTCATCTTCGAAGACGTCGGCGTCACCGCCTACAAGGGCGCGGCGCCGCTGATCAGCAACAAGGTCTTCGTCGAGGCCGCGGCGGGCATCCTCGCGGTGGAGGCCTATCACGCCGCGATTATCCGTTCGGTGCTGTACCGCAAGGGGCTGGCGACGCCGTCGCTCCAGCTGATCGAGGCGACCACGGCGATCTCCGACGCGCGCGACACGCTCGACGGCAAAACCGCGACCACGGATGCGGTGCGCGGCATCGCGGCCGAGGACGACCAGGGCATCGCGCCGACCACGACGAGCGACGGCACCGTGTCGAACATCGTGCCGCTCAACGAGAACGGCATCGCCTACAGTCGCACGGCCGGGCAGACGCTCAACATCGTCTACCTCAATGCCGCGGCGGTGAGCAGCGGGGGCTTCTTCCCCGCCGGCGTCAACGGCAACATCAAGACGAGCGCGGCATCGGCCTGAGGCGCGTGCGCGCCCCCGATCGCCTTTCCCGTATCGCCCTGACAGAGGGACCGTCATCATGATCAAGGATTCCGTCTTCGCCGCGCTCGAGCTCGCCAACGAGCGGCGCGCCGAGCGCCGCCGCTTCCTCAAGCTCGCCGGCGCCGGTGCCGCCGCGGCGGGTGGCCTCGGCCTGCTCTCCGCCTGCGGCAGCGACGACAACAACGACACGCCGACCCCGACGCCGTCGCCCACGCCGACCTCCACGGCCAGCGGCGTCGCCACCGACGTCGGCATCCTCCAGCTCGCGCTCAACCTCGAATATCTCGAGGCGCAATTCTACTCGATCGCGGCGTTCGGCCGGCGGCTGCCCGACGCGAGCCTGACCGGCGCGGTCGGTACGCGCGGCGACGTCACCGGCGGCCGCCAGGTGACCTTCACCGATCCGGTGATCGCCTCCTACGCGCGCGAGATCGCAGGCGACGAGATCGCGCACGTCACCGCGCTGCGCGCGGTGCTCACCGCGGCGGGATCGACGCTGGTGATCGCGCAGCCCGCGATCAACATCGACGGCGGTGCCACCGGTGCCTTCACCGCCGCGGCGCGCGCCGCCGGGCTGGTCGACAAGAGCAGCGGCACCTTCGATCCCTACGAGAGCGATCAAAACTTCCTGCTCGCGGCCTTCCTGTTCGAGGATGTCGGCGTCTCCGCCTACAAGGGAGCGTCACCGCTGATTACCAGCGCGACCTATCTTGAGGCGGCCGCCGGCATCCTGGCGGCAGAAGCCTATCACGCCGGACTGATCCGCACCGAGCTGTTCTCGCGCGGCGAGACCGCGCGCGCGGCGGCGAACGCGATCGCCACGGCACGCGACTCGCTCGACGGCAGCGCCACGCTCGACGCCGGGATCGCCAACAGCGACGGCACCGCCAATCTCGTGCCGGCCGACTCGAACGCGATCGCCTACAGTCGCTCGTCGGCGCAGGTGCACAACATCGCCTACCTGCGCACCACCGCGGGGATCGGCGGCGGCTTCTTCCCGGCGGGAACGAACAATTCGATCGAGGCGCTGCGCACGTCGGGCGCCACCGCCTGACGCGAACGGCGCCGCGCATCGCGGGGTCGGAGCGAGCGAGGGACGCGTCCGCGAGTGGGACGCGGCCCTTTGCTTGTCCGCTCGATACGGCTATGACGGAGCCTTCCCCGGGGGACCGCCGATGCCGCGGTTGAGAGGAGGGTGGCAACCCTCGACCCGCCGAACCTGATCCGGTTGACACCGGCGTAGGGAGTGGAGCGGCGTCCCCTCGGGCCAACCGTCTTCCCCCACGATGAGAGGAGAAGACGCATGGCCGACGTCCCCGCCCGTACGGAAATCGGTGTCACCACCGGCCCGATCCGCGGCTCGCGCAAGATCCATGTCGGCCCGCTCGGCGTGGCGATGCGGCAGATCCAGCTCGAGCCCGGCTGCGGCGAGCCGCCGCTCAACGTCTACGACACCTCCGGCCCCTACACCGACCCGGCGGCGGCGATCGACATCATGGCGGGCCTGCCCGCGCGCCGCACCGCCTGGATCGAGGCGCGCGGCGATGTCGAGCGCTACGACGCACGCGAGCTGCGCCCCGAGGACAACGGCCAGCTCGGCCCGGACCGCTCGGGCGGGGTGCAGCCCTTCCCCAACGTCAACAAGCGCCCGCTGCGCGCGAGGGCCGGCGCCAACGTCAGCCAGATGCACTATGCGCGCCGCGGCATCATCACGCCCGAGATGGAATATGTCGCCACGCGCGAGAATCTCGGGCGCGAGATGCTGGCGAACTATGTCCGCGACGGCGAGGATTTCGGCGCCGCCATCCCGGATTACGTGACCCCCGAGTTCGTCCGCGACGAGGTGGCGCGGGGGCGCGCGATCATCCCCTCGAACATCAACCACCCCGAGAGCGAGCCGATGGCGATCGGGCGCAACTTCCTGGTCAAGATCAACGCCAACATCGGCAATAGCGCGGTGGCGTCGAACGTCGCCAGCGAGGTCGACAAGCTCGTCTGGTCGATCCGCTGGGGCGCGGACACGGTGATGGACCTCTCCACCGGGCGCAACATCCATGATACGCGCGAGTGGATCATCCGCAACTCGCCGGTGCCGATCGGCACGGTGCCGATCTACCAGGCGCTGGAGAAGGTCGGCGGCGTCGCCGAGGAGCTGACCTGGGAGATCTTCCGCGACACGCTGATCGAGCAGGCCGAGCAGGGCGTCGACTATTTCACCATCCACGCCGGGGTGCGGCTGCCGTACATCCCGATGACCGCCAAGCGCGTCACCGGGATCGTCTCGCGCGGCGGCTCGATCATGGCGAAATGGTGCCTGTCGCATCACAAGGAATCGTTCCTGTACGAGCGGTTCGACGAGATCACCGAGATCATGAAGGCGTATGACATCGCCTATTCGCTCGGCGACGGCCTGCGTCCGGGCAGCATCGCCGACGCCAACGACGAGGCGCAGTTCGCCGAACTCTACACGCTCGGCGAGCTGACCAAGCGCGCCTGGGCACAGGACGTCCAGGTGATGATCGAGGGCCCCGGCCACGTGCCGATGCACAAGATCAAGCAGAACATGGACAAGCAGCTCGAGGCGTGCGGCGAGGCGCCGTTCTACACGCTCGGGCCGCTCACCACCGACATCGCACCGGGCTACGACCATATCACCTCGGGCATCGGCGCGGCGATGATCGGTTGGTACGGCACTGCGATGCTCTGCTACGTCACGCCGAAGGAGCATCTCGGGCTGCCCGACCGCGACGACGTCAAGGTCGGCGTGGTGACCTACAAGCTGGCGGCGCACGCGGCGGACCTCGCCAAGGGGCACCCCGCGGCGAAGCTGCGCGACGACGCGCTGTCGCGGGCGCGCTTCGAGTTCCGCTGGCGCGACCAGTTCAACCTGTCGCTCGACCCCGACACGGCCGAATCGTACCACGACCAGACGTTGCCCGCAGAGGGCGCCAAGACCGCGCATTTCTGCTCGATGTGCGGGCCGAAGTTCTGCTCGATGAAGATCACGCAGGAGGTTCGGGATTTCGCCGCGTCCCGCGCGGCGAATAGCGACCTGCTGGGAGCAGGTCGCGATCCCGAACCTCGGGACTTCGCGGCGAAGCAGAACGCGCCGGTGGCGAGCTTCGTCGCGGCGGAGGACGCCGAGGCGGGGATGGCGGCGATGAGCGAGCGGTTCAAGGAGACGGGTGGCGAGGTGTATGTCGGCGCGGGCGGGCGCGAGCACGACTGATGCCGGTGCGCGGCCGGATGGCGTCCGGCCGCGGAAAGGTGTCATCGGTAGTGGTAGCGACAGCTCAGTATCTCGAGCGCCTGTGTCGCGCCGCTACCGCTTACCCGGTAGACCAGCCGGTGCTCGCCGCTGATCCGTCGTGACCACCAGCCTCTGAGGCTCTGCTTAAGAGGCTCCGGCTTGCCAAGCCCCTTGAAGGGATGGCGTCTCGCATCCTCGACCAGCGCGTTGATCCGCCGCGCGGTCGCGGCGTCCTCGTCCTGCCACGCGATATAGTCGAGCCACGCGTTACGATCGAACACGATCCTCAAGGACGGAGCAGCTCATGCTCCTCACCCTCGCCAGCGGTGAAGCGAGCGATCCCGTCCAGCAGCCGCCTCGCATTCTCGGGAGAGGAAAGCAGGTGCATCGTCTCCTGCATGCCTTCCCACTCGCTCTGTGCCACCAGCACCACGCCCTCTCCGGCCGGGCGGACGATTTGCAGCGGGGCCTTGTCGGCGACGACCCGGTCAAGCACGGCCTTCAGATTGGCGCGCGTCTCTGACACGGTGAGTGTTTCCATGTCAGCGGCGTACAACATTTTGTACAAACCCGCAATGTGCACTCACCCCGCCCAGTCGATGCGCCCGCGCCCATGCGCCTCCAAGAACGCATTCGCCTGGCTGAACGGCCGCGCGCCGAACCAGCCCTTGTACGCCGACAGCGGCGAGGGATGCGGCGCGCACAGCACCAGGTGGCGCCCGCCGTCATCCACCGCGCGCACCAGCCCCACCTTGGCCTGCGCGTGCGCGCCCCACAGCAGGAACACCACGGGCTCGTCCCTCGCCGCCACCGCGCGGATCACCGCGTCGGTGAACGCCTCCCAGCCGCGCGAGCGGTGCGAGGCGGCGCGGCCGCTCTCCACCGAGAGCACCGTGTTGAGCAGCAGCACGCCCTGCCGCGCCCAATGTTCGAGCGAGCCGTCGCGCGGCGGCGCGGCGCCGAGATCGCTCGCCAGCTCCTTGTAGATGTTGACGAGGCTGGGCGGCGGCTTGACCCCGGGCGGCACCGAGAAGGCCAGCCCATGCGCCTGGCCCGGCCCGTGATACGGGTCCTGCCCCAGGATCACGACTCGCACCGCCGACAAAGGCGTCAGCTCAAGCGCGCGGAACCGGGCCGCCGCCGGCGGGAAGATCGCCTTGCCCGCCGCCGCCTCGTCGCTCAGGAACGCCTGGAGCGCTCCCATGGTCGGGCATGCCAGCGCCGCGGCGAGCGGCGCCGCCCAGCTGGGATCGAGGCGCGGCGGCCAGCTCATCTCAGCGCTTGCGGACGAACTCGGCGCGCAGCACCAGCCCCCTGATGCCGTCGAACTTGCAGTCGATCTCCTGCGCGTCGCCGGTCAGCCGGATCGACTTGATCAGCGTGCCGCGCTTGAGCGTCTGGCCCGCGCCCTTCACGTCGAGATCCTTGATCAGCGTCACCTGATCGCCGTCCGCCAGCAGGTTGCCGACCGAATCGCGCACCGCCACCGTCGCCGCCGCGGCCTGCTTCTCCGCCAGCGCGGCGGCGCTGACCCACTCGCCGCTCTCCTCGTCGTAGACGTATTCGTCGTCGCTCATCATCTGTCCTCTGCGAGAAGCGCCCCACCGACGATCCCCTATTCCTCCCCTGTAAGGGGAGGTGGCAGGCCGCAGGCCTGACGGAGGGGTGTCACCGGTGGTGAGGTCAGCGACGATCGCCGGCCGGGTCACCCCTCCGTCGCGCTGCGCGCGCCACCTCCCCTTGCAGGGGAGGATCGACGGAGCGCTGCCGGAGGGCCGTTAGAACCTAGCACCTTTACCCACCACCTCAGTGGCGGAAGTGGCGCATCCCGGTGAACACCATCGCCAGCCCGGCGGCGTCGGCGGCGGCGATCACCTCCTCGTCGCGGATCGAGCCGCCCGGCTGGATCACCGCGGTGGCGCCCGCCTCGACCGCTGCCATCAGCCCGTCGGCGAAGGGGAAAAAGGCGTCCGACGCGACCGCCGAGCCGATCGTGCGCGGGCTCGCCCAGCCTGCCTTGTCGGCGGCGTCCTTGGCCTTCCACGCCGCGATCCGCGCCGACTCGAGCCGGTTCATCTGCCCCGCGCCGACACCAACGGTGGCGCCGTCCTTGGCGTAGACGATCGCGTTGGACTTGACGTGCTTGGCCACCGTCCACGCGAACAGGCAGTCGGCGAGCTCCTGCTCGCTCGGCTGGCGCTTGGTCACCACCTGAAGGTCGGCGCGTGCCACTGCGCCGCGGTCGCGCGACTGGACCAGCCAGCCGCCCGCGATCGACTTGGCGGTCAGCCCGTCGCGGCGCGGGTCGGGCAAAGCGCCGGTGAGCAGCAGCCGCAGATTCTTCTTGCCGGCGAACAGCGCCAGCGCACCCTCGTCGGCGTCGGGAGCGACCACCACCTCGGTGAAGATGCCCGTGATCGCCTCGGCGGTGGCACGATCGAGCGCGCGGTTGACCGCAATGATGCCCCCGAACGCGCTCACCGTGTCGCAGGCGAAGGCGGCCTGATAGGCCTCGGCCAGCGTCGCGGCCGAGGCGACGCCGCACGGGTTGGCGTGCTTGACGATGACGCAGGTCGGCGCCGCCTCGCGGAACTCGGCGACCAGCTCCAGCGCCGCGTCCGCGTCGTTGTAATTGTTATAGCTCAGTGCCTTGCCCTGGACCTGCCGGGCCTGGCCGATGCCCGCGACGCCGTCCGACGACGCGTAGAAGGCAGCCTGCTGGTGCGGGTTCTCGCCGTAGCGCAGCGCCTCGCCGGCGCGGCGCAGCGTCAGCGGCAGCGTGGCGGGGAAGGTCTCGCCCTGATCGCTGCCCGCGAACCAGCGCGCGATCGCGCCGTCATAGCCCGCGGTGAGCGCATAGGCCTTGGCGGCGAGCCGCTTGCGCTCGGCGAGGTCGGTCTCGCCCCGCGCCACCAGCGCGTAATCGGCGGGGTCGGTGACGATGGCGACATAGGCGTGGTTCTTCGCCGCCGAGCGCACCATCGAGGGGCCGCCGATGTCGATATTCTCCACCACCTCGTCGCGCCCCGCGCCCTTGGCGACGGTCTGCTCGAACGGATAGAGGTTGACGACGACGAGGTCGATCGCGCCGATGTCATGCTCGCGCATCGCCTCTGCGTGCGCCGCGTCGTCGCGCACCGCGAGCAGCCCGCCGTGGACCTTGGGGTGGAGCGTCTTGACGCGTCCGTCCATCATCTCGGGGAAGCCGGTGAGGTCGCTGATATCGCGCACGTCGAGCCCGGCGTCGCGCAGCGCCTTGGCGGTGCCCCCGGTCGAGACCAGCTCGACTCCCCTGGCGGCGAGCGCGGTGGCGAGGTCGACGATGCCGCTCTTGTCGGAGACGGACAGGAGCGCGCGGCGGATCGGGATGATGCTCATGCGCGCGCGCTTACGCGGGCGGGCGCAGTGGCTCAAGCGTCCGTGGGGGTGATGGCTGCTAGCGCCCGCTCGCCGCGCGGGTCAGGTTGAGGAACACGTCCTCCAGGTCGGGCTCCTTGGTCGAGACGTCGACGATGCCGTAGCCGTCGGCCTGCACCGCGCCGAGCACCTCGCCCGCGTTGACGCGGTCCTTGGCGTAGGTGATCTCCAGCGTGCGCGTGCCCTTCAGCGCGATCTTCCCGAAGCAGGCGTTCTCGGGCACCACCGCGACGTCGCGGTCGACCGTGACCGCGACCACCTTCTCCTGCGCCCTGCCGACCAGCTCGGCGGTCGGCTCGTTGGCGATCACGCGGCCGCCGCTGATGATCGCGATGCGATCGCACAGCTCCTCGGCCTCCTCGAGATAGTGGGTCGTCAGCACCACCGTCACGCCCGCGTCGTTGAGGCTGCGGACATAGGTCCAGAGTTGCTGGCGCAGCTCGATGTCGACGCCCGCGGTCGGTTCGTCGAGCACCAGCACCGGCGGGGCGTGGACCATCGCCTTGGCCACCATCAGCCGCCGCTTCATGCCGCCCGACAGCGTGCGCGCATAGGCATTGGCCTTGTCCTCGAGGTGGACCGCGCGCAGCAGCTCCATCGAGCGCCGCTCCCGCTTGGGCACGCCGTACAGCCCGGCCTGGATCTCCAGCGTCTCCACCGGCGTGAAGAAGGGATCGAACAGGATCTCCTGGTTGACGATCCCGATCGAGGCCTTGGCATTGCGCGGGTGCGCATCGATGTCGAAGCCCCAGATCTCGGCGCTGCCGCTGGTCTTGTTGACCAGCCCGGCGAGGATGTTGATCAGCGTCGACTTGCCCGCGCCGTTGGGGCCGAGCAGCCCGAAGATCGAGCCGCGCGGCACCTCGAAGCTGACCCCGTCGAGCGCGCGCTTGCCCGGCGCGCCACCGACGCCCGCGTAGGTCTTGCACAAGTCCCGGATGGCGATGGCGGCGTCGGTCATGCGCGCGAGGTAGGCGCGCGCGCGGGGCTTGCCAATCCTGCATGGGAGGGATGCGGCGGGATTGTCTCCGGCGGCGGTGCTTGCTAATCGCTCGGCCATGCTGCCGCCGCCCGAACTCGTCCGCGTCTCGCAACCCCGCGTCGCCTGCGACGGCGCGAGCGACATCCCCGGCGGCGCCGCGCTGGGCCACCCGCGCGTGTGGCTCCAGATCGACGAGCACGGCTATGTCGACTGCGGCTATTGCGACCGCCGCTTCGTGCTGATCGGCGGACCGGCCGACGGCGCCGACCACGGGCAGCTGCCCGACATCTCGGAAGGCGCCAGCCCGCAGTAAGCGGGGTCGGTGTCGCGGGCGTGACGTTTCGAGAGCGCTCGCTTCTTTGTTGGCTGGATGCCGCCACCATCACTGTTCCGTCATCCCGGACTTGTTCCGGGATCCAGAGGTCCGCAAGAGCAACCTCTTAGGCGTGAGCGGCCTGGTGGATTCCGGAACAGGTCCGGGATGACGGTAGATGATGCGCGTTATAAGCGTCTCGCACCGATCTCGCGGGTGAGGCGGCTGGGGCTAGCCCGAGCATCTAACCATCATCGTCAATGGGCATCGCACCACCTGACGAGTGGCGCCCGACCGCCCGCGCCCCTATCTTACCGTGATGACCGACCCGCGCTCCTTCCTCTACCGCGACACGCTCGACCCCGACGCGGCGCTGCGGCTCACCGCCGCCGCGCTCGACCGCGCCGACGACGGCGAGCTCTACCTGCAATACCGCCGCGCCGAGGCGTTCGGCTTCGACGACGGCCGGCTCAAGACCGCGAGCTACGACACGCACGCGGGCTTCGGGCTGCGCGCGGTGTCGGGCGAAATGACCGCCTTCGCGCACGCCAACGAGCTGAGCGCCGCCGCGATCGAGCGCGCCGCCGCGACGATGCGGCTGATCGATCCCTCGGCGCAGCCGCGCGCCGCCGCGCCCGCGCGCACCAACCAGCGCCGCTACACCGACGCCGACCCGCTCGACCTCGTCCCCTTCGCCGACAAGGTAGCCTTGTGCCAGGCGATCGACGCCGCGGCGCGCGCGCGCGACCCGCGTGTGGCGCAGGTCTCGGTCGGGCTGTCGGGGACATGGAGCGTGGTCGAGATCGTCCGCCCCGACGGCTTCGTCGCCACCGACGTGCGCCCGCTGGTACGGCTCAACGTCTCGATCGTCGCCGAGCAGAACGGGCGGCGCGAGACCGGCAGCTTCGGGCTGGGCGGGCGCTACCTCTACGACTCGCTGTTCGAGCCCACGACCTGGAACCGCGCGATCGACGAGGCGCTGGCGCAGGCGTTGGTCAACCTCGAGTCGGTCGCCGCGCCCGCGGGCGAGATGACGGTGCTGCTCGGCGCCGGCTGGCCCGGCATCCTGCTCCACGAGGCGATCGGGCACGGCCTGGAGGGCGACTTCAACCGCAAGGGCACCAGCGCCTTCTCGGGACGGATCGGCGAGCGGGTCGCCGCGCCGGGCGTGACGATCGTCGACGACGGTTCGATCCAGGATCGCCGCGGCAGCCTCACCATCGACGACGAGGGCACGCCCACGGCCGAGACGCTGCTGATCGAGGACGGCATCCTGCGCGGCTATATGCAGGACCGGCTCAACGCGCGGCTGATGGGCGTGGCGCCGACCGGCAACGGCCGCCGCGAGAGTTTCGCGCACGCGCCGATGCCGCGCATGACCAACACCTTCATGAAGGCGGGGCAGGACGATCCCGCCGAGCTGCTGTCGCGCGTCAAGCGCGGCATCTTCGCCAAGTCGTTCGGCGGCGGGCAGGTCGACATCGTCTCGGGCAAGTTCGTCTTCTCCTGCACCGAGGCCTATCTGGTCGAGGACGGCCGCATCGGCGCGCCGATCAAGGGCGCGACGCTGATCGGCGACGGGCCAAGCGTGCTGACCAAGGTGCAGGGCGTCGGCACCGACTTCGCGCTCGACGAGGGCGTCGGCATGTGCGGCAAGGGCGGGCAGAGCGTTCCCGCGGGCGTGGGTCAGCCCTCGCTGCTGATCGGCGGACTGACCGTGGGCGGGACGGCGTGATCGGTCGGGTGCGGCGCTAGAAGCCCGAGATCAGCATGTCGAGCGCGGCCTTGATCTCCCACTCCTGACTCGCCGCGGAGCCGACGCGCGTGCCG
Organism: Sphingomonas sp. BK069; assembly: GCF_014193405.1. NCBI lineage: Bacteria > Pseudomonadati > Pseudomonadota > Alphaproteobacteria > Sphingomonadales > Sphingomonadaceae > Sphingomonas > Sphingomonas sp. BK069. Next base: position 369,523 of record NZ_JACHZH010000003.1, on the reverse strand, counting down.
AGGTGGCGCTGATCGACCGCGCGGAGGAACTGGGTCGCCACTCGGTAGCTACCCTGATCGAGTTCGATCAGCGGGTGCAGCCGGGTGCGCGATACCGCGGGGTCGTCCGCGGGGCGAAGCGGCGCCACGACGCGCGACCCCAGGTCGCGGAGCAGGTCGGACTGGCAGTCGAGCACCAGCCCGCCGCCCTCGATGCGATAGACGTCGAACTGCGCCATCACAGTGCCGGGAGGTGGCTGAGCGGTATCCCATTCTCCTCGATCCAGCGGTTGTGCGCGTCGATCCAGTCGCGATTCTCCTCGCGCCAGCGCGCCTCCAACTCGTGCTTGGTCGCCAGGCGGAGCGCCTGTTCGGTGACGCGCGACATGTTGATCCCGGCGGCACGGGCCGCGGCGAGCACCTCGGCATCGATCGAGAGGTTCACCGCTTTGCGCTTGCCCGCTGGCACGGTCTCGTGTCTCATGTGGCTGGTCTATGCGCATGACTGATGCGCGTCAAACCGGAGCCAGCTTGCCATGGCCGAGTTCTTCCCCGCGCTCACTTCCGAGCATCGCGCCTTCGTCGCGCGCCAGCCGGTGTTCTTCGTCGCCACCGCCGCGGCGGGTGCGCGGATCAATCTGAGCCCCAAGGGCATGGACACGTTCCGCGTGCTGAACGACGCCACCGTCGCCTATCTCGACGTCGCCGGGTCGGGAAACGAGACCAACGCGCACCTGCTCGCCGACGGCCGGATCACGATCATGTTCTGCGCCTTCGACAATCCGGCGCTGATCTTCCGCATCTATGGCCGCGGGCGCGCGGTGCTGCCGCAGGACGCCGAGTGGGATGCGCTCGCCCCCCACTTCACGCTGCTGCCCGGGACGCGGCAGATCTTCGTGGTGGCGGTCGCGCAGGTGCAGACCTCGTGCGGCTGGGGCGTGCCCCACATGGCGTTCGAGCAGGAGCGCGCCACGCTCAACAAGTATCACGCCGCCAACCCCGACTCGGCGCGCTTCGCCAAATATGCGGTGCGCACCGCGAGCATCGACGGGCTGCCGGTGCGCAACCCCACCGTGGTGCCCGCCTGATGGCGCTGGTGGAGCTCGGCTGCTACGACCGCAACCTCGCCAACATCCTGGTCGGCCGGCTCGATTCCGAGGGGATCGACGCGCTCGCGTTCGACGGCGGCGCCTCGATCGCGGACGGCAGCTGGCTGCTGATCCCGGTGCGCGTGATGGTGGACGAGGACGATCTCGCCGCGGCGCGCCTCGTGGCGGACGGTGCCTGATTTTTGGGCACGCTTGTGGCGGTGCACAAAAGTTTAACAGTGATTAATGGCACGGGGTGAGCTCCTATCCGACGCTTTCTCCTCGCCTGCTCTCCTGACGACCCTCATCCCACTCCCATCGTCATCCCCGCGCGGGCGAGGATCCAGACACGCCGACGTCGGAGAGCCGACGTTGGAAAATTGAGCCGCTACGTCAGCGTTTATGGATCCCCGCCTCCGCGGGGATGACGAAGGGCGGGGAATGGACGTGACAAACCGCCCGCCAGCCGCCCCGTTGGCCCCCGCTCCAAAGCACCTCTGTCACCAACTGGCACGCGCCTTGCAGAGCGTCTTTCAGGGTAAACGCAGAGGGGGCGCGATGAAGCTGGTCATAGCGATCATCAAGCCGTTCAAGCTCGACGAGGTGAGGGAAGCGCTCACCGGCGTCGGCGTGGCGGGGATGACGGTGTCGGAGGTGAAGGGATTCGGTCGGCAGAAGGGCCAGACCGAGATTTACCGCGGCGCCGAGTACAGCACCAACATGGTGCCCAAGATCAAGATCGAGATCGTCTGCGGCAGCGACATCGCCGACCGCGTGGTCGAGGCGATCCAGGCCGCGGCCAACACCGGCGCGATCGGCGACGGCAAGATCTTCGTGCTCGACGTCGGCCAGGCGGTGCGGATCCGCACCGGCGAGACCGACGACAGCGCGCTGTGAGGGGGGACGGGATGACACTTTCACGCAAGATCGCCGCCGCGGGGGCGGTGGCGACGATCGCGGCGCTCGCCGCGGCGCCCGCGCTGGCGCAGGCCGCCGGACCGGTGCGCGCGCCCAACGCCGAGCAGATGGCGACGATGGTCAACAAGGGTGACACCACCTGGATGATGATCTCGGCCGTGCTCGTGCTGATGATGTCGGTGCCGGGGCTCGCGCTGTTCTACGGCGGGCTGGTGCGCACCAAGAACATGCTCAGCGTGCTGATGCAGGTGCTGATGATCGTCTGCGTCGCCAGCCTCGTCTGGGTGAGCTGGGGCTACAGCCTCGCCTTCACCGGCGGCAATGCCTTCGTCGGCGGGCTCTCCAAGGCATTCCTCGCGGGCGTCGGCCCCGGCTCGGTCGCGGCGACCTTCAGCAACAACGTCTACATCCCCGAATATGCCTTCATCTGCTTCCAGATGACCTTCGCCTGCATCACGCCGGCGCTGATCGTCGGCGCCTTCGCCGAGCGGGTTAAGTTCACGCCGCTGCTGATCTTCGTCGTGCTGTGGCTGACGATCGTCTATTTCCCGATGGCGCACATGGTGTGGTACTGGGCCGGCCCGGACTTCCTCGCCGACGCGCCGACCGACGCGGGCCTGCTGTACGGCTGGGGCGCGCTCGACTTCGCCGGCGGCACGGTGGTCCACATCAACGCGGGCATCGCCGGCCTGGTCGGCTGCCTCATCATCGGCAAGCGTCACGGCTACAAGAGCGAGCCGATGCCGCCGCACTCGCTGACGATGACGATGATCGGCGCCTCCTTGCTGTGGGTCGGCTGGTTCGGCTTCAACGCGGGCTCCAACCTCGAGGCCAACGGCGCCGCCGCGCTCGCCTTCATCAACACCTTCGTCGCCACCGCCGGCGCCGCGGTCGCCTGGGCGGTGATCGAGCAGGTGGTGCACAAGAAGCCGTCGCTGCTCGGCGGCGTGTCGGGCGCGGTCGCGGGGCTGGTCGCGATCACCCCCGCGGCGGGCTTCGCCGCGCCGATGACCTCGATCATCCTCGGCATGGTGGCGAGCGCGGTGTGCTTCTTCTTCGTCACCACGGTGAAGAACAAGCTCGGCTACGACGACACGCTCGACGTCTTCGGCATCCACTGCGTCGGCGGGATCGTCGGCGCGATCGGGACCGGCATCGTCGCGGCGCCGTCGCTCGGCGGGCAGGGCTGGATCGACTACACCCAGTTCCCCTCGGTCGCGGGCAGCTACGACATCGCCGGGCAGGTGTGGACCCAGATCAAGGCGGTGGTGCTGACGCTGGTGCTGTCGGGCGGCGTCTCGGCGGTGCTGTTCCTCGGACTGAAGGCGACGATGGGGCTGCGTCCCTCGCTCGAGGTCGAGAGCGAGGGGCTCGACATCAACGAGCACGGCGAGCGCGCCTACAATTACTGATGAGATCGCGGGCGGCGCCCCACGCCGCCGCCCGCCCACGACGTTCCTCCTGCGGACGCTCCTCGGCTCGGTATGGCGACATACCGGGCCTTTTTTTTCGCTTTCGCAGCAGGCGTGTTCCTCCCCTCGCGGGAGCACGATGAGCATAGCTATGCTGCACCCATGCTGCGGCGCACGATGGTCAAGCTGACGACTGATCGCTATATAAGAGCGTGAGCCGGGCGACCCCGGGAATCGTGGCCCCGGCTCTGCAGAGGAGAGGATGTGCCATGACGACGATCAAACATGTCGGCGAGCAGGGCGCGGTGGTGGTCGGGGCGGCGGCCGCCTTCACCGCTGCCGTCTATCTCGCGCAATTCGCCGCCGACGCGGTGGTGTTCCTGGGCGAGTGGGTGCTGCGCTGAGGGCCGCGCGGTCGGGCGTAGGGAGAAGTCGAGGCTCGGGCAACGGCCTGTTAGGCGTGCATCACGGGTTCCTCAGCGGGCCCCTTCTTCGTCGTCCCCACCTCTGCGAGACCTCTGGAGAAGTAGCTGGCCGGTCGCGACTGATCTGACTCTTTCCCTGTGATGTTGAGGGGGGATGGCGATGGATCAGCGTGGTTTTGCCGAGGCGTTCCCACTGCCGGGATTTGGTCGCGACGCGCGGTTGGAGCGGATCGCCGGGCTGCTCGACTGGGCACCGATCGAGGCGCTGGTGCGGCAGGGCCGACGGATCGTCCGCCGTAACGGGCGGTGGCGACGGTGAAGGAGCAGTTGCTCCAGCAATGCTACGGGCATTTCGATCCCGGCTGCCGCACTGGCAAACCGCAACAAGGTGAGCGGCCGTGTCCGTACAGCCGTCGCGCGCAGCTTCGCGCGCCTCGAGACCGGCCCTCAGGGCTCACCAGAATGCGATACCGCAACCTCCATCGCCGCGGTCTGCTCCTGACATCGCCGCTCTCGCCGACAACCTGCGACGCGCTACCGCCTGACCCAACGCTCTCCGCGCACGAGCTCGCGCGCCTACCAACCAGGCACCCGACCAGAGAACTGCCCCCCCGCCACCGCCCAGCATCACGGATAAGGCGCCATGTCGAAGAGGTCTCGCCGGCGCGGGATTGACGGAAAAAAGGAGGTCTCGCGTTCGTCAGGCGAGATGGCGCACGGCACTTGTAAGATGCGGCGTGGCCGGGTGTCCGTTCTAGTCCGATCCGCTCCGCGATCTACTCGCTACCGCGACCAGTGCGCCCAGATCGCGGTCGGCAGTGCCAGCCCGCGCGCTTCCTCGCGCACCGCCAGCTCGCCCGCCTCCACCGTGCCGGGCAGGTCGGCGAAGGCCTGGCGCAGCATCTCGCCGATCGCCAGCGCCGACATGCGCACGGCATAGACGGTGAGAAAGAGGTAGCGCGACTCGGCGTCGAGCAGCCGGCGGCAGTCGGCGATCAGGCCGGGCAGGTCCTCCTCCAGCCGCCACACCTCCCCGGTCGGCCCGCGGCCGTATTTGGGCGGATCGAGCAGGATACCGTCGTAGCGTCGCCCGCGCCGCACCTCGCGCGCGACGAACTTGGCGGCGTCATCGATCATCCAGCGCACCGGCGCATCGCTCAGCCCCGACAGCAGCGCGTTGCTGCGCGCCGCCTCGACCGACTTCTTCGAGGCGTCGACATGCACCATGCGCGCGCCCTTGCTCGCCAGCGCCAGCGTGCCCACGCCGGTATAGCCGAACAGGTTGAGGCACTCGGGCGAGTCCTTCCCGGAGAGCCGCTCGCGCATCCACGCCCACACCGGCGCCATGTCGGGGAAGAAGCCGAGGTGGCGGAACGGCGTGGTCTGGGCGGTGAAGCGCACCTTGTTCCACGTCAGCGGCCAACCCTCGCGCGGCACCGGCTCGCTGAAGTCCCAGCGGCCGCCGCCCTCCTCGTCGCTGCCCGGCACGAAGGCGCCGTGCGCGCGCCAGTCGTCGCGCGCCGGCGCCCAGAGCGCCTGCGGCTCCGGACGGATGAAGCGGAAGCGGCCGTAGCGCTCCAGCTTGCGTCCGTTCCCCGAGTCGATCAGCCCGTAATCGGCCCAGGGCTCGCCGGTGAGCGTGACCAGCTCCACGCCGCGCCTCAGCCGCGCGGGACGGCGTGCGCCGCGACGTGCGCGCTCACCGCGGCATAGGTGGCGTCGAGCGTGACGCAGCGCTCCTCGCGCTCGAACAGGTCGCCGACGCGCGCCGGCAGCGACGGGCGCACCCCGGTCGCGCGCTCGACCGCGTCGCCGAACTTGGCGGGGTGCGCGGTCGCGAGCGTCACCATCGGGACATCGGGGGTGAGGTGACGTCGCGCCGCCGCCAGCGCGATCGCGGTGTGCGGGTCGATCACCTGCCCGGCGCGCTCGCAGGCGTGACGCATCGCCAGCGCCATGCCGTCGGGATCGACTCGCTCGCCGGCGAACAGCCCGGCGGCGCCCTCGCGTTGAGCGTTGCTCAGCCGCATCGCGCGCTCCGCCTCGAAGCCACGCATCTGCGTCGCCAGAGCGCCGCCGTCGCGCCCGCCGAGATCGTACAGCAGCCGCTCGAAATTGCTCGAGACCTGGATGTCCATCGAGGGCGTCGCGGTGGGCACGACCTCGCGGCTGGAATAGTCACCGGTGGTGAGCGCGCGCGCGAGGATGTCGTTGACGTTGGTGGCGACCACCAGCTTCGCCACCGGCAGCCCCATGCGCGCGGCGACATAGCCGGCGAAGACGTCGCCGAAATTGCCGGTCGGCACGCTGAACGCCACCGCGCGCGCCGGCGCGCCGAGCCGCACCGCGGCGTAGAAATAATAGACCACCTGCGCCATCAGCCGCGCCCAGTTGATCGAGTTCACCGCGGAGAGGCGGAAGCGTCCGGCGAAGGCGGCGTCGTTGAACATCGCCTTCACCAGCGCCTGCGCGGTGTCGAAGTCGCCGCGGATCGCGATATTGTGGACGTTGGGCGCGCCCACCGTGGTCATCTGGCGGCGCTGCACGTCGCTCACCCGGCCCTCGGGATGAAGCATGAAGATGTCGATGCCCGCGCGCCCCGCCACCGCGTCGATCGCGGCCGAGCCGGTGTCGCCGCTGGTCGCACCGATGATCGTGAGATGCTCGGTCGTGCCGGTGAGGAAGCGTTCGAACAGCAGCCCGAGCAGCTGGAGCGCGACGTCCTTGAACGCCAGCGTCGGCCCGTGGAACAGCTCGAGCAGCCACTGGTCGTGGTCGAGCTGGACCAGCGGGGTCACCGCGTCGTGCGCGAACCGGCCGTAAGCGGTGTCGCACAACGCGCGCAGCTCGTCCTCGCTCAGCGCCCCGGCGACGAACGGCGCCATCACCGCCGCCGCGGTCTCGGCGTAGCTCTTGCCCGCCAGTGCGGCGATCTGCTCCTCGGACAGCGTCGGCCAGCTCTCGGGTACGTAGAGACCGCCATCGGCGGCGAGGCCGGCGAGCGTCGCGCCGGCGAAGTCGAGCGTGGGGGCGGTGCCGCGGGTGCTGACGTAGCGCATGGGAAAGGTCGCCTAGAGCGCGGCGCGCGCGGGCGCAACGCTCGCCGACTCACCGAGGCTATGGATTGCGCGATGCAACCTTATTAGCAGAGGTCGCATGGCACTCATCGACGTCTTCCTCAGCCGCGCGATCAAGCGCGGACGCCTCACCCTCACCAAGCCAGACGGCACCACCGCGAGCTTCGGCAGCGACGATCCCGCGCTCAAGCCGGTCGCGATCCGCATCACCGACCGATCGGTGTACCGCGCGCTCGTCGCCGACCCGGCGCTCGGCGCGGGCGAGTCGTTCATGGACGGCAAGCTGATCCTCGAGCAGGGCGACATCCTCGACCTGCTGTTGCTCGCCACCGCGAACAGCCGCTGGGAGAATGGCGTCAACCGGCTGGCCGCCAATCGCTGGCGCACGCTCAAGGGCCAGATCCGCCATCGCCTCACCGGCAACCAGGCCAAGGCGTCGAAGCGCAACGTCGCGCACCACTACGATCTGTCGGATCGGCTGTACGACCTCTTCCTCGACGCCGACAAACAGTACAGCTGCGCCTATTACACCGATCCGACCAACTCGCTCGAGCAGGCGCAGGCCGACAAGAAGGCGCATATCGTCGCCAAGCTGGCACTCACGCCGGTCATGCGCGTGCTTGATATCGGCTGCGGCTGGGGCGGCATGGCGCTCTACATCCACGCCAAGACCGGCGCCGAGGTGCTGGGCATCACGCTCTCCGAGGAGCAGCTCAAGGTCGCGCGCCGCCGCGCCGAGGAGGCGGGCGTCGCCGACAAGGTGAAGTTCGAGCTGATCGACTATCGCGCGCTGGAGGGGCCGTTCGACCGGATCGTCTCGGTCGGCATGTTCGAGCATGTCGGCGTGCGCAACTTCCGCACCTATCTCAGCAAGTGCCGCGACCTGCTGACTCCCGACGGGGTGATGCTGCTGCACACGATCGGGCGCGCCGACGGCCCCAACTTCACCGACAAGTTCACCGACAAGTACATCTTCCCGGGCGGCTACATTCCGGCGCTGTCGGAGGTACTACAGGCCAACGAGTTTATCCGCTGGTTCGTCACCGACGTGGAGGTGCTGCGGATGCACTATGCCATGACGCTGCGCGCCTGGTACGAGCGCACCGTCGCCGAGCGCGACGCGATCGTGGCGCTGTACGACGAGCGCTTCTTCCGCATGTGGACCTTCTACCTGGCGGGAGCGATCGTCTCCTTCACCAACGGGCCGCTGGTGAACTACCAGATCCAGTTCAGCCGCGACCGGTTCGGCCTGCCGCTGACGCGCGATTACATGATCGAGGAGGAGCGGCGGCTGCGGGGAAGTTGAGAGCGGTCACCAGGTCCGACCCGTCGTACTCCTGCGTAAGCAGGAGCCCAGGACCGCAAGCGTGACCTCCCGTGACGCTGGGCTTCTGCGGCCGCAGGAGCACGAGACGGCGTCACTTCTTCGGCGCCGCCCCGCCCTTCGCCACCCCGTCCGCCATGGCGCGGGCGCGCGCGGCCTCGGCGGCGTCGACCTTCCCGTCATGGTTGAGGTCATAGGCCGAGAAGACGGCGCCCATCAGCTGATCCGACTCGGCGCGGCTCAGCCGTCCGTCCTTGTCGAGGTCGCCGCGCGCCATCACCAGCGCCGCGACGCGCTTGGCGTGGACCGCGTCGAGCGTCTTGCCGCGGATCTTCATCTTGGCCATCCGCCCTTCCAGCTCGGCGAGCGAGAGGTAGCCGTCCTTGTTGGTGTCCGAGGCGGCGAACTCGGAATCGAGCTTGGCGGTGGCGGTGGCGCGCGTCTCCTGCCCCATGGCGGCGACCGTCAGCGCCGGCGTGGCGAGCAGCGCGACGAGCGCGGCGGCGAGCGTGGTGTGCGTCCTCAGCATGCGCCGCGGCTTGGCGGCGGGTGCTTGTACGCGCGGTGAACGGTCGTGCGCGGCACCGCCGCGGTTGCCTCGCGCGGCGCGCTCGCGTAGCGCCCGCGCGCGAAAGGAGCCTGCCCCATGACCGACCAGATCAAGCGCGTCGTCCTCGCTTATTCCGGAGGACTCGACACCAGCGTGATCCTGAAATGGCTCCAGACCGAATATCAGTGCGAGGTGGTCACCTTCACCGCCGATCTGGGCCAGGGCGAGGAGCTCGAGCCAGCGCGCGCCAAGGCCGAGCTGATGGGGATCAAGCGCGAGCATATCTTCATCGACGACCTGCGCGAGGAGTTCGTGCGCGACTACGTCTTCCCGATGATGCGCGCCAACGCGCTGTACGAGGGGCTGTACCTGCTCGGCACCTCGATCGCGCGGCCGCTCATCGCCAAGCGCCAGATCGAGATCGCGGCGCAGGTCGGCGCCGACGCGGTGAGCCACGGCGCCACCGGCAAGGGCAACGATCAGGTCCGCTTCGAGCTCGGCTATTACGCGCTCAACCCCGACATCAAGGTGATCGCGCCGTGGCGTGAGTGGGATCTCACCAGCCGCTCCAAGCTGATCGAGTTCGCCGAGGCGCATCAGATCCCGGTGAGCAAGGACAAGCGCGGCGAGGCGCCCTTCTCCACCGACGCCAACCTGCTCCACACCTCGTCCGAGGGGAAGGTGCTGGAGGACCCGTGGGACGAGGTGCCCGATTACGTCTATTCGCGCACCGTCAATCCCGAGGACGCGCCCGACCAGCCCGAGACGATCACGATCGACTTCGAGCGCGGCGACGGCGTGGCGGTGAACGGCGAGGCCTGCTCGCCCGCGACTCTGCTGGCCAAGCTCAACGAACTCGGGCGCAAGCACGGCATCGGTCGGCTCGACCTGGTCGAGAATCGCTTCGTCGGCATGAAGAGCCGCGGCATGTACGAGACGCCGGGCGGCACGATCTACGCACTGGCGCACCGCGGCATCGAGCAGATCACGCTCGATCGCGGTGCCGCGCACCTCAAGGACGAGCTGGCGCCGCGCTACGCCGAGCTGGTCTACAACGGCTTCTGGTTCTCGCCCGAGCGCGAGATGCTGCAGGCCGCGGTCGATCACTCGCAGGCCAAGGTGACCGGCACGGTGCGGCTCAAGCTGTACAAGGGCCAGGCGGTGGTGACCGGGCGCCGTTCGCCGCACTCGCTCTACTCGGAGAAGGTGGTGACCTTCGAGGACGACCAGGGCGCCTATGACCAGCGCGACGCGGCTGGCTTCATCAAGCTCAACGCGCTGCGGCTGCGCCTGCTCGGTCGGCGCGATCGGTGACAGGACGAGAGGGGTGAGCGCGGTAGGCGCGTTCCTCCCTCTCGCCACTCCACTTCTCCGTCATCCCGGACTTGTTCCGGGATCTACCGTGCCGCTCGCTTCGACGGCGTTGCTCGAAGGGAATGGTGGATCCCGGGATAAGTCCGGGATGACGGCAGGTGAGGGGCGTTCCGGTTGTGCCTGAGCGATTAAGAGCGTGAGGAGAGGCTTGCGACGGCCACTTCAGAACAGCGAGAGGCCGGCAGCGTCGACGAAGCGAGGCTGAATCCCCGCTACTTCACGATTGTCCGCGCGCGCCCCTGCTCCTTCGCCCGGTAGAGCGCGGCATCCGCGCGCGCCACCAGCGCGGCGCGACCCTCGCTCACCACCCCTTCCGTCACGCCCGCCGAGAAGGAGACGGTGCCGATCGGCTCGCCGGTCTCGCGCACGCGCAGCCGTCGCTCGCCGATATGCGCGCGCACGCGATCGATCCGCGCCGCCGCCTCGTCGGGCGTCACGCCCTCGAACAGCATGGCGAACTCCTCGCCGCCGTACCGTGCCACCAGGCAGCCGCCCTCGTCCGCTAGCGTGCGCGCGACGGTGCGGATCACGCGATCGCCCACCGGGTGGCCGAAGCTGTCGTTGATGCGCTTGAAATGGTCGATGTCGCACATCGCGACGGTCACCCGCGCCCCCGGTGCGAGCGCGGCGAAGGCCTCGTCGAAGGCGCGCCGATTCGGCAGCTCGGTCAACGGGTCGGTGCGCGCCGAGCCGCGCGCCTCGTCCAAGGCAGCGCGGAGCTCCTCGGTCTCGCGGCGCGTGCTCTCCAGCTTGGCCTCGGCGTGCTGGACGCGCTCGATCATCGCCGCGGTGAGCCGGCTGATCTCCTCCACCCCGGCGTCGGCGCCGACGTCGCGCATCTCGGCCGCCGACCGCGCCAGATCGCGACCGAAGTCGTTCGCCTCGGCGTGCGCGGTCCGCACCGTGTCGCCGAAGCCGTCGAGCTGGTGGAGCACGCGCTCGATCATCGCCTCCTGCGTGGCGGCGTCGGCGGTCATCTCGGCGTCGTCGGCGAGCGCCGCGGGCGCCCCGCCCAGCGCGGTGCCGCCGAGCTGCTCGATGTCGCGCGCGGTCAGCCGCACGCCGCCGTCGGTCAGCTCGGCGACGCGGCGCGCGATCAGCCCCTCGGGCTGCGCGATCACGGCATACGCGAAGGCATAATGCGCCGGATCGGGGCTGAGCCGGTGCGCCGACAGGAAGGCGCCGACGCGGGTGAACAGGCGGTCGCCCGCCGTCCCCTGCCGCCCGTCGACCGCCCTGCTCGCCACCCGCTCGCCCCCGATCGGCTCCTGTCGAGCCTCGCCTCGTCCCGACCGGCACGCCCCCACGCGCCGACGGCGCGTCGCCCGTCGCGACCCGCCGGGCCGGGACGCTAGCGCCCGACTCGCTAAGATATGGTGACTCGGCGTTGACCGCGCCGAGTCAGGCGCGATCAGCCCTGCTTGAGCTTCTGCACCGCAGCGAGCGTCAGCGCGACATGCTCGGCAGGGTTCATGTCGTCGTGGACGAAGACGACCTTGCCGTCACGGCCGATGACGTAGCTGGTGCGGCTGGTGACGCTCTTGCCCTTCACCGCACGGCCGAGCGCGACGTCATAGCCTGCCACCACCTTGGGGCCGGCGCTGGCCACGGCGAACTTGCCCGCGCACTCGCTCGACGAGAAACGCTGCAGGTCTTCGACGTTGTCGGCGGACATGCCGATCACGGTCGCGCCCGCGGCGCGGAAGGCGTCGACCTTCTCGGCGAAGGCGCGCGCCTCGGCGTTGCAGCCCGAGGTGAAGGCGGCGGGAAAGAAATACAGCACCACCGGGCCGCGGCGGAGCTGCTCGCGCAGGCTGATCGGCACCACCTTGCCCGCGATCGCGCCGCGGGTGGAGAAATCGGGCGCCGCGGCGCCGGGCTTGAGCGTCGCCGCGGCCGGCACGGCGAAGGTTGTGAGAGCGGCGGTGACGGCGGTGAGAACGGCGCGGCGCATGGCGGTCGGCTCCAGCAGGATGAGGCGTCTCCTGTAGCGCGCTCCTGCACGGTAGGACAGGGGCGGCGGCGGGGCTGTTCCCGTCAGATCCGTTATCCCGGACTTGACCCGGATACATCCCTTCACACGCGTTGCCGTGGCTACAGCCTCGTTTCGCCGAGGATGTCCCTCTGCACCGCTTGCCCCGGCGCGAGCGACCGCAGCCGGTGACGGCCGCGGCACAACGGATCACGGATCAAATCCGGGATGACGGTGCGGCCGGCGCGCGCGCGCATGACCACCACCCCCTGCCTTCGCCGCCTGCTTCTCTCCCGCCCGGCACCTCACCGGGCTTCCCCGCGCGGCTGCGATAGGTTAGCGCCGGACCATGCCCGCGACCCACAGATGTGACCTGGCGATCGTCGGCGGCGGGCTCGCCGGAGCGCTGATCGCGCTCGCGGTCCACGCGCGCCATCCCCTGCTCGACGTGCGGCTGATAGAGGCGGGCGAGGCCATCGGCGGCAACCATCTCTGGTCCTTCTTCGGCGGCGACGTCGCGCGCGCCGACCGCCACCTGATCGCGCCATTGGTGGCGCATGCCTGGCCGAGCTACGACGTGCGCTTCCCCGCGCACGCGCGCCACCTCGCGCAGGCCTATTATTCCGTCCGCTCGACCGGGCTCGACTCGCACGTCCGCGCCACGCTGCCGCGCCGAGCGCTGATGACCGGGCGGCGCGTGCTGGCGTGCAGCCCCACCGCGGTGGTCTTCGCCAACGGCGACCGGCTGACCGCGGCGGGCGTGATCGACGCGCGTGGCGCGGGTGACCTGAGCGCGCTCGACTGCGGCTGGCAGAAGTTCGTCGGCCACGAGTTGCGCGTCGCCGGGGCGCACGGCGTCACCCGCCCGGTGGTGATGGACTCGACCGTGGCGCAGCTCGACGGCTATCGCTTCGTCTACCTGCTGCCCTTCGCTGCCGACCGGCTGCTGGTGGAGGACACCTATTACAGCGACTCGCCCGCGCTCGACGTCGCCGCGTTGGCGGCGCGGGTCGAGCGCTACGCCGCCGATGAGGGGTGGAGCGTCACCGAGACGATCCACCGCGAGCAGGGCGTGCTGCCGGTGGTCTACGGTGGCGATTTCGAGGCTTATTGGCGCGGCGGCGGGAGCAAGCTGGCCAAGGCGGGCGTTCGGGCGGGGCTGTTCCATCCCACCACGGGCTATTCGCTGCCCGACGCGGTGCGGCTGGCGCAGCTGGTCGCGGCGCAGCACGACTTCTCGGGTGCGGCGCTCCACGACCTCACTTACTCCTATGCGGCGCGGCTGTGGGCGGCGCGGCGCTTCTATCGGATGCTCGACCTCATGCTCTTCAAGGCCGCCGACCCCGACCAGCGCTATCGCGTGCTGGAACGCTTCTACCGCCTGCCAGCGCCGTTGGTGGCGCGCTTCTACGCGGCGCGCTCGACCGCGCTCGACAAGGCGCGCGTATTGAGCGGGCGGCCTCCCGTGCCGCTCGGCCGCGCGATCGCCGCGCTGCGGGGGGCGGCATGACGCGCGCGGTGGTGGTCGGCGCCGGCTTCGGCGGGCTGGCGCTGGCAATCCGGCTGCAATCGGCCGGGGTCGAGACGATCGTGCTGGAGTCACGCGACAAGCCCGGCGGGCGCGCCTATGTGTGGCAGCGCGACGGCTTCACCTTCGACGCCGGGCCGACCGTGATCACCGACCCGGCCTGTCTCGAGGAACTGTGGGCGCTCTCTGGCCAGACCATGGCGAGCGATGTCGCGCTCGAGGCGGTACAGCCCTTCTACCGGCTCAACTGGCCCGACGGCACCAATTTCGACTATACCAACGACGATCAGGTGCTGCACGCCGAGATTGCCAAGCTCAACCCGGCCGACGTCGCCGGCTACGCGCGCTTCCTCGACTATTCCGCGGGCGTGTACCGCGAAGGCTATGAGAAGCTGGGCCATGTCGCCTTCCTCGACTTCGCGTCGATGATCAAGGCGGCGCCGGCGCTGGCGAAATACCAGGCGTGGCGCTCGGTCTACTCGATCGTCTCCAAGTTCGTGGCCGACGAGCGGCTGCGCCAGGCGCTGTCGTTCCACACCTTGCTGGTGGGCGGCAACCCGATGACGACCAGTGCGATCTACGCGCTGATCCACAAGCTGGAGCGCGACGGCGGCGTGTGGTTCGCACGTGGCGGCACCAACCGGCTGATCGCGGGCATGGTGGCGCTGTTCGAGCGGCTCGGCGGCACACTGCGGCTGAACGACGCGGTGACGCGGATCGAGACGCTGGGCGACCGCGTCACCGCGGTGGAGACCGCCAGCGGCTGGAACACCCCGACCGACATGCTCGCCGCCAACGCCGACATCCTCCACGTCTACCGCGACCTGCTGCCCGGCTCGGGCGCGGCGAAGCGGACCGCGGCGAAGCTCGAGCGCAAACGCTACTCGCCCTCGCTGTTCGTGGTGCACTTCGGGATCAAGGGCACATGGCCGGGCATCCCGCACCACATGATCCTGTTCGGCCCGCGCTATAAGGGGCTGCTCGACGACATCTACGACCACGGCGTGCTGAGCGAGGACTTCTCGCTCTATCTCCACCACCCGACCGTGACCGATCCGAGCCTCGCGCCCGAGGGCTGCTCGACCTTCTACGCGCTCGCGCCGGTACCGCACATGGGCAAGTACACCGGCGACTGGGAGACGGTGCGCCCGATCCTGGAGCAGCGCATCCTCGACGAGGTCGGGCGCCGGCTGATCCCCGACATCCACGACCGCATCGTCACGAAGTTCAGCTACGCGCCGACCGACTTCGCGGCGGACCTCAACGCGCATCTCGGCAGCGCCTTCTCGCTCGAGCCGGTGCTGACGCAGAGCGCCTATTTCCGCGTCCACAACCGCGACGACGCGATCCCCAACCTGTATTTCGTCGGCGCCGGCACGCATCCGGGCGCAGGCATCCCCGGCGTGGTGGGCAGCGCCAAGGCGACGGCGGCGCTGATGCTGGGGCGGTAGCGCGTCGCGCGGCGAAGTAGACGGCTTCTCAGACGAGTAGCGCGGCTCCGCGATGGTGCGGAGCGCCGCGCCGCGGTTCGATGCGGCGAGCGGCCGCGCGCGAATGTTGAGAAAGTTGAGCCTCCGGGAGCCTGCGACGGTCGAATGTTGAGTCGCATGCCCCGGCTCAGCGAGGCCCGCGCCCGGGGCTCGCGGCTGCCGCGTGGGAGCAGGTAGATCGTGGACCGGACGGAGCATCGCCCGGCGATGTAACGCGGCTATCTGTGCGTAGGACAGCGCTCACGGCCGCTCGCCGCGCGTCCTTCGTTGCGTGATCGACGCTCGATCCCACCAGGCGCGATCGAGCAGCAGCGCGATCCGCGCGTCGGCGTCGGTGCCGTAGCGTACCAGCACCGCCGGCCAGCCACGATAATGGTCGGTCTCCCAGAAGGTGGCGGGATCGGTCTCGATCAGCACCTCTTTCTCGATCAGCGCGACGTGGAGCACGAAGCTCGCGCGGTCGGGTGCGGTCGTGGCCGCGAGCATCTTGCCGCGCAGCAGCAGCGCCGGCTTGCCGTAGCTGGTGCCGAGCACCACCCCGGGCAGCGCGAGCCCGGTCGCGACGACATCGTCCCAGTCCCTCATGGCGCGTCTCTCCCGGGCGAAACATAGGCCGACTGCCCCGATCTGGCGACGTCACAGTGACGAGCGCCGCCGCATCTGCTTAGCTGCGTGAATGAGGGAGATCGTAATGCCCGCCACCCTGTTGCTCGCGGGCTTGCTGACAACCGCCGCCGCGCCGCCGCCGCGCTGCGGCGCGCACGCCGTCACGGTAGAGACGATGCGCGCGCTGCCGGCGGCGGCGCGGCTCGAGCTGTCGCGCCATCTCGCGCCCGGCGGCATCGCCGACGCGGGGCAGCGCCATGACGCGATCGACGTCCGCCACCCCGGCGTGCCGCGCCATCGCTTCGTCCGCGCCGAGCGACGGGGAGACGAATGGGTCGTCCGCTACGAGTCGGGCGGTATCGCCACGCGGTGGGACAGTGTCACGCTGGTGCCCGTCGTCGCCGAAGGCCGTCCGCCGCGCTACGTCGCGCGCGCGGGTGATCGCTGCCCGTCCCCGCTCGCCACGACGGCATCACGCCGCTGACCGCGGTGCCGGCCGCGCACGCCATTGCCCCTAGCCCGCGCTTCCCCTAGCGCTCGCGGCATGAAGCGCCTCGCCATCTATTGCGGCTCCGCCACTCCCGCCGACCCCTTCTACCTCGAGCTCGCGCGCGAGGTCGGCCGCATGCTCGCCGAGCGCGGCGTCGGGGTGGTCTACGGTGGCGGGCGGCTCGGGCTGATGGGCGCGATCGCCGACTCGGCGCTGGCGGCGGGGGGCGAGGTGATCGGGGTGATCCCGCAGGCGCTGGTCGACGCCGAGGTGGCGCATCGCGGGCTCAGCGAACTCCACGTCGTGCCCGGCATGCACCAGCGCAAGCAGCTCTTCACCGACCTCGCCGACGGCTTCGTGACGCTGCCCGGCGGCACCGGCACGATGGACGAGCTGTGGGAGGCGCTGAGCTGGGCGCAGCTCGGCTATCACGCCGACCCGGTGGGCCTGCTCAACGCGCGCGGCTATTACGACGAGCTCGTCGCTTTCTGGGCGAAGATGGGCGAGGTCGGCTTCCTGCGCGCGCAGCACCGCGAGCTGCTGATCGTCGGCGAGACGCTGGAGCAGCTGCTCGACGCCATGGCGGCGCACGCGCCGACCCAGCCGATCGTCCGCATGGCCGCCCGCGACCTGTGAGCGGCCGACTGTGACCGACTCGCGCGCCGCGCTGGTGGCGACGGCGCGCGAGTCGATCGCGCGCGGCTCGAAGAGCTTCGCCGCCGCCTCGCAGCTGTTCGCGCCTGACGTGCGCGAGCGCGCCTGGCTGCTCTACGCCTGGTGCCGCCGCTGCGACGATCTCGTCGACGGGCAGGACCACGGCCATGACCGCCACGCGGTCGCCGACGCGCCGGCGCGAGTCGCCGCGGTCCGCCGGCTGAGCGCCACCGCGCTGGCGGCCGAGCCGACCGGCGACCCCGCGTTCGACGCGCTCGGCGTGGTCGCGCGCGAGACGCGGCTGCCGCACCGCTTCGTCACCGATCTGATCGACGGCTTCCAACTCGACGCCGACGACTGGCGCCCGCGCTCCGAGGCCGACCTGTACCGTTACTGCTACCATGTCGCCGGCGCGGTCGGCTGCATGATGGCGGTGGTGATGGGGGTGCCGCCCGAGGACGAGGCGACGCTCGACCGCGCCTGCGACCTCGGCCTCGCCTTTCAGCTCGCCAATATTGCCCGCGACATCGAGGAAGACGATCGCGTGGCGCGCTGCTACCTCCCCGACGAGTGGCTCGCCGAGATGGACGTGCCGCCCGGGCAGCACATGAAGCCGCCGTTCCGCGACCGCCTGGTGGTGCTGGCGCGGCGGCTGGCGACTCGCGCCGAGCTGCACGAGGCGAGCGCGCGGGTGGGTACCAAGGCGCTGTCCTACCGCTCGGCCTGGGCGGTGCTGGCGGCGGCGGGGATCTACGGCGACATCGCGCGGCGCGTGGCGGCCCGGGGGGCGCATGCGTGGGACCATCGCGTCACCACGAGCAAGCGCGAGAAGCTCGCATGGATCGCGCGCGCGGCCTGGCAGGCGGCGCGGCGGCACCGGATCACCGACACGCCGCGCGATCCGCGGCTGTGGACACGGCCGCGATCATCGCCTCTCACGTAGCGCCGAGCCGTGCTCCGACGCACGCTCGAGCCCAAAACCACGTGCGTCATCGCGAGGCGGAAGGCCCTCCTACCGTTGCGCAACCAACACGGGCGCGGGTCATTGATCGAGGTGAGAGGAGACCACGCCCGATGACGAGATTCGCCCTGATCGCCCCCGTCGCTGCCCTCGCGCTGGCCGCCTGCGGCGACCGCGTCGAGCAACATGCCGACCGCACCGGCAACGCCATCGCAGGAGAAATCGGCGCCGCCGCGGACAATGTCGCCGCCAGCGTCGACTCGCTGACCGACACGATGGCGAACCAGGTCGATGGCGTCGCGGCGCGCTCGCTCGACCGCGCCGCCGACCGGATCGACGACGCCTCGCGCCGGCTCGAGAGCGACGTGCGCCGCCACGCCGACCGTGCGCGCGATCGCGCCGGCGACGCGCTCAACGACGCGGGCGAGCGGCTACGCGACCGCGACGCGCCCGCGGATCACCGAGCCGAGGCCCCCACCGCCGATGAGCGGCGCTGAGACGCCTCAGCCACATGCCGCGTCACCGCCGCTTGCGGGTCGGCTTGGCTTTCGACTTGGGCTGGGGTTTCGGCGCGGCCTTGCACGGGAAGGCTTCCTTGAGGCCCTGGCGCACCACGAAGGCGGGCGCTGCGCTCGACTTCTTCCCCTGCTTCCGCAGATATCTGCGCGCCGCCGCGGTGACCGCGACGTTGGAGCTGCGGTCCGGCGCTGGGCAGATCTGGCGCGCGCTCGACAACGCGTCGAAGGCGGCGAGCATATAGCCGGTGCAGAAATCGGCGGTGGGATCGTCGTCTTTGCCGCGGCAGAGCTCGACCAGCTGCGGCGTCGTCAGCGAGCTGACCACCACCGGCCGGTCCGCCGCGGCCAGCAGCGCCGCGAGCAGCAGCGCGCTCATCGCGCGGCGCCCGCCCCGGTCGCGTCACCAGCGGCGGCGAGGTAGGGTAGCAGCCGCACGCGCGGGAAGATCTCGTCGAGCGGCTTCACGTCGGGCGTGATGTAGACGATGCCGCCGCGCTTCTCGAACTGCGGGCGCAGCTTGCCGTTGTAGAAGCGCGCGCCGACGTTGATGCAGCCGAACGAGATGCGATTGTCCTCGGGCGAGGGCGACAGCAGCCGCTCGACGCGATGCTCGTTCTTGTGGAGGCTGGTAACGACGTGCATCGCCACCGCGTTGGCATAGTCGACCCACAGCACGCGCTGGCGCCCGAAGGCGCGGCCGAATTTGGTGACGAAGCGGCCGGCGGGCGTGGTGCGCTCGGCCGGGCCGATATCGTCGAGGTTCTTGGCGCCGACCCCAGGCGTAGAATCGTCGCCGATGCCGACGCCGAGCAGGACCGGCGTCTCGCCGAGGAAGTCGCCGTTGGCGGCGAAGAGATACAGCGTCGCCGCGGGCTTATCGATCACCGCATAGGGCAGCTTGCCGTTGTCGTGCGCGGCGCCGACCCAGGCGATCAGCCGCTCGGCGTTCTCCGACCGCGGCATCACCGGTGGCGGCTCGACCGGCACCGCGACGGGCTTGGCCACCTTCGCGCCCTTGCGGGCCGGCTTCTTCGCCGTCGGCTTGGAAGCTCCGGCCTTGGCGGTCGCCTGCTTGCGCGCGGACGATGCCTGTGGCGCAGCGAACGCCGTACCCGACAACGCCAGCGCTGCGAGGGCCGCGACGATCATGCGACCCGCGCCGCGGGACGGACGGTCGGCCATATCGATGATGGTCGGCCGTGCCGCCCGGCGACGCGCGCGCATCGTATCGTCGTGGATCAGCCGCGCGGGCGACGCGCGCGCTGCTGCTGGAGCTGCTGCATCTGCTGCTCCGACGCGTCGACACGGGTGCCGAGCTGATCGATCCGCTGGCTGTTCTGCTGCGCCTGGGCGGCAGCGGCCTGTGCCTGGGTGAGCGCCTGGCCCGAGGTGCCCTCGACCGTGCGCAGGCGACCGTCGAGGCCGTCGATACGCTGGTTTACCGTGGCGATCTGGTCACGGACGAAGCCCTTGGAGGCGCAGCCGCCGAGCCCGACGGCGCCGACGGCGATCAGCGTCAGGGCCGTGACGCGGGGAAGGTTCGAACGCATCTACTTACCTCTCGTACCAAAATGGACAGATAGCGCGAATGCGCACGAGCAGGAGAACGTTCCGGCGCCTGAACGAAACGTTAATAGATGGTAAACGGCGCGGTGACCCGAGGCGGGACAGGTGCCGTGACGAGGGTCGGGCCGACCTGTTCAACATGAGTCGGGCGGCGGGCTCGCATCCATTCCGCGGCACAAGGCGTTGGCCGAGGACTAGTCACCGAGCGGATCGCGGACCTACATCACTCTCATGCTCACCCCCGATCAGGCGCAGGAGCGCGCCACCGACATCGTCCGCCGCGCCCGCGCGGCGGGCGCCGACGCCGCCGACGCGGTGTTCGCCGCCAACGCCTCCAGCGAGGTGTCGGTGCGACTCGGCGCGCTCGAGGACGTCGGCCGGTCGGAGGGCGCCGACCTCGGCCTGCGCGTGTTCGTCGGGCAGCGTTCGGCGAGCGTCTCCACGTCCGATCTCTCGCCCGAGTCGCTCACCATCCTGGTCGAGCGCGCGGTGGCGATGGCGCGCGAGGCGCCGGAGGATCGCTGGGCCGGGCTCGCACCCGAGTCGCGGCTGCTGCACGGCGCCGCGCCGCTGCTCGACCTCGCCGATCGCGACGAACCCGATCCCCCCGCGCTGCGCGACGCCGCCGCGCGCGCGGAGGCGGCGGCGCGCGCCGTCGACGGCGTCACCAACAGCGAGGGCGCGGGCGCGGCCTGGGGGCGAAGCGTCTGGGCGCTCGCCACCAGCCACGGCTTCGCCGGCGCCTATGAGGCGACCAGCCACACGCTCTCCGCCAGCGTGATCGCGGGCACGGGCGGCGCGATGCAGCGCGACTATGGCTTCCACGCCACCCGCCATCGCGCGCACCTCGACTCGCCCGAGGCGATCGGCGCGCTGGCGGGCGAGCGCGCCGCGGCGCGGGTCGGCGCCGGGCGCGCGCCGAGCGGCGCCATGCCGGTGGTGTTCGACCCGCGCGTCGGCGCGAGCCTGCTCAGCCATCTCAGCGGCGCCATCTCGGGCAGCGCGGTGACGCGGCGCACCAGCTTCCTGCTCGACTCGCTCGGTACCGCGATCCTGCCCGCAGGCATCAACGTGATCGATGACCCGCACCGCCCGCACGGGCTGCGCTCGCGCCCGTTCGACGGCGAGGGGCTGCCGGTCTCCCCCGTGGCGATCGTCAGCGACGGGATGCTCGAGACGTGGCTGCTCGACAGCGCCTCGGCGCGCCAGCTCGGGCTCGAGCCGACCGGTCACGCCTCGCGCGGCATCGCCGGCGCGCCGGGCGTGACGACGAGCAACCTCTACATGGAGGCGGGCCACGTGCCGGTGGAGACGCTGATCGAGGACATCGTCGAGGGGATCTACGTCACCGAGCTGATCGGACAGGGGGTCAACCCCGTCACCGGCGACTACAGCCGCGGCGCCGCCGGCTTCCTGATCGAGCGCGGCGCGCTCGGCCGGCCGGTGATCGAATTCACCATCGCGGGCAATCTGAAGGACATGTTCCGCGCGCTGACGCCGGCGAACGATCTCGTCTTCCGCCACGGCGTCAACGTGCCGACGCTGCGGATCGAGGGCATGACGGTGGCGGGTGGCTGACGCCGCGCTGGCCGACGCGGTCGCGGCGATCGCGCGCGAAGCCGGGCAGATGGCGTTCGCGCGCTGGCGCACCGATTTCGCGCGGTGGGAGAAGGCGCCGGGCAGCCCGGTGTGCGAGGTCGACATCGACGTCGATCGCATGCTCCACGCACGGCTCGGCGCGCTGCTGCCCGACGCGGGCTGGCTCTCCGAGGAAACCGCCGACCGCCCCGACCGGCTCGCGCGCGAGCGGGTCTGGGTAGTCGACCCCATCGACGGCACGCGCGACTATATCCGCGGGCGCGCCGGCTGGTGCGTCTCGGTCGCATTGGTCGAGCACGGCCGGCCGGTGATCGGCGTGCTCGACGCGCCCGCGCGCGGCGAGGTGTGGCGCGCGCGCGCCCGCGCGGGCGCGACCGTGGCGCGCGACGACGGCAAGCGCTTCGACCTCGCGGCGGGCGACCGCCGCGACTTCGAGGGCGCGCGCGTGCCGGTGGACGCTTTGCCCAAGACCGATCGCACCCTGGTCGCGGTGGAGAAGCCCAACTCGATCGCGCTGCGCATCGCGATGGTGGCGAGCGACCGCGCCGATCTCGTCGCGACGCTGCGCTGGGGCAATGAATGGGACATCGCCGCGGCGGTGCTGGTGGCGAGCGAGGCCGGCGCGACGGTGAGCGACGCGCTCGGCGCGCCGATCCTGTTCAACAAGCCCGACCCGCGCGCCTATGGCGTGCTGGTGACCGCGCCGGGCATCCACGCCGCCTCGGTGAAGCATCTCGCCGGGCGGGCGCGCGCGGTGATCGGGTAACGGCCGTCGGGCTGGTCCGCTAAGCGCGACGAGACGGTTCGACCTACACTGCCGTCATCCCGGACTTGGTCCGGGATCCACTCCTCCGCAAGAGCGAACCCTGCAGAGCACGCGGAACGGTGGATCCCGGGCCAAGTCCGGGATGACGGTTGAAAGCGGGAGGACGGTCGCGCCTGTTCGCCCGCCTTACCGCCGCTGGTCGCGCCGGTGCATCGGGCGCCAGCGTACTGCGGCGCAGATCACGGTCGGCCAGAACAGCGTGTTGATCACGTCCGGGATCGTGTCCCACCAGCGCCACGAATGATAGTGGAGCCGGTCGAGCACCTCGTTGCCGAGCTCGGCCAGCGCCACCACCGTCAGCGGCACGAAGGTGCCGAGCGAGCGTCGCGTCACCAACCGGGCCAGGATCAGCACCGCCATACCGGCGTGGATGTGCAGCACCGTGTCGGTGGTGCCGGTGCCGTCGCCGATCCACTGGATGACGCGCGCGTACAGCGCGGGCACGTCGATCATCGCGCGCGTCCCGCGGAGGCCGCGCTCAGCCCTGCTTCTGGCACGCGACGATCGCGGTCACCACGCTGATCGTCTCCTGCGGGTCGCGCACGCGGACGCAGTCCACGCCCGCCTCGTGCGCCGGATAGTCGTTGCCGCCCGGGAAAATCGCGTCGCCGATGAAGAGCATCTCGCCGAGCTGGATGCCGCTCTCCGCTGCCAGCTTGCGCAGGCCATAGCCCTTGTCGACGCCCTCGCGGGTGATGTCGATCGACGTGGCGCCGCCCATGTTGATCGCCAACCCCGGCAGCCGCTGCCGCAGGTCCGCCTGGATCACCTTGCGCTTGGCGAAGTCGGGGTCCCAGCTCTCCTTTGCCTCGAGCGGGGCCTGCTGGCCAAGCGCGGAGAAGGTGATCTGGCTGCCGCGATCCTCGATCCGCTCGCCCCAGGTCTGCTCGGGGACGAAGCCGGTCGCCTCAAGCGACTGGCCGAAGGCAGTGATGATCTTCTGCTTCTCGGCGTCGTCGAACAGCTCGGCGTAGATCGTCTTCCACGCGCCGTCGCGGTGGACGTACAGCTTGGTGCCGGTGGTCGGCATCAGCCACAGCCGGTCGCGGTCGGCGCGCTCGGGCAGACGACTCGCCACCTGCTTTTCGAACTGCGGCCAGTCGCCGCCCGAGATCACCGCGACGTCGGCCACCGTCAGCAGATCCGCCAGCGTCTCGCCCATGTCGTCCTTGAGCGCCTGTTTGCTGAGCGCGAGGGTGCCGTCGAGATCGAAGGCGACGAGCTTCTTCATTCAATGTCTCCGCGGCAGAACAATCGTTTCGATCGCGTGCGCTACGCCATCCTGGTCGTTTGCGCGAGTCACCTCGCGCGCCGCCTGTCTCACCGCCTCGGGCGCGTTGCCCATCGCGATCGGCAGGCCGGCGCGGCGAAGCATCGGCACGTCGTTGGCCTGGTCGCCGATCGCGGCCGTGTCCTCCAGCGCGATGCCGAGCGCCTCGCTGAGCGCGGCGATGCCGTCGCCCTTGTTGGCGCCCTTGGCGGTGACGTCGAGGTAATAGACCTGCGACTGCGCCACCGTGGCGCGATCGCCGATCGCGGTGTGGACGCGCGCGTAGAGCGCGTGGAGCATCGCCTCGTCGTCACTGACGAAGGTGAGCTTGTCGGCGCGGTCGAGCAGCGCGCCGAGATCCTCCGCCACCACCGGCTCCTGCGCCGAGCTGCGCCGCTCGCTGGCGGTGTGCGGCCCATCGGGGTCGGTGGCATACCAGCGGTCGTCGGCGAACAGCCAGGTGTCGACCTCGAACTCGGCCGCGATCGCCAGCGCCTCGCGCGCGACATCGACGGGCAGCGTCTCGTGGTGGACGATCGTGCCGTCCCGCCGAAAGACGATGCCGCCGTTGAAGGCGGCGACGTCGCCGTCGAAGCCGAGCTGGTCGAGCAGCGGCCGGATGCCCGACATCGGCCGCGCGCTGATCAGCGTGAAGGCGACGCCCTCATCCCGCAGCTGCTTCACCGCGGCGATGGTCGCCGGGGTGAGCTGCTTCTCCTTGTCGACGAGCGTGCCGTCGACGTCGGACACCAGCAATCGGATCGGCATTATTGCGGCATCTCGACGTGGCCGCCGAAGCCGAAGCGCATCGCCGACAGCGCCTTCTCACCGAACGTATGCTCGACGCGGCTGCGATAGCGCGCGAACAGCGCTGTGGTGAGGACGTTGACCGGCACCGCCTCCTCCATCGCCGCCTCGATCGTCCACTGGCCCTCGCCCGAATCGGCGACGTTGCCGCTGAACTTCTCGAGGTGCGGGTCGCTCGCCAGCGCCTGCGCGGTGAGGTCGAGCAGCCAGGACGAGATCACGCTGCCGCGCCGCCACACCTCGGCGATGTCGGCGAGGTTGAGGTCGTAGCGCTCGTCCTCGGGCAGTTTCTCCGATGCCTTGCCCTTGAGCACGTCGAAGCCCTCGGCATAGGCCTGCATCAGGCCGTACTCGATGCCGTTGTGGATCATCTTGACGAAATGGCCCGCGCCCGCGGGGCCGGCATGGATGTAGCCGCGCTCGGCGCGATCATCGATCCCCTCGGCGCGGCCGCGCGTGCGCTCGATCGTGCCCGCGCCTGGCGCGAGCGCGGAGAAGACCGGGTCGAGATCGCGCACGACCTGGTCGGGGCCGCCGATCATCATGCAATAGCCGCGCTCCAGCCCCCAGACACCGCCCGAGGTGCCGACGTCGACGTAGTGGACGTCCTTCTCGGCGAGCGCCTTGGCGCGGCGGATATCGTCCTTGTAGAAGCTGTTGCCGCCGTCGATCACGACCTCGCCCGCGCTCGCGCCGCCGGCGATCTGCTCGATCACGCCGTCGGTCACCGCGCCATGCGGCAGCATCACCCACCAGATCGCGGCGGCGCCGCCTTCCTGGCAGCGCGCGCGCGCCTCGTCGAGCGAGGCGGCGGCGATCGCGCCGGCGTCGGCGAGTTTGGCGACCGCGTCGGTGTCGCGGTCATAGGCGACGATCTCATGCCCCGCCTGCATCAGGCGGCGCGCCATGTTGCCGCCCATCCGGCCGAGGCCGATCATCACCAGTCGCATTCTGCTACCCTCCTCGCTCGCCGCTGAATCGCGCGGCACGGCCGCTAGGTTCCGCGCCGCAGCATGTCCGCCTCCCGCTACAATGGGGAAACATGTGCGCGGCGCCCTGCATCCTGCTCCTATTCGGCACCCGACCCGAGGCGATCAAGATGGCACCGGTGATCGCTGCCCTGCGCCCTCACGCGGCGTTGACGGTGCGCGTCGCGGTGACCGGCCAGCACCGCGAGCTGCTCGACCAGGCGCTCGATGCATTGGGACTGGTGCCCGACGTCGATCTCGACCTGATGCGCGCAAGGCAACCGCATCGCACCCTGCTCGGGGCGATGATCGACTCGGTCGCGGCGCTGCTCGAGGCGGAGCAGCCGGCGCGGCTGGTGGTGCAGGGTGACACCTCCAGCGCCTGGGCGGGGGCGATGGCGGCCAACCTGTGCGGCGTGCCCGTCGCGCATGTCGAGGCGGGGCTCCGCAGCGGCGACCTCGCCGCGCCGCGCCCGGAGGAGGGCTGGCGCAGGGCGATCACCGCGGTGGCGGACTGCCACTTCGCGCCCACCGCCACCGCCGCCGCCGCGCTCGCCGCCGAGAACGTGCCGCTGGGGGCGATACACGTCTTCGGCAATAGCGGTATCGACTCGCTCCTCGCCATGGCCGCCCGCGTCGCCGCGACGCCGTCGCTCGGGGCTTCGGTGGCGTCCTTCGTCGCCGCAGCGGGCAGGCGCCGGATCGTGATCGTCACGGTGCATCGGCGCGAGAAGAATGCGGCCGCGATGGCCAGCGTGGCGCGGGCGGTGTCGCTCCTGGCGCGGCGCGACGACGTCGCAGTGGCGCTGCCCACGCACCCGGCGCCACAGGCGCTCGCGCTGGCGCGGCTGCTGGCGCGCGAGCCGGGGGTGACGGTGCTGCCGTCGCTCGACTATCCCGCGATGGTGCGGTTGCTCGGCCTGAGCCACCTGCTGCTCACCGACTCGGGCGGGCTGCAGGAAGAGGCGCCCGCGCTCGACCTGCCCGTGCTGGTATTGCGCGACACCACCGAGCGGCCGGAGGGGATCGCAGCGGGTTGCGCGCGCCTGGTCGGGACCAATCCGGCGCACATCGTCGCGGCGGCGACCCGACTGCTCGACGACCCGGCCGCGCATGCGGCGATGGCGCGCGCGCGCAATCCCTTCGGCGACGGCCGCGCCGGCGAGCGCATCGCGGCGATCCTCGCGCGCCTGCACGCCGGCAACGCGCGCGACTAACCCCGATGCGCCCGCCGCCACGGCGGCCCCAAGCATTTCTGCGCTTGCCGCGCGCCCCTCCGGCGTCGCACATCGGGCGCGATGACGCCGGGACATGCGATGGGGGTACGCGCGACGTGGACTGGCTGAGCACGCTCGCGGGCTTCCTGGTGGGCGCCATCGTCGGACTGACCGGCGTGGGCGGCGGCTCGCTGATGTCGCCGGTGCTGATCCTGCTGTTCGGGGTGGCGCCCGCCACCGCGGTCGGCACCGACCTGTGGTTCGCCGCGATCACCAAGCTGGTCGGCGGCGCGGTGCATCACCGCCGCGACAATGCCGACTGGACGGTGGTGCGTCGGCTCTGCCTCGGCAGCCTGCCCGCGGTCGCGGTCACGCTGTGGTGGCTGTGGAGCCATCACGAGCGCGCCGAGAGCGGCGGCCTGATCGTGCGCGTGCTCGGCGCGACCCTGGTGATCTCGGCGCTGCTCACCCCTTTTCGCGCCGCGCTGGCACGCCGCTTCGCACGGCGCGAGGGCGCGCGCACCGAGGCGCTGCTGCGCTATCAGCCGGCGCTGACGGTCGCGGCGGGCGCGCTGCTCGGCACGCTGATCACGCTGACCTCGGTGGGCGCGGGCGCACTCGGGGCGACGCTGCTGCTGCTGCTCTACCCCTTCCGGCTCACCGCCAAGAAGCTGGTGGGGACGGACATCCTCCACGCCGTGCCGGTCGCGCTGCTCGGCGGGATCGGCCACGCGCTGATCGGCAACATCGACCTGCACCTGCTCGGCGCGCTGCTGCTCGGCTCGATCCCCGGCGTGGTCCTGGGCGCGCAGCTGACCGATCGGCTGCCCGAGCGGATCGTCACGCCGCTGCTCGCGGTGGTGCTGCTGATCGTGGGCGTGCGCCTGCTGG
The DNA here is from genome assembly GCF_014193405.1 of Sphingomonas sp. BK069. Lineage (NCBI taxonomy): Bacteria > Pseudomonadati > Pseudomonadota > Alphaproteobacteria > Sphingomonadales > Sphingomonadaceae > Sphingomonas > Sphingomonas sp. BK069. The sequence goes on along the minus strand of NZ_JACHZH010000003.1, from coordinate 342,013 downwards.
CCTGAGCCGCGCTCCGGGCGATCGCGGCGACGCGCCCGACCCTCAGCGCGGCAGCCGGATCTCGAACAGGGTCGGCCAGCGCTTGCCGGTGACGAACAGGCGGCGCTTGGCGGCGTCCCAGGCGATCCCGTTGGCGACCGCCTCGGGGTCGCGCGCGCCGACCTCGGCGACGATCGCGCGCAGGTCGATCACCTGGGTGACGCGCCCGCTCGCCGGATCGATCCGCACGACCATCGGCTGGTGCCAGACGTTGGCGAGGATCGCGCCCTCGACCCACTCGAGCTCGTTCAGCTGGTCGACCGGCTGACCCATATAGGTCACCTTGAGCGTCCGCCTCACCGCCAGCGTGACCGGATCGTGGAAGGTCAGCGTCGCGCTGCCGTCGGAGCGGATCAGCGCGGTGCGATCGCTCGTCAGCCCCCAGCCCTCGCCGCTGTAGCGTGCGGTGCCGAGCGGTCGCAGCGTCGTCGCCGCCCAGCGATGCGCGATCCCATCGTGCCAGGTGAGGCTGACGAGCTGGTCCTTCCACGCCGCCAGTCCCTCGCCGAACTGCGCCGGCGGGATGACCGCGCGCTTCACCGCCTTGCCGGTGGCGAGCTCGACTCGGCGGACGTCGGAGCGGCCCTCCAGGCCGACGCTCTCGTAGAGTGCGCCACCGTGCCAGATCAGCCCCTCGGTGAAAGCCTCACGATCGTGTGGGAAGCGCGCGATGACGGTCGGCACCACCACCGGCGGCCGCGCCTCGGCCACGGCGGGCGCCGCCTGCGGCGCGGGCACGGCAGGCGCCGCGGCGGTGAGCGGGAGGAACAGCGCGAGGAGCGCGGGGGCGGGCCAGCGGGTCATCGTCGCAGCGGTACGCGCGCGCGTCGCGGCCGGCAATCGCGCACGTTCCTCGGGCTCGCCGCGACTCAGTCGCCCTTGCCGGGTTCGGGCGAGAAGAATTTATCGAACTTGCCGTCCTGCCCCTTGAACGAATCGGCGTCGGGCGGGGTCTGGTCGAGCTTGCGCGTGACGTTGGGCCATTGCGCCGAGAAGGTGTTGTTCAGCTCGAGCCACTGCTCCAGCCCGCTCTCGGTGTCGGGCAGGATCGCCTCGGCCGGACATTCCGGCTCGCACACGCCGCAGTCGATACACTCGGACGGGTTGATGACGAGCATGTTCTCGCCTTCGTAGAAACAGTCGACCGGGCAGACCTCCACGCAGTCCATGTACTTGCAGCGGATGCACGCGTCGGTGACGACGTAGGTCATGATCGGGATATCCTCGCTTCTCGCGCGCCGCTTTTGCGCCGCATCACGCCCGCGTCAACGCTCCAGCGCCGGTTGCGAGCCGTTCTCGCCGCCGCCGGTGACCAGTTCTTGGTAGCAGGCCTGTGCCTCGGGCGCGGGGCCGCGCCGCCCCGGCAAGGCCTCGACGCGCAGCACGCGCACGCGCCCGGCGTGGAAGAAGGTGAGGATGTTGCCGACGCGGACCGGCGCGTGCGCGCGGTCGATCGCGCGGCCGTCGATGCGCAGCCGACCGTCGCACGCGAGCGCCTGCGCGACGTCGCGCGTCTTGGCGAGTCGGGTGAACCACAGATAGCGGTCGAGCCGCATCGCCTCGCCGCCGCTCAACGCCGCACCAGCTCGGCGAGCGCGGCGAAGGCATTGTCGGGCGCGGGCCGCGACTCGCGCGCGCGGGCACGGCCGCGCCAGACGTACTGCGGCGGCCCCTCGGCACTGACCGGCGCCGGGCGGAAGCCGAGCTCGGCCATCAGCCGCGCGATCGTCGCCGGCTCGAGCCCGATCGACACCGCCAGCGCGGGATCGGGTGCGAAGGGGGCGCGGCCGTCGACGGCACGCGCGTCGTGCGCGGCGCGCGCGACCCGCTCGACCAGGTCGATCCGCACCGCCTGCGTGCCGAGCGGGCGATACCCCATCAGCGGCACCGCGCCCGCGCTGCCGCGCGGCAGCGTCGTCGCGCCGGCGCGCGGCAGCGGGGGCGGCGGCGTCCCCGCCGCGGCGAGCAAGGCGCGGCGCCACGCCTGCGCGCCGGGCTTGAGCAGCCGCGGATCGAACAGGTCGAGCGCGCCGATCGTCACGCCCTGGCGCCGCAGCCAGTGGCGGTCGCCCGCGCTGAGCGACTCGATCGCGGCGCGGAGCGGCAGCCGCTCGGCGAACCCCCCGCCGCTCTCCAGCGCCGCCGCGACGCTGCGCAGTGCCGGGCTCGCGGCTGGCGCGCGCGCCGCCTCCGCCGCCGCCGCGACGCTGCGCAGCGCGCGACCGATCGCCGCCGTGAGCCACGCGCGTAGCCGGATCGCGATCGACTCGCGCACCGAGGCATCGAGACAGTCGAGCGCCGGGTCGAGCGCGAGCTGTGGGCGCGCCAGCGACGCCCCGCGCTTGAGCCGCGCCACCGCCAGCCCGTCCGCGAGGATCACGCCGTCGTCGTCGAGCGCGAAGCCTGTATCGTCGCGCGCGACGAGCGCGTCGGCGCGGCGCCGCCGCTCGGCACCCAGCCGTTTCTCCGCGGTGGCGAGCAGCAGCCGCTTGTCCGAGGCGGTGGCGTCGGGCGCGACGACGAAGCGGAAGCCTTCCAGCCGTCCGATCGCGTGGGTGTCGATCGTGACCTCGCCCTCGGCGTCGATCTCGACCGGCAGCGCGCCCACGCCGCTGCCGATCTTCTTGGCCAGCGCGGTAGTGCGCTTGTCGACGAAGCGCTGGGTGAGCTTCTCGTGGAGCGCGTCGGACAGCCGCTCCTCCACCGCCAGCGTCCGCGCCGCCCAGTGCTGTGGGTCAGCCAGCCAATCGGGGCGCTGCGCGATATAGGCCCAGCTGCGAATCGCCGCGATCCGCCCGGCGATCGTCTCGACGTCGCCCTCGACGCGGTCGAGCCGGGCCACCTCGTCGGCGAACCACTGGTGCGGCACGTGTCCTTGCGCGAGATAGCCGAACACGCGGCCGACGAAGCGCGCGTGCGGGTCGATGCCGAGCTTGGCGAAATCGGGGATGCCGCACGCCGCCCACAGCCGAGCGACATTGCCGCGCGCGCGGTCGCGCACGCCCGCCTCCTCGGCGAGCCGCCTGAGCACCCTGAGGTCGGTCGCCTCGGGGGCGGCGCGCAGCCGCTCGTGATCGGGGCGGCGCGCGAGCGAGGCGAGCAGCGCGTCGATCGAGGAGAGGTCGGGCGTGCCGTCGCGCCAGTAGAGCCAGTCGAGCCGCGGGAAGCGATGCGCCTCGATCGCGGCCACTTCCTCGGGCTCGAACGCCTCGGGCCCCTCCTCGGTGAGCCCGCCGAAGGTGCCGTCGCGCTGGTGGCGCCCGGCGCGGCCCGCAATCTGCGCCATCTCGGCGACGGTGAGGCGGCGGCGCTGCTGGCCGTCGAACTTGGATAGGCCGGCGAAGGCGACGTGGCCGACGTCGAGGTTGAGCCCCATGCCGATGGCGTCGGTGGCGACGAGGTAGTCGACCTCGCCCGCCTGGAACATCGCCACCTGCGCGTTGCGCGTGCGCGGGGACAGCGCGCCCATCACCACCGCGGCGCCGCCGCGCAGCCGGCGCAGCATCTCGGCGGTGGCATAAACTTCCTCGGCCGAGAAGGTGACGATCGCGGAGCGCCGCGGCAGCCGCGACAGCTTCTTGGCGCCGGCGTAGCTCAGCGTGGAGAAGCGCGGCCGCTCGACGATCTCCGCCTCGGGCACCAGCGCGCGCAGCACCGGGCGCAACGCCTCCGAGCCGAGGATCATCGTCTCCTCGCGTCCGCGCGCGCGCAGCAGGCGATCGGTGAACACATGGCCACGCTCGCGGTCGGCGCCGAGCTGCGCCTCATCGAGCGCGACGAAGGCCACGTCGCGCTCCAGCGGCAGGCTCTCGGCGGTGCACAGGAACCAGCGTGCGTCCCTGGGGACGATGCGCTCCTCGCCGGTGATCAGCGCCACCCGCTCCGGTCCCTTGATCGCGACCACGCGATCGTACACCTCGCGGGCCAGCAGCCGCAGCGGAAAGCCGATCATGCCGCTGGCGTGAGCGCACATGCGCTCGATCGCGAGATGCGTCTTGCCGGTGTTGGTCGGACCCAGCACCGCGATCACGCGCGAGCTGTCGTGCGGGCGAGGGGTGAGCGACATGACCCAGACTACATCGGGTCTGTGCCGGCGGTATGCAATCGCGCTCAGTCTCCGGCGCGGCCCGCCGCCGGACACCACCGGCCCGCCGCAGCGATCGCCGCGGCGGGGCGCGGTTAATTTGACTTTAGCACCTCTTCTCCACAACGCTCGCACCCAAGCGCCGGGGGGTAGGTTCGGCGCGTGACGGAAGGCGGCGGCCGGCGTGTTCTTGCGCGACGATCAGGGCATGGAGCTGGCAGGCGCCGGCGGACGCGGCAGCGGTCGCGCGTTCGGACGCCAGCTGGTACCGCTTGCCGAGCGCGGCGCGCTCGATCGCGCCCGCGTGGCGCTGGCGCACACCGACTGGATCCCCGACCTCGGCCAGGACATCGGCAGCCGCACCTGGTGGCGCGGCCTCGCTACCTGCGCGGCGCTGTGCTGGGGGGCGTGGCAGCTCAACCCCGGCCTGCTCGCGATCACCGGTGACCGCGCCGTGCCGGGCGACCGCGCCAGCCTGGAGGAGGCGCGCACCCAGGGGATCGCGCCGCTCGCGCTCGGTGCCACCACCGGGCGGCGCATGGCGGCGACCGCGCTGGTGCGCCCGCTCGCCGAGACTCCCGAGCGCCCGCAGATCGAGCTCAGCGCAGCCCTCGCCGACGGCGACACGCTGCGCACCGCCTTGCAGCGCGCCGGGGTCGGCGGCGGCGAGGCCGGGCGGATCGCGGGTCTGGTCGGCGACGCGGTGGCGATCGATTCGCTCAAGCCGGGCACGGTGCTGGCGCTGACGCTCGGCCGCCGCCCGACCAAGTTCCAGCCGCGCCCGCTCGAGCGGCTCGCCTTCCGCGCGGCCTTCGATCTCAAGCTGGTGGTGCAACGCGCCGGCGAGGGGCTGGTGCTCGACCGCCAGTCGATCGCGATCGACCGTACCCCGCTCCACGTCACCGGCACGGTCGGCGCCGGACTCTACCGCTCGGCGCGCGCCGCGGGCGTGCCCGCGCGCGTGGTCGAGACCTACATCAAGGCGATCGCGGCGCAGCTGCCGATCGGGCAGCTCGCCAGCGACGACCGCTTCGATATCGTCGCCGACCAGGCGCGCGCCGCCACCGGCGAGGTCGAGGTGGGTCAGCTGCAATATGCCGGGCTGGCGCACGGCCGCCGCCAGCTGCGGCTGGTGCGCTGGGGCGACAAGGACGGGGAAGGCGGGCAGATGCTCGATCCCTCGGGCACCATCGAGCGGCGCGGCGCGATGGGGATGCCGGTCGCGGGGCGGATCACCTCCACCTACGGGATGCGGATGCACCCGCTGCTCGGCTTCATGCGGATGCACAAGGGCACCGACATCGGCGCGCCCTACGGCAGCCCGATCTACGCCGCGGTCGACGGCGTCGTGCAGTTCGCCGGGCGTGCCGGCGGCTACGGCAATTTCATCAAGCTGGCGCACGGCGGCGGGCTCGTCACCGGCTACGGCCATATGAGCCGCTTCGCGGTGGCGCAGGGCGCCCGCGTGCGGCGCGGGCAGGTGATCGGCTATGTCGGCTCGACTGGTATCTCGACCGGGCCGCACCTCCACTGGGAGGTCTGGAAGAACGGCCAGACGGTGAATCCGCGCACGCTGTCGCTCTCGAGCGTGCAGACGCTGCCGGCCGAGACGATCCGCGCGATGCGCGCCAAGATCGCCCGGCTGATCGGATAGCCGCGCGCCGACCGACGGCTCAGCCGGTCGCGCTGCGCCCCGCGATCGCGCGCACGTCGGTCACGGTGGCGGTGCCCGAATCGTCCAGCGTGATCAGCCAGGCGGACTGGTCGTCGCAGGTGGCGACCCAGGCGGCCTTGCCCGCGATCGGGTCGGTCGGCACCGAGCGGTCGACCTGCTGGCACGAGCGGCCCGCGTCACGGATCGCACGGAACAGCGCGACGTTGCGCTCCTTCTCGTTGAGCGCCTGCATCTTCGCGACGTAGTCGCCGCGCGACGGCGCCGCGGCGGCCTGGTTGGCGGTCTCGCCACCGCCGCAACCGGCGAGCGCGAGCAGGACGGGGAGGGCGAGCGGGAGGAATGGGCGCGCGGTCATGGCGGCACGCTAGCAGATCGCGGCGCGATGGCGCCAGTCTGGGGCGTTCTCCACCGTGGCCGCCCGGCGGCGCCATATACAAGTAGCTGGCGTCACGATACGAATGACGTAAGTTCGTAGGAGTAAGTGATGCGTACACCGCGGTGGGTGGGGGCGCTCGCGCTGGCAGGGATGCTGGCGGGGTGCGGCGGCGGCGATGATCGTGGCAGCGTTGCCGCGCCGGGCGGCGGATCGGCCGCCGTGGGCGGCGGCACCGGCAGCAGCGGGAGCAGCGGGAGCACCGGCGGCTGCACGCTGCGCGCGCGGCAGGACTGGGCGTTCTCCATCCTCAACGAATGGTATCGGTACCCCGAGCTGCTCGCGAGCAACGTCAACCCGGGCAGCTACACCACGCTCGACGACTATGTCGACGCGCTCACCGCACCGGCGCGGGCGCAGAACCGCGATCGTTACTTCACTTATGTTACCTCGGCCTCGGCCGATGCGGCCTATTATGCCTCGGGCAGGACCGCCGGCCTCGGCGTGCGGCTCGCGCTGACCGCGAGCAACCGGCTGTTCGTACGCGAGGCGTTCGAGGACACGCCCGCGTTCGCCGCCGGCATCGATCGCGGCACCGAGATCCTCGCGGTCGGGACTTCCACCGCCAACCTCCGCGACGTCAGCGACATCATCGCCAAGAACGATTATGACGCGCTCAACGCGCCGTTCGACGACACGACGCCGGGCAGCGCGCGCGTGTTGCGTGTCAGCGACGCCGCCGGAACGCGGGTGGTGACGCTAACGACCGCCAATTACTCGCTGGCACCGTTGTCATCGCGCTACGGCGCGAAGGTGCTCGACTCGGGGGGTCGCAAGGTCGGCTACATCAACCTGCGCACCTTCATCGCCAGCGCCGACGACCAGCTGCGCAGCGCCTTCGCCACCTTCCGCTCGCAGGGCGTGACCGACCTTGTGATCGACCTGCGCTACAACGGCGGCGGACTGCTCGCCACCGCCGAGACCTTCACCGACCTGCTCGGCGGAGGACGCTCGACCTCGGACGTGCAGGCCTACACCAGCTATCGTCCGTCCAAGTCGAGCCAAGACCGGATCCGCTATTTCCGCCAGGAAGCGCAGGCGATCGCGCCCACGCGCGTCGCGTTCATCGGCACTGGTTCGACCGCCTCGGCGAGCGAATATGTGATCAACGCGCTGATCCCCTACCTCCACGGCAACGTCGCGCTCATCGGCAGCAATACCTACGGCAAGCCGGTCGGCCAGATCCCGTTCGACAATCCCTCGTGCACCGACGACCGGCTGCTCGCGGTTTCGCTCGCGCTGCAGAATTCCGCGCGACAGGGCGATTACTTCAACGGCCTCGCGACCAAGGTCGAGGCGAGCTGCCAGGCGGACGACGACGTCTCCCACGCGCTCGGCGACCCCGCCGAACTCTCGCTGCGCACCGCGCTCGACTATATCGCCGGGCGAAGCTGCACCCCGATCGGCACGAGCGCGAGTGCGAGCCGCTCGACTCAGCTGTTCGCGCCGGCCAACCGGCCGTTGACCGTGGCACACCCGAACGCGGCGCAGCGCGACCAGCCCGGCCTGTTCTGATCCTCCGGGGCGGCTCAGTCCTTCGGCGCGGCGAGCTTGGCCTTGAGCCCGGCGAGCGCGCCGAAGGGGCCCGCCTCTTCCTCGCTCAGCACGCCCGCCTCGCGCAGCACCAGCTCGGCGCGCGGGCTGCGCGGGAACGGATCGAGCGCCAGCGCCATCGTCTCCGCGGCGACCTCGCCGAGGTCGACCCCGCCGCCCTCGAGCTCGACCGTGTCGATCGAGTCGCTGCCGAGCTCGATCTCGTCGTCGCCGCCAGCACCCGGCGCGACGAAGCGCAGCGCGACCGGCTCGTCGATCATCGCCGGCAGCGGGTCGCCCGTGACCGAGCAGGCCTGCACCACCGCGGCGCGCACGGTGCCGCGCACCAGCACGCCCGCGGGATCGCGCCGCACCGCGAACGCACCCTCGAGCCGCTCGACCCCGACCAGGTCGAAGCGGAGCGCCAGCGCGGCGCGCTCCTCGGCGTCGGCCGTGATCGTCACGGTGCGATCCTCACCGCCGATCGTGTCGAGCCGCTCCAAGCGCGAGAATTCGGTCGTCACGCCATTCGTCCTTCCATCAGTTCGGGCACGCCGAGCAGGTCGAGGTCGCGGCGCAGCGCCTTGAGCTCGCCGCGCACATGCGCCAGCGCGGCGGCGTCGGGCGCGGCGCCGCGGTAGAGGTTGCGGACCAGCGCGGCGTCCAGCGCGCCGTCCTCCGGAGCGGCCAGCCCCTCCCGGTAGACGCCGAGCCGCCCGCCCAGCATGCCCATCATCTTGCCGACGTGCTTGCCCACGACCATGTCGCCGAAGCCGATCTGGCGCACCTGCGCGTCCATGTCGTCGACGAAGCGCTCGGTCAGCCGCACCGAGGCGTCGGTGCCGTCGGGTGCCTGTTCGAGCCGCAGCAGCACCATCGCCAGTACCGCCGCGACCATGTCGAAGCGGCCGTCGAGCGTGTCGGGCACCGCGCCCTCCAGATACCAATGCGGCTGGCGCGCGCGCGCCACCACCGCGTCGTACAGCGGCAACGCCTCGTCCCGCGGCCCGCGCCGCCGCAGCCACCCACTCAACCAACCCACCTGACGCTCTTCCTCTCGACCGACCGGCGCGGCGCTTGTCTCGCCCCGCACAGCGGCATATTGAGGCGCGAGGCCGCAATGTCCACGCGCGCGTGCCGCGCGGACAAGCGGCTGGGTTTCCGCGGAGTATCGATGCGCCCCCTTCTCTCTCTCGCTTTGGCTGCCGGCGTCCTCGCCGCCGGGTGCACGCCGTTGCGCTCGCACCAGGGCTATATCGTCGATGCCGACCTGGTGAACTCGATCCAGCCCGGAGTCGACAATCGGCAGTCGGTGCTCGCCACGCTCGGTACGCCCAGCTTCGCGAGCCAGTTCAACCAGGGCGACTGGTATTACGTGTCGCGTGACAGCCGCAACCTGGCGTTCACGCCGCCCAAGCCGCGCGACCAGCTGACGATGCAGATCAGCTTCGACCAGGCCGGCAACGTGACCACGGTGCGCAAGTCGGGGATCGACCAGGTCGTCTCACTCAAGCCCGACGGCAAGACGACCCCGACCCTGGGTCGCAAGCGCGGGTTCTTCCAGGACCTGTTCGGCAATATCGGAACGGTCGGCGCGGCGGGTGCGGGCGGCGGCGGCGGCCCGGGCGGCGGCAGCACCGGTCCCTGATCTCGCCGTCGCGGGCTGCGCTCATGTGATCCCGCGCCGCCATGGTCGAGCGAGGCACCTACAAGACTCGGGTGTCTAGCGAGTCTACGAGCCCGACATCCCTCACCCGCGGTTCGGCCGCGTCGCCACGAACGCCGCGACGCGGCCAGTACCGGCTTGGGGTCGGCACCGGTCCCGAAAGGGGGAAAGGGACCGCGGCGGCTAACGCGCGCCCGGTCGCTTTGTTCGCCACGGTTAACGCTTTCTCGCGAGCGTTGCCGATCGGCCACAGGCCCGAGAGAAAATTTGCCGCAGATCAAGGATGCGCTGTCGGGGGACAGCGATGACGGCGCTCGGCCTGATCGATCGTGGCGCGGTCGAGACGACGTTCTTCGCCGCGGCCGTGCTCTTCGTGCTGGGCTTGGACGATGTGCTGCTCGACCTGATCGCGGCGTCGGTACGACGCGCCGATGCGCCCGTCCTCACTTTGGCAGGCGTGCGGCACCTCCGCTTCGCGGTGCTCATTCCCGCGTGGCAGGAGGAACAGGTGATCGGGGCGATGCTGCGAGCGACGCTCGCGCGCTACGATCATCCTTGTTACCGCCTTTATGTCGGCTGTTACCCGAACGATCCCGCCACCGCCGACGCGGTGCGAACGGTCGATGACCCGCGTGTCCGTCTGGTGGTGGGAGACCAGGACGGCCCGACCACGAAGGCCGACTGTCTCAATCAGCTGTGGCAGGCGCTCACCGCCGAGGCGGCGTGGCGCCCCGACGCGGTGGTGCTTCATGACGCCGAGGACATGGTCCACCCGCTCGAGCTGCGCGTGGCCGAGCAGGCGTTGCGCAGCGCGGTGCTGGTCCAGCTGCCGGTGCTGCCGCTGATCGATCCGGCGCGGCACTGGGTGACCGGCCACTACGCCGACGAGTTCGCCGAGACGCACGCGCGCGACCTCGTGGCGCGCGCCGCGCTCGGCGCCGCGCTGCCGCTCGCCGGGGTGGGCTGCGCGATCCGTCACGACGCGCTGGAGCGGCTCGCCGGCGTCACCGGTCTGCCGTTCGCGGCGGACAGCCTCACCGAGGACTATGAGCTGGGGCTTCGCGCCGCCTCGCTCGGCATGGCGGTGCGGTTCGTGCGCCAACGCGACCCCGGCGGCGGACTGATCGCGACCCGCGCCTACTTCCCCGATACGCTGACGCACGCGGTGCGGCAGAAAGCGCGCTGGATCGGCGGCATCGCGCTCGCCGGCTGGGACCGGACCGGGTGGGGTGCACCGCGCGCGGCCGAACGCTGGATGCGCTGGCGCGACCGCAGGGCGCCGCTCGCCGCCACCGCGGTGGCGACGGGCTACCTCGCGGCGACGCTCGCCGCGGTGGGCCTGCTAGGTCACCATTGGCGCGGTGACTCACCGCCGGCGGCGGGCCATGGTCTCCGTGCGCTTCTCGCGGTCAACGCGGTCCTGCTCGGCTGGCGGCTGATCGCACGCGCTCGACTCACGACCGCGGCCTATGGCTGGCGCGAGGGGCTGCGCGCGCTGCCGCGGATCGCGGTCGCCAATGCGGTGCTGATCCTGTCCGCGGGGCGCGCGCTGCGGCTCCACGTCGCGGCCCTGCGCGGCGCGCCGCCGCGATGGGACAAGACCGCGCATCGATTTCCGGACCTGCCATGAGAAAGGGCCGCGCGCTGCGCTGCTGGGGTCTGCTGCTCGCGCTCTGGGTGAGCGCGCGCGCGGCGTGGCTGTGGCGCGACGGCGTGGTGCCGCGGCGATCGGCGGCGATGGTGGCGTCGACGGGCAGTCGCCCGCCCGGCGCATTGTCCCTCGCCGACCGACGAGCAGCCGCGACCGCGCGCGTAGCGACCCACCCGCCGATACCCGCGTCCGACGTTCGCCCCGGCCACGCCTCTGCGGCACGGCCGCTGACGTCACCTCGGCCACCACGTCCATCGAGGCTGATCGCCGCCGCGGAGAGTGCGACACCAGAAGGGCCGATGCCGCTCACCGGATCCACCATGGCGATCGGCCCGTCGTCCGAGCGACGGAGAGCGCCGATCACCGTTGGCAGCGCCGTCCCTGAGGACGCCGCGCTGACGCCTCGCTGGTCGCAGACCGGCTGGCTGCTGCTTCGCGGTGGTGCGACGACGAGCACCGCCGCGCCCGAACTGGGCGGGGCACAGCTGGGCGTTCGGCTCGCCCGGGGGCTCGACGACGAGGGACGACTCGCGGCCTCGCTGCGGCTGGTGTCGGCGCTTCAGGCGCACGAACGCGAGGCGATCGCGGCGATCGAGTGGCATCCGCGTGCGCTGCCGCTCCGGGTGCTGGCCGAGCGCCGCGTCGGTGTCGCCGGGCTGCGCGGCGGCTGGGGTCTCGGCGTTGCCGGCGGCGTCAGCGACAGGACGCTGAGTCACGGCGCCCTGCTCGACGGCTATGTCCAGGCCGGCGTGATCGAGCGGCGCGGCGGCTACGCCGACGGTGCGGTGAGCCTCGAGCAGCCCGTGACGCGGCGCGGCGAGGCGACATTGCGGCTCGGTCTGGGAGCCTGGGGCGCGGCGCAGCGCGCCGCCGAGCGGCTCGACGTCGGCCCGACCGCGACGCTGCGGCTCGGGCGCGCCCGCGCGACGCTGGCGTGGCGCGCGCGGGTCGCCGGCGACGCGCGGCCGGGCTCGGGCGCGGCGCTCACGATCGGGATCGATCATTAGCGCGGGAACGCGCGGTGGCGTCGACGCGTCGAACCGGCTAGCGGCTGGGAGCGCCATGGACATCTACCTGCCGATCGCGAATCTGTCGGTGAACGCGCTCGTGATGATCGCGCTCGGCGCGGGTGTCGGGCTGCTCTCGGGCATGTTCGGGGTCGGCGGCGGTTTCCTCACCACCCCGCTGCTGATCGTCTACGGCATCCCGCCCACTGTCGCCGCTGCCTCGGCCGCCACCCAGGTGACGGGCGCCAGCGTCTCGGGAGTGTTCGCGCACTTCCGCCGCAACGGCGTCGACACGCGCATGGGCACGGTGCTGGTGATCGGCGGCGTGCTCGGCTCGCTGTTCGGCGCCTGGCTGTTCCGGCTGCTCCAGCGCTGGGGACAGATCGATACCACGATCGCGATCACCTATGTGCTGCTGCTCGGGTCGATCGGGCTGCTGATGCTGCGCGAGGCGGTGAGCGCGATTTTGGTGGCGCGCGGTCGCCGCACCGCGCCGCCGCGCCGCCGCCGCCACCACCCGTTGGTCGCGTCGCTGCCGTTCCGGATGCGTTTCTACGCCTCGGGCCTCTACATCTCGCCGCTGGCGCCGCTGCTGCTCGGCTTCTTCACCGGCATCCTGACGATCCTGCTCGGGGTCGGCGGCGGCTTCGTGCTGGTCCCCGCCATGATCTACCTGCTCGGCATGGCGACCTCGGTGGTGGTCGGCACCAGCCTGTTCCAGATCCTGTTCGTCACCGCCGCCGCGACGATGGTCCACGCCACCACGACGCGCGCGGTCGACATCGTGCTCGCCGCGCTGCTGCTGGTCGGATCGGTGGTCGGCGCGCAGGTCGGCGCCCGCTTCGCCGCACGCGCCAAGCCGGAATATCTCCGCCTCGCGCTGGCGCTCATGGTGCTGCTGGTAGCGGGGCGGATCGCGCTGGGGCTCGGCTGGCGCCCCGACGAGATCTACGCGGTGGAGCTGTCGTGAGGCGCGCCACCTGGGCGCTGGCGCTCGCCGCGCCGCTGCTCACCGCGCAGAGCAAGCCGGTGCTGGTGCCCGACGTGTCGCAGCGCGACATCGAGATCGCGTACAGCTTCACCGGTGCCGAGCTGCTGCTGTTCGGCGCGATCCTCTATCCCGGCGGCCGCGTGCCGACCGGCGAGCGCCCCGCCGACATCGTCATCGTGGTGAAGGGGCCGACCCAGTCGATCACGATCCGCGAGAAGGAGAAGGTGGCAGGCATCTGGGTCAACGCGGGGCGGCTGCGCTATCGCTCTGCGCCGTCCTTCTACGCGCTGGCATCGTCGCGCCCGCTCGGCCAGCTGGTCGACGCGCGCACCCGCGCGATCTACGAGCTCGGGCTCGACAGCCTGCAGCTCTCGCCCGCCTCCGCCGCGCCGACCGAGGTGCAGGACCGTTTCACCCGCGGGCTGGTCGAGCAGCGCCGCCGCGCCGGGCTGTTCTACGAGGCGCCGGGCGCGGTCGAGATCACCGACGGCGTGCTGTACCGCGCGCGAGTCGCGATCCCGGCGCGTGTGCCGGTCGGGCGCTTCACCGCCGAGACCTTCCTGATCCGCGACGGCCGCGTGCTCGCCGCCGCGGTGCGCGACATCGACATCCGCAAATCGGGCTTCGAGCGCTTCGTCGCCGCCGCGGCGCAGCGCCACGAGATTCTCTACGGCTTGGCGGCGGTGGCGCTGTCGGTGCTGCTCGGATGGGCCGCGGGACGCTTCGCGCAGCGCGCCTGAGACCCCCGCCTCCATCCTATCTTTACGAAGCTGCCGTACCGCTGGCCTCCGCGAAATCGCAGGGAAAAGCAGCTTCGTATGAACGACATCGTCGGCCAGGGCGAGTTCCGCGCGGCGCTCGCCGCCGCCTTCCCGGATGCGCCGCTCGCGGCGCCCTCGCCCGTGGGCCCGGAGCCGCTCGGCTATGTGCTCGAGATCGCGGGCGGGCAGGGCGAGCTGGTGCTCGATTCGCCCTCGCTCGCGGCGCTCGCCGGCCACCCCGACCCGCTGGTCGCCAGCGCCGGACAGGTCGGCGGTCAGCTCAAGGTGCGCGCCGGCGCGATGTGGCTGGTGGCGACGGTGCGGACGGTGCGGCTGGCGCGCGGCCAGGCCGACCAGGTGATCGCCGCGATCGACTTCATCGGCGAGGGCGAGGTCGAGCGGCTGACCGGCCACCTCCACCATTTCCGCCGCGGCGTCACCGCCTTCCCGCTGCCGGGCGCGGAGGTGTTCGCGGTGACCGGCGCCGACCTCGAGCAGGTCCACGCCGCCTCGGGTCGCGCTGCGATCGCGATCGGCACCGTTCACCCGACCCGTGACGTGCGCGCCTCGCTGTACGTCGACTCGCTGCTCGGCAAGCATTTTGCGCTGCTCGGCTCGACCGGCACCGGCAAGTCGACCGCCGCGGCGCTGATCCTCCACCGCCTGTGCCGGTTGGCGCCGCAGGCGCACGTGGTCATGATCGATCCCCACGGTGAATATGGCGCCGCCTTCGCCGACGAGGGCGCGCTGTTCGACGTCTCGAACCTGCAGATGCCCTATTGGCTGATGAACTTCGAGGAGCATTGCGAGGTGCTGCTCACCAGCGCCGGAGCGGAGCGCCAGGTCGACGCCGACATCCTCGCCAAATGCCTGCTCGCCGCGCGCGGCAAGAGCCGGCTCGGGCAGGAGATCGCGCGCCTCACCGTCGATGCGCCGATCCCCTATCTGCTCAGCGACCTCACCCAGATCCTGCAGCAGGAGATGGGCAAGATGGACCGTGCCGGCGACACCGCGCCCTATCTGCGACTCAAGAACAAGCTCGACGAGCTCAAGGCCGATCCGCGCTACGGCTTCATGTTCTCCGGCATGCTGGTGGCGGACACGATGGCGGCGTTCGTCCAGCGCATCTTCCGCTTCTGCGGCGACGGCAAACCGATCTCGATCATCGATGTGTCAGGCGTGCCGAGCGAGATCACTGCGGTGGTGGTGGCGGTGCTCAGCCGCATGGTGTTCGACTTCGCGATCTGGTCGCGGGCCGAGCCGCAGCGCCCGATCCTGCTCGTCTGCGAGGAGGCGCACCGCTACGTCCCCGCCGGGCGCGAGGAGCGTACCGCGGTGGGCCGGATCCTCGGCCGCATCGCCAAGGAGGGGCGCAAGTACGGCGTGTCGCTCGGGCTGGTGACGCAACGTCCGTCCGACCTGGCCGAGGGCGTGCTCTCGCAGTGCGGCACGATCATCTCGATGCGACTCAACAACGAGCGCGACCAGGCGTTCGTCCGCGCCGCGATGCCCGAGGGCGCGCGCGGCTTCCTCGATGCCTTGCCCGCGCTCCGCAACCGCGAGGCGATCGTGTGCGGCGAGGGCGTGGCCATCCCGATCCGTGTCGCCTTCGACACGCTGGAGGAGGGCAAGCGACCCGCCTCCGACGATCCGGTCTTCTCGGAGCTGTGGCGCGACGGCGGCGGCGAGGAACAGATCGTCGCGCGCACGATCCAGCGCTGGCGCGGACAGGGACGCTGAGCATCGGGGCGACCGCTGCCCCGCGCCATCTCAGCCGTCGGTATCTCCGCTGGCGCTGCGTCCGGATCGGGCGTACCATCGCCGCCATGGAGAGGTGGCTCGCGCTCATGCTGGCCAGCATCGCCCTGCCGGCGTCGGCGCAGGCGGGGGCGCCCGCCCCTGCGCCGACGGCGGCACTCGGGGTCGTCCCGGTGACGCTTCCCGACGACCTGCCCGCCGATGCCGGCGACGCGCTCGACTTTCTCACCGCCGAGGATCGCATGACCGTGCCGGTCGAGATCGCCGGTGCGGGCCCCTTCCCCTTCATCATCGACACCGGCGCGCAGCGCAGCGTGATCTCGCGCCAGCTCGCCGCGCACCTCGGCCTCGCCACCGGGCGCCGCGTGCGCGTGGTCGCGATGGCGGGGACGAGCGACGTCGACACCGCGATCCTCCCCACCCTGTCGGTGAGCCCAAAGCCGGTCGCGCGGGTCGGCGGCGAACGGATCGAGGCGCCGATGTTCGAGGCGCGTCACCTCGGCGCTCCAGGCATGCTCGGGATCGACACGTTGCAGGGCCAGGCGCTGACGATCGACTTCGACGCGCAGCGGATGCAGGTCACACCCTCGAGCAAGCGCGAGCGACTCAAGCGCGAGCCCGGCGAGATCGTGATCCAGGCGCGCAGCCTGTTCGGTCAGCTCGTCGTCACCAGCGCCACGGTCGCGGGGCGGCGCGTGCGGGTAGTGCTCGATACCGGCACCAGCGTCAGCCTGGGCAATCTCGCGCTGCGCCGGCTGCTCGCGGGACGGCGCGGCGAGACCACGGTGCTGACCAGCGTGCTCGGCGTGCAGATCTCTGCCGACTTTGCGCTATTGCCCGAGATGACGCTGGGGCCGGCCAAGATCCGTGCGCTGCCGATCGCCTTCGCCGATGCCGCTCCATTCCGCGTCTTCGGCATCGACGACAAGCCAGCGCTGATGCTGGGGATGGACGCGTTACGGCTGTTCCGCCGCGTGCACATCGATTTCGCCAACCGCGAGCTGCGCCTGCTCCTGCCGCGCGACCTGCGCCGCAGCGGCTGAGCCCCGTTGCGCCCCGACCGCTTCGCTGCGAGGCTGGCCGCGGACGAACGAGGGAGGATCGATGCGCGGGATCGGGATGGCGGCGCTGCTCGCCGGGCTGCTGGCGGGAACAACGACAGGCGGCGCCGTCGCGGCGCAAACGCAACCGGACGAAAAGGCGTTCTTCGATCTCTACCGCGAGATGGTCGAAACCAACACGGTGGTCAACGTCGGCAGCTGCACCCAGGCGGCCGAGCAGGTCGCGGCGCGGCTGAAGCGCGCGGGCTATGCCGACTCGGACGTGACGCTCTTCTCCACCCCGGAGCACCCGAAGGACGGCGGCGTCGTCGCGGTGCTACGCGGCAGCGACGCGGCGCTGAAGCCGATGCTGCTGCTCGGCCATCTCGACGTGGTCGAGGCCAAGCGTGCCGACTGGCAGCGCGACCCCTTCAAGCTGGTCGAGGAGGGCGGTTATTATTACGCGCGCGGCGCGGTCGATGACAAAGCGATGGCGGCGATCTGGGCCGACGCGATGGTGCGCTTCCGGCAGCAGAACTACCGCCCGAAGCGCACGATCAAGCTGGCGCTGACCTGCGGGGAGGAGACCACCTTCGCCTTCAACGGCGCGCAGTGGCTGGCACAGCACCGCCCCGAGCTGATCGCGGCCGAGTTCGCGCTCAACGAGGGCGGCGGCGGGCGGCTCGACGCGCAGGGCAAGCGCCAGCTGCTGGCGGTGCAGGTCGGCGAGAAGGCGGCGCAGAACTTTACCTTCCTGGCGACCAACCCGGGCGGGCACAGCTCCACGCCGGTGCCGGACAATGCGATCTACGAGCTCGCCGACGCGATCAAGGCGGTGCAGAACTACGAGTTCCCGGTGCGGTTCACCGATACGACCCGCGCCTACTTCACCGCGACCGCGCAGCGGGTCGGCGGCGAGCAGGCGGCAGCGATCACGCGCCTGCTGGCCAACCCGCAGGACCGCGCCGCGGACGTGATCGTCAGCCGCGACAAGGTGATGCACTCGACGCTTCGGACCACCTGCGTGGCGACGCTGCTGAGCGCGGGTCATGCCGAGAACGCGCTGCCGCAGCGCGCCACCGCGAACGTCAACTGCCGCATCTTCCCGGGTGAGACGGTCGACGGCACACTCGCCAAGCTGCGCGCGCTGGCGGGAAGCAAGGTGACCGTCACCGCCAACCAGCCGATCCGCCCCACCGCGGTGCCGCCGACGCTCGATCCGAAGATCATCGGCCCCATGGAGGCGCTCGCGAAAAAGCATTTCCCCGGCGTGCCGCTGCTGCCGACGATGTCGACCGGGGCGACCGACGGCGTGTTCCTCGAGGCGATCGGCATCCCGGTCTACGGCGTGCCGGGGACCTTCCTTGATCCCGATTTCAACGGCGTGCACGGGCTTAACGAGCGCATCCGCGTCGAGTCGCTCTATGCCGCGCGCGACTATCTATTCGATCTCACCAAGGCGTACGCGGGCTGACGGCCACAAGAGCAAGCGACACGCCGTCAACGCGTCACCCCGGCGAAGGCCGGGGTCCAGCTGGGAGGGCCGTGGTGAGACCCACATCTGTTCCGTAGCTGGACTCCGGCTTTCGCCGGGGTGACGAAGTCGTTGGGGAATACCTGGCTCGATCAGCGAGGTCCGGAAACGCTCACCCCATCACTCGCAAGCGCGACGGCGCTCAGCGGAAGAAGACGTGGTTGCCAATCGAGGCGACGCGCTGGCCGGCGGCGCGGCCGGTGCTGCGGTGGTGAAAGTAGAGCGCGTTCGACGCGTCGGTCTCCCACGCGTCCTTCATCGCGACCTTGGCCACCGCCATCGCGGTGCGCCAGTCGTCGTTCGACGGTGCCGCGGGCATCACGCCGCCGCGCACGAAGGAGAACTGGCCCTTCTGGGTGATGACGTCGCACACGCTGCCGCCGAAACGGCGCGACTTGGTGCGGTTGAGGATCACCTCGGCGACCGCGAGCTGACCGCTCAGCGGTTCACCGCGCGACTCGAAATAGATCGCGCCGGCGAGGCAGCGCATGTCCTCGTCGGTGTTCGACGGGATCGACTGATCCGCGACCGCCGCGGCGAGGGTGGGGTAAGCGACCTGCTCGTCCGCCTGCTCGGCAGCGGCTTGGTCGAGAATCTGGTCGGCGCTATCGGGCGCCGGCGCCGCCGTCGCGGGAACCGCGTCGGTGACGGCGAGCTGACTCGCGGTGACCCCTGGGAGCGTCGGCACTTCGGCGGCGAGGCCGGGCGCGCTCTGCAGGGCCAGCGAGACGATCGAGGCAGTGAACGCTGCGAAAGCGGCAGCGCGGGAACCTAATGGCATTCCACGTCTTGTCTGTGCGGTGGGTACGCGGGAACGGTCGCTGAACCAGCGTTAGCTGCTCAAAAGACCGACCGGGTGCCCCCCCGACTGCGTCACCGTTCGGGATCGCACCCCGCATCGGCACAACGCCTGTTGTCGATCCCATCTCGCTACGGGCGAGGGGTTAACAGCGTCAATCGACCAGCATCGTTTCAGCGACGAACCGTTCGGCGTCCGGGACGTCCAGTTCGATCACCCACAGGTCGGGGTCACGACGCCGTCGCAAACGCCAATAGTCCTCGACTGCGGCCGAGTCGCCGTCGCTGGGACCGGCGGCGATCAGCACGTCGCGGTCGTCGATCCCGCGCATCCGCTCCACCGCGCGCAGCGAGCGGCCCTCGCACAACAGCACCAGCACCGCACCCGACTGCGCCTCGCCCGAGGCGCGCACCACCGCCATGCCGCCGCCGTCATTGACTCGCCTGAGCAGCGCGCCGACCGCGAGATGGGTAGGCAACCGCGCGCTCATGCCGCCGGCGCCGCATAGCCGGGCAGGCTGGCGAGCGCGATCCGCGAGCGCATGAAGGTACCGGTGCCGCGCGCCACCTCCTCGCCGTCGACCGCGATCAATCGCGCCTCGGCGACGAAGACACGGCGCTGCCCGCTGACCCAGCGCCCCTCCGCCACCACCTCGCCCTCGCCGAGCGGGCGCGTGAGCAGCAGGCTGAACTGGGTGGTGAGCAGGAAACGATCGGTCACCAGGCTGTTGCACGCGTAGAAGGCGGCATCGTCGAGCATCTTGAAATAGCTGGTGCCGTGCGCCGCGCCGGCGGCGTGGAAGTGGCGCTGGTCGACGCGGAAACGGATCCGCGCCACGCCGGGCTCCGGGATCTCGAGCCGCGACTCGAACAGACGGTTGATCGGGGCCGCCGCGTACAGCGACTCGAGCGCGCGGTGATGCGCTGCGGCCCCCTCAGGCGGCGTCACGCGTATCGTCCGCGGTGAGCAGCGCGTAGATCGCGTCGGGCGAACCCGCGCCGCGCAGCTTGGCGACCAGGGTACGGTCGCGGAAGCGCCGCGCCACGCGAGCCAGCGCCTTGAGATGCTTCCCGCCGGCATGAGGCGGCGACAGCATGGCCACCACCACGTCGACCGCGACGTCGTCGACCGCGGCAAAGCCGAGCGGCTGCGCCAGCCGCGCCACGATCAGCGCGACCCGCTGCATGCCGGCGAGCCGCGCGTGCGGGATCGCGACGCCGCCGCCGAACCCGGTCGAGCCCTCCTTCTCGCGCGCGGCCAGCCCCTCCGCGATCGCGCGCGCGTCCAGCCCGACCCAGGGCGCGGCGAGCGTGCCGAGTTGGGTGAAAAGGGCCTTCTTCGTCGCCGCGGGCAATCCCACGACGACGAGCTCGGGGACGAGCAGGTCGCTCAGGTCAGTCGCCATGATCGATGCGAGGTAGGTGGCCGCGCGCGCCTCAGCCAGCGCGCTGCGGCTCAACCCATCCGATCGTGCCGTCCCCGCGGCGATAGACCATGTTGTACGAGCCCGTGCCGGCGTTGCGGAACAGCAGCGCCTGGGTGTTGCGCAGGTCGAGCATCATCACCGCGTCGGAGACGCTTGCCTCGGGCACATCGACGCGGGTCTCGGCGATCACCAGCGGCGCGTCGCCGGCTTCCTCCTCGTCCGCCGACTCGGCGAACAGCGTGTAGCCGGCGTTGTCGTAGCCGTTGCGCTCCTGCTCTGCCTCGACCGCGGCGTGGGCAGGCGTGCGATCCTTGAGCCGGCGGACGTAGCGCCGCAGCTGCTTCTCGATCTTCTCGGCGGCGCCGTCGAACGACAGATGCGCGTCATGCGCGTCGTGACGCCCCTTCAGCACCAGCCCGCGCGTCACATGCGCGACGATGTCACAGGTGAAGCCGTTGTCATGCGGACCCTTGCCGAAGGTGGTCTCGGCCGAGATGGCGCGCGCGAAATATTTGTCAGCGATACCCTGGAGCCGGTCCTGCACATGGGCCTTCAGCGCGTCGCCGATCGCCACCTGGTGACCTGATATCCGGATATCCATCATTTCTTCTCCATCGTTGCCGGTCGAGCCCCTGCCCGGCTGGTGCTAAGCGCGTCATCCGGACGCGTCGGCCCCCCACAGGGGTTCTTTGACCCCCTTCAGAAACGCGGCATGCGCGGCCAGTTCCGCCGCATTCGCCGAAAAGAGCCGCGGCGGACGCGCGCGCGCCGGCGCCGGCGCGCTGCTGGCGGTCGCGGCGGTCACCATGATCGGCTCGCTCACCAGCCCGAGGCCGATCTGCCGCCCGCCCTGGAGCTCGACATAGACCTGCGCGAGCAGCTGCGCGTCGAGCAACGCGCCGTGCAGCACGCGGTGCGAGCGATCGATGCCGTAGCGGTTGCACAGCGCGTCGAGCGTGTGCTTGGCGCCGGGGTGGCGCGTGCGTGCGAGCTGGAGCGTGTCGACCATGCGCGAGCGGCACACCGCGGTGCGGCCGCAGCGCTCGAGCTCGCCGTTGAGGAAGGAGAAGTCGAACCCCGCGTTGTGCGCGATCAGCGGTGCGTCGCCGATGAATTCGAGCAACGCCTCGACGCCGAGCGCGAACACCGGGTGCTTGGAGAGGAAGTCGATGCGAAGCCCGTGAATCCGCGCGGCCTCCTCGGGCATGTCGCGCTCGGGATGGAAATAGGCGTGGAAGGTGCGCCCGGTCTCGCAGCGATTGACCAGCTCGACGCAGCCGATCTCCACCATCCGGTCGCCGCCGACGAAGCTCAGCCCCGTGGTCTCGGTATCGAAGACGATCTCGCGCATGCGCAGCGTTATCGACCCACCGCGGCGCGGGCGCAAGCGATCAGGCGCAGCACCGCCGCGCGCGTCTCGGCGAGCGGCACGTCGGTGGCGATCACCGCGTCGGCGCGCGCGCGCTTTTCCGCGTCGGGCAGCTGGCGCGCGAGGATCGAGTCGAGCTTGGCCGCGGTCATGCCCGGTCGCGCCAGCGTGCGCTCGCGCTGCACCGCCGGTGCGGCGGACACCACCGCGACCTGATCGACCGCGGCATCGCCGCCGGTCTCGAAGAGCAGCGGAACGTCGAGCACCACCAACGGCGCGTCGGCGTGGCGCGCGAGAAAGGCGGCGCGCTCGGCCGCGACCGCGGGGTGGACGATCGCCTCCAAGTCGCGCAGCGCGACTTCGTCCCCCAGCACGGCGGCGCCGAGCGCGGCTCGGTCCACCCCTGCCGCGCTGGTGGTCCCCGGAAAGCGCGCGGCGATCGCCGCGACCAGCGCGCCGCCCGGACCCTGCAGGCGGTGGACGACCGCGTCGGCGTCGAACACGGGCACGCCCGCCTCGGCGAACATCCGCGCCACCGTGGTCTTGCCCATGCCGATCGAGCCGGTGAGTCCGAGCACGATCATCGCGCGCTCACGCGAGCAGCAGGTCGCGCAGTTCGTCGTCGCTCTCGCGCGGCGGCGCGGCGCCGAAGAACAGCTCGAAGGCGAGCGCGGCCTGGCCGATCAGCATCTCCAGCCCATCGACCGTATCGAGCCCGCGCGCCCGCGCGGCGGCGAGCAGCGGGGTCTCCAGTGGTGCGTAGACGATGTCGTAGACAATCGCGTCCTCGGGCAGCGGGTCCAGGTCGAGCGTCAGCGGCGGCTGGCCGGCCATGCCGAGCGCACTGGTATTGACCAGCAGCGCGGTGTCGGGGCGCAGCCGCGCCTCAAGCGGCAGTGCGTCGCCCTTCAGACCGAAGCCGGCGAGCAGCGCGGCGGCCTTGAGCGGGGTACGATTGAGCAGGGTCACCCGCCCTGCCCCTACCTTGGACAGGGCGAACAATACCGCGCGCGCCGCACCGCCCGCGCCAACCACCGTCACCGGCGCGCCTGCGAGATCGAGGTCGGCGATCGGCGAGAGGAATCCCGCGGCGTCGGTGTTGGTCGCGGCGAGCGCTCCCGACTGGTCGCGAAACACGGTGTTGGCGGCGCCGATCGAGCCGCGCACCCCGCCGGGATCGGGCACATGGTCGAGCGCCGCCACCTTGTGCGGCACGGTGACGTTGCAGCCGCGCCAGTGGGGATCGCGCGCGCGGGCCGCGAAGAAGCGGCCGAGATCGTCCGCGACCACCTGCTCGGCACGATAGTCGCCGGCGATCCCCAGCGCCTCCAGCCAGAAACGGTGGATCAGCGGTGACTTGGAGTGAGCGATCGGGTCGCCGATCACCTCGGCATAGGGTGTCGTCACGTCGGTAGCACCTCGCGCGTGCGGAGATAGTCGAGCACCGGCAGCAGCGGCATGCCGAGGACGGTGAACTGGCTGCCTGACACCTTGGCGAAGAGCTGCACGCCCGGTCCCTCGATGCGGTAGCAGCCGACACAGCCGGCGATCGCGGGCCATTCGGCGTCGAGGTAGGTCTCGATGAACGCGTCGGACAGCCGCCGTACGATGATCCGCGCGGCGTCGACCACGCGCCACACCGGCCGGCCGTTCTCCGCGACCACCGCGGCGCTGACCAGATCGTGGTGGCGCCCCGACATGCGGCGGAGATGATCGCGCGCCTCGTCGCGTGACGTCGGCTTGTCGAGCACGCTGCCGTCGTCGAGCACCGCGAGACTGTCGGAACCCAGCACCAGCGCGCCGGGGTGACGGGCGGAGACCTTCAGCGCCTTCAATTCGGCGAGCGCGTCGGCGAGGTCGCGCGGGCGCGCCCCCGCCATCGCCGCCTTAAGCGCGGCCTCGTCGGCGTACGCCGGCTCGGCGGTGAAGGGGACGCCAGCGGCGGACAGCATGGCGGTGCGCGAGGCGCTCTGCGAGGCGAGGATCAGCATGTCGGTCAGTCCGTGGTGCGCGTGGCGGTGCCGCGGCGCTCGTTGACCAACGCGATGATCGCCGCCGCGGTCTCCTCGATCGAGCGTCGCGTGACGTCGATCACGGGCCAGCCATTGTCGGCGAAGATGCGCCGCGCGAAGGCGATCTCGCGCGCCACCGCGTCCTGGTCGACATAGTCGGTCTCGGGCGCCTGGTTGAGCGAGAGCAGCCGGTTGCGCCGCACCTGGATCAGTCGGTCGGCGCTGGTGGTCAGCCCCACCACCAAGGGATAGTCGAGCGCGAACAGCGAGGCGGGCGGCGGGCTCTCCACCACGATCGGGATATTGGCGGTCTTGTAGCCGCGGTTGGCGAGATAGATCGAGGTCGGCGTCTTGGACGAGCGGCTCACCCCGGCGAGGACGATATCGGCCTCCTCCCAGTCCTCGTGCGCGATCCCGTCGTCGTGCGCGATGGTGAACTGGATCGCGTCGACGCGCGCGAAATAGGCGGCGTCGAGCACGTGCTGACGGCCCGGGCGCGCCTTGGCCTGCTGGCCGAGCAGCATCGACAGCGCGTCGTTGACCGGGTCGAGCGGCGCCACCGTCGGCAGGCCCAGCGCGCGGCAGCGATTCTCCAGCGCGGCGCGGGTCACCGGGTTCACCAGCGTGAACACCACCAGCCCGGGATTCTGTGCGATCTCCTGGAGGATGCGGTCGAGGTGCATCTCGGTGCGCACCATCGGCCAGAAGTGCCGCACCGTCTCGACGTCGTCATATTGCGCCAGCGCCGCCTTGGCGATGTTCTCCAGCGTCTCGCCGGTGGAATCGGAGAGCAGATGGAGGTGGAGGCGCACCATCCTCAGCCGCCTGGGGATCGAACTGTGGACAACATGGTGACGGGCGCTAGCGCAACTCGCTCGCGCCGCCAAGCGAGCGCGGCGGCGGTGGATGAATCCGATTCCATCCACAATCTCGTCCGCAGCCGCGATGTTCCTCCACAGCCTGTGGATAGCGGGGACGAGGCGTGCCGAATCGCTGACGCCGCGTCGGTCTCGCGCGGTCAAGCTGTTGGCATTTCCGGTGACGGCGGATTAAGCCACCGCAACCCACGCGCCATCCGCATCAACAACCTTCTTCGAGATTCTATTATCTGAAGGGGGCGAGGACGATCTCACCCGTGCCCACTCCCGCGATCGAGACCATCAAACCGCTGTTGCGCACGCTGCGCGGCGAGCGACAGGACAGACCGCCGCTGTGGCTGATGCGCCAGGCCGGGCGCTACCTCCCCGAATATCG
Source organism: Sphingomonas sp. BK069 (assembly GCF_014193405.1). NCBI lineage: Bacteria > Pseudomonadati > Pseudomonadota > Alphaproteobacteria > Sphingomonadales > Sphingomonadaceae > Sphingomonas > Sphingomonas sp. BK069. The sequence goes on along the minus strand of NZ_JACHZH010000003.1, from coordinate 316,981 downwards.
CGCTCTGCGGGCCGAGAAGGGCGGCTTCCTCGCGCTCGCGACCGATCCGGAGGCCGCGGCCGAGGTGACACTTCAGCCGATTCGCCGTTTCGGCTTCGACGGGGCGATCCTCTTCTCCGACATCCTGATGGTGCCCTGGGCGCTCGGACAGGAGCTCAGCTTCGGTGCCGGCGAGGGGCCGCGGCTCGCGCCCGCGCTGGTCGACGCCACCTTGGGCTCGCTCGCGGCGGCACCGGCGCGGCTCGTCCCGGTCTACGCGACAGTGCGCCGCGTTGCCGCGCAACTGTCGCCCGCGACCACTTTCCTCGGGTTCGCCGGCTCACCCTGGACGGTGGCGACCTACATGGTCGCGGGCCAGGGCAGCCGCGATCAGGAAGAGACCCGGCTGTTCGCCTATCGCGACCCCGCGGCCTTCACCGCGATCATCGACGCGGTGGTCGCGCTCACGATCGACTATCTCGCCGCGCAGGTCGACGCCGGGGTCGAGGCAGTGCAGCTGTTCGACAGCTGGGCGGGCAGCCTCTCGCCCGAACAGTTCGAGCGCTGGGTGATCGCACCCAACCGCGCCGTCGTAGACGGCCTGCGCGCGCGGCGGCCGAACGCGACGATCATCGGCTTTCCCAAGGGCGCGGGCGGCAAGCTCCCGGCCTATGCCGCGGGCACCGCGGTCGACGCGATCGGGCTCGACGAGACGGTCGACCCGGCCTGGGCCGACCGCGTGCTGCCGCCCGGGTTGCCGGTGCAGGGCAACCTCGACCCGCTCGCGCTGCGCGTCGGCGGCGCCGCGCTCGACCGCGGGATCGACCGCGTGCTCGCCGCCTTTCCCGAGCGGCCCCACGTGTTCAACCTGGGCCACGGCATCGGCCAGCACACGCCGGTGGCGCACGTCGAGCATCTGGTCGCGCGCGTCCGCGGCGCGTAAGGGCAAGGCATGAACATGGCGGGTTTTCTCGGCGCGACCTATGATTGGGTGAAGGCGGCGCACCTCATCTTCGTGATCTTCTGGATGGCGGGAATGTTCATGCTGCCGCGCTATCTCGTCTACCATCAGGAGGGTCTCGCCGATCCGGCCGAGTCGACGCGCTGGGTCGAGCGCGAGGGCAAGCTGCGCGCGATCATCCTTACCCCGGCGATGATCCTGGTGTGGGTGCTCGGCATCGCGCTCGCGCTCAACGCCGGCATCGCCGACGGTACGCCGGGGCTCGGCTGGCTTCACGCCAAGATCGCGCTGGTCGTACTGCTGTCGGGCTATCACGGCTGGGCGGTGGGCTACGCGCGCGAGCTCGCCGCGGGTCGTGCCACGCTCTCCAACCGCGCGCTGCGGCTGGTCAACGAGGTACCCGCGATCGCCGCGGTGCTGATCGTCATCCTGGTGATCGTGAAGCCGTTCTGAGCCGCGCGCGCCGGCTTGACTAAGCCGCGCCCGACTCTTACCTCGCGGCTACGGCGCGATCGGTCCCGGTCTCCCGCCTCCTCTACAGCTTCGTATCTCGAGCGTATTCTTCGCCGGCCGAGCTTCCCCCCACTCCCGAGCACATCGGACACGTCTACATGCATCTCAAGGATTTGAAGAAGAAGGCCCCGGCCGACCTCGTGCAGCTCGCCGAGGAACTCGGGGTCGAGGGCGCGTCGACGCTGCGCAAGCAGGATCTGATGTTCGCCATCCTCAAGGTCCAGGCCGAGAACGGCGAGCAGATCATGGGCGAGGGCACGATCGAGGTGCTGCCCGACGGCTTCGGCTTCCTCCGCTCGGCGCAGGCCAATTATCTCGCCGGTCCGGACGACATCTACGTCAGCCCCAATCAGGTGCGGAAGCACGGCCTGCGCACCGGCGACACGGTCGAGGGCGAGATCCGCGGGCCCAAGGACGGCGAGCGCTATTTCGCCTTGGTGAAGATCACCCAGGTTAATTTCGAGGACCCCGACCGGGTCCGCCACCGCGTCAACTTCGACAATCTCACCCCGCTCTACCCCGATGAGCGGCTCAAGATGGAGATCGAGGACCCGACGATCAAAGACCGGTCGGGCCGCGTGCTCGACGTCGTCGTGCCGATCGGCAAGGGCCAGCGCTGCCTCATCGTCGCCCCGCCGCGAGTCGGCAAGACGATCATGATGCAGAACATCGCGCGCGCGATCAGCCACAACCACCCCGAGGTGTTCTTGCTGGTGCTGTTGATCGACGAGCGGCCCGAGGAAGTCACCGACATGTCGCGCACGGTCAACGGTGAGGTGGTCTCGTCCACTTTCGACGAGCCGGCGACGCGCCACGTGCAGGTCGCCGAGATGGTGATCGAGAAGGCCAAGCGCCTGGTCGAGCACAAGAAGGACGTGGTGATCCTGCTCGACAACATCACCCGCCTCGGCCGCGCCTACAACACCGTGGTGCCCTCGTCGGGCAAGGTGCTGACCGGCGGCGTCGACGCCAACGCGCTGCAGCGCCCCAAGCGCTTCTTCGGCGCGGCGCGCAACATCGAGGAGGGCGGCAGCCTCACCATCATCTCGACCTCGCTGATCGACACCGGCAGCCGCATGGACGAGGTGATCTTCGAGGAGTTCAAGGGCACCGGCAATGCCGAGATCGTGCTGGACCGCAAGGTCGCCGACAAGCGCATCTTCCCCGCGATCGACGTCGGCAAGTCCGGGACGCGCAAGGAGGAGCTGCTGGTCGAGAAGGACAAGCTCAGCAAGATGTGGGTGCTGCGCCGCATCCTGATGCAGATGGGGACTGTCGACGCGATGGAGTTCCTGCTCGGGAAGATGAAGGATTCCAAGACCAACGACGATTTCTTCGACTCGATGAACCAGTGAACCGCCCCCGCGCTCGCCGCCTTCAGCGGCGGGCGTGACAGGCGGTTGGGAGCGCCGGCGGGTCAGCAGTCGGTAACTTTTCGCGGGCGGTGCGTTGGTTCAACGTGCCGCCCGCTCGTATCTTCAGGGGAGTGACGTCGTGAGCCTGATCGCCATGCTGGCCGCCGCGGGGGCGGCCGTCGCACCGCAAGGACCCGGCTCGCTCGGCGACATCTGGCAGCATATCGTCGCCGACTTCTCGAACCTGAGCGACCCGGCCGCGCTGGCCGCCTTCGGCTCGGTGCTGATGATCGACCTGGTGCTGGCGGGCGACAATGCGATCGTGGTCGGCGCGCTGGCCGCCGGCCTGCCCTCTGATCAGCGCAAGAAGGTGATCCTGATCGGCATCGGCGCCGCGCTGGTGCTGCGCATCTTCTTCGCGCTGATCGTCACCTGGCTGATGGGGATCGTCGGGCTGATCTTCGCCGGCGGCCTGCTGCTGCTGTGGGTGAGCTGGAAGTTCTGGCGCGAGATCCGCGCCGGCGGCCACCAGCCGGACGCCGAGGGCAACGGCGACGCCGCCGTCGCGCCCGCGCGCAGCTTCGTCGGCGCGGCCTGGGCGGTGGCGGTGGCGGACGTGTCGATGAGCCTCGACAACGTGCTCGCCGTGGCGGGCGCGGCGCGCGAGCATCCCGGCATCCTCGTCGTCGGCCTGCTGCTGTCGGTCGCGCTGATGGGGCTGGCGGCGAACTTCATCGCGCGGATCATCGATCGCTACCGTTGGATCGCCTATGTCGGCCTGGCCGTCATCCTCTTCGTCGCGGGCAAGATGATCTACGAGGGCTGGGTCGGCGCCGAGAACACACCGGGCATCGCCTCGCTGCTCGGCTAGTCGTATGGCGCCGGGTTCACGGCGCGTTCAACGCCTCCGCGGCACCATGGGCCTGTCTGACAACGGAGTGACGATGCGTACTTTCCTCGTGCCGCTGACCGCGATCGCGATGGTCGCCGCACCGGCCGCCGCGCAGGGCAACGATCTCGCCGCGGTGCAACGTTTCCTGGCCGCGGCGGAAACGATGACAGCCAATTTCAGCCAGACCGACCGCAACGGTCGCGTGCTGACCGGCGTGCTGACGCTCAAGAAGCCGGGCAAGATCCGCTTCCAATATGAGAAGGGCGTGCCGCTGCTCATCGTGAGCGATGGCAAGGCGTTCACCTTCATCGATTATTCGGTGAAGCAGGTGCAGCGCTGGCCGATCGGCAACTCGCCCCTCGGCGTGCTGATCGATCCCAGCCGCGATATCTCACGCTATGCCAAGGTCGTGCCGTCGCCCAACCCCGACGTGCTCTCGGTGGAAGCGAACGACCCCAAGCATCCCGAGTTCGGGCGGATCACGATGGTGTTCGCGCGCGACGCCGCCGCGCCGGCGGGGCTGATGCTGCAGGGCTGGGTCGCGCTCGACAGCCAGGGCAGTCGCACGACGATCCGGCTGAGCGGACAGAAGTTCAACGCGCCGGTGAGCGACAGCGCGTTCCGCTGGACCGACCCCCGCCGCCAGGGTCGCAGCGGCTGACAAATTTCTACAATCCGTTCATCTGACTGACAGCTTAATTGTCCTAAATAAGGGTTGTGGGGGCGGACGCCTCGGGGATTTTCCCCCTGTTACCCTGAGCCCTTCTCCCCCGCTTGCGTGATGAACGCTGTGTCGGCCCTCGCTCCATGCCCCCGGAGCGGGGGCCTTTCACGTTCCGGCCGGCGAGGTGTTTGCGCGACGCGATCGACCGCCTATGTCGCGCGGCGTGAAGATCGTCTCCTGGAACATCAACTCGGTCCGCTTCCGCCTCGACATCGTCGAGCGCTTCCTGCGTGAGGCCGCCCCCGACATTCTGTGCCTGCAGGAGACCAAGGTGATCGACGCCGATTTCCCTGTCGCTGGATTTCACGCGCTCGGCTACGACCATGTCCTGCTCAACGGGCAGCGCATGCACCACGGCGTCGCGATCATCAGCCGCGTGCCGATCGAGGCGGACGAGCGGCTAGACTGGCAGGCCAATCGCGAGGCGCGGCACCTCGGCGTGCAGCTGCCTGGCGGGGTGCGGCTTGAGAACGTCTATGTTCCGGCCGGCGGCGACGTTCCCGACCGCGAGGTCAATCCGAAGTTCGGCCAGAAGCTCGACTTCGTCGAGCGCATGACGCGCTGGTCCGAGACGATCGACGTGCCCACCATCCTCACCGGCGACTTCAACATCGCGCCGCTGCCGAGTGACGTGTGGAGCCATAAGGCGCTGCTCAAGGTGGTGAGTCACACGCCGATCGAGGTCGAGGCACTCGAGCGGCTGCGCGAGTCGAACGACTGGGTCGATCTCGGCCGCCACTTCCATCCCGCCCCGGCCCGGCTGCACACCTGGTGGAGCTATCGCTCGCCCGACTGGACCAAGAACGACCGCGGCCGCCGGCTCGACCATATGTGGGCCACCGCCGACGTCGCGCGCACCGCCACGGCGCACACTGTCTTCGAGCCGTGCCGCAGCTGGCTCAAGCCGAGCGACCACGTCCCGATCATGACCGAGTTCGCTTGGTGAGCCAGGCCAGCGCCGACCCGCGCGACGCCGCACGCGCGATCGACGCGATGCGGCGTGGGTGGCCGATCGCGCTCCACGCGCCGGGCGAGCCGCCGCTGGTGCTGCTCGCGATAGAGACCGCCGACGCCGCGCGGCTCGCCGCCTTCGCGCCCGACGAGGACTATGCCGTGCTGATCTCAGCCGGGCGGGCGGAGACGCTGACGCTGACCAACCAGCGCGCCGCCGCAGCGCCAGACCAGCCGGTGCTGATCGAGCGAGCGCCGTGGTTCGACATGGCGCTCGCCACCGCGCTGGCCGACCCGCAGCTCGATCTCGCCACCCCGCTCAAGGGGCCGTTCCGCACCGCCGCGCTCGCGAGCCCCGTCGCGGGCGCCGCGGCGCTGCGGCTGGCGCGGGTGGCCGGGCTGCTCCCCGCCTTCTTCACCGGCGGGGTCGAGCCAGCGGTGGCGATCGACGTCGCCGCGGTCGACGCGCACGAGGATGCGACCCGCCTCTCGATCGCGGTGCGCGCTCGGCTGCCGGTGGCGCAGGCCGAGGACGCCGAGATCGTCGCCTTCCGCTCGCCCGAGAGCGCCGACGAGCATGTCGCATTGCTGATCGGCCAGCCGAGCGGCGCACCGCCGCTGGTGCGGCTGCACAGCGAATGCCTGACCGGCGACGTGCTCGGGAGCCTGAAGTGCGACTGCGGTCCTCAGCTGGATGCTGCGATCCACCGCATCCGTGACGCCGGCTGGGGCATCCTGCTCTACCTGCGACAGGAGGGGCGCGGCATCGGGCTGGTCAACAAGCTTCGCGCCTATGCGCTGCAGGATCAGGGCTATGACACGGTCGACGCCAACACGCGGCTCGGCTTCGCGGTGGACGCGCGCGACTTCGGCGTGGCGGCGCGGATGCTGGTGCTGCTCGGACAGGAGCGCGTGCGCTTGCTGACGAATAATCCGGCGAAGGTTGCGGGGCTCGAGGCGGCGGGGGTGAGCGTGGTGGAGCGGGTGCCGCACGCACTGCCCGCCAACCCGCACAACGCGCGCTATCTCGCGACCAAGCGCGATCGGACCGGGCATCAGTTCTGACGGTGTAGGGTGCGTTCAAGTTGATTCACGCGAGGACGCGAAGAGGAATTAGGTGTTCGCACGCGGAGGCGCGGAGGCGCAGAGAGGTCACGCCCGGCCGCGCAGCGGCCAGACCGACACCATAGGTTGATGGTCAGGTTGCGCTGACGCGCGAGGCAGCTCCGCGCCTCCGCGTGAACCAATCTCCTTCGCGTCTTCGCATGAGCCGATCAGCAGCCGCTCACACCGTCGCGCCCATCAGCAGCTTGGGCAGATCCCCGCTCTCGCCGCGCGCCTCGCTCATGAAGCGGTCCTTAAGCGGTGGGATGCGGTCGACCGCGCTGATCCCGAAGCGGCGCACCGCGCTCGCGGCCTTGCCGGGGATGCCGAACAGCCGCGTCAGCGTGTCGGTCGCCGCCGCCACCATGAAGGTGTCGAGCCCGCGCCACGCCTCGTAGCGGCGGAGCAATTGCGCGTCGCCTGCGTCGAGCCCGAGCCGGCGGCCCTCGACCAGCACCTCGACCAGCGCGGCGACGTCGCGATAGCCGAGGTTCACTCCCTGCCCCGCGATCGGATGGATGCCGTGCGCCGCGTCGCCCACCAGCACCAGCCGCGTGTCGGTCACACGCGCGGCATGGTGGAAGCCGAGCGGGTAGCTCGCGCGCGGGCTGGCGTGCGCCAGCGCGCCGAGGAAGCCTCCCATGCGCTGCTCCGCCTCGGCGAGGAAGCCGCGGTCGCCGAGCTTGAGCATGCCCGCCGCCTGATCCGCCGCGACCGTCCACACGATCGCCGAGCGGTGGCCGACCTCGTCGTCGGGCAGCGGCAGCAGCGCGAACGGCCCGGCGGGATAGAAGATCTCGTAGGCGACGTTCTCATGGCTGCGCTCGTGGTGGAACGCGCCGACGATCGCGGCGTGGTTATATTGCCACCGTGCGACCGCGATCCCCGCCGCCTCGCGCGTCGGCGACTGGCGCCCCTCGGCGGCGACGAGCAGGTCCGCGGTGATAGCGCGCCCGTCGGACAGCGTCGCGCGCACGCCGTCCTGGTTGCGCTCCACCGCGGTCGCCCGCGTGTTCATGCGCAGGTCGACCAGCGGCGCGGCGGACACCGCCTCGTACAAGGCGCGGCGGAGCAGCCGGTTCTCGTACATCGTGCCGAGCGCGGCGTCGTCGGCAGCGGGGACGAAGTCGAGCTTGCCCGGCGCCAGCCCGTCGCTCACGCGGATGTGGCGGATCGGGCAGCCCTTGCCCCGCAGCGCCTCCCCCACCCCGATGGCATCGAGCATGCGATGGCTCGCGCTGGCGACCGCTGAGGCACGCCCGTCGAAGCCGGCGGCGAGCATCACGGCGGGGTCGGCCGGATCGACCACGATCGCGGAAAGGCCGTGGCGGTCGAGCGCGACCGCGAGCGCGCTGCCGACCAGCCCGCCGCCGAGGATGAGCACGTCTGCATGGTCCATGGCGCCCGCCCTACAGGGTCGCGCGCGGACGGGGAAGGGCGGGTCTCTTGACGCGGACTCGCGCTGGGCGGACAATGTACGCTGGGCATTTCAGACATCGCTGAGGACGGGAACAGATGGCGAGCAGGGCCGACGCGCCGCTGTGGCGCGAGACGGTGAAGGCGGGGGCGCTGCGCAGCGGTGCGCTGATCGTCGCGGTGGCGCTGGTCGCGCTGACGCTGGCGATGGCGCTCGCGCTCGCCAGCTATCGCCCGAGCGACGCCGCCTTCAACACCGCCGCGGGCGGCGTCGCAGGCAATTTGCTGGGCGCGCCCGGCGCCTGGTTCGCCGATCTCGCGCTCACGCTGTTCGGGCCCGCGGTGGCGCTGCTGCTGCCGGTGCCGCCGCTGGTGGCGGCGCGGCTGTGGCGCGAGCAGCCCGCGGGCGCGTGGCCGCGGATGCTGCGCGGCACCGCCGTGGCGGTGGCGCTGATGGCGGTGGCGCTCGGCTGCGCCGCACCCGGCGCGGTGCCCGCGCTGCCGTTCGGCTGGGGCGGCGCGGTTGGGCTCGGCGTGGTCGCTTCGACGCGCTGGGCGCTCGGACTGGTCGGCGACGCGCCGGTACGCTGGTGGGGTGTGGTCGCGCTCGGCGTGGTGAGCGGCATCGGCGGCGCCTTTCTGTGGGGCCGCAGCCTCGAGATCGACTTCGCCCGGCTCGCCCCACGCGGCGGGCTGCGCCGCGCCCGCGGTGACGCAGACGAGGCATTCGACGAGGCAGACGCCCCCTTCGATACCGCCGCGGCGCCGGCGTTGGCGCGTCGCCCCGCACCGCGCGCCGTGGCGGAGCCCAGCGACCGCCCCGCCCCGGTCATCAGTGAGCGCACGCTGGCACCCTCCGCGGCGGCGCCCAAACCGCAGCAGCGGCTCGACCTGCGCGACAGTTACACCTTGCCCGGGCTCGACCTGCTCACCCCCGCCCCCGCCAACCAGAGCAACCCGATCGACAAGGCCGCGCTGGAGCGCAACGCGCGGCTGCTCGAGACCGTGCTCGACGACTTCAACGTCAAGGGCAACATCACCGAGGTCCGCCCGGGCCCGGTCGTGACGATGTACGAGCTCGAGCCCGCGCCGGGGATCAAGGCGACTCGCGTGATCTCGCTTGCCGACGACATCGCGCGCAACATGTCGGCGATCTCGGCGCGCGTCGCGACCATCCCGGGGCGGACCGTGATCGGCATCGAGCTGCCCAATGCCAGGCGCGAGATGGTGTCGCTCCACGAGCTGGTGGCGAGCCAGGCGTTCGAGGACCAGTCGGCGCAGCTCCCCGTGATCCTCGGCAAGAACATCGCGGGCGATCCCGTCATCGCCGATCTCGCGCCGATGCCGCACCTGCTCGTCGCGGGCACGACCGGATCGGGCAAGTCGGTCGGGCTCAACGGCATGATCCTGTCGCTGCTGTACCGGCTGACGCCGGACCAGTGCCGCATGATCATGATCGACCCGAAGATGCTCGAGCTGAGCATGTACGACGACATCCCGCACCTGCTCTCGCCTGTCGTCACCGATCCGGCCAAGGCGGTGCGCGCGCTCAAATGGGCGGTCGAGACGATGGAGGATCGCTACCGCCAGATGTCGTCGGTCGGCGTGCGCAGTCTCGCCTCGTTCAACGAGAAGGTGCGGGCGGCGCGGGCCAAGGGCGCGCCGCTCGGTCGCCGCGTGCAGACTGGCTATGGCGAGAACGGCCAGCCGGTCTACGAGGAGGAGCAGCTCGACTATGACGTGCTGCCGCAGATCGTCGTCATCGTCGACGAGCTCGCCGACCTGATGATGACCGCGGGCAAGGAAGTCGAGTTCCTGATCCAGCGGCTGGCGCAAAAGGCGCGCGCCGCGGGCATCCACCTGATCATGGCGACGCAGCGCCCCTCGGTCGACGTCATCACCGGCGTGATCAAGGCCAACCTGCCGACGCGCATCTCCTTCCACGTCACCAGCAAGATCGACTCGCGCACGATCCTCGGCGAGCAGGGGGCGGAGCAGCTGCTCGGCCGCGGCGACATGCTCTACATGCCCGGCGGCAAGGGCATCGTCCGCGTCCACGGCCCGTTCGTCAGCGACGACGAGGTGCGCGCGGTGACCGATCACTGGCGCGCACAGGGCCAGCCCGACTACATCGAGTCGGTCACCGAGGAGCCGGCCGAGAGCTTCGCGCTGGAGGGCGCGCCGACCGGCGAGGACTCGGCCGAGGACCAGCAGTATCGCGCCGCGGTGGCGATCGTGTGCGGCAGCCAGAAGGCGTCGACCTCGTGGCTCCAGCGCCAGCTGCGCATCGGCTACAATTCGGCGGCGCGGCTGATCGAGCGGATGGAGAAGGAGGGCGTGGTGAGCCGGCCGGACCATGTCGGGCGGCGCGAGGTGCTGCGCGATACCGACGGGAACCAGGTGTGAGCGAGATCCTCCCCGCTCGCGGGGAGGGGGACCAGCCGTAGGCTGGTGGAGGGGGGGTCCGCGAACGGGCCGGTTCGCGTGCGAAGAGCCCCCTCCACCACGCCGCTGCGCGACGCGGTCCCCCTCCCCGCGAGCGGGGAGGATCGGCAGGGCTTCTCCCTATCCACTCCCCCCTCAATCTACCCGCATCGCCTCCGCCGCTAGGGCCTCGGCCTCGATCAGCAGCGAGTCGTCGGCGCTGCCCGTCGCCACCTTCTCGCGCCCGATCAGCGTCAGCACCGGCACCGCCAGCGGCGTGACGCGCGGCAGGTCGACGTGGACCATCGTGTCGGCGGCGCGGTCGAGCAGGTCGGCGAGCCGGCCGACGTCGGTCATCCGCGCGCGCGCGTCGGCCCAGGCCGCCTGGAGCAGCACGTGACCGGGCTCATACTGGCGCAGCACGTCGTAGATCAGGTCGGTCGAGAAGGTCACCTGCCGCCCGGTCTTGCGCTTGCCGGGATGCTGTCGCTCGACCAGCCCGCCGATCACCGCCACCTCGCGGAAGGCACGCTTGAGCAGGTGCGAGCGCTCGACCCACTCGACGAACTCATGCTCGAGGATATCGGCCGAGAACAACGCCGCCGGGTCGGTCACGCGCTCCAGGCCGTAGCAGGCGATCGCATAGTCGTTGGCGACGAAGCCGAGCGGCTTGAGCCCGAGCGTCTCCATCCGCTTGGTCACCAGCATGCCGAGCGACTGGTGCGCGTTCCAGCCCTCGAAGCTGTAGGCGACCATATAGTGGCGCCCCTCGCGCGGGAAGGTCTCGACCAGCAGCTGCTCGGGCGCGGGCAGGGTCGAGCGGCGCGACTGGATCTCGAGCCAGTCGCGCACGTCGGCGGGGAAACGGTGCCACTCACCCGGCTCGGCGAGGAAGCGCCGCACGCGCGAGGCGAGATTGGTCGAGAGCGGCATGCGGCTGCCGCCGTAGGTGGGGATCCGCGCCGGGCGGCTGGTGGCGCGAACGATCAGGTCCTCGGTGTCGATCTTCTCGACCTCGAGGCTCAGCCCCGCGAAGAAGAAGGTGTCGCCGTGGCTCAGCGTCGCGGCGAACCCCTCCTCCACCTTGCCGAGCGCGCGGCCGTTGCGGAAGCGCACCTTGAGCATCGTCGCCTCGACGATGATCCCGGCGTTCAGCCTGTGCTGCGCGACGAAGCGCGGGTGGCTGACGCGCCAGGTCCCGTCGGCGTCCTGGGTCAGCCGCTTGAAGCGGTCATAGGCCTTGAGCGAGTAGCCGCCGTCGCGGATGAAGCCGAGCACGCGCTCGAACAGCTCGTCGCTCAGTGCGGAATAGGGCAGCGCTGAGCGTACCTCGGCCAGCATCGCGCGCTGGTCGAACGGCGCCGCGCAGGCGCAGGCCATCAGATGCTGGGCCAGCACGTCGAGCGCGCCCATGCGGAACACGTCGGCGTCGAGCTCGCCCGCCTCGACCGCGTCGAGCGCGGCGCGCGCCTCGAGATATTCGAAGCGGTTGCCCGGCACGACGATCGCCTCGCTCGGTACGTCGAGGCGGTGGTTGCTGCGCCCGATCCGCTGCAGCAGCCGCGACGAGCCCTTGGGCGCGCCCATCTGAATCACGCAGTCGACGTCTCCCCAGTCGACACCGAGGTCGAGGCTGGCGGTCGCCACCAGAGCGCGCAGCCGCCCCGCCGCCATCGCGCCCTCCACCTTGCGGCGCGCCTCCTTCTCAAGGCTGCCGTGGTGAATACCGATCGGCAACTGCATCGCATTGGCCTTCCACAGGTCCTGGAAGATCAGCTCGGCGAGGCTGCGGGTGTTGCAGAAGACGATCGAGGTCCTGTGCGTCTCGATCTCGGCCATCACCTGCTCGGCGGCGTAGCGGCCGGAATGGCCCGCCCAGGGCACCCGGTCCTCGGGCAGCAGGATGGCGATGTCGGGGTCGGGGCCGGGCTCGCCCTCGACCAGCGCGACCTGGTCGATGTCGCCGTCGGGGGCGAGCCAGGCGCGATAGCCGTCCGGGTCAGCGACCGTCGCGGAGAGCGCGACGCGGCGGCACGCCGGCGCGATCGTCTGCAACCGCGCCATACACAACGACAGCAGGTCGCCGCGCTTGCCGGTGGCGAAGGCGTGAACCTCGTCGACCACGATCGTGCGCAGCCCGGCGAACATGGTGAAGCTGTCGGGATAGCTCAGCAGCAGCGACAGCGACTCGGGCGTGGTCAGCAGGATCTGCGGCGGGCGCACGCGTTGCCGCGCCTTGCGGTCGGACGGCGTGTCGCCCGTGCGGGTCTCGACGCGGATGTCGGCGCCCATCTCGTCGATCGGCGTGACCAGATTGCGCTGGATGTCGACCGCCAGCGCCTTGAGCGGCGAGACGTAGAGCGTGTGCAGCCCCTCGCTCGGCGACTCGATCAGCTCGGCGAGCGTCGGCAGGAAGCCGGCGAGCGTCTTGCCCGCACCGGTCGCGGCGATCAGCAGCGCGTGGCGGCCCGCGCGCGCCTCGTCGAGCATGGCGAGCTGGTGCCGGCGCGGATGCCACCCGCGGCGCGCGAACCAGTCGGAGAGGAGCGGGGGGAGCGCGGCCAAGGTCCGTGAGATGTAGCGACGCGCGGGGGTGGGGCAAGGTGCTCGGGCGGTCCGCCTCCTGCCCCCCGCCGCCTATCACCGCATCATGGCGTGCGCGCGCGATCCTCGGCCGACTGTTCCTTGTACAGCGCGCGCGTCGCCTCCTCGGTGCGCGCCTCCTCGTGGCGGCTGCGACGATTGCGCAGGATCGCAAAGAGCAATGCCGCGACCAGGATGATCGGCCCGGCGATCACCACGAAGCTCCACAGGCCATCACCCGCCATGTCACTCTCCGTCCGCTGTTTCTTGCCCCCGCCAACGTCCCCGCGATGAACTTCGATCCGCCGCCGCGGTTGTTCCGCCATGGCGACCCGCGCACCGACGCTCGGCGACTGGCTCGAGCCGCACCCCAACGGCATCTACGTGCGCCCGGCCGATGCCTGGATCGATCCGTCCACGCCCGAGCCGCGCGCGCTCGTCACCCATGGCCATGCCGACCACGCGCGCGGCGGCCATGGCGAGGTCTGGGCCACCCCTGAGACGCTCGCGATCATGGCGGCGCGCTACGGCGAGCAGATCGGGCGCCCGGTCGCCTACGGCGAGACGATCCGGCTGGGCGAGGTCGAGGTTGGTTTCGTTCCCGCGGGCCATGTGCTCGGCTCGGCGCAGATCGTGCTCGACCATCGCGGCGAGCGGGTCGTCGTCTCCGGTGATTACAAGCGCCGTGCCGACCCGACCTGCGCCGCGTTCGAGCCGGTGGCGTGCGACGTCTTCGTCACCGAGGCGACCTTCGGCCTGCCTGTCTTCCGTCACCCCGACACCGGCGACGAGATCGACAAACTGCTCGAGCGGCTCCACGCCAACCCGGAGCGCTGCATCGTCGTCGGCGCCTACGCGCTGGGGAAGGCGCAGCGGGTGATCGCCGAGTTGCGCGCGCGCGGGCATGCGGCGCCGATCTACCTGCACGGCGCGCTCCAGCGGCTATGCGACCTGTACGAGGAACTGGGCGTGCGGCTGGGCGAGCTGCGCCCCGCCACCGGGACGTCGAAGGCCGAGATGGCGGGGCATGTCGTGATGTGCCCTCCCTCGGCGCTCAACGACCGCTGGGCCCGTCGTCTGCCCGACCCGATCACCGCGATGGCGAGCGGCTGGATGCGGGTGCGCCAGCGCGCGCGGCAGAAGAACGTCGAGCTGCCGCTGATCCTCTCCGACCACGCCGACTGGGACGAGCTGACCGCGACGCTGGCCGAGATCGCGCCCAAGGAGGTGTGGGTGACACATGGCCGGGAGGAGGCGCTGGTGCACTGGTGCATGACGCGCCAGATCCGCGCGCGCGCGCTCGCCCTCTCCGGCTTCGAGGACGAGGACGACTGACGAGGCCCAGGCCGCGCGCTCGCAGGTCTCGGCGCTGGTTTGCCGCGCGCTAGCCGCTCGTGCTTGCCCCTGCCCTCCTCTGCCGATTAGACAGCGAGGCTCACATAAAATTAGGGGATTATCATGCGCCTCGGTCTCGCCACCGCCCTGCTCGCCGCCGTCGCGCTGCCCGCCGCCGCGCAGGACAAGGATGCCGCTCCTTCCAAGCAGTCCGCCAAGACCAATGCCGAGGCGCAGAAGGCGGCGGTCGAGGGAGCCTATGCCAACGCGCCGGTCGACGAGCGCGAGGAGCGCTCCAAGGGCGCGGTGACGGTCGGCGGCCGCAAGCTCGGCTATACCGCCACCGCCGGCACGCTGACGCTGCGCGACCTGGAGGGCAAGCCGACCGCCTCGATGTTCTACACCGCCTACACGCTCGACGGCACCAAGCCGGGCACGAAGCGACCGATCACCTTCTTCTACAACGGCGGGCCGGGCAGCCCGACCTTCTGGCTCCACATGGGCTCGTTCGCGCCGGTGCGGCTGCAGACCGGCAACCCCGAGTTCATCCGCCCGGCACCCTATGACTTCGGCCCCAACCCCTACACCCTGCTCGACAAGACCGACATGGTCTTCCTCGACGCGATCGGCGCGGGCTATTCGCGCCCGCTCGGCGACATGAAGCCGGGCGCCTTCTACGGCGTCGACGAGGACGCCGACGCCTTCGCCAAGGCGATCCTGCGCTACGCCACCAAATACGGCCGGTGGAACTCGCCCAAGTTCATCTTCGGCGAGAGCTACGGCACGCTGCGCTCGGGCGCACTGGCCTATCAGCTGCAGGACCGCGGCATGGCGCTCAACGGCGTGGTGCTGCTCAGCTCGATCATGAACTACGGCTATCGCCAGCCCGGGCTCGACCAGGTCTATCTCAACTACCTGCCGAGCTACGCCGCCACCGCCTGGTATCATAACCGTCTGGCCAACCGACCCGCCGACGTGGCGACCATCGTCCAGCAGGCGCGCGACTTCGCGGTGGGGCCGTACATGTCGGCGCTCGCCAAGGGGCAGAACATCTCCGACGCCGAGCGCGACCAGGTGGCGCAGCGGATGAGCGAGCTCATCGGCCTGTCGCCCGACTTCATCCGCCGGGCCAACCTGCGGATCGACCTGCCGCGCTTCCAGAAGGAGCTGCTGCGCGGCACGCGCCAGACGGTCGGCCGCTTCGACTCGCGCTACATCGGCACCGACAGCGATGCCGCGGGTGAGCGCCCGGAGACCGACGTGTCGTCGGACGCGATCTCGGGCGCGTTCATCGCCACCTTCACCGACTATGTGACCCACCAGCTCGGCTACAAGACCGACATGCCCTACCGTCTGTCCGCGCGCGACGCCGCGGGCTGGACGTGGAACTGGAAGCACGAGTCGCCGCTGCGCGGGGCGGGGCCGCAGAACAATCCCAACACCGCGATCGACCTGGCCGCGGCGATGCGCGCCAACCCCTATCTCCAGGTGCTGTCGATGAACGGCTGGTACGACATGGCCACGCCCTTCTTCGGCACCGAGAACGATCTCGGCCATATGATGCTCGAGCCGGGACAGCGCGGTAACCTGCGCTTCACCTATTACCCTTCCGGCCATATGGCCTATCTCAATCCCGAGGCGCTGGTGGCGATGAAGCGCGATCTCTCGGCCTGGTACGACCGCGCGCTCGCCGTGGCGCGCTCGGACACGCCGCCGGCGCGCGGGTCGGTGTCGGCGGCGGAGGGGCCCGGGTCGTCGCCCAACTGAGGCGGGCGCCGTCCCTAGGTTCCGCTGCCGTCATCCTGAGCTTGTCTCAGGATCCACCGTGCCGCGCGAGCGGCGGTCGCTGGGTGCCCCGCACCGTGGATCCTGAAGCGAGCTCAGGACTGACGCTGTCATGGAGGAGGCGAGTCACGGCACTGGCCCGCTAACCTCCTGCTCACGCCCGCAAAGCACATTTACTAAGCTCTTAACCATGGGCAGAGGCGGCGCATGCCTGCCCTGCCCTCGCGCGCGCTCGTCGCGCTCCTCGCCGCGCTCGCGGCCACCCTGCCAAGCCCTGCCCTCGCCTGGGGCAAGACCGGCCATCGCGTCGTCGCGCAGATCGCCGACGGGCGCCTCACCCCGCGCACGCGCCAGGCGGTGAAGGCCATTCTGGGCGTCGAGACGCTCGCCGAGGCGGCGAACTGGCCCGACACGATGAAGTCGAACCCGTCGCCGTTCTGGCAGCGCCAGGCGTCGCCGTGGCATTACGTCACCGTGCCCGCGGGCAAGATCTACGCCGACGTCGGCGCCCCGCCAGAGGGCGACGCGGTCACTGCGCTCACCCGCTTCAGCGCCACGCTGCGCGACCCGCGCGCGGCGCTCGCCGAGCGGCAGGCCGCGCTGCGCTTCGTCGTCCACATCGTCGGTGATCTTCACCAGCCGCTCCACACCGGCGACGGTACCGACCGCGGCGGCAACGATCGCAAGGTCACCTTCTTCGGCCGCGCTACCAACCTCCACTCGGTGTGGGACTCCGCTTTGGTGGACGATGAGCAGCTCTCTTTCACCGAGCTGTCGGCGTGGCTCGGTGCGCGGGTCACCCCGCCCGACGCACGCGCCTGGGCGGTCACCGATCCGCGCGTCTGGATTGCCGAGAGCGCCGCGCTGCGCGATCGGATCTATCCCGCGGCGGGGCAGGACACGCTGTCCTACGCCTATGTCTACGAGAACACGCCGCGCATGGAGCTCCAGCTGGAGAAAGGCGGGGTCCGGCTCGCCGCCTATCTCAACGAGCTGTTCGCCGCACGTCGCCGCTGACTCAGAGCAGCGCCAGCGCGCTCAGCTCGGCCGCGAGCGCCGCGGGCAGCGCCGCGATCCCCTCCCCCGCCGCGCCGCCGAGATCGACCGGCGCGTCGCCCGCCTCGAGATAGCGCCAGCCCTGGTGCGCGCGGCGCGGCAGCGCCAGCACGAGCCGCAGCTCGGGATCGATGTGGATCGCCACGCGCCCACCCTCGGCCTCGCCGAAGCGCAGGATCGGCGAGCGCGCCACCAGCTGGTGCTTGATGATCCAGTAGAGCGAGCCCTGCCCCGCCACTTCCTCGTGGCGCTTGGGCAGGTACCGGGTGGTGAGAAACACGGCTCCGGCGGCGGCACGCGCGCGAAGGCGCTCGGCGAGCAGGTCAACGCTCGCCGCGCCGAACGCGACCTTGGTGAGATGGAGCGGCATTCTCTCGCCGATGTGGGTCAGCCGCCCAGCCCCCACAAGGTCGCGAGCCCGAGGAAGGAGAGGAAGCCGCCGGTGTCCGTCAGCGTGGTGACGAACACCGCGGACGACACCGCGGGGTCGATGCGGAAACGGTCCAGCGTCACCGGCACCAGCACGCCGCCGAGCCCGGCGAGCAGGTTGTTGATCACCATCGCCAGCGCCATCACCAGCGACAGCTGCTCGTCGCCGTAGACGATGTAGCTGCCCAGCCCGACGAGACAGCCGAGCGTCGCGCCGTTGACCGCGGCGATGCGCAATTCGCGCACGATCATCCGCGCGGTGTTGGTGTCGGTCAGCTGGTTGGTCGCGATTGCGCGCACCACCACTGCCAGTGTCTGCGTCCCGGCGTTGCCGCCCATGCCGGAGACGATCGGCATCAGCACCGCCAGCACCGCGTAGCGCGCGATCGCGCCCTGGAAGAGCCCCACCACCGACGCCGCCAGCATCGCGGTGGCGAGATTCACCACCAGCCAGGTCAGCCGGGTTTTCACGGTGAGCCGGATCGGCTCGTTGATGTCGCCCTCGCCCGCGCCGGAGAGCAGCAGCGTGTCCTCGCCGGCTTCCTGCTGGATGATATGGACCACGTCATCCACGGTGATCATGCCGACCAGCCGCCCCGCACCGTCGACCACCGCGGCGGAGATCAGCGCATATTTCTGGAAGCGGAGCGCGACCTCCTCCTGGTCCATATCGACCGGGATCAGCGTCTGCTCGCGCTGCATCACGTCGGCGATCGCGACCGAACGCGGCGCGCGCAGCACCCAGCTCAGCATGCAGGTGCCGACCGGGCGATGCGCCGGATCGACGACATAGATCTCCCAGAAGTCGGTGGTCAGCCCGTCGTCGCGGCGCAGATAGTCGAGCGCGTCGCCCACCGTCCAATGTTCCGGCACTGCGATCAGGTCGCGCTGCATCAGGCGGCCGGCGGATTCCTCGGGGTAGGACAGCGCCTCCTCGATCGCGGCGCGATCGTCCGGCTCCATCGCGCGGAGGACCTCGCGCTGGTCCTCCGGCTCCATGTCCTCGATGATCGCGACCGCGTCGTCGGTGTCGAGCTCGCTCGCGATGTCCGCCACCTGGCGGGCGTCGAGCGCGTCGATCAGGCTCTCGCGGACATAATCGTTCATCTCCGCGAACACGTCGGCGTCGACCAGGTCGGCGATCGCGGCGGCGAGGTCGCGGCGGCAGTTCTCGGGGGTAAGCTCGAAGAGGTCGGCGATGTCGGCGGGGTGGAGCGGCTCGACGAGCGCGTGCGCTTCGGCGACGTCGCCGGCCTGCACCGCGTCGATCACCGCGCGGACGAACTCGGGCTTGAGCCGGTCGTCCTCGTCCATCCGGTCGTCGGCGGCCTCGATCGGATCGGCCAGCTCGCTCTCGCTCATGCGCCGCCGTCTCCTGTTCGTGCCGGACCGCACCGCCCTACCGCGCGCTCGCACCATTTGCCAGCCGCGCGCCCAGCCACTAACGCGCCCGCATCGTACCGAAAGGATCTTCCATGGCCGATACTTACTCAACGCTGACGATGACGCTCGAGGGCGGCGACGTGACCATCCGCCTGCGCCCCGATCTGGCGCCGGAGCATGTCGCGCGCATCGCCGAGCTGGCCAATGACGGCTTCTACGATGGCGTCGTGTTCCACCGCGTCATTCCGGGCTTCATGGCGCAGGGCGGTGACCCGACCGGCACCGGCATGCACGGCTCGGACAAGCCCAACCTCAAGCAGGAGTTCAGCAAGGAGCCGCACGTGCGTGGCACCTGCTCGATGGCGCGGACGATGGACCCGAACTCGGCCAACTCGCAGTTCTTCATCTGCTTCGACGACGCGCGCTTCCTCGACGGCCAGTATACCGTCTGGGGCGAGGTGACCGAGGGCATGGAGCTGATCGACGCACTGCCCAAGGGCGAGCCGCCGGCGAACCCGGGCAAGATCGTGTCGATGAAGGCGGCCTAAGGTCCTCTTCGCGCGAAAGGGGGGCGTGATGGGCGGTGACGCGCCATCGCGCTCTCTGTCCTGTCGGGCGGCGCCCTTCCTTGCGCCCTTTTCCGTCATCCCCGCGAAGGCGGGGATCCAGACGTGCTGCGGTTGCGGCTCGGACCGCGACGATAACGCATCTGGTTTCCTGCCTTCGCAGGAATGACGGTGGTTGGGGTGCCTAAGATGATGATCGGGGGGGAGGCGAGCGCCTCTATCGTAGTCTCTCCCCCCTCACTCCTGCCGCAGCGTCCGGATCAGCCAGTCGCGGAACAGCCGCACCGGCTTGGTCTGCAGCGCGCGCGGGCGGCAGGCGAACCAATAGCTGTATGGGCTGGTGA
This sequence comes from Sphingomonas sp. BK069, assembly GCF_014193405.1. Taxonomy (NCBI): domain Bacteria; kingdom Pseudomonadati; phylum Pseudomonadota; class Alphaproteobacteria; order Sphingomonadales; family Sphingomonadaceae; genus Sphingomonas; species Sphingomonas sp. BK069. The sequence goes on along the minus strand of NZ_JACHZH010000003.1, from coordinate 297,181 downwards.
CATCGATGTCGAAGAGTCGCGCCAGCCGCGGATCGTTGGCGTCCTGGAAGTGGTTCTCGTGCATGAAGGCGATGCCGAGCCCCTGCGCCGCCGCCTCGAGGATCAGTGCGCCCGAGTCGAAATAATCGATCGCGACCGACTCGACCGCCGGCACCCCGGCGGCCTGCGCCCAGGCGGCATAGGTGTCGGGCATGTCGCGGTGGAGCAGGATGGTGTGCCCTTCCAGCTGGTCGGGCGAGCGCAGTGGGCGCGGCCCCTCCAGCAGCGAGCGGGCGCCGATCGGATAGACCATGTTGCGGTCGAGCCGCTCCGAGTAGAGCAACGGGTCGACGTCGCGCGCCACCACGATCACCGCGTCGAGCCCTTCGCCCAGCCGCCCCAGCGCGTTGCCGCCGGTATCGATGTCGAGGTGAAGCTCGGGATGCGCGGTGCGCAGCTCGCCCAGGCGCGGGAACAGCCGCTGCGACGCGTAGAGCGGCAGCACGCCGAGACGCAGCCGCAGCACCTCGCTGCCGCTGGTCATCGAGTCGATCGCGTCGGACAGGCCGTCGAGCACGGGTGCGATCGCGGCCAGCAGCCGCTCACCGTCGGCATTGGGCACCATCGCCTGGTGACGCCGGTCGAACAGCGGGCGTGTGAGAAAGCGCTCCAACGTCTGGATGCGGCGACTGAGCGCGGGTGGGGAGAGCGCCAGCTCCTGCGCCGCGGCCTTGATCGAGCCCAGGCGAGCGACAGCGACGAACGCCTCGATCGCGGTTAGGGGCGGCAGGCGGCGCATGGGCGATTCAACTTCGGTCCTGCGCCGGATGATGGGGCGCGCACGCCTCGGCGCAAGCGTGCGAACGGGCTCGAATGCATTTTATGCAACTATAGCGCTATCATTCGCACTTGCACAATGGTTTGTTGCCGCGCATTTAAAGCGTGCCTTTCAGGCATCCTCTCCTAAAAACTTTCATAGGCCGCTCCTCGTTGAGCGGCCTTTTTTTCGTCTGCGTCAGGCCCGTAGCGGCGAGTGTCGCTCTCGCAATCCGGAACCCTGGCCCTATCTCCTGCGCTCGACCGCGCGAGCGAGGAAGGGCAGCAGGATGGCGGACGCCGAACCCCGGGTGATCAAATTGCAGGTGGCGAACGCACGCCCCGAGGACAGCGGTCGCGGCATCGCGCATCTGCCGCGCTCGGTGCTCTCCGCACTGGGGCTGACCGACGGCGACGTGGTCGAGGTCGTCGGCAAGAAGACGACCCCCGCGCGAGCCGTCGGCCCTTATGCCGAGGACGAGGGGCTCGAGATCATCCGGATCGACGGACTCCAGCGCGCCAACGCCGGCGTCGGCTCGGGTGACTTCGTCGAGGTGCGCCGCGTCGAGAGCAAGGCCGCGACCCGAGTCGTCTTCGCGCCGGCGCAGCAGAACCTGCGCTTGCAGGGCTCGACGACGGCGCTCAAGCGCACCTTCTTCGGCCGGCCCCTGTGCGCGGGCGACGTCGTCGCCACCGCCGGGCATCAGCGCGTCTCGAACATGCCGCCGGGCATGGAGCGTTACATCAATGCGCCCGCCTACGCCTTGCAAGAGATCCGCCTCTCGGTGGTCTCGGCCAGTCCCAAGGGCGTGGTCCATATCGACGAGAATACCGAGATCGAGCTCCGGCCTGAATATGAGGAGCCCGAGGCGGCGCGTCGCGCCGACGTCACCTACGACGACATCGGCGGCATGGCGGCGACGATCGACCAGCTTCGCGAGATGGTCGAGCTGCCGCTGCGCTATCCCGAGCTGTTCCAGCGCCTCGGCGTCGATCCGCCCAAGGGGGTGCTGCTGCACGGCCCGCCCGGCACCGGCAAGACGCGGCTGGCGCGCGCGGTGGCGAACGAGTCGGACGCGCAGTTCTTCCTGATCAACGGTCCCGAGATCATGGGCTCCGCCTATGGTGAGTCGGAGCAGAGGCTGCGCAGCGTGTTCGAGGAGGCGACGAAGGCAGCGCCCTCGATCGTCTTCATCGACGAGATCGACTCGATCGCGCCCAAGCGCGGTCAGGTCTCGGGCGAGGCGGAGAAGCGTGTCGTCGCGCAGCTGCTGACGCTGATGGACGGGCTGGAGGCGCGCGCCAACGTGGTGATCATCGCCGCGACCAACCGCCCCGAGGCGATCGACGAGGCGCTGCGCCGGCCCGGCCGATTCGACCGCGAGATCATCGTCGGCGTGCCCGACGAGCGCGGCCGGCGCGAGATCCTCGGCATCCACACCCGCGGCATGCCGCTGGGCGACAAGGTCGACCTCGACGAGCTGGCGCGGACTACCTTCGGCTTCGTCGGCGCCGACCTCGCCGCGCTGACGCGCGAGGCGGCGATCGAGGCGGTGCGGCGGATCATGCCGCGGCTCAACCTCGAGGATCGCAGCATCCCGCCCGAGGTGCTCGACACGCTGGCGGTGACGCGCGAGGACTTCATGGGCGCGATCAAGCGAGTCCAGCCTTCGGCGATGCGCGAGGTGATGGTACAGGCGCCGACCACGCAGTGGAGCGACGTCGGCGGCCTCGACGACGCGCAGATGCGGCTCAAGGAAGGAGTCGAGCTGCCGCTCAAGGATCCCGACGCGTTCCGCCGGCTCGGCATTCGCCCGGCCAAGGGCTTCCTGCTCTACGGGCCGCCGGGCACCGGCAAGACCTTGCTCGCCAAGGCGGTGGCGCGCGAGGCGGAGGCGAACTTCATCGCCACCAAGTCGAGCGATCTGCTGAGCAAATGGTATGGCGAGAGCGAGCAGCAGATCGCCCGGCTGTTCCAGCGCGCACGCCAGGTGGCGCCCTGCGTGATCTTCATCGACGAGCTCGACAGCCTCGTCCCCGCGCGCGGTGGCGGACTGGGTGAGCCGCAGGTGACCGAGCGCGTGGTGAACACCATCCTCGCCGAGATGGACGGTTTGGAGGAGCTGCAATCGGTCGTGGTGATCGGCGCGACCAACCGGCCCAACTTGGTCGACCCGGCGCTGCTGCGACCGGGGCGGTTCGACGAGCTGATCTATGTCGGCGTGCCGGACCAGTCCGGACGGCGGCGGATCCTGTCGATCCAGACGCAGAAGATGCCGCTCGCCGACGACGTCGACCTCGACGCGGTGGCGCGTCGCACCGAGCGTTTCACGGGTGCCGATCTGGAGGATGTGGTGCGTCGCGCCGGCCTGATCGCGCTGCGCGAGTCGCTCGAGTCGCGGCAGGTCACCGCGGCGCACTTCGACCGCGCGCTGGAGGAGAGCCGCGCCAGCGTCACGCCGGAGGTAGAACGCGACTATGAGCAGATGGCGTCCCGGCTGAAGCAGGACGCGAATGCGATCCAGCCGATCGGCTTCATCGCGCCCGGCCAGCTCACCCCGCGCGGGCCGAAAGGGACGGACTAACGGATAAATCCTCCCCGGAACGGGGAGGGGGCCGCCCGGCGCAGCCGGGTGGTGGAGGGGGTTCTCCAAGCAGCGCGACGGCCGCGGACAGCCCCCTCCACCACGCCCTACGGGCGCGGTCCCCCTCCCCGCCGAGCGGGGGGATCTCACTCGCTCGCTGCCGCCCAGCGATACTCCCGCGTTACCGTCGCTACCGTCACCGCGTAATCGTCATACCAGCGCTCCCGCCCCCGCTCACGCGTCGCGGCATGTTCGGGATGGTCGCGCCACGCGACCGCACTCGCCTCGTCGGCCCAGTAGCTCAGCGTGATCCCCAGCCCGTCCGCGTCGCGCACACTGTCGACTCCTCGATAGCCAGGCTGCGCCGCCGCGAGCGCGTCCATCTGCGCCGCCGCCGCGGCATAGCCCGCCTCGTCGCGGCCGTTGCGGTGCGAGACGAACGTCACCACCACCTGCCCGACCCGCTCGCCGCCGTCCCGCATTCGCCCGCTCCCGCTGCGCCAACGGCCGGGCGAATAGGCGCTTGGGGGCGGGCCGCAACCCCGCTATGGCAACCGCCGCGCTTGCAAGGCGTTCGTCATCGTGGTGACACGCGTCTGTCACCGTCAGGGTTCGGGAGCGACATCTTTCCACATGCCTAGTTCGACCAACGCCATGCGGCGCAACCGCAGCAGAGCCGCCGGCGTGCCCGGTCCCTGGCAGATGTTCTTCACCGGGTTCCTCAAGCACCCCGTGATGGTCGGGTCGATCATCCCTTCATCGGACCGGCTGATCGCCAAGATGCTCGGCCCGGTCGACTGGGCGAACTGCAAGCTCTTCGTCGAATACGGCCCCGGCGTCGGCACCTTCTGCCGCCCGATCCTCGAGAAAATGGCCCCGGACGCGACGCTGATCGCGATCGACACCAACCCCGACTTCATTCGGTATCTCAACCACACGATCACCGACTCGCGCTTCGTCGCGGTCCACGGGTCGGCCGCGGATGTCGAGTCGATCGTCCGCGAGCACGGCCATGAGGCTGCAGACTATGTCCTCTCCGGCCTGCCCTTCTCGACGCTGCCCGATGGAGTCGGCCCCGCGATCGCGGCGGCGACGCAGCGCGTGATCCGCACCGGCGGCGCCTTCCTGGTGTACCAGTTCAGCCCCAAGGTCCGCGACTTCATCGCGCCGCACTTCCCGCGCATCGATCACGACATGGAATGGTGGAACGTGCCGCCGGCGCAGCTCTACTGGGGCTGGAAGGACTGACGCGGGCGGGCACGCCCGAGCCTTTGCTCTCGAAGACGTCATCCTGAACTCGTTTCAGGATCCACCCGTCCGCGAGCGCCATCGGTGCTTGAGTATGCGGCGCGGTGGATCCTGAGACGAGCTCACGATGGCGGCGGGTGGCGTGGGCGGTCGCGCCGAATCACGCACGCCCCCGCGCCGACGATGGCTTCACGTGGAACGCGCCGCGCTCACCGCTCCCGCGTCGCGGCGAAGCGCACTTTTGAGTAACGATCGGCGATATAGCCGACTTCCCATGCGCTCTTCGCCAGGAACACCGGATTGCCGTCGCGGTCCTTCGCCATCGCACCGCGGTTTAGGTCCATGAAGTCCTTGAGCGCGGCAGGATCCTCCGCCGACACCCAGCGCGCGGTATCGAACGGCGCCGGCTCCAGCGCCGCCGCCACCTTATATTCCACCTCGAGCCGCGACAGCAGCACCTCGAGCTGGAGCTGCCCGACCACGCCGATGATCCAGTTGGATCCGATCTCGGGGTAGAAGACCTGCGTCACGCCCTCTTCGGCCATGTCGTCGAGCGCCTTGCGCAGCTGCTTGGTCTTGGTCGGGTCCTTGAGCTGAACGCGGCGCAGGATCTCGGGGGCGAAGTTGGGCAGCCCGGTGAAGCGCACGTCGGCGCGCTCGCTCAGCGTATCGCCCACGCGCAGCGTGCCGTGATTCGGGATGCCGATGATGTCGCCCGGGAAGGCCTCGTCCGCCACCTCGCGGTTCTGCGCGAAGAACAGGATCGGTGAATGGACCGCGATCGGCTTGCCGTGGCCCGTCGGCGTCAGCTTCATGCCGCGCTTGAACGTGCCCGAGCACAGCCGCATGAACGCGATGCGGTCGCGGTGGTTGGGGTCCATGTTGGCCTGGACCTTGAACACGAAGCCAGTGACCTCGTCGTTCTCGGGCGCGACCGGCGCTGGCTCGGCGGGCTGCGGACGCGGCGGGGGCGCGTGCTCGGCCAGCGCCGCGATCAGCTGCGCGACGCCGAAGTCCTTGAGCGCCGAGCCGAAATAGACCGGGGTGAGGTCGCCGTGGCGGTATGCTTCGGGGTCGAAGGCGGGATAGCCGATCTGCGCGAGCTCGATCTCCTCCTGCCAGCGCTCGGACAGCGCGGGCGAGTCCTCGACCGTGCCGAGGAAGGCCCGGCTGTCGCCCTCTGGCCGGCTGATCCGGTTCGACGCGAGGTCGAGCACGCCCTCGAACTCGCCCCCCATGCCGATCGGCCAGCTCATCGGCGACACGTCGAGCGCGAGCATGTCGGCGATCTCGTCGAGCAATTCGAACACCGGCCGCCCCTCGCGATCGACCTTGTTGACGAAGGTGATGATCGGCACCGAGCGCAGCCGGCACACCTCGAACAATTTGCGCGTCTGCGGCTCGATCCCCTTGGCCGCGTCGATCACCATCACCGCCGAGTCGACCGCGGTGAGCGTGCGATAGGTATCCTCCGAGAAGTCCTCGTGCCCCGGCGTGTCGAGCAGGTTGAAGGTGATGCCGTCATGCTCGAACGTCATCACCGAGGAGGTGACCGAGATACCGCGCTGCTGCTCGATCTTCATCCAGTCCGAGCGCGCGCGCCGGTTCTGCCCTCGCGCCTTGACCTCGCCGGCGAGATGGATCGCGCCGCCGAAGTACAGCAACTTCTCGGTCAGCGTGGTCTTGCCCGCGTCGGGGTGGGAGATGATCGCGAAGGTGCGGCGGGGGGAGGTCATTGCGGGGGTCCGGATCGGGGCGCGCGCGGCGCGAATGTTGAGAAAGTTGAGTCGCTGAACGGTGTCGGGCTCTGGCGGAAGCGCGAATGTTGAGTCGGTGGCGGATGGGCGGCGGTGGCAGGAAGGGGCGGTGAGGCGAGGGAGCGCCCCGCGGCGGGTCTCGATAGCAAAGCGCGGCGATGTGGGACAGGGGCGGCACGGTGGATGGCTGGCGCGCGCTTGTCTCCGTCGCGGCGGCGCTTCGAGACGAGACTTCGACAGGCTCAGCCTCTCCTCAGCGCGAACGGTCAGAGTGTGTCGCCACGTATGTTGAGGCGGCACAGCTCCGCTTCTCCGTGCTCCGCTCCCCCGTTCGTGCCGAGGAGCCGCTGAGCTCGTCGAAGCGGCGTCCCGAAGCACTTCGCGCGCTGATACGAGCGCGAGCTTAGGCTGTGCGCCTGGGGGGCTCCCACGGATGAACGGGCGCGCCTGCCGCCACCCTCACTCCTCCGCCGGCTCGCCGCGACCCTTGAACCCCTGCGCCACCACGAACCACTCGACCGATCCCTTGCGGCTCGCGGGCGGCTTGGCGTGCTTCACCGCGGTGAAATTGCGCTTCATTTCCGCCACCAGCGCCGAATCGGCGCCGCCCGCGAACACCTTGGCGACGAAGGTCCCGCCCGGCCGCAGCACGTCTATCGCGAAGGCGAGCGCGGTCTCCACCAGCGCCATGGTGCGCAGCGCGTCGGTCTGCGGGTGCCCGACCGTGTTGGCGGCCATGTCGGACAGCACCAGATCGGGCGCGCCGCCCAGCGCGGCCATCAGCTCGCCCGGCGCTTCATCGGCCATGAAGTCCATCTCGAAGATGGTGACGCCGTCGATCGGGTCGACCGGCAGCAGGTCGATCCCCACCACCGCGGCGCCCGGCGCCTGGCGCCGCACCACCTGGCTCCACCCCCCCGGCGCGATCCCGAGATCGACCACGCGCTTCACGCCCTTGAGCAGCCCGAACCGCTCGTCCAGCTCGATCAGCTTATAGGCTGCGCGGCTGCGATAGCCCTCGGCCTTGGCGCGGCGGACATAGGGGTCGTTGAGCTGGCGCTCGAGCCAGCGGGTGGATTGCGCGCTGCGGTTGCGCGCGGTCTTGACGCGTTGGCGTCCCGCTCCCGTGCCCCTCACGCGTCGCTAGGTCCCATCACGTGAGTCACGCCTCGGTCTCCATCAGCCGGCGCAGGATACCCTCGCGGATGCCGCGGTCGGCGACGCCGAGCCGCTCCGCCGGCCACAGGTCGAGGATTCCCTCGAGGATGGCGCAGCCCGCCACCACGAGGTCGGCGCGCTCGCGACCGATACAGGGCAGCTGCGCGCGCTCACCCAGCGACATCGCCGCCAGCTCCTGGCTGATCTGGCGCATCGCCGCGGCCGGCGCGATCAGCCCGTCGACCTGCGAGCGATCGTAGCGCTCCAGGCCCAGGTGGACGCTGGCGAGCGTCGTCACCGTGCCCGAGGTGCCGAGCAGCCGCGGCGGTGTCGCCGGGCGCGGCAGCCGCGCGGCAAAGGGCGCGAAGCTCTCCGCCACCAGCGCGCGCATCCGCTTGTAGGCGCGCTCCCGCTCCTCGACCGACGCGCCGCCGCCCGCGCTCTCGGTGAGCGAGACGACGCCCCAGGGCGCGGAATGCCAGTCGCGCACCACCGGCACGGTAGTGTCGGCGTCGATCAGCACCAGCTCGGTCGAGCCGCCGCCGATGTCGAACACCAGAGCCGGGCCGGTTCCCGGCTCGAGCAGGGCGTGGCAGCCGAGCACGGCCAGCCGTGCCTCCTCCTCCGCCGAGATGATGTCGAGGTGGATGCCGGTCTCGGCGCGGACGCGCGCGATGAAGTCGGTGCCGTTGCTGGCGCGGCGGCAGGCCTCCGTCGCGACCGAGCGCGCCAGCGTGACGTTGCGGCGGCGGAGCTTGTCGGCGCAGACACGCAGCGCGGCGATGGTGCGCTCGATCGCCGCGTCGGACAGAGCGCCGTTGTGCGCCAGCCCCTCGCCGAGTCGGACGATGCGCGAGAAGGCGTCGACCACCGCGAAGCCGTCGCCGTGCGGGCGTGCGATCAGCAGCCGGCAATTGTTGGTGCCGAGGTCGAGCGCGGCATAATGGCGCGCGCCGCCGCGCGCGGGACGCGGCTGGGGTCGGGCCGAACGGGCAGGGTCGTCTCCCTGCCGGCGCGGCAATTGGGCGGGGAAGTCCACCATTGCCGTCTGACTCTCTCATCTCTTCCGGACGCGACCCGCGCGCGACGCGCGATCACCCGGTGCTTGATGGTAACGCTACACGCTGCGGCGACGAGCGGCAAGGCGGCCATTGACAGCGCCGCGTGCGCCTTCTAGTTGCGCCCCCCTGTTGCCCCGTCGTCTAACGGCAAGACTACGGACTCTGACTCCGTCAATCGTGGTTCGAATCCACGCGGGGCATCCAGTTACCTGACGGCCGACGTGATGATGCGCTAATACCGCCTTTCAGGGCGAGCGCGCGAGCGATCGAGCGTTGCCTTAACGCAACATCAGCGCTTGAGTGCAACATCAGCAAGCCCGGCCGCGTGGCTCCCTTCGCTACTGGTCAGATGCGGCGCGGGATGCGACGGCGGTCGGATGGTGGCCCTGCGAGCGGACGGCTCATCGCCAGCGCGGAAGGACGGCGACGCTCGAGCGCAGCACAAGCCGACGCGTAACCGACCCCATCGGTCACTTCAGAACCGGAACGCCGTCCCCACGTACACCGCCTGGCTGTCGCGGCGCTCGTCGTCGATCCGGGTCAGCCGGTCGCGCTCGCTCTTCAGTCGCATGCCCGCGGTCAGATCGAGGTTGCGGGTGAGCGAGTAGCTGCCGCCGACGTCGAGCGAGTAGGATTGCGGCTCGGCCACGGCGCGTGCGGCGCCCGGCAAGGCGCGGTCGCTGCTGGCGCTGACGCGCCCGGTCCACTTGCTCGCCGAGTAGCTGAGCGCGACGTCGGCGGCCTCGCGCCCGCCCGGCAGCGCGCCGAGATCGACCTTGGCGAGATCGCCCGAGACGGCGAAGCGCTTCCACCCCACCGCGACCCCGAGATTGTACGCGATTGGCGCGACCCCGACGGTGGCGGGCGTCGCCGAGACGAGCCTTGCCTCGTCGCGCGCGGTCGCCGACGAGCGCGCGCGGACCGCGACGGTGACGGCGCGATTGCCGCTGCGCGACTCGGATGGGGTGAAGCGAAAACCGCTGGCGTCGAGCCCGCCGCGCGCGAACAGCGCCGCGAGCTTGGGGTCGGCGGCTGACGGTGTGAACGATCCCGCGAGTCGCGGCAGCCCGGCGTCGCGGCGCGCCGACTTGGGCGCCGCGTCGGGAGCCCCCAACGCGGGCACAGCCAGCAGCGCGGCGACCAATGTGGCCCCCGAGACACATGCTGCGATGTGGCGTCCTGCGGCCACGACCTCGTCCACCCCTTTTATGCCCGGCGAGTCTGCACGCCGGCCTCTGGAGCGGGCGTAACAGGATTCCGTTCCTTGTCCATCGGGCCGCTGGCTCTTTTCGGAAACTCTGTTGCACTATGTCCACAATGAGGCGCGCTTGCCCGGCGACAGGGCGGCGGGTAGAGCAGGCGCGATACCCCGTTTTCGCCCTGAAGGACCTTGCCGATGCTCCGCCCCTCGCGCCTCGCGGTTGGCCTGTTCGCCGCCCTTGCCCTGTCCGCCTGCGGCGGCAAGGCGGCGCGCCCCGAGGGTGACCTCGCCGCGTCCAAGGTCACCACGATCGGCGTCAACAGCTACCTGTGGCGCGCCTCGCTCGACACGCTCAGCTTCATGCCGCTGCTGCAGACCGACTCGAACGGCGGTGTCATCGTCACCGACTGGTACGTCAACCCGCAGGTGCCGACCGAGCGGATGAAGGTGACCGTCTCGATCCTCGACCAGGATCTGCGCGCCGACGCCGTCCGCGTCGCCGCGCTGCGCGAGATCAGCCGCGGCGGCCAGTGGATCGCGGCGCCGGTCGAGGCCGCGACGACGCAGAAGCTCGAGGACATTATCCTCACCCGCGCGCGCGACCTGCGTCGCGGCGCGATCACCGGCTGAGGCATCGACCCACGATGGCGTCACGCTTCAACGCGCTCAAGGCCGACACGCACTGGCAGCAGGTGTGGGACGAGTCGCAGACCTTCGCGGCGCGCGACGACAGCCCCAAGCCGCGCAGCTACGTGCTCGAGATGTTCCCCTATCCCTCGGGGAAGATCCACATGGGGCACGTGCGCAACTACACGATGGGCGACGTGCTCGCGCGCTTCCGGCGGATGACGGGGCATGAGGTGCTCCACCCGATGGGGTGGGACGCCTTCGGCATGCCGGCCGAGAATGCCGCGATGGAGAAGAAGGTCCATCCCGGCGAGTGGACCCGCCAGAATATCGCGGCGATGAAGGCGCAGCTCAAGCGGCTCGGCTTCGCGCTCGACTGGTCGCGCGAGCTGGCCACCTGTGACCCGAGCTATTACGGCCACGAACAGTCGCTGTTCCTCGACTTCTATCGAGCGGGCCTGGTCTATCGCAAGGAGTCGGCGGTCAACTGGGACCCGGTCGATATGACCGTGCTCGCCAACGAGCAGGTGATCGACGGGCGCGGCTGGCGCTCGGGCGCGCTGGTCGAGAAGCGCAAGCTGTCGCAATGGTTCCTGCGCATCACCCGCTTCTCCGACGAGCTGCTCGACGGCCTCGGTGCGCTCGAGCATTGGCCTGACAAGGTCCGGCTGATGCAGGAGAACTGGATCGGCAAGAGCCAGGGGCTGCAGTTCCGCTTCACGCTGAGCGACGGCGACAGCGTCGAGGTCTTCACCACGCGGCCGGACACGATCTTCGGCGCCAGCTTCGTCGCGGTCGCGGCGGATCATCCGATCGCGCAGGCGCTCGCCGCGCGCGATCCCGCGGCCGCCGCCTTCATCGAGCGCTGCAAGCAGGGCGGCACCACAGCAGCCGAGCTCGAGACGCAGGAGAAGCTCGGCTACGATACCGGGCTCACCGCGGCGCACCCGCTCGGCGCGGGCGAGCTGCCGGTGTACATCGCCAATTTCGTGCTCATGGAGTACGGTACCGGCGCGGTGTTCGGCGTGCCCGCGCACGACCAGCGCGATTTCGAGTTCGCCAGCAAATATGCGCTGCCGATCCGCCGCGTCGTCGCCGACGGCGAGCGCATCGATCCCGCCTTCGATGGCATCGAGGCCTATACCGGCTCGGGTCATCTGGTGAACTCGCACTTCCTCGACGGCCTCGCGGTTGAGGATGCCAAGCGCGTCGTCATCGAGCGCGCCGAGCGCGAGGGGTGGGGGCAGGGCTCCACCGTCTACCGCCTGCGCGACTGGGGGGTCAGCCGCCAGCGCTACTGGGGCACGCCGATCCCGATCATCCACTGCGCCGCCTGCGGCGAGGTGCCGGTGCCGCGCGAGCAACTGCCGGTCGCGCTGCCCGAGGACGTCAGCTTCGACGTGCCGGGCAATCCGCTCGAGCGTCACCCGACGTGGAAGCACGTGGCGTGCCCGCAATGCGGCGGCGCTGCGCTGCGCGACACCGACACGCTTGACACTTTCGCGGACTCGTCCTGGTATTTCATCCGTTTCGCCAGCCAGCCCGACGATCGGCCGTTCGACCGCGAGCAGGCCGAGCGCTGGCTGCCGGTGGGCCAATATATCGGCGGGGTCGAGCATGCGATCCTCCACCTGCTCTACGCGCGCTTCTGGACTCGCGCGCTGCGCCACGTCGGGCTGATCGACCTGGCCGAGCCGTTCACCGGCCTGTTCACCCAAGGGATGGTGACGCACGAGACCTACAAGGCCGCGGACGGTCGCTGGCTGGCACCCGAGGAGATCAGCGGCGGGGTCGAGCTCGCCACCGGCGCGCCGGTGACGGTCGGGCGCGTCGAGAAGATGTCCAAGTCGAAGAAGAACACGGTCGACCCCGCGCCGATCGTGGATCAGTACGGCGCGGACGCGGTGCGCTGGTTCATGCTCTCCGACTCGCCGCCCGAGCGCGACCTGGAGTGGAGCGAGAACGGCATCGAGGGTGCGTGGCGCTTCGTCCAGCGGTTGTGGCGGCTGTTCGACGCGCTCGGCGAGGGTGCGTCGGGCGAGAGCGCCGACGCGACGCTCGACCGAAAGCTGCATCAGACGATCGCGGGGGTCGCCGCCGACGTCGAGGCGCTGTCCTTCAACAAGGCGGTGGCCAAGCTGTACGAGCTGGTCAACGCGATCGAGAAAGCGGCGCCGTCGGCCTCGCGCGACGCCGCGGTGCGCACGCTGGTCCAGCTGGTCGCGCCGATGGTGCCGCACATCGCGGAGGAGGCCTGGGCGCTGCTCGGCGGCGGGGGGCTGGTCGCCGACGCGCCCTGGCCAGCGGTCGATCCCGCGCTGCTGGTAGAGGACGAGGTCACCGTCGCGATCCAGGTCAACGGCAAGCTGCGCGACACGCTGACGCTGCCGAAAGGGCTCGCGCGCGAGGACGTCGAGGCCGCGGCGCTCGCCAACGACAAGGTGGCGCGACTGCTCGAGGGGCGTGTGCCGCGCAAGGTGATCGTGGTGCCCGACCGGCTGGTCAACGTCGTCGCATGACCCGCGCGCTGCCCGGCTTCTTCCTGCCCGGCCTGATCGTGCCGCTGTCGCTCGCGCTGGCGGGCTGTGGGCTCAAGCCGCTCTACGCCGGTGGCACGTCCGGCCCGGTCGCGGCGACGCTGGGCAGCGTCGACGTCGCGCCGATCCAGGGGAAATCGGGCTGGCTGATGGCCAACGCGCTGCGCGACCGGCTCGGGGCGATGGGGCAGGGCGGCAGCGCCGCCAGATACCGGCTCACCGTACGGCTCGACGATGATATCGTCGGCCTCGGCACGCGGACCGACGATTCGATCGCGCGCGAGCGGCGGACCTTGCGTGCGCGCTACCAGCTGATCGACGCCGCGCAGGGCACGGTGGTGGTCGACGCCACCGCGGGCTCGGATGCGGGGATCGACGTGGTCGGCTCGGAATATGCCACGATCGCGGCCGAGAACACCGCGCTGGAGCGACTGTCCGAGACGGTGGCCGACCAGATCGTGGCGCGGCTGGCGCTCTATGCGCGGCGGACGCAGCCGCCGGCACCATGAAGGCGACCGAGGCGCGGCTCATCGCCGCGCTCGACCGGCCACCGGCGGACCTCCGCCTCTATCTACTCCACGGTCCCGACGAGGCGACCGCCCAGGCCCATGTCGCGCGCTTGGGGCGGGCCCTGGGGCAGGGCGCTGAGCGCGTCGATCTCGATGGTGCGACGCTGCGCAGCGATCCGGCGCGTCTCAGCGACGAGGCGGCGGCGATCTCACTGTTCGGCGATCCTCGCTACATCCGCGTCACCGGCGCGGGCGAGGAGGTGCTCGAGGCGATCGCCGCGTTGCTCGATCTCGAGCGGGCGGGCAACCCGGTCGTGGTGATCGCGCCGTCGGTCAAGGCGACCGGCAAGCTGGTCAAGGCAGCGATCGACTCGGATCGCGCGCTCGCCTTCGCCTGTTATCCCCCCAACGCGCGCGACGCGGCCGCGGTCGTGGCCGAGCTGGGCCGCTCGGAGGGGCTGCGGATCGCGCCCACCGCCGTGCAGCGCATCGTCCGCGCGAGCGACGGCGATCGCGCGGTGATGGCGCGCGAGGTGGAGAAGCTCGCGCTCTACCTCGACGCCGCGCCGGATCGCCCTGCCGACGCCGACGAGGAGGCGCTCGACGCGATCGGTGCCGATATCGCCGAGGGGGAGATCGGCGACGTGGTGCTCGCCGTGACCGGCGGCGACGTACCCGCGCTGGTCGAGGGGCTGCGGCGGATGGCTGGGGCGGACAGCTCGCCGATCCCGCTGCTGCGCGCGCTCGGTCGGCGGCTGCTGTCGCTCGCGGACATGCGCGCGGCGATCGACTCGGGCGAGGCCGTCGATCAGGTGATGAAGCGCCACCGCGTCTTCTGGCGCGAGGAGGCGAGCACCGCCGCGGCGTTGCGGCGCTGGCGCGTGCCCGCGCTGGCGGCCGCGCTCGCGGCGGCCCGACGCACCGAGCGCGAGGTGATCGCCGCAGGGCCGGCCGGACGCGTGGTGATGGAGACCTTCCTGCTGCGGCTCGCGCAGCGGGTGGCGCGCTAGGGGAGGCGTGGGCCGGGGCGGCGGGCGGAGATCGCGGGCCCGCTGCACCGGCGACCCCGCCATCCAGGCCGGACCGTGCTCCGGCGCGCGCGGGCGCCTACGGTCGCTTGGTGCTGACGTGGCTTTCCCAAGCTGCCGTCACGCTCGGAGTTCGAGAGAGCAGTATCAGATCCGGTGGATCAGATCCGTTCGCCGCTCAGCCGCTGACACACCATGTCGAGTTGCTCCAGCGAGCTATAATCGAGCGTGATCGAGCCGCGGCCGTCCTCGTTGAACGCGATATGCACCTTGAGCCCGAGCAGGTCGGCGAGCTGGTTCTCCAGCGCGGCGATATCGGCGCTACCCCCACTCGTCGCCGCCATCGCGCGCGCGCCGCCGGGGGTCGTGCGGGGCGCCGCGCTGCCACCGCGCTTGTCGCTACTGGCGAGCTTCTCGGTCTGGCGGACCGAGAGACCCTGTGTCACGACCTGATCGGCCAGTGCGATAGGGTCCTCTGCGCTGACCATCGCACGCGCATGCCCCATCGTCAGGGTGCCGCTCACGACGCGCGACTGGACCTCGTCGGGCAGGTCGAGCAGGCGAAGCAGATTGGCGACGTGACTGCGCGACTTGTGCACCGCGCGCGCGAGCGCGTCCTGCGTGTGGCCGAACTCGTCGATCAGCCGCTGATAGGCGCGCGCCTCCTCGATCGCGTTGAGATCCTGCCGCTGGATATTCTCCAGCAGTGCGATCTGCAGCGTCTCGCTGTCGCTATATTCGCGGACGACGACCGGCACCTCATGCAGGCGGGCGCGCTGCGCCGCGCGCCAGCGGCGCTCGCCCGCGACGATCTGATAGTCGTGACCGTGCGGGCGCACGATGATCGGCTGGATAACGCCGCGTTCTGCGATCGAGGCGGCGAGCTCATCGAGGGCGGCCTCGTCGAAGTGGCGTCGCGGCTGCTCCGGGTGCGGCGCGAGCGCCGAGACCGGGATCATCCGCACCGCGCCACGCGCCGGCGCCTCGCCGGCGTCACGCTCGTCCTGCGCCACGTCACCCAGCAGGGCGTTCAGCCCGCGCCCGAGACCGCTGCGCGCGCGTCGCGCTCCTGCATCACTCATGCTGCTACATTCTCCTCTCGCGGCAGACGCTGGATCAGCTCACGCGCCAGTGCGATATAAGCTTCCGAGCCGCTACAGCGATGATCATAGATCAGCGCCGGCAGGCCATGGCTCGGCGCCTCCGACAAGCGGACGTTGCGGGGTATAACGGTGTCGAACACAACCTTGCCGAGCACTGCCCGCACGTCCGCCGAGACCTGCTCGGTAAGCCGGTTGCGACGATCGTACATCGTGAGCGCCACGCCCAGGATCGAGAGCGAGGGATTGAAGCGCGATCGGATCCGCTCGACCGTGTTGAGCAGCTGGCTGAGCCCCTCGAGCGCGAAGAACTCGCACTGGAGCGGAACAAGGAGCGCGTCGGCCGCTACCATGGCGTTGATCGTGAGTAGGCCGAGCGAGGGTGGGCAGTCGATCAGCACGACATCCCAGCTCCGGTCGGCGCGATCGATCGCGCGGCGGAGGCGGTGCGTGCGATCACTCGACTCGACGAGCTCGATCTCGGCACCCGACAGGTCGACGGTCGCGGGAATGACGTCGAGCTGAGGGATACCACTCGGTACTGCTGCCTCGGCCAGCCCGGCGTCGTCGAGCAGTACGTCATAGGTCGAGCGCTCGCGCTGCGCCTGCGCGATGCCAAGCCCAGTGGAAGCATTTCCCTGAGGGTCGAGATCAATCAGCAAGACCCGTTGGCCAGAGGCGGCCAAGGCCGTAGCGACGTTGATCGCGCTGGTAGTTTTCCCGACGCCGCCCTTCTGATTGGCAATGGCGATGCAGAACATCAGACAGATACTCCGTCAGCGATGACGATGAGTGATTCAGCGTCAGTGAGACTGTGTTCCACGTGGAACACACCCTGCCATCGAGAGCGAGCGAGATCAATCTCGGCAGCACCGCTGCGGCCACGCGGTAGAACGAGCCGCGTGCTCGCGTCGCGGAGGTGGCGGGTCATGCCGAGGAGATCCTCGAGAGAGGCGACTGCGCGCGCTGAGATCACCGCGAACAGGTGAGGGGGGAGGGTCTCGGCTCTACCCCTCACAACGTTCACGTTGGTGAGTCCAAGCTCGCTGACGGCGGCGGTGAGAAACTCGACGCGCCTGGCGCGCGGCTCGACCAGGGTGACCGATCGCTCACTCAGCAGCGCGATGACCATACCGGGGAAGCCGGCTCCGGTGCCGACGTCCAGCCAGTCGCCCGTGCGTCTGGCAAGGAGAAGAAGCTGGGCGGAATCGAGCAGATGGCGCGACCACGTCGTCGCCACGGACGAGGGGGCGATCAGATTCTGTCTCGCGTTTTCCTCGATCACCAGCGCCCCGAAGCGATCAAGCCGTCGCGCCGCGGCCTCGTCAAAGCGGGTGACGACCCAGGCCCGCGCTTCTTCCTCGGTCATGCGCTTTTCCGTGCGTGCAGCCAAAGAGCCGACAACGCCGCGGGTGTAATACCTCGCACTCGGGACGCCTCGTCCAAGGTCGTTGGGCGTGCGATGCTCAGGCGTTCGATCATCTCTGTAGAAAGGCCGGGTACGGCGTGCAGCGTCTCGGGCGAAGGAATGGTGACATCGCGATCAGCGCGCATTCTGGCGATCTCCGCGGCCTGTCGCTCGAGATAGGGTGCGTAGCGCGCGTCTTCCTCGACCTCGCGATACACGTCGGGATCGATCTCCCGTCGGTCTCCGGCTCTGGCACGAACGCGCATCTCCTGCCGCCGCTCGAACGATGCACGCCGCTGCTCCCGTATCGCTCCCGCCGCGACACCGAGCCCGGTGAGCCGCGTCTCCGCGTTGTCCGCCCTCAACGCGAGACGGTACTCGGCGCGCGCGGTGAGCATCCGGTAGGGTTCACTTACACCCTGCAGCACCAGATCATCTACCATGACTCCCATATAGCTGGCCGCGCGATCACAGACGAAGGAGTCGAGCGAAAGCGCGTGCGCCGCCGCGTTGAGTCCGGCGATCAAACCCTGTGCGGCGGCTTCCTCATATCCCGTGCTCCCGTTGATCTGACCCGCACAGAACAGACCGGGAAGGTCGTGCAGCCCCAGTCGGTGATCCAATGAGCGTGGATCGAGATGATCATATTCGACCGCATAGCCGTAGGTGGTGATGCGGGCACGCTCGAGCCCGGCGATCGTCGCGATCAGCCGCTCCTGAATGTCGCGCGAGAGCGAGGTCGAGATGCCATTGGGGTAGATGACGTGATCATCCAACCCTTCAGGCTCAAGGAAGATCTGGTGCCCGTCGCGGTCGCCGAAGCGGTGCACCTTGTCCTCGATCGACGGGCAGTACCGCGGGCCGCCACCCTCGATCGCACCGGAGAAGAGGGGAGAGTCAGAAAGCCCTGAGCGTATGACGTCGTGCCCACGCTCGTTGGTGCGCGTGATCGCGCAGGAGAGCTGGGGCAGGGACCGGCGAGGGCATGGCAGAAACGACATGCGCCACATGTCTTCGTCGCTTGATTGACGTTCGAGCCGGCTCCAGTCGATCGTTCGACCGTCGAGCCGCGGTGGTGTTCCCGTCTTCAATCGCGTGATCGGAAGATCCATCGAGCGGAATTGCTGGCTCAACCGATGACTCGGCCGTTCGTCGATGCGCCCGCCATCAAGCCGCTCGGTCCCCCGAAAGAGCCGCCCGCCGAGGAACGTGCCGGTAGCAATTACCACGGCGCGACCTCGTACCGAAAGACCGCTGTCAAACCGGACGCCGGCGATCGAGCCGCCTATCGTCTCCAACTCGATCGCCTCGTCTTCGATGATCGTCAGCGAGGCGTACTCACGAAGCTGCGCCTGGACCGATCCTCGGTATAGTCGTCGATCGGCTTGAACCCTAGGTCCCTGTACCGCGAGGCCTTTAGACCGGTTGAGCATTCTTCGATGGATCGTGGCATCGTCGGCAGCGACGCCCATCAGGCCGTCCAAGGCATCGATCTCGCGGACCAGATGCCCCTTGCCGACGCCACCGATCGACGGGTTACATGACATGACGCCGATCTGCGCGGCACGTTGTGTGACGAGAAGGACTGCTGCACCGCGGCGCGCGGCGGCTGCGGCGGCTTCGGTGCCGGCGTGACCGCCGCCGACCACCACAACATCATAGTGTTTCACGTGGAACAACTCATTTGCCGAGGCAGAAGCGTCCGAACAGCGCGTCTAGCATCGCCTCGGTCGCATCCAGTCCCACTAGACCTGCGAGGCGCCGTCGCGCAACGCGCAATTCCTCCGCGCTTACGAGCGGATCGGTGTGATGCAGTGAGCGCGTGAGCGCGCTAGCGATGTCGTTGACTGCGCCTCGCTGCGCTTCTCGTAAGGCAATCTCGGAAGTGAACGCCAGCTGTTCGCGCCCCGTCGCGGCAAGGAACTCCCACAGATGGTCGATTGATTCAGGCCAGTGTGTCGACACAGAGATGTCTGCGTTGCGGCTGAGCGCCAAATCGGCCTTGGCCGCCACCCGTACCGCACCTGGCGGCGCTGAACCGCTTTCGCCGAGCCACAGGATGACGTCGGCCCGAGCACTCAGCGCGCGCGCGCGTTCGACACCGATCTGCTCCACAACGTTTTCAGTGGCATCGGTGAGCCCCGCGGTGTCACACAGACGATAGGGTATCCCCGCGCGGATCACTTGTGCCTCGATTACGTCGCGGGTTGTACCGGCGATCGGCGTCACGATCGCCGCGTCCCGACCAAGGAGCGCATTGAACAGGGATGACTTGCCCGCATTCGGCGGCCCGGCAAGTACTACCATTAAGCCATCGCGCAGCCGCTCTACCGTCGGTTGCGCGAGCAACCCGACCATCTCGTCACGCACGGCCATGACGATCGCGCGCCACGCATCGGCGTGGCCGCCGCTCACGTCCGCCTCTTCGTCATAGTCGATCGCGGCCTCAACTATGGCAGCTGCATCGCTGAGCGCGCGCATCCAGCGAGCGAGCGTCTCGCCCAGTCCGCCGTCACTTGCCGCCAGCGCGGCACGCCGCTGATCCTCGGTCTCTGCTTCGAGCAGGTCGGCGAGCCCCTCCGCCTGATGGAGGTCGATCCGACCGTTCGTCAGGGCTCGGCGCGTGAACTCGCCCGGTCTGGCCTGACGGAGTTTTGGCTGAGCGGCGAGCGCGGCGCCGACGGCCGCGACTACCGCCCGGCCGCCATGAAGATGTAGCTCGACGAGGTCCTCACCCGTCGCGCTGTTTGGCCCGGGGAACACCAGCACCAACGCGCGGTCCAGCGGAGTGCCGTCGCCGCCGCGCAGTGTTCGCACGCCGGCGCGACGGGGTGGGGGCAGCGCCCCCGCCAGCACCGCTGCCGCCGCCCGCGCGTCGCGACCGCTGACTCGCATGACCGCGATCGCCGCGGGCGGCGCGCCGCTCGACAGCGCGTAGATCGTGTCATCGCCCACTCAGCCCGACTTGCCGTTGTTGGCTACGAAAAGCTGGCGCCAGAAATCCATTCCAGCGTCGCCCACGGGGGTCCAGCTGCGCATCATCGCCGCCACGGTCTCGGGAGCGACGCGGCCGTCGAGTGCCTCGCGCATGCGCGAGAGGTACAGATCGTGCAACGGAGTAAGATCGGGCAGGCCCATCATCCGGCGCGCCTCCTCGGGGGTGCAGTCGAGCTCGATCGTCACCTTCATCGCCGCGGCTCCTTGAGCGCGCCCGATGGGCGCGATAGCGTGGCGCCGCTTATGCCCGGGATCGTCGAGGCTCCGCAATGTCCGCGGGGCAGCGCGCCGGGCGCCAGGAGAGAGCCCCCGCATGACCGCCCTCGCTACCATCACCGCGCTCGACGGCGGTGACATGCCCGCCTATCGCGCCGATCCCGCCGGCACGCCGCGCGGCGCGATCGTCGTGATCCAGGAGATCTTCGGTATCAACGCGGGTATCCGCCGCAAGTGCGACACGCTGGCGGAGGCCGGCTATCTCGCCGTCGCGCCCGATCTGTTCTGGCGGATCACGCCGGGGATCGAGCTCGATCCCGATGTCGCGCCCGAGATGGAGCGCGCGCTGTCGCTGATGGGCGATTTCGATCAGGACGGTGGCGTCCGCGACATCGAGGCGGCGATCCGCTACGCGCGCGCCGAGAGCGGCAGGAAGGTCGGTGCGGTCGGCTACTGCCTGGGCGGTCGCCTGGCCTACATGACCGCGGCCCGCACCGACGTCGACGCCAGCGTCGGCTATTATGCGGTGGGGATCGACGGTCTGCTCGGCGAGAAGCATGCGATCGCACGCCCGCTGCTGCTTCATATCGCCGGCGCGGACGGGTTCGTCGACGCGACGACCCAGCGGGCGATGCACGAGGGGCTCGACGATCACCCGCGCGTGACGCTCTATGACTATGCCGGCGAGGATCACGGCTTCGCGACCGAGTTCGGCCGGCGTCGCTCGAACGCCGCCGCCGAGCGGGCGGACGAGCGTACGGCCGCCTTCTTCGCCGAACATATCGGCTAAGGCGCGCTCAGCCGGTGGGCCTGCCCCAAGCGTCGATTGCCGCATAGCCGGCGAAGCCGAGCGCGCGCAGCCGGCGGTGATAGCGGCGCTCGTCGACCCCGCCGAGCGCGATCGCCGCGACGGGCAGCCCGCGCGCGATGGCGGCGGCGCGGAGCGGACCGAGCGCGCGCGCGCCTGGGTGCGATCGCGTGGCGAAAACGGGTGAGACGAAGACGAGCGTCGCGCCTGCCCGAACCGCCGCGATGGCTTCGCGACGCGTATGCGCGGGCCAGGTCACCAGCCCAGGTCCGCGCCGTCCGTGACGTCCGCGCTCGCCGCGAAAGCGGGGCGCGCCCGCGCGCACCAGTACCAGCCCGCGGCGGCGCGCCACTGCCGCGACCCGCGCGAAGAGCCGCGCTCGCTCGGTTGTGGGAGTGGCGTGATGGCGAAAGACGATCCCGCCGCCGCGCGGCAGCCGCTCCAGCGCGCGCCATAACGCCTCGCCCTGGCGCTCGTCGGTCATCAACCAGCGGTCGGGGTGGCGGGCACGCATCGCGCCACCTATAGCGCGGGGCATGATCCAGGACGACCTCTCCCGCGACGCCGAGGCGCGGCTCGCCGCGGTGCGCGACCGTATCGCGCATGCCGCCCGCGTCGCGAGACGCGCGCCGGCCGACGTGATGCTGATCGCGGTATCGAAGACGCATGACGCCGCGGCGATCCGCCCGCTGCTCGTCGCCGGGGTCCGCGACTTCGGCGAGAACCGCGTCCAGGAGGCGCAGGCGAAATGGCCGTGGCTGCGCGAGGACTATCCCGACGCGCGACTCCATCTCATCGGGCAGCTGCAGTCGAACAAGGCCGCCGATGCGGTCGCGCTGGCGGACGCGATCCACTCGGTCGACCGGCCCTCGTTGGTCGAGGCGCTGGCGCGCGCGATCGCGGCGCAGGGCCGTGCGCCCGACTGTTTCCTCCAGGTCAATATCGGCGCCGAGCCGCAGAAGGGCGGCTGCGCGATCGCGGAGCTGCCCGCGCTGCTGCGCCAGGCGCGCGACGCCGGCCTGCCGGTCGCCGGATTGATGTGCATCCCGCCCGCCGAGATCGAGCCGGCGCCCTATCTCGCGCTCTGTGCCAAGCTCGCGCGCGACCTCGACCTGAAGGGACTGAGCATGGGCATGTCCGACGATCTCGAGACCGCGGTGACGCTGGGCGCCACGTACGTGCGAGTCGGCTCGGCGCTGTTCGGGGCGCGGCGATGAGCGCCGCGTCGCCGATCGAGGCGCTGCTGTTCGATTTCGACGGCGTGCTGATCGAGAGCGAGGCGAGTGGCAACCGCCACCTCGCCGATTATCTCACCGCTGCTGGCCATCCGACCTCGCCCGAGCAGGCGATGGCGCAGTTCATGGGTCTGTCCGGCACCGACTTCACCGGCGCGGTGGAGCGCTGGATCGGGCGCCCGCTGCCCGCGGACTTCCGCGCCGCGCGCCAGGCCGAGGACGAGCGTTGCCTGATCGAGGGGATCGCCGAGGTAGCGGGGGCGGCGGCGTTCGTGCGGTCGCTACCCGCCGAGCTGCCGCGTGCGGTGGTGTCGTCGAGCCGCGTGCGCTGGATCCGCACGCACCTCCAGCATCTCGGATTGCTCGAGTCGTTCGGTGGCCATCTCTATTCCGGCGCGGAGCATGTCGCACGCGGCAAGCCCGCGCCCGATCTTTACTGGCATGGCGCGGCCCGGCTGGGCGTGCCGATCGAGCGCTGCGCGGTGATCGAGGACTCGCCCGTCGGCGCGACCGGGGCGGTGGCGAGCGGCGCCTATGTCATCGGGCTGGTCGCGGCGTCGCATTGCGGGCCCGATCACGCCGAGCGGCTCCGCGCGATCGGGGTCGACGCGATCGCACGCGACTATGACGAGGTCGCCGCGCTGCTGACCCGGCTGCGTTCAGGCGGCGAGCGGGAAGCGCAGCAGCCGATCGGGTAGAGCGACCAGTGCCTCGGCGGGACCACCCGCGGCGCGGACGATCTCGGGATGGGTCGCGTCGAGGCCGCCGGTGAGCGCCCCGAAGGCGGGAAGGATCAGCTTGCGCGGGCCGGCGATGAAACAGCGCCGCGCCACCAGCTTGCCGCGCACGCGCACGCGCAGCTTCGGATGGAAATGGCCCGACAGCTCGGGCCGCGTCTCGCCGCGCGCCGCCTCGTGGCGCAGCACGACCCCGTCCACCAGCGCCTCGTCGGCCGTCTCGCCGCCGCAGCGGTCGACGTAGACACGGTCGTGGTTGCCCGTGATCCAGGTCCAGCGCGTCGCGGCGGTGAGGCGGGTGAGCAGGGCGCGGGCGTCGACGGGGAGGCGGTCGCATCCCTCGACGTCGTGGAAGCTGTCGCCCAGGCACCACAATTCCGCCGGCGCGAGCGAGTCGACCAGCGCGGCCAGGTCGGTCAGGGTCGCGATCGAGTCATAGGGTGGCAGCATCTGCCCGCCGCGCGCATACCAGCTCGCTTTCTCGAGGTGCAGGTCGGCCACCAGCAGCGCACGTCGCGCCGGCCAGTAGAGCGCGCCTTGCGGCAGCGCGCACCAGTCGTGCCCGGCGAAGGCGAGGGCGGCGAACGGAACGGGAACCATCGCGTCGTCCATGCCCGAGGCGGCGCGCGCGTTCAACCACTTGCATGCACCCGCCCACGCTTCGGGGCTTTGCCAGCGTTCGCGGGATGTTCTATCATGGGCGCATGCTCACCACACCCGAATCCTGCGTCGACGCACCCGGCGCGATGTGTGCCGCCGATGTCGCGCGCGGCGTGACGCGGATGCTGCTGCGCCACGGACTCACCGCGATCGCCGAGGTGCCGCTGGATGGCGGACGGCGCGCCGATCTGATGGCGCTCGACCAGCGCGGGCAGCTGGTGATCGTCGAGATCAAGGTGTCGCGCGCCGACCTGCTCGGCGACGCCAAGTGGCAGGACTATCTCGCGCACTGCGACCGCTTCTACTGGGCGGTGCCGGCCGGGTTCGACGCCGCGCCGATCGACGGCGCCGCCTTCCTGCCCGAGCGTACCGGGCTGATCGTCGCTGACCGCTACGACGCCGCGATCGTGCGGGAGGCGCGGACCGAGCCGTTGCCTGCGCACGTGCGCAAGCGCTGCACGCTCGCCTTCGCGCGCCGCGCCGCGCGCCGGCTGATCGCGGCGCACGATCCCGAGGCGGTGCAGGGCTTCTGAGCCGCGGATGCCGGGGTCGCGAGCGTCACCGGTCGGCCGTCGACCCTCAGCGCACGCGCGCTCTTCCGTCATCCCGACTTGTGCCAAGCCCTCCCGTCCGCGCCCCTACAGGCTGGTGGGTCCGTGGCACCGTGGATCCCGGAACAAGTCCGGGACGACGCAAGGAGGGAAGGGCGGGGGCGGCGCCGCGTCCCGGCCGATGGGCCGACGAACGCCCTCGCGCCCCGCTCCGCCGCTCACATCCGCGGGCCGGCCACCGCACGCTGGGTCTTGGCCGGCGTCTCGTCGAGCACCTTGGCGATCGCGGTCGAGCGCGTGTCGCGCTTGGCATAGTCGCGCGCGGACATGCCCGCGACATTGTCGGGCTGGTCCGGGTTGCCTCCTGCCGCCAGCACCGCGCGTACCAGGGACAGATCGCGGCGCTGCACCGCGCGGATCAGCGGGGTCTCGCCGCTGCCGTCGGCGAGATTGGCATTGGCCTTGGCGTTGGCGAGGATCTGCACCATCTCGGGCTGTCCGGCCTGGACCGCGAGCATCATCGGGGTCTCGCCCTCGCGATCGCGCAGATTGGGATCGGCCCCCTTGGCGAGCAGGTAACGTAGATAGGCCGAGTCACCGCGCTTGACCACGATGTGGAGCGCGCCCTCGCCGGTGGTGACATCGCGCGTGTTGATGATCGTCTGGCCGGGCTGGTCGAGCGTCGCGATCACCGCATTGCCGTCGCCCTTCCGGATCGATTCGAGGAATTTGTAGCTCTGCGACTGCTGCTGCGCCGCGGCGGGGAGGGGGAGGGTGCCGAGCGGGAGCAACAGCGCGGCGGCGGGGAGCAGGCGGCGGATCATGGGTCGGGCGGTCTCGCGTCGGCGGAGCGGAAAGGGTTGCGGGCAGCGCTATAACGCATCACATCTGCCGCCACCATGAACATGCGTCGTCACCTCGCCGCCGCGCTCGCGCTCGGGCTGGCCGGAGCGGCCGCGGGCTGCTCGAGTGAGCCGGCCGCGACCCCGCCGCTCGCCGGCGCGCGCATCGGCGGTGCCTTCGCGCTGACCGACCAGGACGGGCGCGCGCGGACCGACCGCGACTTCGCCGGCCAGTACCGCATCGTCTATTTCGGCTATACCTTCTGCCCCGACGTCTGCCCCACCGACGTGCAGAACATCGCCGCGGGGCTGCGGCTGATCGAGAAGAGCGACCCCGCACTGGCCGCGCGGATCACGCCGATCTTCGTCACGGTCGACCCCGCGCGCGACACGCCCGCCGCGCTCAAGCGCTTCGTCTCGGCCTTCCACCCGCGGCTGGTGGGGTTGACCGGCACGCCGCAGCAGATCGCCGCCGCGACGAAGACCTTCGGCATCTATTACGCCCGCGGCAAGGGCAATGAGGACGGCTATCTGATGGACCATAGCCGCCAGATCTATCTGTTCGATCCGCAGGGCAAGCCGCTGGCACTGCTGCCCGAGGGGCCGCCGCAGGCGATCGCCGAGGAGGTGACGCGATGGGCGCGCTGACGGGGCGTTTCTGGGAGGACGTGCCGCTCGACCGGCTCGACCGCGCGCAATGGGAGGCACTGTGCGACGGCTGCGGCAAATGCTGCCTGCACAAGCTGGAGGACGAGGACACCGGCGAGCTGGTCGCCACCAACGTCGCCTGCCGCCTGCTCGACCGACGCAGCGGGCAATGTTCCAACTATCGCCACCGCCGCGCCTATGTGAGCGAGTGCGTGCGGCTGACGACGAGCAACGTCGACTCGATCGACTGGCTGCCCTCGACCTGCGCCTATCGCCTGCGCGCCAACGGCGAGGCGCTGCCCGACTGGCATTATCTCGTCAGCGGCGACCGCGAGGCGGTGCACCGTGCGGGCGAGTCGGTGCGCGGCTGGACGATCAGCGAGGACGACGCGGGCGACCTCGAGCATCATATCGTCGACCGGGAGCTGTGATCCGGCGGTGACCGGCGCGACGATCCCCGCGGACTCGATCGAGCTGGTCCGTAACGCGCGCGCGCGGCGGACGAAGCTCTCGTTCGATCCGACCAGCGGGCGCGTGCGGCTGACGCTGCCGCCGCGCGCCTCCGCCGCCAAGGCGCTGGCCTGGGCGGTCGGGCAACGCGCCTGGCTCGACGCGCAGCGCGCGCTGCTGCCGCGACCGCGCCCGTTCGTGCCCGGCGCGACGCTGGAGGTCGACGACGCGGCGCTGACGATCGTCTGGCAAGAGAAAGCACCGCGGCTGCCGCGGGTCGAGGGCGACCTGCTCACCGTCGGCGGCCCGGCCGAGATGGTCGAGCGGCGCGTCGCGGCATGGCTGCGGCGCGCCGCGCTGGCGCTGCTCGAAAAGGATACCGCGCATTATGCCGCGCTCGCCGGCGTGACGGTCAGCGCGGTGAGCGTCGGCGACCCGCGCGGGCGCTGGGGCAGCTGCGCGCACCACGGCGCGATCCGCTACAGCTGGCGGCTGGTGCTGGCGCCGCGCGCGGTGCGCCGCGCCACCGCGGCGCACGAGGTGGCGCACCGCGTCCACATGGATCATTCGCCGCGCTTCCACGCTCTGGTCGCCCAACTCTACGGACGCGACCCCGCGCCCGAGCGCGCCTGGCTACGCGCCAACGGCGCCGCGCTTCATTGGTACGGGCGATCGCCCGACGGGTCGCCTGAGGTCGCGCGCGGCGGCTGAGCGCGCGGCGGGGCGCGGTCGCGGCCCTGATCGCGCTGGGGCCGACCGGTCACTCGATCGAGCCAGTCCTGGTCGAGCCGCTGCGCCGGCGCCTGTGGCGGCGCGTCACGCGGGTCGGCACCGTCATCCTGTCCGGCATCGTCCTCGCGCCCGCGCGGCACCGGCTGCACCACCGGCCGCTCGGGGCCGAACACCGGCGCCTGCGGCTCGGCCGGTGCACCCGGATCGATCGCGAGGCCGTCGTCGCCGACGAAGCTGCTGTTGTCGGGCGCGCCATAATAGCTTTCGGCGTCGGGCTCGAGCTGCGCCTCGGGCAGCGTCACCTGCGTGTCGAACTGCTCGATCGGGCGATTGGCCACCGCCTGGCGCATGAACTGCGCGAAGGCGCGCGCCGGCGCGGTGCCGCCGTGCAGCCCGCCGACCGGCTTGGCGTCGTCGCGGCCCATCCACACGCCGGTGGTCAGCCCCGAGGAGAAACCGAGGAACCAGCCGTCCTTGCTGCTGGTGGTGGTGCCGGTCTTGCCCGCCACCGGGCGGCCGATCTGCGCGGCGCGGCCGGTTCCGGTATTGACCGTGGTCTGGAGCAGGTCGATCATCTGCGCCGCGACGTTGGGCGCGACCAGCACGTGGCTGCGATCGACCTCGTGGCGGTAGATCTCCTCGCCCTCGGCGGTCACCCGCGTGATCCCGAACGGCGTCACCGCCACGCCCTTGTTGCCGACGCTGGCGAAGGCGCGGGTCATGTCGATCACCCGCACCTCGGAAGTGCCGAGCACCATCGAGGGATGGGTGTTGACCGCGGTAGTGATGCCGAAGCGCCGCGCCATGTCGGCCACCGTCTGGAAGCCGACCGCATAGCCGAGCTTGGCCGCGATCGTGTTGAGCGAGAAGGCGAAGGCGGTGCGCAGCGTGACCTCGCCCGAGAAGCGGCGCGAGTCGTTGCGCGGGCTCCAGCCGTCGATCGTCACCGGCTCGTCGACCTCGCGGTCTTCGGGCGTACGCCCGGCCTCGAGCGCGGAGAGATAGACGAACAGCTTGAACGCCGAGCCGGGCTGGCGCTGCGCCTTGGTGGCGCGATTGTAGTTGGAGGTGACATAGTCGGTGCCGCCCACCATCGCGCGCACCGACCCGTCGCGATCGAGCGCGACCAGCGCGCCCTGCGCGCCCGCGGGAGCGTTGGCGCGGACCGCCTCGTCGGCGGCGCGCTGCATCGCCGGGTCGAGCGTGGTCCAGACCTCGAGCGGCCGCTCGGTCTCGTCGATCAGCAGCTCCAGCTGGGGCAGTGCCCAGTCGGTGAAATAGCGCACGCTGTTCTGCCGCGGCGCGGGCGCGAGGCGGACGTCGTTGGGATCGGCGGCGGCGGCCTGGCTCGACGTGATGAAGCCGTTGCGCACCATCTGCTGGATCACCACGCCGGCGCGACCGACCGCGGCCTCGGCGTCGGCGGTGGGGGAGTAATTGGACGGCGCCTTGACCAGCCCCGCGATCACCGCCGCCTCGGTGAGGCTCAGCTGGCTCGCGCCATGGCCGAAGAATTTGCGGCTCGCCGCGTCGATGCCGTAGGCGCCGCCGCCGTAATAGACCTTGTTGAGGTACAGCTCGAGGATCTGGTCCTTGCTGAACTTGCGCTCCAGCGCGAGCGCCAGGATCGCCTCGCGGAACTTGCGACCGAACTTTTTCTGGTTGTTGAGAAAGACCGTGCGCGCGAGCTGCTGCGTGATGGTCGAGCCGCCCTGCACCCAGTGGCCGCGCTCGTAGCGCACCCCGACCGAGCGGGCGATCCCGATCGGATCGACCCCGACGTGGCTGCGGAAGCGTCGGTCCTCCACCGCGATCGTCGCGTCGGTCATCACCGCGGGAATACGATCGTAGCTCAGCCACTGGCCGTAGCTCGGCCCGAGCGAGACCAGCACGCTGCCGTCGTCGGCGTGGACGCGCACCATCTGGCCGTTGGGAGAGGATTTGAGCGACTCGAAGCTCGGCAGTTGCGAGCGCGCGATATACACCGCCACGACGAGCGCACCCACCGCGAGCACGGCGAGCGCCAGCAGCGTCTTGAGCGCGACGCTCAGCCGCCGCCGCCACGGGGAGCGCGCCGGGCGCGAGCGGGAAGTGCGGGAGGGGGCGCGGGCCATGGCGTCGGCCCTGGCGGATAGTGGCTTGAGCCAGGCTTAACAAGCGGATTGGCGCGCGATTAACTCGCCGCGGTGATCGGGGGAGCGCGGCGACGACGCGCGCCTCGCTCGCTTGCGGCGTCCGGCGTGCTTCGAGACGGCGCTTCGACAGGCTCAGCGCCTCCTCAGCACAAACGGGAAGGGCAGCGCCGTCCTATACTCTGCCTATCCAGACATTTCTTCGTCCGCGCTGAGGAGAGGCTGAGCTCGTCGAAGCCTCGTCTCGAAGCGCCGCCACGCGCCTACTCGCCCCCGATCCGCGTCCAGCGCGCCAGCGTCTCGAGCAATCCGGCGCGGGCGAGCGGCGCCAGCAGCGGCGCGGCGAGCACCGGATGCTCCGCCAGCGCGCGCACCGCCCCGGCCACGGCGAGCGGTGCCCCCGCGCGGCGGGCGAAGCGCGCCTGCCACGATGCCGCCGCCAGCGCGCCGCCGTCGTGCCACGCTCGCGCCGCGCTGATACCGCTCGCCAGCGCGATTCCCATCCCCTCGCCGGCGAGCGAGGGGATCACCGCGGCCTGGTCGCCGAGCCGGAACAGGCCGGTCTCGCCTGGCCGCGCGCGCCAACCGTAGGGCACGTTGGCGACCGCCTCGATCGCGCCGTGCGCCGCGTCGCCGAGCCGCTCGCCCAGCGCCGGCGCCTCTGCCGTTAGCATCTCGAGCAGGCGCGCGGGCGTCCCCGCCGCGCTCAGCCGCGAGCGGCGTAACGCGAGGCAGATGTTGGTGCTGCCGTCCTCCTGGCGCACCACGCCCGCATAGCCGCCGCGGAACAGGTGGAGCTCGACCGCGTCGCCGACCAGCCGCGCCAGCGCGGGTGAGTCGGCGCGGCGCGTGCGCAGCCCCAGCGACGGATCACCTTTCGGTGCGGGCCGTGCGCTGCCGCGCACGTCATGTTTGCCGCTGGCGAGAAACAGCGCCTCGCTCGCCAGCAGCGCGCCGTCGGCAGTGCGCACCGCACCGTCCTCCACCGCGCGCGCCGCGACCCCCCGCTCCACCGCCGCGCCCGCCGCCACTGCGCGCGCGAGCAGCAGCGAGTCGAGCCGGTGACGCGAGACGCCGCGCGCGGGCGCTGGCAGCGGTGCCTCAACCACGCGCCCCGCGGCGAAGAGGCGTACGCGGCGAACCACCGCGGGGCCGAGCGCGTCGGGGTCGATCCCAAGCCGCTCCACCGCCGCCAGCGTGCGCCAGCTGAGGAAGCCGCCGCACAAAGCGTCACCGGTCTCGCGCGTGCGCTCGATCACCAGCGCGCGCGTACCGCCCTGCGCCAGCGTGATCGCCGCCGCCGCACCGGCGGGCCCGCCGCCCAGGATCAGCGGCGCTCGACGCACAGCCGGAACGGAAAGGCGCGGTAGACGCGCGCGTCGCGCACGCCCGCGGCGGCGAGCAGCGGGAGCCACTCGTCGGGTCGGTAGCTGCGCGCAATCGAGACATGGCCGTCGTGGCGCACGATCGGGTGCCAGCCGAAGCCGCGTGCCAGCAGCGGCCAGGCGCGGTAGGCGACAGCGTGGCGGTGGAGGTCGTTGACCAGCCAACCGACGCGCCCGTGCCGCTCCATCCAGGCGAGAAAGGCGATCAGCTGGTCGCGCGTCATATGGTGCGCCACCAGGCTGGAGATGACGAGGTCCCACGGCTCGTCGCCGAGCGCGCGATAGTCGCCGACGCGCCAGTCGACCGCGAGCCCGGCCGGGCTGTGCGCCAGCGCCGCGGCGCGGCTGCGCTCGTTCTGGTCGACGCCGACGAGTTCGAGGGCGACCCCGCGCCGCTCGCCCCAGCGCGCGATCCGCCGCAGCATGTCGCCGTCGCCGTAACCGACGTCGAGCAGCCGGTAGCGTCCGCCCGGGCGGCAGGTGCGCCGCAGGAAAGCCAGCGTGGGGCGAGCGGCGAGCGTCACGACATTGACCCGGGCGAGATCGGCGACCACCGCCGCATAGATCTCGGGCGCGAGGTCGTCCGCGTCCATCAGCTCGTCCGCGATCCGCCGCTCGGCGAGCGAGGGCGCGCTCACGGCGCGGTACGGAAGGCGATCCCCTCCGCCGCCATGCCCGGTCCGAAGGCGAGCGCCACGCCGTGTCGCACCGGTTCGCCGCGCAGCACACGCGCGAGCACGAAGAGCAGGGTCGCCGAGGACATGTTGCCGCAGTCGCGCAGCACCGCCCGCGAGTCGGCGAGCGCCTCGGGGGGTAGCGCCAACGCCTGCTCGACCGAGTCGAGGATCGAGCGGCCGCCGGCATGCACCGCCCAGCGGTCCACCGTCGCGCCGCCGGTGAGCGAACCGACCAGCGCTGGATCGCGCAGCGCGCCGCCGAGGCGGCCGGGTACTTCGCCCGAGAGATGCATCGCGAAGCCGCGGTCGGTGATGTCCCAGCGGATCAGCGAGTCCGATTCCTCCAGCGCGGCGCTGAACGGCCGCTCGAGCGCGAGCCCGCGCGGCACGGCGGTGACCAGCGCGGCGGCGGCACCGTCGCCGAACTGGAGCATGGCGAGCAGCGACTCCAGTTCGTCGCTCGCCTGGAGGTGGAGCGTCGACAGCTCCACGGTCACCACCAGCACGCGCGCCGCCGGCTCGGAGCGAACGATATGACGCGCGGTGCGCAGCGCCACCACCGCGGCGTAGCAGCCCATGAAGCCGATCAGGGTGCGCTCGACGGTCGCCGCCAGACCGAGCCGTCGCGCGATGATCTGGTCGACGCCCGGCGCGACGAAGCCGGTGCAGCTCGCCACGACGAGATGCGTGACGCCGTCGAGCGCGACCTGCTCGGCCAGAGCGCCGACCGCGGCGAGCGCGAGCGTGGGGGCCGCCGCGGCGTACAACGCCATGCGCGCGCCGGTGCCGGGCAGCGTCTCGGCGGCGTAGAAGCCGCCCGCGGCGACCGGCGAGCCGGCGCTCTCGGGCAGCACCGACCAGCGGTGCGCGATGCCCGCGCGCGCGGCCATCCGCTCGAACACGCGCGCGGGCCGCTCAGGCAGGCGGTCGCGTGCCCAGTCGACGAAGGCGGTGTGGATGTCGTGCGTCGGCGTCGCGGTGCCGATCGCGTGAAGATACGCGGTACAGGTCATGCTCGGGGCGTAACGCCTGGGAGCGGCGCTCGGCGCCGACGTCCGGCTGCTCCCGCTTGGGACGAGCCGCGCGGGCTCGCCGGCCCGCGGCTCCCGCGCCTAGGCGGGAAGGTGGTGCGGTCGAGAAGACTCGAACTTCCACGTCCTTTCGGACACAACGACCTCAACGTTGCGCGTCTACCAATTCCGCCACGACCGCACGTGATGTCCGCCGGGGTATGCCCGGCGGCTGGCAGGAGCGGGCCCCTAGCAAAGCCCTGAGGGGCTGGCAACACGCTTTCGTCGCCCGGCTCAGCTTTCCTCGCCGACGAAGCTGAGGTCGAGCCGCTTCGACGTGGCGGGGACGTCGACCTGCGCCGAGTTGAAGTCGAGCGCCCCGTTGGGCAGCAGCGTGCGCTGCTGCGGCGTGATCGTCCAGCTGAACACGATCTTGCCCTGCGCGTCGCGCAGGTCGGCGCGGATGTCGGGGACCCGCTGGCGCGTCGGCGACGGGTTGGTGATCTGCCCGCTGACCGCGAACAGCTCCGAGCCGTTGGCCATCTTGCGGCGCTCGATCGGGTGATCGACGATGCGCAGCGGCAGCTCGGCCGGCCCGACCGAGAGGCCGACCTGCTGCGCCAGGCCGGGCGCGGTGGTCCACAGGATCACCGCCACCGCGGCGAGCATCAGCAGCCCGGCGGCAAGGCTGGCGATGGTACGCATCCGCGCGGTGTTGCGCTCGGGGCGGAACGGCGGGCGATGCGCGAAGGCGTCGTAGCCGGCGGCCACGGCGGAGGGCTCGGGATCGGCCTCGACGAAAGCGGGCGCGATCAGCGGGGGCGGGGCGGGGGGCGACGCGGGCGCAGCGGCCGGCGGCATCGCAGCGTCCGGCTCGGCGACGCGCGAGATGGGGAGGCGCGCCGGCTCGGGCTCGGGCTCGGGCGGGTAGCCTTCCGGCTCCGCGGCGTTGGAGGGCGCGAACGCCTCTTTCTCGTCGAACGCGTCGATGAGCGGTTCGTCCCGCGGCTCCTGGTACCAGCTGTGTCGGCAATTGGCGCAGCGCACGGTGCGGCCGGTCGTGCCGACCGTGCCGTCCGGCACCTGATAGCGCGCGCGACATTCGGGACATTCGATGATCATGGCGGGCCACCGGCAGGAACTGATCGCGATTCTAAGCACGTGCGAGCCACCTGAGGCAAGCGGCCCGTCACCTGCTTGATGCGCGGGGGCACGCGTGCGATGGCGGCGGGGCGATGCGCAGGCGAGAGGTGGTGAGCGGCCGGGTGGCGGGGATCGTCCAGTTCGAGAATGTCGGGCTGCGCTACGGCCAGGGCGAGGAGGTGCTGCGCGACGTCAGCTTCGCGCTCGCGCCGGGCGAATTCTATTTCCTCACCGGCGCGAGCGGCGCGGGCAAGACCTCGCTGCTGAGCCTGCTCTACCTCGCGCAGCGCCCCAGTCGCGGCATCATCCGGCTGTTCGGCGAGGACGTGGTGACGCTGCCGCGCGCGCGCCTGCCCGGCTTCCGCCGCCGCATCGGCGTGGTCTACCAGGATTTCCGCCTCGTGCCGCACCTCAGCGTCGCCGACAACATAGCGCTGCCGCTGCGCATCGCCGGGGCCGACGAGACCGAGGTTGCCGAGGCGGTGCGCGAGATGCTCGCCTGGGTCGGCCTGTCGCACCGCGCCGCGGCCTTGCCGGAGACGCTATCGGGCGGCGAGCAGCAGCGGGTCGCGATCGCGCGGGCGGTGGCGGGGCGGCCCGAGCTGCTGCTGGCCGACGAACCGACGGGCAACGTCGACGAGCCCATGGCCGACCGGCTGATGCAATTGTTCGCCTCACTCAACGGGCTCGGCACCACCGTGGTGGTAGCGACGCACGACCCGCAGCTGCTGCGACAGGTGAAGGGCGCGCAGCTGATGCGGCTGGCGGACGGGCGGCTGCTCGACCCAACCGGCGCGCTGCGCTTCCCGCCCGCCCGCGTGAGCATGGCATGAGCGCGGTGATCGCCCGCGTGCTCGATCCCGCGCGCGCGACGCGCGCGATGGTGGGCGTGCTCGCGATCATGCTGTTCCTGACGCTGCTCGCCGCGGCGGCGGGGATCGGCGCGGGGCGCGGCGCGGCGGCGTTGGGCGCGCGGCTGAGCCGACGCGCCACGGTGCAGTTCACCGACGCCGATCCCGCCGCGCGCGGGGCGGCGGCGGCGCGCACGCTGGCGGCGCTGCGGTCCTCGCCCGCGGTGACGCGCGCGCGCGCGGTGCCGCGCGCCGAGCTGGCGAGGCTGGTGGCGCCCTGGCTCGGCAGCGCGGCGGACGACCCCGACCTGCCGATGCCCGAGCTGATCGATCTCGAGCTCGCGCCCGGCGACGACGCGCTCCCGGCCGCGCGCGCGGTGCTGCGCCGCGCCGCCCCCGGCGCCGTGATCGACTCGCGCGGCGCCGCGGTGGCACCGCTGGCGCGGCTGCTCCGCGTCGCATCGATCCTCGCCGCCGCGGTCGCGGCGCTGATGGTGGGCGCCAGCGCCGCGGTGGTGGTGCTGGCGGCGCGGGCGGGGCTGGAGGCCCACCGCGCCACGATCGCTGTGATGCACGGGCTCGGCGCGACCGATGCCCAGGTGGCGGGTCTGTTCCAGCGCCGTGTCGCGCGCGATGCCGCGACCGCCGCGCTGGTCGCGACGGCGGCCGCCGGCGTGACCGCGGTGCTGCTGATCCCCGCCTTTGCCGTGGGCGCCGGCGCGCTCGGCGACATCGTCGCGCTCGGCGCGCAGGGCTGGAGCGTGCTCGCGGCGCTCCCGTTCGTCTTCGTCGGCTTCGCCGCGCTGGTGGCACGCCGCACCGTCACCCACGCGCTGGCACGAACGCTGTGATCAAGCGGCTGATCGCGCTCGCGCTGCTCGGCTGGGCGCTGGGCTTCGCCTTGTTCATGCTGGCGCTGCCGGGCATCCCCGACGCGAGCCTGCGCACCGACGCGATCGTGGTGCCGACCGGCGCGGCCGGGCGGATCGCGCGCGGGCTCGACCTGCTCGAGCAGAAACGCGCGCGGCGCATGCTGGTGACCGGCACCGCGCCGGGCGTGACGCGCGCCGATCTCGCGCGGATCAGCGGCCATGCCGCCACTTTCGCCTGCTGCGTCGACCTCGGTGCCGAGGCGGTCGACACGCGCGGCAACGCCGAGGAGACCGCCGCCTGGGTCAAGGCGCACGGGTATCGCTCGATCCGGCTGGTCACCTCCGACTGGCACGCGCGCCGCGCCGCGCTCGAGCTCGCCGCCGCGCTGGGCACGTCGGTGAGCGTCGCGGTCGAGGGCGTGCCGAGCGAGCCGACGCTGGCGCAGGCGGTGAACGAATACAACAAGCTGCTGCTGCGTGCGGTGGTGCTGGGGTGGGAGCGGGTGAGACGGTGAACGCGCTGAGATCCTGGCTCTTCCGGCTGGTGTTCTACGCCGGCTCGGTGCCGATCGTGCTGGTGGTACCGATCGTGGCGCTGTTCGGACAGCGCGCGATGGTGCCATACGCGCATGTCTGGTCGGCCTATCATCGCTGGGCGGCGCGCGCTCTGCTCGGCGTGCGCACGCGCTTCGAGGGCGAGCTGCCCGCGGGCCCGGTGCTCTATGCCGCCAAGCACGAGGCGATGTACGAGACGGTGGAGCTGCAGCCGCTGCTGCGCGGCCCGGCGGTGGTGCTCAAGCGCGAGCTGTGGAACATCCCCTTCTGGGGCTGGGCGACGCGGGTCTACGGCGGGATCCCGGTCGATCGCGACGCGTCCGCCGCGGCGCTGCGCCAGCTGGTGCGCGACGCCAAGGTGGCGCGCGAGGCACGGCGATCGGTGATCGTCTATCCCGAGGGGACGCGCGTGCCGCACGGCGAGGCGCCGCCACTGCGCTCAGGCTTCGCGGGACTGTACAAGGCGCTGGGCTATCCGGTGGTGCCGATCGCGCTCGACAGCGGCCGGCTGGGACTGCGCCGCGGCACGGTAACGCCGGGAGAGGTGACGATCCGGCTGGGCGAGCCGATCCCGCCGGGGCTGCCGCGCCGCGAGATCGAGGCGCGCGTGCACGCCGCGATCAACGCGCTGAACGCGGGGGATGCGAGTGCGGGTGAGGCCTAGACGTCGATCTTAGCCGTTTGGCGGCATCCTGAGCTCGTCTCAGGATCCTCAGTGCCGCATACCTGGGCGCCGGAGCGCTCGCGGGCCGGTGGATGCTGCAACGAGTCCAGCAGGACGCCAGTCTGCGGGAGAAAGCCTCCTCAGTCGTGCCGGCGCCCGAAGTCGGCGGCGGCGTCGTCCTGTCCCTGGTCGACGATCGAGCGGCGGATCGCGCGCGTTCGCGCGAAACGGTCGCACAGCGCGTCGCCGTCACCCCAGCGGATCGCGCGTTGCAGCTGGCTGAGATCCTCGCTGAAGCGCTGCAGCATCTCCAGCACCGCCTCCTTGTTGGCGAGGAAGACGTCGCGCCACATCACCGGGTCCGACGCGGCGATGCGGGTGAAGTCACGGAAGCCGCCGGCCGAGAATTTGATCACCTCCGACTCGGTCACCTGGCCGAGATCGTCCGCGGTGCCGACGATCGTATAGGCGATCAGGTGCGGCAGGTGGCTCGTCACCGCCAGCACACGGTCGTGGTGCTCGGGCGCCATCCGCTCGACATCGGCGCCGAGCCGGTGCCAGAATTCCTCGACCCGCGCGACCGCGAGCGGGTCACTCTCGGCGAGCGGGGTGACGATGCACCAGCGCCCGCGGAACAGCGAGGCGAAGCCCGCCTCCGGGCCGCTCTGCTCGGTTCCCGCCACCGGGTGGGCGGGCACGACGCGCTCGGGCGGCAGCACCGCGGCCAGCGCCTGCGCCACCGCGGTCTTGCAGCTGCCGACGTCGCTGACGATCGCGTCGGCGGGCAGCTCCTCCGCGATCTCGGCGGCGACCGCGGCCATGGCGCCGACCGGCACGCACAGGATGACGAGATCGGCGTCGGTCACCGCCGCGGCGGCGCTGTCGGCGACGTCGTCGACCAGGTCGATCCGGCGCGCGGTCTCACGCACCGCGGCGCTGGCGTCATGTCCGGTGAGCCGCACGGTCGGCAGATACTGGCGCACCGCGCGCGCCACGGACGAGCCGATCAGCCCGAGCCCGATGACCGACACGCGGCTGAACGGCAGCATCAGCCGCGCTCGATCCCGGCGTCGGCCGCCTCGGCGTGCGCGGGCGCGGTGTCGCGCTCGACCAGCGCACGCAGCGCCGCGGCGACGCCGCGCGTCTCCTCCTCGGTGCCGATGGTGATGCGCAGCCCCTGCGCGAGCCCCTGGCCCGGCAACCAGCGGACGATATAGCCCGCGTCCATCAGTCCCTTGTAGGCCGTCTCCGCGGTCAGCGCGCCCTCGAACACGACCAGCACGAAATTGGCCTCGCTCGGGATCGCGCGCAGTCCGCCGTTGCCGAGCTTGGCGATCTCGTCGGCGAACCAGGCGCGCCATGTGGCGTTGTGCGCGCGGGTGTGCTCGACGAACGCGCGATCCTGGATCGCGGCGACCGCGGCGCGCTGGCCGCCGATGGTGATGTTGAACGGCAGCCGGATGCGGTGCAGCGCCTGGACAATGTCGGCGTGCGCGTAGCCCCAGCCGATGCGCTCCGCGGCGAGCCCGTGGATCTTGGAGAAGGTGCGCGTCACCAGCACGTTGGGTACGGTCGCGGCGAGCTCGAGCCCGCCGTCGTCGTCGTGGTCGGCGAGATATTCGGCATAGGCCTGGTCGAGCACCAGCAGCACGGTCCGCGGCAGCGCGGCGTGGAGGCGCGCGATCTCGGCGCGCGGCGCGAAGGTGCCGGTCGGGTTGTTGGGGTTGGCGACATAGACGACGCGGGTCCGCTCGCTGACGCAGGCGAGGATCGAGTCGACGTCGGTGGCATAGTCGCGGTCGGGCGCGATCACCGGGGTGGCGCCGACGCGCCGCGCCGCGATCTCGTACACCGCGAAGCCGTAGCGGACGAAGATGACCTCGTCGCCCGGCCCGGCGAAAGCGCCCGCGGCGAGGTGGAGGATCTCGTCCGAGCCGTTGCCGTAGATGATCCGCGCGGAATCGAGCCCGAAGCGCGCCGCGATCGCCTCGCGCACGATCGCGCCGCTGGCGTCGGGATAGCGCTCGAGCGAGTCGGCGGCGGAGGCGAAAGCGGCGCGCGCGGCGGGCGAGGTGCCGAGCGGGTTCTCGTTCGAGCTGAGCTTGGCGACCGTGCGCCCGTCATCGGTGGTGGAACGCCCCGGGACGTAGGGGGCGATGTCCATGATCCAGGACTTGGGGCGCGGCGCATCACTCATGTGCGATCGGGTAGCGGGTGTGAGGCGGCTGGGGAAGAGGGCGGGGCGTCACAGCTCCTGCCGCACCTGCGCGTGCGCGAGCAGCGCGAACAGCCCGGTGCCGCCGATCACGTTGCCGATCAGCGCCGGCAGGATCAGCCCGACGAGCGCCTGTGCGAAGCTCACCTCGCCCGCGAAGGCGAGCAGCCATGCCTCGCCCGAGCCGGCGACGACATGCGCGAAACCGCCCAGCGCGATGAAATAGGTGAGGACGAACACCACCCAGAATTCCTGACCGCGCGACGAGGGCAACGCCCAGGGCACCGCCGCGATCAGGAAGCCGGCGGGGATGCCGAGCCGCAGCGTCGCCCAGAAATCATGCGCGAGCAGCTCGCGCGACGTCTCCAGCATCGCCGCGCCGCCCTCGGGCGAGCCGATCAGGCGATAGTGGACCAGCCCCGCGATCAGGAGCGTGCCGAGCAGGTTGGTGCCGAGCACCAGCGCCCATAGCCGCAGCAGCCGCGCGAGATTGCCGAGGCTGGGATGGGTCGCCACCGGGATCACCGCCGACAACGTGCTCTCGGTGAAGAGCTGGAGCCGCCCGAGGATCACGACGAGGAAGCCGAGCGTGTAGCCGACGCTGGTCACCAGCGGCGTCCAGCCTGCCTCGGGCAGGTCGCGCGCGATCAGCGACTTTCCCAGGATCGAGGCGCTGATCGCGACCCCGCCGGCGAGCCCCGACCAGACCAGCGACCAGCTCGGCCGTTCCAGCTCCTCGTCGCCGGCACGGCGGATCACCTCGTGAATCACGCGCGGGCTGGCCGCCTGACGCTGCTTCACCGCCGCGCGCTCGTCAGGATCGAGGTCGATGTCGCGCTCGCGCGCCTCGGCGTCGTCCGCCATGAAGGGCCTCCCGCGTCGGGCTGACGCTCGACGCCAACGCGGCGCAGGCGCGCGCGGGTCCGGCTCGACTTGGGCGGGGCGGCGCGGGTAAAGCGGCTGCCCGATGCTCACCACGCCCTCCTCGCTGGACCAGCGCTTCGGCCTGTCGCGCCACGTCGTGCTGCCGGGGCCACTGCGGCTCGACGGCGGCGCTTTGCTCGCGCCGGTCGAGATCGCCTATGAGACCTATGGCACGCTCGCGCCCGATGGCGGCAACGCGCTGCTGATCTGCCACGCGCTCACCGGCGACCATCACGTCGCCTCGGCGCATCCGCGCACCGGCAAGCCGGGCTGGTGGCAGCGCATGGTCGGCCCGGGTCGCCCGATCGACACCGACCGTTTCTTCGTGATCTGCGCCAACGTGCTGGGCAGCTGCATGGGCACGTCCGGTCCGGCGAGTACCGACGCGGGCACCGGCCGGCCCTATGCGATGGCCTTCCCGGTCATCACGATCCGCGACATGGTGCGCGCACAGGCGCTGCTGCTCGATCATCTCGGCGTGGCCAAGCTCGCCGCCGTGGT
The DNA here is from genome assembly GCF_014193405.1 of Sphingomonas sp. BK069. NCBI lineage: Bacteria > Pseudomonadati > Pseudomonadota > Alphaproteobacteria > Sphingomonadales > Sphingomonadaceae > Sphingomonas > Sphingomonas sp. BK069. The sequence continues at coordinate 257,362 of NZ_JACHZH010000003.1, read as the reverse complement.
GGGCGGATCGATGGGCGGGATGCAGGCGCTGAGCTGGGCGGCGACCTTCCCGGAGCGGCTCGACGCCTGTCTGGTCATCGCGTCCACCGCGCGGCACACCGCGCAGAACATCGCCTTCCACGAGGTCGGGCGCCAGGCGATCATGGCCGACCCGAACTGGCAGAACGGTGACTATTACGACGGCGCGCCCCCTGCCGCCGGGCTGGCCGTGGCGCGCATGGCGGCACACATCACTTATCTCTCCGAGGCGGGGCTGACCGAGAAGTTCGGCCGCCGCCTCCAGGCGCGCGAGCAGAAGTCGTTCGGCTTCGACGCCGATTTTCAGGTGGAGAGCTACCTGCGCCATCAGGGACTGGCCTTCACCGACCGGTTCGACGCCAATTCCTACCTCTACATCACCCGCGCGATGGACTATTTCGACCTCGCCGAGGAGCATGGCGGGCTGCTCGCGCACGCCTTCCGCGCCGCGCGCGCACGCTTCTGCCTCGTCAGCTTCGACACCGACTGGCTGTACCCCACCGCCGAATCACGTGCGATCGTCCAGGCGCTGGTGGCGGCGCGCGCGCCCGCCAGCTTCGTCGAGCTCTCCAGCCCCTATGGCCACGACGCCTTCCTGCTCGACTCGCCCGAGCTCGACCGCGTGATCGGCGGCTTCCTCGGGACCGGCGCATGAGCCTGCGCCCCGATCTCGCGATCATCGCCGCGCATGTTCCGCCGGGCGCGCGCGTGCTCGACGTCGGCTGCGGCGACGGCGAGCTGATGAAAGCGCTGCGCGACACCAAGGGGGTGGACGCGCGCGGGCTCGAGCTCGACCCGCGCAACGTCGCCGCGGCGGTGTCGCGCGGTCTGTCGGTGATCCAGGGCGACGCCGACACCGACCTCGCCGGCTACCCCGACCAGAGCTTCGACTATGCCATCCTGAGCCAGACGCTCCAGACCGCGCGCGCGCCCGACCGCGTGCTCGACGAACTGCTGCGGATCGGGCGCCACGCCTTCGTCAGCTTCCCCAATTTCGCGCACTGGCGGGTGCGGCTTTCGCTGCTGTGGGGCGGGCGGATGCCGGTGACGCGGCTGCTGCCCGAGCGCTGGTACGACACGCCCAACATCCACCACCTCACCGTGGACGATTTCCGCGCGCATCTCGCCGAGCGCGGGGTGGCCACCGAAGCTGCCTGGTTCCTCTCGGGCGACAAGCGCACCGGCGGCGCGGCGGCGAACTTCCTCGCCGAGCATGCGGTATTCCTGCTGCGTCGGAACCCCGCCGATTGATCGGGGTTAACCCGAGCCAACCAGCGGAGTCATCGAAGCGACGTCATGCCCCAGACCGCGCTCATCGTGGAGGACGAGATCTTCGTCGCGCTCGACCTCGAGCGGATCCTCGAGGACGCGGGATTCGTCGTCGCCGCGATCGCGGCGGATGCGGAGAGCGCCTATCGCGCCGCGCCGGGCTGTCAGTTCGCCTTCGTCGACGTCAATCTGCGCGATGGCGCGACCGGTCCCGTGATCGCCGAGCGGATCGCGCGCGAGCACGGCGTCAAGGTGGTGTTCGTCACCGCCAACCCCGGCCAGATCACCGACCCCGGCAGCGCGCTCGGCTATATACGCAAACCCTTCAACGATGAGGCGATCCTCAGCGCGGCGCTGACCGCGACCGAGATGGCGCCGGTCGATGCCGCGACGCCGCCCGAGTTCGTCAGGTGGCCGCGGCGCGGCTGAACGCGGGCAGCGGCACCATCACCACCAGCTCCAGCCCGTCCGGATGCCAGGTGCGCGTCACCGCGCCGCCGAGCTGACGCACCGCGCTGAGCTCGATCAGCTGGCTGCCGAAGCCGCCGCCCGGCGGGGGGGAGTCGAGGATTGGACCGTCGCGCTCGCGCCAGTCGAGCCGCACCGTGCCGTCGCGGCGCGCCACCGCGAGGTCGATACGGCCGTGCTCAGCCGACAGCGCACCATATTTGCTCGCGTTGGTGGCGAGCTCGTGGAACAGCAGCGCCAGCGGCGTGGCGGCGCGATCGTCGACCGCGACGTCGTCGCCGCTGATCGTGATCCGCTCGCCCGGCGCGCGCTGATAGGGCGCGAACAGCTCGGTGAGCAGGCCGTGGAGGCTGTCCTGCGCGAGATGCGGTCGCGACTCGTTGCTGTGCGGGCGGACGAAATCATGCGCGCGGCCCAGCGCAATGATGCGCTGGCGCAGGTCGTTGGCGACGGTCGCCAGCTCGGGATGCGCACGCGCGGCGAAGTGGATCAGCCCCGAGATCACCGAGAAGATGTTCTTGATTCGGTGGCTCAGCTCCTGGCTCACCACCTCACGCTCCTCGAGCGCCAGCTTCTGCTCGTGAATGTCGGTGCAGGTGCCGAACCAGCGCGTGATCGCGCCGTGGCGGTCGCGGATCGGCAGCGCGCGGCCGAGCACCCAGCGGTAGGTGCCGTCGGCGTAACGCAGCCGATACTCGATCTGATAAGCCTCGCCGGTCTCGAGCGAGTGGCGCCACACCGCCCAGGCGCGCGCCTGGTCGTCGGGGTGGAACATGCCGTTCCATTCGTCGCCGTCCGTCGTGCCCTCGGGCATGCCGGTGAACTCGTACCAGCGCGCGTTGTAATAATCGTGATAGCCGTCGGGCAGCGTCGACCACACCATCTGCGGCATCGTGTCTGCCAGCGTGCGGAAGCGCGTCTCGCTCTCGGCGGCGGCGCGTCGTGCCTCGCCCGCGGCCTCGCGCCACGCCGCGTCGTCGCGTGAGCCGCGCAGCCGCGCCATGACATTGGCGGCGAGCACGCGCAGACCGTCGCGCTGCAACGCCGTCAGCCCGTCCGGGCGCGGCACCATGTCGAGCACGCACAGCGCGCCGAGCGGGACGCCGTCGTCCGCCACCAGCGGCATCCCGGCGTAGAAGCGCACGCCGGGGTCGCGCAGCAAGGGGTTGCCGAGGAAGCGCTCGTCCGCGGTCAGATCGGGGAAGACGGTCACGTCCTCCTCCCACATCGCGTGCGCGCAGAAGGACTCGGAGCGCTTGGTCCCCTCCATGTCGGTACCGGTTGACGCGAGGAAGGTCTGGTCGGCCTCCTCGATCAGCGTGATCAGCGCCACCGGTGCGGCGCACAGCTGTGCGGCGAAGTCGGTGATCTGGCGCAGCGCGGCCGAGCGCCGCAGCGAAGCGAGATGGAGCGAGTCGATCGTGGCGCGGCGCCGCGCCTCGTCGATCCGCCAGCCGCGCGTGGCGAGCCCGGCCCCCCCGGGCTCGATCGCGCCGCCAGGCGACGAGTCCACGCGTTGCTGGCTCACGACGCTCGCACCTAGACCGACGAACTGCGGTGAAGGACGGAAATGTCGCCGATTTCTGCTGTTAGATCATAGAGATAAAGCATCGGCTTGGTCACAATCTTAGAGATTATCTGTCACGCTATCACGCCGGAAAACACCTATCGAGCGTTCCGCGGGTGACAACCATTCTCTTCAACGCTCGTTGCGGGAAAACGCCGCAGCCGTCGATATTGTACGGCGCCTGGTCTGTATTGCCCGAGCTGCCGCGTTTCAGTCCGAAGCGGCTGGACTCGTCGCCGACCCTGACCTGAGACCGGCGGAAAAACATCCGCTGAGCCCGCGCGAGCGTCGCGAGGCGCGCGACGGCGCCCCCGCGTCGGCGGGGACGGAAGCGCTACGACGGGTCACTCAGCTGCCAGTACGTCGCGTAACGCTCGTGCGCGATGCGGTGATAGGGGATGAGGCGGACCTCGCGACGATCCGCCGACGTGATGGTGAACTCCAGCGGAGTCCCCGTGGGCCGCACTGCCCGGGCGAGCGACGTGGCGTCGCCGGCGAGCGTCGGTGCGGTGAACGGGGCATCGTTGTAGCTGCCGTAGCGGCGCTCGTTGACCACGATGTCGGCGCCCGGGGCGAGACCGTCGCTTCCCAGCGCGCCCGCCATTACCAGCGGCCCGTACAGGATCGCGGCGATGCCCGGCGCCGCCGGCGCCTCCTCCACCGTCACGTCCATCGCGAGGCGTAGCTCGACGCGGTCGCCGTCGCGCCAGGTCCGCGTCAGCGCGAGATAGCGCCCCGGCGCGCGCGAGCGCATGACCTCGCGCCCGTTCACCCGCACGGTCGCCTCGCGGCTCCAGCGCGGGTGGCGCAGCTGGAGCGTCAGCTCGGTCGGGGCCGCGAGCGTCCAGCGCAGCGCGGTCCCGGGCTGCTCCGGGAAGCTGGTGGTCTGGGTCAGCGTCGCCTGCCGCTCGGTCCAGCGCACGGCGGAGGGGATGAAGAGGTTCACGTAGAGCGAGCGATCGTCGTGGAAGTAGATCGAGTCGCGGTATTTGACGTGGTTCTCCATGCCCGTGCCGGTGCAGCACCAGAAGGAAGCCTCGGGCGTGTGGTACAATTTCATATAGCCGGGGCGGGCGCCCTGGAAATAGGTCGCCATGCCGCTGTCCGGGTCCTGCGAGGCGAGGATGCCGTTGTACAGCACGCGCTCGTAGAAGTCGGCGTAATCGGCGCTGGGCTCCTGGAGGAACAGCGCGCGCGTCAGCCGCAGCATGTTGTGCTGGCAGCACGTCTCCGATCCCTTGGCGGAGAAGACGTGCTCGGCGAAGGCGGCCATAGGAAAGAAATGCTCGTTGTCGCCGTGCCCCCCGGTCGCGAACGAGCGCGTGTGCGCGACCGTGCGCCAGAAGAAGGCGGCGGCGTCGCGGTAGCGCGTCTCGCCGGTGGCGGCATAGACTCGGTCGAAGCCGATGACCTTGGGGATCTGCGTGTTGGCGTGGAGCCCGTCGAGGTGATCGCGCTGGCGCGCCAGCGGCTCCAGGATCGCCTTGTGCGAGAAGCGCTGCGCCAGGGTGCGGTAATCGGCGTTGCCGGTCATCAGATAGAGGTCGGCGAAGATCTCGTTCATGCCGCCATGCTCGGTCTCGAGCATGGCCTCGAACTGCTGGTCCGACAGCGGACGCGTCGCCACCACCGCCCAGTCGGCGAACCGGATCAGCACCGCGCGGGCGCGCTGGCTGTCCGCCAGCAGCGCCGCGTCGCGCAGCCCGGCGAAGATCTTGTGCAGCGTGTACCAGGGCACGCCCGTGATCGGCTCGCCGCGCAGGTGCGCCGCCACGAGCGCCGGCCCCTTGGGGAAGGCGCAGACCAGGCCGCTGTCCGAGGCTCGCTGGCAGGCGGCGAGCTCGTCCGCGATATAGTCGACCCGCGCGCGGAAGCGCGCGTCACCGGTCGAGCGCCACGCCAGCGCGCAGGCGGTGAGATAATGGCCGAGCGTGTGGCCGTGGCAGTTGATGTCGGCCCAGGTCGGCTCGGACTCCCACCCGCCGTAGACCGGTGCCTTCGCCGCCAGCCCGGCGTTCACGCGAAAATTGTGGAGCAGCCGGTCGGGTTCGAGCCGCAGCAGATAGGCCTCGGTCATCCGTTGCGCGTGGAGGAAGGGACCGTCCGCGAGATCGACGTCGCGCAGGTCAAAGGCACGAAGCCGGTCCGGGACGGCCGCCGCGAGCGGCGCCGCGTCGGCATCGAGGGCGGGTACCGCCAGCGGCAGCACCGCCGCACTGGTGAGGAAGTGGCGTCGCGAGAGCGCGCGCGTGGTTCTGACGTCGATCATCCTAGCGCTCCGTCCTGCCGCTCGTTCGCGAATACCGCCCCACGATCACCCTCGTCGCACGAAGGCGTCCGTGACGTCCATCTGCCCTGTCGCTCAGGCGAGCAGCACCCGGCGCACGTCGCCGTCCGGATCGTCCGCCATGCGGCAGTGATCGTCGAGGATCATGGTCTGGCAGCGGTTCGGGTCGGTCGCCTCCCAGGCCAGGCCGGGCTGGCTGGGGTTGCCCGTGCGGGCGAACTGCGCCCAGGCCGTCGCGGTCCGGCGCGCCAGCGCGCGGGCGGCCGGCGTGTTGCCGGTCCCCTGATCGCACAGCGCGGTGTTGTCGAAGCAGAAGGCGAGCTCGGCGGTGTGCCAGGCGCCGCACTGGCCGTCGAGCTGGGGCGACTGCCAGGTGAACCAATATTGGTAGGCGGGCGCACCGCCCGCGTCGTGGCGCAGCTTGACCATGCGCTGCACGTTGTTGCGCTGCGCGTAGCCGCCCACGCCGTAGGAGAGCGTCCGGATGCTCTTGTTCGGCTGCGCGCGCCTCATCGCGGCGATCAGCGCGTCCGCCTTTCCGGCGCCGAGATCCTTCGCAAGCGACGCGCGCCACTCCGCCTCGCTGGGGTTGGAGCTGTACGACATGCCCTCCTCGCTGACCGAGCCGATCAGCAGCGGCACGTCGCGCGCCTGCTCCGGCGCGGCGTCGTGGAACGAGCGCAGCGTGACCGTCGCCTCGTCGAGCGTCGGGCCCCAGCCCACGCGCGGCGCCGCACCCGGACCCATGGCGAACCAGAACGAGCGACGCATCGGGCCGTTGATCTCGCCCGCCACCTTGTTGCTCGCGTCGAACAGGCGTTGCCACGGCATCGCTTGCAACGCCGCGAGGTCGCGCGGGCCGACGCCCAGCTCCTTCACCACGCGCCGGGCGTAGTCGCGCGACTGGTCGCGGCCGGGAATGTTGCCGCCGCCGCCCGACTGGATCGCGGCGCGGTGGACCATGCCGCGGGTCGAGGGCATGCCGAGCAGCGTGGTGACCTTCGATCCGCCGCCGGACTGGCCGTAGATCATCACCTTGTCGGGATCGCCGCCGAAGCCGGCGATGTTCTCCTGCACCCAGCGCAGCGCGGCGACGCAGTCGGTCATGCCGACGTTGACCGACCCCTCGTACGCGCTGCCGCCGACCTCGGTCATGTCGAGGAAGCCGAGCACGTTGAGCCGGTGATTGATCGTCACCTGCACCACGTCGTGATGGCGTGCCATCTGCGCCCCGTCGTGCGAGGCGAGCTCGTAGGAGGAACCGAAGCTGAAGCCGCCGCCGTGGAAATAGACCATCACCGGTCGGCTGCCGCTCAGCGACGGTGTCCAGACGTTGAGCTTGAGCATGTCCTCGCCCTGGAAGCCGTCGGTCCATTGCTGCAGGAAGGTATGCTCCTTGGCGCGGAAGCTGTGCGGCGTCTGGGGGCAGTTGGCACCGTAGGCGAGGGCGGGATAGGCGTCCTGCCACGGCGTCGGCGGCTTGGCCGGCAGCCAGCGATTGCCGCCGCCGGTGTCGTCGCCATACGGGATGCCCTTGAAGACCAGCACGTCGTCGGAGACGTAGCCGCGCACCGGGCCATAGCGGGTGCGCGCGATCGCGCTCCGCGGCGTGGTACAGCGGGCGGCAACGGCATCGTCCCGCCGCGGCGTCGCGGCCTCCGCGCGGACGGAAAGGGCGGCACCGGCGGCCGCCCCGCCCAGCAGCGCCGCGCGCCGGTCCATCGTGACACGTGGTAGCGTCATCTCCGCTTCTCTCTTGGCCGCCATCCGACGTGGTGGTATCGTTACCATCAGCCTGCGGAAGCGGTGGCATGCCGTCAAGTGGTGGCGGAGACGGAGTGGAACGATCCCGGCCGACGACCCGCCCGGGCGACGTGTCGCCCGCAACCGAGCCGCCGAAACGACGAGGGGGAGGGGCGCCGTTGAAGCGCCCCTCCCCCGAGCAGGTCGATGAGTGGCGGAAGCCGCTCGATCAGACGGCCTGACGCGGGCGGAAGGTCACGCGGCGGCGGCGCATCGCGTAGCCGACCACGCCGAAGCCCATGATCATCATCGCCCAGGTGGCGGGCTCAGGTACCGCCGAGCTCAGCGGCGCGAACGTCGCCTGGCCGCCATAGGCACCGTTGCCGCGCGAGATGCCGTTGACGACGAGGCGGTTCAGCTCACCCGCGACGATCGGCACGTTGTTGACGAAGGCGACCTCGAAGGCGCCGCCGGCGGTGCGCGTGATCTCGGCGGCGACGCCGTTGATGAACACCGAGGTAAAATCGACGTCGCTGACCGAGCCGAGGTCGGTCACGCTGGTCGTCACCGTGCCGCTGCCCAGGCCGTCGGTCGGCAAGGTGAAGGTGAAGGTGTCGGTGAACGCCCCCGCGCGGATGCCGCGGTTGAAGAAGGCGCCCGAGAAGGAGCCGCCGGCGCCCGGAGTCGCCTTGAAGTTGCGCGAGCCCACCGGGAAGGTGGCGGCGGCGGCCGAGGAGGCCGCACCGGTCGAGGCGGCTGCCACCAGGGCGATAGCCACGAGATTCTTCATACGGATTCCTCTTACGTCACGTCAGCAGGACGCGGCGCTCGGCCGCGGAGCGGCGTCCCTGCCAGTCGCCTCGCGAAAGGTTAACTAAATAATAACTTATGTCGCTTCTTTCTGCGCCACTGCGGCTTCAAAAGCACGGTCGCGATCGCCTCGGGTCCGCCGGCGTGATCGCGTGATGCGTGTCTCACCGCGGGCGAGGCGCATGGTGCGGGCGCGACGGCACCCCATATCGCCCGCATGGCACTGCCCCGCACGCTTATTGACCCGAGGCTGATCTACCTGGAGCCGGCGGTGCGGGAGTTCGCGCGCGGGCGCGACGTGCTGGCCCGTTTCCCCGATGCCGAACAGATCGAGGTGCCGAGCCACTGGAAAATCGATGCGCTGTCCGATCCCGCGCTCGCGGAGGACTGGTTGCGGGTCAAGCGCGACGTCCTCGTGCTCGGCGTCAAGAAGGGCCTGTCGATGCGGCCGAACGGGCGTTCGGCGGACTTCATCGCGCCATCTTCGTCGAACGGCTGCGCGATGGCATGCGCCTATTGTTATGTCGGCCGCCGGAAGGGCTATGCCAATCCGATCAGCATCTTCGTCAACGTCGACGCGATCGCGCGGGCGATCGGGCGCCATGCCGCCAGGCTGGGCCCCAAGCCCGCCCCCGACAGCATCGACCCGGTCGACTGGGTCTATGACCTGGGCGAGAACGGCGACCTCTCGATCGACGCGTCACTGTCGGACAATGTGCGCGATCTCGTCGCCGCGTTCCGCGACATCCCCAACGCCAAGGGCTCGTTCGCGACCAAGTTCGTCAATCGCGACCTGCTCGACTACGACCCGCAGGGTCGCACCCGCGTGCGCTTCAGCCTGATGCCCGAGACGATCGCCAAGGTGGTCGACGTGCGCACGTCGGCGATGAGCGAGCGCATCGCCGCGATCAACGACTTCGTCGACGCGGGCTACGAGGTGCACGTCAACTTCTCCCCCGTGATCGTCCACGAGGGGTGGGAAGCCGACTGGAAGGCGCTCTTCGCCGAGCTCGACGCCGCGCTCTCCCCGACGGCGCGGGCGCAGCTGAAGTGCGAGGTGATCTTCCTCACCCACAATGAGGGGCTGCACGACCTCAATCTGCTGTGGCACCCGCGCGCGGAGGAATGGCTCTGGCGACCCGACCTGCAGGAGCGCAAGTGGAGCCAGTCGGGGATGCGTAACCTGCGCTACAAGGCGACATGGAAGCGGCAGTGGCTCGATCGCTTCCTCGCCTGGCTGGGCGAAGCCCTGCCCTATTGCACGGTGCGCTACGCTTTCTGACCTCCCGTCGGGATGAGCGCAGGCGGCGAATAGACGTCTTCAACGTCAAGCGACGGCGCCGGGCGCCACCTCCCAAGGAGCGCGCCACGCCGCAAGTCCTAGCGCGCTCCATCGGGGTCCGGGAGTGCGATCGCCGGAGCGCCGATCGCTCAGGAGGCGGCGGTGATCGCACGCGGCGTAGCCGAGCGGGCGCCCGGCGGCGACGCGGGGATCACCCGCGCGAGTCGTGACTTAGACCTTGAGCCCCTTGGCCATGTTGAGATGCGCGGTAACGGTCGGTACCAGATCCTGCGCGAACGTCTTGAGCGCGGGCACGTCACCCGAGGCGGCATAGGCCTTGAGCACGTCGAGCGTCTGCTGGTGCGCCGCCGACTGCGCCGCGGCATAGGCGCTGTCGAACGCGCTGCCCTTGGCGGCGCGCAGGCTCTCCACCGTCTGCTGCTGCTCGGCGCTGAGCGTCGCGACCGGCTGGATCGCGGGCGACAGTCCGGCGGTGACGGTCTTCAGCTTGGCGGTGGAGGCCTCGTGCGCGTCGATCATCGCCTTGGCGAAGCGCTTGACCGCCGGCGAGGAAGCGTTGGTGAGCGCCAGCCGCGAGGTCTCGATCTCGAACGCGTCGCTGGCGGCCGCGGTGTTGGCGAAGCTCTGACCGGCGGCGGCTGGCGCGGCAGCGGTCGGCGTGGCGGTCGCCATCCCGGTCGCGCCGAGGTCGCTGCCGTTCGCCGCGCCGGCCTGCGTCGTGTCGTTCCCGCGGCTGCATGCGCCGAGCGCCAGCACGGCGGTGGCGGCGAGTATCGTCGTACGAAGGCTCATCATGTCGGTCCTCTCCGAATCGTCTCGGCGTAAGCGCCTGCGCGCGCGCAACGTTCCGGAAACAGACCCGATCGCCGGTGCTTAACAGCGGTATCGTGGAGCCACGCCAACACCATCTCAGCAAGCCTCGCGGTCTGCCTCGGCACCGACGCCCCTGCTTCAGATCCTAGAGCGACCTCGCATCAGAAGGGCACGTCGTCGTCCAGGTCGTCTGCGAAGCCGCCCCCGAAGTTGCCACCGCCCCGGCTGCCGCTGCTACCGCTTCCGCCACCAGCGCCGGCACCGCCGCCCGCGCCGCCGCCGAAGCCACCACCGCCGCGCGAACCGCCGCGTCCGCCGCCGCCGCCGCCGAAGTCGTCACCGCCGCCGAAATCGTCGCGGGCACCGCCGCCACCGCCGCTACCCTGCGGCCCGTCGAGCATCGTCAGCACCGAGTTGAAGCCCTGCAGCACCACCTCGGTGGAATATTTGTCGTTGCCCTGCTGGTCCTGCCACTTACGCGTCTGCAGCTGGCCCTCGATATAGACCTTGCTGCCCTTGCGCAGGAAGCGCTCGGCGACGTTGGCGAGCCCCTCGTTGAAGATCGCGACCGAGTGCCACTCGGTCTTCTCCTTGCGCTCGCCGGTGTTGCGATCCTTCCACGATTCGGACGTGGCGATGCGGAGGTTCACCACCTTGCCGCCGTTCTGGAACGAGCGCGACTCGGGGTCGCGCCCGAGATTGCCGACGAGAATGACCTTGTTGACGCTGCCTGCCATCGAATCCTCTGCGCGCCGGTACCGCCGGCGCCTGCTGGTGAGTGCCGGCCACGCCGGCGTACCGCGGCGCCCCCGCCAGGAGCGGGTCGGCGACCGATGGCCTAGATAGTCACAGCCCCGCCGCCACCGCCAGCCAATAAGTGATCCCCGCCATCACATAGGCCGCCGCGAACAGATAGCCGATCATGAACAGCGGCCAGCGCCAGCCGTTGGTCTCGCGCCGCGTCACCGCGATCGTCGAGATGCATTGCGGCGCGAACACGAACCACATCAGGAAGGCGAGCGCGGTGGGCAGCGACCAGCGCCCGCGCAGATGATCGACGAGGCTCTTCGCGCCCGAGGCGTCTTCGGTATCGTCGATCGCATAAGCGGTGCCGATCGCCGCCACCGCGATCTCGCGCGCCGCCATCGTCGGGATCAGCGCCAGCGCGATGTCGTGATTGAAGCCGATCGGGCGGACGATCACTTCCAGCCCGCTCGCGATGCGACCGCCGATCGAATATTCGACCTGTTTCTGCCCCGCCGGCGCCTGCGGAAAGCTGAGCAGCGCCCACAGCACCACCGTGGTCATCGCGATCGTGGTGCCCGCGCGCTTGAGGAAGATCTCGGTACGGCTCCACAGCCCCAGCCCGACGTCGCGCAGCCGCGGCATCTGATATTTGGGCATCTCCATCATGAAACCGGACGACTCGCCCTTGGTCACGGTGCGCCGCAGCAGCAGCGCCGCCACGAACGCGCCGACGATGCCGAGCAGGTAGAGCGCGAACAGCACCAGCCCCTGCAGCCCGACGAACGGCAGCACCTGCCGCGCCGGGATGAACGCACCGATGATGATCGTGTAGACCGGCAGCCGCGCCGAGCAGGTCATCAGCGGCGCGATCAGGATCGTGGTCAACCGGTCCTTCTCGTCCTCGATCGTGCGCGTCGCCATGATCCCGGGCACCGCGCAGGCGAAGCTGGAGAGCAACGGGATGAAGGCGCGTCCGGAGAGGCCCACCTGCGCCATCAGCCGGTCCATCAGGAAGGCGGCGCGGACCATATAGCCGCTCGCCTCCAGCACCAGGATGAAGAGGAACAGGATCAGGATCTGCGGCAGGAACACCACCACCGCGCCCACCCCCGCGATCACGCCGTCGGTCAGCAGCGAGCGCAGGAAGCCGTCGGGCAGCACGCCCTTCAACCACGCCTCCGCCGCGGCAAAAGCACCCTCGATCCAGCCGATCGGCGCCTCCGACCAGCTGAACACCGCCTGGAACATCACGAACAGCAGCGCGACCAGCAGCACCGGTCCGAACAGGGGATGGAGCGCGACCGAGTCGAGCATGTGGTTCCAGCGCCGCACCGGCGTCTCGCTCACCGTCGCGGCGGCGGCGATCGCGCGCGCGCGGCGCTGGAGCGTGACGATATCGTCGTCGACGCTGCCGTCCGAGGCGCGCAGCCGGCGCAGCCCCACCGCCGCGGGCGATCCGCCGACCAGCGCGGTGAGCTGACCGCGCAGCAGATCGATGCCGCGGCGCCGCACCGCGACGGTCGGCACCACCGGCACGCCGAGCTCGCGCTCGAGCACCGCGGGATCGAGCACCAGCCCGTCGCGCTCGGCGAGGTCGACCATGTTGAGCGCCACCACCACCGGCAGACCCAGCGCGATCAGCTGCATCGCGAAGCGCAGGTGGTTGTCGAGGTTGGAGGCGTCGATAACCACCAGCAGCGCGTCGGGCAGCCGCTCGCCCGCCTGCGCGCCCGTGACGACGTCGCGCGTCACGCGCTCGTCGGGCGAGGCGGGGTCGAGGCTATAGGCGCCGGGCAGGTCGACCAATTCGACCGGGCGGCCGTCGTCGAGCGCGAGCCGGCCGGAGTGCCGCTCCACTGTGACGCCGGGGTAGTTGCCGACCTTCTGCCGCGCTCCCGTCAGGGCGTTGAACAGCGCGCTCTTGCCGGCATTGGGATTGCCGACCATCGCGACCAGCGGCGGGAGTTCCATCAGGAGCGGCGGGTCATTCCGCCGGCAGCGGATCGGGCGAGACGCTGATCGCGCGCGCCACCGCGCGGCGTAGCGCGACCGTCATCCGCCCAATACGGCAGGCGATCGGCCCGCCGCCGAGCCGCGAGCGGTGCAGCACCTCGATCGCGACGCCCTCGTCGAAACCGAGCTCACGCAGCCGCCGCGCCTCGGGCGAGGCGAGCCGCGCCCACTCGATCGCCCCCACCGTCGCCGACCGTCGACGCGGCAGCGTCTCGAGCGTGAGCGAGTCGGCCGCGTGGTGAGCGGCGGCATGGCGGGGGGAGCGGATCGCGGTCACGGCCCCGGTATAGGGCGCATGCAACTGATTATCAATAAGCTGCGATGCCCTATCGCCGCGTCGGGTCAGACGACGGGGTAGCGCAGGCGACCGACGAACCGGCTCAGGCTGGGGCGGCGCATGGCGCGCTGCTGGAACGCCGCCTTGCTCTTCTCGAAGCGCATGATGCCGTCGATCCGCCGCGCCAGGAAGGCGCGGGTATCGGCATGCGCCTCGCTCTCGTCGTCGAGCAAGACGGTGGTGGTGGCGGCGTAGACCGCCAGCAGCATCGCGCGCTTGGTGTAATGGTTGTAGTCGGTGGCGCGGTCGCCCGCGAGCCGCCACATGCGGTCGACGCTGCGCCAGCCGAGTCGCGCCGCGCGCGCGACGTTCTGCGGCAGCGCCAGCACCGCGCGCGCGCGCCGCAGCGCCTCGCGCTCGGGCGCCAGCAGCGCCAGCCGTGCCTCGACCAGCGCAGTGATCCGCTCGCGGATCTTCATCGCGCCGAGTCGCTCGGGCGGCAGCGCGCGCGCCATCTCGGCGTCGACATGGTCGAACCAGGCGTCGATCATCGCGACGGGCCCGTCCGCGAAGGCGAGCCGCGCCACGTCGCCGTCGATGTCGTGGTTCTCGGCGGCGAGGTCGCGCGCGGCGTCGCCCCAGCCGTCGAAGGCGGCGTTGGCGGCGATCGCGGGGGCGAGCAGCGCGCGCACCTCGTCGAGCGTCAGGTCCTGCGGCGCGACCGCTGCGGCATCGTCACTCATCACGCTTCCTCCGTCACCGGGTTGCCCGCCGGCAACGTCTCCGCCGGTCTAGCACCCTCGCGCTCGCGCCGCACCAGCACCAACGCCGCCGCGATCATCGCCACGCCGACCAGGTCCGGCCCGCCGAGCGTCTCGCCGAACCAGACCCAGCCCACCGCGGTGGCGACCATCGGCTGGATCAGCAGCGCCAGCCCGATCACCAGCGGCGCGGCGCGCCCCAGCGCGTAGATCATGCAGCCCTGGCCGATCACCTGGCTGACCAGTGCGACGCCCAGCAGCGGGGTCCAGTTCCCCGGTATGATCCGCTCACCCAGCGCGAGCGCGATCACCAGCAGCGGCAGCAGCGAGGCCGCCGACGAGAGCGCCAGCGCGGGCAGCGGCGCCATCGCGCGGCGCACGTCGGACATCAGGATGAAATAGATCGCGTAGAGCACCCCCGCGCAGACGCAGAGCAGGTCGCCGCCGAGTTGGCGCGGGTCGAGCTGGTAGGAGCGGCCCATCAGCAGCGCCGCGCCGGCAGCGGCGAGCAGCAGCGCCAGTCCCTGCCACCGCGTCGGCCAGGTCCGCGCCACCAGGAAGCCCCACAGCGGGAACAGGAAGGTCGCCGAGTTGCCGAGCAGGGTGGCGTTGGCCATGGTCGTCTGCAGGATGCCGGCATGCCAGGTTCCGAGATCGGCGGCGAAGGCCAGCCCGGCGAGCGCGAGCAGCCAGGTGCGCCGCGCCGGCGCGGGTGTCGCGGGAGCGATTCCGCGCGTGCGCCGCGCCGCCACCAGCGCGGCGCCGCCGAGCAGCGGCAACGCCAGCGCCATGCGCCAGAAGGCGGCGGCGACCGGGCCGACGTCGGCGAGCCGGACGAACAGCGGCCCGAAGGCGAGCGCGCTGTTGGCGACCACCAGCGCGCCGAACGCCGCCGCGCCCGTCTCCGGGTGCGCGCGCGCCGCGGCGAGCGAGGTGGCGCTGGTCGGCTGGTCCATCGCGTGACCCTTAGGCCGCGTTCACGGCGCGGGAAAGCGCGGCGGTGACCCGCGCCACCCGGTCAGGCCGGGCGGCGCGGGGCGCGGCTCACTTCGCGGGCGCCACCGCGGCGACGGGCACGGCGGCGGCGACCGGTGCGGCCGCCGCGGCGGCGACGATCGGCGTGGCGGCCACCGGCGTCACCGCCAGCGGGGCCGGCGCCGCCGCGGCGAAGGCGAGCGGCACGTCCTCGTCGACGAAGCCCTTCACCGGTGTGCCGACCGCGAGATGCGCGCTGGTGCCGGTCATGAAGAAGCCCGCCGGCAGGAACACCAGCGCCGACACCGCCGTGGCCCCGATGCCCCCAGCGGTCCCCTTGTCGTCGAAGCCGCCCGACAGCCGCACCTGGCGACCGTCGACGGTGAGGTAGAGCAGCCGCGCCGCGAAATGGCCCGACTTGCCCCACATGCCCTTGTTGCGGACCTCCGTGAGCTCGCCGACCGCGGGCGTGCCCGCCGGGACGACGGTGGTGCCCTGCACCAGCAGCGGCTCGGCGGTCTCGAGGTGGACGCGCTGGCCGATCTTGAGCTTCTTGCCCTTGGTGGTGAGCTCCTCGGTGAGCTTCAGCGGCACCTCGGTGCCGGTGCGCAGCACCGCCTGCCCGGTTACCGGTGCGGCGATCGGCGCGACGGCCGCGGGCTGCGCCGGCGTAGCGACGGTCTGCGCGCCGGCGGCGCCGCCCACGAGCAACAGCGCCGCGGCCGCGGCGTATACAAGAACCATGATGTGAACCCCCGTTTCGGCCCGCCCCCGCGGGCCGCGGCGGAACCTCGCCGAGCGCCCCGCCGCGGTCAAACGGGATCGCAACGGAAGTGGATCGGATCTGGGACATTCTCCCGTCGACTTGACGAAGGCGCGGTGCCGGCGGCACGGCGTGGAGATCGTCCAGAGGTCGCGCGAGAGTCCGATTGACCGTCAGCCACGAACGCCCGCGCCGGTGAGGCGCTTCTACGCGCCGCAGCAGGCACTGCACGCGCCCGCGCTGGAACTGCACAATGGCGCCTTCACCGCCTACGCCGAGGTGCCAGAGCGCGCCGCGATGATCCTCGCTGCGATCGGCGGGGCGGAGGCGCCACCGGACCGCGGTCGCGCGCCGATCGCGGCGGTGCACGACGCCGCCTATCTTGACTTCCTCCGCGACGCGCCCGCGCTGTGGCGCGCGGCGGGGCGGCCGGGCGACGCGATCCCCTACGCCTTCCCGATCGTCGGCCGGCGCCCGCTGGCGCTGTCGCGGATCGACGCGCTGCTCGGCGCGCACGCCTTCGACGCGACCACGCCGATCACCGACCATACCTGGAACGCCGCCTACTGGAGCGCGCAGACCGCGCTCGCCGCGACCCAAGCGGTGCTCGACGGCGAGCGCGCCGCCTTCGCCTTGTGCCGCCCGCCCGGCCATCATGCCGGGCGCGACTATTGCGGCGGCTACTGCCACGTCAACGTCGCGGCGGTGGCGGCGCAGGCAGCGCGCGACGCGGGGCGCGCGCGGGTGGCGGTGCTCGACATCGACTATCACCATGGCAACGGCACGCAGGACATCTTCTACGCGCGCGGCGACGTCCTCTACGCCTCGGTCCACGCCGACCCGGCGAGCGACTATCCCTTCTACTGGGGCCATGCCGACGAGCGCGGTGAGGGCGAGGGGGCGGGCGCGACGCTCAACCTGCCGCTGCCGCGCGGCACCGTGCTGGCCGGGTTCCGCGCCGCGCAGGCGCAGGCACTCGAGGCGATCGCCGCCTTCGGCGCCGACTTCCTCGTGCTCAGCTTCGGCGCGGACACGTGGGAGGGCGACCCGATCAGCCACTTCCGCCTCACCACCTCGGACTATGCGGTCCTGGCGGGCGACATCGCCGCGACCGGGCTGCCGTGCGCGATCGTGATGGAAGGCGGCTATGCGGTGGAGGCGCTGGGTGCCAATGTCGCCAGGCTGCTGAGCGGGTTCGCGAGCTGAGAGAAGGACAGGACGGATGGCGGTGACGGCGATAGTCCCGGATCAATCGGGCGGCAGCGCGCCGCCGCTCAACGCCGGGCTGCTCGCCTGCATCGTCACCGCCGCGCTCGCGGGGCTGCTGTTCGGCTTCGACACCGCGGTGATCTCGGGCACGACCGTATCACTGACGCGCGCCTACGGGCTCGACAGCTTCTGGCTCGGCGTGACCGTCTCCTCCGCGCTGTGGGGCACGCTGATCGGCGCGCTGTTCGCGGGCATCCCGGGCGACCGCTTCGGCAGCCGCGACACGCTGCGCGTGCTCGCGCTCTTCTACGTCGCCGGGGGCATCGGCTGCGGGCTGGCGTGGAGCTGGGAATCGCTCGTCTTCTTCCGCGTGATCGCGGGGTTGGCGGTGGGCGGTTCGTCGGTGCTGGCGCCGGTCTATATCTCGGAGATCGCCCCGCCCGCGCGCCGGGGCGGGCTGGTCGCGGCGTTCCAGTTCAACATCATCCTCGGCATCCTGCTGGCGTATGTGTCGAACGCGATCATCGCCGCGCTGGCGCTGGGCGCGGACGACTGGCGCTGGAAGTTCGGCGTCTCGGCTGCGCCCGCGATCGTCTTCCTGCTGCTGCTGCTGCGCATCCCGCACTCGCCGCGCTGGCTGATGGCCAAGGGTCGCGTCGCCGAGGCGCGCGACGCGCTCGCCCGCGTCGGCATGGGCGAGGAGCAGGCCGAGAAGGAGCTGGCCGCGATCCACGCCGGCTTCGCCGCGAAGCCCAGCGGGGAGAAGCTGTCGTGGCGGCGTCACCGCAAGCCGATCATGCTGGCGCTGCTGGTGGCGGGCTTCAACCAGCTCTCGGGCATCAACGCCTTGCTCTATTATCTCAACGACATCTTCGCGGCCGCCGGGGGCGCGCTCTCGGCCGACGTGCAGGCGATCATCATCGGCGTCGTGAACGGCATCTTCACCGCGGTGGGCATGCTGCTGATCGACCGGCTCGGGCGCAAGACGCTGCTGATGGTCGGCTCGGCCGGCATGGCGGCCAGCCTCACCGTGGCGGGGCTGGCGCTCGGCGGGTCGCTGCCGGGCTGGATCGTGCTGCCCGCGCTGATCGGCTTCATCGCCTTCTTCGCGCCGAGCACGGGCGCGGTGATCTGGGTCTATATCAGCGAGGTCTTCCCCACCGCGGTGCGCGGACGCGGCAGCGCGGTCGGCGCCTCGACGCACTGGGGGCTGGACGCGATCATCGCCGCCGCCTTCCCGACGGTGGCGGCTTTGTCGGTGAGCCTGCCCTTCTACGTGTTCGCGGCGATGATGCTGCTGCAGCTCGTCGTGGTGGCGCTCTACTTCCCCGAGACCAAGGGCGTGCCGCTCGAGGAAATGGAGCGGCGGCTGGGGGTCGGCTGACGCCCGCGCCGTCGCGGGCCTCAGTCGAACAGGCTGCTGACGCTCGACTCGTCGGCGATGCGGCGGATCGCCTCGGCGAGCAGCGGCGCGATGGTGAGATGGCGGATCTTCGCCGCCCCGCCGATCGCCTCGTGGTTGCCGATCGAGTCGGTGATGACCAGCTCGTGCAGCGCCGAGCCCTCGACCCGCGCCACCGCGCCGCCCGAGAGCACGCCGTGGCTGACATAGGCGACCACGCCCTCCGCGCCCGCCTCGCGCAACGCGGCGGCGGCGTTGCAGAGCGTGCCGGCCGAGTCGACGATGTCGTCGATCAGCACGCAGAAACGCCCCTCGACGTCGCCGATGATGTTCATCACCTCGGAGTCACCGGCGCGCTCGCGGCGCTTGTCGACGATCGCGAGCGGGGCGTTGTCGAGCCGCTTCGACAGCGCGCGCGCGCGCACCACGCCGCCGACGTCGGGCGAGACCACCATCAGGTTCTTCTCGCCGAAGCGCGCGCGAATGTCCTGCGACATCACCGGCGCGCCGAAGAGATTGTCGGTGGGGATGTCGAAGAAGCCCTGGATCTGCCCGGCGTGCAGGTCGACCGAGAGCACGCGGTCGGCGCCCGCGGTGGTCAGCAGGTTGGCGACCAGCTTGGCCGAGATCGGAGTGCGCGGCCCGGGCTTACGGTCCTGCCGCGCGTAGCCGAAATAGGGGAGCACGGCGGTGATCCGCTTGGCCGACGCGCGCTTCAGCGCGTCGATCATGATCAGCAGCTCCATCAGGTTGTCGTTGACCGGGTAACTGGTCGACTGGACAACGAAGACGTCCTCGCCGCGCACGTTCTCCATGATCTCGACGAAGATCTCCTCGTCGGCGAAGCGGCGCACCAGCGCCTCGGTCAGCGGCACCTCGAGATAGTCCGAGATCGCGCGCGCCAGCGGCAGGTTGGAATTGCCGGTCATCAATTTCATCGAGAACACCCTTTCGCGCCCGTTGCTCTAGGCTGGGGGGCTGGCGAGGGGAAGGGGCGGCGCGTAAGCGCGGGCGGGCCATGACCAGCCCTTCCTCTCCCACCGTCACCCGCTTCGCGCCGTCGCCGACCGGGCGGCTCCACGTCGGCAACATCCGCACCGCGCTGCACAGCTGGATGCTGGCGCGGCGCGACGGCGGGCGCTTCGTGCTGCGCATCGACGACACCGACGCCGAGCGCAGCGAGGAGCGCTACGTCGACTCGATCCGCGCCGACCTCGCCTGGCTCGGGCTGGTGCCCGACCAGGAGGTGCGCCAGTCGGAGCGGTTCGCGCTCTACCAGGCGCGCTTCGACGCTCTGGTCGCGGCGGGACGGATCTACCCGGCCTATGAGAGCGCGCAGGAGCTGGACCTGAAGCGCAAGGTGCTGCTCGGCCGCGGGCTGCCGCCGGTGTACGACCGCGCCGCGCTGCGCCTGACCGATGCCGAGCGTGCGGCGCTGGAGCGCGACGGCGTGCGCCCGCACTGGCGCTTCAAGCTCGACCACGACTCGCCGATCGCGTGGGACGACCTGGTGCGCGGGCCGCAGCGCTTCGATCCGGCGACGATGAGCGACCCGGTGGTGCGCCGCGCCGACGGCTCGTGGCTGTACATGCTACCCTCGGCGATCGACGACGCCGATCTCGGCATCACGCACGTGGTCCGCGGCGAGGACCATGTCTCGAACACTGCGCTCCAGCTGCAGATGTTCGCCGCGATGGACGCGCCCGCGCCCGCCTTCGCGCACGCCGCGCTGCTGACCGGGAGCGAGGGGAAGTTGTCGAAGCGGCTCGGCTCGCTCGGGGTCGACCATTTCCGCGAGAGCGGGATCGAGCCGGCAGCGGTGCTCTCGCTGCTGGCCCGGATCGGCACCAGCCAGCCGGTCGAGCCGCTCGCCGACCCGGCGCCACTGATCGAGGCGCTCGACTTCGCGCACTTCGGCCGCGCGCCCGCGCGGTTCGACGAGGCCGAGCTGGCGCAGGTGAGCGCGCGAGTCGTCCACCAGCTGCCGTTCGAGGCGGTTGCCGACCGGCTCCCAGCGGGGATGGACGCCGCGGCGTGGGACGCGGTGCGGCCCAACCTCGCCACCGTCGCCGAGGCGGCCGACTGGTGGGGTGTGATCGAGGGACCGATCGAGGCGGCGATCGCCGCCGAGGACGGCGCCTATCTCGCCCAGGCCGCCGCCGCGGCGCGCGCGATCGACTGGGCGGGCGATCCGTGGCACGCGCTCACCGCGCGGCTCAAGGCGGAGAGCGGGCGCAAGGGCAAGTCGCTGTTCCTGCCGCTGCGCCGCGCGCTGACCGGGCGCGACCACGGCCCCGACATGGCCGCGCTGCTGCCGCTGATCGGGCGCGACCGCGCGCTCGCGCGGCTCGATGCCGCGGCGGACTCGAACCGCGGCGTCTAACCCCCTATATCGTCGCGATGCAGTTCTTCGCCCGACTGTCGCCGCTGCGCGCCGCGCGTGACCTCCGCTTGTTCTTCCACACGCGCGAGCGCTACGAATGGGGGTTCCTGGCACTATCGGTGGCGATCACCGGCTTTCTCGTCTGGGCGTTCTTCCACGATTCGTACTTCGAGAAGGAATATAAGCCGAACATCATCTACTTCGAGCAGTGGAAGCTGGATCGCACCGATGCGCAGATCGTCGCGCAGCAGCAGATCGACCAGGCCAAACGCGAGATCGCCCAGCGCGAGCAGCGCGCGCGCGAGGAGAAGCTGCGCCAGGGCTTCAAGCGGCTCGACGACAAGCTCAACGCGATGGGGATCTGAGCGGGGCGGGGCAGGCGGTGATGCCGTACCCTCTCCGTCGCCCCGGCGGAGGCCGGGGCCCAGATGGGAAGAGCGCAGTGAGTGCCGCTAACGTCCCGCAACTGGACCCCGGCCTGCGCCGGGGTGACGTTGGAGGGCGAGTTGAGCGCATTCTGTCGAGGGCCAGCCGATGGTGGCGTGCCGATGTGCGCTGACCTCCCCTCCGATCCCCGCTGGATGGCCGCCGCGCTCGCACTGTCCGAGCGGACGCGCGCGCGCACCTACCCCAATCCGAACGTCGGCTGCGTCCTCGTCCACGACGGCGCGGTGGTCGGCCGCGGCTGGACCCAGGCCGGCGGCCGCCCGCACGCCGAGGCGATGGCGCTCGACCAGGCGGGCGCGCGCGCGTGCGGAGCAACCGCCTATGTCACGCTCGAGCCCTGCGCCCACGCCAGCCCGCGCGGCCCCGCCTGCGCCGACCTGCTCGCCGCGGCGGGGATCGCGCGCGCGGTGGTGGCGCTCGGCGATCCCGACCCGCGTACCGACGGCGCCGGTCTGGCGCGGCTGCGCGCGGCGGGGATCGCGGTGGATGTGGGCGTCGACGCCGCGGCGGCGCGGCGCGCGATGGCGGGGTTCCTTACGCGGCGTGCCCTCGGGCGGCCCTGCGTGACGCTCAAGCTGGCGCTGTCGCTCGACGGCGCCGCGGCGATGGCGGACGGGCGCAGCCAGTGGATCACCGGACCGGAGGCGCGCGCACACGCGCATCTCGAGCGCGCGCGCCACGACGCGATCCTGGTCGGCCGCGGCACCTGGGAAGCGGACCGGCCGCGGCTCGATGTCCGGCTCGCGGGGCTGGAGGCGCGTGCGCCGCTCCGGGTGGTGCTGTCGTCGGGGGCGTCGGCCGCGCGTGAGGACGACCCGCGCTGGATCGAATCCCCCGCCCGAATCGCCTCCCTTCCCGCCGACCACCTGCTCGTCGAGGGTGGCGCGCGCACCGCCGCCGCCTTCCTGCGCGCCGACCTGGTCGATCGCCTGCTGCTCTACCGCGCGCCGATCCTGATCGGCGGCGGGCGCACGCTGCCCGACATCGGGCTCGCCGCGCTCGGCGACGCGCACGCGCGCTGGCGGCTCGCCGACGCGCGCCAGCTTGGCAGCGATCGGCTCGAAGTCTACGAGCGCGGCTGAGAGGTCATCATGTTCACCGGCATCGTCTCCGACATCGGCACCATCCGCCAGATCGCGCAGCGCGGCGACACCCGCGCGGTGATCGACACCGCCTATGACGTCGCCACGATCGAGCTCGGCGCGTCGATCGCCTGCTCGGGCGTGTGCCTGACCGTCGTCGACAAGGCGCCGCACGAGAGCGGCGTCGGCGGCTGGTTCGCGGTCGACGTCTCGCACGAGACGCGGAGCCGCACCGCGCCCGCGCAATGGGCCGAGGGGCGCAGCCTCAACCTCGAACGCGCGATGAAGCTGGGCGACGAGCTCGGCGGGCATATCGTCACCGGCCATGTCGACGGCGTTGCGACGGTGGAGGCGATCACCGCCGACGGCGACTCGCGCCGCATCGCCTTGCGCGTGCCGGGCGACCTGGCGCCGTTCCTCGCGCCCAAGGGCTCGGTGACGGTCGACGGCGTCTCGCTCACCGTCAACGCGGTGGAGGACATGGCCGACGGCACGCGCTTTACCGTCAACCTGATCCCGCACACCCAGGCAGTCACCACGCTCGGCGCCCTGGCCGAGGGAGAGGCGGTCAACATCGAGATCGACGTGCTCGCGCGTTATCTCCAGCGGATGGAGCATTATCGTGGTCGCTGAGCCGGCGGCGCTGGCGCGGCTGCGCCACGGCTATCTCTCCTCGCCCGAGGAACTGATCGACGAGGCGCGCAACGGCCGGATGTTCATCCTGGTCGACGACGAGGATCGCGAGAACGAGGGCGATCTCGTCATTCCCGCGCAGATGGCGACGCCCGAGAAGATCAACTTCATGGCCAAGTACGGCCGCGGGCTGATCTGCCTCGCGCTGACCAAGGGCCGCGTCGAGCAGCTCGGGCTCGACCTGATGAGCCGCAACAACGGCACCCGCCACGAGACGGCCTTCACCGTCTCGATCGAGGCGAAGGAGGGGGTCACCACCGGCATCTCCGCCGCCGACCGCGCGCGCACGATCGCGGTGGCGATCGACTCGACCAAGGCGCGCGACGACATCGTCACCCCCGGCCACGTCTTCCCGCTGGTGGCGCGCGACGGCGGCGTGCTGGTGCGCGCCGGCCATACCGAGGCGGCGGTCGACGTCGCGCGGCTCGCCGGGCTCAACCCCTCGGGCGTGATCTGCGAGATCATGAACGAGGACGGCACGATGGCGCGGCTCGACGATCTCGTCACCTTCGCGCAGTTCCACCACCTCAAGATCGGTACGATCCGCGACCTCATCGCCTATCGCCGCCGCCACGACCATCTCGTCGAGCTGGTCAGCGAGGCGCCCTTCACCAGCCGCTGGGGCGGCGACTGGACGGTGCGCGCCTATCGCAACAAGGCGACCGGCACCGAGCAGATCGCGCTGGTCAAGGGCCGGGTCGATCCGAGCAAGCCGACGCTGGTGCGGATGCACGCGCTCTCGCCCTTCGCCGACATGTTCGGCGAGGACAGCCAGCGCAGCCACCTGCTGTCGCGCTCGATGGAGCTCATCGGCGAGGCCGGCGCGGGGGTGATCGTCGTGATCAACCGCCAGCGCGCCGACGCCTTCACCACCGCGGTGCGGATGAAGGCGGGCGAGGCGGTGACGGTCGATATGGAGGAACTGCGCGACTATGGCGTCGGCGCGATGATCCTCGCCGAGCTCGGCGTCCACGACATGGTGCTGCTGACCAACACGCACCACACTTTGGTCGGGCTCGACGGCTACGGCCTGTCGATCGTCGGCGAGCGCGAGATCGACTGAGCGGGGTGGGCGGGGTGAGCCGAGCGCGACCTGCCAGGCGCGAGCGAGGGACGGAGTGGCCGGTCACCCCCTTCGCCTCGACCTCGGCTCGCGTCCGATCGCGGCCGCACCACCACCTTTCGTCATCCCCGCGACGGCGGGGATCCAGACACGCTGGCGGGCGTGGCGGTGTGCAGCGCCAGCGGCCCCCGACGGCACGTACCTGGCGCGGCTCAGGACGAGAGGCGCGAGGACCGCGCGTCTGGATCCCCGCCTGCGCGGGGATGACGTGAAGGGGCGCAGTGCCGGCGCGCACCCCTGCGTGGGCAGCACCATCATACGACCACATCGAGGAGACCAGCGTGGCGCATATCCTGATCGTCGAGGCACGCTTCTACGACCATCTCAACGACCTGCTCGTGGCCGGCGCGCGCGGCGCGATCGAGGCCGCCGGGCATAGCTGCGAGGTGCTCACCGTGCCCGGCGCGCTGGAATTGCCCGGCGCGATCGCCATGGCGTCCGAGCGCGGGCGCTGGGACGCCTTTGTCGCGCTCGGCGTGGTGATCCGCGGCGAGACCTATCATTTCGAGATCGTCGCCAACGAGAGCGCGCGCGGGATCATGGCGCTGACGATGGACGGGGTGGCGATCGGCAACGGCGTGCTCACCACCGAGGACGAGGCACAGGCGATCGTGCGCGCCGATCCGGCGCAGCTCGACAAGGGCGGCGCCGCGGCCAAGGCGGCGCTGGCGCTGCTCGACCTGCGCGACCGGCTGGGCTGAGCGCGGGCCGGCTGTCCTACAGCCGGCGCGTGCGGCTATCATTCCGTCCTGATCGTCTGAGCCGAAGCGTGCTCCTGCGTTCGCAGGAGCCCAGCGCGGCGAGCGTCATCCTCCCGGCCTGGGCTCCGGCGTTCGCCGGAGCACGGATCGGCTCGGGTGTATCGGAGTCCAGGACGCCCGCATGCTCGCCGACCTTGCCCGTCGATCGCCTCGCCCGGTTGCGTCGGCATGCGTGCCGGCGGCTCAACATTCGCAACATGCGCGCGCCCAGAGTGCCTCGCGGGCGCAGTGTACGGTTCGTGTGACACCGCGCGGTGACTCAACATTCGCAACATTCGCGCTACGCCGGGGTCCACCCCAGCCGGTTGAGCAGCGCCATCGCGGCATGCGGCGCGCGCACCTTGGCGCCGTTGATCATGAACACGAACGTGTCGCGCGGCCGCACCGGTGCCGGCTCGGCGACATAGGGCAGCCCGTCGGGGCTCTTCCCCGCCGCCCAGTCACGCGCCACTTGCGCCCAGCGGTCGAGCGCGGCCGGCGCATAGCCCGCGGGCTCCTCCTCGCGCGCGTCCTCCAGCCGGGCGTAGACGAAGTCGCCCGAGAGATCGGCGAGCGCGGGATAGTCTGCGGAGTCGCCGTAGACGATCGCCACGCCGGCGGCGCGGCACAATGCGACAAATTCAGGGTTCGCGAACGATTCGTGCCGCACCTGGACCGCGTGGCGCAGCGCGACCCCGTTCTGCTTCGCCGGCAGCAGCGCGAGGAAGGCGCGCAGGTCGTCGGCGTCGAACTTTCGGGTCGCCGCCATCTGCCACAGGATCGGGCCGAGCTTGTCGCCCAGCTCGGTGATCCCCTGGCCGACGAAGCGCTGCACCGACTCGCCCGCCTCAGCCAGCACCTTGCGCGTGACACAGTAGCGCGACGCCTTGAGCGCGAAGACGAAACCTTCGGGCGCGGCGTCGCTCCAGATCGCGAAGGTGGCAGGCTTGAACGAGGAATAGAAGGTGCCGTTCACCTCGATCGCGGTGACGTGGCGGCTGGCATAGTCCAGCTCGCGCTTGTGCGGCCATTTCTCGGGATAGAAGGTGCCGCGCCACGGCTCGTAGGTCCAGCCGCCGATGCCGACTCGGATGGGTGCCGTACTTGTCATGCCACCGGCGTGCCGCGTCGCGCGCGCGCTGTCGAGCCGGCCGTCGCCGGCGCGGCGCGGCGCTGCGCCGCATGCCATTCGGCACGGGTGAGCAGGGCGTCGAGATCCTCGGGGGCGATGTCGAACGTCTCGTGCAGGTCGGCGAGCGCAGCGTCGATGTCGGCGGCGTGGAGCCCCGCCGACACCGGGGCGGCGGCGCGATGCGGATAGGAGCGCGCGGTGGCGCGGTGGAACAGCAGACCCGCGCCGACCAGCGTCAGCGAGTTGAGCGCGACCGGCAGCAGCGCGAAGCCGAAGCCCGCGGCATGCACCGCCGGGCCGCCGATCACCGCGGTGAGCGCGGCGGCGCCGCCGGGCGGGTGGAGGCAGCGCAGCAGCGACATGACCAGGATCGCGCTGCCCGCCGCCACGCCGGCGGCGAGCGCGGTGCCGGGGACGAGCCGGTACACCGCCACGCCGACCAGCGCGGAGAGCGTGTTGCCGCCGATCACCGGCCAGGGTTGCGCCAACGGGCTCGCCGGCACCGCGAACACCAGCACCGCGGAGGCGCCGAGCGGCGCGACGATCAGCGGCAGGTCGGCGCGCTCCAGCGGCAGCACGGCACAGACCAAAGCGGTGAGCGCGATGCCGATCGCGGCGCCGACGCAGGCGATCAGCCGCTCGCGGAAGTGTGCGCCGGAGAGCAGGGGCTTGAAGAGGCGTGACGGCATCGCGCGACGGTGTGGCGTGGCACGCACATGACGTCAATTCACCCCCGCCCCGGCCGATCATTCGCCCGTCCGCGCCGCGGCCGGGCGCCCGCTCGGACTGTAAAATCATCGCGCGACCAGCGAAGACCGGCGCCGTGATACGCTCAGGCTCCGACATCACCGACGAGTCGGCCCAGCACCTTCGCGTGGTCGACTACTAGCGGGAGGGGAGACGTATGGAACGCCGGACGATGCTGGGGTTTTCGCTGGCCACGCTGGTCGGCAGTACGTCGCTCGGCGAGCCAGCAGGCGCCGCGACGCCGGCGTCGGCTGGGGCGGTGCGGGCGGGCAGTGACCATGACGGTCGGCCGCACCGGATCGGTGTGAGCGCCACCACCTACAAGGTGGTGACCCGGGAGACCGGGGGCGCGCTGTTCGTCGTCGAGCAGGCTAAGCAGCGCCGCGGCGGACCGCCGCTTCACGTCCATCACGGCGAGGATGAACTGTTCTACGTCCTGGCAGGCGACTATGTCGTCCAGGTCGGCGATCAGCGGTTCCCGCTCGGCACGGGCGACTGTATCCTGGGTCCGCGCGGGGTGCCGCATGCCTGAACGTTCGTCGGCGCAGGGACGGGGCGGTTGCTGCTGAGCTACGCACCCGCGGGCAAGATGGAGGCCTTCTTCAACGCCTGGGAACAGCTCGGCTTCACGCCGGGCGGCTACTCGCAGGACAAGGGCGCTCCTACGGCATGGAGCGACGCGGTCCCCCGATCGCGCTATGAAGGCTTGGCGCCCTTCGGAATGTCGCTGAGATGTGTCGCGTCGGCGAGGCCGACTGGAGCGGGCGAAGGGATTCGAACCCTCGACCCCAACCTTGGCAAGGTTGTGCTCTACCCCTGAGCTACGCCCGCTCTGGCGCCTGTGCCGCCCTCGTGACGAGGACCGGCTGGGTGAGGCGCGGCCACTAGCAGCGGCCCCGACGCCCGGCAACAGCTTTTTACGCACCACCGCATTTTTCTGCCGCACGCGCGAATTGACCCCGATCAGCCCTGACCTTAGGTCCCGCTGGCATGACCGCTCCAACGATCCTGCTCGTCGAGGACGATCCCTCGCTCCGCATGCTCACCGCGCGCGCGCTGCAGGAGAACGGCTTCGCGGTCCGCCCCGCCTCCGCCGCACCCGAGATGTGGCTGGCGCTCGATTCAGGCCCGGTGGACCTCGTACTGCTCGACATCATGCTGCCCGGCACCAGCGGGATCGACCTGTGCCGCTCGCTGCGCCAGAAGAGCGACGTGCCGATCATCTTCATGTCGGCACGCGCCTCGGAGACCGACCGGGTGGTCGGACTCGAGCTGGGCGCGGACGACTATATCGCCAAGCCGTTCGGCACGCGCGAGCTGGTGGCGCGGGTACGCGCGGTGCTGCGCCGGCCCGCGCTCGACCGCCGCGCCGGCGCGGGCGACCAGGGCATGCTGACCTTCGACGGCTGGACGATCAACCTGCCGCGGCGCGAGCTGAGCTCGCCCAGCGGCGCGATCGTCGATCTCACCGGCGCCGAGTTCGACCTGCTGGTCGTGCTCGCCGACCATGCGCAGCGCGTGATCGCGCGCGAGCGGCTGATCGAGCTCAGCCGTACCCGGCTGGGCGATAGTTCGGATCGCTCGATCGACGTGCTGATCAGCCGGCTGCGTCGCAAGCTCGGCAGCGCGGGCGCACCCGCGCCGATCGTGACGGTGCGCGGCGTCGGCTATATGCTCAACGCGCCGGTCGAGCGCGGCTGACCCGCGCGCGGATGCGCTCGCTGCGCCGCCCCGCGCTCGGCCTGCTCGGCCAGGTGTTGGCGATCCTGCTGCTGACTCTGGTGATCGAGTTCGGCGCCAGCACCCTGCTGTACGAGCGCGCCAGCCGGTTCGCGGTACGCGACGACGAGGCGAACCGGCTCGCCGAGCATCTCGTCATCAGCCGCCGCCTGCTCGCCGAGCGCCCTGCGGCGCAGCGCGAGCGCATGGCGGCCGAGCTCACCACCGACCGCTACGCGCTGCGCTGGAGCGAGGCGCTTCCCGCCCCGCCGCCGATCGCGCCGGCGCTCGACGAGATGCAGCGGCAGGTGATCGAGTGGGAGCCCTCGCTCGCCGCGACCGACCTCCGGCTGCGCGTGCAGACCCCGGGGCGGCGCTCGGTGGTGACCGGCGGCTTGCGGCTTGATGACGGCAGCTGGCTGTATTTTCGCACGCTCGAGCCGGTCGCGACGATCAACCTCGCCTTCGAGCGGATCGCGCTGGCGATGGTGCCCGCGATCGCGCTGATGGTGCTGGGCGGGATCCTGCTGCGGCGCGTGCTGCTGCCCTTGCGCCGGCTTGCCGCGGCGGCCGAACGGGTGGGGCACGGCGAGGTCGTCCCCGTCGAGGAAGACGGGCCGGGCGAGGTGCGCCGCGTGATCGGCGCGTTCAACCGCATGCAGGATCGCATCCAGGCGTTGATCGCGGGGCGCACGCAGGCGTTGGCGGCGGTCGGGCACGACCTGCGCACGCCGCTGGCGCGGCTGCACCTGCGCACCGAGTCGCTGCCGCAGCTCGAGGCACGCGAGGCGATCGCGCACGACGTCGCCGAGATGGAGTCGATGATCACTTCTTTGCTCGCTTTTCTCGGCGGCGAGGCGGAGCCCGAGCCGACCAGCGTGGTCGACCTGGCGGTGATGTGCGCCACCGTCATCGACGACGCGCAGGACCGCGGGGCGGACGCCGAATATGACGGGCCGGATCACTGCGAGTGGAGCGTGCGCCGGCTCGGCTTCAAGCGCGCGCTGGTCAATCTGGTGGAGAACGCGCTGCATTACGGCGAGCGCGCGCGTCTGACGCTGCTGCCCGGCGACGCGGCACTGACGATCCGCGTCGAGGACGACGGACCAGGCATCCCCGACGACCAGCTCACGCGCGTGCTCGAGCCCTTCGTCCGGCTCGACCCGGCGCGCGGGCGCGACACGGTGGGGTTCGGGCTGGGGCTGTCCATCGTCCAGCTTGCCGTCGTCGCGGAAGGCGGTACGCTGACCTTGTCCAACCGCGCCGAGGGCGGGCTGCGCGCCGAGATCGTATTGTCGCGGCGCTGAGGCGCTCCGTGCCGGCCGGAAGCTGCGCGTGGCCGCGCGAGCAACACAACGACACGTCTCGGCCGAACGCGGGACACTACGTAGCGCTACTCCCTGGACGATTACTCATCAGGAGGTTGCCGCCGTGGACGACGCCAGCGGACGCGTGTTCAGTCGAGAGGTCGCGGCGTCTCGGCCGGCCTTCCCTCCCGCCCAGCGCCGGGTCGCGGCGTGATGGCCAGCCTCGCGCAACCCGCCGCCGCGGTCGCCCGTCCCGGCGTCTCGATCCCCGCGATCCGCTTCCTCGGGCGCGACCTCACCGCCTCGATCGTCGTCTTCCTCGTCGCCATGCCCTTGTGCATGGGGATCGCCATCGCCTCGGGCGTTCCGGCCGAGAAGGGCCTGATCACCGGCATCATCGGCGGAATCGTGGTCGGCGCGATCGCGGGTTCGCCGCTTCAGGTCAGCGGCCCCGCGGCGGGCCTCGCGGTGATCGTCTACGAGCTGGTGCGCGACCAGGGGATCGGCGCGCTCGGGCCGATCCTCATCCTCGCGGGGCTGGTCCAGTTCGTCGCCGGCGTGTTCCGGCTCGGCGGCTGGTTCAAGGCGATCTCGCCCGCGGTGGTGCACGGCATGCTCGCGGGGATCGGCGTGCTGATCGTCGTCGGCCAGTTCCACGTGCTGTTCGATCATCGCCCGCTGCCGAGTGGTCTGCAGAATCTGGCAGCGGCGCCGGGACGGCTGTTCGGCCTGTCGAGCAACCTGCAGGCGACCGAGTTCGCCTTCGCGATCGGCGTCGCGACGATCCTGGCGATGCTCGGCTGGGAGAAGTTCCGCCCGCAGTCGCTGCGGCTTCTGCCGGGTGCGCTAGTCGGCGTCGTGGTCGGCACGTTGCTGTCGCTGACGCTCGGGCTCGAGGTCGCGCGCGTCCAGGTCCCCGCCTCGATCGTGGGCGCGATCGCGCCGCCGAGCGCCTCGGCGCTGGCGAGCTGGCTCAACCCCTCGATCCTCGCCGCGGCCTTGGCGATCGCCTTCATCGCCTCGGCCGAGACGTTGCTCTCCGCCGCCGCGGTCGACAAGATGCACGACGGCGTCCGCACCGACTATAACAAGGAGCTGCGCGCGCAGGGGGTCGGCAACCTGCTGTGCGGGCTCGCCGGCGCGCTGCCGATGACCGGCGTGATCGTGCGCAGCTCGGCCAATGTCCAGGCACAGGCGGCGACTCGACTGTCGTCGATGCTGCACGGCGTGTGGATCCTCGGCTTCGTCGCCGCGCTGCCGTTCGTGCTCACCGCCATCCCGATGGCAGCGCTGGGCGCGGTGCTGGTGGTGACCGGGGTGCGGCTGGTGAGCGTCAAGCATGCCACCCACCTGTTCCGCGACTATGGCGCGCTGCCGGTTCTGATCTGGGCGGCGACGCTGGTGACCGTGGTGACGACCGATCTGCTCACCGGTGTGCTGGTCGGCATCGGCCTGACGATGCTGGAGCTGGTGCCGCATCTGCGTCGGCTCCGGCTCAAGGTGTTCGAGGCGAGCGACGGCGAGTCGCACGCGATCACGCTCGACGGTACCGCGACCTTCGTCACGCTGCCGAAACTCTCCGAGACGCTCGATCGCGTGCCCGCCGGCACCAACGTGCGCATCGACGCCTCGCGGCTCGATGCGGTCGATCACACCAGCGCCGAGATGCTGCGCGACTGGTTCCAGCGCCGCCGTGCTGCCGGAACGACGGTGGAGATCACCGGTGCGCGTGGCAGGATCGCCACACTCGGGGATCATCATCACTGAGCAGGTGCAGCAGCACCTTTTGACATCAAGCAGAAACAATCTGGCAATACAGCGAGAATAGGTCGGGAGGGTGGCTTAGCGGCTGCCCTCCCGACGCCTTTCGAGGCGCGGGGGAGAGCGAGCCCGGGTCACGAGCAGGAGGAGCCTCTGCCACAAGGGAGGTTCCATGAACTATCGTCTTCGTCTCACCGCGGCGCTGCTCGCCGCCGGCCTCGCTGTCCCCGCCGCCGCGCAGGAGACCGCGCCGCCCAAACCCGTCACCGTGTCCGGCTCGGTCGGCCTCGTCAGCGACTATCGCTTCCGCGGCGTGTCACAGTCCGACGAGAACCTCGCGGTGCAGGGGGGCTTCACCATCGCGCACGAGAGCGGCGTCTACATCGGCACCTGGGGGTCGAATCTCGCGGGCTGGGGCACGTTCGGCGGGGCCAACATGGAGCTCGACCTGATCGCGGGCTACAAGTTCCCGGTCGGCGGCGGCACGCTCGACGTCGGCGCGACCTGGTACATGTACCCCGGGGGCTTCGACAACACCGACTTCATCGAGCCCTATGCCAAGCTGTCGGGCACGCTCGGCCCGGCCTCGCTGACCGCCGGCGTCGCCTACGCGCCGAAGCAGGAGGCGCTCGGCTCCTGGTATCTTAACGGCACCTCGGCGGCGAATGGCGTGTACGATCGTCCGGGAGACAAGAACGACAACCTCTACGTCTGGGGCGATGTCGCCGCGGCGATCCCAAACACCGGGCTGACGGCCAAGGCGCATATCGGCGCCTCCAAGGGCAACAAGGGCCTCGGGCCGTTCGCCACCAGCGTCGCGCCGACCGGCGAGTATGTCGACTGGATGCTCGGCGCCGACTATGCGATCCCGACCACGCCGCTGACCCTGGGCGTCGCCTATATCGACACCAACATCTCCGACCGCGAGGCGGCCTATCTCCAGCCGAGCTTCAGCAAGGGGCAGGACGGCACCGGCACGATCGCGGGCAGCACCGTGGTGGTGTCACTGACCGCGGCGTTCTGAGGGCGGCCCCGGCGCTTCGATGAAGTCATCCTGACCTCGCTCAGGATCCACCGTCGCGCGCGCGCGCACTGTCAGGCGCCTGCGGCACCGTGGATCCTGAGACAAATCGAGGATGATCCGTCGAGGAGGAGGAAGATCGCACGCTCTTCCGACCGGGCCGCAGGCTCGCCGCGATCCGACCAGCGCCGCTCATGAGGCCCATCATGCTGCCGGGGGGTTTGTATCGCCTGCGGCCTTCCCACATAAGGGCCCCAGCAATCGCAGGAGCGCCCCTTGGCCACGCTAGGAATGTCACCGGCAGAGAAGGAAGCCGTCCAGCGCTTCCGGTCCGAGGTCGTCGAACCCTCGATGACCCACCTCGTCATCGTCGATTTCTGGGCCGAGTGGTGTGGGCCGTGTAAGGCGCTGGGGCCGGTGATCGAGAAGGTCGCCGCCGATTACGCCGACAAGGGCGTGTTGCTGGTCAAGGTCGACACCGACAAGGATCAGTTCATCGCCGCGCAGTTCCAGATCCGCTCGATCCCGACCGTCTACGCGATGTTCCAGGGGCAGCTCGTCGCCGATCTCACCAGCGCGCGCACCGAGTCGCAGCTGCGCACCACGCTCGACCAGCTGCTGCGCCAGTTGCCGATCGCGGGCGAGGCGCAGGAGCAGGAGGCCGAGCTCGAGCCGCTGATCGCGATGGGCGAGCAGGTGCTCGCCGAGGGCGACGCGGCACGCGCGCTGTCGATCTTCGACCAGCTCGCCGATATGGCACCCGACCATCCCGGCGTGCTGTCGGGCCGGATCCGCGCGCTGGTCGCCGCCGGCGAGGTGGACGAGGCCGAGGCGGCGATCGCCGCGCTGCCCGAGGAGGTCGCGGCCCTGCCCGACGTCGCGCGCGCGCGCTCGGCGCTGGCACTGGCGCGCTCCGCGCCGGCGGTGGATGATCTGGCCCCGCTCGAGGCCGCGGTGGCGGCGGATCCGGACGACCTCCAGGCGCGCTACGACCTCGCCAACGCGCGGATGGCCGCGGGCGATCGCGATGCCGCGGCCGGCGGCTTCCTGTCGATCGTCGCGCGCGAGCGCGACTGGAACGAGGGGGCGGCGCGTCAGCAGCTGCTCAAGCTGTTCGAGGTGGTCGGGCTCGAGGATCCATGGGTCTCCGCGCAGCGGCGCAAATTGTCGGCGACCTTGTTCGGATGAGCGAGACCACGCGGCTCTCGATCTTCCCGTTGCCGGGCGCGCTGCTGTTCCCGCAGCTGCACCTGCCGCTGCATATCTTCGAGCCGCGCTACCGCGCGATGGTGTCCGACGCGATGGCGCGCGACCGCCGCATCGCCATGATCCAGCCGCGCCCCGACAGTGAGGATCGCGGCAGGCCCGGGCTTTTCGAGATCGGCTGCGTCGGCCGCATCGCCGAGGTGGAGGCGCTCGATGACGGTCGTTACAACCTGATCCTGCAGGGCCTCTCGCTGTTCCGCCTGGTGCGCGAGATCGAGGTGACGACGCCGTTCCGTCAGATCGAGGCGGAGCTGCTGCCGTCGCCGCCGGACGAGACACTGTCGCTCGGCGAGCGTTCGTCGCTCGAGCTGGAGGCGCGGCGGTTCGCCGCGGTGCAGGGCTATGCGGTCGACTGGAAGGCGGTCGGCCGGCTCGACGACACCAGCCTGGTCAACGGGATCGCGCAGATCGTGCCCTTCGACGTGGCGGCCAAACAGGCGTTGCTCGAGGCCGACGGCATCGCCGATCGCGCGGAGCTTCTGGTGCAACTGATGCAGTTCTTCGGCCGCCACGACGGTGAGGACCGGGTGACGCTGCAGTGAGCGCCCCGCTGCCGCCGATCCTCGACGACTGGCTGCTGGCGCGGCTCGTGTGCCCGGCGACGCGCACGCCGCTGCGCTACGATGCCGCGCGCGGACTGCTCGTGTCGGACGCGGCGCGGCGCGGCTATCCGGTGCGCGACGGCGTGCCGGTGCTCCTTGTCGAGGCGGCGGTGCCGCTCGATGATGGGAAGTAGATCATCGCAACGAGTTGACCCGTTCTGGTGAAATGCTACCTGCTCCCTATCGGCCTGATCTTGATACTCCGGCGTCCTGCCGACGACTATCGGCACTGACCCAGATCGGTGACGAAGTATAGATCGGCCTCCCCATCGCTAGCTAATATGCCGTAAACGGCACGTGCTCAGCACGTTCGTCAGCTTCTGTTTCATCGATGCCGCCGGATAGCGCGTCTGTCGATGGTTCAGGGGAGAAGATCGGACGTGATGACGACCCGCAGCGAAGCGCCCATGATCGGTCGCACGCCAGGCCATCGCGCGGGGTATCGGCGCGCTGCTCCCTTGCTCGGGAGCGGCGAGGCGACGCGTGCGCTGTGTCCGGCCCTCGCGGGGCCGACGCGAGATGGTGTCTGGACGAGGATCTGATCGAAATGACCACCGCGATCGTGGCGGAGCGCGACCTCTCGCTCGCGACCATCGACCGGCTCGCCGCCGCCCTGCGCGAGGCGCTCTCGCGCGGCGGCTCGATACGGCTCGACCTCACCCATGTCGCCACCCCCGATCTCGCGCTGCTCCAGGTCGTCGAAGCGGCGCGGCGACAGGCGTCGCGCGACGGCGTCGACATCACGCTGGCCGCGCCGGCCGGGGCCGTTCTGGCGAGGGCGCTCGAGCGCGCCGGCTTCACCTCCGGCTTCGACGCCACCGACCATGATTTCTGGTTCCACGGAGACCCGCCGCGATGAGTGCCTCGATCCTGACCGTCGACGATAGCGCCAGCCTGCGCATGGCGATCCGCATCGCGCTGACCGGGGCGGGCTATACCGTGACCGAGGCGTGCGACGGCGCGGATGGGCTGGCCAAGGCGGCGGCGACCCGCTTCGACCTGATCGTCACCGATCTCAACATGCCCAACATGGACGGGCTGAGCATGATCCGCGCACTGCGCGAGCAGCCCGCGCAGACGGGCGTGCCGATCATCTTCCTCAGTACCGAATCGGACGC
The DNA here is from genome assembly GCF_014193405.1 of Sphingomonas sp. BK069. Taxonomy (NCBI): domain Bacteria; kingdom Pseudomonadati; phylum Pseudomonadota; class Alphaproteobacteria; order Sphingomonadales; family Sphingomonadaceae; genus Sphingomonas; species Sphingomonas sp. BK069. The sequence goes on along the minus strand of NZ_JACHZH010000003.1, from coordinate 221,796 downwards.
GGAGGTGAAGGCGCAGGCCAAGGCCGCCGGCGCGACCGGCTGGCTGGTCAAGCCGTTCGAGCCCGAGCAGCTGATCCGAGTGGTGCAGAAGGTGCTCGGGCGATGAGCATCGAGGACCCCACCGCCGCCTTCCGAGTCGAGGCGCGCGAGCTGCTCGACCAGGTCGAGCAGGCGCTGCTCGACCTCAGTCACCGGCTGGACGATGCCGCGCTGATCGACTCGGTGTTCCGCGGGCTGCACACGCTCAAGGGCTCGGGCGCGATGTTCGGCTTCGACGCGCTCGCCGCCTTCACCCACCATATCGAGAGCGCCTTCGACCGGGTGCGCAAGGGGCGCGCCCGCGCCACGCTCGAGCTGGTCGCCACCGTGCTCGCCGCGCGCGACCACATGCGTGCGCTAGTAGAGGGCGACGCCGTGCCGAACGACGGAGCGGCCATCCTGGCGCGGCTCGCCGCCGCGGTAGACGCTCCCGCGACCGAGCCTGCCGCGCCGCCGCGATCCCCGGGGCGGGAGGCGGCTACCGCCGGCTGGCGATTGTCGTTCCGGCTGCCGCGGGCGGCGCTGGCGCACGGCACCAACGCGCTCGCGCTGCTCGACGAGCTGCGCGCGCTCGGCGATTGCACCGTGACGGCGCGGCGCGACACGATACCGCCGCTCGACCAGCTCGCCGAGCGCGACTGCCTGGTCGCCTGGGACGCGGAGCTGCGCGGCGACGTGCCGCGCGCCGCGATCGATGATGTGTTCCTCTTCGTGCTCGACGGTATGGAGCTGAGCGTGACGCCGCTCGCGCCAGCCGACGCGGCCATCACCGCGGCCGAGGCGGCGCCGGTGCCCGAATCGGCGCGCGAGCCCGACCGATCCGCGTTCGACCAGCCCGCGCCTGACACGTTCGGCGAGCGCCGCGCCCGTGTCGCACAGGGCGAGCTGGTCCGCGTGCCCGCGGCGCGGCTCGATACATTGATGGACCGGGTCGGCGAGCTGGTGATCGCGCAGAGCCGGCTGAGCCAGCTCGCCGGGGACCGCCACGACCTGCCGTTACGCTCGGTCGCGGAGGAGGTCGAGCGGCTCGCCGCCGAGCTGCGCGACACGATGATGGTGCTGCGGATGGTGCCGGTGGCGAGCCTGTTCGGTCGCTTCCGCCGGCTGGTGCACGATCTCGCGCGCGAGACCGGCAAGGCGATCGCGCTCGAGACGACGGGCGAGTCGACCGAGATCGACAAGAGCGTGGGTGAGCGGCTGTTCGACCCGCTCGTCCATATTCTCCGCAACGCCTGTGATCACGGGCTGGAGCCGCCGGACGAGCGGATCGCGGTCGGCAAAGGCGACACCGGCACGATCCGGCTCGCGGCGCATCAGGCGGGCGGCGCGGCGGTGATCACGATCAGCGACGACGGTCGCGGCGTCAGTCGCGCGCGCGTGCGCACCAAGGCCGAGGCGAGTGGGCTGGTCCAGCCCGGCGAGGTGCTCAGCGACGCGGCATCGCTCGCGCTGATCTTTCATCCCGGCTTCTCCACCGCCGCCGCGGTGACGAACCTCTCCGGGCGCGGCGTCGGCATGGACGTGGTCAAGCGCGAGATCGAGCGGCTGCGCGGCACGATCGAGCTGGTGAGCACCGAGGGCGCCGGCACCACGATCACGCTGCGCATCCCGCTGACGCTGGCGATCATCGACGGGCTGCTCGTCCGCGTCGGCACGGTGCGCTATGTCATTCCCCTCGCGACGGTGGAGGAGTGCCTCGAGCTCTCCGCGGAGGAGGACCGCCGGTCGCTCGGCCGCAGTCTGATCACGCTGCGCGATCGGCTCGTGCCGTTCCTGCGATTACGCGAGCTGTTCGCCAGCGACGCTCCGCCCGGTGCCTTTCAGAAGATCGTGGTGGTCGCGACCGGGCGCGAGCGCGTCGGGCTGGTGGTCGATCAGATCGTCGGCAGTCATCAGACGGTCGTGAAGGCGCTCTCGCCGTTCCACCGCGGGATCGGCTCCTTCTCGGGCGCGACCATCCTGGGCGACGGTGGCGTCGCGCTGATCCTGGATGTCGCGCAACTGGTCGCGCGCGGACAGCAGATCGAGGCGGCGATGGAGCAGGCGGCATGAGCGCGCACTCCACCGGCGGCGAAGCGGTCAAAGGCGTCGCAGCGATCGCCTGGGACGCGCACGGCGAACTCGAGGTGCTCACCTTCGATCTCGGCGGCGAGCGCTTCGCGATCGAGGCGACGCTGGTGCGAGAGATCGTCGAGCTGCTGCCCGAGACCAAAGTGCCCGGCGCTCCCGCGCTGGTCGACACGGTGGTGAACCACCGTGGCCGCATCGTGCCGGTGGCTGACCTCCGCGCGGCCTTCGCCATGGTCGCCGCGCCGCCCACCGCGGAGAGCCGCCTCGTCGTGGTCGAACTCACGCTCGACGACGAGACGCTGCTGCTCGGCTTGCGCGCCGATCGCGTCCACGAGGTGGTGACATTCGCCGAGGCGAACAGCGAGGACGCGCCGAGCGTCGGCGTGCGCTGGCCGCGCGCTTATGTACGGCGGCTGGTGCGCTCGGGCGACGACGTGATCGTGCTGCCCGACCTCGCTGCCATCCTCGCCCCGGCGTTCGACGGCGCGGGCGCGGGCATCGGAGAATGAGCTGGGCGGCGCCGCGGCGTCTTCATCTGGCGACCACCGGTTCCTTCGGACCGGCATATTCAGTCATTTCGTACCGACCCTCTTACCGAGGACCCCAGTGATGCGTGCCACGATCAAGCTGAAACTCATCGTCACCTTTGCCCTGCTGACCCTGCTGCTGCTCGCCGTCGTCGGCGTCGCGATCACGCGGATGGGGACGCTCGACACCGCCATCGCCGAAGTGCTCGACGGGCCGACCAAGCGCGCGCTGCGCTCGCTCGCGCTCAACGATGCGCTGGGCGACGTGATGCGCATGGAGAAGAACATGGCGATGACGACCGACGACGCGCTGACGCGTACGTTCGACGAGCGGCTCGGCCAGGATCGCGCACGAGTCGAGCGGCTGATGGCCGAGGGGATGGCCAATGCCTCGGAGGAGAACAAGCTGCGTTGGGGTCAGCTGCAGGACCAATGGGCCGCGTACAAGGCGGTCAACGACCGCATCCGCGCACTCGCCCTCGCCAATCAGAACGCGGAGGCGGCGCGACTGTCGCTCGGCACGGCGCTCAGGCTCGGCGACGAGATCACCCAGACGAGCGACCAAATGGTTGCCGCGAACCGCGCCTCGATGCAGCGCGCCGAACAGGACACCGACGCGCTCTACGCCCAGTCGCGCTGGATGCTGATGGCGACCGCTGCGGTGGCGCTGCTGGTGGCGATAGCGGGGGCGGTGTGGATCGCGCTGCTGGTATCGCGCGGGCTGCGCGCCGCCTCGACCGCGATCGAGTCGGTGGCGCTGGGCGACCTCGACCAGGACGTGCGAGTCTCCGGCAACGACGAGATCCGCGATCTGGTCGAGGCGGTCAACCGCATGACCGCCAATCTGCGCGGCACCGCGGCGCTGGCCGACTCGATCGCGCGTGGCGACCTGACGATGGAGCACGTGCCGCTGTCGGAGCGCGACCGGCTCGGCCATGCGATGGTGGCGATGGTGGCGCGGCTGCGCGACGTGGTCGGAAACGTGAACGGCGCGGCGGCGCAGGTCGCGGGCGGCAGTCAGGAGCTCTCCTCGGCCTCGGAGCAGGTGTCGCAGGGGGCGACCGAGCAGGCCGCGGCGGCGGAGGAAGCGTCCGCGTCGATGGAGCAGATGGCGGCCAACATCAAACAGAACGCTGACAACGCTACGCAGACCGAGAAGATCGCGCGCCAGTCGTCGCAGGATGCCGAAGCCAGCGGCGCGGCGGTGCAAAGAGCGGTCGGGGCGATGCGCACGATCGCGGAGAAGATCGGCATCGTGCAGGAGATCGCGCGCCAGACCGACCTGCTCGCGCTCAACGCCGCGGTGGAGGCGGCGCGCGCCGGCGAGCACGGTCGCGGCTTCGCGGTGGTGGCGGCCGAGGTGCGCAAGCTCGCCGAGCGCAGCCAGGCCGCCGCGGCGGAGATCGGCGCGATGTCGAGCGACACGGTCGCGGCGGCGGGCGCGGCGGGCGAGATGCTCACCCGGCTGGTGCCCGACATCCGCCGCACCGCTGAACTGGTGGCGGAGATCAGCGCGGCGTGCCGCGAGCAGGATCTCGGCGCCGGGCAGATCAACCTCGCGATCCAGCAGCTCGATCAGGTGACCCAGCAGAATGCCGGCGCGGCCGAGCAGATCTCCACCACCGCCGACGAACTCGCTGGCCAGGCCGAGGAGCTCCAGCAGAGCATGGGCTTCTTTCGCACCGACCAACAGCGGCCGAGCGCGGGCACACCGCGCCGCACGGCGCGCACAGCGGCCGCGCCGCCGTCGCGGGCAGCCACGCCGTCGCGTCGCGCCGGTGAGCCGGCACGGTCGCGCGGCTTCGCGCTCGATCTCAGCAGCGGCGGTCCCGATCGTGAGGACGCCGACTTCGGTCGCGCGGCATGAGCGCGGCGGGCGAGCTCCAGGTCGTTGTCTTCGCGCTGGGAGACGAGCAGTTCGCGCTGCCGGTCGGCGCGGTGCGCGAGATCCTCGACCATCACGCGCCTTTCCGCGTGCCCCATGCCCCGGCGTGGCTGCTCGGCCTCACCGATGTGCGTGGCGCCTCGGTGCCGGTCATTGATCTGCGGCTGCGGCTCGGGCTGACACCGGTCACCGTCACGCCGACGACGCGCGTGCTGGTCGTGGAGGTGACGCTCGCCGAGCGCGCCGCGATCGTGACGCTGGGGCTCACGGTCGATCGCGTGCTCGACGTGCGCAGCTATGCCGCCGCGACGATCGAGCCGCCGCCCGAGCTGGGCGTGCGCTGGCGCGCCGAGCATCTGCGCGGCGTGCTGCGCCGCGACGGCGGTTTCGCCATCCTGCTCGATCTCGCCAGCATCTTCTCGGGCCACGCGGACGCCGAGCTGCTGATCGATACCGCGGAGGACAGCTGATCTCCGGCGCGAGGAACGGTGATGACTTCGCTCGCACGCGGACGGGTGGGCGAGGCGGCCCTCTATCATGGAAGCATTCCGGCCCATCGCCGGTCGCCCCGCCGCGGAGCCGATCGAATGAAGCGACTGATCGAAGACCTTCCCATCGCGCGCAAGCTGTTTACCGGTATCGGCGCCATCCTGCTGCTGACGCTGGTCGGTGACGCCGCTGTGTTCGTTCAGACAATGAGAGCTCGCACGATCGGCGAGGAGAACCGTCGCTATTCCGTCTTGATCGGCGACGTCTCGGAGATGATGCAGGCCGTGACCGATCAGGAGACCGGCTATCGCGGCTATCTGCTCGCAGCCGATCCGGGCTTTCTTGATGCCTATCAGCGCGGCGGCACCGACCTGGATCGCGCCTCGCTCGCCGCTCTGTCCGACGCCGGTGGCGTGGCGGCCTTGCGGGCGCAGGTGGAGAGCGTGCGCGGCGCGGCAGCTCGGTGGCGCGAGACGGTCGCGGAGCCCGGGATCCGGCTGATGGCGGACCCCCGCACGCGCGAGCGTGCCCGCGCGATCGAGCGCGGCGGCGCCGGCAAGCGCCTGTTTGACGAACTGCGCACGCGCTACGGCGCCGTCGCCAACGCCCTTCGCGCCCTGCGCGCCGAGCGGCGTCGCCAGCAAGACACTCTCTTCGTCGTCGTTCCGCTCGAGATACTCGCCAGCGCGCTCGCCAGTGCGCTGATGGCGCTGCTGGTCGTCGTGGTGCTGTCGCGCACCTTGGCGCGTCCGGTCACGGCGGTGCAGGAGGAGCTGGCGACGATCGCCGACCCGATCGACACCGGGCGCCGCGACGAGATCGGGCAGATGCAGGGCAGTGTGCGGGCGGTGCGGGAAGCGATCGGCGCCGTCTCGGCGACGCTGCGCGCGGTATCGGTCGGCGAGACGAAGGTCGGCGTGGCGCGGCGCTACGGCGGCCTCAGCGACCAGCTCGCCGACGACATCGACCTGATCCGCCGCAACATGCAGGTGATCGCGCGGATCGCCGATCAGGTCGCCGGCGGCGAACTCACCGCCCAGCCGACGCCACAGTCGGATTCCGACATGCTCGGCCAGGCGCTGGTGACCATGCTGGCCGGGCTGCGCGCCACCGCGACACTGGCCGAGGCCGTGGCGACGGGCGATCTCACCGTCGATCATCGCCCGCGCTCGGAGCGGGATCAGCTCGGCCGCGCGCTGGCGACGATGATCGAGCGGCTGCGCACGATCGTCGGCCATGCCGCCAACGCGGCCGAGCGCGTGGCCGGCGACAGCCAGCAGCTGTCCGGCGCCGCCGAGCAGGTCTCGCAGGGGGCGACCGAGCAGGCCGCGGCGGCGGAGGAAGCGTCCGCCGCGATGGAGCAGATGGCGAGCAACACGCGCCAGAACGCACATAATGCCGCGCAGACCGAGAAGATCGCCCGCCAATCGGCCATCGATGCGGAGGCGAGCGGCGCGGCGGTGCAGATGGCGACCCGGGCGATGCGCGCGGTCGCGGAGAAGGTCGGCATCGTGCAGGAGATCGCGCGTCAGACCGACCTGCTCGCGCTCAACGCCGCGGTGGAGGCGGCGCGCGCGGGCGAGCACGGCCGCGGCTTCGCGGTGGTGGCGGCCGAAGTGCGCAAGCTCGCCGAGCGCAGCCAAGACGCGGCGGCGGAGATCGGTGCGATGTCGGGCGAGACGAGCGAGGCCGCGACCGCTGCCGGTGAGAGGCTCGGCCGCCTCGTGCCCGACATTCGCCGAACCGCCGAGCTGGTGGCGGAGATCAGCGCGGCGTGCCGCGAGCAGGATCTCGGTGCCGGACAGATCAACCTCGCCATCCAGCAGCTCGATCAGGTGACGCAACAGAGCGCCAACGCCGCCGAGCAGATCGCGGCGACCGCCGACGCGCTCTCTGCCGAGGCCGACGCGCTGCGTCGCGACCTCGGCTATTTCCGAGTCGACGCCGCCGGATCGGCGCCGGTCACGCGCGTCGACACGGCCGTGCGGCCAGCCCCAGGTAGCGAGCCGGCGGTGCTCGCGCGGACTGGGGCAGCGCCCACGGCGCGATCGAAGCGCTCGCTGAAGGCAGGCGCGCTCGTCGACCGGCTCCGTCAGGCGCGCGGTTCGGCACTCGACCTCGCCGGCGATAACAGCGCGCCGGAAGCCGGATAAGTCGTGCGGCGTCGTCATATAAAGGGGCGGGGACCGGCTCGTCCGCGCCTCGCTCTTCAACACCTCGGACCGAGGCGACGATCGCGCCGCCATGACGGTCGAGCCTCTGCTCGTGGAATTGGGTATGCGTGCGACGATAAAGTCGAAGCTGGCGCTGACGTTCGGGATCATCATCGCGCTGCTCGGGAGCGTCGTCGCCGTCGGCGTGTCACGGCTGACGATGTTGAACACGGCGATCAGTGAGGTGATCACCGGGCCGGCGCGACAACTCGAGCGCGCGCTCACTCTCGACGGCGAACTCGGGCGCCTGCTGAATGCTCAGGAGGGCGTCATCCAGTCGAACGACAAGGATGTCGAGCAGCGCGACAATCAGGAGGCGTTAGCCGCGGCCGGCAAGATCGATGCTCTGCTCGACGACGGCACCGCGCATGCCTCACCGGAGGGGGCGCCGCTCTGGCGCGCGGCGCGGGCGGAGTGGGAGCGCTACAAGCCCCTCGACGAGCAGATCCGTGCGCTCGGCATGAGCGGCCGCGACGGGCAGGCGGGGGCGTTGAGCGCGGCGGAAGGTCAGCGCGCCACCAAGCAACTGACGCATGTGTTGGCGGACTTGGTCCGGCTTCAACGCGACCGAATGCAGGCGGTCGATCAGGAAACCGACTTGGTCTTCGATCGAGCACGCTGGCTGCTGCTCATCGCCGCCGGTGCGGCGCTGCTGAGCGCGCTCATCGGCGCGGTGTGGATCTCGCGCCAGATCAGCGACGGACTCGGCTTGATCCGGGAGGGAGTCGCGGCGATCGCGCGGGGTGACCTGACCGCGCGCATCACCACCCGCCACGACGATGAGATCCGCGCGGTCGCCGATCACGTCAACGACATGGCGCGGCTGCTCGGCCAGACGATCGCGGCGACGGGGCGGGCCGCGGAGCAGGTCGCGGCGAACAGCCAACAGCTCTCCGCCGCGTCGGGGCAGATGTCGCAGGGCGCGACCGAGCAGGCAGCAGCGACAGAGGAGGCGTCCGCCTCGATGGAGCAGATAGCGGCGAACATCCGCCAGACCGCCGACAACGCCGCGCAGATGGAATCGATCGCGCGCCAATCCGCGCGCGACGCGGAGGAGAGCGGCGCGGCGGTCCGCGACGCGGTCGGCGCGATGCGCACCATCGCGGCGAAGATCGACATCGTGCAGGAGATCGCGCGCCAGACCGATCTGCTCGCGCTCAACGCCGCGGTCGAGGCGGCGCGCGCCGGCGAGCACGGCCGCGGCTTCGCCGTGGTCGCCGCCGAGGTGCGCAAGCTGGCCGAGCGCAGCGAGGCCGCGGCCTCGGTGATCGGGGCGATGTCGGGCGAGACCGCTGCCGCCGCGACGAAGGCGGGCGACATGCTCGCGCGGCTCGTACCCGATATCCGCCGTACCTATGATCTGGTCGCGGAAATAAGCGCCGCGTGCCGCGAGCAGGATCTCGGCGCAGCGCAGATCAACCTGGCGATGCAGCAGCTCGATCAGGTGACGCAGCAGAATGCGACGGCCTCCGACCAGATCTCCGCCACCGCCGAACTGCTCGCCGGGGAGGCCGAACGCCTCACCCGCGAGATCGCCTTCTTCACGACTGCCGGGTCGGGGGCGGCTCGGCCAGAGGTGGGACGCCGCGAGCGCGCGGCCGGACCGAAGCCTTCCATGGTGAGCCGAGCGCTGCGGGCCGCCGTGCCGCCCCGCGGCGTCGCCATCGCGCTGGCCGACGGACCGGGCAGCGGTGTCGAGCGCGTGTTCCCCGCATGACCGCGCCGAACCGGTCGTCGAAATGCCTCGCCGCGCCGCGGCCGGAGGGTCGTGTCGGCAAGATCGCACCGCTTCCCACACCGGATGACCGGCTGTCCCGCCGCGACTTCGCTCGACTGAGCGCGTATATTCTCGTGCAGTCGGGTATCCGGCTGCCCGATGGCAAGACGACGATGCTCGAGGGACGGCTGCGCCGCCGTGTCCGCGCCACTGGCCACGCAACCCTGACGGACTATTGCGCCACCTTGTTCGAGCGCGGCGGCCTGGTGGCCGAGCGCGAGCATCTGCTCAACGCCGTGACCACCAACAAGACCGACTTCTTCCGCGAGCCGCGCCACTTCGACTATCTTCAGGCCGAGGTGCTGCCGCGGCTGCGCGACGCCGGCGTGCCGCGGCTCCGCGTCTGGAGCGCTGGCTGCTCGACCGGGGCGGAGCCTTATACGCTGGCGATGCTGCTCGACTCCTTCGCGATCGATCACGGCGGGCCCGATTACGGCATCCTCGCGACCGACCTCGACACCGAGGTGCTGGCCGTGGCGCGCCGCGGCGTGTTCCCGACCGCGCAGCTGGATCCGGTGCCGTCGCTGTTGCGCCAGCGCTATCTCCATCACGCACTCGACGGCCGCGAGGAGCTGCGCATCGCGCCGGAGCTGCGCGCGGCGATCGGCTTCGCGCCGCTCAACCTGATCGACCAACATTATCCGGTGGGCGCGCCGATGCACCTGATCTTCTGCCGCAACGTGCTGATCTATTTCGAGCGCGACACGCAGGTCGCGGTAGTGCGCCGACTCGCCGACTGCCTCGCGCCGGGCGGGCTGCTGTTCCTCGGCCACAGCGAGTCCATCGCCGGGTTCGATCTCCCCCTGGTGCCCGTCGCGGGCACCGTGTTCGCGCGGGCGTGAGCGGGATGCGCAAGACCCGCGTCCTCGTGGTCGACGACAGCGCCAGCGTGCGGCAGGCGATGACGGCGATCCTCACCGCCGATCCCGAGCTGGAGGTGACGACCGCAAGTGACCCGTTCGTGGCGGCGCGGCACATCCAGCAGGCGGTGCCCGACGTGATCATGCTCGACGTCGAGATGCCGCGGATGGATGGCTTGACCTTCCTGCGCAAGCTGATGGCGCAGCGACCGATCCCGGTGGTGATGTGCTCCTCGCTGGTGGAGGACGGGTCGGAGACGCTGCTCCGGGCGCTGGAAGCGGGGGCGGTCGATGTCATTCTGAAGCCGCGCGTCGGTGTGGTCGAGCATCTCGCCGACGCGCACGTGCAGATCCGCGAGACGGTGAAGGGCGCGGCCCGAGCGCGGCTGCGCGCCCGGCCGGGGCCGCGAGACGCGCACGACGCGCCGCAGCGCAAGCTCTCGGCCGATGCGGTGCTGCCACCCCCGAGCGGCAACGCGATGAGCCGCACCACCGAGATGGTCGTCTGCGTCGGCGCCTCGACCGGTGGTACGGAGGCGCTACGCGAGGTGCTGGAGGCGCTACCCGCCAACGCGCCGGGGATGGTGGTGGTGCAGCATATGCCCGAGCGTTTCACGCGCGCGTTCGCGCAGCGCCTCGATTCGCTGTGCGCAGTCGACGTGCACGAGGCCGCCGACGGCGACACGGTGATGCGCGGCCGCGTGCTGATCGCGCCGGGCGGGCTGCGCCACACATTGCTCGAGCGGCACGGCGCGCGCTACGTCGTCGCCGTGCGCGAGGGCCCGCTGGTCGCACGTCACCGTCCTTCGGTCGACGTGCTGTTTCGCTCGGCCGCGCGCAACGCCGGTGCCAATGCGGTCGGCGTGATCATGACCGGCATGGGGGATGACGGCGCGCGCGGGCTGCTCGAGATGAAGCAGGCCGGCGCGCGCACGATCGCGCAGGACGAGGCGACCTCGGTAGTGTTCGGCATGCCCAAGGAAGCGATCGCACGCGGCGCGGCCGATCGCGTGGTGCCGCTGGGGCGGATCGCGCGCGAGCTGCTCCAGGCCACGGCGCGCTGAGCGAGGAGAGGAAGGATGCTGGTGGCCCCGATCACGCCCGACCGCGATCTCACCCCGATCGAGCAGCTCGTCGACGGGCTCAACGCGCTCGCGGGCGGGCTGGAGGAACGCTTCCGCGGGGTCGGGGAGACGCTCGCCGCCGGGATCGACACGATCGACCGGATGGCGGGCGCGCTTGACGAGGTGCAGCGCGCGCTCGCACCCGATCGTGCCGGCGCGGCAGTGGCCGAGCTGCGCGCCGCCGCGGCGCGGCTCACCGCGCTGCCGGAGACACAGCGCCGGCGCGCCGAGCATGTCGCGGAGCTGACCCAGCGCACGCGCGCGCTGCGCGCCTTGCTCGCGGAGATGGGCGAGGTGATGCGGCTGCTCGGCTGCTACGGCATGAGCATCAAGATCGCCTCGGCGGGCGAGCCGGCCTTCTTCCAGTTCGTCGCGGTGATGCAGGCCAAGCTGGACGGCAGCGAGCAGCAGCTGCGCCGCTTCGCGCAGGAGCTCGAGCGCTTCGGGCGGATCGTCGCCGACGTGCAGGCGACCGACGCGCGGCTCGCCGGGGAGTGTGCCAAGGTGGGCGCGGAGGCGCCGGTCGAGCTCGCCAACAGCGCCGACGCGCTCGAGGCGCAGCTCGCCGCGGTTGCACGCATGGCGCACGAGGTGAGCGCGATCACCCGCACGGTGCAGGGCGAGGTGGCGCGCGTGCTCGGCGCGATCCAGATCGGCGACAGCGTGCGCCAGCGGGTCGAGCATTGCGTCGCGGTGCTGCGCGTGATTGATCCCTCGGCGGGGATCAACGGCGAACGTCCAGCGCCCCCACCGCGCGGCGCGGTGGCGCATGTCGCACGGCTGATTGCGGCGCAGATGCGCGCGATCGCGGACGACTTTCGCCACGAGAGCATCGCGCTGCTCGACTCGCTCGCGCGGCTCGGCCCGCTCGCGGCCGAGCTGCTCGCGCTGGTGGAGGCGCAGGCGGCGCGGGTCGCGGCGAGCACGAGCGAGGCCGGCGGTGACGGCGGCGCGCTGCTGCGGCTGGAGCAGGGCATCGCTGCGCTGGGGAACATCACCGCGCGCCTCTTCGACACCGACGAGCAGCTGGCGATGCTGGCCGCCTTCGTCGAAGAGACCGTGGTCGACCTCGGTCGCGGTCTGCAGGCGATCCGCGCGGTGACGCTTGACGTGCAGGACATCGCAACCAACACGCGACTGCTCTGCCGTCGCCACGGCGACACCGGACGCGCGGTCGCGGTGATCGCCACCGAGGTCGACCCGTGCGCGCGCAAGCTGGAGCGGCTGCGCGGCACCGTGGTGGAGCAGATCGCGGCGCTCGGCGGCATCGCGCTGGGCGGCGACGGCGCGGGTGTCGGCGGCGACGCACGCGCGACGCTGCGCGACGCGCTGGCGGTGGTGCGCGCCGCGTGCGAGCGCTCGGATGCGGCGGTAACGGGGAGCGGCGAGGAAGCGCGCCGGATCGTCGCGGCGCTGGAGCACAGCGTCGAGGAGTTGCACGAGCAGCAGATGTTCATCAGCGCGCTCGAGGCCGCGTCGGGCTCTCTCCACGATTGTACCGAAGGGCACGAGACGCTGAGCGATGCCGATACGGCCAGCCTGCGTGACCTGATGCCCTGGATCGCCGGACTCTACACAATGGCGCGCGAACGCGAGATCCACGCGTCCTTCCTGCTGCCCGGCATGACGATGCGGGCGAGCGAAGTGGTGGCACCCGAGGAGGACGAGGACGGCTTGTTCTGAGTCGCAGCGGAACCCGCGGCGTCGGCGCGGCTTGGGGGTGTGATCCCCTGAGACGACGAGGACCTATTATGACCCAGCAAGCTACTCTCTATCGCATGGTGCTGCCCGACCATGTCTGCCCCTTCGGCGTGCGCGCCAAGGCGATGCTGGAGCAGGCGGGCTTCAACGTGGACGATCAGATCCTGGCGACGCGCGACGCGGTCGACCGGTTCGAGCGCGAGCAGCGCGTCGAGACCACCCCGCAGGTCTTCATCGACGGCGAGCGCGTCGGCGGCAGCGACGAACTGGAGCGCTGGCTGCAGCGCCGCTGAGCGCGACGCCGGCTGGGTCCGGCGGGGGCGCATTGCCCCCCGCCGTCGCCCTCAGTGGCCGACAGCCTCCCGGACCTTGTCGGCGGCCTTGGCGAGCAGGCCCTTCTCGGCCTCCTCGGCCTCTTCCTTGGTGCGGAACGCGGCGCCCTCGGGCTCGGCGGGCGGTGCATAGACCGAGAAGAGCTTGAGCTCGCCGCTGCCCTTGTTGACGATGTTGTGCTGCGCGCCCTTGGGCACGACGACGAGGTGGTTGGGACCCGCCTTGGTCGAGTGACCGTCGATCACCACCTGCGCGTCACCGGCGACGATGAAGGTGGTCTGGTCGGCAGGATGGGTCTCCATCCCGATCTCCTCGCCCGCCGGGATGCTCATCAGCACGATCTGTACCTTGGCGTCTCGGTACACTTCCTTCTGCCAGAGCTCGTTCTTCGACGCGAGCTCGACCATGTCCTTGTTGAAGATCGTCACGGGATCATCCTTCCTTGAAGTCTCGTGAAGCCTGACGTTCGAGCCCGGCAGAGCGTTCCCACGGCTCAGCCGCGCCGGCGTGCCCGTGTCGGCAGCACCAGGTGCTCGATGAAGTTGCGGATCTCGGTCGCGCGGGTCGTCGGGTCGGTGACTTGCGAGTCGAGCCCGAGCCGCCAGGCGAGGTCGCGTCGCCCGGGTGCCGCGTGCAGCGCCTCGACCAGCTCAGCCTGCCCGGCGACGTCCGCCTCCTCGCGGGCCAGTCCGTGCTCGACGAGGTCGTCGGCCTGGCGGCGCAGTGCCGCGGCGACCTCGCCCAGGTCGATCTCCGGGTGGTATTGCACGCCCCAGAACACGCCGTCGCCGTGGTGGATCTCCGCGGCTTGGACCGCGGTCACGGCATTGCCGGCGAGCAGCGTGGCGCCCTCGGGTAGCTCGGCGACCTCGTCGGTGTGGATCGCGGGGGCGTCATAGGCGGGCGGTCGGCCATGCAGCAGCGGATGGTGGCGCCCCGCCGTCGTCGGCGCGATGCGGCGCGCGAACCCGGCCTCGCGGCGCTCACCCATCGCGCGGACGCGACCGCCGGCCGCGACGACCGCGACCTGCAACCCCGCGCACGAGCCGAACGAGGGCACGCCTGCGCCGAACACGTCGCGCATGAAGGCGGTGATTCGGCGGCACTCGGGACTGTCGTCGTAGAGGTGGAGCGGCGATCCGGTGAGGAAGACCGCGTCATATTCGGCGATCTCGGCGGTGCCGGGCGGCGTCGCGCCGTCGTCGGCGGGCGTGATCCGGATGATCGTCGCGCCCGGCGCGATCGTCTCGAGCAGCGCGGCATAGGTCTCGCCCGAGCTGCGCCCGACGCTGTCCCGCCGATGCGCACGTGCCTCCGGCGGCTCGCTCTCGGCGACGAGGAAAGACAAAGCGGCGAAGGATTGATCGGACACGGTGCGCTGGAACGAGCCGGCGGGCGATCGGCTCCGCCCGTCGATAACTTAGCGCAAGCGCCCGGTCAGCGCGGCGACGATCTCGCTCTCCGAGGCGACATGATCCTCGATGACGCAGCGGAAGCCCAGCCCGGGCATCCCGTGGTCACTCGGCACCCTCGCCTGGGCGACGGTAAGTCCGTCGAGTGCGCGGGTGAGCCGCTCGGCGCCTACGACGACATGCGGGTGCGGTTCGAGATGGCGGTAGCCGCCGGTGGTCGCGACGACACGCCCCTCGGGATCGACGATCGAGATGGTCGCGCGCGCGGCGCGGTTCATCACGCCGATCAGCTCGGCCACCTGCCCCTCGAAGTCGAACTCGAGATAGCATATCCCCACGATCACGCCCTCGCACTCCACGGGTGCGACGTAGATCAGCACCTTGCGATCGTTCGACCAGGGATTGACCCAGACCTCGTCGGTGACCCAGCCCGCGGTCGCGCCGCCCGACAACACCCGGCGAAACTGCGCGAAGTCGGCGAAATGGACGTCGCGGACCGCCATATTCTCGTGCGCGCAGACCCGCACCTTGCCCTCGGCGTCGACCAGGAAGGCATTCAGGAAATACGGCGAATAGCCGAGCAGTGCGCGCAGCCGCTCAAGCGCCCGCGCCTCGGCGCGGGGATCTTTGTCGAGCAGCAGGCTCTCGCGGATAGCATGGTCCGAGGCGAGGAAGCGCACGTCGACCGAGCGGTCGTGCAGCATCCGCGCCAGCGCGTCGGCGATCGACTGCGCCAGTTCGCCGAGCCGGCCGCCCTCGAGCTCGCTGACCAGCTCCGCCGCGATCTCGCTGCCCTGACGCAGCCGGCCGAGCAGTTCCTCACGGAAGGCGTGCGACGAGCTGCTCGCCTGCGCCGCGAGCGACTTCACCTCCTGCGCGACGACGCCGAAGCCGCGGCCCGCCTCGCCCGCGCGCGCCGCCTCGATCGCGGCGTTGAGCGCGAGCAGCTTGGTCTGCGCCGCGATCGCCTCGGAGCGGTCGGCGTGCGCGCGCACCTCGGTGCTGAGCGATCCTAACAGCGAACGGATGCGACGCGGCATGGTTATTCCCAGGTGGAGCGAGCGGTATAGGCGAAGAGCGTGAACTCGGGGTAACTCACCTGTGTCAAGCGCCAGGGCCGCTGGCAACGCCGCCTTGGGCGCTTCGTCAGATCGTCTCAGGCGCAGCGCCCAAGTGCTACTTGCGCAGCATTGATCATACTTAATTAGTATAATGTGAGAGAACGTTCACATTATAGCTGTTCTCGCAGCGCTTTGCTGCTTGACAGTGCGAGGACTTCCACAGATTAAATCAATTTGATTGACGTATCGCCGAAGAGCGCGTCCGCCAAGGAGGGGATTTATGAAGGGGCTCAATGGGTTGAACGCGAGCCGCGCGAAGCTGCTCGCCGCCGTGTCGCTGGTCGGGCTGCTCGGTCTACCGCTGGACGCACTGGCGCAGACCGGCGCCGGCACCGCTACCGGGGACGCGGCGACGACCGATCCCGACCGCGTCGCGGCGCCTGACCAGGCCGGCGAGGAGCCCGCCGACATCGTCGTCACCGGCATCCGCGCCTCGCAGGCGCGCGCGATCGAGGTGAAGCGCAACGCTGACAGCGTGGTCGAGGCGATCAGCGCGCAGGACATCGGCAAGCTGCCCGATGTCACCATCTCCGACTCGCTCCAGCGCATCCCGGGCGTGCAGATCCGCCGCGACGCGGGTGAGGGCGCCGCGGTCAACATCCGCGGCCTGCCGCAGGTGACCACCCTGCTCAACGGCGAGCAGTTTCTCGGCGCCAACTCGGTGACCACGGTACAGCCGAACTTCACCGACATCCCGTCGCAGCTCTTCTCGGGCGCGACCGTGTTCAAGTCGCCGACCGCCTCGCTCCAGCAGGCCGGCCTCACCGGCACGATCGACCTGCTGACGCGGCGTCCGTTCGACCTCAAGCAGGGCCTGACCTTCTCAGCCGCAGGCGAGGGTCAGTATGGCGACAAGACCGAGAAGTGGAACCCGTCGTTCAACGGGCTGGTCGCCTATCACGGTGACCGCGTCGGGCTGCTGGTGTCGGCGTCGTACAGCGACCTGACGCTCGCGAACAGCTTCCGCGGCGTGCAGGATTATGGCGTATCACTGCGCAACGAGTCGGGCAGTGCCACCAATCAGGGCGACTTCGCGGTCGGCAACAACGGCGTCAGCCGTGGCACGCCGGTGCGCGACGCGAGCGGCAACATCACCGGCTATGACGTCAACGGTGACGGCGACGCCAACGACGCCTTCATCACGCCGCAGTCGCACACCGCGTGGAACCGCATCACCGATCGCCAGCGCTTCGGCGCCAACGCGTCCTTCCAGTTCGAGATCAACGACGCGCTGCGGCTGACCGCCGACGGCTTCTACACGCGCCAGACGCAGTACGATCGCACCGCCGGCTTCCAATTCCAGAACATCGACTGGTTGTCGTCGCCCTTCTCGCCGACCAAGTCGCGCGACACCGGCGCGACCTCGGGCGGCTACAACGTCAACACGGTCCAGCAATATACCTACTCGCTGCCGAGCTTCGACAGCTACTCGGAGACCTTCCGCACCAAGAGCGAGTCGCAGAATTACAACGTGCAGCTCGATTGGAAGCCGAGCGATACGTTCAAGGCGACCGTGCGCGGCATCTACGGCAAGGCCAACCGGGACCGCGACCAGTCGTACACGCAGTTCAGCCTGACCAACGGCCGCCAGTGGGGCTATCAGGCCGACGGATCGAAGCGCACCGAGGGCGTCGCCAACGGCGGCCTCGGCAATTATCCCGCCTCGGTCGGCGGCGACCGCACCTTCAACCCGACCGGCTATCAGGTCTACAGCGACACCGCGACGGTCGATTATTCCAGCGGGGCGCCGGTATTCGGCTTCTCGCCCGGCTTCCTCGCCCAGGCGGGTGACGCTTCGCGCTACGGCCTGAAGACGGTCTCGTCAGAAGGCAACGTCTACCAGAAGGGTGACATCTGGGCGCTGCGCGCCGATGCCGAGTGGCAGGCGAACGACCAGCTGAAGGTCGCGTTCGGCGGACGCTATGGCGAGCGCAGCGTCAACCAGTTCACCTTCGATCGGGTCTCGCCGATCTATGCCGGCAACACCGACAATCCGGCGAACCCGGCGGCGGGCTGCCTGGTCAAGTGGAAGGCGTTCGACGTCAACCTCGATGACAAATCGTGCCCGGTCTATGACGCGCAGGGTCGCGGCTACACCGCGGGGCTGACGCGACAGGCGACCGATCCGATCTTCGCCGGGCAGATCAAGCAATACCAGCTGCCGGCGGCGGGCGCGCCGACGCTCTGGGCGCTCGATCCCAAGGCGATGGACGATAGCGAGTCCTGGCAGAACAAATTCTATCCGGGCAGCCAGAACCTCATCAACCCGGCGCTGTCGTTCGACGTGCGCACGCGCCAGATTTCCGGCTATGCGCAGGTGTCGGGCGAGGGCGAGCTGCTCGACATGCCGTTCCGCGCCAACGGCGGCCTGCAAGTGGTGAGCACGCGTCTCAACGTTCGGCAGAACATCGTCGGCGCGCCGCAGCCGTACGGGGTGTCGGGGGTCGACGCCGGCGACGTGCGCACCGAGCGCCAGTTCACCGATTTCCTGCCGTCGATCAACGTCGCCTTCGACGTCACGGACAAGCTGCGCGCCCGCGCGGCCTTCTCGAAGACGATGACGCTCCTCGACTTCCAGCAATGGGGTGGTGGCCTCAACGTCAATTACGCGATCAACACCGCCACCAACCTGTTCGAGGCGCGAACCGCCGACTCGCTCGGCAATCCGAACCTCAACCCGTGGCGCGCCACCAACGTCGAGGGCAGCCTCGAATATTACACGGGCCGGTCGAGCCTGATCGCGGCGGGCGCTTTCTACATTGCGGTCGACAGCTTCATCGATCGCACCACCGAGCTGCGCAGCGACATTCCCGACAATGACGGCGTGATCCGCCGCCAGGTCGTCACCAACACCTTCCGCCAGGGTGAGGGTGGGACGCTCAAGGGTGTCGAGCTCTCGGCGCGCCAGTCGCTCGCCGACTACGGCGTCAACGGGCTGTTCGGCGGCTTCGGCGTCGACGCCAACTACACGCTGTCGCTGGGCGACGCAGGTCTGGTCGACCTGGCCGGCAACAACCAGCCGTTCCAGGACAATTCGAAGCATCAGATCAACGCCGCGCTGTGGTTCGAGAAGTACGGGTTGCAGGCGCGCGTTGCCTACAACTACCGCTCGAAGCGACTGGTGTCGTCCAACTATGGCGGCATCGACGGCCTCGCCCAGTATCAGCAGCCGACCAATTATCTCGACGCCTCGATCTCCTATGACGTGACGCCGTTCCTTACCCTCTACGGCCAGGCCTCCAACCTGACCGCGGAGACCGAGCGCTACTATCTCACCTGGCCCGATCAGGTGCTGTACGAGAACATCTACGAGCGGCGCTTCATCGCCGGCGCGCGCGTCCGCTTCTGATCGCCCTGGTCACCGCTCCCGCCCTCGGGCAGGAGCGGTGGGGGGGAGGGACGCATCATGACGCACGCACCGATCCGCTCGATCACGATCGTCGGCGGCGGCACCGCCGGCTGGATGGCGGCGACCTGGCTGGCGCGCCGCTTCGCGCATCTCGGGCTCGCCATCACCGTCGTCGAGAGCGCCGCGATCGGCACGGTCGGCGTCGGCGAGGCGACCGTGCCCGCGATCCGCGACTTCCTCGCCGCGGTCGAGCTCGGCGAGGCCGACGTGCTGCGCGAGACCGAGGGAACGATCAAATACGGCATCCGCTTCCGCGACTGGCAGCGCGACGGCCACGACTTCTTCCACCCTTTCGGCCTCTACGGCGTGGCGGCGCGCGGCGTCGCCTTCCACCATTACTGGCTCAAGCTGCGGCGAGCGGGAGACCCCACGCCGCTCGGTGCCTATTGCGTCGCAACTCAGCTCGCGGAGCGCGGCCTGTTCCTGCCACCCGCGGATCGTCCCGCGAACGACCTGGGCGTCTTCAACTTCGCGCTTCACTTCGACGCGTCCAAGTTCGCCGCGCTGCTCAAGCGCCTCGCGCTCGCCAACCGAGTGCGCCACGTCGACGGGCGCATCACCGAGGTGGTGCGCGACAGCGAGCGCGGTACCGTCAACGCGGTGCGGCTGGAGGACGGCACGCGAGTCGCGGGTGACCTCTGGATCGATTGTTCGGGGTTCCGCAGCCTGCTGCTCGGCGAGGCGATGGGCGTGCCCTACGTCGACTGGCGCCGCTGGCTGCCGTGCGACCGCGCGGTGGCGATCCCGTGTCGCGCCTCGGGACCGCATCGCCCGCTCACCACGGCGACGGCGCGCCCGGCGGGGTGGCAGTGGCATATCCCGCTGCGCCACCGCACCGGCAACGGCTATGTCTATTGCTCCGATTTCACGGGCGACGACGAGGCCGAGGCGCTGCTGCGCGACAGCCTTGAGGGCGAGCCGCTCGCCCCCGCCAACCGGCTGCGCTTCACCGCGGGGCATCGCGCGCG
Source organism: Sphingomonas sp. BK069 (assembly GCF_014193405.1). NCBI lineage: Bacteria > Pseudomonadati > Pseudomonadota > Alphaproteobacteria > Sphingomonadales > Sphingomonadaceae > Sphingomonas > Sphingomonas sp. BK069. The sequence continues at coordinate 201,868 of NZ_JACHZH010000003.1, read as the reverse complement.
TTTCTGGGAGAAGAACGTCGTTGGGCTGGGGCTCGCCTCGGGCTTCCTCGAACCGCTCGAGTCGACCAGTATCTCGCTGATCCAGTCGGGGCTCGACCGGCTCGCGCCGCTCTTCCCCGACCAGGGCTTCGACCCACGCCTGGCGGCGACCTACAACCGCCAGTCAGTGCTGGAGTTCGAGCGGATCCGCGACTTCCTGCTGCTCCACTATCTCCCCAACCGGCGCGAGGGCGAGCCCTTCTGGGACGCGATCCGCGCGGTGCCGCCGACCGAGGGGCTTCAGGCCAAGCTCGACGCGTGGCGCGCCGCGGGCGAGTTCGTGCGGCGCGAATGGGACACGTTCCAGGACCCGAGCTGGCTCAGCCTCTACGCCGGCTTCTACGACCTGCCCGCGCGTCCGTCGCCGATGGCGGACCAATATGACGTCGCGACGCTCACCGACAGCCTGACGCGGATGCGCGAGGCGATCGAAGGCACGCTGCGGCTGGCCGAGCCGCACCAGGATTTCCTCCGCCGCGTCGCGGGCGGGGGGCAGTGACAGCGCGCCGCGGCGCGAACCGGGAAGAGAGACGATGGGGTCGAACATGAGGCGGGCTGCGTGGCTGCTGGCGGGGACCGGGCTGGCGCTGGGCGCGACGATGGCGGCGCGCGCCGACGTGCCGGGCAGCGGAGGGCCGTACAACGTGCGCAGCCTGGCCGGCGGGATCGGGATCGAGCGCCCGCTCGCACGCGCCGACGCGCTGATCGCGGCGGGCGCGCCGTACACGCTGAGCGCCTGGGTCCGCCCTGACTCGGTGCAGGACGGCGCGGTCACGCTGATCGCGCTCGGCGCCGCGCCGACGCAGCGTGCGCTGCTGCTGGACGGCGGCCGTCTGATGCTGCGCGACGGCGCGGCGACGGTCCGCGGGCCGGCGCTGAGCCCGGGTAAATGGGTCCATGTCGCGGCGGTCTCCGACGGCGCGCGCGCGACGCTCTACGTCGACGGGCGCCGCGTCGGCGGTGGCGCGGCGCGCGCGACCGCGGTGACGCCCGTGATCGGCATCGCGCCGCCCGGCGCGACCCATTACGGCGGCCAGCTTGTCGGCGCGACGGCGGAGAGCGGCGCGACCGACGCGCGCGCGCTCGCCGCCGCGGCGCGCGCCCGCCCGGACCTCGACTCGGTGCAGATGACCGAGATCGGCGTCGGCTGGCCGTTCCAGAAGAGCGCCAATATCGGGCTCACCGTCCAGCAGGACGCCTGGACGCTCCCCAGGTCGCGCGCCGACGCGACAACTAAGCCGGTCGCCAAGCCCGTGTCGCAGCGGCCCGTGATGCAGCCGACCGCGCCGGGCCATTGGCAGCTCAACGGCTGGCAGCTCGCGGCCGCGCCGGAGATCAAGGGCGACGGCGCGGCGCTGTCGCGACCCGGCGCCGCCGCGGGTGGCGCGTGGCGCGCCGCGACCGTGCCCGGCACCGTCCTTCAGACGCTGGTCGATCGCGGCGTCTACCCGGACCCCTATTACGGCCTCAACAACCTCCAGATCCCCGAGCGGCTTGCCAAGCAGGACTATTGGTACCGCACGCGCTTCACCGTCCCGCCCGACGCGGCGGGCAAGAGGCTGACGCTCGTCTTCGGCGGGATCAACTACGCCTCCGAGGTGTGGGCGAACGGCGAGCGGCTCGGCACCACGCGCGGCGCGTTCATCCGCGGGCAGTTCGCCTACACGCCCGTGGCGGGCGAGAATGTCGTGGCGGTGCGCGTCTCGCCGCCGCCGCACCCCGGCATCCCGCACGAGCAATCGGTCGCCGCGGGCGTCGGCGAGAACGGCGGCCAGCTCGCGATCGACGGCCCCACCTTCGTCGCGACCGAGGGGTGGGACTGGATCCCCGGCATCCGCGACCGCAACACCGGCATCTGGCGCCCGGTCGAGCTGGTCGCGACCGGCGCGGTCAAGATCGGCGACCCGCACGTCGTCACTGACCTGCCGCTGCCGCGCACCGACAGCGCGGATGTCTACGTCACCGTGCCGCTCGACAATGCCGGCGCCGCCGCGCCGGTGACCGTGCGCGTCGCCTTCGGCGGCGTCACTGTCGAGCGGCAGGTGACCGTCGCGCCGGGGCACAGCGAGGTCGCCTTCACCCCGCGCGACTTCCCGCAGCTGCGCGTCGCCAACCCGCAGCTGTGGTGGCCCAACGGCTATGGCGAACCGCACCTCTACGACGTCACCTATCAGGTGAGTGACGCCGCGGGCGTGTCCGACCTGCGCAAGGGCCGCTTCGGCATCCGCGAGGTGAGCTACGATCTGTCGCTGTTCGATCCCGCCGGGGCGCTCCGCCGCGTCAACGTCCAGACCACCGACGGCGCGCTTGCGGGCACCAAGCTGATCGACGTGCGTCACGCCGCGATCAAGGAGTCGCCGCGCGGCTGGGCCGAGTCGCTCACCCCCGCCGGTGCGACCTCCAGGGCGGTGACGCCGATCACCGAGACGTTGCCCGAGCCGCACCTCACGCTGCGCGTCAATGGCGTGCGCATCGCCGCGCGCGGCGGCAACTGGGGGATGGACGACGCGATGAAGCGCGTGAGCTACGACTGGCTCAAGCCCTTCTTCCGGCTCCAGCGCGAGGCGCACATGAACGTCATTCGCAACTGGATGGGCAATAACGACGAGGAGGAGTTCTTCGATCTCGCCGACGAGAACGGCATGATGGTGCTCAACGATTTCTGGCAGTCGACGCAGAACTTCCAGGTCGAGCCCGACGATCCCTCGCTGTTCCTCGCCAACGCGCGCGACACGATCGCGCGCTATCGTAACCACCCCTCGATCGTGCTGTGGTTCGGCCGCAACGAGGGCGTGCCCTATCCGACGCTGAACGAGGGCCTCGACGAGGCGGTGTTCGAGCTGGACGGGACGCGCTGGTTCACCGGCAGCTCGAACGTGGTCAACCTGCAGGGCTCGGGGCCGTACAATTACCGCCCGCCCGTCGGCTATTTCACCGATCTCGCCACCGGCTTCTCGGTCGAGACCGGGACGCCCTCGCTGTCCACCGCCGAGTCGATCGCCAGCTACGTGCCCGCCGCCGACCGCTGGCCACTCGGCGACGTGCTGGCCTATCACGACTGGCATGTCAGCGGGAACGGCGACACCAAGACGTTCACCGCGACGCTGGAGCGGATGTTCGGGGCGGGCACCAGCTTCGCCGATTTCGAGCGCAAGGCGCAGATGATGAACCTCGAGACGCACAAGGCGATGTACGAGGGCTTCCTCGGCCATCTCTGGAGCAAGAATTCGGGGCGCCTGCTGTGGATGACCCATCCCGCCTGGCCGTCGAACGCGTGGCAGATCTACTCCTGGGACTATGACACGCACGCGGCCTATTACGGCGCGAAGAAGGCGACCGAGCCGCTCCACGTCCAGCTCAACCTGCCCGGCAACGAGCTGGTGGTGCTCAACACCACCCAGGCCGCCGCGCCGGGGCTGACCGCGCGCGTGCGCGTGCTCGGGCTCGACAATCGCGAGCTGTTCGCGCGCGAGGATCGCCTCGATGCTGCGGCCAATGCGGCGACGACGCTGGCGGCGGTGCCGCTCGATCGGCTCTTTGCCGAGCACCCGATGGTGCTGGTCAAGCTGGTGCTGAGCGACGCCGCGGGGAAGACGGTGTCGGAGAATCTCTACTGGCGCGGCCGCGACGAGGGTGCCTATCGCGCGCTCAACGATCTCGCGCCGGTGGCGCTGGCGACGGCCGCGGAGAGCGCCGCCGACGGCGAGGACCGCATCGTCCGCGTGACGCTGAGCAACGACGGCGCCGTACCCGCGCTCAACGCCAAGCTGACGCTGGTCGACGCCGCGGGCAAGCGCGTGCTGCCCGCCTATTACGACGACAATTACGTCGCGCTGTTACCCGGCGAGAAGAAGGCGATCGCGATCCGCTATCCCGCCGGCGGCGCGACCGCGGCGGCAGTGACGCTGGCAGGCTGGAACGTCCGTGCGACCAAGGTGGCGGTGAAGTGAGGCGCGCGCTGCTCGCCGCGCTGGCGCTGGTGGGGATGGCGGGGTCGGTCACCGCGGGAGCGGCTGACCTCGACGGTCGCGGACTAGCCGAAGGACGGGCCTCCTCGTCCGACCGTCATCCCGGACTTGCTCCGGCATCCACGTCGCCGCACTCCTACCGCGCGATGGATGTGCGGAACGGTGGCTTTCGGACCAAGTCCGGGATGACGGAGTTGGGCGCGGGTGGCGCGTTGCCGTCCGCTACAGGCGCCGTGTTCCTGCGCACGCAGGAACCCATAGCTGCGAATGCCGGCGGGCGCGATCCTGGGCTCCAGCCTCCGCAGGAGCACGTCGCCGCCGCCCCGGTCGCGCGCACCAGCCTCGGCAGCGTCCGCGGCACCAGCGCGGGCGGGCACCTCGTCTTCCGCGGCCTCCCCTATGCCGCGCCGCCGCTCGGCCCGCGCCGCTTCGCCCCGCCGGCGCCACCCGCGCGCTGGCCGGGCGTCCGCGACGCCGCCGCCGCCGCGCCGGCCTGCACCCAGCAGGACTACACCTGGAACCGCGCCGATTACCTCCACCAATCGGAGGACTGCCTGACGCTCGACGTCGGCACCGAGGCGCTCACCGGGCGCCGACCCGTCCTCGTCTGGATCCACGGCGGTGCCAATTACGCCGGCTCGCCCGGCGACATGGCCGAGTCGCCGATCGTCGCGCGCGGTATCGTCATGGTCGGCGTGCGCTACCGGCTCGGCGCGCTCGGCTTCCTCCACCACCGTACCGCCGGCGGCGGTAGCCTCGCGACGCAGGACCAGATCGCCGCTTTGCGCTGGGTCCGCGAGAATATCGCGCGTTTCGGCGGCGATCCCGATCGCGTGACGATCGCGGGCGAGAGCGCGGGCGCGCAGGACGTCGGGCTGCTCGTCGCCGCACCCGCCGCGCGGGGGCTGTTCCGTCGCGCCATCATGGAGAGCGGCACGCCCGGCTTCGGCCTGCCGTGGCGCTCGCGCGAGGAGGCGCTGCGGCTCGGCGACCAGGTCGACGACGCGCTCGGCGCGCGCGGCGACGCTGCCGCGATGCGCTCGGTGGCGGCCTGGCCGCTGCTCGTCGCGGGCGAGACGACGCACGATCAGTTGCTCACCGACGACAGCTACCGCTGGCTGCGTACCACCGTCGACGGCATCGTCTTCCCGGAGGGGCCCGACCGGCTGCTCGCCGCGGCGCCGGGAGTCGACGTGCTGATCGGCACCAACCGGATCGAGCTCGACCTGCCCGGCGGGCACACGCGCCGCGACGCCTTCGTCGCGCTGAGCTATCCCGGCCAGGAGGCGGGGGCGCGGCGCTTCTACCGGCTCGACCATCCCGAGCCGCGCGCCGACCCCGCCGACCGCGACGGCACGCGCGACCAGCGTATCGCCACCGACGCGACCTTCCGCTGCCCGGCGCAGCGCTTCGCCGCGACGATGCGGGGGCGCGGCGGCAAGGTCTGGCGCTACCTGTTCGACGGCAGCGCCACCGGCGCGCCGACGCGGCACGCGCTCGAGATCCCCTTCATCTACGCCGACCAGCCGCTGGGCCAGCTCCACCTGATCGACTATTGGGCCAATTTCGTGAAGACCGGTGACCCCAATGGCACCGGCCTGCCGAGCTGGCCGGCGGCAGATGCGGCACAGACCTATCTGGCGCTCGACGCCGCCGGCGCGCGCGCGGCTGTCCCACCCGCCGAGGACGTGTGTCGCTTGGGAGACTCGCTGTGATCGATCGACGCGCCGCATTGCTCGGAGTGGCCGGCGGGATCGCCGCCGGGGCGCTCGCCACCCCCGGCAATGCGGCGGACGAGGCCGCCGAGCGCCGGCTCCACGAGGACTGGCCGTGGCTCGGCCGCTACGCCGCGGACAATCGCCGGCTGATCGCGGCGGGCGCGAAGATCGGCATCGTCTTCCTCGGCGACTCGATCACCGAGGGCTGGGGCAGCAAGCGTCCGGGCTTCTTCACGCCGGGGCGCGTGAACCGCGGCATCGGCGGGCAGACCACGCCGCAGATGGTGCTGCGCGTCATGGCCGACGTGGTCGCGCTGCGCCCGCGCGCGCTCCACCTGATGGCGGGCACCAACGACATCGCGGGCAACACCGGGCCGATGACGCCGCAGCAGACGCGCGACAACGTCACCGCGATGATCCAGCTCGCGCGCGCCAATCGGATCGCGGTGCTGCTCGGCTCGATCCCGCCCGCCGCCAACTTCCCGTGGCGTCCCGGGCTGGAGACGGTGGCGCCGATCCGGGCCTTCAACGCCTGGGCGCGCGAGGCCGCGCCGCGGCTGGGCGCGCGCTTCGTCGACTACACCCCCGTACTGGCGGAGGCGGCGGGCGGGATGCGGCCGGGGCTTGCCTATGATGGCGTGCACCCGACCGAGCAGGGCTATGACGCGATGGCGACGGTGATCGAGCCGGTGCTGCGCGGGATGAAGCTGTAGCGGTGTCGCCATCCTTGTGACGCTCGCGCTGCCCGCCCCCGTTCCCTCGCCGTTGTCAGCCGGGCGGTTCGCGTCTGAGCGGCGTTCTACCCGTCATCCCGGCTTCGAGCCGGGATCCACGTTCCCGCAGGAGTACCCCCGGTCGGTGTGCGCGGTGCGCTGGATGCCGGATCAAGTCCGGCATGACGGTGAGAGGTGGGGCGCGGTCACGCACCGCCTGGGGTGAGCCAGCGGGAGCGCTCGGCCAGCGCTCGCCGCTCGGGCTGGTCCCTATTTCTCGTCGCGGCGCGAGTTGGCGAACAGCACCGCCGCCGCCACCGCGGCCGAGCCGATCCCCGCTGCCAGCCACGTCTTGCCGCCCTGCCAGCGGCGATCGCGGCGCTGTTGCGCCGCCTTGCCCGCGCCGGCTTCCTCGTGCGCCTTGGCGGCGGCCACTTCGGCGAGGATCTCGTTGGGTTGGTCGCTCATCGGGTCTCTCCTTTGCCCGCGCCATAACGCGCGCGGAACGCGTTGGCGAACGTCGCCAGCACGCCCTGCGCGATCGCCGCGCGCAGGTCCGCCATCAACGCCTCGTAGAAGGCGATGTTGTGCTCGGTCATCAGCATCGCGCCGAGAATCTCGCCGCTGCGCACCAGATGGTGGAGGTAGGCGCGCGTCCAGGTGGCGCACACCGCGCAGCCGCAGTCGGGATCGAGCGGCGCCTGGTCCTCGTTGAAGCGCGCGTTGCGGATGTTGATCGGGCCGTCGCGCGTGAACGCCTGGCCGGTGCGCCCCGAGCGCGTCGGCATCACGCAGTCGAACATGTCGACCCCGCGCTCGACCGCGCCGACGATGTCATCGGGCTTACCCACCCCCATCAGGTAGCGGGGCTTGTCGACGGGGAGTTGCGCCGGCGCATAGTCGAGGCAGCCGAACATCGCTTCCTGCCCCTCGCCGACCGCGAGGCCGCCGATGGCGTAGCCGTCGAAGCCGATGTCGACCAGCGCGTCGGCCGAGGCGCGGCGCAGCCCCTCGTCGAGCGCGCCCTGCTGGATGCCGAAGATCGCATTGTGCTCGGCATGCGCGCCGCCGCCGTCGAAGGCGTCGCGGCTCCGCCTCGCCCAGCGCATCGATCGCTCCATCGCCGCGGCCTGGACCTCGCGCGTCGAGGTGGTGGGAACCAGCTCGTCGAACGCCATCACGATGTTCGAGCCGAGCAGCCGCTGGATCTCGATCGAGCGCTCGGGCGTGATCAGGTGGCGCGTGCCATCGAGGTGCGAGGCGAAGGCGACGCCCTCCTCCGAGCGCTTGGTCAGCTCGCTGAGGCTCATCACCTGATAGCCGCCCGAGTCGGTCAGGATCGGTCGCTCCCAGCCCATGAAGGCGTGGAGCCCGCCGAGCCGCGCCACCCGTTCCGCGCCGGGGCGGAGCATCAGGTGGTAGGTGTTGCCGAGGATGATGTCGGCGCCGGCGCGCTCGACGTCGGCGGGCTTCATCGCCTTCACCGTCGCGGCGGTGCCGACCGGCATGAACGCGGGCGTGCGGATGTCGCCCCGCTCCATCCGGATCGTGCCGGTGCGCGCGGCGTTATCGGCGGCGTGGACCTGGAAGGCGAAGCGTGGCGCGGAGCTCATCGCGCGCGCTCCGGCTCGGGCGCGTCGGCATCGGGCGGCGGCGCGTCACGCCCGCCACGCTTCCTGTCCTGCCCGCGACCGTCGCTGCGCTCCGCCTTCTTGGCGTCCTCCTTCTTCGGCGGCCGGCGCCCCGCGGTCGGGCCCTGCGCGTCGACCGGCATGGTGCGATAGGTCAGCAGCTCGGCGCGGCTGACGAGATGGTCACCGTCGCGGTCGTAGCGCGCGAACAGCCGCGAGAAATGATCCTCCAGCTCGTCGAGCGTCACCGCGTCGTCGTCGTTGCGATCCACCTCATAGGGGCTGGGCAGCGCGTGCTGGTCGCCGATGAAGCGCTTGGCCCAGTCGGAGAAGGCGAGGTAGCGCAGCTTGCCCGTCTTGGCGGTGTCGATCGCCTCGAACGAGCGCCGCACGCCCTCCTCCAGCTCGGCGCGGTCCACCATCGCGTCGCCGTTCGTATCGAAGGTGGCGATCATCATCGCCACGGGCTCGGCGACGAGCGTGGCGGGGGTCTGCGGCGCGGCGGGCAGCGGCGCGCGGACGGTGACGGTCTCGCCCTCCTGCTGCGGGAGCGGCGCGGGCGCGGCGGCGAGGAGCAGGGCGAACGCGAACATGCCGACGTCCGTGGCAGAAGCAGCGGCGCGGGCCAAGGGGCGGGGTGTCGCGTGCGGGTCGGCCACGAGCGCGCACCCTCGGCCAAGTGGCGGCGGCGGCGGGCTTTCGTCGTTCAGCTCGGAGCCGCGGCGGGCGCGAATGTTGCGAATGTTGAGTCACTGGCGCGGTTCGCGCGAACGTTGAGTCGCGCGGCGGCGGGTGGGCGGTCTCGGTTTACGGGCGTCGCTGACGAGATGCTGGCCGGCGACGATGAGACAGAGCGGGACGGCGTGTGGCAGTTCCGGGCGGTGTAGGACAGCGGCGTTGAGGTCTGACCGTTGCCGACCGCAGATCCTCCCCGGCACGGGGAGGATCTGAGGAGGCGCGCCAGTGGCCAGCCGCTCACGCTCCTCACACCACCGCGACCATCACCGGGCCCGCGGCAGAACAGCGTGCTCGTCCCCGGCCAATGCCGGGACTTAGCGGAGGCACCCGCGGGCCTCACCGCGGACGTACCATCCAGGCCCGGTCCCCGGGGCGCACGGCGCGCGTCGACCGGCCCCTGTTCGCCCCGCGCGCGCTCGGCTAAGCGCCGCGCGGCACGGAGGGACGGAGTGCGGCATGGGGGTCCAATCGACGCGCATCGGGCTGGTGCTCGCGTGCCTGACGCTGATCGCCGCGCCCGCGCGGGCACAGGACGAGCGCCCGACCGGCTATCCGCGCTCGGCCAACGAGCGGCGCGACGGCACGCTGACGGTTTCCGCGGTCTACACCGCCGACCTTGCCGCCGATATCGCCGGCGGGCGCGCGCGCGGCGCGCGCTATCTCGACAACCTCGACCTCCAGGCTGCGGTCGACCTGGAGCGCCTGGTCGGCTGGCACGGCGCGCGCGCTTTCGGCTACGTCATTCGTGACAACGGGACGAGCCTCTCCGCGCTCAGCGGCGACGCGCAGGGCGTGTCGAACATCGAGACCGCGGTGCCCGCCACCCGCCTGTTCGAGGCATGGGTCGAGCAGGACATCGGGCGCCGCGCCTCGGTCAAGGCGGGGCTGTACAACCTCAACGCCGAGTTCGACACGACCGTGAGCGGCGGGCTGTTCCGTTTGTCGTCGCACGGCATCGGCCCCGAGCTGGCGCAGTCGGGACGACGCGGGCCGTCGATCTTTCCGGTGACCTCGCTCGCGCTGCGCGGCGAGGTCGGCTTCGGTACCCACTGGCTGCTCCACGCCGCGGTGCTCGACGGCGTGCCGGGCGACCCCGATCGCCCGGCGGCGACCGCGATCCGGCTGCGCCGCGCCGACGGCGCGCTGCTCGTCGCCGAGCTAGGCTGGCTTGACCGCGCGACCAAGTTGGCGATCGGCAGCTGGCGCTACACCGCCCCGTTCGCGCCGGTCGGTGACCCCGCGGCACGCGGTCGCGGCAATGCCGGTGGCTATGTGCTGGCCGAGCGCCAGCTCCTCGGCGACACGCGCGGCGGCGCGGGGGTGAGCGGCTGGCTGCGCTACGGCGTCGCCGATGCGCGTTATAATGCCATCACGCACTATCTCGGCGGCGGGCTCGTGCGCTCGGGCACGTGGCGCGGGCGCGACGACGACCAGCTGGGCCTGTCGTTCGCCTGCGCCTGGTTCGGCGACCGCCACCGCGCGCTGGTCGACACCGGCGCGCGCGAGCTGATCGTGGAGGCCGCCTATCGCTGGGTCGCGGCGCGCTGGCTCAGCCTCGAGCCCGACGCGCAATATGTAATCGACCCGAGCGGCCGTCGCGACATCCCCGACGCGCTGGTGTTCGCGCTCCGGGTCAAGGTCGGGCGTTGACGCAAAGTGTTTGCGTTCGGACGAGCACGCCCATAATGTCTGAGTAATCGTGATCTGGGTGAGCCGCGTCGGGGAACGCGCCGCCGACCAACGGGAGGATGGGATGAAGGGACGTCTGTTCGCGCTCACCGGCGCGCTGATGCTGGCGGCGCTCGCGCCGGTGCCGGGCATCGCGCAGGAACCCGCCACGCCGACCGCGACCGCGACGGTCCACGGCGACCGGCAGGGGCCGACCTACGACAAGCGCATCTTCACCCAGTTCGCCGAGCATCTCGGCGACGGCATCTACGGCGGCCTGTTCGTCGGCAACGACCGCAAGATCCCCAACACGCGCGGCTTCCGCAACGACGTGGTCGGGGCGCTGAAGGAGCTGGGCGTGCCGGTGATCCGCTGGCCGGGCGGCTGTTTCGCCGACGAATATCACTGGCGCGAGGGGGTCGGGCCGAAGAACAAGCGCCCGGTCAAGATCAACACCCACTGGGGCGGCGTGACCGAGCCCAACAGCGTCGGCACGCACGAGTTCATGGAGCTGGTCGAGCAGGTCGGCGCCGAGCCCTATATCTCGGGCAACGTCGGCAACGGCACGCCGCAGGAGATGGCGGAGTGGGTCGAATATATCACCTCGCCTGCCGGCACGCTCGCCGACGAGCGCGCCGAGAACGGCCACAAGGCGCCGTGGAAGCTGCCCTATTTCGGCATCGGCAATGAGCTGTGGGGCTGCGGCGGCAACATGCGCCCGGAATATGCCGCCGACGTGACGCGCCGCTACGCCACCTTCGTCAAGGCACCCGCCAACACCAAGATCCTCAAGATCGCCTCGGGCGCCAACAACGACGACTACAACTGGACCGAGGTGATGATGCGCGAGGCGCGCGGCCAGGTCGACGGCCTCTCGCTGCATTACTACACCGTGCCGGGCGGCTGGCCGCCGCGCGCCTCGGCGAGCCAGTTCGACGAGGCGGGCTGGGCCGAGACGCTCGCCGGCGCGTGGAAGATGGACACGCTGATCACCGGCCATTCCGCTGCGATGGACAAATACGATCCCGAGAAGAAGATCTTCCTCGCGGTCGACGAGTGGGGCACCTGGTACGCGCAGGATCCCGGCACGCACCCGGGCTTCCTGCGCCAGCAGAACAGCCTGCGCGACGCGTTGGTCGCGGCGATCCACCTCAACATCTTCGCCAAGCACGCCGATCGCGTGAAGATGAGTGCGATCGCGCAGATGGTGAACGTGCTGCAGGCGATGATCCTCACCGACGGCAGCAAGATGGTGCTGACGCCGACCTACCACGTCTTCCACATGTACAAGCCGTACATGGACGGCACGGTGCTACCGATCGAGCTGAAGTCGCCGTGGTACAACAAGGACCAGTGGGTGATGCCCGCGGTCAGCGCCTCGGCGGTGCGCGACAAGGCCGGCGTGGTGCACGTCGCGCTCGCCAACGCCGACCCGAACCGCTCGATCACCGTGCAGGCGGCGCTCGCCGGGCTCAACGCCAGCGGCGCGACCGGCCAGATCCTGACCGCGCCGGCGATGACCGCGATCAACACCTTCGACCAGCCCAACGCGGTCGTCCCCGCCGCCTTCACCGGCGCGCAGGTGGCGGGCGGGCAGCTCAACGTGACGTTGCCGGCCAAGTCGGTCGTCATGCTGACGTTGCAGTGAGCGCGGACGACATGACGCTGCTCTCGCGCCGCCTTGTTCTCGCGGGCGGCGCCAGCCTGGCGGCGCTGCCCGCGCTGGCGCAGCGCCGGCGCGGCCCGGTGGGAGAGGGGGCGCGGGCGGGCACGATCGTCAACCCGCTGGTGCGCCAACGCGCCGACGCGCAGGTGTTCCGCCACTCCGACGGCTGGTTTTACATGACCGGCTCGGTGCCCGAATACGACCGGCTGGTGCTGCGCCGCGCGCGCACGCTCGCCGGCCTCTCGACTGCCGCCGAGCGCGTGCTGTGGCGGCACGAGAAGAGCGGGCCGATGTCGGGCTTCCTGTGGGCCCCCGAGCTTCATCTGATCGACGGCAAGTGGATCATGTATTTCGCCGCCGGCCCGAGCGGCGGCGGCGAGGACGTGTTCCGCATCCGCACCTATGCGGTGGTGTGCGACGGCGCCGACCCGATGACGGGCGGATGGACCGTGCTGGGCCAGCTCGAGACGCCGTGGGACAGTTTCAACCTCGATTCGACCAGCTTCCTCCATCGCGACACGCGCTATCTCGCCTGGGCGCAGCGCGAGCCCGGGATCGAGACCAACTCGAACCTGTATCTGGCACCGCTGAAGACGCCGCTGACGCTCGCGGCCAGGCCGGCGCGGCTGTCGGTGCCCGAGCTTGACTGGGAGGTCCGGGGCTTCAAGGTCAACGAGGCGCCCGCGCTGCTGGCGCGCAACGGCCGCCTGTTCCTGACCTATTCGGCGAGCGCGACCGATGCCCGCTACTGCATGGGGATGCTCACCGCGCGCGACGACGCCGATATCATGGACCCGCGCAGCTGGGCCAAGTCGCCCGCGCCGGTGCTCAAGACCTCGCGCGCGCACCGCATCTTCGGCCCTGGCCACAACAGCTTCACCGTGGACGAGCGCGGCCGCGACATGCTGGTGTTCCACGCGCGCGACTATGAGGCGATCAAGGGCGATCCCTTGTTCGACCCCAACCGTCACACGCGCGTCCAGCCGATCCGCTACAGCGCGGACGGCACGCCGGTCTTCGACCCGCCGGTCGCGAACGGGCCGCTGCCGCGCGGCTGACCGGGGCGGCGGCGCTGGTGCGCGCCGCCGCTCGCTGCTTCACCGCGGCCCCAGCGTCGGCGCTCCTCGCGCGTGAGCGCCGTGAGCCTTCGATCCAAGCTGTCGGCCCGGCGCCTGAGGGACGCGTTGCCGCGATCGCTCGCGGCGCCGGCGCACCTTCCATCCCAAGCAGATCTGGACCGCGACGGGCATGCCCGGCGGCATACGCGTGGTGGCGGCCCGTCAGGACCGCTTTCTGGATGGCTGGTTGATGTACCGCAGGCGCCGGCTGCAAGAATCAACAACCTGTCCGACTAATGTACCTCATGCGGTTCGAGCGGACGCCGTTCGCCGCAAGCGGCGAAGCGGGCGAAACAGATCGCTTACGCGTCCGTCATTTCTACTGACACCAACGATAATCACCCTTGTCACCTTCTACGAACAGGCATATGTCGGAGTATTAGAAGGTGCAGTATGCGCCCGATGTCAGCGTGAGGGAGGGGATGATGGCGATAAAGGCCGCTTTCTTGGTTTCGGTCTCGGCGGGTTCGCTGCTGCTCGCGAGTGCCGCGTCGGCGCAGGAGGCGCCGCTGGCCCCCGGCACTGCCGCGCAGCAAGCTCAGCCCGCGCCCGGGGGATCGCCGTCGGAAGACGCGGCCGGCGCCGACGACATCGTCGTCACCGGGGTGCGCGCCTCGATCATCGGTGCGCTCAACGTCAAGCGCGACTCGGTCCAGATCGTCGACTCGATCGTGGCCGAGGACGTCGGCAAATTGCCCGACAATAACGTCGTCGAGGCGCTCCAGCGCGTCACCGGCGTGCAGGTCACCGATCGCGGCAACGCCGAGGCGGGCGCGCTGTCGATCCGCGGCCTCACCGACCCGCTCACCACGCTCAACGGCCGCATCATCTTCACCACGACGGGCCAGTCGTTCGCGCTGCAGGACATCCCCGCCAACCTCGTCAAGCGGGTCGACGTCTACAAGACGCGCGCCGCCGACCAGATCGAGACCGGTCTCGCCGGGCAGATCGACGTGTTCACGCGGCGCCCGTTCGACTTCGACGGTTTCGCCATCTCGGCGGTGGCACGCGGAATCTACAATGAGCAGGCCGACACGTTCAATCCGAACGTCTCGGCGCTGATCAGCGACCGCTGGGAGACCGGCATCGGCGACGTCGGCGTGCTCGTCAACGCGAGCTATTCGCGCACCAAGTTCCGCACCATGTCGGTGGCCTCGGGTGCGCAGGTGCCGTTCGCCACCGAGAACCCGCCCGCCGGATCGGGGCTGACCCCGCTCCAGCGCATCTTTCCGCTCGCGCCCGATGCGAACAGCGCCACCGGCTTCGCCCCCGCCGCACCCGGCCTCGGCGCCTGGTCCCCCGGTACGCGCGAGGGCCTGCCCTATGCGCCGGGCTCGACCATGCTCGTCAACGGCGTCGACACGCCCTACTATCTGTCGCGCGACGCGGTGTTCAGCGGCGACCTCTACGGCAAGCGCGAGCGCCCGGCGGTCAACGCCGCGCTGCAATGGTCGCCCAATGCCAGCTCGACCTACACCGCCGAGTTCTTCTGGAGCGGCTTCCGCCAGACCACCTACAACAGCCTGATGTTCTCGTTCGTCGACTGGTGGGGCAGCCTCGGCGCCAATCCCGGCTCGACGATCTCGCTCTACCCCGAGACCAACATCATCAAGACGCGCAGCGTCGGCGACGTATTCGGCTTCAACAGCGGCGACCTGACGCGCGCCACGACCAACAGCTTCGTCTACGCGCTCAACGGCAAGTGGGACGTCGGCAACGGCAAGATCGTCGCCGACGCGGCCTATCAGACCAGCCGCAACGACACGACCTTCACCGCGATGCGGATCAACCGCGTCGCCAGCCGGATCGACGTCGACTTCAACGCGCGCGACGGCATCCCCTCGTACAATTTCAGCGACAACGCGCTGCTGCTCGACCCGGGCCAGTGGACCGCGGGCGAGTTCTACGACAACGCCAACCGCGACACCGGCTCGGCCTTCACCGCCACGGTCGACGCCGACCAGTCATGGGATTCCGGCTTCTTCCGCAAGATCAAGGCCGGGCTGCGCTATGACGCGCGCAAGGCGGCGAGCGAGGTGCGCACCCAGGCAGCCGACGCGAACGGCGGGCTCGGCGTCAACTTCGGTACGCTCTCGGACAGCCTGCGCTACGTCAACAAGGGGTTCTTCGACGGCGAGGCCGACGTGCCGACCTCCTGGGTCAACGCCGACGGCTATTATCTCGCCAACAACACCGACGAGATCCGGCGGCTGTACCAGACCAAGTTCCCCAACATCCTCACCGCGGACCAGCTCTCGCTCACGCGCGTGTTCGACATCAGCGAGAAGACGATGTCGGCCTATATCCAGGCCGACGCCGAGCTCTCGATCTTCGGCCGCCCGCTGAGCCTCGAGGCGGGCGTCCGCTACGTCGACGTCGATACCGACTTCACCTTCGTCGACCGTTACAGCGCCGGGGCGCAGCTGCGCGGCTCGCAGACCACCAGCAAGCTGCTGCCGTCGGCGACGCTCCGCTACGACATCACTGACAAGCTCCGCGCCCGCTTCAACTACGGCAAGACGCTGCGCCGCCCGGCGTTCGGCGACCTCAACCCCAACTACAATCTGACCGGCGACCTCACCAGCGTCGGCTATGGCACGGGCACCAGCGGCAACATTAGCCTGCGCCCGACGCAGTCGACCAACTACGACCTCGGCCTGGAATGGTATTTCGACCGCGACAGCGCGCTGTACGGCACGCTGTTCCGGCGCGAGATCGACGGGCTGGTGGTCGGCGCGCGCTCGCGCGTCACGGTGCTCAACACCGGGCTCAACACCAGCAGCTTCGTCGTCAACCGGCCCGAGAATGCGTCGGACGGCGTGCTCAAGGGCGCCGAGCTCGGCTTCGTCTACTTCCCGCACTATCTGCCGAGCTTCCTCGACGGCCTGGGCGCACAGGGCAGCGTGACGATCCTCGACTCGTCGCAGAACGTGCCCGAGTTCGACGAGGCCGGCGCAGTGGTGGGGCAGCTGCGCTCGTCCTTCTTCGGCGTCTCTGACCTCTCATACAACGCGACCCTGGCCTATGACCACGGCCCGATCGGCGCTCGTCTCTCCTACGTGTGGCGCAAGGAGTTCCTGCAGCGCAACGAGGCGGCACTGTTCGCCAACCCGATCGGCGTGTGGCGCCGGCCCGACAAGAGCCTCGATTTCCAGCTCACCGCCAAGCTCACCGACGACCTCGGCCTGACCTTCGACGCCACCAACCTGACCAAGGCGAAGCAGCAGGAATATTACCGCTTCGACTCGGCCGGCAACCAGGAGCAGTTCAATCTGGGCACGCTGCTGATCCCGCGCACCTTCGCGATCGGCGTCCGCTACACCTTCGACTGAGCGTGCTGCTGGCGGGCGGGGGCGGCGTGCCCCGCCCGCGTCCCTTCACGCCGGGAGAGAGACGATGGCGAGCAGAACGAACCGCGCCGCGGCGGCGCTCGCCGGCGCGACCGCGCTGCTGGCCGGGTGTGGCGGCACGAGCGGCAGCGGCGCGGCGGCACTTCCGCCAGTGGCCGCGGCGCCGGCGCCTTTGCCGGGCCCGACGCCGACTCCCGCAACCGGCTCGATCGCGCTGACCGGCGCGACCAGTCCGGTCCACGATCCCGCGATCCTCGCCGAGGAGGGCCGCTTCTATCTTTTCACCACCGGCAATGGCGGGGACGCGGCCGGGCTGCTCGGCCTGCGCACCTCGGACGACCTTAAGCATTGGACCTTGCGCGGTGGCTCCTATGCCGCGCTGCCCGCATGGGCCGCGAGCGCCGTACCCGGCGCGACCGGCATGTGGGCGCCCGACATCTCCAAGGTCGGCAGCGAGTACCGGCTGTATTATTCGATCAGCACTTTCGGCAGCAATCGCTCGGCGATCGGTCTGGCCACCGCTTCGGTGATCGACCCGACCGCACCGGCCGCGCACTGGGTCGACCGAGGGCCGGTGGTCCGATCGGACGTGACGGACGATTACAACGCGATCGATCCGAACGCCTTCACCGACGCGGACGGGCGATCATGGCTGGTGTTCGGCAGCTTCTGGAGCGGGATCAAGCTGATCGAGCTCGATCCCGCCACCGGCAAGCGACGAGGCGACGATCCGCTGCGCAGCCTCGCTGCGCGGCCGTCACCCGGGGCGATCGAGGCGCCCTTCGTCATCAGGCACGGCGGCTTCTATTATCTGTTCGTCTCGTTCGACTTCTGCTGCCGCGGCGCGGCGAGCAGCTATAACACGATGGTGGGTCGGTCCGCCACGCCGACCGGCCCCTATGTCGACCGCGCCGGCACCGCGATGCTCCAGGGCGGGGGCACGCCGGTGCTGGCCTCGGGGCAGGGGACGGGCGACCGCTACGTCGGCCGCGGCCACGCCGCGATCCTGCAGCGTCGCGAAGGCGACGTCATCGTGTATCACGCCTATGACACGCAGCGGAACGGCACGCCGACGCTGCAGATCCAGCCGCTCGCCTGGGATGCGGAAGGCTGGCCGGTGGCGCGCTAGCGTCTGATCCGCGTCATCCCAGCCGTCCGCGTGCTCCGGCGAACGCCGGAGCTCAGGGCTGCAGAAGTGACGCTCGTGGCTCTGGGCTCCTGCGTGCGCAGGAGCACCCTGCTGGCGCCCACCAGATCGATCACGCGCCGGTCGTCGCGCCGCCGATCAGCGCAGCAGCGTGACCTTGGCGGTGACCGGGAAATGGTCGGACGGATAGATCCCGCCAGGTCGGTCGGTCACCACCTTGGTCCCGCTCGCGCGCGCGCCGTCGAGGAAGATATAGTCGATCCGCCGGTCCGCCACGCCGGTGAAATCGTGGAAGCTCAGGCCGCCGGGGCGCTTGCCCCAGGCGTCGGTCATCGCCGCGGCGAGCCGGCGATAGGCGGCGCTGTCGGGCGTGGCGTTGAAGTCGCCGGTCAGCACCACCGGCAGCCCGGGTGCGATCGTCGGGATGCGCTCGAGCAGCAGCGCGGCGGCGCGGTCGCGCGCGCCGTCGTCCTGGTCACGGTGCGCGAGATGGGTGTCGACCAGCAGGAAGCGGCGTTTGGGATCGCTCTTCAGCGCGAACTCGCCCCAATTGGCCATGCGCGGCAGGTCGGTGCCCCAGCTCTGGCTGCCCACCACATCGGGCGTGTCGGAGAGCCAGAAGTCGCCCTGGCGGAGCAGCGTCAGCCGGTCGGTGCGGTAGAGGATGCCCATATGCTCGTTCGTGTGGCCGCCCATGCGGTCGCGCCCGAACCAGCGATACTCGGGGAGCGCGGCGACCATGTCGTCGCCCTGGCGCTGCAGCAGCTCCTGCGTGCCGATCACGTCGGGATGGACCCGGCGCAGCATCGCTACCGCGGCAGCGCGGCGCGACGGCCACGGCTGCGGCCCCTCGTCCGAGGCGTAGCGGACATTGTAGGTCATCACCTGGAGCGACGGCGCGCAGGCGCCGGTCAGCGCGACGAGCGCGAGCGCGGCGGCGCGGGCGGGGCGAAGGCGTGTGATCATGGCAGGGCTCCCTCGCCGCCGCGATGCGCGAGCGAGCCCGCGAGGGCAAGCGCTTAGGGCCGCTCGACCTCACGTAGATACGAGAACGGCCCGCCCGACGAGGCCGGGCGGGCCGCTTCTGTCAGCCGTTCGAGGAGCCGATCAGCTCGACGAGGACAGGTTCACCGCAGCGTACTTGCCGCGACGATCGACCTCGATCTCGAACTGCAGCCGGTCACCCTCGTTGAGCGTCGGCATGCCGGCGCGCTCGACGGCCGAGATGTGGACGAAGGCGTCGGGCTGGCCGTCGTCGCGCTGGATGAAGCCGAAGCCCTTCATGGCGTTGAAGAACTTAACCGTACCCGTGGCCTTCTCGCCGGTCAGTTGGCGCTGGGGTGCGCCGGCGCCGCCGCGTGCACCACCTGGCGCGCCGCCGAAGCCGCCCTCGCGCGGGGGCGCGCGATCGGTCACCGGCATCGGCTCGCCCTCGATCTTAAGGTCGGTCGCCGAGATGCGGCCGCCGCGATCGACGAGGGTGAAGCCGAGCGGCTGACCCTCGGCCAGGCCAGCGAGTCCCGCCTGCTCGACCGCGGAGATGTGGACGAACACGTCCTCGCCGCCGTCATCGCGCACGACGAAGCCGAAACCCTTCTGCGCGTTGAAGAACTTGACGACGCCCGTGCCCTCGCCGACGACCTGGGGGGGCATGCCGCGGCCGCCGCCGAAGCCGCCACCACCGCCGCCGCCGCCGAATCCGCCGCCGCCGCCGCCGAAGCCGCGACCACCGCCGCCGCCACCGCCGAAGCCGCCGCCGCCGAAGCCGCGGTTGCCGCCGCCGCCGCCGAAGCCGCCGCGATCCTCGTATCCGAACCCGCCGCCGCCGAACCCGCCGCCGCCGAAGTCGTCACCGCCGCCGCCGAAACCGTCGCGCTTGTCGCGCCCACGTCCGCCGCGATTGCCGCGGCCGCCCTTGTCGTAACCCATAACCCTGTTCGTCTTCCCGGTCCGCCCGAACATTCTCAACGAGACCACGCGCAGGACGGCGAACGCGGTTCCCCGGGCGCAGATCCTATTGCGCCGCATCGCTCGTCATAGCCGAACAATGCAGCGCCGTCGAATCGTTGTGCGAGTCTTTTCTTCCCAGATGCGCCAATCACTTGCTTCTTATCCCACGGAGAACACCGTCCGTCGCAGACGCAACCGAACGAACGCGTTGAGCCGGCGCCGCCGCCCCGCTACAGCCGCGCTTATGGCTGTTCATTTTCACGAGGAAGATCTGCCCGGCGACGTGTTCGCCCCGGGCGCCGCGATCGCGGTCGACACCGAGACGATGGGGCTGATCACCCCGCGCGACCGGCTCTGCCTGGTGCAATTGTCCGACGGCAGCGGCGACGAGCATCTCGTCCGCTTCAACCCGGGCAGCGACTATGCCGCGCCGGTGCTGCGCGCCGTGCTCGCCGACCCGGCGCGGGTGAAGCTGTATCATTTCGCGCGCTTCGACATCGCCGCGCTCCGCCACTATCTCGGCGTCGTGGCGGCGCCGGTCTATTGCACCAAGACCGCGTCGCGGCTGGTGCGGACCTACACCGATCGTCACGGGCTGAAGGAGCTGGTGCGCGAGCTGCTCGGGCAGGACATCTCGAAGCAGCAGCAGTCGTCCGACTGGGGTGGCCCCGAGCTGAGCGAGGCGCAGCGCGACTATGCTGCCTCCGACGTGCGCTTCCTCCACCGGCTGCGCGACGAGCTCGACCGGCGGCTGGCGCGCGAGGGGCGCACCGCGCTGGCGCAGGCGTGCTTCGACTTCCTGCCCGCGCGCGCCGAGCTCGACCTCGCCGGCTGGCCCGAGGTGGACATCTTCGCGCATGTCTGAGGTGGCGATCCGCACGCGCTCGGAGCGCCAGCGCTGGGCGCAGCCCGGCGGGCGCCACGATCGCCTGATCGCCACCGCCAACCGCCTGCTGCCGCTCTCGATCGGCGTGCTCTTCGCCTTCCTGGTAATGGCGCCGCTGACGATGGGAGGCGACGCCTCCTTCGTGCTCGACAAGAACAAGGTCGAGGTCGCGCGCGAGCGGCTCAAGATCCAGCGCGCGCGCTATCGCGGCACCGACGCCAAGGGCCAGCCCTTCGCGCTCACCGCGGGTTCGGCGCTGCAGAAGAGCTCGGCCGAACCGGTCGTCAACATCCGCGACCTCGCCGCCGCGATCCGGCTGTCGGACGGCCCGGCCGAGATGACCGCGCCGACCGGCCGCTACGACATGGACAGCGAGCAGGTGAACGTCGCCGGCCCGATCAAGGTGCGCGGGCCCAACAACTACGCGCTCGACACCACCGACGCGGTGGTCGACCTCAAGACGCGGCGGCTGCGCTCCACCGCCGCGGTCACCGGCACCGTCCGCCAGGGCACGTTCAGCGGCGACAGCATGCGTGCCGACCTGGAAGCGCGCACCGTCACGCTCGACGGCAATGCGCGCTTGCGGATCGACCCGAGAAAATAGAAAGAGCGCTGGATGTTGCGCTCCTTCGCCCCGGTCGCCTGCCGAGTCCCGCTGCTGGCCGTGCTGCTCGCCGGCGGCGCGGCCGCGCAGACGCGCCACAACAGCGCCGCGCCGATCGACTTCGGCGCGGACCATATCGAGCTGCAGGACCGCGCCAACCGCGCCGTGCTGGCGGGCAACGTCAAGGTACGCCAGGCCGAGATGACGCTCGACGCCGCGCGCATGACGGTCGCTTATACCGGCCAGGTCGAGGACGGGAACCCGCAGGTGTCGCGGCTCGACGCCGCGGGCGGGGTGACGGTGACCCGGCCCGACCAGACCGCGCGCAGCACCTACGCGGTGTACGACCTCAACCGCCGCGTCATCACGATGCTGGGCGGGGTGCGGCTCACCCAAGCGGGCAACACCGTCAGCGGCGGGCGGCTGACGATCAATCTCGACACCGGGCGCGCGGTGATCGACGGCTCGGCGGTGGCGGGCGGCGGCGCGGGCGGCGGCAACGTGACGCAGGCGCCGAGCGGGCGCGTGACGGGGACCTTCTCAGTACCCAAGCGGAACTGAGGCCGGGGACGACCGCCTTGGGCGGCCCTTCGGGACGAGGCTTCGACGGGCTCCGCCTCTCCGCAGGGCGAGTGGTAGTGAGAACCGCTGGTCAGCGATGATGCAGCTCTTGCCTCCTCCTCTACCGTTCGTGCTGAGGAGGGATCGAGCGAAGTCGAGAGCCCGTCTCGAAGCACTGGGTCCCACGCCCCTTCACCCCTGACCGCACACCGCTCGTCACGTCCCCTCTTCAAACGCCGGCGTCGATCGGGCATGCACGTTCCCTGCCAACCGGCGCTTCGTTAGCGAACCGGTAACCCTGTTATGCGAGGCCTGACGGCGATGGACAGCGTCACCACCCAGCTCGACCGCGAACCGCTCGACCAGGTCGCGCCGATCCACGAGGCGCCGGTGCAGAGCGGGCTCCAGGTCGTCTCGATCGCCAAGAGCTATGACAAGCGCGTGGTGCTCACCGACGTGTCGGTCTCGGTCGGCCACGGCGAGGTGATCGGGCTGCTCGGCCCCAACGGCGCTGGCAAGACGACCTGCTTCTACTCGGTGATGGGGCTGGTGAAGCCCGATTCGGGCCGCATCATGCTCGACGGCGACGATATCACCGGCCTGCCGATGTACCGCCGCGCCATCCTCGGCCTCGGCTATCTGCCGCAGGAGACCTCGATCTTCCGCGGGCTGACGATCGAGAAGAACATCCTGACGGTGCTCGAACTGTCCGAGCC
The DNA here is from genome assembly GCF_014193405.1 of Sphingomonas sp. BK069. Taxonomy (NCBI): domain Bacteria; kingdom Pseudomonadati; phylum Pseudomonadota; class Alphaproteobacteria; order Sphingomonadales; family Sphingomonadaceae; genus Sphingomonas; species Sphingomonas sp. BK069. The sequence continues at coordinate 179,395 of NZ_JACHZH010000003.1, read as the reverse complement.
AGACGCCGCTGCGCGCGCGGAAAAGCTGGAGACGCTGCTCGCCGATTTCGGCCTCACCCGGCTGCGCGACGCGCCCGCGATGGCGCTGTCGGGCGGCGAGCGCCGACGCGCCGAGATCGCGCGTGCACTCGCGGCCGACCCGTCGATCATGCTGCTCGACGAACCGTTCGCGGGCATCGACCCGATCTCGATCGCCGACATCCGCGACCTGGTGTGCCAGCTCAAGGAGCGCGGCATCGGCGTGCTGATCACCGACCACAACGTGCGCGAGACGCTCGACATCGTCGATCGCGGCTACATCATCTACGACGGCAAGGTGCTGTTCACCGGCAGCCCCGAGGAGCTGGTGCGCGACGAGAACGTCCGCCGCCTCTATCTGGGCGAGAGCTTCACGCTGTGAGGCCGGCGCGCCGCGGACCCGTGATCCCGTGAGCCTCGCCCCCCGCCTCGACCTGCGCCAGTCGCAGTCGCTGGTGATGACGCCGCAGCTCCAGCAGGCGATCAAGCTGCTGGCGCTGAGCAACCTCGAGATCGAGGGCGTGATCGCCGAGGAACTCGAGCGCAACCCGCTGCTCGAGTCGAGCGCGCCAGCCGAGGACGCGCCCGTCGCCGCACCGGAAGCCGCCGAGGCGCCGCGCGACGAGCCCGCCGGCGCCGACGAGCTGGTGATGGCAGGCGAGGGCGCTGGCGAGTCGCTCGACGTGGACATCGCCGCCGAACGCTTCGACGACGGCCCCAGCGAGTCGGCGGCCGAGCGGATCGGCGACCTCGGTTCGGGCAGCGGCAGCGGCAGCGCCGAGGCGATCGACTTCGACTCCTTCGCCGACACCAGCGAGAGCCTCGCCGACGTGCTGCTGGCGCAAGCCGGTGCGACCTTCGACGCGACCGACTTGTTCGTCGCGCGCGCGCTGATCGACCAGATCGACGAGGCCGGCTATCTCCGCGCCGACCTGCACGACGTCGCCCAGCGGCTCGGCGTCGCTGTGGCGCAGGTCGAGGCGGTGCTCGCCGGGATCCAGCGCTTCGAGCCGACCGGCGTCGGCGCGCGCGACCTCGCCGAGTGCCTCGCGATCCAGGCGCGCGAGGCCGATCGCTACGACCCGATGATGGCGCGGCTGCTCGACCATCTCGACCTGCTCGCGCGCGGCGATCTGGCCAGGCTCAAGAAGATCTGCCGCGCCGACGACGAGGACATGGCGGACATGATCCGCGAGCTGCGCGGCTATGATCCCAAGCCGGGCTTCCGCTACGGCGGCGACCCGCCCGCCCCGGTGATCCCCGACCTCACCGTGACGCGCGCGCGCGGCGGCTGGGCGATCGAGCTCAACGCCGCGACGCTGCCGCGCGTGCTGGTCAACAAGAGCTATTACAGCGAGCTGGCGGGCGGCGCGCAGGATCGTGCGGGCAAGACCTGGCTCGCCGAGAAGCTCGCCAGTGCCAACTGGCTGGTCAAGGCGCTCGACCAGCGCCAGCGCACCATCATTCGCGTCGCCACCGAGATCGTGCGCCAGCAGGAGGCCTTCTTCCTCCACGGCGTCGCGCACCTGCGCCCGCTGACGCTGCGCCAAGTGGCGGACGCGATCGAGCTGCACGAATCGACCGTCAGCCGAGTCACCAGCAACAAATATCTCAGCTGCGCGCGTGGTCTGTTCGAGCTGAAGTATTTCTTCACCTCGGCGATCGCCGCGGCGGACGGCGGCGACGCGGTCTCGGCCGAGGCGGTGAAGAGCGCCATCCGCGCGCTGATCGCGGGCGAGGGCGATACGATCCTGTCCGACGACACGCTGGTCGAACTGCTCAACGCCAAGGGCTTCGGGATCGCACGGCGGACGGTGGCGAAATATCGCGAGGCGATGGGGATCGGCAGCTCGGTGCAGCGCCGCCGCGCGCGTACGTTGCAGCGCGCCTGACCGATGCCGCGCACGCGAACCTCCTCGCCGCGCAAGAAAAGCTTGGATCACCTACTTGGATGGTGGAGTATGACTCGCGGCTCGGACCAATGGGCGAGAGGCGAGGCATGAGCGACGGGGCGGCGAGCGGGGCGGGTGAGGGCTCGGCGATCGCCGCGGCGGTGCTGGCGCTGCGCGGCGCGCGCGACGACTGGCGTGCCGGCCACCCGTCGGAGGAGGCGCGCACTTTCCCGTCGCGCGCGGCGCTGGAGCGCGTGGTGGAGACGCTCGCCGCCGCGCTCTTCCCCCGCCGGCTCGGCCAGTATCGCGGCGGTGCGGGCGAGGAGGACGGTTTCGTCGCCGCCAAACTGCTCGCCGCCGCGACCGAGCTCGAGCGCGAGATCGGCGCCGAGCTGGCCTATTGGCAGGCCGAGGCGCGCAGCGGCGCGTTCGATCCCGAGCAGCCCGCGACGATCGTGCGGCTGTTCCTCGCCACGCTCGGCGAGGTGCGGCGGCTGATCGACAGCGACGTCGCCGCCGCCTTCCTCGGCGACCCCGCGGCGCGCAGCGCGGACGAGATCCTGGTCTGCTACCCCGGCGCGATCGCCAGCCTGCACCACCGCATCGCGCACCCGCTCTACCAGCTCGGCGCACCGATCACCGCGCGGCTGGTCTCCGAGATCGCCAATGAGCGCACCGGGGTCGACATCCATCCGGGCGCGACGATCGGCGCGCATTTCTTCATCGACCACGGCACCGGCGTGGTGATCGGCGAGACCGCGATCATCGGCGAGCGCGTGCGGCTCTATCAGCACGTCACCCTCGGCGCGCGCACGCCCTTGTGCGACGCGCCCGATCGCCCGCGCGAGCGTTACGCGCGCCACCCGATCGTCGAGGACGACGTGGTGATCTACGCCGGCGCGACGATCCTGGGGCGCGTGACGATCGGGCGCGGCGCGATGATCGGCGGCAACGTCTGGCTGCTCGAGGACGTGCCGCCGGGCCGAATTGTGGCGCAGCCGGTGGCGCAGGTGCTCGCGCCTGCCGACGGCGAGCGCTGGCGCGACGGACTGGCGGGAGACTGAACATGGCGTCGCGGCGGCCGCTGATCGGAGTGTTGTGCTGCAACGAGGTGGCGCATCGCCCCGTGCAGGCGGTGGCGAGCCGCTTCGTCCGCCCGCTCGCCGCGGTGTCGGGCGCCACCGTGCTGCTGGTGCCCGCGCTGACCGGCGCCAACGAGGCCGCCGCGCTGGCCGCGCCGCTCGACGGGCTGCTGCTGACGGGCTCGCGCTCGCACGTCGCGCCCGCGCGTTACGGCGGCACGCTCGACCTCGCGCCCGAGGCGCTCGACCCGGAGCGCGACGAGGTGGCGCTGTCGCTGGCGGACGCGATGATCGCCGCGGGCAAGCCGGTGTTCGGCATCTGCCGCGGGCTGCAGGAGATCAACGTGCTGTTCGGCGGCTCGCTCTCGGCCGACCCGTGCTGCGGCCGGCACCTGCGCGGCGGCAGCTGGGCACAGCGCGACTATGCCGAGCTGTTCACGCTGCGCCACGACGTCCAGCTCGCGCCCGGGGGGCAGCTGGCGCGCGCGACCGGCGAGCGACAGTTGACCGTCCACTCGGTCCACGAACAGGCGATCGAGCGGCTCGGCGGCGGGTTGCGGGTGGAAGCGCGGTCGAGCGACGACGGCGTGATCGAGGCGGTCGCGGCGCATGGCTGCGGCGCGGAGGTGCTGGCGGTGCAATGGCATCCGGAGTGGGACGTCGACTCGAGCGCGGGCAGTCAGGCGTTCTTCGCGCTGATCGGCGCCGCGCTGCGCGGCGAGGGCGAGCGGGCGAACTGAGGCGCCAGCGGCGCGATCATCACTCCCGCGCGACAGGCCGTGGGCGCCGCCTCCCGCTCGGCCCACTGATGTCGGGCTGAGCTCGTCTCAGGATCCACGGTCCGCGGACGAAGTGGCTGTTGAACAAGCGGCGGGTCCTGAGCCAAGATCGGGATGATCGGGAGGGTGGGCAGCGCCGGGCTACGCCTGTGCCCTGCGCGCGACGCGGCAGGCGCTTAGCGCAAGAAAGAGGGTGTGGGAAAGCTCGCCGCGCTCTACGCCGACATCATGCCGGTCGGGGAGGACATGTGAGAACTTATTGGACCGCGCTGCTGGGCGCGACCGTGCTGGCGGCGGCATCCTGTACGCCCGCGCTCGCCGCCCCGGCGCGCGGCAGTGCCGACGCGACGCTGCGCCAGCTCTACACCGAGGAATACACCTGGCGACAGCAGCAGCTCGCCGCGGACGAGGACAGCCGCCACGAGGCGCGCGCGCATCTGCCCGACGTCGGCCCCGCGGCCCAGGCGGCGCGGCGGAAGCGCTGGGAGGACACCGCGGCGCGGCTGCGCGCGATCCGCCCCGCCGATCTCTCGCTTGCCGAGCAGGTCAATTATGCGGTCTATCGCCAGCAGATCGACGCGCTCCTCAACGAACAGCGCTTCCGCGACTATGAGATGCCGCTCACCGCCGACACCAGCTTCTGGGGCGACGTCGCCGCGTCGGCCCGCGACCCGCTGGCGAACGAGAAGGAGTATCGCGCCTATCTGTCGATGCTGGGCGAGCTGCCGCGCTATTTCGACCAGCAGATCGCCGCGATGCGCGCCGGCCTCCGGCGCGGCTTCACCCCGCCCCGGGTGACGCTGGCAGGGCGCGACATCGGCGTGGCGCAGGTGGTCGAGGCCAGGACGATCGCGGACAATCCCTTCTACGCACCCTTCGTCACCATGCCGAGGCAGATTCCGGCCACAACCCAGGCCGAGCTACGCCGCGACGGCGAGGCGGCGATCCGCGACTCGGTCGTCCCCGCGCATCGCAGACTGCTCGCCTTCCTGCGCACGGAATATGTTCCCGGCGCGCGCACCACGCTCGCCGCCGCTGACCTCCCCGACGGCCGGGCCTATTATCAGTCCAAGGTCGCGGAATATACGACGCTGCCGCAGACCCCCGAGCAGGTGCACGCGATCGGGCTCGCCGAGATCGCCAAGATCCGCGCGCGCATGCTCCAGGTGATGGCACAGGTGAAGTTCCAGGGCGACCTGCCCGCCTTTCTCACCTTCCTGCGCACCGATCCGCGCTTCTACGCGACCGCGCCGCAGCAGCTGCTCGATCGCGCGGCGTGGATCGCCAAGACCTTCGACGGCAAGGCCTCGCGCTATTTCGGCCGGCTGCCGCGCAGCCGCTTCGCGATCCGGCCGGTTCCCGCCGACGTCGCGCCCTTCTACACCGCGGGGCGCGGCGGGCCGGGCGTGTACCTCGTCAACACCTACGACCTGCCCGCGCGCTCGCTCTACGCGCTGCCCGCGCTGACGCTGCACGAGAGCGCGCCGGGGCACGCCTTCCAGATGCCGCTCGCCGCCGAGAACAAGGACCTGCCGCCGTTCCGCCGCGACACCTACCTGTCGGTCTACGGCGAGGGCTGGGCGCTCTACTGCGAGACGCTGGGCGAGGAGATGGGGATGTATGAGACGCCCTATGATCTCTTCGGCATGCTCAGCTACCAGGCGTGGCGCGCGTCGCGGCTGGTGGTCGATACCGGCATCCACGCGATGGGCTGGAGCCGCGAGCGCGCCCAGGCCTATCTGCGCGATAACACCGCGCTGTCCGACCACGAGGTCACCACCGAGGTCGATCGCTACATCTCCTGGCCCGGGCAGGCGCTGAGCTATTACACCGGCCAGCTCGCGATCCAGCGCGCCCGCGCGCGCGCCGAGCAGAGGCTCGGCCCGAAGTTCAACGTGAAGGCCTTCCACGATGCGGTGCTGGCGCTCGGCTCCGTGCCGGTAAGTGAGATCGATCGCCGCGTCGACCAGCTGATCCGCGACGATGGTCGCGGCCCCTATCCCGACGAAGAGTAGTGGGACAGGTTGCACTTACATATTATACTTAGTATACGATCTACCTGAAAACGGACGTGAAGGCGATGTCGACGATGGCGATCGGTTGGAAGGGTGTGTTCCCGGCGGTGACGACCCAGGTGCGCGAGGATCTCACGCTCGACCTCGCCGACACCCAGCGCGTCGTCGACGAGCTGATCCGCGACGGCGTCACCGGGATCATCGCGCTGGGCACGGTGGGCGAGAACAACTCGCTCGATCACGACGAGAAGGTGTCGGTGCTCTCCGCCATCGTCGAGGTCGTGAAGGGGCGCGTGCCCGTGCTCACCGGCGTCTCCGAATATGATACGCGCCGCGCGGTGCGCTACGCCCAGGCCGCGGAGAAGGCCGGGGCGGACGGGCTGATGCTGCTGCCGCCAATGGTCTACGTCCCCAAGCCCGACGAGCTGGTGGCGCATTTCCGCGGCGTGGCGGAGCGCACCGCGCTGCCGATCATGCTGTACAACAACCCCCCGGCGTATCGCACCGTGATCGACCGCTACGTCCTCGAGCAACTGGTGCCGGTGGAGAACATCGTCGCGGTGAAGGAATCGGCGCCCGACACGCGCCGCTTCACCGATTTCCGCAACGATCTCGGCGACCGCTACGTGCTGTTCGCTGGCCTCGACGACGTCGCGCTAGAGGGGCTGTATCTCGGCGCGCGGGGGTGGGTCTCGGGGCTGACCAACGCCTTTCCCAGGGAGTCGGTGGAGCTGGTCGCGGCGGTCGAGCGCGGGGATCACGCCAAGGCGCTCGAGATCTACCGCTGGTTCATGCCCTTGCTCCACCTCGACGCCGAGCACGACCTGGTCCAGTCGATCAAGCTGGCCGAGCAGGTGATGGGGCGCGGCTCGGAGCGCGTGCTGCCGCCGCGCTACGTGCTCACCGGCGCGCGCCGCGCCGAGGTGATCGCGCTGGTCGAGCGCGCCGCCGCGACGCGCCCGAGCTTGTCGCCGCCCGCCGCGGCCTGATAGCCTTCGCGTCATGCGCCACACCTTCTTCTGCGTCGACGGCCATACCGCGGGCAACCCGGTGCGACTCGTCGCCGGGGGCGCGCCGCTGCTGCGCGGCGCCTCCATGTCCGAGCGCCGGCAGGATTTTCTCGCCCGCTACGACTGGATCCGCACCGGGCTCTGCTTCGAGCCGCGCGGGCACGACATGATGTCGGGTGGCTTCCTCTACCCGCCCACCACCGCCGACGCCGACGTGGGTATCCTGTTCATCGAGACGAGCGGCTGCCTGCCGATGTGCGGCCACGGTACGATCGGGATCATCACCTTCGGGCTGGAGCACGGGCTGATCCAGCCGACCACGCCGGGGCGGCTTCGGGTCGAGGTGCCCGCCGGCGTGATCGACATCGCTTATGCGGTCGCGGGCGAGAAGGTGACCTCGGTCCGCATCACCAACGTGCCGAGCTATGTCGCGGCGCACGGGGTCGAGGTGGAGGTGGCCGGGCTCGGGCGGCTTCGCGTCGACGTCTCCTACGGCGGCAATTATTACGCGATCGTCGAGCCGCAGGGGGGCTATGCGGGGCTCGACGCGATGGGCGCGGATCGGCTGATCGCGGCCTCGCGGCTGGTACGCGCCGCGGTGCGTGAGAAGGTCGAGCCGGTCCACCCGCTCGACCCGACGATCCGCGGGGTCAGCCACGTGCTCTGGGCCGACCGCCCGCGCGGCAACGACGCCAACGGGCGCAACGCGGTGTTCTACGGCGACAAGGCGATCGACCGCTCGCCCTGCGGCACCGGCACCTCGGCGCGACTGGCGCATCTCGCCGACCGCGGCGACCTCAAGGTCGGTGACCGCTTCGTCCACGAGAGCTATATCGGCAGCCGCTTCATCGGCCGGGTCGAAGCGGCGACGACGCTGGGCGACGTGCCCGCGATCGTCCCCTCGATCGAGGGATCGGCGGTCGCTACTGGCTTCAACACGATCTGGATCGACCGCGCCGACCCATTCTGGGCCGGGTTCCAGGTAACATGAGGGGGAGCGCCGGCGTCGCTCTGGCGCGACCGCGAGGCCGCGACACCCGCGCGCTCAGCGACGCGGGGCGGCGGTAACCTATGTGAGGGAAACGAGGCGTTAACGATCGTCGCCTAGACAGTTGGCATGACGCGCCGTCTCCCGATCCCGCTGCTGCTTCACGGCGTGCTCTTCGCGGCGGTGCTGCTGGTGCTGGCGCTGCGACCGCCGGCCGAGGGGACGCTGCTGCTGGTGCCGATCGCCGCCGCTCCGGGCATGCTCGCCTCGGCCGCGCTCGCCGCCGACGCGCGGCTGGTCGGGCGCGGGCCGGGACGAAGCCTGGTGGTGCGCGGCGCGCGCGACCGGATCAAGGCGCGGCTGCGCCTCGGCGACGCGCTGCTGCTCGCCGCACCCTCGCCGCTGTGCGGCGACGCCATCGGAGTGAGGGCATGACCGTGATCGGCTGGCGCGTGCTCGACACGCTGACGCTCGAGCAGATGCGCCTTCTCGGCATGCGGCTGATCGCCGCGCTCGGCTGGGTCGCGCTCGCGGCGGTGGCGGTGATCCAGCTGGCGCTCACCGGCGCGATCGATCCGGTCGTGCTCGGCGCGGGGATCGCCCTCACCGCTGCGCCGACCTGGCTCGCCATCAAGGGTCGCACCGACGCCCAGGCGCGCACTATCGCGGGGACGCTCGCCGCCACCGCCCCCGCGCTGCTGGTCTATGTGCTCGAGGGCCATCCCTGGCAGATGGACGGGCACATGTTCTTCTTCGTCGCGCTCGCCGCGCTGGTGGTGCTGTGCGACTGGCGGCCGATCGTCTTCGCCGCGGGGCTGATCGCGCTCCACCACCTGCTGCTCGAATGGTTCGCGCCGGCCTGGGTGTTCGCGGGCGAGGGGCGGCTCGGCCGCGTGCTGGTCCACGCGCTGGCGGTGGTGATGCAGGCAGGCGTGCTGTGGCTGGTGACGGGCGCGCTCGAGCGGCTGCTCGAACGCCAGCGGCTCTCGCTCGAGCACAGCCGCGTGCTGGTCGCGGAGGCCGACGAGGCGCGCGCCACCGCCGAGCAGGCGCGCGCCACCGCGACCGAGGCGCTGCGTCAGGCGCGCGCCGCCGGGGACGCCGCCGCGGCCGAGCGCGCGCGGCTGCGCGGCGTCGAGCAGGACGCGGCGTCGCGGCGGCGCGACGAGCTGCTCGCCGTCGCCGAGGCGTTCGAGGGTTCGGTGGCGCAGGTGGTGCGCGCGATCGGCAGCGCGGCGGGGCAGCTCGAGCGCTCCTCGATCGCGCTCGACGATCTCGCCGCGGGGGCCGGAATGCAGGCCGCGGCGGTGGCGAGCGAGGCGGTCGAGGCGACCGCGCAGATCCGCCACGTCGCCGATTCGATCCGCGATCTCGGTGGCTCGATCCGTGCCATCGCCGACTCGGCCGACCAGCAGAGCGCGCTCACCGCGGTGGCGCAGGCGGCGGCGGGCAGCGGCGTCGGCCGCATCGGCGAGCTCGAGGAGCACGGCCAGCGCATCGGGCAGCTCGTCGGCGACATCCGCGACATCGCCGAGAAGACCAACCTGCTTGCGCTCAACGCGACGATCGAGGCGGCGCGCGCGGGCGAGGCGGGGCGCGGCTTCGCCGTGGTCGCAGGCGAGGTGCGTTCCCTCGCCGCCGACTCGACGCGCGCGAGCGACCGCATCAGCGCCCTGCTCGGCGCGATCTTCGCGGGCGTGGGCGACGCCGCCGCGGCGCTGACCCGCGCCGATATGGCGGTGGCGCAAGTGTCGAGCGCGGCGGGCGGGATCGCGGCCTCGGTGTCGGACCAGCGTCAGCTCGCCGCCGGGATCGAGGCGGGCGCGACCCGCACGGCGAGCGGCGCCGAGCTGATCGAGCGTCGCATCGACGAGGTCGCCGCCGCGGTACGCTCCACCGCGTCGCTGTCGCAGACGGTGCGCGGCAGCGCGGGCGAGCTCGCCGCCAGCGCGCGCGCGCTCGACGGTGCGACCGAGCGCTTCGTCGGTTTCCTCAAGGGCGAGACGCCGCGCCGCGCCGCGTGACTCAGCCCTCGTCGATCCCCCAGTTGAGCCCGCGCGAGATCGCCGGATCGGCCACCGCGGTGAGCGCATAGGCGACCAGCTGCTTGCCGCGCTGCCACCAGCCGGTCGCGGCGCGATAGGCCTCGGGCGTCACCTCGTTGGATTGCGCGATCTCGCCCTCGACATAGGCGCGCGCGTGCGCCGCGAAGGCCGGATCGTCGATCCGCAGCATCAGCTCGAGGTTGATGAACAGGCTGCGCATGTCGAGGTTGGCGCTGCCGATCCAGGTGGCGTCGTCGACCACGTACAATTTGGTGTGCAGCTTCGTCGCGGCATATTCGAACACGCGCACGCCGCGGCGCAGCAGCCCCGCATAGGTGAAGCGCGCCGCCGCGATCGTCACATTGTTGTCCGACTTGGACGCGGTGACGACGCGCACCGCGGCGGCACGGCGGCCGGCGCGGTCGAGCGCGCGCAGCAGCGTCGGGCTCGGCGTGAAATAGCCCGCGATCACGTCAATGCGGGTCGCGCGCCGCATGTCGTCGCGGATCGCGCGCGCCCAGGGCGACAGCTCGCGCGTGGGGCCGCCGATCAGCCAGCGCAGCCTGCCGTCGCTCTCGCTCCAGCGCGCCAGCGCGCGGTTGAGCCGGCGCACCCGGCTGCGCCCGTGGATGCCCTGCTCCAGCGCGTCGAAATAGCCCGCCATCCGCGCCGCGGCGGGGCCCTCGAGCAGCAGGCCGAGGTCGCGCCACGCCTGCTCGCGCGGCGTGCCGAAATAATCGTCCTCGATGTTGAAGCCGCCGATGATGATCCGTGCGTCATCGGTCTCGGCGTCGGCGAGCGCGAGCTTCTGGTGGTTGCGCAGCAGATAGCGTCGCCCCAGCCGCGGCGAGAAACGGCACACCGACACGCCGGCGCGCTCCAGCGGCGCGAAGAAGTCGGGATCGGCGTCGTCGCTGCCGAAGCCGTCGACGATCAGCGCGACACGCACGCCGCGCCCCGCCGCGGCGGTGAGCGCGGCGTTGACGCGGCGCCCCGATTCATCGTCGGCGTAGATGTAGTAGAGCACGCGCAGCGAGCGGCGCGCGCCGTCGATCAGCGCGATCAGCCCTTCCAGCCGGCGCGGGCCGGTGTCGAGCAACGTCAGGCGGTTGCCCTCGACGGTGAACGTCGGCTGGGCGGGAGCGTCATCCATCGCCCTCAGATGGCGGGTCGCGCCGCGGCGGGCAAGCGCACCGCTGCCCCGGCGCGGGGTGAAGGCGGAGGGCGCCGCTTCCTTGACGGCTGGCCGGTGCTCGACTAGATGCCCATCCTTCCCTGAAGTTTACGACAAGAGGATACGCGATGGCGCGCGTCACCGTCGAGGATTGCGTCGACAAGATCCCGAACCGCTTCGATCTCGTCCTGCTCGCCGCCCAGCGCGCGCGGCAGGTGTCGGGCGGTGCCGAGCTGACGATCGACCGCGATCGCGACAAGAACCCGGTGGTCGCGCTGCGCGAGATCGCCGAGGAGACGGTCAAGCCCGACGAGCTCCACGAGTCGGTGGTGCAGAGCCTGCAGCGCGTCCAGATCGACGACGAGGAAGAGGCCGACGCGATCGGCAGCCTCGCCGCCTCGGCCGAAGCGCTGCGCCTCACCGCGGTCGCCCCGCCGCGCAACCAGAACCTCGGCGCCGACTACGACGGCTGAGGCGTTCCGTCGCCTTGCCTGTGCTCCTGCGCGGGCAGGGGTGCGGGGGTGACGGGCGCTGGCTCCCGTGCCGGCGTGCGCCGGATGACGGGACGACCTTGTCAGATAAGCCGCTAAGTGGCGTCGACGGCAGGAAGGTCACTCTGTCTTCGTTCTGGCGTCATCCTGAATTCGTTTCAGGATCCACCGCCCGGCACGAACCGCCACCGCTGAGAACGCGGCTCCGTTGATCCTGAAACGAGTTCAGGATGACGCTAGTAGAGGGGAGCGGGTACGGCGCCCCCTCTTACCCCACCAACGTCACGCTCATCGTGATGCGCTTCTCGCCGCCGGGCGCCACCTCGAACACGCCGGGCTTGTCGCGATACTCGCCGGTGTAGCCCTCGGGGTCGGCGATGCCGTGCCACGGCTCGACGCAGACGAACGCCGCCCCCGGCTTGGTCCAGATCCCCAGCTTGGGCGTGTCGGGGAAAGCGATCTCGAGCTGCGGGCCCGCCTCGGCGCCGTAGTGGACCGACTGCGAGTGTATCTCGTCCCACACCAGCGCATCATGCGCGAACAGCGCGTCGTCGAGCCGTAGCACGCGCCCGTCGAGCGGGGAGGGCACCGTTGCCGCCGCGATCGTGCCGTCGGCGGCGATGCTGCGCAGCCGCGCGGGCTCGTCCGCCGCGAAGACGATGCGGTGATCGCCGCGCGCCTGGCCATAAGGCAGCGGCCAGGCGAAGGCGGGGTGGAAGCCGAAGCTCGCCGGCAGCGGCACGTCCGCGGGGTTGGCGATGGTCGCCTCGATCGCCAGCGTCGCGCCCTCGAGCGCGAAGGCGAGCTCGAGCCGGAAGGCGAAAGGGTAGCGCGCGCGCGTCGCGGCATCGTCGGTCAGCGCGAACACCGCACGCGTCGGCGTCGCCTCGATCACCGCGAAGTCGCTGCGCCGCGCGAAGCCGTGCTTGCGCATCGGATAGTCGACGCCGTCGACGCGGATGGTCTCGCCCGAGGGCGCGCCCACCACCGGGAAGAGGATCGGCGCGCGCCCGTTCCAGAAGCGTGGGTCGGCGTCGGTCATCAGCTCGCGCCCGTCGGCGTCGGTCAGCGACGAGAGCTGCGCGCCGTGCGGGTCGATCGCCGCGCCCAGCATCCCGTTCGACAGTCGGATCCACTCAGCCACGCAGGGTTGCTCCCAATTTGCCCGCCGCGGCGACCACCTTGTCGGCGATCGCCTTGAGCTCGGCGTCGGTGAAACTCTTCTCGCCGGGCTGGAGCACCACTTCCAGCGCGACCGACTTCTGCCCCTCGGGCACGCCCGTGCCGGTGAAGACGTCGAACACGCGCGCACGCACGATCGCGGCCTTGTCGGCGCCCTTGGCGGCGCGCGCCAGCGCCTCGGCGGCAAGCGCGACGGGGGCGAGGAAGGCGAAGTCGCGGCGCACCGGCTGGAGCGCGGGTGGCGCATAGGCCGGACGCATGAAACCCGTGCCGCGCTTCGCCGGCAGCGAGTCGAGGTACAGCTCGACCGCGGCGACCGGGCCGGACAGGTCGAAGGCGCGCAGCACCGCGGGATGGACCGCGCCGAACGCCGCCAGCACCGTCTTGGGACCGAGCCGCAGCGTCCCCGAGCGACCGGGGTGGAAAGCGTCGCCCGCCTCGCCCATCACCTGGAGATTGTCGACCGGCGCCCCCGCCGCGGCGAGCAGCGCCAGCGCCTCCGCCTTGGCGTCATAGGCGTCGAAGCCGGCGGCCTTGCCGTCGCGCCAGCCGCGCGCGCGGCGGTCGCCCGCGAGCACGATGCCGAGCGTGGCGCGCTCGTGCGGCGCGCCGTCCTTCGCCAGGTAGCGCCGGCCCAGCTCGAACAGCCGCACGCCGTCGCTGCCCTGACGCAGGTTGCGCTCGGCCGCGGCGAGCAGGCCGGGGAGCAGCGAGGGCCGCATCACCTTGAGCTCCTCGCTGATCGGGTTGGCGAGCGTCCAGGCGCCGCCGCCGAACACCGCGGCGTGGCGCTCCGCGACGAAGCTCCACGTCACCGCCTCGTCGAGCCCGCGCGCCGCGGCGGCGCGGCGGACGCGGCGCTCGACCTTCTGCTCGGGCGTGGCGGTCGGGCGCGCGACGCCGGACAAGCGGGGCAGCGCCACCGATTCCACACGGTCGAGCCCCTCGATCCGGATCACCTCCTCGACCAGGTCGGCGGTGCCGTCGACGTCGGGGCGCCAGGTCGGCGGGGTGACCTGCCAGTCGGACGAGACGGCGAAGCCGAGCGCTTCGAGGATCGCGCGCTGCCGCTCGGCGGGTACGTCGAGGCCGCCGAGCGTCGCGGCGCGTGCCGGGTCGTAGGCATAGCTCGGCATCGCCACCGGCGGCGCGCCCACGCGCGTGACATTGCTGGCGGTGCCGCCGCAATATTCCCGCACGAGGAAGGTGGCGATCGCGAGCCCGTCATCGAGGAACGCCGGGTCGACGCCGCGCTCGAAGCGCTGGCGCGCATCGCTGGTCAGCGCGAGCTTCTGGCCCGTGCGCGCGATCGCGTCGGGCGCGAAATAGGCGCATTCGATGATCACGTCGGTGGTCGTCCCCGACACGCCCGAGTGCGCGCCGCCCATGATGCCGCCGATATCGTGCACCGCCGCATCGTCGGCGATCACGGTCATGCCCGCGGCGAGTGTATAGGTCCGGCCGTTGAGCGCCTCGACGGTCTCCCCGTGGCGCGCCTGGCGCGCGACCAATGCGCCGGACAGACGGGCGCGGTCGTAGACGTGCAGCGGGCGGCCGAGGTCGACGGTGAGGTAATTGGTGATGTCGACCAGGGTAGAGATCGGCTTCTGCCCGATCGCGCGGAGGCGGCGCCGCATCCACTCCGGCGACTCGCCGTTGATGAGGCCCGCGACCGTCTGTGCGTAGAAAGTGGGGCAGCCCGCGGTATCCTCGATCCGCACGTCGGGGCCGGGGCCGTCGCCCGGTACCGCCGGCACGGTCAGCGGCACGAGCGTGCCGAGCCCCGCCGCGGCGAGGTCGCGCGCGATGCCGCGCACGCCCATGCAGTCGGGGCGGTTGGGCGTCACCGACACGTCGATCACCGCGTCGTCGAGCCCGGCGTAGTCGGCGAAGGTCGCGCCGACCGGAGCGTCGGCGGGCAACTCGATGATGCCGTCATGGTCGTCGCCCAGCTCGAGCTCGCGCGACGAGCACATCATGCCGTTCGACTCGACCCCGCGGATCGCCGCGACGCGCAGTACCATGCCGTTGGCGGGGACGGTCGCGCCCGCGGTGCCGAACACGCCGACCAGCCCGGCGCGCGCGTTGGGCGCGCCGCACACCACCTGGAGCGGCGCGCCGCCGTTGACCTCGGGGCCGGCCTCGACCGTGAGCACCTGGAGCTTGTCCGCCTGCGGGTGCGGCGCGGCGGTGAGCACGCGCGCGACGCGGAAGCCGCCGAGCCGCGCGGCGGGGTTCTCGACCCCTTCCACCTCGAGCCCGACGCGGGTGAGCGCGGCGACGATCGAGTCGAGCGACTCGCTCGTGTCGAGATGGTCCTTGAGCCAGGAGAGCGTGAATTTCATCGGTTCGTCCGGAGCTGAAGGAAGGTCAGGCGGGGGTGCCGACGCCGCCCGACAGCGTCGGGACGTCGAGCGCGGCGAAGCCGTAGTGGTGCAGCCAGCGCGTGTCGGCCTCGAACATCGGGCGCAGGTCGTCGATGCCGTATTTGAGCATCGCCAGCCGGTCGATTCCGCAGCCGAAAGCGAAGCCCTGCCACTCCGCGGGATCGAGCCCGCAGTTGGCGATCACGCGCGGGTGGACCATGCCGCTGCCCAGCACCTCCATCCAGCCCGCATCGCCGCCGATGACGCGCTTGCCCTTCTCGACCGAGAAGCCGACGTCGACCTCGGCGGAGGGTTCGGTGAACGGGAAATAGCTCGGGCGCAGCCGCAGCACGACGTCGTCGCGCTCGAAGAAGGCCTTGAGGAAGGTCTCGAGCGTCCACTTCAGGTGGCCGAGCGTGATGCCCTTGTCGATCACCAGCCCCTCGACCTGGTGGAACATCGGCGTGTGCGTCGCGTCCCAGTCCGAGCGATACACGCGGCCGGGCGCGATGATGCGGATCGGCGCGCCCGCGCCGTTCTGGCGGCGCGCGACCTCGACCATGGTGCGGATCTGCACCGGCGAGGTATGCGTGCGCAGCACCAGGGGCGCGGCCTCGGCGCCCTCGGCTTGCGCGACGTAGAAGGTGTCCTGCATCGCGCGCGCCGGATGCGTGTCCGGGATGTTGAGCGCACCGAAATTGTGCCAGTCGTCCTCGATCTCGGGCCCGGTGGCGACCGCGAAGCCGAGGTCGGCGAAGATCTCGGCCAGCTCGTCCATGACCTGGCTGACCGGATGGACCGTGCCGCCCGCGGGCAGGTCGACCGGCAGCGTCATATCGAGCGCCTCGCTGGCGAGCTGCGCGTCGAGCGCGACCTGCTCCAGCACCGCCTTGCGCGCGGCGATCGCGGCGGTGACCGCCTCGCGGAGCTGGTGGATCGCCGGGCCGCGCGCCTGGCGCTCCTCGGGCGACAGCGCGCCCAGCGTCTTGAGCAGCGCGGTGACGCGCCCCTGCTTGCCGAGCGCCTCGACCCGCACCGCCTCGAGCGCATCGAGCCCCGCGGCCGCGGCGATCGCGGCGAGCAGGTGGGTCTGGAGCTCGTCGGTATCGGTCATTCGTCACCTTTGTCAGTCACGCGGTCGTTGTGCCCTGCCACGGGATCGAAGCCGAGGCCGAGCGCGAGATCGGACCACGCCGGGTTCGCCTCCTCGATCAGCCGCAACTTCCAGTCGCGCCTCCACTTCTTCAGCTGCTTCTCGCGTGCGATCGCAGCGTCCATCGTGTCGGCGGTCTCGTACCAGACCAGCCGCACCGCTCCGTAGCGGGTGGCGAACCCTGGGATCAATCCTCCGCGATGCTGCGCCAGTCGCGCGAGCAGGTTCGAGGTGACGCCGACGTACAGCGTGCCGTGGCGTCGGCTCGCGAGAATGTAAACGCACGGCTGCTTCGGCATGGCGGCGGCGGTTCGGCAGATCGAGGTATCTAGGCAATGTAGACGACCTCGCTGGCGAACGGCGTCAGCGTCGTGCCACGTTTCTTCGACGTGCCGCTCTTGCCCCCTCCGTCATCCCCGCGGAGGCGGGGATCCTTTCGCGCGGGTCCGCGTGAGAGGTGGAACGTCAGCGTGTATGGATTCCCGCCTTCGCGGGGATGACGTGTAGGGGTGTGGGTGACGACGTGAGCGGAATACGCGTCAGCTGTATGACGGCCTCCCCGCCCCCCCCCCAAACGAGAAAGGGCGCCGGTGTCCCCACCAGCGCCCCTCGTCTCAACGCGGAGGAAGCCTCACGCCGCCTGCGGCAGCGCGGCCTTCGCCTGGGCGATGATCGCGGTGAAGGCGGCGCCCTCGTTCATCGCGATATCGGCCAGCACCTTCCGGTCCAGCTCCACGCCCGCGAGCTTCAGCCCGTGCATGAACTGGCTGTAGGTCAGGCCCTCGGCGCGGACGCCGGCGTTGATGCGCTGGATCCACAGGCCGCGGAAGGTGCGCTTCTTCACCTTGCGGTCACGGTAGGCGTACTGGCCGGCCTTCTCGACCGCCTGCCGCGCGACGCGGATGGTGTTCTTGCGACGGCCGCGATAGCCCTTCGCCTGCTCCAGGATGTTCTTGTGCTTGGCGCGAGTGGTGACGCCCCGCTTGACGCGTGCCATATGCTATTCCTCCTCGTCGCTCAGTTCAGGCCGTACGGCGCCCAGGCCTTCACCGTGGCGGTGTCGGCCTTCGACAGCACCGTGGTGCCGCGGTTCTGACGGATGTACTTGGCGTTGTGGCTGATGAGGCGGTGGCGCTTGCCGGCGACGCCGTGCTTGATCTTGCCGGTGGCGGTGAGCTTGAAGCGCTTCTTGACGCCGCTCTTGGTCTTGAGCTTGGGCATTTTCGTCCTTTCTGCTGGAGCGTTCGGCTGAAACGGCCGCGGCAGCCCTGGATGGCCGGGCCGTTCGTCACCGCCGATCGCTCGGAGAAGCGCGCGCCTTAGCCGCGCTCCCGGCGAAAAGCAACCGCCCGCATCTGGCACGGTCGCGCGCGCGGCAGCGGGAACCGCGCCGCCGAGTCGCGCGATTGGACCGCCATGGCAACGATCCCGCCCGACACGGTCGCCGCGCCCGCTCCGTCCGCGGCGTCGGCCGGCGCGGCGGGTACATCACCGCCGCCCGCGCCGCCGGAAGGCGCCGGCCGATCGCGCGGCCGCGGCTGGCGGATCGCGCGCAACGTCGCGCTGGGCCTCGTCGCGCTCATCGCCGCGATCTGGCTGGTGCTGTTCGTCACCAAGGGCCGCTTCCTCAAGCGCCCGTTCGAGAGCGTCGTCGGCAAGCTGACCCATCGCGAGGTGACCGTCGGAGGCGACTTCCAGCTCTATTTCGCGCCGCTCAAGATCAAGTTCTACGCCGAGCGACTCGCCATCGCCAACCCCGGCTGGGCCACGCGCCCGAACCTGTTCGCCGCGGAGCGGATCGATTCGCGGATCGCGCCGCTGTCGCTGCTGGTCGGCAAGCGCCGGCTCTACTGGCTTGATCTCACCAACGGAGCGGTCGACCTCGAGTGGGATCCCGCGCACACGCGCAACACCTGGACCTTCAGCGAGGACAAGGGCTCGGGCAAGCCGCTCGACCTGCCGCGGATCGATCGCGCCACCGTGACGGGCACGCAGGTGCGCTACCGCGACCCGCGGATGAGGCTGCTCGCCGACCTGACGCTCGACACGATCCGCTCGGCCGACGCGCGCATCGGTCAGGAGGTGGGGCTGAGCGGCACCGGGCAGCTGCGCGACACGCCCTTCACCCTGGCGGCACGGCTGCTCTCGCCCGACGCGACCGTGGCACGCGGGCGCAACGAGCTGGTCGCGCGCGCGCGGGTCGCAGGCAACATTGTCGACGTGGCCGGCACGCTGCCTAGCCTCGCCGAGTTCGAGAACGTGCCGCTGGCGGTGCGCGCGACGGGGCGCAACCTGTCGACCCTGCTCGACGTCATCGGCGTGGTGATCCCCAACACCCGCACCTACCGGCTCGGCGCGCAGCTGGTGCAGAGCGGGAACGAATATCGTTTCACGCGGCTGCGCGGCGCCTTCGGTGCCAGCGACGTCGCCGGGCGGCTGACCATCACCAACGGCGCGCGGCTCCACCTCGATTCGGAGCTGACGACCCGCCGGCTCGACATCGTCGATGCCGCGCCGTTCATCGGCTACAACCCGGACATCGTCGCGGAGAAGGGCGCGGTCGCCGCCGCCGCCGCGACCGGCGCCGCACCGGCCCGGATCCTGCCCGATGCCGCGCTGCCGGTGGCGACGATGCAACGCTTCGACGCCGACCTGAAGTGGCATATCGGCGTGGTGCGCTCGCGACGGGTGCCGATCGCCGACATCGACATGGTGCTCGATCTCGAGCGCGGTCGGCTCGCGCTGTCGCCGCTCACCTTCGCGATGGCGCGCGGCAACGTCGCCGCCGACGCGATCTTCGACACGCGCGAGCGGCCCAGCGCGGTCAGCTATGACATCCGCCTCGCGCCCACCCCGATGGGGCGGCTGCTCGCCGGCTATGGCGTCGCCGAGTCGGGCACGTCGGGGACGATCCGCGGCCGCATCCAGCTGGCCGGGCGCGGCGACACGATCCACGACTCGCTCGCCAGCGCGCGCGGGCGGATCGCCTTCGTGATGCCCGCGGGCACGTTATGGACGCGCAACGTCGAGCTCGCCGAGATCGACCTCGGCACCTTCGTCCAGAAGATGTTCCAGCAGGAGCTCAAGGAGCCGGTGCGGATCAATTGCGGCCTGGTCGCCTTCACTGTCCGGGACGGTATCGCCGCGACCGACCCGGTCCTGATCGACACCAAGAACAACGTGATCCTGGCGCGCGGCGGATTCAGCTTCAAGACCGAGGCGCTGGACCTCGCCTTCCGCGCCGATTCGAAGAAGTTCAGCCTCTTCTCGGGCCAGTCGCCGGTCGGGCTCGGCGGCTATTTCGCGCAGCCGCAGCTGAACGTGATCTCGCCGCAGCTGGTGGCGCGCGCCGGGGCCGGGCTGGGCCTGGCGGTGGTGGCGACGCCGGTCGCGGCGCTGCTGGCGTTCGTCGATCCGGGCGACGCCAAGGCGGCGCAGTGCGGCCCGATCCTCGCGGGCAAGACCGCGGCGGCGCAGCGCGACGAGAAGGGCGAGCCGCGCACCGACGTCGGCAATGGCACGACCAGCAAGGCGCCGGCGCCGAAGCGGAAGAAGTTCCTGGGGATCTTCTAGGCCGCCCTCACCGCCACGATCCCTCGGGAAGGTCGACGTCGCGAACGGCCGCGTCGAGCGCGGCGACCAGCCCGGCGCGATCCAGCGGCACGCAATAGGCCGGCTTGGCGCGCTCGAACCGCCATCCCTCGGCCAGCGGTCCCACGTCGACCGCGCCGTAGCCGAGCGAGCCGTGCAACGCCGCTACCTGCGCGCAGGCGCCCTCGTCGTCGCCCGCGATCGGCAGCGCGCGGCGTGACCCGCCCGGCAGCACCGGCGGCGCGCGCAGGTCGCGCGCGAGGATGGCGTTGAATGCCTTCACCACCGTCGCCGCTGGAAAGTGACGCGCCACCATCTCGCTGGTCGTGGTCGAGCGCGAGTCGAGCGCGGCGATCGGGCCGTCGCGGTCGGGATAGTGGTTGTTGGCGTCGGCGACGACCCGACCCGCCAGCAGCCCCGGCGCGAGCGTGAATACCGCGGTGAAGGGGATCGCGAGCACCACCAACTCGCTCAGCGCGGGCACGTCGTCGGCGCGCGCGGCGGCGCAGCCGATCGTCGCGGCGAGGTCGTAGATGGTCTCGGGCGCGCGCGAGTTGGCGAGCGTCACCTCGTGCCCCACCACCACCGCGCGCCGCGCCAGCGCCTGGCCGACCTGGCCCGCCCCGATGATCCCGACCCGCATCGCTCACTCCGCACTGACCTCGGTGCTTT
This sequence comes from Sphingomonas sp. BK069, assembly GCF_014193405.1. Classification (NCBI taxonomy): domain Bacteria; kingdom Pseudomonadati; phylum Pseudomonadota; class Alphaproteobacteria; order Sphingomonadales; family Sphingomonadaceae; genus Sphingomonas; species Sphingomonas sp. BK069. Next base: position 158,937 of record NZ_JACHZH010000003.1, on the reverse strand, counting down.
ATAGCGGCGTGAAAGGGGGACAGCGGTCGGGGCGAGCGGAAGTGTCGCGCCGTCACGCCGAGGCGGGCGGCGGCGCGGTGCCAGGTTCCTCCGGCACGGCGAGCGGTCGCACCCGCACCAGCAGCACGCCGCCGAGCAGCGCGAGCCCCCCGAGCGCGGCGCAGAACAGCACGACCCCCGGCCAGCCGTGACGAGTCCAGGCAATGCCGCCCGCCGATCCGAGCACGCTCGAGCCGACATAGTAGAAGAACAGATACCACGCCGCCGCCTGCCCGCGCGCGGCGCCACCGCGACGGCCGACCCAGGCGCTCGCGATCGAGTGGGCGCCGAAGAAGCCGATCGTCAGCACCGCGATGCCGAGGATCACCAGCCACAAGGGCGTCGCCGCGGTGAGCGCCACCCCCGCGATCAGCAGCACGACCGGGACCCAGAAGACGCGGCGTCGGCCGAGTCGTCCCGCCAGCCCGCCGAACAGCCGCGAGCTGACGGAGCCGAGCACGTAGAGCAGGAACACCGCCCCGATCGTCGCCTGCCCGAGGCCGTACGGCGGCGCGAGCAGGTGGAAGCCGGCATAATTGTAGATCGTCACGAACGCGCCCATCAGCAGGAAGCTCTCGACGTAGAGCAGGCGCAGCCCGGGATCGCGGAACAGCGCCGCGGCGCCGCGCGGCAGCGCGAGCCAACCGGCGTCGCTCGGCGCGAACCGGCGCGACGGCGGGGCCAGCCGGCGGAAGGCCTCGGCCAGCGCGAGCCCGATCAGGCCGACGCTCGCCAGCGCCCAGCGCCAGTCCGCCACCGCGGCGACGAGGCAGGCCACCAGCCGCCCGCCCATGCCGCCGAGCGCGCTGCCCGCGATATAGAGACCCATCGCCGCGCCGATCGAGGCTGAGTCGACCTCCTCGGCGACATAGGCCATCGCCACCGCCGGCACGCCCGCGAGCGCCAGCCCCGCGAGCAGCCGCAGCGCGAGCAGCCCTTACCAGCCGGGCACCACCGCCGCGGCCATCGTCAGCAGCGCCGCGGTGATCATCGCCGCCACCATCAGCGGGCGGCGCCCGACCCGGTCCGACACCGCGCCGGCGACGAGGATGCCGAGCGCGAGCGGCCCCGTCGCGAGTGACACCGCCAGCGACGCCGCCTCCGCGCTCAGGCGGAAGTGCGTGGCGAGCAACGGCAGCAGCGGCTGCACCGCGTACAAGGTGGAGAAAGTGGCGAAGCCGGCGAACAGCATCGCCAGCGTGAGGCGGCGATAGGCCGGCGAACCTGCCGCCAGTGCGGGCGGCACGGCGCTCAGCCGGTGCCCTGCGCGCGCGCCCCGGCGATCATGCGACGCGCGATCTCGCGCACGCCCTCGTCGTCCTTGCTGTCGTCCCGCGCCGGGTCGCCAAGGTGCGACAGGCTCCCTTCGAGGAAGTCGAGCAGCCCGGGATCGCGCGACTCGAGATATTCGATGAGCTTGAACAGCAGATGCTCGGTGGCGATCTCGCGCTGCCGCGTCCGGCTGAGGTCGTCTCTCATGGAGTGCTCCTTTCGAGCTTCTCTAACCCTTGGCGCCGGGCGCGGCTCCCCAACGAGGCAGCACCTTTGGCGTACGCTCGCCGAAATCGCGACATTTCCGCTGCCGAGCCGTTCGCGGGAGGAACAAGATGCTGTTTACGCTTCATTTTACCGAGATCTCGCGGCACCATTCGCCCGCCCGAGCGGGCGGCGAAGGTGCGTCCCTTTTCGGGAAGGAAGCGCGCGCTTGGTCGCTTGCCGGTCCGTGGCAATCCCGCATGCTCACCGGGCTTGTCAGCTAACCTACGGTGACGACGCGAAGAACGAGAGAACGCCCACAACCACCGCATCGAACGCGGGGCGACCGGCACGACCGGTCGGATAACAGGAGAGAGCTATGGTCAGCGTGCTGCACGGCTCGGCTGTCGTTGCCATGGTGGAGCAGGGCCAGAGCGAGGCCCGGCCCGCCAGCGCGCTGCCGCCCGATCGCGTCCTGAGCGCGGTCGCGTCGGCGGAGGTCGACGACCCGCTCGTCGCGGTTGCGCGCGACCATGCCCAGGCGCTCGACGCCGACGTGCTGCTGATCACCTGGCAGCCCCCCGCCGGCGCGCCGGTGGTGCTCTACGCCGGCGGCGCGGGGCTCACGCGCGAGCGGATCGATCGGCTCGTCGCCGAGCAGGCCGTGCATCCGGCGCGCGCGGCGCGCGAGTGGCGCCCGGAGAGCGAAGGCGACGAGGGCGGCGCACGACTGCTCGCCGTCTTTCCCGCCGGCGATGCCATGGTGACGGTCACGACGCTGTTCGCCCGCCCGAGCGAGACAGCGCGGCGACGCGCCGAGGCCGAGGCCGCGCGCCGTCAAGCGCTGCTCGACGCCTTCTTCGCGTTATGGGCGCAGCGCGCGCGCGCGCAGGCGCAGGCGCGGGGCCTCGCCGAGGCGGTGAACCACAGCGACGTCGGCGTGCTGCTGGTCAACGCGCGCGGCCAGCTGATGCTTGCCAACGGGATCGCCGAGGCGCTGATGGCGCGCCAGGACGGGTTGCGGCGCAGCGGCACGCTGCTGAGCGGCAGCCGCCTGCCCGACACGCTGCGGCTGCAGACCGCGATCGACCATGTCGTCGGCGGCGGCACGTCGCGCACACGGGCCGCCGCGCCGGTGATCGCGCTGGGCCGCGCCGAGCGGCGGCCGCTGCTGGTCGCGATCGTCGCCACCGACCAGCCGCCCGTCACCGCCGAGGACTGCGCCGCGATCCTCTATGTCTTCGATCCGGCGCAGGAGCTGCGCCGGCTGATCGAGCCCGTGTGCAAGCTCTATGGCCTATCGCCGGTAGAGACCCGGCTCACCTGCCTGCTCGCGGACGCGCTGAGCCTGGCCGATGCCGCCGCGGCGATGCACGTGCGCGAGCAGACCGCGCGCTCCTACCTCAAGCAGATCTTCCTCAAGACCGACACCAACCGGCAGGCCGAGCTGGTGTGGCTGATGCTGAAGAGCGCGGTGCGCCTGGCGCCGATCTGCCGCACGACTTTCGTGTGAACACCCCCTGAACGAGGGGGGCGGCTTTCCCCGAACGAGGGCAAGGGAATCACTTATGTCGGGGCAGAGAAGCGCCAGCGAAGTCCGCATACCGATAGCGTACCGAGGATACGGTGCCGCACCGCTCCTCCGACGACGGCGACGTCGCGCGGTCAACAGGGGGCGTGGCGATCACGTGATAGCGAGGAACGCCGACATGAAAGCACCATTCTACCGCTCCTGCTCCGTCGCCGCGCTGCTGATCGCAGCCCCCGCGGTGGCGCAGACCGCCGACCCCAGCAACGGCGCGAGCGCGGGGCAGAACGCCGCCGCGGGCGGCTCCACCGCCTCGACCGACAGCTCGAACAACTCGACCAACGACTACTCGAACAGCTCGACGAACGACTGGTCGAACAACTCGACCGCGGACAATTCGAACAGCTCGACGACGGATAACTCGAACAGCTCGACCACTGATAATTCGAATAGCTCGACCAACGATTACTCGAACAACGCGGTGACCACGTCGGACAGCTCGAACAATTCGACCAACACGGCGGACAGCTATAACTCGTCCACGTCGGACAGCTCGAACAACTCGACCACGACCACCGACGCCTCGGACAACTCGACCACGACCACCGACGCCTCGGACAACTCGACCACCGACAATTCGGTGACCACCAGCGACAGCGGCAATGCCACCGCCTCGGCCGGTCGTGTCGCCGCCAACAACAGCGCATCCGCGACCGACAACACCAACAACTCGTCGAGCGACTCCTCCAACAGCTCGACCAACACGACTGACAGCTACAATGACAGCTCGACGACCACGACGACGACCACCGACGCCTCGGACAACTCGTCGACGGATAACTCCGACAGCTCGATGACGGACAACTCGAACAGCTCCACCACCGACAACTCGAACAGCTCGACGACCGACAATTCCAACAGCTCGACCAACAACAGCAACAACGACAGCTCGACGACGACGACGACAGACGCGTCGGACAATTCGACAACGGACAATTCCGACAATTCGACCACCGACAACTCGAATAATTCGACCAACGACAATTCGAACAGCTCGACGACCGACAATTCCAACAACTCGGTCAACAACAGCAACAACGACAGCTCGGACAACTCGACCGACAATTCGGTCGCGAACAGCAACAACGACAGCTCGGATCACTCGATCTCGCTGGTCGGCACCTCGGCGACCGCCTCCGCGTCCAACGCCAACGTGTTCGGCGACAGTGCCATCGTCGCCAGCTCGACGCTGTCGAGCTACGTCACCGGTGTCTCGGTGAGCTTCGGTGGCGGCGGTGAGGGTGGCACGCCCGGCGCGGCCAACCAGCTGAGCAACAGCGGCGGCGCGTTCCAGAACTACGCCGGCATGCAGGCGCTCAACCAGAACACCGGCGTCGGTGCCTCGCAGAACGCGAGCGTGTCGGTCGCGGTGTCGACCGGCGACGTCACCTTCTGATGCCCCCCGGGCCGGCGGCGATGCCCCTCGCCGCCGGCCCACCTTCGACCAACCAGGAGCGTGCCGATGCCCCGCCTCATTCCCCTCTGCCTCTGGGCATCGCCGCTGCTCCTCGTCGGCGCGCTCGCCGCCGCGCCCGCCGCAGCACAGACCGAGGCGACGCCGTTCGCCACCGCGGCGCTCGACGAGGACGCGCTGGCGCACATCGCCGGACGCGAGGACACGCGCCAGTCGGCGCTGGCCGAGCAGAACGCCGGCGTCGCGCACAACAGCGTCGGCGACAACGTCCGCACCGGCGACGCCACGATCGACGGTCAGGCGTTTCAGAACATGTCGGGCCTGTCGGTGCTGAGCGTCAACACGGGCAACAATGTCGCGATCAACGCCGCGATGAACGTCACGATCGCGCTCTCGCCCACCCCATGACCTTAGCCGCGCCCGTCCACCGCCAGATCGCGGCCGTGCTGCTGGCGCTCGGCGCCACGGCATGCGCGGGCGACGTCGCGCCCGGCTCGCGCTTCGTCGGCGGCGCCGGCGCCGGGCCGGTCGGCGACTATCGCGTGCCGGTCCGCTCGATGGCGGAGCGGCGCTTCGACGGCATCGTGCGCCAGCGCTACGATTTCAGCTGCGGCTCGGCCGCGCTCGCGACGTTGCTGCGCTATCATTACGACCTCGACGTGCGCGAGGATCTCGCCTTCCGCGGCATGTGGCTGCGCGGCGACCAGCAGCAGATCCGCCGGCTCGGCTTCTCGCTGCTCGACATGAAGCGCTGGCTCGCCAGCCGCGGGCTGCGCGCCGATGGCTACAAGGTGTCGCTCGACAAGGTGCGCCAAACGGGTGTGCCGGGGATCGCCCTGATCGCGATCCGCGACTACCGCCACTTCGTCGTGGTGAAGGGCGTGAGCGCGCGCGAGGTGCTGCTCGGCGATCCCTCGAGCGGCGTCACCGTGATGCCCCGCGCCGCCTTCGAACAGGCGTGGAACGGCATCTATTTCGTGCTCGCCGACGACCAGCCGCTCGCCAAGACGCGGTTCAACCGCGAGGCGCAGTGGCTCGCCTATGCGCGCGCGCCGATCGGCGGCCGCTTCTCCGATCCGGTCAGCCAGCAGGCGCTGTCGATCACCGCGCCGTCGTACGGGGACATATCATGAGCGGCGCGGCGCTGATGCTGCTCGGCCTGGGTCAGGCGCTGTTCGGCGCGCTCGCGCCCGTCCCCGACTCGGCGCTGGCGGAGGAGCGCGGCGGCTTCATGCTGCCGGGCGGGATCGACGTCGCGCTGACGGTGCAGACGCAGACCGCGGTCGACGGCGCGGTCGTGCTGCGCACCGTGTTCCAGGCGAGCCAGGGCACGCCGACGCTGACCGTCTATGCGCCGCGCGCGGGCGAGACCGTCGCCGCCGCGCCCGCGGTGGCGACCAGCGGCGCCGGCGCACGGGCGCCGAGCGTGACATACGACACGCGCACCGGTTTCCAGGTGACGCCCGGCACGAGCGCGCCGGGCGTCGGCGTCGCCGCGGCGGGAGCGGCGGCGTTGCCCGCGGGACTCGAGGCGGTCGCCGGGGGCATGACCGACCATGGCGTGATCACACAGGCGCAGCAGGGGGGCACACGGACGGTGGAACTGAGCGGCAGCGATCTCACGGTGACTCATCTCGCCGGCAACGTCTTCGGCACCGCGATCGCCAACTCGGGAAGCGACCGCGTCATCGACACGCAGACCAGCGTCGCGATCGATCTCGGCGCGGCGGGCGCCGAACTGCTCGCCGGCTCGGCGCTGCTGCGAGTCGGCGAGATCGCGGGCGCCGCCACCGCGATGCGGGCGCAGTGATGCGGCGAGTCGCGCTCGCGCTGCTCGCCACGACGATCATCACCGCTCCCGCCGAGGCGCAGCCGGCACGCCGGCGCGCGCCGCTGCAGCGCCAGCTCGATCAGGCGCTCCAGCTGATCGAGGCGCAGCGCGCGCGGCTCGACGCGCAGGCGGCGGAGCTCGCCGAGCTGCGCCGCCGCGTCGACGCCCAGTCAGAGGCGGTCGCGCGCGCCGAGTCGGCGCCGCTGCCGCAGCTCGCCGCCGCGCCGCCGCGCGCGCCGGCGGTCGCCGCGGCGCAGGGCGCGGCGCCGGGCGCACCGGGCGACCCCGCGGGCGTGCTCCAGCCCCCGCTCGAGCGAGTCGGCCAGGCGCCCGAGGACGCCGAGCAGCCGATCCAGCTCGCGGTGCTCGACAGCCAGTCGAGCGTGGTCACGCGCAAGGGCCAGCTCACCGGCGAGTTCCAGGTCGATTACGCGCGCGCCGATCGCAGCCGCGCGGTGTTCCGCGGCGTCGAGCTGGTCGAGGCGGTGCTGGTCGGCGTATTCGACATCAACGAGAGCCGCCAGGACGTGCTCACCGCCTCGGCGGCGCTGCGCTATGGCCTCACCGACCGGTTCGAACTGGGCGTGCGCGCGCCCTTCATCCACCGCGCCGACGCCTCGATCATCGCGCCGATCGCGGGCAGCACCAACAACGACCAGGCCGCGACGATCGACAGCTCGGTCAAGGGCACAGGCATCGGCGACATCGAGCTGACCGCGCGCTACCAGCTGCTCAGCGGCGGCAACGGCCGGCCCTATCTGATCGGCAACCTCCAGGGCGTGCTCCCGACCGGCACCGATCCCTTCGCGATCCGCCGCGACGACCTCGGCCGGCCGACGCGTGCCGCCACCGGCGCTGGCTTCTGGGGCGTCGCGCCGAGCGTCACCGCGATCCTGCCGAGCGATCCGGTCGTGCTGTTCGGCACGCTCGGCTATACGTTCAACCTGCCGCGCGACGTCAACACGCGCATCCCCCCGGTGGTGATCACCTATGTCGACCCGGGCGACGCGATCTCGGGCTCGGCGGGGATCGGCATCTCGCTCAACCAGCGCACCACGGTGAACTTCGGCTACGCGCATACCTGGGCGTTCGGCACGCGGACGCGCACCATGCTGATCGAGCCCACCGCCGCCTGGCCGGGCGAGCGCGAGACGATCTCGCGCGACCTTCAGATCGGGCGCTTCCTGTTCGGCGTGACCTATCGCGTCACCGACCGCGCCAGCCTCAACTGGTCCGTCGAGGTCGGCGCCACCGAGGACGCGACCGACCTGCGCACCGTGCTGCGCGTGCCTGTGGTGCTGCTGACGGGGCGATGAAGGGGGTCAGCGCAGCTCGCCGTCGGCGTCGTATTTGAGTTCGAGGTAGCGGCCCTGCACCGCGATCCCGTCGAGCGCGCCGCGGCCGAGCTGCGAGTCGACGCGCGCGAGCTCGCCGTCGAGCAGACGCAGCCCGTTCTCGAGCAGCAGGTCCGGCGCGGGCGCTCCGTCGCGCGCGCTGCCGCGCAGCGAGATCGGCACCGCGCGCCAGCCGTCCACCAGATCGGGCAGCTCGACCGCGATCAGCGCGCGGACCTGCGCCGCCGCCGGGCTGCGCGGGTCGAGCTGGGCGAGCCGCGGCGCGAGCGTCTCGAGCCGCTGCGCCATCGTCTCGCTCAGCCGCAGCGCGGGCGGCGGCAGCCCGCGGCGCTGCGCGGCGAGCCACAGCGCCGCCTCGGCGGCGAGGTCGGGCAACGCCGCGCCGGCGAGCGCCTCGCGCCCCGGCGCGCGCGGTGCCGCGCGGATCAGCACCAGCGTCGTCAGCAGCAGCATCAGCGCCGCGGCGACCGCGAGCGCCACCGCGGGCGCCACCGCGATCGCGAGCAGCGCCCACACCAGCAGCGACGCCGCGGCGGCGAGCACGACCCGCACGAGCAGCCGGCGGTGACGCCGCGCGCGCGCCTCGCGTTCGCGCCGCGCCTGCGCGCGCCCCTCGGGCGAGACGCGGCGCAGCAGCTCCTCGGCCTGGGTGAGGCCGACGTCGGCGAAGCCCGCGGCGACGCTGCGCGCGCGCTCGACCATCGGCGTGCCTTGGCGGGGATCGGGTTCCATCCCCGGAGGTTGCCGCTGTCCGGCGGCGCGGTCCAGTGAGTCGCCGCGGTGTGCTCAGATCTGCGCCAGGCCGCCGTCGGCGAAGACCTCGCTGCCGGTCATGAAGCTGCTGTCGGACGAGGCGAGGAAGGTCGCTACCGCGGCGATCTCGTCGGGCTGGCCGACGCGACCGATCGGCGTGCCCGCGCCCAGCTCCACCATCGCGTCGCGGCCGACCACCTCCTGCGCCAGTTCGGTCAGCGTCGGCCCGGGCGAGAGCACGTTGACGCGGATGCCGGTGCCGCGCAGGTCCTGCGCCCAGCTGCGCGCGAAGTTGCGCACCGCCGCCTTGGTCGCGCTGTAGACGCTGAACGCGGGCGTGCCCATCGAACCGGTCGTCGAGCCGGTGAGGATGATCGAGCCGCCCGCGCGCATCAGCGGCAGCGCCGCCTGCACCGTGAACAGCACGCCCTTCACGTTGATGTCGAAGGTGCGCTGATATTGCTCCTCGGTGATCTCGCCGAGCGGGACGAGGTCGCCGTGGCCGGCGTTGGCGAACAATATGTCGAGCGTGCCGCGCTCGGCCCTCACTTGATCGAACAGCCGCGCGAGGTCGGCGAGGTCCGACACCGATCCCTGCACTGCGCGCGCACTGGCGCCAAGCGCCTCCACCGCGCGGTCGAGCGGCTCTCGTCGGCGCCCGGTGACATAGACGAACGCACCCTCGTCGACGAAGCGCTTGGCAGTGGCGAAGCCGATGCCGGTCCCGCCGCCGGTCACCACCGCGGTCTTGCCATCCAGTTTCTTCATGGTCGTCTGCTCCGTTCTTTTGAACTGGCGCAGAGCTGATCACGTGCCTACCTGGCGACAAGTATGCACCTTTTGGTAAGTACCCGAAATATGACGAACACTACCGATCTTCCCGCGCCCGGCTTCAGTTGCGGGCTCGACGCCACGCTCCGCGTCATCGCGGGCAAGTGGAAGCCACTGATCATCTACTTTCTCATGCAGGGGCCGAATCGCTACGGCGCGCTCAAGCGCGCGGTCCGCGGCGTCAGCGACAAGGTGCTGATCCAGCAGCTTAAGGAACTGGAGGCGGACGGCATCGTCATCCGGCGCGACTATCACGAAGTGCCGCCGCGCGTGGATTACACGCTGACCCCGCTCGGCCACGGCCTCGCCGCCGCGCTGGCGCCGCTGTGCGAGTGGGGCAGCGCGAACATGGCGGCGGTGACGCGCCTGCTCGAGGAGCGCGCGCGCTGGCAGGCGCCACCCCCCGCGCTCGCGCCCGTCGGCGGCTGACGGCCGCGAGAAGATCGTTACTCCCCTGGTAACTTTTACCGCTACGCCCGCGTTGGCGCCGGCGTATAGTTCGCGGGAAACGAGGGGATTACGAGATGATGCACCGCCGCGCCGCCGCGCTCGTGATGGCCCTGCCGCTCGCCGCCTGCGGGGTGAACAGCGTCCCCACCGCCGAGGAGAACGCCAAGGCGCGCTGGGCCGACGTGCAGAACGAATATCAGCGCCGCGCCGACCTGATCCCCAACCTCGTCGCGACGGTGAAGGGCTATGCCAAGCAGGAGTCGGACGTGCTGACCCGGGTCACCGAGGCGCGCGCCTCGGCCAATCGCGTGCAGGTGAGCGGCGACCAGCTCAGCGACCCGGCCGCGGTACAGCGCTACGCCGCCGCGCAGAACGCGGTGACGCTGTCGCTGCAACGACTGCAGGAGGCCTATCCCGACCTCAAGTCGAACCAGAACTTTCTCTCGCTCCAGTCGCAGCTGGAGGGGACCGAGAACCGCATCACCGTCGCGCGGCGCGATTACAACCAGGCGGTGCAGGACTATAACACGCGGATCCGCACCTTCCCCGACGCGGTCGGCGCCAAGATCTTCTACGGCGCCAAGCCGCTGGTCCCGTTCCAGGCGACGAGCCCCGGCGCCGAGCAGGCCCCAACCGTCAACTTCGGCAGCTGAGCCGCGACGATGATCGCGGGCGTGCTCGGGCGCGACTCGATGCGGCGCTGGTGCGCGTTGCTGGTGGCGCTGCTGTGGCTGGCGGTGGCGGCGAGTGCGGCCGCGCAGCAGTTCCCGCCGCTGACCGGCCGCGTCGTCGACGCTGCCAAGCTGCTCGACGCCGACCAGATGCGCCAGCTCGACCAGCTCTCCGCCGCGGTCGAGCAGGCCTCGTCGCGCCAGCTCGTCGTCGCCACCGTGCCGAACCTCCAGGGCTATACGATCGAGGACTATGGCTATCGGCTCGGCCGCGCCTGGGGCATCGGCCAGAAAGGCGCCAACAACGGTGTGATCCTGCTGGTGGCGCCGAATGAGCGCAAGGTGCGGATCGAGGTCGGCTATGGGCTCGAGCCGATCGTCACCGACGCTTATGCCAGCATCGTCGTCAACCAGACCATCCTGCCGCGCTTCCGCGACGGCGACATGGCGGGCGGGATCGTCGCCGGCGCGCAGCAACTCGCCGAGCAACTCAAGCTACCGCTCGAGGCCGCGGAGCGCCGCGCGGCGCAGGCCAGCGCCAAGCCGGCGCGCGCCGAGAACGGCGGCGACTGGATGGTCGCTGCCTTCTGGATCGCGGTGGTGCTCGTCTTCGTGCTGCTGCCGCTGCTGCGCCGCTCCGCCGGGGGGAAGCGCTATCGCGGCGGGTTCGCGCCGGTGGTGATCTGGGGCGGCGGCGGATCGGGCTGGGGCGGCGGCGCGTCGGGGGGCGGCTTCTCCGGCGGGGGTTTCTCCGGCGGCGGCGGCTCGTTCGGCGGCGGCGGCGCGAGCGGTAGCTGGTGATGGCGCGGCTGGTGCTCAGACCTGCGGAGCGCGCCGCGGTGACCGAGGCCGTCACCGCGGCCGAGCGCGCCACCGACGGCGAGATCGTCACCGTGGTGAGCGAGCGGTCCGATGCCTATCACGACGTCGCGCTCCATTATGCGCTGCTCGCCATGCTGGCGGCGCCCGCGGTGGCAGCGCTGTGGCCGGCGTCGCTTACGCCCGGGAATGGCTGGGGCGAGTCGCGCGCGACCGCACTGGCGCTGCTGCTCGTGGCGCAGGCCGCCACCTTCCTCGTCGCGCGACTGCTGCTCGCCTGGATGCCGCTACGGCTGGCGCTCACCCCGCGCGCGACCAGGCGGCGCCGCGTGCGGCGGCGCGCGCTGCTCTATTTCCGCCTCGCCGCCGAGCGCCGCACCGCCGGGCGCGAGGCGGTGCTGCTCTACCTCTCGGCCGACGAGCGCGCCGCCGAGATCGTCGCCGACCGCGCGGTCCACGCCGCGGTGCCGCCCGAACGCTGGGGCGCGGCGATGGCGGCGCTGGTCGATTCGGTGCGGGCGGGGCAGGCGGGCGAGGGCATGGTCGCGGCGGTGGGGGCGATCGGCGCGATCCTGGCCGAGCAGCTGCCCAAGAGCGCGACCGACGTCAACGAGCTGCCCGACCGCGTGATCGAGCTATAAGGCACGCGGCCCGCCGCGGTTGACCCGACGCCTCCGCGCCCTCACAGCGCGCGGCCTATGACCCGTCCCGGCTTCGCCTTCTCCACCCGCTTCCGCGTGCGCTACGCCGAAATCGACGGTCAGCGCGTCGTCTTCAACTCGCGCTACCTCGAATATGCCGACGTCGCCGCGACCGAATTCTGGCGCGCCAGCGGCATCGCCGAGGCGCTCGGGCCGGTGTGGGAGGACAGCGAGTTTCACATCCGCCGCGCCGAGCTCGACTATCTCGCGCCCTTCACCTGGGGCGACGAGGTCGAGGCGCATGTGCGAGTCGAGAAGCTCGGCACCACCAGCATGACACTGCGCTTCGAGCTGACCAACCCGGCCACCGGCGCGCTGTGCAGCGTGATCACGATGGTGAGCGTCAACGTCCACCTGCCGACCGGCCGGCCGGTGCCGATCGCCGACGCGGTGCGCGCCTATGTCGAGGCGCTGCCACGCGGGTGAGAGGCTATTGGCCGTCGCTCGGTCCACGGCCGGCGCCGACTGCGCTGTCCTCGCCGGTGGCGCGGCCGCCGTCCTTCTTCGGATAGGCCTCGGGCGTGGTGCCGCCCTGGTTCTTGACCGCCTGCTCGTCGCCCGCGTCGCGGACCTTGCCGTCCTGGCGGAAATCGCCGCCCGGCTTGTTCGGCTGTTCGCTCATGTCACTCTCCTTCGCTGCCCCCCTAACGAGCCGAGAGCGCCAGGAGTTCAGCCGTCGCGGCGGCGCTCGATCAGCCAGGGGCGCGGGCGGCCGGTCGGCTTGGCGGTGCCGTCGAGCCGCGTCGCCTTGTTGACGCGGACCGGCTGGAGCATCAGCGTGCCCTTCATCCCGCCCCCGGTGGGCTCGGCCAGGATGCGCTTCACCGTCGCCTGCCCCGCCACCACTCGACCGAAAGCGGCATAGCCCGGGTTGGTCGGTGTCCAGTCCATCGAGGGGATCGCGCCGACGGTGATGAACCAATTGCCGTTCGCCGCGCCGGGTGGGCCGAGTCGCGCCATCGAGATCGTCATGTCGAGATGCTTGATCCCGGTCTGCTTGGTCGATTCGTGCGGGATCGTGTCGAGGAAGCGGCGCGCGTCGGTGCGGATACCCGACTGGACGAAGCCGTAGCGTGGGTCGCGCTTGTTGCGTGCGGTGCGGTAGAAGCTGACGCCGTCGAACCGCCCGTCGTCGACGTAGCGCATGAAATTGGCGGTGGTCACCGGCGCGTGGCGCGCGTCGAGCGCGAGCACGATCGGGCCGTCCGCGGTGTCGAGCCGGACCCGCACCCAGCCGGGCGTGGCGCGATCAGCGCGCTGCGCCGCGGCGGGGGGGGAGAGCAGCGCGGCGAGCGCGACGAGCGGGAGCAGGGGACGCATGCGCTCGGCGCTAGGTCGCGCGGCGCACGCGCGCAAGCCGGCCGCGCGATCAGCGCGGGGCCGAGCGCGCGAGCAGCGCGACGAGGTCGTCCTTCCACAGCCGCGCCCAGGTGTGGCTGCCGTGGCCGCGCGTCGCCACGCTCTCGGGGATCAGCCGAAAGCGGGCATCGCGCATCCGCTTCACCGCCCGGTCGGGATAGTCGAGCGCGCGCGGGTTGATGAAATCGTCCGCCGAGTTGATCCAGGTCAGCGGCGCGGTGATCGCCTCCAGCCGCGGCCACGGATCGTAGCTGCGCGACGAGTCGAGCGCCCAAATCAGGTCGTTGGCGTCGAGCCCCTTGAGCGAGGCGGCGACGCGCTGGCGCGCGTAATCGGCCGCGGCGTCGCGCGTCGGATAGGCGTCCTGAAGGTAGATCGGCGCGCCGCCCGCGACGAACAGCAGCGCGGCCGCGCCGCGCAGCCCGGCGAGCGGCTGCGCCCGATAGCGACCGCCGGCATAAGCCGGGTCGGCGGTGATCGACTCGATCGCGAGCTGGCGCCACATCCGGTTGAGCCCGGCGATCTGTACTGCCTCACAACCGAGCGGCATCAGCGCGCGCGCGGCATCGGGCCAGCGCTCGCCCCACTGCAGCGCGTGCATGCACCCCATCGACGTGCCCATCAGCAGCCGCAGCCGCTTGATCCCGAGCGTCTCGGTCACCAGACGGTGCTGGAGCGCGACCATGTCGTCGTAATCGTAGCGCGGGAACGCGGGGCCCATACCGTTGGACGGCTTGGACGAGCCGCCGTGCCCGATATTGTCGGGCAGGATGACGTAGTAGCGCGTGATGTCGAGCGGCTGGCCGGGGCCGTAGAGCGCGTCGGCGAACTGCGGCTGGAGGAACTGCTTGCCGGTGCCGCCGGTGCCGTGGAGCACCATCACGGCATTGTCGATCTCGCCGCGCGAGTCGCGATGTGGCGTGCCCAACGTCGTATAATGGAGCCGGACCCGCGCCATCGTCCCGCCCGCGGCGAAGGTCACGTCGCGCAGCTCGGCGTCCGCCTCGCGGGTCGGCCAGATGCGTGCGGCTGCGGGCTGCGGCGCCGCGGCAGTGATCGGCGGGCGCTGGCCCTGCTGCTGGGCGAGCGCGGGCGAGGCGGCGAGCCCGATCAGGGCGAGGAGTGAGCGGATCATGCCACCTTGTCGGCGAGCCGCCGCGGGGGCGCAAGCGGCGCTCAGCCCGCGGTGCGCGCGCGCAGCAGCCGAACGACGTCGCCGAGCGGGCAGCTTCGCTCCGGGCCGCCCGCGCAACTGGGGATCGCGAGCCGGGTCACGGTGCCGCCGCGCGCGAGGCGACGCAGCTGCGTCGGCGACTGGGTGCGATAGGTCGCGCGGACGAAGCGCGCCCCGGCGCGGCCGCGCAGGAGCTCCAGCACCAGCGCGCCACCGGGGGCGACGTCGCCGGCGGCATAGCCCGGCGCGGTCAGCGTCACCCCCAGCACCGCAGCGAGCGCGGTGACGTTGGTGTCATGCCCGACCAGCAGCTCGATCGCGGGGCCGTCGCGCGCGGTGAGCCGCTCCTCGATGCGGCGCGCGAGCGGCCCCGCCTGGCGCGCCGCCATGTAGGGCGGTCGCGAGAAGACGTCGAACAGCGCGGCGTGGAGCGCGCCGAGCCGGCGCAGCGCCGCGGCGTCGACCCGCGCCCAGGGCGTGCGCGCGGTCAGCCCCTCGGCATATTGCAGCAGCAGCACCTGCGCCGTGCCCGAGACGTCGCGGATCGGGCCGCTCAACTCGATCGCGCGCCCGTCGGCGCTCGGGCGCAGCGTCGCCGGCGGATCGGGGCTACAGCCGGCCGGATCGCCGCAGCCGAGCGCGCGGTCGAGCTCGGCGCGCTGCGGCCGGAAGCGATCTGCCATCTGCTCGACCCCGCCGGTATAGGCCTGGATCGACTCGATCGCGGCGCGCGGGTCGAACGGCGCCGTCCCCGCGCGCAGCGGTTCGAACAAGGGGTCGACCTCACCCGCGCCGCGATGGCCGACCGGCACGACGCAGCCGGGCGCGAGCCCCTCCACCAGCGCGGCGCCGCTCGCGATGGTCCGCTCGGCGGTGTTCGTCCAGACGCTCAGCTGGCCGGGGTCGGGGCAGCGCCCGCGCGCGGTGAGCCCGAGCGAGTCGAGCCAGCGGCGCGCCAGCGCGCCCTCGTTCCGCAGTGCGCGCGCGCCGTGTGGGGTGAGCCGCTCGGGGGCCACCGGCCAGCGCGGCCACGGCGCGTCGGTGCGCGTGCCCTCGGGCACCTCGCCCGGGATCGGCGCGCGCACGCCGTGGCGCACCAGCGCGACCACCCGCTCGACGCGGAGCTCGTGCGGCCGCACCGCGCCGCGCGGGGCGGCGTCGAGCGGCGCGGCGAGCAGGAGCGCGAGCGGCGCCAGTGTCCAGCGCCTGATCCGTGTCGTCATGCCCGCCTCCGTACCGACCGCGGCTAGCATTATAGCCGCTTGGCGCTGGCCACCGTTGCATCGTGTGGCGACGATACCGTGACAGTGCATGACAGACTTGGCGGAAGCACGCGCCGGAACGCCGCGCGGAGCAGGTCGCCGCCCGGCTATACCAACGCGTCGAGCAGCAGCACGAACACCAGCCCGAAGCTGCCGACCAGCGTCTCCATCAGCGACCAGGAGCGGAACGTGTCGCGCAGGCTCAGCCCGAAATATTCCTTGAACATCCAGAAGCCCGAGTCATTCACGTGGCTGCACATCAGGCTGCCCGCGCCGATCGCGAGCACCATCAGGTTCGGGTTGGCGCCGCTGGTGGCGAGCAGAGGCGCGACCAGCCCGCCCGCGGTCAGGCCCGCGACCGTCGCCGAGCCGAGCGCGATCCGGATCACGCAGGCGAGCAGCCAGCCCAGCACCAGCGGCGGGATCGGCAGCGTCGCCAGCTCGGCGGCGAGCACGCGGTCGGCGCCGCTCTCCACCAGCACCTGCTTGAGCGCGCCCGCGCCCGCGATGATCAGCAGGATCGGCGCGATGTCGCGCGTCGCGCCGGCGAAGCTCTCCATCATGCGCGGCAGCGGCAGGCCGCTGCCCGCGCCCAGCGCGACCATCGCGATCGCGATCGCCACCAGCAGCACCACGGTCGGGTTGCCGACGAAGCGCACCGCCGCGGCGAGGTCGGGCGACAGCGCGAGATAGCCGAGCGCGGTGGTGCCCGCGATCAGACCGACCGGCAGCAGCGCGCACAGGAAGCTCACCGCGGTGCCGGGCAGCCGGCGCTCGACCGAGTCGTCGCTGCCGAACAGTGCCGAGGGCGGCGACTGGATGTTCTTCAGCGTCATCGCGAACAGCGGCCCCGCGATCAGCAGCGTCGGCACGCCGACGATCAGGCCGTAGATCAGCGTCTGGCCCAGGTCGGCATGGAGCTGCGTCACCAGCGCGGTGGGGGAGGGGTGCGGCGGCAGGAAGCCGTGCGCGATCGACAGGCCCGCGAGCAGCGGCATGCCGACATGCACCGGCGGCAGCTTGGCCCGCGCCGTGATCGAGAAGATCAGCGGCACCATCAGCACGAAGCCGACATTGTAGAAGAGCGGGATGCCGACCAGGAAGCCGGTCGCCGCCATCGCCAGCGGCAGCCGCCGCGGGCCGAACAAGGCGATCAGCGCGTCGGCGATGCGCCGCGCCGCGCCGCTGTCAGCGATCAGCTTGCCCGCCATCGCGCCGAGCACCACGATCACGACCAGCGGGCCGATCGTGTCGCCGATGCCCTTCTCGATCGCCTTGGGGATGGTCTCGAGCGGCACGCCGAGCAGCACGCCCCCCAGCAGCGCGGCGACAACGAACGCGACCAGCGGCGGCGCCTTGGCGAGCGCCACCAGCAGGATCAGCAGCACGATGACGAGCGCGATGGCGAGCAACGTCATGCCGGGCGGGCTACCATGGATATCCTCTCCCGCGGGGACGGTTCACCCGTGACCATGACGGCGGCGCCGTCGCACCGCAACCGCGGCTTTGGTCGCGGGGCGGGACGCGCTAGAGCGACGCGCGTGACCGAGATCGTCCCCGACAGCCAGCACCGCGGCCTCGTCGCCGCGCTCCCGCCGCTCCCGCGCGCGCTCGCGCTGCTCGCGCGGCTCGATCGACCGATCGGCTGGTGGCTGCTGTTCTGGCCGGGCGCCTGGGCGGTCGCGCTCGCCGGTGGTGCGGTGGAGCGCTGGCCGCTGCTGCTGTGGCTGCTGCTCGGCAGCGTGGCGATGCGCGGCGCCGGCTGCGTCTACAACGATATCGTCGACCGCGAGCTGGACGCCAGCGTCGCGCGCACGCGCCACCGCCCGCTCGCCAGCGGGCAGGTGTCGCTCGGCGCCGCCTGGGCGTGGCTGATGGCGCTGTGCCTGATCGGGCTGGTGGTGCTGCTCCAGCTCCATCTCTACGCCGCGATCGTGTCGCTCGCCGCGCTCGCGCCGGTCGCGGCCTATCCCTTCATGAAGCGGATCACCTGGTGGCCGCAGGTGTGGCTCGGGCTGGTCTTCTCCTGGGCGGCGCTGGTCGGCTGGAGCGAGGTGTGGGGCGCGCTCAGCGTGCCCGGCCTGCTGCTCTACGCCGGCGCGATCTGCTGGGTGGTGGGCTATGACACAATCTACGCGCTGCAGGACCGCGAGGACGACGCGCTGATCGGGATCGGCTCATCCGCGCTGGCGATGGGGCGGCACGTCCGCGCCGGCGTCGCGCTCTGCTACGCGCTCGCGCTGGTGCTGTGGGCAGCGGCCTTCTGGCAGGTCCGCGCCGACCTTCTGGTGCTCGCCGCGCTGGCGCCGATGGCGCTCCATCTCGGCTGGCAGGCGGCGACGCTGGTGCCCGACGACGGCGCCGGCGCGCTCGCGCGCTTCCGCAGCAATCGCTTCGCGGGGCTGCTGATGTTCCTCGCCTGCGCCGCGGTGGGGACGCGCCTGTAGCGCGCACTCAGCTCGCCAGGCGCGGGAAGCCGGCGCGGAAGGCGGCCACCTTGGGCTTGTCCCAGCGCACGATATAGGGGTGGTACGGGTTGCGCTGGAAGAAGTCCTGGTGCTCCGCCTCGGCCGGGTAGAAGGCGCCGCTCTCCACCTTGGTCGCGATCGGGCGCTGGAACGCGTGCGCGGCGCCGAGCTGCGCGATATAGGCGTTGGCCACCCCGCGCTGCTCGGGCGTCTGCGCGAAGATCGCCGAGCGGTAGCTGGTGCCGACGTCGGGGGTCTGGCGGTTCACCTGAGTCGGATCGTGCGCCACCGAGAAATAGACGCGCAGCAGCGTCGCGTAGCTCACCACGCGCGGATCGTAGCGGACGCGGATCGCCTCGGCGTGACGCGTCGTCTCACTGCTGACGTCCCGGTAGTTGGCGGTCGCGGCGGTGCCGCCCGCATAGCCGGCAGTGACGTCGCGCACACCGCGGACCTGCTGGAACACCGCTTCCATGCCCCAGAAGCAGCCGCCCGCGAGCACGGCGGTCTGCAAACCCGGCGTCGGCGCGACGTCGCGCGCGGCGGCGGGGATCGGCACCGCTCGTTCCGCCGCCGCCGCGCCGCAGCCGGTCAGCGAGAGGGCGCCGAGCGCGAGCGCGGCGAGGCGGTAGGAAAGGGGCTTGGTCATGCCGCGGAAGATGGGGAGCGCGCGGCGCGCCGGCAACATGGATCAGCGCCTTTCCTCGCCCGCGCGTCGCAAGCGACACGCCGGCGATCAGCGCGCGACGTGGGTCGCGGCGTAGGCGTTGGCGGGCGTCTCGGCCTGGCTGGCGTGAATCCCGAGCATCGCCGCCGCGCCGATCAGGAAGCCACCGGCGAACTGGCGCGCGAAGCTGGACTTGATGAAGCGGTTCATGGCGTTACTCTCTTCTCTCCGGCCGCTCGCACGGCCGCTCCGGTTCGGCTGGCGCGACACGCGCCTTAGGGCTGGAGGAATACGGATCGGGCGATGAACGGACTCCGATCGAGGCGTTCATCTGGCGCCCATATAGGCGCGGCTTTTCCGCGCCGATATGTCAACGTTCGAACAGAATCGTTTCCGTTCGTAACCGTTACGCCGCTCAGCGCAGCGCGGCGCAGGCTTGCTGGATACGGTGGCACGCCTCGGTCAGCAGCGCCTCGGAGGTGGCGTAGCTGATCCGCATCGCCGGCGAGACGCCGAAGGCGACACCCTGCACCGCCGCGACCTTGGCGTCGTCGAGCAGATAGCCGACGAAGTCGCTGTCGGTCTCGATCTTCCGCCCCGCCGGCGTCGCCTTGCCGATCACGCCGCTCACGTCGGGGTAGACGTAGAAGGCGCCCTCGGGCGTGGGGCAGGTGATGCCGTCCGCATGGTTGAGCATGCCGACGACGAGATCGCGGCGCTTCTGGAAGGCGGCGGCGCGCTCCTTGAGGAACAACTGATCGCCGGTCAGCGCCGCCACCGCGGCGGCCTGGGCGATCGAGCAGGGGTTGCTGGTCGACTGCGACTGGAGCTTGCTCATCGCCTTGATCAGCCACGGCGCGCCGCCCGCGAAGCCGATCCGCCAGCCGGTCATCGCATAGGCCTTGGAGCAGCCGTTCACCGTCAGCGTGCGCTCGTACAGCGACGGGCAGACCTCGGCGATCGTGGCGAAGCGGAAGTCGTCATAGACGATATGCTCGTACATGTCGTCCGCGAAGATCCAGACGTGCGGGTGGCGCTCGAACACCGCGCCCAGCTCCCGCAGCTCGTCGACGGTGTATGCGGCCCCAGTCGGGTTCGACGGCGAGTTGAGGATCACCCATTTGGTGCGCGGCGTGATCGCCGCCTCCAGCATCGCGGGCGTCAGCTTGTAGCCGACATCGGCGCCCGCGGCGACGATCACCGGGGTGGCGCCGGCGAACTGCACCACGTCGGGATAGCTCACCCAGTAAGGCGCGGGTACGATCACCTCGTCGCCGGCGTCGAGCGTCGCCACCAGCGCGTTGAACAGCGTGTGCTTGCCGCCGACGTTCACACTGATCTGCGCCGGCGTGTAGTCGAGCCCGTTGTCGCGCTTGAACTTGGCAACGATCGCTTCCTTGAGCTCGGGCGTGCCGTCGACGTTGGTGTATTTGGTCTTGCCCGCGCGGATGGCCGCGATCGCGGCCTCCTTGACGAAATCGGGCGTGTCGAAGTCGGGCTCGCCCGCGCCCAGTCCGATCACGTCGACCCCGGCACGCTTCAGCTCCAGCACGCGGCTGGTGATCGCCAGCGTCGGCGAGGGATTGATGCGGTCGAGCGCGGCGGAGGTGTGCATGGCGGGCGCCTTCGTTGAGGAAGCGCGCGTGCCTATGCGACGAGCGTCCTCATTGTGCAACCGCGAGCGTGGCCGGCATCAGCCCGCGCAGCGCATTGCCAAGCAGGAACCCGCCGGCGAGGTCGTCCGGGGTGAGATCACGCTCGATCGCGCGGCCCTGCGCGATCAGCTCGGCGCGCAGCACGCCGGGAAGCAGCGGGCCCGTGCGCGGGGTCACCAGCGTCTCGCCGCGTTCGACGAAGACGGTCGTGAAGCTGCCCTCGGTGAGGCATCCGTCGGGCGCGATGAACACCACCTCGTCCGCGCCCGCGGCGCGGCGCGCGCGATCGTAGAAGCCGCGGTCGCTGGTCTTGTGGCGCAGCCGCCAGTCCTGCGGCGTCACCGGCAGGGGCGCCAGCGCGACGCGCAGCGGGGCGAGCCGCGGCATGGGCGGCGGGGTCACCTCGATCGCGATCGCACCCGAGGGCGCCAGCAGCAGCCGCACGCGCGCGCGCTCGCGCAACCGGAAGGTCGCCGCCTGGAGCTCGTTGCGCGCGGCGTGGCGGTCGAAGCCGAAACCGAGCGCCGCCGCGCTCGCCTTCATCCGCGCGAGATGGCGGTCGACCAGCAGCAGTCCCTCGAGCGGGTCGAAGGCGATCGTCTCGATCAGGTCGGGCGTGGTCACCGCGCGCGCGACGAAGGCGGCCTTGGCGAGCGCCTCGTCCCACTCCTCGTCGGCGCGCGAGTCGGCGACGATCCCGCCGCCGACGCCGAGCAGCGCCGCGCCAGCGCCCGCGGCGAGCGTCAGCGTGCGGATCGCGACGCTGAACTGCGCGTCGCCGCCCGCGTCGATCCGCCCGATCGCGCCGGTGTAGACGTCGCGCGCGCTGCCGCGCTCGATCGCCGCGATCGCCTGCATCGCGCGCACCTTCGGCGCCCCGGTGATCGAGCCGCACGGGAACAGCGCGGCGAGCACGTCGGCGGCGTCGCACCCCGGTGCCAGCGCGGCGGTGACCGTCGAGGTGAGCTGGTGGACGCTGGGATAGTTCTCCACTGCGAACAGCTCGGGCACGGCGACGCTGCCCGCGACCGCGACTCGCGCGAGATCGTTGCGCATCAGGTCGACGATCATGAGATTCTCGGCGCGCTGCTTGGGGTCCGCGGCGAGCCGCTCGGCCGCGGCGCGGTCCGCCGCTGGCTCGCTCTCGCGCCGTGCCGTCCCCTTCATCGGGCGGCAGGTGAGCCGGTCGCCGTCGAGCGCGACGAACAGCTCGGGCGAGAAGGACAGCAGCCAGTGCTCCCCTGTGGCGACGATCGCGCCCCAGCCGGCGCGCGCGTGCGGGCGCAGCCGCGCATAGAGTGCGAGCGGGTCGCCCAGCACGGGCACGCGCGCGCGGAAGGTGAGGTTGAGCTGGTAGAGGTCGCCCGCCGCGATCAGCGCCTGCGCCTGGGCGAACATGGCGTCGTAGTCGTCGCGCGTCGGCTCGGGCTCGGGCGCGCCCACCCAGCTCGCCGCCGCCTCGGGCAGCAGCGCGGCGACGTCGTTTACCGTCTGCCAGCCGTCGAACAGCCCGAACCACGCGAGCGGCGGCGCGTCGGCCGCGCGCGGCGCCACCCCCGCGCTCGGCTCGAACGCCGCGCCGGCGGCGTAGGAGAGGAAGCCCGCCGCGTCCGCCCCCGCCGCCTCGCGCAGCACCGCCGGCACAGCCGAGAGCGTGTCGGTGCGCAGCACGCGGCGCGGGTTCGTGTAAAGCCGCGCCGGACCCGCACCCGGTCGCGCGTCGTCGAGCAGCACGAAGGGCGGTTCGAGCACCATCGCACGGTGATGCCCGCGCGCCGCCGCGCCGGCAAGTCGGCTCGCCGCGACTCGTCGCTGCGAAGTCGCGGGAAGAGCGACAATTCGGCTCCGGATGCGCGCGCCGATGGCTGTGACAAGCGCGGGCGCCGCGGCTATGCGGGGCGCGCGCGGCGCTCCGGACCGCGCCAAAAGCGATCTCAGGAGCGAGCAATGAGCGACACCCCGCTGCGCGCGGCGATCATCCCGGTCACCCCGCTTCAGCAGAATTGCACCTTGATCTGGTGCACCGCGACGATGCGCGCCGCGGTGGTAGATCCCGGCGGCGACCTGCCCAAGATCACCGCCGCGATCGCGCGTGCCGGCGTGACGGTAGAGAAGATCCTGCTCACCCACGGCCATATCGACCATGCCGGCGCGGCCAAGCCGCTCGCCGACTCGCTCGGCGTCGCGATCGAGGGGCCGCACGAGGACGATCGCTTCTGGCTGGCGCGGCTCGACGAGGACGGCCGGCAATGGGGCGTCGAGGGCACCGTGTTCGAGCCGAGCCGCTGGCTCGTCGAGGGTGACACGGTGCGCGTCGGCGAGCTGGTGCTCGACGTCTATCACACGCCGGGGCACACTGCCGGCCACGTCATCTTCCACCACGCGCCGTCGCACTTCGCGCAGGTCGGCGACGTGCTGTTCCAGAACTCGATCGGGCGCACCGACCTGCCGCAGGGCAATTTCCCGCAGCTGATCGAGTCGATCGTCACGAAACTGTGGCCGCTGGGCGACGCCACCGCCTTCATCCCCGGCCACGGCCAGCCGAGCACCTTCGCGCACGAACGCCGCCACAACATGTTCGTGAGCGACCGGGTGCTGGCGCAATGATCCTCGGTCGTGAGTGATTCGCGTGAAGGCGCGGGGACTTGCGCTTCGTTGCCGGCGGCATCAATTGCGCCGCTCGCTCGTTGGTGACGCAGCGGAGAGACAGGTGACGGCGACTTGCAACAGTGGCGGAAATCGCTATAGGCGCGGGGCTTCGCGATACGAGCCGATGCCCGGCTGTCCGCCGCGGCCGGCTCATGCGTCGGCCGCGCGGCCTCGGACATCGGCTCGTCGCTGTTACGAACTCTTAGATAGATCAAGGTGCCGCGATGGCCGTCCCCAAGCGAAAGACTTCCCCCTCCCGCCGCGGCATGCGCCGCGCGCACGACGCGCTGTCGGTCGAGGCGTTCCAGGAATGCCCGAACTGCGGCGAGCTGAAGCGCCCGCACAACCTGTGCACCGCGTGCGGTCACTACAACGGTCGCGAGGTCATCGCGGTCGACGCCTGATCGCGGGTCTCCCGCGGTTGAGCATCAGGAGTTGGGTCCAGTGATGTCCGACAGGTCCCGGATCGCCGTCGATGCGATGGGCGGTGACGAGGGGTTGGCGGTCATGCTGGCCGGGGTGGCGCGCGCGCGCCGCCGCTTCGACGACGTCAGCTTCCTGCTGGTGGGCGACGAGGCGGCGATCGCGGAGGGGCTCAAGGGTCACCCGAACCTCTCGCAGCATTCCGAGATCGTCCACGCCCCCGACGTGATCGCGGGCGACGAGAAGCCGAGCCAGGCGATCCGCCGCGCGCGCACCACCTCGATGGGTGTGGCGATCGATCTGGTGAAGCAGGGACGCGCCGGCGCGGCGGTGTCGTCGGGCAATACCGGCGCGCTGATGGCGATGGCCAAGCTGTCGCTCCGCACCATGCCCGGGATCGACCGACCAGCGCTCGCCGCGCTGCTGCCGACACTGGGCGACAATGACGTGGTGGTGCTCGACCTCGGCGCCAACACCGAGTGCGACGCGCGCAACCTCGTCCAGTTCGCGGTGATGGGCGCCGCCTATGCGCGCACCACGCTCGATCTCGAGTCGCCGCGGGTGGCGCTGCTCAACATCGGCAGCGAGGACCAGAAGGGCACCGAGGAGATCCGCGACGCCGCGCAGATGCTGCGGGTCGCGGGGCATCTGCCGATGAACTTCACCGGCTTCGTCGAGGGCGACCGGCTGTCGCGCGGCGAGCATGACGTGATCGTGTGCGACGGCTTCTCGGGCAACATCGCGCTCAAGACCGCCGAGGGCACCGCGCGCTTCGTCGGCGACCTGCTGAAGCGTGCCTTCACCAGCTCGGTCCGCTCGAAGCTGGGCTTCCTGATCTCGCGCCCGGCCACCGAGCTGCTGCGCGACCATCTCGATCCCAACAACCACAATGGCGCGGTCTTCCTCGGCCTCAACGGGCTGGTGCTCAAGAGCCACGGCAGCGCCAACGAGCGCGGCGTCGCCACCGCGATCGGCAATGCCGCCAAGATGGTGAAGGCCGATCTGGCGCGCCGCATCGCCGAGGACCTGCGCCACTTCGAAGCGAAAGCCGCCGCATGATCCGGGCCGTGCTGACGGGGACGGGTTCCGCTCTCCCCGCGCGCCGCGTCTCCAACGCCGAGCTGGCCGAGCGGGTCGACACGACGGACGAGTGGATCGTCGAGCGCACCGGGATCCGCTTTCGCCATATCGCGGGCGAGGGCGAGACCACCGCGACGCTGGCGCGCGACGCCGCGGTGGCCGCGATCGCCGCCGCGGGGGTGACGCCGCAGGACATCGACCTGATCGTGCTGGCCACCGCCACGCCCGACAACACCTTCCCCGCCACCGCCACCAAGGTGCAGGCGATGCTGGGGATCAACGACTGTGTCGCGTTCGACGTCGCCGCGGTCTGCTCGGGCTTCCTCTACGCCGTGCAGGTGGCGGACAGCATGATCCGCGCCGGCGCGCACCGCCGCGCGCTGGTGATCGGCGCCGAGACCTTCAGCCGGCTGCTCGACTGGGAGGATCGCACCACCTGCGTGCTGTTCGGCGACGGCGCGGGCGCGATCGTGCTCGAGGCGCGCGACTCGGCCGACGACAATGCCGATCCCGCGGCGCGGGGCATTTTGGCGACGCGGCTCCACGCCGATGGTCGCCACAACGAGTTGCTCTACGTCGACGGTGGTCCCTCGACCACCGGCACGGTCGGCAAGTTGCGCATGAAAGGCCGCGAGGTGTTCCGCCACGCGGTGGTCAACCTCGCCGCGGTGATGGAGGAGGCACTCGTCGCGGCGGGGCTGCCGACCGAGTCGGTCGACTGGGTCGTCCCACATCAGGCCAATGCCCGCATCCTCGACGCCACTGCGCGCAAGCTGTCGCTGCCTGCCGAGAAGGTCGTGATGACGGTCGACCAGCACGCCAATACCTCCGCCGCCTCGGTGCCGCTCGCCCTCGATCAGGCGGTGCGCGACGGACGCATCCGGCCGGGCCATATCGTCGTGCTCGAGGCGATGGGCGGCGGCTTCACCTGGGGCGCCGCGGTGCTGCGCTACTGACCCTGACTGGCGGTCACCGATCGACAAGATAACGATTGCGTTATAACGAACGGGAATGACAGTCATTTAACTTCGAAGGGGGTTGCGGTCATGGTGGAGGCGGGCACGCTCACGCGCGCTGATCTGGCGGAGGCGCTGCACCGGCGCGTCGGTCTCTCGCGCGCGGATTCGGCGCGCATGGTCGAGCAGATCCTCGAGAAGATGTGCGGCGCCCTGGCGGAGGGCGAGAACGTCAAGATCTCGGGGTTCGGCACCTTCGTGCTGCGCGACAAGGGCGAGCGGATCGGGCGCAATCCCAAGACCGGCGTGGAAGTGCCGATCGCGCCCCGCCGCGTGCTGACCTTCCGCGCCAGCCAGATGATGCGCGACCGCATCGCGGGCGCCAGCTGACGATCGTGGCGTCGGACGAGAAATCCGCCGCCGCCTTCCGGACGATCGGCGAGGTCGCCGCGGCGACCGGAATCGCCCCGCACGTGCTGCGCTACTGGGAGGAACGCTTCCCGCAGCTCCGCCCGGTGACCCGCGCCGGCAACCGCCGTTACTACCGCCCCGCCGACGTCGCCCTGATCGAGCGGATCGCCGCGCTGCTGAACGGTGAGGGCTACACCATCCGCGGTGTCCAGCAGCTGCTCGCGCGCGAGCGCCCCAGCGGTCGCCGCGGCACCACGTCCCCGGCCTCGCCCGCGCCGGGCGACCCCGCCGCCCCGACGCTTAGCGAGACGAAGCCGTCGCACGGCGAGTTGCAGGGCGAGGCCGCCACGCTCGCGCGCGTGCGGGTGGTGCGCGACTGGATCGCCGCCGCGTTGCACGACGACCGCGCTTAAGCCCCGCTGCTCTCGACCAGCGCATCGCGTAGCGCCTGCACCTGCCCGTTGAGCGCGGCGAGCTGGTCGATCGACAGGCGCGAGCGCTCCAGCAGCCGCTCCGCCAGGCAGCCGCAGCGCGCGCGCAGTGCGTGCCCCGCCTCGGTGAGGAACACCTGCACCTGGCGCTCATCGTCCGGGTTGCGCCGACGCTCGACCAGACCCGCCGCCTCCATCCGCTTCACCAGCGGCGTGATCGTGCTCGACTCAAGCGCGAGCCGCTCGGCGATCGCGCCGACGCTGCGCCCGTCCTGCTCCCACAGCGCATGGAGCACGAGATATTGCGGGTAGGTGATGCCGAGCTCGTCGAGCAGTGGCTTGTAGGCGCGCCCGACCGCCATGCTGGCGGCGTAGAGCGAGAAGCAGAGCTGTTGGTCGAGCGGCAGCGGAACGGACATTCACGTCATCCTTTCCCGCCACATAACGCATTCCTTATCGCGATACAAATATCGCTGGACAAGCCTCCTTGGCACGGATATCACATTGATATCGAGCTAACGATTGCCGCGATAGGAGATGCATCATGACCGTTGACGTCAAATACAGCACCCGCGCCACCGCTACCGGCGGGCGTGACGGCGAGGCACGTACCGAGGACGGAAAGCTCACCGTCGCGCTCTCGACGCCGAAGGAGCTCGGCGGCGCCGGCGGCGAGGGCGCCAACCCGGAGCAGTTGTTTGCGGCCGGTTACTCGGCGTGCTTCATCGGCGCGCTCAAGGTCGCCGGCCAGCAGCTCAAGGTGAAAGTGCCCGCCGACACCAAGGTGACCGCAACCGTCGGCATCGGTCCGCGTTCGGAGGGCGGGTTCGGCATCACCGCCGACCTGCTCGTCGACCTGCCCGGGGTCGAGCACGCCGTGGCGGAGCGGCTGGTCGAGACCGCACACCAGATCTGCCCCTATTCGAACGCGACCCGCGGCAACGTCGACGTCGGCCTCACGCTCGCCTGACGGAGACTCGCTCATGCCCCGCCCTGCCGGAACCGAGGGGTTCTCGCTCAACCAGACGATGCTGCGGGTGCGCGACCCGGCGGCGTCTCTGGCCTTCTACCAGCAGGTGCTGGGCATGACGCTGCTGCAGCGGCTCGATTTCGAGGACATGCGCTTCTCGCTCTACTTCCTCGCCTTCCTTGGCGAAGACGAGAGCGTGCCGGCGGACCCGGCGGAGCGCGCGCGTTTCGTCTTCACGCGTGAGACCACGCTGGAGCTGACGCACAATTGGGGGACCGAGAGCGACCCCGACTTCGCCGGCTATCACGGCGGCAACGACGAACCGCGCGGCTTCGGCCATCTGGGCGTCTCCGTGCCCGACGTGGCGGCCGCCTGTGCTCGGTTCGAGGAACTGGGCGTGCCGTTCCGCAAGCGCCCGAACGAGGGCAAGATGCGCGACATCGCCTTCGTCACCGACCCGGACGGCTATTGGATCGAGATCCTGTCGCCCGCGAGCATGACCGCGCGCGTCGTCGCGGCGGGGTAGGAGGCGCCTTGGGCGAGTGACGCTGTGCTCCGGCGAACGCCGGAGTCCAGGGCTGCATTGATAGCGCTCGCGGCTCTGGGCTCCTGCGTGCGCAGGAGCACGGCAACGATCGGGGGAGCGATGAAGGGCAATGCCCCCGCCTACGCTCAGCGGAACCAGTGCCGCCGCAGGAAATAGATCACCGTCCCCGCCGCGATCAGCGCGCAGACGCCCATGATCGCGTCGAACGCCCAAGGCTCCTTGGCATAGGGCAGCCCCTCGACATTCATCCCGTACAGACCGGTGATGAACGTCAACGGCAGGAACACCATCGCCGCGATCGCGATCACCAGCCCGCGCTGGTCGAGCTGCTCGGCGCGCAGGTCGGTCAGCGCCTCGTGCACCAGCGCGGCGCGCTCGCGGATCGCCTCCACCTCCTCCGCCATGCGCGCCGCACGGTCGGCCGCGGCGGAGAGGTGCGCGCGATCGTCCTCGGCGAGCCAGTCGCCCGGCAGGGTCGCCAGTTTCTCCAGCGCGGCGCGCTGGGGCGCGAGGAAGCGGCGGTAGTTGATCGCCTCCGACCGCACCTTGGTGACCCCTCGGCGCAGCTCGAAGATATGCTCGGCGGCGAGCCTCTGCTCGCAATCGTCCAGCCAGTCGCCGAGATCGCCGACCACGGGATCGAGGTCCTCGGTGATCTCGGTGGCGAAGGCGGCGATCAGGTCGCCCGGGTCGCGGATCGCGCCGCCGCGCATCTGCGTCACCACCTCGTCGAGCGCGACCAGATGCTTGCGCGAGACGCTGACGACCCGTCCCTTCGCCGCCCAGATGCGGATCGAGGCGAGCATGTCGGAGCCGTCGAGCTCCTCGTCGGTGCGTCCGCGCAGGTTGACGAAGGCGGCGTCGGCCAGCTTGTCGGCGCGCGGGCGCGTCTCGGCGGCGGTGAGCGAATCGACGATATAGGGCGGCAGGCCGGCCTCGTCGCGCAGCCACGTCTGCGCGTGCTCGGCGTTGGTGGTGAGGTGAACCCACACGAACGGCGCGCCGCAGCCGAGCGCGCCCTTCACCGATATCTCCTCGACCTTGCCCTCGCCGGTGAGCCGCCAGGCGGTGCCGCTCATCGGTCCTCCTCCATCGCGAGATCGACCACCAACCCGGTCGCGGGGGCGAGCGGCGGCGCGGCGCACTCGACCCGCTCGGCGTCCGCGCGCGCGCGGTCGAGGATCGCGGGCGGAACGTCGGCGCGATGCGTCACCACGTCGGCCGCGGCGAGCAGCCGGGCCTGGCGCAGCGTCAGTTCGTCCGGGTCGTGCGAACGTAGGCGGAGGCGGGCGAGGCCGGTGGCGGGCTGCGCCGCGATCACCGCGCCGGCGACATCGTCGAGCGCGGGCGCGCCGAGCGGGTCGAGCGCGCCGCCGGGCGCGAGTGCGGCGCCGATCGCGCGGCGCCGCTCGCCCATGTCGGGCAGCGCGATGCGAAGCGTGGGCCGCGCGGCGTGGAGCGCCTCGGCGAGCCGGCCGAGCGTCGCGGGCAGCAGCGCCTCGAGCCGCTGGCGCAGCGCCGCGGCCAGCCCCGCCGATACGCCCGCGCTGCCGATCGCGACCAGCACCGGCGCGCGGTCGACGATCGCGGGCAGGGTGAAGTCGCACAGCTCCGGCCGGTCGACCGCGTTGACCAGCACGCCGCGGGCCTTGAGCCGCGCCACCGCCGCCTCGTCGTCCGCCACCACGGCGAGCCGTGCCGCGCCATTGTCCTCGCCGACGATCACCGCGCCGGCACGCTCGAGCAGCCGACGCTTTGCCGCGGCGGGCTCGCCCGCGCCGACCAGGATCACGGGCCGTCCCGCCAGCCGCAGAAACACCGGCAGGCTCGGCAGCGCCGCTTCGACCTCGCGCGAGTCGCTCACCGGCTCACAGCCACTCGGGCACCCGCTCGGCGGCGAGGATCGTCTCCGCCGCGATCCGGTCCGCCACCACCGCGAAGCGGTCGCCGTCGACCAGCACCTCGGGCACCAGCGCGCGGCTGTTGTAGGTCGAGGCCATCGTCGCGCCATAGGCGCCGGCGCTGCGGAACACCGCAAGGTCGCCCTTGGCGACGCGGTCGATCTCGCGCGCCATGGCGAAGGTGTCGCCGGTCTCGCACACCGGGCCGGCGATATTGGCGGTGACCCGCTCGCCGCTCGGCACCACCGGATCGAAGTCGTGCCACGCGTCGTAGAGCGCGGGCCGCGCCAGGTCGTTCATCGCGGCGTCGACGATGACATAGGGG
This sequence comes from Sphingomonas sp. BK069, assembly GCF_014193405.1. Classification (NCBI taxonomy): domain Bacteria; kingdom Pseudomonadati; phylum Pseudomonadota; class Alphaproteobacteria; order Sphingomonadales; family Sphingomonadaceae; genus Sphingomonas; species Sphingomonas sp. BK069. The sequence continues at coordinate 128,731 of NZ_JACHZH010000003.1, read as the reverse complement.
TTCACCACGCCAGGCTTCACCCAGATCACGCGGGTGAGCAGCACCCCTGCGTTAGCGGCGATCACACGCCCGGGCTCGAACATCAGCGTAACGTCCCAGTCGCGCGTGACGCGCTCGACCATCGCGCCATAGTCAGCCGGGGAGCGCGGCGTGTCGCCCTCCTTGTAGCGGACGCCGAGCCCGCCGCCGAGATCGACTCGCGTGACGCGGTGGCCGCCGGCGCGCAGGGTGGCCACCAGCTCGCCAACGCGGTGGTAGGCCGCCTCGAGGGGGGCGAGGTCGAACAGCTGGCTGCCGATATGGATCGCGACGCCCTCGAGCGACAGGCCGGGTAGCTCCGCCAGCCGCGCGAACATCGCCGGCGCCTGGTCGATCGGCACGCCGAACTTGTTCTCCTTGCGCCCGGTCGAGATCTTGGCGTGGGTGCCGGCGTCGACGTCGGGGTTGACGCGCAGCACCGCGCGCGCGGTTATCCCCCGTGCCGCGGCGAGCCGGGCGAGCGCCTCGCCCTCCTCCTCCAGCTCGAGGTTGAACTGGCCGATCCCGGCGTCGAGCCCGCGCACCAGCTCCGCCTCGGTCTTGCCCACGCCGGAGAAGACTACCGAGTCGGCCGGCATCCCCGCCGCGAGCGCGCGCGCCAGCTCGCCGCCGGAGACGACGTCGGCGCCATAGCCCTCGGCGGCGAGCAGGCGCAGCACCGCGACGTTGGGGTTGGCCTTGATCGCATAGGCGAGATGCGCGTCACGCACGCCGGCCAAGCCGGCGCGGAACGCGCGCGCATGGTCGCGGAAGGCGTTGGCGGAATAGACGTAGACCGGGGTGCCGACGTCCGCGGCGATGCGCGCGAGCGGCACGCCCTCGCACCACAATTCTCCGTCGCGATAGTGAAAATGGTCCATCGGATCTCTTCTAGCGTGGTTCGCGCGTCGGCGTGACACATACGGTGCAGGTTATCGCTCCCGCCACCCGCCCATCTCCTGGCGTCATCCCGAACTCGTTTCGGCATCCACGGTGCCGCACAACCTTCGGCGGCGGCGTATGCGGGCCAGTGGATCCCGAAACAAGTTCCGGCGTGTAGGTGGAGAGCTCCAGACCCATGCCGCCGCGCCCTCACCGCGGCGGCAGATCGTACTCGTCGCTCTGGCGCTCCTGCGAGCGGGTGAGCACCTCGCCGGTGCGGCGCGGGCGCGCCTGGACGCTGGGGGTGAGCAGGTCGTTGATCCCGGGGGTCGCGGCGGCGCCATAAGGCGCCACCGGCAGCGGCGTGCCCGGCGCCGGTTTGAGCGCCTGGGTCGAGCCGCACCCCGCCAGCACGGTCGCCCACGCGAGCGCGACGAGTGATCGGTGCCTCGTCATGCCACCTCTCCCGCCCGCTCCGCGCGCGCGGCGGCGATCGCGGCGCGGACATTGTCGGGCGCGGTCCCGCCGAAGCTGCGCCGGCTCGCCACCGAGGCGTCGACCGACAGCACGTCATACACCGCGTCGGTGATGCGCGGGTCGATCGCCTGCAGCTCCATGAGCGGCACGCGGTCGAGCGTGCAGCCCAGCGCCTCGGCGCGCGCCACCGCGCGGCCGGTGATATGGTGCGCCTCGCGGAACGGCGCGTCGGCCTCGCGCACCAGCCAGTCGGCGAGGTCGGTCGCGGTGGCGAAGCCGCTCTCGGCCACCTGGCGCATCCGCTCGGTGCGAAAGGTGGCGCTTTCCACCATCCCGGTCATCGCCGCCAGCGACAGCGCGAGCAGGTCGTGCGCCTCGAACACCGGCGGCTTATCGTCCTGCATGTCCTTGGAATAAGCGAGCGGCAGCCCCTTCATCGTGACCATCAGGCTCACCAGGCAGCCGGTGATGCGCCCGCTGTGCCCGCGCACCAGCTCGGCGGCGTCGGGGTTGCGCTTCTGCGGCATGATCGAGCTGCCGGTCGACCATTGGTCCGACAGCGCCACGAAGGCGAAGGGCTGTGACGCCCACAGCACGAACTCCTCCGCGAGCCGCGACAGATGGAGCGCGCACTGGCTCGCCGCCATCAGGTAATCGAGCGCGAAGTCGCGGTCGCTGACCGAGTCGAGGCTGTTGCGCGTCGGGGCGTCGAAGCCGAGCGCGCGCGCGGTGGCGTCGCGGTCGATCGCGAATCCGGTGCCCGCCAGCGCCGCGGCGCCGAGCGGGCAGAGGTTGGCGCGCGCGCGATTGTCGGTGAAGCGCGAGCGGTCGCGCCGCACCATCTCGTGATAGGCCATCAGGTGGTGGCCGAGCGTCACCGGCTGCGCCGACTGGAGGTGGGTGAAGCCCGGCATCACGCTGGCGGCATGGTCCTCCGCCCGCGCGAGCAGCGCGTCGTCGAGCCGGTCGAGCGCGGCGACGACCTGGTCGGTCGCGTCGCGCACCCACAGGCGGAAGTCGGTCGCGACCTGGTCGTTGCGGCTGCGCGCGGTGTGGAGCCGCCCCGCCGCGCCGCCGATCACCTCGCCGAGTCGCGCCTCGCTCAGCATATGGATGTCCTCCATCGCGAGATCGTCGGGCACGCCCTCGGCCTCGTAGCGCTCGGCCACCTGCGCCAGCCCCGCGTCGATCGCGACGGCATCCTCGGCAGAGACGATCCCCTGCGCGCCCAGCATCGCGGCATGCGCGCGGCTGCCCGCTACGTCCTGGCGCCACATCCGCTTGTCGAAGGGGATGGAGGCGTTTATCTCGCGCATGACGGCGGCCGGACCCTCGGCGAACCGCCCGCCCCACATCTGGTTGGAACCGCTCATGGTCTCGCGTGTCGCGATCGTCTGTCTCCTCGGCGCCGCGCTGGCGGTCAGCGCGTGCGATAAGGGCTCGGGGGGCGACGGGCAAGCCGCGGCGGCGGGCAACGCCACCGCCGGCGCGAGCGCGGACGAGGTGCCCGCCACCGGCGCGACGCGGCCGGACAAGGTCGATCGCAGCCACAAGGGCGAGGCCGCCCCGAACGCCGGCTTCACCACGCTGGCGGGGGCGCCCACGACGCTGGCCGCGCTGGGCGGCGGCAAGCCGCTGCTGGTGAACCTGTGGGCGACCTGGTGCGCGCCCTGCGTCAAGGAAATGCCGACGCTGGACGCCGCGGCGGGGGCGCTCGCCGGCAAGGTGCGCGTCGTCGCGGTGAGCCAGGACATGGAGCCCGCCAAGGCGAAGGACTTCCTCAAGGCGCGCGGATTCACCAGGCTGGAGCCGTTCCTCGACGAGAAGCTGGCGCTGAGCACCGCCTACGGCGCCAACCTGCCGACGACGATCCTCTACGACGCCGCGGGCAAGGAGGTCTGGCGCGTGACCGGCGACCTCGACTGGACCGGGGCACAGGCCAAGGGACTGCTCGCCGAGGCGGGGTGAGGACGCGTTCGGCCCCGTTGGGGAGGAGAGCGCCTCACCCCGCCTGAGGCTTTGCCGTCATCCCGGGCTTGACCCGGGATCCATGCTTCCGCGAGGAAACGACGCGCAGCATGCGCTGCACGATGTTTCCCGAATGGAGCACGGCGTGACGAACCAGGTCGCAGGATAGGTGCCTCGCGCGTCAGCCCCGCATCACGCGGCACACCGACCACGTCGGCCCCTCACACCTCGCCGATGAACGCAACGCCGGGCGCGCGCGCCGCCGCGCCGAAGGGTGCCAGCCGCCCGTCACGGCCTACCGAGAAGCCGTCGATCGTGCCGCTGCGCTCATTGGCGACGAGCAGGCGTGAGTCGAGCACGCGCAGGTGGCGCGGCCAGCGCCCGCCGCCCGCGATATGCTGGATCGGGGTGAGCGCGCCGTCCGCGGCGATGGCGTAGACCGCGACGCTGTCGGCGCCGCGGTTGGAGGCGTAGAGCCAGCGCCCGCGCGGGTCGATCGCGATCGCGCCGGCCTGGCTCTTGCCCGCGAAGCCCGCCGGCAGCGTCGAGTGGCGCGCCAGCGCGGTGAAGCGGGAGTCGGCGCCGCGGCGCAGCACCGTCACGCTATTGTCGAGCTCGGCGACGAGATAGGCGAGCGGCAGCCGCGGGTGGAAGGCGAGGTGGCGCGGGCCGCTGCCCGCAACGGCGCGATAGGCGGGACGGGTCTCGCCCAGCCGCGTGCCGGCGGCGTCGAGCCGGTGCGCGAAGATCGTGTCGGCGCCGAGATCGACCGACCACAGCCACTGCCGGTCCGGGCTGAAGCCGACCCAATGCGCGTGCGGCGCGGCTTGGCGCTCTGCGTCCGGCCCGCGCCCGCGATGCGCCACTACCTGCGCCGCCGCGCGCGGCAGTCCCGTGCGCGGGTCGAGCGCGATCAGCGCGACGCTGCCGCTGCTGTAATTGGCCACCGCCAGCGCGCCGCCGTCGACGCTCAGCGCGAGATGGCACGGGTCCGCGCCGCCCGAGTCGACCAGCGCGAGCCGCTGCCACGCGCCCCCGCGCTGGCGGAGGACCGCGACCTTCCCGGCGCTGCCCTCCTGCACCAGATAGTGCAGCCCCAGTCGCGGGTGGCGCACGCCCCAGGAGGCGTCGGGGGCGGCGGCCACCGCCGCGTGCGCGCGCCAGGCGCCCGCGGCAGGGGCATAGTCGAGCGGCAGCAGCCCCGCGCCGCCCTCCTTGTTGTAGCCCCCCGCGTAGAGCGCGCGGGTCGCGGCGGGGGCGGCCAGCGCGGCGCGGGGCAGCGCGGCTGAAGTGGCGGCGCCGAGCAGGGTGCGGCGCGTCAGTCGGTCGTCGATCATCATCGTCTCCGGGCTCGGCTCATCCTGGCGCGCGTCCCGTCAGCCGCTCGAGGCAGCGTCGCAGCGTCGCCATCGTCAGCGGCTTGTTGAGGTGGGGGGCGTCGGCGAAGGCCGGGTCGCGATCGTCCGCGTCATAGCCGCTGGCGAAGGCGAAGGGCACCGCGGCGGCGCGCAGCGCGGCGGCGACCGGATAGGCCTTTTCGCCGGCGAGATTGAGGTCGAGCACCGCGACATCGGGCAGCGCGCCCGCAGCGAGTGCCGCCAAGGCCGCCGCGACCGAGGGCGCCACCGCGACCACCTCGGCGCCGTCGCGCTGGAGCGCGCGCTCCAGCTGGCGCGCGAGCAGATATTCGTCCTCCACCACCAGCACGCGCAGGCCGGCGAGCGCGGTCACGCCGCGGCGCCGCGCGCCAGCGTCTGCGATACCGGCAGCACCATCGCGCAGCGCACGCCGTCGGCGGTGAGGGCGTAGTCGACCGTCGCCTCGAGCTGATAGGGTACCGCGCGCTCGATCAGGTCGCGCCCCTGGCCGACGCGCTCGGGCGAGTCGCCGCGCACCGGCATGATGACGCCGCGCTCCTCCCAGTCGAAGCGGAGCCGCGGCCGCTCGCCCGCCGCGACCGGCAGCAGCGCCCAGCGCACCGACAGCGTCGCGCCGGGCTGGCTCAGCGCGCCATATTTGAGCGAGTTGGTGATCAGCTCGTGCAGCGCCAGCGCGAGCGTCTGGATCCCGCCCGAGCGCAGCGGGATGCCGCGCGGCCCGGCGAGCGACACGCGTGCGTCCTCGTCCGGTAGCGCACCGAAGGCGGCGAGCTCGCTGCGCAGCAGCTGATCGAAGCCGACCCGTTCCAGCCCCTCGATCCGCGACAGCAGTTGCTGCACGCGTGACAGCGCGTCGAGCCGCGCCGAGAAGGCGCGTTCGAAGTCGGCGAGGTCAGCGCTCGCCTCCAGCGTGCTCTCCGCCACTGCCTGGATCACGCCCATCAGGTTGCGCGTGCGGTGCTGCAGCTCGCCGATCAGCATCTGCAGCCGCGCCGCGGTGTCGCGCTCCTCGGTGACGTCCTGCGCGATGCCGCCGATATGGCTGACGCGGCCGTCGGGCTCGCGCAGCGGGAAAGCGGTGTTCTTGAGCCAGCGCACCTTGCCGCTGCCGGGGATGCGCGCGCGGAAATCGTGCGTGACGCGTTCGCCCTGGCGGACGCGACGCAGCGTGGTGGCGGCGAGCTCGCGATCTTCCGCGATGATCGCGGTCTGCCAGTCGAAGCTCAGCGGTGCGCCGCGCCCGCTCGCCACGCCGACCCCGTACAGCTTGCGCAGCGCCGGGCTGAGATAGGCGAAGCGCGCGCTGTCGATGTCGAACAGCCACAGCACGTCGGACGAGGCCTCGGCGAATTCGCGGAAGCGCGCCTCGCTCGCGCGCAGCGCGGCCTCGACCCGGTCGCGCTCGGTCGTCTCCTCCACCACCGCGCCGATGCCGACGACCTCGTCGCCGCTGCGGATCGGGAAGAAATGCTCGCGCCAGCTGCGCTGCTTGTCGCTATTGGCCGGGGTGCCGCCGTGGACCTCGACGTCGAGCCACGGCTCGCCCGTGGCGATGATCGCGCGCCAGCGCTCCATCAGCGCATCGATCCCGGCGATGTCGGGCAGCAGCTCGCGCGGGGTAAAGCCGATATGCGCCTCGGGCGGCAGGCCGTTCATCTGCGCGAGACTGGCGTTGACGCGGACGAAGCGCATCTCGCGGTCCCAGATGCCGAGCCCGAGCGGCGCGGCGTCGAACAGCGCGTCGAGCGCCGCGGCGGCGCTGGGAGCGGGGGGATGCCCCGGCGGGGGGCCGGCGAGCGACTCGGCCACCGCGGCGCGGAGCGCCGGGCTCCAGCCCTCGGGTGCGCCGAGCGGGGTCGATGCCCAGTCATAGTCACCCAGCGCGGTGACGGCGGGCACAGGAGGATCGGGGACGTGCATGCCGCAACCTATTGTCTCTTCGCGACGAATAGCAGGTCGCGCGGGGCTGCCAAGGGGAGCGCGTCGCGCTTGACCGCGCGCGTGCGTCCCGGCACCTCAGGCGCCATGACCCGCCGCCTCCCGCTCGCCCGCCGCGCCGCCCCGTTCCTGCTCGCCGCCGCGCTGCCGGCGGCACTGAGCGCGCAGCGCGCGCCCACCGATACGATGGCGAACGAGCAGGTCGCGGGCTACGACTGGGTCCGTCCCGAGGCCGATTACGTCCGCCGCACCGAGATGGTGCCGATGCGCGACGGCACGCGGCTGTACACCGTGATCGTCTATCGCAAGGGCGCGCATGACGCGCCGATCCTGCTCAGCCGCACGCCCTATGACGCCGACAAGGCGACCAGCCGCAACCGCAGCCAGCGGATCGAGGAAATTTTGCCCGTCGCCGACGCCGAGTTCGTCGACGACGGTTACATCCGCGTCTACCAGGACGTCCGCGGGCTGGGGAAGTCCGAGGGCGATTACGTGATGAACCGCCCGCTGCGCGGGCCGCTCAACCCCACCAACGTCGATCACGCCACCGACGCCTATGACACGATCGACTGGCTGGTGAAGAACGTGCGCGAGAGCAACGGCAAGGTCGGCATTACCGGCTCGTCGTACCTGGGCTTCACCTCGCTGATGGCGCTGATCGATCCGCACCCCGCGCTCAAGGCGGCGGTGCCGCAGAGCCCGATGGTCGACGGCTGGATGGGCGACGACTGGTTCCACAACGGCGCCTTCCGCACCTTCGGCTTCGACTATGACCTGTCGCAGACGGTCAAGACCGGGGGCGGCGCGGTGCCGAAGGGCGGCGGCGACGAATATGCCGCCTATCTCGCCGCCGGCTCGGCGGGCGATTACGCGCGCCATTACGGGCTGCTCGACCTGCCGGTGGTGCGCAAGGTGCTTGAGCACCCGAGCTATGATTCGTGGTGGCAGGGACAGGCGGTCGACAAGCTGCTCGGCGCCCGCAAGCTGACCGTGCCGACCATGCTCGTCGTCGGTCAGTGGGATCAGGAAGACAGCTACGGCGCCCCCGCGGTCTACCAGGCACTGGAGGGGCAGGATCCCGACAACCGGCTCGTCAGCCTGGTGATCGGGCCGTGGCGCCACTCGCAGGTCAACTATGAGGCGCGTGAGCTCGGCCCGCTGAAGTGGGAGGGCGACACCGGCCACCAGTTCCGCACGCGCTGGATGAAGCCGTTTCTCGACTGCCACCTCAAGACCGAGCCGGCGCCGTGCGACACGCCGCCGGTGCTCACCTACGCCACCGGCGAGGACCGCTGGGAGGTGTCGCCGCGCTGGCCCGCCGGCCAGTACAGGCCACTGTATCTCGCCGGCGGCGCGTCGCTGTCGTGGCAGAAGCCCGCGGCCGGAAGCGACAGCTATGTCTCGGACCCGGCCAAGCCGGTGCCGATGCTGCCGCGGCCGATCCACATGCAGGGCGAAGAGTGGCGCACCTGGCTGGTCCATGACCAGCGCTTCGTCGACGGCCGCCCCGACGTGCTGAGCTATACCGGCGCGGTGCTCGACCGCCCGGTCCACATCAAGGGCGCGCCCAAGGTCGACCTCCGCGCCGCGACGACCGGGCGCGACGGCGACTTCGTGGTCAAGCTGATCGACGTCTACCCGGAAGAGAACAGCGCCGATCCGGCGATGGCGGGCTATCAGCTCGCGCTCGGCATCGAGATCTTCCGCGGCCGCTACGTGGACGGCTTCGCCACACCCGCCGCGCTGACGCCGGGCAAGACCTACAAATTCGACTGGTCGCTACCCAACGTGGACCACGTCTTCCTGCCGGGCCATCGCATCATGGTGCAGGTGCAGTCGTCGCTGTTCCCGCTCTACGATCGCAACCCGCAGAGCTGGGTCCCGTCGATCATGGACGCGCGCCCACGCGACTATGTGAAGGCGACGCAGACGGTGCGCTGGGGCGGGGACGCGGCGAGCGCGGTGTGGCTGCCGGTCGCGGCCGACTCACCCGCGGGCACGGCGACCGCGGCGAACTGAGCGCCGCGGCCGCCTTGCGCGTTCAGCCCCTGCCGCGCAGCGTGTTGAGCACCGCGAGCGCGGCGACGCCGACGAAGGCCGCGCTGGTCCACGGCCGCTCCTTGGCGAAGCCGCGCGCCTTCTCGGTCAGCGGCGCGTCGCCGGTGAAATGCGTCTTGAGCGAGTCGGTGAGTGCGGTCTTCTTGTTCGACGTGGTGGCGGTATCGGCCATGGGTGTGTCTCCTGCTGGATGCGGGGGCACAACGAACGAGGCGCGCTGCGGTGCCGTGACGCTCACGATGCGGCTTGGTTGTCAATCCTCCCCGCATGGCGGGGAGGGGGACCGCTCGCCGAAGGCGAGTGGTGGTGGGGGCTCTCCACGAAGCGCAGCGTCGGCGGAAATCCCCCTCCACCACCGGCCTGCGGCCGGCGGTCCCCCTCCCCGTGCCGGGGAGGATTAGTATCCTACTTCAGCCGCAGCGGCGGCGAATAATCGGTCATCGTCATGAACACGCTGTCGACCTTGGTCACGATCTTGCCGTTGACCTCGCTCGCCGCGGCGACCTTCTGCCACTCGGGGTCGGCGCCGAACGCCTTCCAGTCGGCGTCGCGCGCGGCACGATCGGGATAGGCGAGCACGTAGACGACGCGCCCCTCGGGATAGTCGGCGCTGGGCAGCTCGTTCCAATAAGCCACGTTGGTCATGCCGTGGCGCTTGAAAATGCCGAGCGTGTGCTCACGGAAGCGCGTGTTGAGCGCCGCCAGTTTGCCGGGCGCGGGATAATAGGTGCGCAGCTCGTAGAGCGCGGTGCGCGGGTCGAGCGACGCCTTGGGCGCGGCGGCGGTCAGCGCCAGCGGCGCGAGCAGGGCGAGAGAGAGCGCGATCAGGGCAGGACGCATGCGGCAGGTCTCCGGACGATGATGTCGCAGGCTGCGCCGGATTTCGGCTCAACGCCAGTGACTCGGATCAATCCGCCGGCTCAGCCGTGCGCGCGCACCACCGCGCGCGTGACGTCGCCCATCAGTCGCAGCCGCGCGCGCAGCGGGGCGTGCGTCCGCGCGATCAGCACCGCCACCGCGTAGCGATGCCCGTCGGGCGCGGTGAGCAGCCCGACGTCGTTGGTGCCCGTCGCGGTGCCCGCCAGCTCCTGCCCGGTGCCGGTCTTGTGCGCGAGCGTCCAGCCGCGCCCCAGTCCCGAGCGCAGCCGCAGCGGGCCGGTGCGGCTCGCGCGCATCAGCGCGAGCATCCGCGCGGTCGACGCCCGGCTCAGCAGCCGCCCCTGCGCGAGCCGCGCCAGCCCGAGCGTGACGCCGTCGGCCGAGGCGCCGTCGGGCGGGCTGGCGACATAGCGGTCGAGCGCGCGGCGCCGCGCCGCGAGGCTCAGCCTCGCGCGCGCGCGCAGGAAGCCGTCGCCGCCCGCCCACGAATCGCGCCACGTCAGCCCGGCGGTGCGCGCCTGGAGCAGCCGCTCGCCGGGGCCGAAGGTGACGCCGCTGATCCCCTTGCGCGCCAGCGTACGCCGTACCGCGGCCGGGCCGCCGACCTGGCGCAGCAGCACGTCGTTGCAGGTGTTGTCGCTGCGCGTCAGCGCGCAGTCGAGCAGGCCGGCGATCGTGAGGCGCAGCCCGCCCGCGCCGACGCGCGCGCGGATCGGCTGGTGGAACAAGGTGAGGTCGGCGCGGCGCACCGTCACGGTCCTGCGCAGGCTGAGCGCGCCGCGGTCGATCGCGTCGAAGGTGGCGAGCGCGACCCACAATTTGCTCACGCTCTGCTGCGGCCGTCGCGCGCCGCCCTGCCACGAGACGGTCCAGCCGCGGTCGACGTCGCGCACCGAGATGCCGACCGCGCCGGGAAAGCGCTGGCCGAGCGCCTCCACCGCGTTGAGCAGCCGCGCGGGCGGCTGCGGGCGCACCGCGCCGCGGTCGCGCGCGGCGGTGGGCGCGGCCGGTGCGGCCAGCGCGAGCGCGGCGAGCAGCGGGGCGATCAGGCGGCGGGGGGACATGGGTCGGGCAATCTCACTGTCATGACCATTTATCAGGCGCACGGAGTTCTACGCCGCCCGTGAAGCGCCAGCGGCCCTGGGCTCCTGCGTGCGCAGGAGCACCCGTGAACCGACCGTGTTCCTGCGCACGCAGGAACCCAGCGCCGCGCACGAAGCGGTGCTGGCAACGCACTCCGGTCGCCCGAGCGCCACCGCCTTAACCGCGTCGCGCGAGAAGGGAAGCGTTCGCCGGCCCAGCACGGCCGATGCGAGCCCGTCAGCAGCACTGGCCTATTGCCTCCCCCGACAGCACGTGCCACCGCCTCCTCATACCAAAAGTTACTATTCTGCCCGGAGACGATCCCGTGACCCTGAAGAGCGTGCTGCTGGCGGCGACCGCCGGCCTCGTCCTCGCCGCCCCCGCGCTGAGCCGCGACCAGCAGCCCGCGCCCACCGCCGCCGCGGCGCCCGACTCGGGCGCGACGCGCTACGGCAGCTGGGGTTTCGATCTCACCGGCATGGACCGCAGCGTCCGCCCCGGCGACGACTGGTTCCGCTTCGTCAACGGCGCCTGGGTGGCGCGCACGCAGATCCCGGCGGACCGCTCCTCCTACGGCGCCTTCGCGGTGCTGCGCGAATTGTCCGAGCAGCGGCTGCGCGCGCTGATCACCGGCTATAGCGCGAGCGACTCCGCGCATCCCGACCGCGCCAAGGCGGCGCTGCTCTACACCGGCTTCATGGACACCGCCGCAGCCGAGCGCGCCGACGCCGCGCCGCTAGCCGAGCGGTTGCGCCCGATCGCGGCGGCGGCGAGCAAGGACGATATCGCGCGGCTGATGGGGCGCTCGGTCGGCGGCTTCGGCGCCAGCTTCGTCAGCGCCGGGGTGAGCGACGACGCCAAGCGGCCCGAGGTCTACGCGCTCTACCTGCGCCAGTCGGGGCTCGGCCTGGGCGACCGCGAGCTGTACCTCGACCCGAAGTTCGCGCCGCAGGTGGCGCGCTACCGCCAATATGTCGCGCAGATGCTGACGATGGCGAACTGGCCCGCCGCCGCCGCGGCGGCGGAGCGCGTGGTCGACATGGAGACCAAGCTCGCCCAGGCGCACTGGACCCGCGCCGAGAGCCGCGACCGCGACAAGACCTACAATCCGATGACGCTCGCCGAGCTGAAGGCGCAGGCGCCGGGCTTTCCGTGGGACGCTTACTGGCAGGCCGCCGGGCTAGCCGCGGCGGACCGCGCGATCGTCGCGCAGAACACCGCATTCCCCAAGATCGCCGCTCTGTTCGCCGCGACCGATCTCGCCACGCTCAAGGCCTGGGCGGCGTTCCGCACCGCCGACGACGTCGCGCCGCTGCTGTCGCGCCGCTTCGTCGACGCCGAGTTCGACTTCCGCTCCAAGTTCCTCAACGGCCAGCCGCAGCAGCGCGAGCGCTGGAAGCGCGCAGTGGGCTTCACCGAGAACGCCATCGGCGAGGGCATCGGCCGCGACTATGTCGCGCTCTACTTCCCGCCCGAGTCGAAGGCGAAGATGGACACACTGGTCGGCAACCTGCGCGTCGCGCTCGCCGGGCGGATCAAGAACCTGGCGTGGATGAGCCCCGCGACGAAGACTCAGGCGCTCGACAAGCTCCAGGGCTTCACCGTCAAGGTCGGCTACCCCTCGAAGTGGCGCGACTATACCGGGCTGGAAGTGCGCGCGGGCGACCTCGTCGGCAACGCCGAGCGCGCGACCCGCTTCGAGTGGGACTATGACCGCGCCCGCATCGCGCGCCCGGTCGACAAGGCCGAGTGGGGCATGACGCCGCAGACGGTCAACGCCTACTACAGCTCGGTGAAGAACGAGATCGTCTTCCCCGCGGCGATCCTCCAGCCGCCCTTCTTCGACCCCCAGGCCGACGACGCGATCAACTATGGCGGCATCGGCGGCGTGATCGGCCACGAGATCAGCCACGGCTTCGACGACCAGGGCCGCAAGTCGGACGGCCGCGGCGTGCTGCGCGACTGGTGGACCGCCGAGGACGCGACCAAGTTCGAGGCGCAGGCGGCGCGGCTCGGCGCGCAGTACGAGGCCTATAGCTTCCCCGGCCTGCCCGGCGTCCACATCAACGGGCGCGCCTCGATGGGTGAGAATATCGGCGACCTCGGCGGCGTGCTGATCTCGCTCGACGCCTATCACGCCTCGCTCGGCGGCAAGCGCGCGCCGGTGATCGATGGCTTCACCGGCGACCAGCGCTTCTTTCTGGGCTGGGGGCAGGTGTGGCGGACGCTCTTCCGCGACGAGGCGCTGCGCCAGCAGCTGGTCAGCGACCCGCATTCGCCGGGGCAGATCCGCGCGGTCAACCCGCTGCGCAACGTCGACGCCTGGTATGCCGCGTGGAAGATCGACCCGTCGCAGAAGCAATATGTCGCGCCGAAGGACCGCGTGCGGATCTGGTGAGGGGACGTCACGTCGTGGCGTGGGTCGGCAGAAGGCCCGTGTCTCCCTTCCCGTCATCCCGGACTTGATCCGGGATCCATGGTGCCGCGAGCGCCGCAGCCGTTGCTCTCGCGGATGGATGGATCCCGGATCAAGTCCGTGATGACGGTGGAGGAGGGACTCCTCACTCAGCAGCAGCACCTCAGCGCGCGCACGCCACCGTCGCCGGCGCGACGGCACGTACGTTGCACCGCGGGTGCCCGGCGACACTGATCTGCGCGTTCTGGATGGCCACCACGGTCGCCGCCTGTGACGCGGCGGCGCGTACGATCGAGTCGCCCGCGCCGCGCACCGTCAGCCGCTGCGTCGCCAGCGCGCGCGCGTCGATCGTGCCGGTACCATTGGCGACCAGCGTCGCGTCGGGCGCTCGGCCCGCCAGCGTGATCGTCGCGTCGCCCGCCAACGTCGCGCTGAGCGCTGCCGCCTCGACCGCGGCCACGTCGATCGAGCCCGCCGCGGCCGACAGTCCGACCCGCTCGCCGCGCATCGCCGCGACCGTAACGCGCGCCGGCGTGTAGACCGCGACTCCGGCGAGCCGCGGCGCGACCACCGTCACCACCGCGTCCGCGCTCGCTGGCCCGCCGCGCAGCACCAGCGTGCCCCCGCTCGGCTCCACCTTCAGCGCGTCGAGGGCCGCTGGATCGGCCGCGCTCGCGCTGACGCCCGTGCCCGCTCCGCCCGGTCCTTCGGTAACGACCCGCACCGTCGCGGGGGTCTCCACCCGCAGCCGCTCGACCGTGGCGACCGGCCAGCGCCGCTCCGCCGCGCTCGCCGGCGCGGTAGCGAGCAAGGCCGCGACGAGGATCAGCCGCCGCACCGCACGCTGCCCGAGCCCATCTTGCGCACCGAGCAGCGCGCCCGCGCGCCGAGGTCGACGTCGCCCGACCCCATCGCCATCACCTCTGCCCGGCCGTCGACCGTCGCGCGGACGCTGCCCGAGCCCATCACCTTGATGTCGGCGGCCTTGGCGACCAGCCGCTCGCCGGCCACATCGCCCGAACCAGCGATCGACACCTCGAGGCGATCGCTCTCGCCGGCCAGCGTGGCGCTGCCCGAGCCGGCGATCGACAGGTCGAGCGTGCCCGAGCGGCCGGTGAGGGCGGCGTTGCCGGAGCCGGCGATCGAGACGTCGGCCGCGTCGGTGCGGAGCGCCGCCACGGTGAGATTGCCCGAGCCCGCCAGCTTCGCCTTGAACGCGCGCGCCTCGACGCGATCGACCGAGAGATTGCCCGAGCCCGCCAGGATCGCGCCCGTGATCGCGGGCATCGTCACCGTCACGCGCGCGTGCCCGCGCGAGCGGCCGTTGCGGCGCGACACCCGCAGCGTGTTGCCGTCGCGCGTGATCTTGAGCTTGTCGAGCGCCTCGGCGTCGCCTTCGGCGGTGACGGCGAAGCCGCCGCCGACGCGCACGCTGACATCGTCGCTTCCCGCGAGCTCGACCGAGTCGAAGCCGGCGGCCTGGAAGCTGCGCTGGTTGCCGCTGCCCGTGCCCGGGATGCCGGGGCTATCGTCCTGCGTGAAGCTGTTGCCGCAGGCCGCCAGCGGCAGCAGTGCGGCGGCGATGATCGCGCGCATGTCCTCTTCTCCCCAACGTGTATTGCACCACTAATACACAGCGGCGGGACGCGCAAACGAAAAGGGGCGGCCCGCGGACCGCCCCTCTCTCATCGACCCGATGCGCCGGTTTACGCCGGCACCTTGTCCTTGTTGTAGATCGCCGCGGCCTTGCGCAGGATCTCGAGGATCTTCTCCTGCGCCGCCGGCTCGTCGATCTGCTCCATCGCGGCGAGCTCGCGGGCGAGGCGGCTGCACGCGCCCTCGAAGATCTGGCGCTCGGAATAGCTCTGCTCGGGCTGGTCGTCGGCGCGGAACAGGTCGCGCACCACCTCGGCGATCGAGACGAGGTCGCCCGAGTTGATCTTCGCCTCATATTCCTGCGCGCGGCGCGACCACATCGTGCGCTTGACCTTGGGCTTGCCCTTCAGCGTCTCCATCGCCTCGCGCATCGTCTTGTCCGATGACAGCTTGCGCATGCCGACCGACTCGGCCTTGTTGGTGGGGACGCGCAGCGTCATGCGCTCCTTCTCGAACCGCAGCACGTACAGCTCCAGCTGCATGCCCGCGATCTCCTGTTTCTGCAGCTCGATCACACGGCCGACCCCGTGCTTGGGATAGACGACATAGTCACCGACATCGAAATGCAGAGCCTTGGCAGCCATAGGAGGCCTTTCCAATGTTAGGGCTCCCGCAGCCCGTTGCGACCCGCGCCGGCAAGCACCGCGGAACGGACTGACGAGGGGAGCAGAAGGTTTGACGTCTCCAGGGACGCGAGAACGAATGCGCCCGTGCCGGTCTCATATAGCAACTCGGCAACAAAATTTCCAGCCCCATTGGGGCAGGGAGGCTGACGCGAGGGAACCTTTTTACAGTTTCGCGTCACCCGGTGCGGCGAGATGACCCGTTCCGGTGCGATTGGAGCGTGGTCCGCCGAATCGGAAACACGAGCGTGCGCCTGCGCCAGCGCAGGGCCACGAACGCCGCGTCCGCTACCCCGAGGCTCCAGCTTTCGCGGGAAACCTTTGCAAAACCCACTCGTCATCCCGGACTTGGTCCGGGATCCACCGGGCCGCAAACACATAACGCGTTGCTTTCGCGGTGAAGTGGATCCCGGAACAAGTCCGGGATGACGGAAGAGGAGGAACGTTCCGCAACTTTCGCAAAGGTCCCGCTCTCGTCGGAGCACGCTCTCGCTACAATGGGTCAGACCCTAGCCGGCACTCGGCGGGCGGAAGAAGCCCGCCGGGAAGGGCGCCTGACGCGGCCCCTTCGGATCGCGCAGGTCGTTGCGCACGCCCGCGTCGGCGCTGAGCGGTATCGCCATGCCGCCGGTCGTCTCGAGCAGCGCGAACAGCTTGCCGCTCATCCGCGCGGCGAGGTCCTCGTGGCCGGGCCGCGCCAGCAGATTGTTGCTCTCGTGCGGGTCCGCGGCGAGGTCGTACAGCTCGTCGAGGTCCCAGATGCCGTGAAAGTGCATGTATTTGTAGCGATCCTCGCGGAGCGCGTGGACGGTCGGGGTCTGCGGGAAGTTGCGCTCCCAATAATATTCGTAGAGCAATTCACGCCGCCACGGCACCGCGCCGCCGCGGGCGAGCGGCAGCATGTTCGCGCCCGCCATGTCCGCGGGCGCGCACAGCCCGGCGGCGGCGAGCATGGTCGGCGCGACGTCGATGTTGGCGACCACCTGCTCGACCACGCTGCCCGCGGGAAACAGCGAGGGGCAGCGCGCCAGCATCGGCACGCGCATTGATTCCTCGTACGCGGCGCGCTTGTCGATCAGCCCGTGCTCGCCGAACATGAAGCCGTTGTCGCCCATGTAGAGGATCAGCGTATCGTCGAGCTCGCCGCGCTTCTCGAGCAGGTCCATGATCCGCGCCAGCCCCTCGTCGACCGCGAGCAACGTCTCCATGTAGCGCTTGTAATAGTCGCCGATGTCGAGCGTGCCGTGATAGGGGTAGCCGACGCCGTGCCAGCTGTTGCGCTGGTTCTCGACCCACATCGGCCGCCCCGCCACGCCCGGCTTCATCGACGCCGGGTAGCGGAAGGTCTCCTTGTCGTAGCGGCCCCTGTGGCGCTCGGCCGGGATGAACTCGGAGTGCACCGCCTTGTGCGCGAGGTGCATCATCCACGGCTTGCCCGTGGGCCGCTCGCCGAGCCAGTCGAGCGCGTACTCGGTCAGCTCGTCGGTGATATAGCCCTTCTGCGGCACCTTCCGCCCGTCGACGTTGAGCCCGTTCGCCTCGGGCAGATAGCTGCCCTGGCCGCGAAAGCTGACCCAGCGGTCGAAACCGGGCTGGGGCGAGTCGCCCTCCTCGCCCATGTGCCATTTGCCGATGAAGGCGGTGTCATAGCCGGCGGCCTGGAGGTACTCGGGGTAATAGACCAGCCCGGGCGGGATCGGGTGGTTGTTGTCCACCACCTTGTGCTGATGCGCGTACAGGCCGGTGAAGATCGAGGCGCGGCTCGGCGAGCAGAGGGCGGTGGTGACGAAGGCGTTGCGGAAATGCGTGCCCTCGCGCGCCAGCCGGTCGAGCGTCGGTGTGTCGCCGAAATCCTGTGCCTTCATGAAGCCCATCGCGTCGTAGCGATGGTCGTCGGTCAGCACGAAGAGGATGTTGCGCGGCTTCGTGCCGGGCACGCGCGCGAGCCGGCGCGAGCGGCGCGGCGCGGGCGTCGCCGCCTCCGCCGCGCTCGCCGCCCAGCTGTACAGTCCGAACGCGCCCCCGGTCCCAGCCAGCAATACGCCGCGTCGCGTTGCGTCGTCAGTCATCCTCAAAAATCCTTGCGCAGCAGTAGCCCGGCATAGCGCCGGTCATCGCGCGGCACGAACCGCACCGTGCCAGCGAACGAACCGTTGGCGAGGAAGCTGGCATAGGATTGGTCGGTGATGTTCTTGACGTAGGCGCGCAGCTGCCAGCCTTCGCCGGGGCGGATCAGCGCGACGCTGGCGTTCCAGATCGCATAGGCGGGCTGGATCGTGCTCGGCGTCTGGTTGAGCGAATATTGCGTCTTCGAGCTGAAGCTGACGTCGCTCTGCAGCTCCATCGACAGCGAGTCGCTCAGCGCGAAGCGATAGGCGGCGTTCTCGTACAGCTTCACGCGCGGCGCGAAGGGCAAAGGCTGGCCGTTGATGTTGCAGCTGGTTGGCGCACCGGGCGGGCAGAGGAAGTCGCGCACGGTGGCGTCGGTGAAGGCGCCCGAGAGGTCGACCGTCAGCCCCGCGGTCGGGCGCAGCGTCACGTCGGCCTCGACCCCGCGCGAGCGCACCGAGCCGGCGTTGATCAGCCGGGTAACCTGCGCGCCGTTGACCACGTCGTTGAAATTGGCCTGATAGCCGTCGAAGGTCGTGGTGTAGGCGGCGAGGCTGTAGCTCAGCGCGCGGTCGCCGGTGCTGCCCTTGAGCCCGATCTCGAACGAGTCGCTCGTCTCCGGGCTGAGCGGCAGCTCGTCCAGCAAGGTCGTCGCGTTGAGCGAGCGCATGTTGAAATAGACGTTGTACGCCGGGCCCTTGTAGCCGCGCGAGTAGGTGAAATAGGTCTGCGCGCGCGCGCCGAGATCGAGCTGGAGGCCGAGCCGGTAGCTGTCGCCGCGCCGGTCGGTGCTGCCGCTGGCGTTGTGATAGGCGCGGATCGCGGGGCGATCGAGCGCGGCCGCGCCGCTGTTGGTCGGGTCGTTGCTCGACGTGCGGACGTGGTAGAAGTCGAGCGTGTCCCAGGTCGAGCGATAGCCCGCGATCGCGCGGAAGGCCGCGCTGAAATTGACGTTGGCCTCGCCGAACAGAGCGTAATTGTGGCTGGTGATCCCGTAGTTGGCGACGCCTATGGTGGTGAGCGGCGCGCCCGCGGTCAGCGTGGTGAGCGTGCGCTGGTAGCGCTCGTCGGTCTCGCCGCGCAGGTAATAGGCGCCGACGACATAGTCGATCAGCCCGCCGCGCGGCGATGTGAGCCGCAGCTCCTGCGAGAATTGCTTGCTGTCCACCGTGCCGTCGTCAAGCCCCTGCGGGAAGGCGGTGCTCAGCCCGGTGAGACCGTCATAGTCCTGGCGCTGATGGTTGAGCCACTGGCGCCACGCGGTGATCGAGGTGACCTGATAGTCGCCCAGCCCGAGCTCGGCGGTGAGCGAGCCGCCGTAATTCTCGTCGCGCACGTCGGTGTCGATGTCGGTGGCGTTGGCCCGGTTGGTCGGCGAGGGGGTGATCCCCTGCGCGCCGAGCGCGGCGAGGAGCGGCGCGGAGGTCGTCACTGCGCGGCTCGGATAGGCGATCTGGCTCGCGGATGAGTAGACCGCCGCCACCGTCTCCTTCGTGTTGAGATAGTCGCCGATCGCGGTGAGCTTTAGCGTCTCGGTCGGGGTGGCGACCAGCTTGGCGCGCACACCGTAGCGGCGCGAGGCGTTGGTGTCGTTGCCGGTCACGACGTTGCGCGTGTTGCCGTCGAAATCGTCGTAGAGGCCGCCGATCAGCGCGGCGAGCTTGCCCGGGATCAGCGGTCCCGACACGCCCGCCTTGACCCGATACTCTTCGTCGGTGGTGGCGCCGAGCTCGCCGAAGGCCGCGAACGTGTCGCCAGGATCGCGCGTGACGATGTTGACCACGCCGGCCGAGGCGTTCTTGCCGAACAAGGTGCCCTGCGGCCCGCGCAGCACCTCGATCCGCTCGACCTCGCCGAGGTCGAGCGTGGCCTGGCCCGGGCGGGTCAGCACCACGCCGTCGAGCACGGTCGAGACCGAGGGCTCGACGCCGGGCGAGGTGGTGATCGTGCCGACGCCGCGGATGAAGATCGTGCGGTCCTTGTTCGACGCGCCGGTGCGGAAGTTGACCGAGGGGATTGCGGCGGTGATCGCCTGGACGTTGTTGAGCTGGCGCTCGGCAAGCGAGGCGCCGCTGAGCGCGGTGATCGCGATCGGCACCTGCTGGAGCGACTCGTTGCGGAACCGCGCGGTGACGACGACGTCGCCGTCGGCGGGGTTGGCAGGGGACGGCGCGGGCGTCGGGGTGGCGGCAGCGGTGTCCTGCGCCGGCGCGTCGGGCGCCTGCTGCGCGGTCGCGGGGAGTGCGACGGCGAGTCCCGCGGTGGTGGTGAGGAACGCGAACAGACGGCGACGGTGCATGGAAACTCCCCTCTACGATCAATGTGCTTGTAAAAGCCGAGTTCGTCGATGGGGAATAAAGAAGCGCATGCACCGCATGCATGCGGGCTTTAGTGCTGCGCGCTAGATCCTCCCCGCACGGCGGGGAGGGGGACCGCCGGCCGCAGGCCGGTGGTGGAGGGGGCTCTGCGCGGGCGAGTCGCTCAGTTGATCGCGTTCCTGGAAAGTAGCGCGCTTGCTGTGCGCAGCGAGCGTGGCGTTCGCGGAGACCCCCCTCCGTCAGCGCTGCGCGCTGCCACTGCCCCTTGCAGGGGAGGATCTCGCGTTTCGCCCGACGATCCGCTACTCCCCGTCCGGCCCCAGCGTCGGGTCGATATCCCGCGGGCGGACAAAGCGCGTCAGCGTCGCGCCGCCCTGCGCCACCGCGCGCCAATCAGTCGCCGCGAAGGTCATCTCGGCCAGCGTGGCAGTCGGATACTTCTCCTCCACCGCGTCGCGCAGCCCGCCCGGCGCGTCGGGCACCAGCGTGAGCACCAGTTCCGCCAACCCGGGATTGTGGCCGATCAGCAGCAGCGTCTCCGCCGCGTTGTCCTGCTCGTGCACCAGGTCGAGCAATGTCGCCGCCGAGGCGAGATACAACCGCCGATCCCACTCGGGCGCCAGCGCGCGGCCGAGCCCGCGCTCGAGCTCGCCGAGCGTCTCGCGCACGCGCACCGCGGGAGAGGCGAGCACGCGGTCGAAGTCGAGCCCGATCGCCCTGATCTCGCGCCCCATCGCCTGTGCGGCGCGGCGTCCCTTGCCGTTGAGCGGGCGGTCGAGGTCGCGCGGCACGGCATCGTCCCAGCCCGACTTGGCGTGGCGCAGCAGCGTCAGCGTCTTCATTCGGGCAGCTCCGCTCGGGCGTCGTCGAGGTCGGCCTCATGCCCGATCGGCCCCGCCGTGGAAAGCCGCTGCCGCACGCGATTCACCGCCTCGTCCAGCGGCACGCGGGACACTCTGACGCCTTGCGGGAAGGCGTCGAGCAGCCGCGACGGCATCGCCGCCGACAGCAGCACGAACATGCCGGCGTCGTCGCCGCGCCGGATCAGCCGCCCGAACGCCTGCGCCAGCCGCGCGCGCACGATGCGGTCGTCATAGGCGCTGCCGCCCCCGGCGAGCCGGCGGGCGGCGTGGAGCACGGTGGGCTTGGGCCAGGGCACGCCCTCCATCACCACCAGCCGCAGCGACTGGCCGGGCACGTCGACGCCGTCGCGCAGCGCGTCGGTGCCGAGCAGGCTGGCGTGGGGATCGTCGCGGAAGATGTCGACCAACGTGCCCGTGTCGATCGGGTCGACGTGCTGCGCGTGGAGCGGCAGCCCGGCGCGCGCGAGCCGGTCGGCGACGCGCGCGTGAACCGCGCGCAGCCGGCGGATCGCGGTGAACAGCCCGAGCGCGCCGCCGCCCGACGCCTCGATCAGCCGCGCATAGGCGTTGGCGAGCGCGGGCACGTCGCCGCGCTTGATATCGGTGACGATCACCACCTCGGCGTTGCGCGCATAGTCGAACGGGCTCGGCGCGGTGAAGCGGCCCGGCGCGCGCTGGAGGTGCGGCGCGCCGACGCGCGCCTCGGCGGTCTCCCAGTCGCCCCCTGCGGTCAGCGTCGCCGAGGTGACGAGCGCGCCGTGGGCGGGCTTGAGCACGGTCTCGGCGAAGGGCAGCGTCGGGTCGAGCCAGCGACGGTGCAGCCCGATGTCATATTCGCGCCCCTCGCCGCGCTCGACCGCGAGCCAGTCGACGTGGCGCGGGTCGGCCGGCCCGCCGACGCGCGCGAGCAGCGCCAGCCACGCCGCGACCGTCTCGGCGCGCCAGCCGAGCGAGGCGATCGCGCCCTCGACCCGCGCGCGCGCCGGCGCGTCCATCCAGTCGGGCGCGTCGGCGAGCACCGCCTCCAGCCTCTTGCCCAGCGCCACCATCGGCCGCACCAACGAATCAAGCGCGTGCGCGGCGGGTGCCGCGGCCTCGATCAACTCGGGGGTCGGTTCGGCTAGCTCGGTCTCCAGGCCGTAGCCCGCGTCGGCGTCCTGCTCGGCGCGCGCATAGGCGACGCCGCGCACCGCCGCGAGCAGCGTCTCGATCGCGCCGAACGGCTGCCCCTCGGCGACGCGCTGGAGCCAGCCGTCGGCGGCGAGCGCTCCCGCGGCGGCGACGATCTCGGTGATCGCGCGCGCGCCCTGCTCGTCGTAGCTGGCGAGGTCGGACAGTCGCGCTTGGAGCCCGCGCCGCCGCCCGCGCGCGTTGCCCTCCGGGCCGACGATCCAGCGGCGCAGCTCGATCGTCTCCTGCCCGGTCAGCGCGGTGCCGAACATCGCGTCGGCCGCGTCGAACAGATGATGCCCCTCGTCGAACACGTAGCGCGTCGGCCGCGTGGCGGTCTCGCGCCCGCGCGCGGCGTTGACCATCACGAGGGCATGGTTGGCGATCACGAGGTCGGCCTCGGCCGAGGCGCGCGCGGCGCGCTCGATGAAGCAGCGGCGGTAATGCGGGCAACCGGCGTAGACGCACTCGCCGCGCCGGTCGGTCAGCGCCGCCGAGCCGTTGCGGCGGAACAGCGTGACGAGCCAGCCGGGCAGGTCGCCCCCGACCATGTCGCCGTCGTCGCTATACGCCGCCCAGCGCGCCACCAGATGTGCCAGGATCGCGGCACGCCCGGCGAACCCGCCCTGGAGCGCGTCCTCGAGGTTGAGCAGGCAGAGGTAGTTCTCGCGCCCCTTGCGGGTCACCACGCGCGCCTTGCGCACCGCGCGATCGGGGTGGAGCCGCCGCGTCTCATGCCCCAGCTGGCGCTGGAGCGCCTTGGTGTAGGTGGAGATCCACACCGCGCCGCCGGCCTGCTCGGCCCACAGGCTCGCGGGAGCGAGATAGCCGAGCGTCTTGCCGATCCCGGTCCCCGCCTCGGCGAGCACCAGATTGGGCATGTCGCGCGCCATGCGCGGTGCGAAGGCGGCCGCGGCGGCGGCGGCATAGGCGCGCTGCCCGGTGCGCAGCTCGGCGCCGCTGCCGACGAGCGCCGCGAGCCGGTCGAGCACCGCGGCGTCGTCGAGCGTCACCGCGCGCGGCGCGGGGCGCGGCGCGGCCTCCTGCCACTCGGGCAGGCGCGAGAACAGCCAGCGCTCGTGCTGCGCCGGCTTGGCGATCCGCGGCGCGACGATCGGTGCCCAGGGCCAGCGCGCGCGGGTGAGCGACTGCGCCGCGGTCCAGGCGCCCTCGCGCTCGGGCCAGTCGCCCGCCTGCGTCACCGCGAGCAGCTTCTCGGCGGCCGCGGCGAGGAAGGCGGCGACGTCCTCGTCGCGCGCGGGGGCGTCGAGCCCGCTCACCTGCGCGATCCCGCGCGGGGTGGGCACCGCGAAGCGCGCGGGATGGAGGAAGGCGAACAGCTCGAGCAGGTCGAGCCCGGACAGCTCGGCATAGCCGAGCCGCTGCGCCACCAGCGGCGCGTTGAGCAGGATGACCGGCGTGTCGGCGGCGAGCCGGATCGCCTCGCCGCGCGACAGCGCGCGCGTCTCGCCGCCGCGCGCCACCCACACGCCCGAGTGGCTGGCATGGAGCGCGGGATGCGGCAGCGCGGGAAAGGGCGACGTCACGCTCCCGCTGTGCGCCACGCGGAACAGATCGGCAACCGCAAACACGGGACGGTGCCGAGGGTGAGGCGGAACGCGGTCGCGGGGACGAGGAGTTGGGGGACGTTCTCCGTCGGTCGTCCTTTACCGTGAGGAAGATCGCGAGGAGAAACGCTGCGATGAGTGGAGCCCCTTTGCCCCACTACCTGACCGTCATCCCGGACTTGTTCCGGGATCCACCCGTCCACGCACTCATCGGCCACTGAGAAGGCGGCGCGGTGGATCCCGGACCAATTCCGGAATGACGAACGGGTAGGGGGCGCTCGCGTCGGTGCCTGAGCTCGCCCGAGAGGCGCTCATTCACCCTATTGCTATCGCCTCGCAACTGCGGTGACTCACCCAGAAACGATAACCCCGGGGTGGATTCCCCGGCCGCAAGCGCCTAAGGCACGCTCCAGTCTAGTCTGTCCTGCTGTCTCGGAGACCGCGCATGAACATCCACGAATACCAGGCCAAGGAGCTGCTCGCGAAGTTCGGCGTGCCGGTGCCCGCGGGCTTCGCCGCGATGAGCGTGGAGGAGGCGGTCGCCGCGTCCAAGAAGCTGCCCGGGCCGCTCTACGTGGTCAAGGCGCAGATCCACGCCGGCGGGCGCGGCAAGGGCAAGTTCAAGGAGCTGCCGGCCGAGGCCAAGGGCGGTGTCCGCCTCGCCAAGACCGAGGAGGAGGTGCGCCACGCCGCCACCGAGATGCTCGGCAACACGCTGGTGACGATCCAGACCGGCGACGCCGGCAAGCAGGTCAACCGCCTCTACGTCACCGACGGCGTCGACATCGCCAAGGAATTCTACCTCGCGCTGCTGGTCGACCGCGCCACCGGCCGGGTCGCCTTCGTCGTCTCGACCGAGGGCGGCATGGACATCGAGACCGTCGCGCACGACACGCCCGAGAAGATCCACACCTTCGCGGTCGACCCGGCGACCGGTTTCCAGCCGCACCACGGCCGCGCCGTCGCGAACGCGCTCGGGCTCACCGGCGACCTCGCCAAGCAGGCGCACAGCCTAGCGGGCAAGGTGTACGACACCTTCCTCGGCACCGACGCCTCGCAGATCGAGATCAACCCGCTCGCGGTGACCGATGACAACAAGCTGATGGTGCTCGATGCCAAGGTCGGCTTCGACGGCAATGCGATGTTCCGCCACAAGGACCTCGCCGAGCTGCGCGACGAGACCGAGGAGGATCCGGCCGAGCTCGAGGCGTCCAAGTACGACCTCGCCTATATCAAGCTGGACGGCGACATCGGCTGCATGGTCAACGGCGCCGGCCTCGCCATGGCGACGATGGACATCATCAAGCTCAACGGCATGTTCCCCGCCAACTTCCTCGACGTCGGCGGCGGCGCGAGCAAGGAGAAGGTGACCGCGGCGTTCAAGATCATCCTTGCCGATCCCGCGGTGAAGGGCATCCTGGTCAACATCTTCGGCGGCATCATGAAGTGCGACATCATCGCCGAGGGCATCGTCGCCGCGGCGAAGGAAGTGAACCTGTCGGTGCCGCTGGTCGTCCGGCTCGAGGGCACCAATGTGGAGAAGGGCAAGGAGATCCTGTCCACCTCCGGCCTCGCGATCGTCCCCGCCAACGACCTGGGCGACGCCGCGCAGAAGATCGTCGCCGAGGTGAAGAAAGTCGCCTGAGGGGAGATGGGGCGGCGCCTGTTGGGGCCGCCCCTTTTTCTCTCGCGATCGTCACCCGGGTCCATACCGTTTTCCCGGCTCTCTGCCGTCATCCCGGACTTGGTCCGGGATCCACCCTTCCGCGCCCTCATCGGCCGCTGGGTATGTGGCACGGTGGATCCCGGACCAAGTCCGGGATGACGGTTGGGTATGAGCCAAGGCGTAGCGCGCTCCTGCGTCGTCTCTCCACCAGGACGTCGCCGATTGCCGCGGCACGACGCGAAAATCACCCACCCTCGCCACCATGTCCGCGCCCCGCGCGTTGACGCCGCAAACGCTGCCGCTACGGCAACCGCGCTTTCCGTACTGAACTTGCGAAAAGCGCGGAAAACCGCCATGTGGAGCCCATAACGGGGCCGCGAACGCGCGCCCCGACCGCAGGATCGGAAGGACGCTGATGAAGGTCTTGGTGCCGGTCAAGCGCGTGCTTGACTATAACGTGAAACCCCGTGTGAAGGCGGACGGCTCGGGCGTCGACCTCGCCAACGTCAAGATGAGCATGAACCCCTTCGACGAGATCGCGGTCGAGGAGGCGATCCGGCTCAAGGAGAAGGGGACCGTCACCGAGATCGTCGCGGTCTCGATCGGCGAGCCCAAGGCGCAGGACACGCTGCGCACCGCGCTGGCGATGGGCGCCGATCGCGCCATCCTCGTCACCAGCGACACCAAGGTCGAGCCGCTCGGCGTCGCCAAGATCCTTGCCAAGATCGTCGCGGAGGAGCAGCCGCAGCTCGTCATCCTCGGCAAGCAGGCGATCGACGACGACAACAACCAGACCGGCCAGATGCTGGCCGCGTTGCTCGGCTGGGGCCAGGCGACCTTCGCCTCCAAGGTGGAGCTGAGCGCCGAGGCGGTGACGGTGACGCGCGAGGTCGACGGCGGGCTCGAGACCGATCGCTACACGCTCCCCGCGATCGTGACGACCGACCTGCGCCTCAACGAGCCGCGCTACGCCTCGCTGCCCAACATCATGAAGGCCAAGTCGAAGCCGCTCGCGACCAAGACCGCCGCCGACATCGGCGTCGACGTCGCGCCGCGGCTCACCACGGTGAAGGTGGCCGAGCCGGCCAAGCGCACCGCGGGCGTCAAGGTCGCCGACGTCGACGAGCTGGCGGGCAAGCTCAAGTCGCTCGGCATCGCGAAGTAAGGGAGCGCAGCATGAAGACTCTGGTTTGGGTCGAGCACGACGGCCAGTCCGTCAAGGACGCCACGCTCAGCGCGGTGACCGCGGCGGCCAAGCTCGGCGAGGTCCACCTGCTGGTCGCAGGGCAGGGCGTCGACGGCGTCGCGCAGGCGGCCGCCAAGATCGCGGGCGTGGGCAAGGTTCATGTCGCTGACGACGCCGCCTATGCGCACCAGCTCGCCGAGAATGTCGCGCCGCTGGTGGTCGAGCTGATGGGGCACCACGACGCTTTCGTCGCCCCCGCCACCACCACCGGCAAGGCGATCGCGCCGCGCGTCGCCGCTCTGCTCGACGTCATGCAGATCAGCGACGTGCTGTCGGTCGAGGGCGAGGACACGTTCACCCGCCCGATCTACGCCGGCAATGCGATCGCCACGGTGCAGACGCGCGACGCCAAGAAGGTGCTGACGGTGCGCGGCACCGCCTTCGAGAAGGCGTCCCCCGAGGGCGGCAGCGGCACGATCGAGGCGGTGGCGGCCACCGGTGACACCGGGCTGGCGACCTTCGAGGGCGCGGAGATCGCGGCGCTGACCCGCCCCGAGCTGACCAGCGCGCGCGTGATCGTCTCGGGCGGGCGCGCGCTCGGCTCGGGCGAGAAGTTCCACGAGCTGATCGAGCCGCTCGCCGACAAGCTCGGCGCGGCGGTGGGCGCGAGCCGCGCCGCGGTCGACGCGGGCTATGTCCCCAACGACTATCAGGTCGGCCAGACCGGCAAGATCGTCGCGCCGGAGGTCTATGTCGCGGTCGGCATCTCGGGCGCGATCCAGCATCTCGCCGGGATGAAGGATTCCAAGATCATCGTCGCGATCAACAAGGACGAGGACGCGCCGATCTTCCAGGTCGCCGACGTCGGCCTGGTCGGCGACCTGTTCAAGATCGTCCCGGAGCTCACCGAGAAGCTGTGAGACGCGTAAGATCCTCCCCGGCACGGGGAGGGGGACCGCCGCGAAGCGGTGGTGGAGGGGGGCATCCACAAGCGCTGCGCTGCGAGGAGAGCCCCCTCCACCACTCGCCTTTGGCGAGCGGTCCCCCTCCCCGCCGCGCGGGGAGGATCTGCAAGGTCTGCCGCCGCCCGACTCACGTTGGCCGCTGCCCACGCGCGATGTAAGGCGCGGCGATGATCCGGCTCTCCAACCTGCGCCTGCCGCTGCGGCACGACGACGACGCGCTCCCGGCGGCGCTGCACGAGCGGCTCGGCGTCGCCGCCAACGACGTGCTCGGCTGGCAGGTGGCGCGCCGCGGGCATGATGCGCGGGGGCGCGGGCGGATCGCCTTGGTCTATTCGATCGACGTCGCGCTCCGCGACGAGGCCGCGGTGATGGCGCGGCTCGGCGCGGACAAGGACGTCCGCCCGACGCCCGACATCGTCTACCGCCCGCCCGTGCTCGCCCCTGGCGGCGGCGCGCGCCAGCGCCCGGTGGTGATCGGCGCTGGGCCGTGCGGGCTGTTCGCCGCGCTGATCCTGGCGCAGGCGGGCTTCCGCCCGATCCTGCTCGAGCGCGGCAAGGTGGTGCGCGAGCGCACCAAGGACACCTGGGGGCTGTGGCGCCGCGGCGTGCTGGAGCCGGAGTCGAACGTGCAATATGGCGAGGGCGGCGCGGGCACCTTCTCCGACGGCAAGCTCTACAGCCGCATCAAGGACCCGCGCCACCTCAACCGCAAGGTGCTCGAGGAATTCGTCGCCGCCGGCGCGCCGGCCGAGATCCTCACCGAGGCGCACCCGCACATCGGCACCTTCCGGCTGGTGACGATGGTCGAGCGCCTGCGCGCGTCGATCGAGGAGCTGGGCGGCGAGTATCGCTTCTCGACGCGGGTCGACGGGCTCCACGTCGAGGCGGACGCGCGCGGTGAGCGCCGCGTGCGCGGGCTGCACCTCCACGACGGTTCGTACCTGGAGGCGGAGCACGTCGTGCTCGCGGTCGGCCATAGCGCGCGCGACACATTCGGCATGCTGGTCGAGGCGGGGGTGCATGCCGAGGCCAAGCCCTTCTCGCTGGGCGTGCGGATCGAGCATCCGCAGTCGTGGATCGATCGCGCGCGCTTCGGCGACGACGCCGGCCACCCCGCGCTGGGTGCGGCCGAATATCATATCTCGCATCACTGTTCGAACGGCCGCACCGTCTACAGCTTCTGCATGTGCCCGGGCGGCACGGTGGTCGCCGCCACCTCGGAGGTGGGGCGAGTCGCCACCAACGGCATGAGCCAATATTCGCGCAACGAGCGCAACGCCAATTCCGGGCTGGTGGTCGCGATCGACCCGGCGCGCGACTATCCCGGCGACCCGCTCGCCGGCATCGCGCTCCAGCGCCACTGGGAGGAGCGCGCCTTCGTCGCCGGCGGGCGCGACTATCGCGCCCCGGCGCAGCGCGTCGGCGACTTCCTCGAGGGCCGCGCCTCGACCGCGCTGGGCAGCGTCACGCCGAGCTATCGCCCGGGCGTGACGCCGACCGACCTCAGCGCCTGCCTGCCCGATTTCGCGATTCAGGCGATGCGCGAGGCGCTGCCGGTGTTCGGTCGCCAGATCCGCGGCTACGACCATCCCGACGCGGTGATGACCGGGGTGGAGACGCGCACCTCCTCGCCGGTACGCTTCACCCGCGGTGCCGACTTCCAGAGCCTCAACACCGCCGGGCTCTACCCCGCGGGGGAGGGTGCGGGCTATGCCGGCGGCATTCTCTCCGCCGCGGTCGACGGGATCAAGGTGGCCGAGGCCGTGGCGGTACGGCTGGCGGCGCAGCCGGGCTGATCGAAAACGTGCCCCGGCGCAGGCCGGGGCCCAGGTGGGAGACGCTGATGGGTCTCACCTCCGCCTTCCCGGTTGGGCCCCGGCCTTTGCCGGGGTACGAGCCCCCGCGATCGACCGACCCGCGCGGACTTAAAACCGCCCGTTTCCGCCCCTATCTCGCCGGCATGCTCCCGCTCGCCCTGCTGCTCGCGCTCGCCCCCGCTCCCGCCGCCGCGGCGGACCCGCTCGCGGGCACGTGGCGCAACGCGAGCGACAGCGTCCGCATCCGAGTCGCGCCGTGCCGCGGCGAGCCGGGCATGTGCGGCACCGTCGTGGCCGCGAGCGAGAAGGCGCGCGCCGACGCCGCGGCGGGTGGCACCGAACGGCTGATCGGCACCGCTTTGTTCCGCGGCTTCGAGCGCGGCGAGGACGGACAATATGCCGGTACCGTCTTCGTCCCCGACATCGGCAGCGAGGTCGACGGCACGCTGCACCTGGAGGGTCGCGACACGCTGGTCGCCGAGGGGTGTCTCTTCGCCGGCTTCGGGTGCCGCGAGCAGCGCTGGTCCCGCGTGACAGGGAGGTGATCCATCTCTCGGTCGCGCTCGGTCGATTCTTCGAGGCCCTGTTCTACGCGATCCTGCGGGTGGCGGGGGGCATCGCGGTGAGCGTCATCGGCATCGCGCTGCTCGGCGGCGCGGCGTTCCTGATCGCGCGGCTGCTGCTCGCGCGCGGGCGCCGCTGATTGGGCGCGACTCCCGCCTGGCCGCCGCGCTCGACCCCGCGGCTGTACGTCGAGGCGCCGCTCGCCCCCGGCCCGCGCGCGCTCGCCGGAGCGCAGGCGCACTATCTCATCGCGGTGATGCGACTGCGCGCCGGCGATCCGGTGCGGCTGTTCGACGACGTCACCGGCGAGTGGCTCGCCACCGCGGCGAGCGTCGGCAAGCGCGACCTGGTGCTGGACGTCACCGAGCGGCTGGCCGAGCGTGAGCCGGTGCCCGACCTGTGGCTCGCCGCCGCGCCGCTCAAGAAGGGGCGAGTCGACTGGCTCGCCGAGAAGGCGTGCGAACTCGGCGTGGCGCGGCTGGTGCCGGTGGTGACGCGGCGCACCGTGGTCGACAAGCCCAATGCCGAGCGGCTGCGCGCGCACATGATCGAGGCGGCCGAGCAGTGCGGGCGAACCGCGGTGCCCGAGCTGGCGCCGATGGTGAAGCTGCCCGCGCTGCTGCGCGACTGGCCGGCGGAACGCGCGTTGTTCTTCGCCGACGAGACCGGCGGTGTGCCCGCCGCGGCGGCGATGCGCGCGCACGCGGGGCCGGCGGCGATCCTGATCGGTCCCGAGGGCGGCTTCGACGACGAGGAGCGCGCGCTGATCCGGGCACTGCCGCAGGCGGTGGCGATCACGCTCGGCCCGCGCATCCTGCGCGCCGATACCGCCGCGGCGGCGTCGGTGGCGCTGTGGATGGCGGCGGCGGGGGATTGGTGAGGCCTAGCCGACACGATCGTCCAGGCGATCCGACGTGGCTGCTGCTCAAGGCCTGCTTGCCGCCGCTCGACCTGCGTCAAGCCGACGTCGATCGGCTCTAGCGCGCTCGTTCATCCGCGCGTAAGCGCGGCGCCATGACGACGAAGACCGTTTCGGATCACAACGCGGCGGTCATCGAATCGCGCGACCAACTGATCGCTCATCTCGCCTCGGGGGAGAAGCCGGCGCCGCGCTGGCGCATCGGCACCGAGCATGAAAAGTTCGTCTACGCGCTCGGCGACCATCACGCACCCTCCTATGACGAGCCCGCCGGCATCCGCGCGCTGCTCGGCGAGCTGGTCCAGCACGGCTGGCGCCCGGTCGAGGAGGGCGGGAACGTCATCGCGCTCAGCGGCGCCGACGGCAGCGTCAGCCTCGAGCCCGCGGGGCAGTTCGAGCTCTCGGGCGCGCCGCTCGAGAATCTGCACCAGACCTGCGCCGAGACCGGGCGCCACCTCGCCCAGGTCAAGGCCGCGGGCGAGGCGCTGGGGATCGGCTTCCTCGGGCTCGGCATGTGGCCCGACAAGACCCGCGCCGAGCTGCCGATCATGCCCAAGGGCCGCTATGCGATCATGCTGCGCCACATGCCGCGCGTCGGCACGATGGGGCTCGACATGATGCTGCGCACCTGCACCATCCAGGTGAACCTCGACTATGCGTCCGAGGCGGACATGGCGAAGAAGTTCCGGGTAGGCCTCGCGCTCCAGCCGCTCGCCACCGCGCTGTTCGCCAACTCGCCTTTCACCGAGGGCAAGCCCAACGGCTTCCTCTCCTATCGAAGCCATATCTGGTCCGACACCGACCCGGCGCGCACCGGCATGCTGCCGTTCGTGTTCGAGGACGGCTTCGGCTACGAGCGCTACGCCGACTATATGCTCGATGTGCCGATGTACTTCGTCTATCGCGAGGGCCGCTACATCGACGCCGCGGGCCTGTCGTTCCGCGACTTCCTGCGCGGCGAGCTGAGCGTGCTGCCGGGCGAGAAGCCGACGCTCGACGACTGGAACGACCATCTCTCCACCGCCTTCCCCGAGGTGCGGCTGAAGACCTTCCTCGAGATGCGCGGCGCCGACGGCGGGCCGTGGAACCGGATCTGCGCGCTGCCGGCTCTGTGGGTCGGCCTGCTCTACGACCAGGGCGCGCTCGACGCCGCCTGGGACCTCGTCAAGGACTGGACGCTCGACGAGCGCCAGACGCTGCGCGACTCGGTGCCGCGGCTGGGGCTCGCCGCGCCGCTCCCGCGCGGCGGCACGCTGCGCGACATCGCGGGCGCGGTGCTCGACATCGCCACGCTCGGCCTGCGCGCGCGCGGGCGCACCAATGCCGCGGGCGACGACGAGACCGGCTTCCTCGAGCCGCTGCGCGAGATCGTCCGCAGCGGCAAGGTCCCCGCCGAGCAGCTGCTCGAGCGCTATCACGGTGCGTGGGGCGGCGACGTGTCGAAGGTCTATGCCGAGGCGAGCTTCTAGAGGGCCCTGCCGCATAGGTGGGCGACACAGGTCGGGGGCAGCCTCGACTCTGTCGTCATCCCGGACTTGGTCCGGGATCCACTTGCCCGCATGAGCAACGGGTCCTGAGTTCGCGGCACGGTGGATCCCGGAACAAGTCCGGGATGACGGAACGGGTAGGTGGCCCTTTGGTCCGAGAACAGATGCGCCTGGGGCCACCCCTCGACGCGCACAAAGCTAAGGGTGGTGGCCGATCTGCCCGGAGGTAAGGACGGCCCGACACCCATAGCGACACACCCGTCCTCCCGCTCTGCCCGTGACTCGCCGCGGCGATGCGCTACACCCGCGCGGTGCGCGCCCGATCCCTCCTGTTGCTGCCGCTGCTGCTCGCCGCCGCGGCGCCGCCGCTGCCCGAGCCGCGCGTCGCCTGGGCGGGCAGCAGCGCGCTCGCGCCCGACGCGGAGGCGCGCTGGGTCGATTTCGACCTCACCCCCGGCAACCAGATCCGCTTCCGCATGACGCTCGACGGCCGCGACGTCATCGCGGTGCTCGACACCGGGGTGAGCTACTCGGTGCTGGCCAAGCGCTATGCCCTTGCCAATCGGCTGACGGTGCGGGCCGAGGGGCAGGCGACGGTGATCGGCGGCAGCGTCGACGTCGGACGCGTCGACACCGCGACGCTGGCGCTCGGCGGGCTCACGCGGCGCGGCGGCAGCCTCGCGGTGGCCGAGCTGCCCGCCGCCGCGACCGGCAGCGCCACCCCGGTCGACCTGCTCGTCGGGCGCGACCTCACCGCCGCCTACGCGCTCGACATCGACTATGGCGCGCGACGCTTCCGCCTGCTGCGCAGCGGGCGCGTGCCCTTCGCCGGGCTGAGCGCGCCGCTCGCGATCGCGCCCGACCGGCTGGTCTACGTCAGCGAGGTGGCGCTCGGGCGCGCGCGGCTGCGCCCGATGGTGGTCGATACCGGCGACGGCTCGTCGATCACCCTCGGCGCCGAGTCCTGGGCGACGGTGGGCATGGCGGCGCGCGCGGTGCCGACCACCACCACCGTCTCCTACGGGCTGGCCGGGGCGGTGGTGAGCGAGCTCGCGATCGTGCCGCGGCTGCAGGTCGGTCGGGTAGCGGCACGCGACGTCGAGCTGCGCGTCGAGCCCGCCGGCGGCTTCTCCGACACGATCGGGGTGGCGGGGCGGATCGGCTCGGGCTTCCTCCAGCGCTATCGCGTGCTGCTCGATCCGGGCGCGGGGCACATGCTGCTGCGCGCGCTGCCGGGTGGCACGGCAGTGGCGCGCTCGACCAGCGGGTTGCTGCTCGGGCTGGCGAGCGACCGGCTCAAGGTGCTCCACGTCATGCGCGGCGGCCCCGCCGCGGCGGCGGGCTGGCGCGTGGGCGACACGATCTGCGCGGTCGACGGCGCCGCCGTCGGGCCGGGCTATGCGAGCCAGCCGGTCGCCGGCTGGGCGACGGGGGCGCCGGGACGCGCGGTGCGGCTCACCTTGTGCGACGGCGCCGGCGAGCGCGTGCTGGTGCTGCGGCGCTTCTACTGAGCGCGGGCTGCCCGCCGCCGTTCCCGCCCAGCCTCACCCTTTCAGCGCGACATAGCCCGACACCGCCAGCGCGATCAGCGCCGCCATCTGCACCAGCGTCCAGTCGACCCAGCCGACCGAGTCGGGGTCGGCGCGGCGCGTGCGGCGGTGCGCGCGCCAGCCGGCGAACAGCGCCAGCGCGAACGCCAGCGAGGCGATCGCGACGAGCGAGGCTTGCGCATCGCTCACGCGCGCGTCAGCCTGTGCGTCATCGTCCCGGAGGATCGCCGATGCATCGTCTCGCCTGCTCCCTGCTGCTCGCCGCCCCGTTGCTCGTCGCAGCCAGCACTCCCAATGTCCCCGCGCCGATCGCCGCCGCGGTCGCCGCGCCGACGCGCACCGCCGCCAACGTGGCGCGCGACCGCTACCGCCATCCGGCGCAGACGCTCGCCTTCTTCGGGGTCAAGCCCGGCGACACGGTGGTGGAAGTGTGGCCGGGCGGCGGCTGGTACACCGAGATCCTCGCCCCGCTGACCTCGCGCGCCGGCGCCTATTATGCCGCCGGCCCATGGGAGAAGGGACTTGGCGCGGTGCGGGCGCTGCAGGCGAAGGACGCCGCCACCTACGGTAAGGTCAAGCTCGCCGCCTTCCCGGCGGAGGCGGGCCAGCCCGGCGTGCCCGACGGCAGCGCCGACGTGGTGCTGACCTTCCGCAACGTCCACAACTGGCGCTTCGGCGGCGAGGATCGCGCGCGCGCGATGTTCGCGGCGATGTACAAGATGCTCAAGCCGGGCGGCACGCTCGGCGTGGTCGAGCACCGCCTGCCCGAGTCGCGCCCCAGCGCGGCGGAGGAGAAGAGCGGCTATATGAAGCCCAGCTCGGTGATCGGCTTCGCCACCGCGGCGGGGTTCAAGCTGGCGGGCCGCTCCGAGATCAACGCCAATCCCAAGGACAGCGCCGACTGGCCCGAGGGCGTGTGGACGCTGCCGCCGAGCTACGCGCTCAAGGACAAGGACCGCGCGCGATATGCGGCGATCGGCGAGAGCGACCGGATGACGCTCCGCTTCGTCAAGCCGCGCTGAGGGAGTGCCGCAGCTCCCCTATCGCTCGGCGTCATCCTGAGCTTGTCTCAGGATCCACCGTGCCGCGAATCCAGGTGCTGCTGGGTTCGTCCTTGTTCCACCACCGTCATCCCGGCCTCGAGCCGGGATCCCTGCCTCCGCGCGGGCAACGCCCTCAGCTCTTCATGCCGGACCCGTCGATCTCGAGCCGAGCTCAGGATGACGCCCTAAGGAGTTGAGGCCTGCCGACACCGGCACGCGGCGCGTTCGCGAGGTGGTGGAAGGCGCGATCTGCGCGGTGCAGCCTTCGTGGTGGCGCTGGTGCGTCGGCTTGAACGATCCTTCGCGTGCCCCGCGCCGTCACGCACACGACGAGCGCTGTCCTACGCTACCCACGCCCTGGTAGACGGGCCGGGTGACGCCTTCCTCGATCCTCGCGCCTCAACACGCTCCCGCGACTCAACGATCGCCCGACACGCGCCAGCGACTCAACATTCGCAACATTCGCGCCGCGGGCCCGTCGCCGCAGCGACGTGTTACCGTCCGGCCAACGCCCTCACTCGCCCAGCTTGTCGACCTTGTCGCGCAGCTGCGCCAGCTCGGCCTTGAGCGCGGCGATCTCGCCGTCCTTGCCTGCCGCGGGTGTCGCGTCCGCCGCCGGCGCCGGGGTGGCGCCCGGCTTGAACGCGTTCGCCGCCGCCTCGAACATCTCCAGGTTGCGCTTGGCGATCTCGGCGAAGGGGGAGCCCGCGAAGGCACCCTCGACCGCGGTCTTGAACTGCGTCTGGTTGCGGCGGAAGCTCTCCATCGACGCCTCGAGATAGTCGGGCACCATCGCCTGCATCGAGTCGCCGTACAGCGCGATCAGCTGGCGCAGGAAGTTGACCGGCAGCATGGTCTGGCCGCGGCTCTCCTCCTCCATGATGATCTGCGTGAGGACGTTGTGGGTGATGTCCTCGTCGGTCTTGGCGTCGACCACCTTGAACTCGCGCCCGGCGCGGGTCATCGCGGCGAGATGCTCGAGCGTGATGTAGGACGAACTCTCGGTGTTGTAGAGCCGGCGGTTGGCGTATTTCTTGATGACGACCACGCCGTCGCCCTGCTGTTTCTTCATCGCGCGAGCCCCCATGACGGATAGTCCCTTCGGTAACGCACAATTTTTCGCGCCGCAACACAAGCGCGACGTGCCTCGCCCGTTGCCGCTGTTCCTCGACATGCTGCGCCGCGAGACCGCAGCATCCTCTGAGCGTCAGACCGCGGCGCTCGCCGGACTCCGGCGCTACCAAGAGGCGCCGCGCGGGCGCCGGCGGATGAAGCCGGTGCGGTATCGCCGCGGTGCGGCACGGCTGCGCGACGGCGGCGGCGCGACCGACGCGCCGCCGGTGGTGCTGGTGCCGTCGCTGATCAACCCGCCCTCTGTGCTCGATCTCGCGCGCGGTCGCTCGCTGGTCGACCATCTCGCCGGCGCCGGCCTGCATCCCTGGCTGCTCGACTGGGGTCATCCGCGCGCGCGCGACGCCGCGCTCGACCTCGCCGGCCATGTCACCGAGCGGCTGCTGCCGCTGCTGGCGCGGCTCCACCGTCCGCCGCTGCTGGTGGGCTATTGCCTGGGCGGCACGCTGGCGCTCGCCGCGGCGGCGCTGCTCGGCCCACGCTGCGCCGGCGTGGCGACGGTGGCGGCGCCGTGGCGCTTCACCGGCTATGGCGAGCGCGCGCGCGCGGCGATGCGCGCGTCGTGGCAGCAGGCCGAGCCCGCCTGCCGCGCGCTCGGCGTGCTGCCGATGGAGGTGCTCCAGTCGGGCTTCTGGCAGCTCGACCCGGCGCGCACCGTCGCCAAATACGAGGCGCTCGCGACGACGGACGCGGCGACGCTGGCGCGCTTCGTGCTGCTCGAGGACTGGGCGAACGCGGGTGCGCCGCTGACCTATGCGGCGGGGGCGGAGCTGTTCGGCGCGCTGGTGGGAGAGGACGCGCCGGGCGGGGGTGCCTGGCACGTCGGCGGGCGCGCGGTCACGCCCGGCGACCTGGCCTGCCCGTCGATCGAGTTCGTCTCGCTGAGCGACCGCATCGTCCCCGCGGCGACCGCGGCGGGGCTGGACGAGCGGCGCGACGTCGGCGCGGGACACGTCGGGATGATGGTCGGCGGCCGCGCGCAGGCGCTGCTCTATGATCCGCTGGCCGAGTGGCTGCGGGCGATCGCGGCGTGAGCGCGGCCGCTCGGTCGCCCGCCTCAGGTCCAGCGTCGCTCCAGCCGCCGCCCCAGGCCGGTGAGCAGCTCATACTGGCTCGTTCCGCTCGCCGCCGCCATCGCCGGCAGGTCGGCGTCGAAGCGCAGCCAGTCGCCCTCGTCGACGTCCACCCCGGTCGCGTCGAGTGCGACCAGGTCCATCGAGACCCGCCCGATCACCGGCAGCGGAGCGTCCCCGGCATAGGCGCGGCCGCGATCGGAGAAGGCGCGATAATAGCCGTCGGCATAGCCGAGGTTGGCGATCACCACCGCGGTGTCGGCGCGCGCGCGCCACGTGGCGTTATAGCCCACCGTCTCGCCCGCGCGCACCAGGCGGCGCTGCAACACCTCCGCCGCGACCGTCGCGACCGGGCGCAGGGCATCGCCGAGCGCGGCCACCGGCACCCCGCCGTAGAGCGCGAGGCCGGGGCGGGTGAGGTCGAAGTGATAGTCGACGCCGAGCGCGATGCCCGCCGAATTCGCCAGGCTCAACCGCTTCGCCGCGGTGCGACCGGTCAGCGCGGCGAAGCGCGCGCGCTGCACCGCGTTGAGCGGGTGGCCGGGCTCGTCGGCGCAGGCGAGATGGCTCAGCAGCGTGTCGAGCGCGAGCCCGTCGAGCAGCCCGTCGGCGACCTCCTCCGGCGCCAAGCCGAGGCGGTTCATGCCCGTGTCGACCATCACGTCGCACGCGCGCCCGGCGCCCGCCTCGCGCCAGCGCCGTACCTGCGCTGCGGTGGAGAGGACCGGGCGGACGCCGGGCAGGTCGGCGAGGGCGAGATCGGCCGCGCGCGCGCCGTGGAGCACCGCGATCCGCGCCGGACCGCCGGCGAGCGCGGGGGCGAGCGCGGCCGCCTCGGCCCAGGTCGCGACGTAGAAGTCGCGGCAGCCCGCGTCGGCGAGCCGCGTCGCCACCGCGACCGCGCCGAGGCCGTAGCCGTCGGCCTTCACCGCGGCGCCGCACGCCGCCGCGCCGCTCAGCCGCGCGAGCGCGCGCCAGTTGGCGGTGAGCGCGGCGGCGGAGCAGTCGAGGCGGTGCGGGGGGTCGGTCATCGCGCCTGCGCCTAGCGCGCCCGCGCGCGCGGCGCCACCGCGCGGGGCTTTACCCGACTCGACGCGGCCGGCAGGACGGTGCGATGAACGTCCTGATCCTCTACGGCTCGTATCGCGCCGATCGCACCGGCATCCGGCTGGCGCGCTACCTCGTCGATCGGTTCGCCGCGCGCGGTGACGCGCCGACCTTGGTCGACGCCAAGGACGTGGGGCTGCCGCTGCTCGACCGGATGTACAAGGAATATCCCGCTGGCGAGGCGCCTGCGGCGATGGAGCGGCTGGCCGGCCAGATCCGCGACGCCGACGCCTTCGTGTTCGTGACAGGCGAGTACAACTGGGGTCCGCAGCCGGGGCTGAAGAACCTCACCGACCATTATCTCGAGGAGTGGTTCTGGCGCCCCGCCGCGGTGGCGAGCTACTCGGCCGGACGGCTCGGCGGCGCGCGCAGCAACAGCGCGTGGCACGCGATCCTGCCCGAGATGGGGATGCCGGTGATCTCCAGCACGCTGGTGGTCGGCCCGATCGCACAGACGCTCGACGCGGAGGCGCGCCCGACCGGCGGCGCGGGCGAGTCGCTGGAGCGCCAGTTCGGCCGCTTCGCCGACGATCTCGCCTGGTGGGCGGAGGCGGCCAAGGCGCAGCGCGGGCGGGTCGGGCCGCCGTACTAAGCTCGCGCGCGGCGGTCGCGCCTCACGCGTCCCAGGCCGCCACCAGCGCCTCGCCCACCGCGGGGCGCAGCGTAAAGATGCCGCTGTCGTGATGCCGCGTCGGGTGGACGCGGTTGGTCAGCAGCGTCCAGGCGAGCCCGCGCGCGGGGTCGATCCACAAACCGGTGCCGGTGAAGCCGGTGTGGCCGATCGTCCCAGCCGAGCAGGCCTGACCCCCCGACCAGCCGTCGTGCCGTCTCTCCCAGCCGTGGGTGCGCACGCCCGCGACCGGGGTGCGCATCGCGTCGAGCGCCCTGGGCGAGTCCTGACTGCCGTCGAGCAGCGCCTGCGCCGCGTCGAGCACGCCGTCGATCGTGCCGAACAGACCGGCGTGGCCGGTGCGGCCGCCCATGGCGAAGCAGTTCTCGTCATGCACCTCGCCCTGCAGCACGCGCCCCCGCCACATGCAGGACTCGGTCGCGACCGCCGGACCGGGCGGCGGCGACCAGGCGAGCCCGTCGCTCCCCAGCGGCAGCTGGTCCAGCCCCGCCCCGGTCAGCCGCTCGAGCGCGATGCCGAGCAGGATGAAGTTGATGTCGGAATAGACCGGCGGCCCGTGGCGCCACTCGCGCTGGAGCACGAAGGCGCGCAGCCGCGCCGGATCGTCGCCATAGGTGTAGATCGGCTCGACCGCGGGCAGGAAGGTGCGGTGCGCGAGACAGTCGCGGAAGGTGATCCGCCGCTCCGCCGCGCCGGCGACGTCATATTGGCGCAGGTCGGGGATCGCGTCGGTGAGCGGGCGGTCGAGGTCGATCCGTCCGGCGTCGGCGAGACGCAGCACATGGCGGGTGGTGGCGAGCACCTTGCTGACCGAGGCGAGGTCGAACCAATGCGCGCGCGTCAGCGGCTCGGGAGCGGGCACGCGGCGCGCCCACCCCCTCCAGCGCACTGCGCGCGCGCCCTCGCGAGTCACCGCGCCGAGCGCGGCGCCGGGGATCCTGCCCGACTCGACCGCCGCCGCGGCGGGAGCGAAGCCGGCCTCGACTGCGCGCTCGATCACGCCGCGTCGCTATCGTCGGCGCGCGGGCGCAGTCGCGCCAGCCACGGTAGGAAGGGCAGCGCCGCCAGGCTCAGCGCGCCCGAGAGCAGGAAGAAGCCGTCATAGCCGATCGCGCCCACCATCGTGCCGCCCGCACCCGCGAGGAGCCGCGGCAGCAGGAAAGCGAAGCCGGTGAGAAAGGCATATTGCGCGCCCGGGAAGCGCGGGTGCACCAGCAGCGAGAGATAGACGACGAACACCGCCCCCGCCATGCCGTTCCCGAACTGGTCCGCCGCGGTGGAGAGGTACAGCACCGGCTCGCCGACCGGCTGGTGCGCGAGCCAGACGAAGCCGAGATTGCCGATCGCCGCCACCCCCGCCCCCAGGGCGAGCGCCAGCGGCATCGGCGCGCGCGTCACCAGCCAGCCCCCGGCACCGACGCCGGCGACGCTGGCGGCGAGCGCGACCAGGCTGTCGGCGCGGCCGATCTGGCTCAGGCTGTAGCCCAGCCCCTTTATCATCGGCTTGGCGAGATTGAGCGCGAGCACGTCTCCCATGCGATAGATCGAGACGAACGCCATCAGCCCGATCGCAGCGCCGCCATAGCGCCAGAAGAAATCGACGTAGGGGCCGAGCGCGGCGGAGCGGCGCAGCCGTGACTCTGGAGTCGCGCGGCGGATCCGCGGCAGCGCCGCCGCCATCGCGACGAACGGCAGCAGGCAGAGCGCGAGCACATAGGGGGTGACGTTGCTCGCGCCGCCCAGCCCCGCGCTGGCGGCGAGCGCCAGCGCGACCCGGCCCAGCGCGGCGGTGGCGATCGCGACCGCGCCGAGGATCACCGCCGCCGCGGCGAGCCCCGCCGCCAGCGCGGCCCAGCGGCCGCCGCGCGCGTCGTGCCCCGGCTGCGCCTCCCCGGCGACGAGCAGCGGGAAGGGCAGGAACGCCGCGGCGGCGATCGCGAGATAGGCGGCGGTCCAGCCGGCGGTGTCGGCGATCAGCAGCGCGCCCGACCCGGCGGCCACCATCGCGCCGCGATAGCCCCGCAGGTTGGCGGCGACGATCGGCCCCTGCTGGTCCTGCGTCGGGTAGAGCTCGATGCGCCAGGCATCGGCGGCGATCTCCAGCGTCGTCGTCCAGAAGGCGAGCAGCACCGCGAACAAGGCGGTGAGCGGCAGGCTGGTGTCGGCGGCGGTGAACGCCATCGCCGCGATGGAGGCGGTGATGCCGAGCTGCGCCAGCATGATCCAGCCGCGCCGCTTGCCCCAGAAGTGCGCGAAGCCGGGCACGTCGTAACGGTCGAGCAGCGGGGCCCAGACGAACTTGAAGGTCGGCAGCAGCTGCACCCAGGCGAAGAAGCCGATCACCCCGAGCGCGACGCCGTGCGCCTGCAGCCGGAGCGCGAGCACGGTGGAGAAGAGGTAGAAGGGCAGCCCCGCGGCGAAGCCGAGCAGCGCGTACAGCGGCATGCCATGCGGCACGGTCGCCGGCGTCGAGGCGGCGGGCTGGGGAAGGTCGAGCGCGACCGCGGCGTCGGTCATCGATGCTCCGCTGGAGACGAGCGGAGGAGCCTCCGCCGCCCCGATGCGTGCGTCAAGCCGCCCGCGACAAGCAAGCGGCGGAACGCGGCGCCGGGCGGACGATCAGTGCGCCAGCAGTTGGTCCAGCTCGCGCGACAGCGCCTCGAAACGGTATGGTTTGGCGAGGAAGCGGCCGTCGTCGGGAATCGCGGCGCCAGTCGGGCGGGTGTCGCCCGAGGTCAGCAGGATGCGGATCGCCGGCCAGCGACGGTGCACCTCACCGGCGAGCTGGAGCCCGTCCATCGACCCGGGCATGCGAATATCGGTGAACAGCACCTGGACATCGTCACTGCGCTCGAGCCGCGCCAGCGCCTCGTCGGCATCGCTCGCCTCGATCACGCGATAGCCTGCCTCGGACAGCGCGTCAGCGCCGATCATGCGGACGAACAGCTCATCCTCGACGAGGAGGACGGTGGTGCCGCATGCCTGACCCATTAGCTGATCTACCCTGTTGATCTATCGGACTAACCCTTCCGACATCCGGGGCGTTCCGCGGCAACCGCCTAACCTAGGTAGAAGCTGGCACTCAGCTTCGCCCGCGCAGCCGCGCCAGCACCGCCAGGCCCAGCCCAGCGCCGACCGCGGTCGCGGCGGCCAACTTGTGGCGGCCGGCGGCGTCGTACAGGCTGATCGAGCGGCCGTGCTGGTCGTGCGAGCGCTCGCGTCCGCCGACGAACGGCGCCGCGAGATTGTCGCGCCGCGTCGGCGCGCGCGTGCGGTCCTGAATCATCGGCAGCAGCTTGTGGCCGAGCTTGTCGAGCAGCGGCGGGAAATGCTCTGCCACCAGCACCTGGAGGCGGCCGGTGCCGCCGACGGTGATGTCACGCTTGGGATGCTGCGCCGCTTCGAGGATCGCCTCGGCCACCAGTTCGGGGGCGTAGACAGGCGGGGGCAGCAGCGCGGCGCCGTCGAGATGATTGGCGGCGTGCTCGGCGATGGGCGTGTCGATTCCGGAGGGCTTCACCAGCGTCACCGAGATCGGCAGGCGATCACCCTCGATCTCGATGCGGAGCGAGTCGACATAGCCCTTCACAGCGTGTTTGCTCGCGGCATAGGCACCCATGCCCGCGGTGGGGATGTCCGACACGATCGAGCCGACGGTGATCAACGCGCCGCCCTCGCGCTGGAGCTGCTCCACCGCGGTGAGGCAGCCGTGCACCGCCCCGAGATAATTGGTGCGCATCAGCCGCTCGTGCTCGTCCATCGGGGTGTCGACCAGCTTGGCATAGATCGCGACGCCCGCAGCGTTGACCCAGGTGTCGATGCGGCCGAAGCGCTCGACCGCCTTGGTGGCGGCGCGCTGGACGTCGCGCAGGTCGCCGACGTCGGCGGTGGCGAACTCGGCCTGCCCGCCCGCCTCCTCGATCTCGCGCGCGATCGTCGCCAGCGCGTCGCTGTCACGCGCGACCAATACCACTTTGGCGCCGCGCTTCGCCGCCGTCCGTGCCGTGACCAGCCCGATGCCC
Source organism: Sphingomonas sp. BK069 (assembly GCF_014193405.1). NCBI lineage: Bacteria > Pseudomonadati > Pseudomonadota > Alphaproteobacteria > Sphingomonadales > Sphingomonadaceae > Sphingomonas > Sphingomonas sp. BK069. Next base: position 86,165 of record NZ_JACHZH010000003.1, on the reverse strand, counting down.
GAGCTGGCGCCGGTGATCAGGACCACCTGCTGGTCGATCGGCTTGAGCTGCGGCGGCATCGGTCATCCTCTCGTGATTGCGCGACAGGTAACCAACGCGAGCAGCGATGGGTTCATCGCGGACCGTCGCCGGCGCGCAGCGTCGTTAACCAAGCCGAAAGGCAATGTAGATCAGACACATCCTTCCCTGACATCGATTGACACAGCGGCGACGGAGGCCAGACATGCCGGGCATGACTCAACGCCCCTCCTGCGACGTGTCGCTCACCCCCGAACTCGAGTCGGTCATCACCGACGCGCTCGCCTCGGGGGAATACGGCAACGCCAGCGAGGTGGTCCGCACCGCGCTCAAGCTGCTGCGCGACCGCGGCACGCCCGGCGCGGCGCCCTCCTGGCCGGTCGGCGGGGGGGAGACCGGCGGGCTGATCCGCGCACGCGATTGGGGGCGCAGCGCGCTCGGTCCGCTCGCGGACTGGACGCCGCAGCTGCGCACCACCGTGGCCAACGTGGTCAACTCGCCCGTCCCTAAGGTGCTGATGTGGGGTCGCGAGGGCGTGATGCTCTACAATGACGCCTATCGCGCGGTCGCGGGCGCCCATCATCCCGCCGCGCTCGGCCAGACCGCGGCGAGCGTCTTTCCCGAGATCTGGGACTGGAACCGCGCCATCCTCGAGCGCGGCTTGAAGGGCGAGATCGTCTCGTATCGCGACCAGCCGCTGACGCTGCTGCGCGACGGCGTGCCCGTCGAGCTGATCTTCGACCTGTTCTACACGCCGGTCTACGAGGCCGACGGCAGCGTCGGCGGCGTGCTGTGCACCGTGATCGACAATACCGGGCGGATCGAGCTGGAGCGCCAGCTCGCCGACAGCGAGGCGGAGCTGCGCACCGTCACCGACGCGCTGCCGCTGCTCGTCTCCTTCATCGACCGCGACCACGTCTTCCGTTTCGCCAATCGCTATTACCTCGACTGGTTCGGGCTGAGCCCCGAGCAGGTCGTCGGCCGCCACGCGTGCGACGTGATCGGCGCGGAGAATTACGCGCAGCGCCGACCGCTGATGGATCGCGCGCTCGCGGGCGAGACGATCGAGTCCGACTCGGCGATCCGCCACGGCGACGGCAGCCTGCGTCGCGCGGACGTGCGCTACCTGCCACGCCGCGCCGCGGACGGGAGCATCACCGGCTTCCAGGTGATCGTCTTCGACATCGAGGATCGCGTCCGCCGCGAAGAGGCGCTCGACGCCAGCAACGCGCGCTTCCGCGCCGCGATGGAGGCGATGCACGGCGTGCTGTGGACCAATGACGCACACGGTCGAATGATCGGCGAGCAGCCCGGCTGGGCGCTGCTGACCGGCCAGCGACTCGAGGACTATCAGGGCCACGGCTGGTCCGCCGCGGTCCATCCCGAGGACGTCGCGCCGACGCTCGCCGCCTGGGAGCAGGCGGTCGCGGCCAAGTCGACCTTCGTGTTCGAGCATCGCGTCCGGCGCCACTGCGGCGTCTGGCGCACCTTCGCGATCCGCGCGGTGCCGCGGCTCGATGACAAGGGCGCGATCGCCGAGTGGGTCGGCGTCCACACCGACATCACGCACCAGCGCGCCGCCGAGGCGGCGCTGCGCGACCATGCCGAGCAGCTCGAGCGCCAGGTGCGCCACCGCGAGCGCGCCGAGGAGCAGTTGCGCCAGCTCAATGAGACGCTGGAGACTCGCGTGATCGACGAGATCGCGACGCGCCGGGCCGCCGAGGCGAAGCTGGCGCAGGCGCAGAAGATGGAGACGGTGGGCAAGCTCACCGGGGGCGTAGCACACGATTTCAACAACCTGCTTCAGGTCGTCTCGGGCAACCTACAACTCTTGCAGAAGGACATCGCGGGCAACGAGCGCGCCGAGACGCGCGTCGCCAACGCGCTGGCGGGCGTGTCGCGGGGGTCGCGGCTGGCAGCGCAACTGCTCGCCTTCGGACGCCGCCAGGCGCTCGAGCCCAAGACGGTCAACGTCACCCGCTTCGTGCGCGGCATGGACGACATGCTGCGCCGCGCGATCGGCGAGGGGATCGAGGTGGAAACGGTGTTCGGCGGCGGGCTGTGGAACACCTTCATCGATCCCGGCCAGATCGAGAACGCGCTGCTCAACCTCGCGATCAACGCGCGCGACGCGATGGAAGGGCAGGGCAAACTCACAATCGAGCTGGCCAACGCGCACCTCGACGACGCCTATGCGCGCCGCCACGACGAGGTGACGCCCGGCCAATATGTCATGCTGGCGGTGAGCGACACCGGCAGCGGCATGACGCCGGAGATCATGGAGAAGGTGTTCGAGCCGTTCTTCTCGACCAAGGCCGAGGGCAAGGGCTCGGGGCTGGGCCTCTCGATGGTGTACGGCTTCGTCAAACAGTCGGGCGGGCACGTCAACCTCTACTCCGAGCCCGGTCACGGCACGACGATCCGGCTGTACCTGCCGCGCGCGCTGGAGAGCGAGGATGTCGAGGTGGCGGTCGATACCGGGCCGATCACCGGCGGCAGCGAGACCGTGCTGGTGGTCGAGGACGACGACGAGGTGCGCGCCACCGTGGTCGAGCTGCTCGCCGATCTCGGCTACCGCGTGCTCAAGGCGGTCGACGCGCAGAGCGCGCTCAGCGTGGTGGAGAGCGGCATCGCCATCGACCTGCTCTTCACCGACGTGGTGATGCCCGGCACGCTCAAGAGCCCCGAGCTGGCGCGCAAGGCACGCGAGCGGTTGCCCGAGATCGCGGTGCTGTTCACCTCAGGCTATACCGAGAACTCGATCGTTCACGGCGGGCGGCTCGACGCGGGCGTGGAGTTGCTCTCCAAACCCTACACGCGCGAGGCGTTGGCACGGAAGATCCGGCACGTGCTCGCCAACCAGCGCCAGCGCGCGGCGCTGCGGCCGCGCGCCATTCCGGTCACGAGCCAAGCGCCGGCCGCGACCCCGCCGCGCGCGACGATCCTGCTGGTCGAGGACGACGCCCTGATCCGCTCCGCCACCGCCGAGGTGTTGCAGGAAGCGGGTCAGGTGGTGGTCGAGGCTGCCAGCGCGGAGGAGGCCATGGCGGCACTTCAGACCGCGCCGATCGACGTGCTGATCACCGACATCCACCTGCCGGGCACCTCGGGGCTGGCACTGGCCGAGCGCGCCGTCGAGCTACGCCCGGGTATCCGCGTCGTAGTGGCGAGCGGTGACACCGGCTCGGTCGACGCCGCGGCGGCGGGGGTGCGGCTGCTGCCGAAGCCTTATGGCGCGGCCGACCTTCTGCGCGCGATCGGGGCGACTGGGGCGCCGCGCGCACTGGCGCGCGAGAGCGAGGTCTAGTCCGGCGCCAGCGGCGCCGCGTCGAGCCATCGCCGCGGCCGCCCGCTTCGCGAGGACGCGGGCGGGAAGGACACTCGCTCGGCGTGGGTGACCCTGTGGTCAGATGAGCACGGCTCAGATGACGACCGAGAAAGATGCCCCGAGGTCGGCATCACATCCGGAACGGTGATCGATGTTAGGTCCGGCCATTGACTCGCGCGATGGCGGGTGCATCTTAGATATATGCCGTTCGCTGTTCTCTTTCAGCGCTTTCGCAGCCACGCGGGTCAACTCGCCGCACGCGGTTAGCCCGGGCTCGACGGCTTGCTCGCTCGAGTTCGGGACCTTCCGACCGATCCGCCGGAACGTGACCGACACGTTCTCGGCCTCGAGATTGCGAGAGCATGGACATGGAAAACGGTCTCAGACAGCGCGACCTCGCGGTCGCGTCTTCCCCTCATCGTTCCGGCGACTTGGATGCTGCAGTTGGCCCGCGAGCCGGTCGCTCCGCTGATGCACGCGGTGGGCGTAATGAGGCGGAGGAGCGCAGCGCTGGGTGGAGAGGCGCGCTGGCACGGTTCGTCGACGTCGACCTGCTGCTGATGATCCTCTTCTTCGGCCTGCCCCTGCTGGCCCTCTGCGTGCTCTCGTCCGAGTGACGCATCGATCGCGTCGTGCGCCCAGGCAAGCGACGCGGTAAGAGCCCGCAGCGCCGACGATGGTCAAGGATAATGGCGCCAGCGAAGCGGCGAAGTCGCTCTATCCGGTCGCCCAGCTGGAGAGCTGGGCCGACCGGATAGAGCCGACTACGTGGTGGGCGTGGCAAGGATTGAACTTGCGACCCCTGCGATGTCAACACAGTGCTCTACCACTGAGCTACACGCCCGAGGGTGGCGCCTCTAACCGGCCTCGGCGGCGGGCGCAAGCGCCTTTTCGCGCGCGCCTCAGATCAGCTCGTTGGCGGCGTCGACGTCGAACAGCCGCTCGACCTCGAGGACGAGGTCGCGAAGGTGGAACGGCTTGGAGAGCACACGCGCCTGCGGCATCGTGTTGCCCGCCTTCAGCGTCACCGCGGCAAAGCCGGTGATGAACATCACGCGCATGCCGGGCGCGAGCTCCTGCGCCTTCTGGGCGAGCTCGATCCCGTCCATCTCGGGCATGACGATGTCGGTGAGCAGCAGGTCGAACCGCTCCTCGGTGATCAGCGGCAGCGCCGCGGTGCCGCGGTCGACCGCGGTGACGGCATAGCCGGATCGCTCCAGCGCGCGCGTGAGATACTCGCGCATCACCGAATCATCCTCGGCCAGAAGAATCCTGATCATCACGTGTCCATGCTCCCGAGCCGACCCTTATGCCCGATCCGCATTGATTTTTCCACCAGCGGACATGGTGAACGAACGGCCTTGCCGTCCCATTAAGCCATAACGAGCGACGATGCGTTGCGGTGCCGCGGCGGGTTCCATAGGGTCGCGCGCAGATGACGCGCAGCTTCCGACTGATCGGCGACACGCCGCCCGCCTCGCCGGTGGTGGTGTCGGTGCCGCACGCCGGGCGCGACTATCCGGTCGCGCTGCGCGACTCGCTGCGCGCGCCGCTGTCCTGCCTCGCCACGCTGGAGGACCGGTTGGTCGACGCGCTCGCGCTCGCCGCGCGCCGCGACGAGACGCTGCTGGTACAGGACACGCCGCGCGCCTGGATCGATCTCAACCGCGCCGAGCACGAGCGCGACCCGCTGCTCGATGACGGCGCGCGCGGCGGCGCGCCGCTCTCGGCCAAGGTGCGCGCGGGCATCGGGCTGGTGCCGCGGCGGACCGCGGCGGCGGGCGAGCTGTGGCGCTGCAAGCTCAGCGCGGGCGAGGTGGAGGCGCGGATCGCGGCGGCGCACCGGCCCTATCACGCCGCGCTCGAGGACGTGCTGACGCAGGCACGCGTGCGCTTCGGCTGCGCGGTGCTGCTCGATGTCCACTCGATGCCGCCGATCGCCGGCGGGCGGACGCGGCTGGTGATCGGCGACCGCTTCGGCCGCGCCGCCGGCGCGCGCTTCGTGGCGCGGGTGGAAGGTGCGGTCCGCGCGGCGCGGCTGGGCTACACGCTCAACACGCCCTATGCGGGCGGCCATATCCTCGAGCGTCACGCGCGGCCGCACCAGGGCGTGCACGCGATCCAGCTCGAGCTCGACCGTTCGCTCTATCTCGACCGCCGTCTCGAGTCGCTCGGCGGGGGGGCGCCAGCGATGGTGGCGCTGCTCCGCACCGTGATCGACTCGCTCGCGGACGAGGCGCTCGCCGCGACCGGCAGCACGCCCCTCGCGGCCGAATAAAAAAAACCACCGCGTGCGAGCACGCGGTGGCCAAGGTTCAGGGAGGAGACACGCCAAAGGCGTGTCATACGGGCTCGCGAAAGGGGGGACACGAGCGCCGTACGCCATTAACTTAGGAACACGGTTTTTGGTTGCAACCCCTTCGACGCGAAATGTCGTCTCGTTGCGATGAGCCGAGCCGATGCGGCCGCGGGCTCACGCGCCCGGCAGCATGCGCGCCAGCACGCGGTCGCGCAGCACGAGGTGGTGCCGAAGCGCCGCGGCGACGTGGAGCAGCACCAGCGCTAGCATCACCCAGCCGAGCAGCCCGTGCGCCTTGGCGGCACCCTCCGCCGCGGGAGAGGTGGCGGGCAGGTAGGGCAGGTCGAATGCGCCGAACCAGCTGAGCGGCCGACGCCCCTGCGGCCCCGATACCATCACCCAGCCGCTCAGCGGCAGGGCGACGAGCAGCAGGTAGAGCGTCCAGTGCGTCGCGTGCGCCGCGCCCCGCTCCCAGCTCGGGGTGTCGGCGGGCAGCGGGGGCGGGCGGTGTGCCAGCCGCCAGGCGACGCGCAGCGCAGTGAGCGCGAGCACGGTGAGACCGATCGCCTTGTGCGCCGGCATCAGCGCGCGCAGCGCGGGGATCGGATCGTGTCCAAGCCCCACCACGATGTTGAAGATCACCAGGGCGGCGATGGTCCAGTGGAAGGCGACGGCGACGCGCGAGTAGCGCTCGCCCCGATATGCCCGCGTCGCCATCGCCGTCTCTCCCGCTGGTGGTTACATCGTCAGCTGCGGCTGCGGCATCTTGCCCAGTCGCACCTGCCGCGCGAAGATATCGCGCATCAGCGACAGCGAGAACAGGTGCGCGTAGAGCAGCGGCAGCAGGCCCGACTGCGAGATCTTGCGCAGCTGGTCGCCGCGGAGGTCGACCAGCTTCTGCTCGTCGACCATCTGGAAGCCGCGATACACGAACGGCTGTTCGACGCCGTCCTGCTGGATCGACACCTCGCCCTCCATCAGCAGGCCGAGCTCGCGCACCTCGTTCATGAACTGCGCCGTGCGCGCCGCGGCCTGCTCGAAGTTCTCGTTGAACTGCAGAATATTGCGCGTCAGCTCCGTGGGCTGGCCATTCTCGAACAGCGCGTCGCCCTGGTCGAACGCCCCGATCGTCGGCGAGGTCGGGTCGAAGCACAGCGACAGCTCCTGCGCGTCCGGGGTTAGGCGCGCGAGCATGTAGGGGTAGCGGCGGACATAGGCGGGGACGTAGATCGTCTCCTCGAGCAGCTTGCCGCTGTCGTCGAGGAAGACGTTGACGCCCTCGTTGAGCCCCATCAGCGCCAGCGGGATGGCGTCGTCACCCGAGGAAAAGACGATCGGCATGTGCCGCTGCACCAGCGGAAATTCCTCTACCGTCAGCGGGATGGCGTGCTGGTTGGCGAGGAAGGGCGCGACCGTCGAGGGCTGCACCTTATAGTTGGCGTGCGTCTCGCTCGAGAGCGGCTCGAGGCCGTTGTAGAAGAGCGGCAGTTGCGGCGCGCTGGCCATGCGAATCTCCAAAGGACGGTGAGGGTTGGCAGTCAGGTCGCGGCGCGTCGCCCCCGGTCGCCGCGCGGATGGTCGCCGGGGTTATTCACTGCCGCGGCCGGGCGCAAGCGCGACGAGCTTGCCCGGATTGAACAGCTGGCCCGGATCGAACGCGCGCTTGATCGCGCGCAGCGCGTGGAGCCGCGCCGGCGGGCCGAGCCGCTCGAGCTCGGCACGCTTCATCTGCCCGATGCCGTGCTCGGCCGAGATCGAGCCGCCCGCCGCGGCGACCAGGTCGTGGACGAAGCGCGAGACGACGGGCACCTGCTCGGCATACCAACGCACCGGATCGGTGCCGGGCGCGGCACGAACATGGAAATGGACGTTGCCGTCCCCGAGATGGCCGAAGCCCGAGGCGCGTGTGCCGGGGAAGCGCGCGTCGCACGCCGCGGCGGCCTCGACCATGAAGCGCGGCATCGCCTCGACCGGCACCGAAATATCGTGCTGGGCAGCGGGGCCGGTGGCGCGCTCGGCGTCGGAGATCGACTCGCGCAGCCGCCAGAACGCCTCGGCCTGCGCCTCGCTCTGCGCCAGCGTCGCGTCGGCGATCTCGCCCGCCTCGAGCGCGGCCGCGAGCTGCGCCTCGACCAGCGCGGCGGGGTCATCGCGCGGGTCGTCGGCGGTGACCTCGAGCAGCACGTGCCAGGCTTGGCGCCCGCCGAGCGGCGCGCGCGCGTCCGGCAGATAGGCCAGCACCGCGGCGAGCGACTCGTCGGGCAGCAGTTCGAAGCTCTCCAGCGCGGGCGTGGCGCGCTGGAAGCGGCGCAGCAGCGCCATCGCGGCGTCGGGGGAGGCGACGCCGGCCCAGGCGACCGCGCGCGCCGCGACCGCGGGCACCAGCCGCAGCGTCGCGGCGGTGACGGCGCCCAGCGTTCCCTCGGCGCCGATCAGCAGCTGGTCGAGGTCATAGCCGCGATTATCCTTCTTCAGCGCGGCGAGCCCCTCGTGCAGCGTGCCGTCGGGCAGCACCGCCTCGATGCCGGCGACCAGCCCGCGCATCGTGCCGAAGCGCAGCACCTGCGTCCCGCCCGCGTTGGTCGATACCAGCCCGCCGACGGTGGCGTTGCCCTTGGCACCGAGCGAGAGCGGGAAGCGGCGACTCTGCGCCAGCGCGGCGGCGTGGAGGTCGGCGAGCACCACGCCCGACTCCGCCACCACCAGCCCTGCGGCGGGGTCGAGATGGCGGATCCGGTTCATCCGGCGCAGCGACAGGATCGCGGCGCTGCCGTCCGCCGGTGGGGTTGCTCCGCCCACCATCGAGCTATTGCCGCCCTGCGGCACCAGCGGCACCGCGAGACTGCGCGCGGCGGTGACGATCGCCTGCACCTCGGCGGTATCGCGCGGCTGGAGCAGCAGCGCCGCACGGCCCTGCCAGCGCCGCCGCCAGTCGATCAGCCAGGGCGCGATCGCGTCCGGATCGGTGACGATCGCGCCCGGCGCGAGCTGCTGGGCAAGCATTTCGGCGAGGCGGTGTTGCACGTCGGTCACGCTCCGCCTCTTGCCCGACAACGCGCCCGCGTTCAATTCAGCCGGCATTCAACCGACTCTCCGCAACGGGCCGTGCCGCATGCTCCAGCGCTTCGTGCCCGTTCTGACGCTGCTGCTGGCCGCCCCGCTGGCGGTATCGGCGCGCGCGCCCGATCCGGGCTGGGGCGGGGTCCAGTACGCGCAGCTGACGATCCACGAGCGGCTGATCATCCGCATCCCGCGCGTCGCCCCCGCGCCGCGCGGCGCCCGCGTCGTCACCCCCGCGCCGGTCGAATGGCAGGAGAAGCGCGGCCCCGAGTGCCTCCGCGTCACCGCGCTGACCGGCGCGGCGATCGACACCAAGGGTGACGTCGACCTCGTCATCGAGGGCGCGCGCCGCATCCGCGCCAAGCTCGATGACGACTGCCCGACGCTCGACTTCTACGCCGGCTTCTACCTGCGCCCGACGAGCGACGGCCAGATCTGCGCCGGCCGCGACGCGATCCGCTCGCGCTCGGGCGCTTTGTGTCCGATCAGCAAGTTCCGCACCCTGGTGCCGAAGAAGCGGAAGTAGAGGCTGACCTACGGGGGGCGCTCATCTTTCTTCAGCGTCATCCTGAACTCGTTTCAGGATCCACCGCCCCGCAGGCGCCGAGGCACTTGAGTGCGCGGCAGCGTGGATCCTGCAACGAGTTGAGGATGACGGCAGGGGAGAAAACGGGCAAGCGCCAGCGACGGGTCCCCTCCCGCACCGCCGTCGCCCCGCATTCTCCTTGACTTCTCACCGCGGATAGGGAAGCGCTCGGCGCCAGGCTATCCCTGCGGTTCCGCCCGCGCCCCACAGCCCGGACATCTGCATGAGCTTCGCCGATCTCGGCCTCTCCGACGAACTTCTCCGCGCCGTCGGCGACACCGGCTATACCGAGCCGACACCGATCCAGGCGAGCGCGATCCCGCCCGTGCTGATGATGCGCGACATCATCGGCATCGCGCAGACCGGCACCGGCAAGACCGCCAGCTTCGTGCTGCCGATGATCGACATCCTCGCGCACGGCCGCAGCCGCGCGCGCATGCCGCGCAGCCTGATCCTCGAGCCGACGCGCGAGCTCGCCGCGCAGGTCGCGGAGAATTTCACGACCTACGGCAAGTATCACAAGCTCTCGATGGCGCTGCTGATCGGCGGCGTGCAGATGGGCGATCAGGTCAAGGCGCTGGAGAAGGGCGTCGACGTGCTGATCGCCACGCCCGGACGGCTGATGGACCTGTTCGGCCGCGGGAAGATCCTGCTCACCGGCTGCTCGATGCTGGTGATCGACGAGGCCGATCGCATGCTCGATATGGGGTTCATCCCCGATATCGAGGAGATCTGCACCAAGCTGCCGGCGACGCGCCAGACGCTGCTGTTCTCGGCGACGATGCCGCCGCCGATCAAGAAGCTCGCCGATCGCTTCCTCAGCAATCCCAAGACGATCGAGGTGGCGCGCCCGGCCAGCACCAACGTCAACATCACCCAGTGGGTGGTGCCCGTGAAAGGGACCTCGTTCGAGAAGCGTCGCGTGCTGCGCCAGCTGCTCGCGCAGGACGACGTGCGCAACGCGATCATCTTCTGCAACCGAAAGACCACTGTACGCGAGCTCAACAAGAGCCTGCAGCAGCATGGCTTCGCCAGCGGCGAGATCCACGGCGACATGGACCAGCCGGCGCGCCTCGCCGAGCTCGACAAGTTCAAGAAGGGCGAGGTGACGATCCTCGTCGCCAGCGATGTCGCGGCGCGCGGGCTCGACATCAAGGGCGTCAGCCACGTCTTCAACTTCGACGCACCGTGGCATCCGGACGATTACGTCCACCGCATCGGCCGTACCGGGCGCGCCGGCGCGACCGGCGTCGCCTACACGCTGGCGGCGCCCGACGACATCGAGAACATCGAGAATATCGAGAAGCTCACCGGCCAGAAGATCGCGCGACTCGAGGCGCTGCCAGGCGCCGATGCGAGTGCGGGACCGGAAGCGGCCGAAGAGGAGCGTCCTCGCCGCGGACGCGAGCGCAGCCAGCGCCGCGGGCGGAGCGAGGCGGCGCCCGAGCCGATCGCGACCGAGTCCGCCCCGGAGGAGTCGAGCACGCGTCCGCGCCGCGCCGCGCGGCCGGCGCGCGACGAGCGCCCGGCCCGCACCGAGCGACCCGCGGCCGAGCCGCGTACTGCCGCGCCGCGGCAGGAGCGCTACGCCGACCGCCGCCGCGAGCGCGACGAGGCGCCCGACGACGGCGGCTGGAACGGCCCCGTGCCCGACTTCCTGCGGGTGACGCTGACGGTCTGAGCGCGCGCGCATCCTCCCGCCCGCGATGCGTTATAGCCGCAGGTGAGGCGACGGAGCGCGAGACGGATGGGCAAGGATCACGGCGACAAGCATGGTGACGGGCACGCTAGCCTGGAGGATCTGCAGCTAGCACTCGTGCACACCCAACAGGCGGCAGCGCGCAGCGGCGAGCGCGTCGTACTGGTGCTGGAGGGGCGCGACGGCGCGGGCAAGGACGGCGCGATCAAGCGCATCGTCGAGCATAGCTCGGTCCGTGCCACGCGCGTAGTGGCGCTGCCCAAACCGTCTGACCGCGAGCGCACGCAATGGTATTTTCAGCGCTACGTCGCGCATCTGCCCGCCGCGGGCGAGTTCGTGATCTTCAACCGCTCGTGGTACAATCGCGCCGGGGTCGAAGTGGTGATGGGCTTCTCCACCGCTGCCGAGCAGGCGGAGTTCCTGCGCGACGCGCCCGATTTCGAGCGCATGCTGGTGGAGAGCGGGATCAAGCTGGTCAAGCTGTGGCTCGACATCAGCAAGGACGAGCAGCGCGAGCGGCTCGAGGCGCGGCGCGAGGACCCCCTCAAGGCGCTCAAGGTCTCCGACATGGACGCGGTAGCCCAGTCGAAGTGGGACGATTACACCGCGGCACGGGACGTGATGCTGACGCGCACCCACACGCCGCTGGCGCCGTGGCACTGCGTCCGCGCCGACGACAAGAAAGCGGCGCGCCGCGCGATCCTCGCGCACCTGCTCCACCGCGCCGCGCCGCCCGAGATCGCGCGCGAGGTGCCGCTCCCGGACCCCGACGTGCTGTTCACCTTCGAGGCGGCGGCGCTCAAGGACGGCCGGCTGGCGGCCTGAGGCGGACGCCAGGGAGCGACCTTGCGGCAATCCTTCCTTAAAGGCTTCCGCTGCGATCCTCGTCCCGTCATCCCGGACTTGGTCCGGGATCCACCGTGCCGCAGACCCTTGAAGCGTTGCTTTCGCGGACCAGTGGATCCCGGAACAAGTCCGGGATGACGGGAAGTGAAGAGCGCTCCGAGGACAACGGCGGGCGAAGGAGCATCGTCTAGCGGAGGATCAACGGAGTCCGCGGCCGCCCTTACCAACTCATATTAGGGCAGCACGCTTGCCCCTGTCCCCGCGCGGGTGCATCAGGCGCGCATCCTCCAGCTCAAGGAGCAACGATGCGTTCCCTTGCCGTCGCCACCGTCGTGGCGCTGATGTCTTCCTCTGCGGTCGCGCAGACGCTCAGCCCGACCAACCCCTTCGCCCAGCCGAGCACCCTGCCCTATCAGGCGCCTCCCTTCGACAAGATCAAGGACTCGGACTATCTCCCCGCGCTCGAGGCGGGGATGGCCGAGCAGCGCCGCGAGATCGCCGCGATCGTCAACGTGCGCTCGATGCCGACCTTCGAGAATACGATCGCCGCGTTGGAGAAATCGGGCCGGCTGCTCGAGCGCGCGGCGCTCGCCTTCTCGGGCGTCAACGGCGCCAACACCAACGACACGCTCCAGAAGACGCAGGAGGTGCTCGCCCCCAAGTTCGCCGCGCACCAGGACGCGATCAACCTCGATCCGCGCCTCTTCTGGCGGGTGAAGACGCTGTACGACCAGCGCGACACGCTGAAGCTCGACGCCGAGCAGCGCCAGGTGCTGACGCTGACCTATGAGAACATGGTCCATGCCGGCGCGCAGCTGAACGACGCCGACAAGAAGGCGCTGAGCGCGCTCAATGCGCAGCTCTCCACGCTGGAGACCGCGTTCCAGCAGAAGCTGCTCGCCGCCGCCAAGGCGGGCGCTCTGGTGGTTGACGATAAGGCCAAGCTCGCCGGCCTCTCCGACGCCGAGATCGCCGCCGCGGCGGATGCCGCCAAGGAGCGCGGCCTCGCGGGCAAATATGTGCTGACCCTGCAGAACACGACGCAGCAGCCGGCGCTGGCGACGCTCACCGATCGCGCCACGCGCGAGGCGCTGTTCAACGCGAGCTGGACCCGCGCGACCAAGGGCGATGCCAACGACACGCGTGCGACGATCAGCCGGATCGCGGCGCTGCGCGCGCAGAAGGCCAAGCTGCTCGGCTTCGCCACCTGGGGCGACTACGTGCTGTCGGATCAGATGGCGAAGACGCCCAAGACTGCGCTCGCCTTCATGCGCCAGCTCGGCGCGCCGGTCGCGGCCGAGCAGAAGCGCGAGGCGGGCGAGCTCCAGGCGCAGATCAAGGCCGAGGGCGGCAGCTTCGCGCTCAAGCCGTGGGATTGGGATCTCTATTCCGAGAAGCTGCGCAAGGCCAAGTACGACCTCAACCAGGACGAGCTGAAGCCCTATTTCGAGATCAACAAGGTGCTGACCGATGGCGTGTTCTACGCCGCCAACCAGCTCTACGGCGTCACCTTCAAGCGCCGCACTGACATCCCGGTCTACCAGCCCGACGTGATGGTCTATGAGGTGTTCGAGGGCGACGGCCGCACGATCGGGTTGATGTACTTCGATTATTGGAAGCGCGACAACAAGAACGGCGGCGCCTGGATGTCGAACTTCGTCAACCAGGCGAAGCTGCTCGGCACCAAGCCGGTGATCTACAATGTCGGCAATTTCACCAAGCCGGCGGCGGGTCAGCCCGCGCTGATCACCTTCGACGACGTGACGACGATGTTCCACGAGTTCGGCCACGCGCTGCACGGACTGTTCGCGAACCAGACCTATCCGTCGGTCTCGGGCACCAACACCGCGCGCGACTTCGTCGAGTTCCCGTCGCAGTTCAACGAACATTGGGCGCTCGATCCCAAGGTGCTGCCGCACTATGCGGTCAACTATCGCACCGGCGCGGTGATCCCGGCCGAGCTCGTCGGCAAGATCAAGCGCGCCGCGACGTTCAACACCGGCTATTCCTTCGGGGAGGCGCTGGCGGCGGCGGAGATGGACATGAGCTGGCACTCGCTCCCCGCTAGCGCCGGCCAGCAGGACGCCGACGCGTTCGAGGCCAAGGCGCTGGCCGAGACCGGGCTCGACACCGCCGACGTGCCGCCGCGCTACCGCTCGAGCTACTTTCTCCACATCTGGGGCAACGGCTATTCGGCCGGCTATTACGCCTATCAGTGGACCAAGATGCTCGACGCCAATGCCTACGACTGGTTCGAGCGCAATGGCGGCATGACCCGCGCCAACGGCCAGCGCTTCCGCGACATGATCCTGTCCAAGGGGCACACCGAGGACTACGCGCCGATGTTCCGCGCCTTCTACGGCAAGGACCCGGAAGTGGCGCCGCTGCTCCACAACCTCGGGCTCAACGCGGACGGGTCGCGCGTCGCACCATGACGAGGTGCGGGGCCCTGCCGGTGACGCGGGGGTGCTCGGCCGGCAGCCACAGGCATTCGTAAGCTAGCCCCTCCCCTTCAGGGGAGGGGGCGTCATGACGGCCGTGCTGACGTCCCGCGACAGGCTGGCGTGAGGACCGCGCCCAGCGATCCCGGTCTCGACAGGCTCCGTCCGACCGCCCCGTCGACAGCCGACCCGAGCGGCGCCGCTCCCGCCTATCGCGCCCGGCGCAGCACCCAGGCGATCGTCGCGCCGGCGGCGGGGGCGAGCGAGTCGATCACGATCTGCTTGGTCGGCACCAACCGGCCGTGCGGGTCGCTCCACACGCTGTCCTCCACCGTCAGCCGGTCGGCGCGCGCGCGCAGCTGCCAGAAGGCGCCCGACGGGGTGCGCAGCATCGCCGCCTGCGCGTCCGCGGTGGCGACCGCATCGACCCCCGGGCCGAGATGGAAGCGCAGTGCCAGCGGTGTCATCGCCCCTTCGACGCGGCGGCCCCAGCGCGCCGGCTGCGGCGCGGGCAGCACCGCATCCTCGCCGCGCAGCTCGCCGCCGTCGGCGGTGAGCAGCAGCGTGCGCTGGTGGACGAAACCGAAGCGACGGGCATAACCGTCGTGGCGTGCCTCGATCCGGCTGCCCACGTCCGACTCCTGCCGCGCCAGCTCCACCGCGGTGACGCCGCGGCCGAGCGTGCCGTCGGCGTTGAGCGCGGTCGAGTTGGTGTCGGCGATCACCAGCGTGGAGTGTGCCGCGGTGGTGCGCAGCGCCTGCGCCATCGCGTCGTTGCCGCGCGCGCGGGCGTGGCCCGCGCCGCCGCAGCTGACGATCAGCCGCTCGGCGCCGTCGGAGAATTCCAGTGCGAGCGTCGCGGCGCAGCCGCCGTCGGGTACCAGGGCGGCGGGCGGCGGGGCGGCGTCGACCAGCAGCACCGCGCCGCCCGCGCTCAACCGCTGATAGCCCCAGTCGCGCGACTGGCGCAAAGGTCGCCCGAACGCACCGCTCGCCTGCAAGGCGTCGTTGATCCGCGTGGCGTCGAGCGGCAGCCCGCCCTGCCAGCTCGCCAGACCGCCGTCGCCCATTGCGCTGCCGAGCAGCGCCGGCGTCGCGCGCGTCAGCGCGGCCGCGAGCGCCTCGGGGAGCGGCTCGCGGCGCGAGTCGTAGAGTGCGCGCAGCAGCCCGATCGCCTCCATGACGGAGAGCAGCTGCGCCGGCGAGCGGCTGATCACGCCACCGTCGTCGCTCAGCGCGCCCGCGAGCGCGCGCGTGAAGCCCACCTCGCCGACGCTGCGCCGCGTCTCGCCGCCAGGCAGCAGCAGCCCCGCCGCGACCACGCCGCCCCAGGCCAGCACGCGCGGCGCTCCCGCCGGCGCCTTGTCGGCGGTGCGGTCGAGGTGACGCGCGCCCCGCGCCATCGCGGTCAACACGCGCGAGCGCGCCACGAGGTTGCTCGATGAGAGCAGCAGCGGCGCGTGGAACAGCAGCATCAGCAGCCGCCGCGCGGCGACGTCGGGGCGCCATGCCGGCTCGGTCGGTCGCTCGCCGTGCGCCATCAGCCAGCGCTGCGCCAGCGTCTCGGCGACGGTAGCGGCGCGCTCGCGCTCACCCGTCGCGGCGAGGTCGCGCAGCCACGCGAAGCCGTGAAGATAATCAGTGAAGCCCGGCCGCATCGGGGCGAGCGGGTCGAGCTCGGCGATGGCGCGCTGCTCGCCCGCGGCGAACAGCCAGCCCTCGAGCAGCGCCTCGCCCGCCAGCTCGTCGCCGGGGAAGGGATCGACCGGCACCGCGAGCAGCTTGGGCGGGTGTTGCCCGTCAAGCCGACGGTCGTGCAGCGGGGTGCGCCAGGTCAGTCGCTCGAACCAGCGCACCACCTGCTGCGCCAGCGGCGCGCCGGTCGCGGGGGCGGCGCGCACCAGCCGCTTGCCCGGCTCGATCTCGTCGTGATGTGTCAGTCCCTCGCGCGCCCCGGGGCCGCGACCGTGTCCGTCCGTGCCCATCGTGTCAGCCGCCCCGCAGCGCGCGGATGTTGGCGGCGTAGCACTCGGGCCCGCCACGGAAGGTGGCGGTACCGGCGACCAGCGCGTCGGCGCCGGCGTCGATCGCGCGGCGCGCGGTGTCCCGGTCGATCCCGCCGTCGACTTCGAGGTCGATCGCACGGCCGGTCGAGTCGATCATCTTGCGGATCGCGGTGATCTTGCGCAGCTGGCTGTCGATGAAATGCTGTCCGCCGAAGCCGGGGTTGACGCTCATCACCAGCACCAGGTCGACCATGTCGATCAGATAATCGAGCATCTTGGCGGGCGTGGCGGGGTTGAGCACGACGCCGGCGCGCTTGCCCAGCGACTTGACGTGCTGGATCGTGCGGTGGACGTGCGGCCCGGCCTCGGGATGAACCGTGATCGTGTCGGCGCCGGCCTCCGCGAAGGCGTCGAGATAGGCGTCGACGGGGGAGATCATCAGATGGACGTCGAACGGCTTGGCGGTGTGCGGGCGCAGCGCCTTCACCACCGCGGGGCCCATCGAGATGTTCGGGACGAAATGGCCGTCCATCACGTCGATGTGGATCCAGTCGGCGCCGGCGGCGTCGATCGCGCGCACCTCCTCGCCCAGCCGCGCAAAGTCGGCGGAGAGGATCGACGGGGCGATGCGCACGGGTCTGGTCATGCGCGCCGAGGTAGCGCGATGCGGCGTCGGGTTAAAGCCGCGTGAGCCGCGCGACGAAGAAGCCGTCGCACCCGCCTACCGCCTCGACCGTTCCCGGCAGGGTCCGGATCCAGCCTTCGCTGGTCGGGACAACGCCTTGCGGCAGCTCGGCTCCCGTCGGTGCTGCCAGCGCGAAGTCGTCGCGGGCGGCGAGGAAGCGGGTCAGCTGCGCCTCTCCCTCCGCCGGCTCGAGCGAGCAGGTGGCGTAGACGAGAGTCCCGCCCGGCGCGACCCAGTCGGCGGCGCGGTCGAGGATGCGCGTCTGCAGCTCGGCCATCTCCGCGATCGTGGCCTCGCCGGCACGGTAAAGCACGTCGGGGTGGCGGCGGAAGATGCCGGTGGCGCTGCACGGCGCGTCGACCAGCACCGCCTGCGCGGGCGCGTCGGGCGACCAGTCGAGCACGTCGGCGAGCGCGATGTCATAGCCGAGCCCGGTACGATCGCGGTTGTCGCGAAGTCGCGCCGCGCGACTCTCCGACACGTCGACCGCGGTGACGGCATAGCCCGCCGCGGCGAGCTGGAGCGTCTTGCCGCCCGGCGCGGCGCACAGGTCGAGCGCGCGCGCTCCCGGTGCCGCTCCGGTGGCGAGCAGCCGCGCGGGGATCGAGGCGGCGAGGTCCTGGACCCACCAGGCGCCCTCGGCATAGCCGGGCAGCTCGCTCACCGCGCCGGCGCCGGCGGGCAGACGAACATGGCCGGGGGCGAGGCTGGTGCCGCCGAGCCGCTCGACCCAGTCGTCGGTCGTGCCGGAGTCGCGCAGCGTGAGGTCGAGCGGCGGCGGCGCGGCGATCGCGCGCGCCGCGGCGGCGACCATGTCCTCGCCCCAGTGCGCGCGCCAGCGCTCGGAGACCGGGGGGAGCAAGGTCGGCACCTCAGGCAACGTGGCGCCGCCGCGCATCAGTGTGCCGAATACGCCGTGGACCAGTCGCTTGGGACCGCCGTCGACCAGCGGTAGCACCGTGGCGATGGCGGCGTGCGGCGGCGTGCCGAGCGCGAGTGCCTGGACCAGCGCGACGCGCAATACGAAGCGGGCCTTGGCGTCGTCGGGCAGGCGCTGGCGCGTCGCCGAGTCGATCAGCGAGTCGAGGTCGGGCAGGCGGCGCAGCGTCTCGGCGGCGATGGCATGCGCGAGCCCGCGATCGGGGCCGCCGGGAAGCGCGCGCGTGGCGAGCGCGAGCGCGGACTCGAGCGGCTCGCCGCGGCGAAGCACCGCGTCGAGAAGGCGTAGCGCGGCGCGGCGCGCGGCGGTGCCGAGCGGGTCGGGGCCGCGGGCGGGGCGGGCGGGCTTGGCCGGTCGGGCGGAGGGGCGCGCCATCTCAGCGCGGCGCGCGCGGGTTGAAGCATGTCATTCCCGCGCATATGTGCCTGTCGACGCGAGCGATCAATCGGAAGGACGTCCGCATGGGCCAGCGCCCCGACCACGTGAAACCGCCGGCGCACCTCAGCCCCAACCCGCCGGTGCCCGCCCCGGAGCCGCTCGACCGGCCCGCCCAGGACCCGCTCGGTCGCGACCCGGTGCGCTACGGCGACTGGGAGCGTGACGGGATCGCGATCGACTTCTGAGGCACGCCGCCTCGCCCGTGGTGTTCAGCCTCTCCTCAGCGCGAAGGGGGCAGACACGGTGTCGCCTCAACTGTCGACCCGCAAGGTCACCAGCACGGTTCGCGGCGCGCCGGGCAGGTTGAGCAGCGGCGAGGTGCCGTGCCCGGCGACGATGTAGTGCGTGTCGCCGAGATTGTAGCCGTTGAGTTGGACGCGCGCCGCGCCGACGCGGCACCAGGCCATCGCGTCAGCGGTGATGTAGCGCGGCAGCACCGTCGTGTTGGCCGGGTCGGCCCAGCGGTCGCCGACATAGTTCAGCCCCCCGCCGATGCCGAACCGGTCGGCCACGTCCTCGGTGACGAAGAGATGGGCGGCGTGGCGTGGGGTAATGGTCGCGCGCTTGCCCGCGAAGGCGGGGTTGGCTGAGGCGGTGACCCGCGCGTCGAGGTAGGAGTAGCCGGCGATCGCGTGGAGCCCCGCGGCGAGGTCGAGCTGTCCGGAGAGCTCGATCCCGCGCGTGCGTTGCGTGCCGATCGGGATCAGTTTGGTCGGCTCCGCCGGGTCGGCGCCCTTGATTCCGGTGCGACGCAGTATGAAACCTGCCGCCTCGAGCGCGAGCCGCCCGCCGAAGAGCGTGTACTTGGCGCCGACCTCACGGTTCACGGTTCGCGCGGGCGCGAGCTCGGCGTTGTTGGCGGCGAGCGCGAAGGTCTCGGCAGAGGGCTGGTAGCTGCGGCTCCACGCGACGTAATAGGATTGCGCCGCGTCGGGCTGGAGCACCAGCCCCGCGCGCGGGCTCCACGTCCGGTCGAGACGCGCGAGATCGGGTTGGCCGGGCAGCAGCTGACGCGTGCGCTGCGCGAACCAATCGTGCCGCGCGCCGACCAGCGCCTTCACCCCGTGGCCGAGATCGGCGAGATCCTGAAGGTACAGCGCCTGGGTCTCGAGCGTGGTGCTGGTGCGCGCGCTCAGCGCGGTGAAGCTGGCGTTGTCCACCATTGGCAGCACCGGGTCGAACAATGCGGTGCGAGCGACCACGCGGTGCGCGTAGGTGCTCGCGTCCTTGAGCTGGCGCGCCGCTTCATAGCCGTAGAGCAACTGGTGCTGCGTGCCGGCGAGCGCGAGCGTCTGGGTCAGCTCGGCCTGGTTGGACCAGCCCTCCTCGCGCCGATCGATCCGATTGTGGCGCAGCGTCACGGAGAGCGTCTTGGGATCGACCGCGTCGGGCAGCGTACCGTGGCGCTCGAGCGCATAGTCATAGTGGCGAAAGCCGTCGCGGAAACGCAGCCCGTCGGCGATCCAATGTTCGAGCACCGCGGTCTGCGACAGCACCCGGCTCTGCGTGGTGTCGGCGTCGCGGGCGTTGGCGGCGCCGTAATAGGTGCGGGGCGGCACGTCGACGGGCCGGCCGTTCAGCGCGGGGATGCCCATGTCCATCAGCCGGCGGTCGCGGACATAGTCGGCAACGGCGTAGAGGCTGGTCGAGCCGCCCTGCACCAGTAGCGAGGGCGCCAGTGCGACGCGGCGCAGGAACTGCTGGTCGCGGTAGCTGTCGCTGTCCTCATACGCACCGGTGAGGCGCAGGCCGACCCCGCTCGCCGCGGTGTAGCGGCCCAGGTCCCACTCGGCGCGCCGGCGGCCGAAGCTGCCGCCGGTGAGCGTGGCGGAGGTGACGTCCACGTCGGGGTGCTTGAGCACGCGGTTGATCAGTCCGCCCGACGAGCCGCGCCCGTACAATACCGCGGCGGGGCCCTTGATCACCTCGACTCGCTCGATGTTGGAGAGGTCGCGGAAGTAGAGGGCGTCGTCGCGGAAGCCGTTGACATATTGGTCGGCGATCGCGCTGAAGCCGCGGATCGTGACCTGGTCGCGCTGGCCGTCGCCAGTGGAGAAGCCGACGCCGGGCACATTCTTGAGCGCGTCCTGCAATGACAACGCACGCTGGTCGCGCAGCACGGCGGCGGGGACGACGGCGATCGACTGTGGCAGGTCACGCAGCGGCGCGACGGTCTTGGCCGCGGCGGTGTCGACCGCGCCGTAGCCGTCGCGCCTGCCGGTGACGACCACGTCGTCGTCGCCCGGTTCGCCGGCAAGCGCAGTGCCGCTCATGATGAGCAGCGGTACGGTTAGGGCGGTCGCCCAAGGTGCACGCATTGATGACTCCCGGTTGGACGCACCGTCACCACCCATTTCCATCTCAACCACTAATGCGTGTCAATCTTAACTGGCGACCGGAGGCTCACTTTGGCGATGGCATCATCATTGTGACGTGCCTGATTCCGCATGAAGGTGCTTGTTTGATTGCGCAACAGCGCTACAGAACATGCATGAGCAATGATCTTTCGGAGCAAAGGCGCGAGACAATCGCGTCACGCCTAATGGCGGGTCGCCCCGTCGTGGCCGCGGCGCTAGCAGCAGAGTTCGCCGTGTCCGAGGATGCGATCCGGCGCGACCTGCGCGCACTCGCCGCGGAGGGTCGCTGCCGCCGCGTCTACGGCGGTGCGCTCCCGATCACCGCGGCCACCCGGCCGCTCGCGGCGCGCGCCGACGAGGCGACGGCGGCCAAGCGCGCACTGGCGCGTGCCGCGGCCGAGACGATCAGGCCGGGCGAGCGGATCTTCCTCGACGCGAGCAGTACCCATCTCGCGCTGGTCGAGATGCTGCCGGACCAGGCCGAGCTCACGCTCGTCACCAACGCGCCCGACGTCGCCGCGGCGGCGCTGCGGCGCGGTGACGTGGCGGTGCTGCTGCTCGGCGGCATGGTCGACGCAGCGGTCGGCGGCTGCGTCGACGCGGTCGCGGTCCAGGCGGTGGTACAGGTGCGGCTGGACCGCGCCTTCGTCGGGGCCTGCGCGGTCGGCGACGAGGGCGTCGCCGCCTTCCATCACGCCGACGCCAGCTTCAAGCGCGCGGTGATCGCGCGCGCGGGGCAGGTGATCGTGCTCGCCACGACCGACAAGCTCGGTGCCGACGCGGGCTACCATGTCGCCTCGCCCGGCGAGGTCGCGCTGCTGGTGATCGAGGAGGCGACGACCGCCGCGCAGCGCCGTGAGCTCGACGCCGCCGGCTATCCGCGGCTGCTGATCGCGCCGGTGGCATGAGCGCAGCTCCCTCCGCCGACCGGCCCGCGACGCGGCTGGCGACCCGGCTCGCCTTTCTTGTGGCCGGCTTCGGCATCGCCTGCTGGGTACCGCTGGTGCCGCTCGCCAAGGCGCGCCTCGGCGTCGACGACGCCGGACTGGGTCTGCTGCTGCTGTGTATCGGCGCGGGCTCGGTCGCGGCGATGGTGGCCACAGGGCCGCTCAGCGCGCGGCTCGGCAGCCGGCCGGTGATCGTCGCGGGAGGGGTCGCGCTGGCCGTGCTGCTGCCGACGCTGGCCGTGGCCGCCACGCCGATCATGCTCGGCGCGCTGCTACTGCTGTTCGGGGCCGCGCTCGGCTCGCTCGACGTGGCGATGAACATCCACGCCGTCGAGGTGGAGCGCGCCGCGGGGCGGCCGCTGATGTCGGGTTTCCACGCGCTCTTCAGCATCGGCGGCTTCGCCGGGGCCGCGCTGATGACGCTGCTGCTCAGCCGCAGCGTCGCGCCGCTCGCCGCGACGCTCGCCTGCGCGCTGCCGATGGTCGCGGCGATGGCGGTGGCGACGCCGCGGCTGCTCGCCGCGCGCGCCGAGCCGGGGCCGTCGTTCGCGCTGCCGCGCGGCATCGTGCTGCTGCTCGCGCTGCTGGCGATGGTGACCTTTCTGGTGGAGGGCGCGATGCTCGACTGGAGCGCGCTGCTGGTGGTGCAGCGGCGGCTCGCCCCCGCGGCCCAGGCGGGGCTGGGCTATATCCTGTTCGCCGCGGCGATGACCGCAGGCCGGCTCGGTGGTGACGCTCTGGTGGCGCGGCTGGGCGATCGGCGCACCCTCACCGCGGGCGGGCTGCTCGCCTGCGTCGGGCTGGCGGCGCTGCTGGCGCTGCCGGCACCGTTCGCGCTGGGCGGCTTCCTACTGGTCGGTCTCGGTGCCTCCAACATCGTGCCCGTGCTGTTCCGCCGCGCCGGGTCGCAGCGCCGCATGCCGCCCGCGCTCGCGATCGGCGCGATCACGACGCTCGGCTATGCCGGGGTGCTGGTCGGGCCGGCGGGGATCGGCGTCGCCGCCGCGGCGGTGGGGCTGCCCGCATCCTTCTGGGCGCTGGCCGCGCTGCTCGCGCTGGTGCCGCTCACCGCCCGGCGCGCGGCCGGCGAGGCCTGAGGCGGCCGCTCAGCGCCGTATCTGGAGCGCCACCACCTGATCCCAGGCGTCGCCCAGCGTCGGCAGGCCGGCGAGCTCGACCGCGCCGTTCCGCGCGGTGACGGTCACCGCCGCGCCGCCGTCGAGCAGTCGCGCCGAGCGTACCTTCGCCGTCAGCGGCAGCCGCACGCGCCCGTCATGCGCGCGGAGCAGGTGAACGTAGATTGTGTCGCCGCGCTGCGTCGTCACGCCATAGTCGCCGGGCGCGACCGGGCCGCCGCGCGTGCCGTAGATGCTCTCGCCATGGCGCTTCATCCACTCGCCGATGGCGTGGAAGGTGGCGAGATTCTCGGGCTGGATCTCGCCGTTCGGCATCGGCCCGGTGTTGAGCAGGAAATTGGCGTTGCGCCCGGCCGCGCCGACCATCGTGCGCACCAAGGTCTCGGGCGACTTGTAGTTGTCGTCCACCAGGTTGAAGCCCCAGCTGCCGTTCATCGTCTCGGCCATCTCGAGCGGCAGCCGCCCGATCGTCGCCTTGTCGCCGTTGAAGCCCATCGTGTTCTCGCCGGGCAGGTCGCGCTCGAAGGTCTGGTAATCCTCCCCCGGGAAGGGCGCGTGGTGATGGTTGTTGACGATCAGGGCGGCCGGCTGGAGCGAATGGATCAGTGCGTAGGTGCGGTCGAGCCGCCAACGGTCGCGCAGCGCGGTCTTTTCCTGGTCCCACCAGCCGTCGAACCAGATCCCGCCGATCGGGCCGTATTGCGTCAGCAGCTCGCGCAGCTGCGCTTCCTGATAGTCGAGATACCGCTCCCAGTCGCCCGCCTCGGGGCGGCCGGTGGTGTGGCCGGTGCGGCCGCGCGGGAAATAGTCCGGATTGTGCCAGTCGAGCTGCGAGTAATAGAAGAACAGCTTCACGCCCTGGCGGCGGCACGCCGCGGCGAGCTCGGCGATCGGGTCGCGTTTGAAGGGCGTCGCGTCGACGACATTGTAGCGCGACACCTTGCTGCCGAACATCGCGAAGCCGTCATGGTGCTTGCTGGTGATGACGATGTAGCGCGCGCCGGCGTCCTTGAACGAGCGCACCCAGGCGTCGGCGTCGAACCGGGTCGGGTTGAAGAAGTGCGCGAGCCGCTCGTACTTGGCCGCGGGGATCTTGTTCTCCTGCATGATCCACTCGGCCAGCCCGGGCGAACCGCTGCCGCCGAGTTCGCTATACAGCCCCCAGTGGAGGAACACGCCGAACTTCGCGTCCTGGAACCAGGTGCGCGCCGCGAGATTGGCGGCCGCGGGCGTGTAGGTCGGTGCGGCGGGCGGCGGGGCGGGGGTGGACTGCGCGGCCGCGACGATCGGTGATGACAGCGCCGCCATGATCGCCGCTGCCGCGACCGCGCCCAGGCTCTTCGAACCCCATGCCATATTCGGCTCCCCTCTCCGACGTGTCCGCCTCTGCGACGAGCGTAGCATAGCGATGCGGCGGCGCCAGTGACCGTGATGCACGATCGCCGGTTTGCACTAATGCGATCGACTTGCATTAGCTTGAAGTGGCGTCTATCCCGCCGTGAAGGATCAACCGCTCGACCCTCAGCTGTTTACCCGCGAGCGCGTGAACCCGCGGCTCAGCAGAGCCACGGTCGGCAGCGCGCAGGGCTGCTGCGCCCCCGCGTGTGGGAGCACGGAAGAGAGGGCCGAGCAGTTGATCCGCGAAAGGGGACGGGAATGCGGATCAGTTTGGGAGTGTTGGCCGGCCTGTGCGCCTCGGGCGCGAGCGCGCAGCTGCCGGGCGAGCCTGCCCGCGCCGATGACGCGCGCGGCGAGGTCGTCGTCACCGCGGCGCGCACCGTCCTGCCCGCGAGCGCGCTGCCGCTGACCGTCGACGTGATCGACCGCGAGACGCTGTCGCGCCAGGTGGCCGTGTCGGGCTCGGTGGTCGACGCGGTGTCGGCGCTGCTGCCCGCTTTCTCGCCGACGCGCGAGAAGATCACCGGGGTGGGCGAGACGCTGCGCGGCCGCTCGCCGCTCTACGCGATCAACGGCATCCCGCAGACCACGCCGATCCGCGACGGCGCGCGCGACGGCTATACGATCGACCCCTTCTTCATCGACCGCGTCGAGGTGATCTACGGCTCGAACGCGCTCCAGGGCATCGGTGCAACCGGGGGCGTGGTCAATCAGGTGACGGTGCGCGCGCCCGAGCGTGACGGCTGGACCGGGCGCACGCTGGTGCAGGGCAACGCAGGCGACAGTTTCTCGGGCGAGTCGCTCGGCGGCAAGCTCGGCGCGCTGGTCAGCTACCGCGCCGGGCGCTTCGACGCGACCGCCGGGGTCGCGGTCGAGCGTCGCGGCGCCTTCCTCGACGGGCGCGGGCGTCGTGTCGGCTATGACGGCAACCAGAGCGAGATCCAGGACACCGACACGCTCTCCTCCTTCGCACGCGCCGGCGTGGCGCTGAGCGACAGCGCGCGGCTGGAGGTGGTGGCGAGCCGCTTCCACCTCGAGGGACGTGACCATTACGTCCCGGTCGAGGGCGATCGCGCGACGGGTGTGCCCGCGACGACGCGGCGCGGCTCGACGCCGGGGCAGCCCTCGACCGGCGTCGCGCAGATGGTCTCGGCCTCGCTCACCGACGGTGCGCTGGCGGGCGGCGCCTTCACGCTGCAGGGCTTCTACAACCGCACCAGCGACACCTTCGCGGGCGGCGTGCTGGCGACCTTCCAGGACGCCGCGATCGCGCCGGTCGGCACGCTGTTCGACCAGTCGCGCAACGTCTCGCGCAAGCTCGGCGGGAAGGTGAGCTACGAGCGCGCGGTGCCCGGATGGGAGGCGCTGACGCTCACCGCCGGCTTCGACGCGCTGGTCGACCGCACGGCGCAGACGCTCGTCCAGACGCAGCGCGAGTGGGTGCCGCGGACCGACTTCCGCAGCCTCGCGCCGTTCGCGCAGGGCAACCTCAAGCTGGCGGACGGGCTGGTGCGGCTGGCGGGCGGCGTGCGGTACGAGAACGTCCGGCTCGACGTGCCCGATTACACCACGCTGGCGAGCTCGGGGGCGCGCCGCGTCACCGGCGGCTCGCCCGCGTTCGAGCGCGCGCTTTGGAACGGCGGCGTCGTGCTCGAGCCCGCCGCGGGCATCCGCGCCTACGGCAGCTACGCCGAGGGTTACACGATCGCGGATATCGGCCGCGTGCTGCGCGCGGTGAACCAGCCCAACGTGCGGATCGACGACTTCCTCGACCTGACTCCGGTGATCTCGAACAATCGCGAGGTCGGCGTCGAGCTCAAGCGCGGCCCGCTGACCGCGAGCTCGACTTATTACTGGTCGTCGAGCGAGGCGGGCTCGGTGCTGGTGCGCGGCGACGACGGCATCTTCACCGTGGTGCGCCAGCCGATCGACATCGAGGGGCTGGAGATCAACCTCGACACGCTCACGCCGCTCCCGGGGGTCAACGTCGCGCTCGGCTACAGCCACGTCACCGGCCGCACCGACACCAACGGCGACGACCGGCTCGACGCCGACCTCGACGGCGCCAACATCTCGCCCGATCGGCTCAACCTCAGCGCCGACTATCGTGCCGGGCGCCTCAGCGCGCGGGTGCAGGGGCGCTACTACCTGTCGCGCCGCTTCCAGGGCCAGCCGATCGCCAACGACTTCGGCGGCTACCGCCTGTTCGACGCCTATCTCGCCTATGACGCGCCGGTCGGCCGGCTGATGCTGAGCGTGCAGAACCTCGGCAACACCGACTACGTCACCTACTACAGCGACACGCAGGGCCCGACCGACAACGCGCGCTTCTATACCGGGCGCGGGCGCAACGCGACGCTGAGCTGGCAGGCGAGCTTCTGATGCGCCTGCTGGCGCTGCTGCACCGCTGGGTCGGCGCGATCGGCGGCGCGCTGCTCGCGTTGCTCGGCGCCACCGGCGCGCTGCTGGTGTGGCGCGATCGGCTGACGTCCGTGCCGCACGCCGGCGACGCGGTGTCGCGCGACCCGGCGGCGCTGGCGCGCGTGCTCGATGGGCTCGCCGCGAACGGGCGACCGCTCGATCGCGTGACGCTCGCGGGCGAGGGGCTCGGCGTGCACCAGGTCGTGTTCCGCGACGGCGGCGGCGCGTATCTCAGCCAGAGCGGCGAGATGGTGGCGCACTGGTCAAGCGCGTGGCAGCGGCCCGAGCTGCTGCTGTTCGACCTCCACCATCGCCTGCTGCTCGGCGAGGCGGGCGAGACGGTGAACGGCGTCGGGGCGCTGGTCGGGCTGGTGCTGGTGGTGAGCGGCGTCGTGCTGTGGTGGCGGACGCGCGCGCGCTTCCGCCCGCGGCTGTGGCCGGCGCGGATGACCTCGGGCGCGATCGTCCACCACCACCGCGATCTCGGCGTGCTGACCGCGCCGCTGCTCGCACTCTCGCTGCTCACCGGCGCGATGATGGCGCTGCCGGCGGTGGAGCGGCTGCTGCTGGCGCCGCTCGGCGCGAGCGATCGCGCGCGGCCGCCCAAGCTGGCGACGACCGACCCGGCGGTAGCGGTGCCGAAAAGCTTCGGCCCGCTGCTCGCCGCCGCGGCGCAACGCTTCCCCGGTGCGGTGGTGCGGCGGGTGCAATGGCCGCGCGGTGCGGGCGCGCCGATGGCGCTGCGGCTGCGGCAGCCGTTCGAGTGGACGCCGAACGGGCGCACCTTCGTCTACGCCGATCCGGCGACGCTGCGCATGGTCGACGTCGCCGATCCCGCGACCGGCGGGGCGCATGAGCGCGCGCGGGAGAAGCTCTACCCACTCCACGCCGCCAAGGTCGGCGGCCTGGCGTGGAAGCTGGCGATCACCGCCTCGGGGCTGGCGCTGGCGCTGCTCGGCAGCCTCGCGGTCTACGGCTTCTGGGCGACGCGGGCGCGGGTGAGCGCGTCGCGGCGGGGGAGGCGCTCTGTTAGGTTGCCCAAGCGGAGCGCCCTGTAGATCCGGGACGGCCGCAAGCTGATCCTCCCCTGCAAGGGGAGGTGTCAGCGCGAAGCGCTGACGGAGGGGTGTCGCCGCTGGTGACTGTCGCGCTCACTCGCCGACCGGGTCACCCCTCCGACGCGCTGCGCGCGCCAACTCCCCTTTCAGGGGAGGATTGGTAAGGACGTCAGACGAGTAGTCGGCGCCTCACAGCGTCACGCCGCGCTTCCAGATCGCGATCTCGCGCTCGCCGTTGCGCTCGGCGGCGGTGGGCTCACCCGAGGCGATCGCGACGATGCGCGCCAGCAGCGCGTCGGCGGTGACGTCGAAGCCGCGCGCCAGCACCGCGCCCGCGTCGAAGTCGATCCAGCCCGGCTTGCGCTCGGCCAGCCCGCTGTTCGAGGCGATCTTCACCGTCGGCACGGGAAAGCCGAGCGGCGTGCCGCGCCCAGTGGTGAACAGGATCACGGTCGCGCCAGCCGCCGCCAGCGCGGTCGAGGACACCGCGTCGTTGCCCGGCGCCTCGAGCAGCGTCAGCCCGCGCGCGCGCGCCGCGGCGCCATAGCCGATCACGTCGCTGATCGGCCCGCGCCCGGCCTTCTGCACCGCACCGAGCGACTTCTCCTCCAGCGTGGTGATGCCGCCAGCGACGTTGCCGGGGGAGGGGTTCTCCGAGACCGTCTCGCCATGGTCGAGGAAGTAGCGCTTGAAGCCGTTGACCAGCCCGGTGATGCCGTCGAACACCCGCGCGTCGCTGGCGCGGTCCATCAGCGCCTGCTCGGCGCCGAAGATCTCGGGGATCTCGGTGAACACCACGCTGCCATCCGCGGCGACGACGCGGTCGCTGATACGACCGACCAGCGGGTTGGCGGTGAGCCCCGAGAGACCGTCCGAGCCGCCGCACTTGACGCCGAGCACCAGCTCGCCGAGCGCGCAGGGCTCGCGCGTCGCGCGCGCCGCCTCGGCCAGCGCGGCGACGATCGCGACGCCGTCCTCCACCTCGTCCGCGCTCGCCTGTGCGGTGAGCGCGCGTACCCGGCCACGCGCCGCGGGCGGGATCGCCTCGACCAGCGCGGCGACCTGGTTCTCCTCGCAGCCGAGCCCGACGATCAGCACCCCGCCCGCGTTGGGATGCGCCGCCAGCGCTGCGAGGATCGCTCGCGTCCCGCCCAAATCCTGTCCCAGCTGCGAGCAGCCGTGCGGGTGGGTGAAGGCGTGGACGCCGTCGACCGCGTCGCCGACCAGCGCGGCGGCGCGCGCCGCGATCCGCTCGGCGGTACGCGCGACGCAGCCGACCGTCGGCAGCACCCAGATCTCGTTGCGCGTCGCCACGCGGCCGTCGGCGCGGCGATAGCCGAGGAAGCTCGCCTCGGCCGGGCGCTCCAGCGTAGCGGGCGGCGCGGGCGCGTAGTGGTAGTCGAGCGTGGCGTCGAGCGCGGTGGCGAGGTTGTGCGAGTGGACGTGCTCGCCGGGGCGGATCGGCGCGGTGGCATGGCCGATCGGATAGCCGTATTTGATCACCGCCTCGCCCGGCGCGAGCGCGGCCACCGCCACCTTGTGCCCGCGCGCCACGTCCTGCGTGAGCGTCAGCCTTGCCTCGGCAAGCGTGAGCGTCTCGCCCGCGCGCGCGTCGTCGAGCAGGGTGACGACGCTGTCGCCGGGCGCGATCTTGAGGGCGCTGGCCATCTCACCTCCGGGTCCGGACCGATCGCCAAGCCACTAGCGCATGATCCGTCCGGTTTGAACCACCCGCGAGGTGCCGTGCGGGAAGCTGGGTCGATGGACGATCGAGCTGCCCCGTCCCGCAAGGGAGATGGCAGGCCGGAGGCCTGACGGAGGGGTGTCGCGGGCGGTACTCCGTCCCGCCTTGCCAGCGCTGAAACCCCTCCGTCGCGCGGCGCACGCCACCTTATCGTGCAGGGGAGGACGAGAAGGTTGCTTCCGGTCCCGCGCGCGCCGCGCGCTCAGCCAGCGCCGCTCGTCAGGATCGTGCCGTTGAGCCCGGCGGGGAAGAAGCCGCCGCCCGTCACCGCGGCGCTGCTCTGAAAGACGACGTTGAGCACCTGCGTCGCGGTGCGCCCCAGCACCAGCCCGTCGCTGTCGGTCGGCACGAGGTTGGCGGCCGCGGCGGTGCCGATGTCCTGGTCGGTGTCGCCGGCGCCGTCGAGCGAGTCGCGCAGCGCCGAGATCTGGCTCACCCGCGTGTAGATGCTCGGCACGGTCAGCCCGCGGCGCCACAGCTCGGCGCGGATCGTCGCGTCATGGTAGCATTCGGCGGCGAGGATGCCCGCGCTCGCCTCGAGATAGGTCTTGTTGGTGAGCAGTCTGGCGGCGCCGCGGTAGGCGCTGACGCCGACGTCGGTGAGCAGGTAGGCGCCGATCAGGAAGTTCTCGTCGCTGGCGTAGGGGTCGAACACGTCGCCCGTGCCGATCACCCCGGCGGCGCGCGCCGCCGCGGTGAAGGCGCCGACCGCGGTGGTACCGCCGACCGTCACGCTCGCGCTGCCCGAGATGTTGATCGCGGGCTGCGCGACGCGCGCGCTGCCCAGCGTCTCGCGCAGGAAACGGATGTGGCCGATCTCGTCGGCGGCGATCTCGCGCGCGTACTCGGCAACCACGTCGTCGCTGAAATCCACCGCGCGCGCCGCGCCGGCGCCGCTGCCGGTCGCCACCGGCCCCTGCGTGCCCATGCCGGTCAGCAGCGCGCTGTCGACGCCGCTGCCCGACACCGCATAAGCGTAATAGGCGCCCTCCAGATATTCGAGCTGGAGCGCGAAGTTGAGCACCGCGACATCGGTGATCGCGCCGCTCGGCGTCGGCGTGGGGGAGGGCGCCGGGGAGCCGTCATCATTGTCGTCACCGCAGCCCGACAGCAACGTCAGCCCGCCCGTCATCGCCGCGGCACCGCCGCACAGCCGAATGAAGCGGCGGCGCGCCTGGCGCTGCTGCTCGGCACGCTCCATGAGGTCGAGGAACTCGATCGGATCGCTCATCGCCGTGCTCCTCAGTTCGCGCCGGAGCGACGCAGCGCCGCATTGGCATTGTTGGTCCCCGCCGGGAAGAAACCGCCCGCGCTGACCTGCTTGTCGGTGAGATAGGCGATGTTGTGGACCTGCTCGACGGTGCGGCCGAACACCAGCCCGCGCCCGTCGGTGGGGACGACGTTGGCGGCGCGGCCGTAGATCGAGGTGACCGGGGAGATGCCCTGGTCGTCGTCGTCGACGCGGCGCGGCGGGCCGTCCGACTCGTCGTCTCCGTCGAGATCGTCGCGCGCGTCGGAGAGCTTGTCCGCCTTCTCGCGCAGGTCGTCGACGTCGACGCCGCGGCGGTAGAGCGCGCTGCGGATCAGCCCCGCGTGGAACGCCTCGGCGGCGAGCAGCCCCGCCGCGGCGTCGACGATCGCGACGTCGCTGAGCAGCGGCGCGGCGCCCTTGTAGGCGGTGACGCCGACGTCCTCGAACAGGAAGGCGGCGAGGAGGAAATTGTCATCGCTGGCGTACGGGTCGAACACGCCGCCGCTGGCGTCGAGGTCGATGTCGGCGGCCTTAGCGGCGGCGGTGAAGACCGTGGTCGACAGGTCGATCGCGGGCTGCGCCACCGCCGCGCTGCCGAGCACGCGGCGCAGCACGGCGACATGGGCGACCTCGTCGGCGGCGATCTCGCGCGCGTACTGGATCACCGCCGGGTCGCTCAGCGCGGCACGGCGCGCGCCCGTGACCGCGCCCTGCGTCTGCGTGCCGGTGAGCTGGTCCGCCGCCAGCCCGATCCCGGAGACCGCGTAGCTGTAGAATTGCGCCTCGAGATATTCGAGGTTGAGCGCGAAGTTGAGGATGTCGGCGTCGCTCGGCGCGGTCTGCGCGTTGGCCTCGCGCGCCAGCATCAGCCCGCCCGCGCCGAGCACCGCCACCCCGGCGGCGCCGCGGAAGAAGGCGCGTCGCCCGTCGCGGCGGCGCGCGCGCGCCTCGATCAGTCTCTCGCCCGCTGCCATCCCGCGCTCCCCGTTCACCGACGCGGCGCGATGCCGGCCGCAGGAGGGATACGAGGGGGCGGCGAAAAGGATGCGTCAGGGCCGGACGATCGCGTTCTGACCCGGCGCGGCGACGGTCACCGCTCGGCCAGCGAGTGACTCGCAGCGCGCCGTCCGCGCCGAGCGCATCGGGCTGGACTGTGTCCCATCCGGCTGACATCGCCCGCCTCATGCGCTGACTTCACGGCGATCAAGGGATTGCGCTGAGGTCCGCTGCCATTAGGTAGGACCACGAGCGTGGGTGGAGCGGGAGAGAGCATGTCGACACAGGCCCGAGCGGCGGGCGCCGCACCGGCGCGCGCGGGCGCGACCGATGCGCCCGCGGACGTGATCATCGTCGGGTCGGGCGCCGCCGGCGCGATGGCCGCGCACAGCCTCACCAAGGCCGGGCTGCGCTGCCTGATGCTGGAAGCGGGTCGCGACTATGACCCCAAGGCTGAGGTCAACATGTTCGCGCCGGAGAGCGATGCCCCGCTGCGCGGTGCCTCCACCCCCGACAAGCCGTTCGGCTATTTCGACGCCACCGTCGGCGGCGGCTGGGAGGTCGACGGCGAGCCCTACACCTCGCGGCCTGGCAGCGACTTTCGCTGGTATCGCCCGCGTATGCTGGGCGGGCGCACCAACCACTGGGGTCGCCATTCGCCGCGTTGGGGCCCGTACGACTTCAAGCCGTATTCGCGCGACAAGCTCGGGGTGGACTGGCCGATCGGCTACGACGACGTCGCGCCTTATTACGATCGCGTCGAGCGGATGATCGGGGTGAACGGCGGCAAGCTCGGGCTGGAGAACCACCCCGACTCGCCCGACGGCTGCCTGCTGCCGCCGCCCAAGCCGCGCGTCACCGAGATGATGATCAAGGCCGCGGCGGAGAGCATCGGCATCCCGGTGCGCGCCGCGCATACCGCGGTGCTCACGCGCGACATGCCCGACGACGTCGCGCCGCGCAGCGCCTGCTTCAACGCCACGCCGTGCACGCGCGGCTGCACGATCGGCGCGATGTTCCAGACCACCACCTCGCTGCTGCCGCAGGCGGATGCGACCGGTCGGCTGCGCGTGGTCACCGACGCGATGGTGGCGCGCGTGCTGATGGGCGCGAACGGCCGCGCCACCGGGGTCGAATATGTCGACCGCAAGACCGGGCAGCGCCACCAGGTGAGCGCGCGCGCGGTGGTGCTGGCGGCGGGGACAGGCGAGACGGCGCGACTGCTGCTCAACTCGGGCAGCGACCGGCGCGGGCTGGCCAACGGCTCGGGCGAGCTGGGGCGCAATCTGACCGATTCCACCGGTGCCTCGTTCAGCGCCTACATCCCGAAGCTCGCCGGGCGCCCGCGCTACAACGAGGACGGGATCGGCGGGCAGCACATCTATATTCCGTTCTGGCAGTACAAGGAGCAGGCGCGCGGCGAGCTCGACTTCGCGCGCGGCTATCATTTCGAGATCGGCGGCCGCTTCGACATCCCGCCGCCCGCGACGCTGCCGCGCGCCTATGGCAGCGCGCTGCGCCAGGCGGTGCGCCAGTCCTCGGGCGCGACATTGCGGCTGACGCTGCGCGGCGAAATGATCCCCAACAAGGACACGTTCTGCGAGATCGATCCGGGCGTGAAGGACAAGTTCGGCATCCCGGTGCTGCGCTTCGCGTTCAAATGGTCGCAGAACGAGGTCAACCAGGTAGCGCACGGCCGCCGCTCCGCGCACGCGGTGTTCGAGCGGCTCGGCGGGACGATCCTCAGCCCCGACCTGCCGGTCGAGCAGATCATGACCGCAGGCGGCGAGATCATCCACGAGCTCGGCACCGCGCGCATGGGGGACAGCCCGCGCACCTCGGTGGTGAACAGCTACGGCGAGGCGTGGGACGTGCCCAACCTCGTGCTGATGGACGGCGCGGTGTTCGCCTCGGGCGCACACAAGAACCCGACGCTGACCATTCTCGCGCTCGCGCTGCGCAACTCCGAGCGGCTGGCGCAACGGATCAAGACGGGAGCTCTCGCGTGACGCTATCGCGCCGTACCACGCTGCAGTGGCTCGCCGCCGCGGCCACCCTGCCGCTGTTCGAGCCGCCCGCCCTGGCGCAGGCCGGCGCCGCCGCGGTAGCGCCGCCCTTCGCGGTGGTCGACTGGCCCGCGCTGCCAGCGGCCAAGCCCGCGCCCGGCTACGGCCGTGATCCCAAGCTGATGGAGCCCAGCGTGCCGTGGCCGCTGACGCTCGACCGCTCGCAGCGCGCCACGCTCGACCTGCTGGGGGATCTCATCCTGCCGCCCGAGGGCGACGCGCCGGGGGCGGGGAAGCTGGGCGTCGCCGCCTTCGTCGACGAATGGGTCA
This sequence comes from Sphingomonas sp. BK069, assembly GCF_014193405.1. Lineage (NCBI taxonomy): Bacteria > Pseudomonadati > Pseudomonadota > Alphaproteobacteria > Sphingomonadales > Sphingomonadaceae > Sphingomonas > Sphingomonas sp. BK069. The sequence goes on along the minus strand of NZ_JACHZH010000003.1, from coordinate 52,174 downwards.
GCGCGCCCTATCCGGTGCAGCGCGCCGACCGCGAGCGGATCCTGCCCGGGCTCGCTTGGCTCGACGCGCAGAGCCGCGCGCTCGGCGGCCGCTCGTTCGTCGCGCTCGCGCCGGTGCAGCGCACGACGCTGATGGACGCGCTGATGGTGGAGACTCCGGCGCCGCGGATGGTCGCGCCGGTCGCCTTCATGGACAAGCTGCGCTACCTCTTCGTCACGGGCTATTACAGCCTGCCCGAGGGCAAGGCCGACATGGGCTATATCGGCGACCAGCCGACCGAGGGGCCGTATCCGGGCCCGACCCCCGAGGCGCTGGCGCATCTCGACCGCGTGCTGGGAGAGCTGAAGCTGTCGCCGGCGGTGGCGCGGAGCTGAGCGGGGCTAGATCGCAGGGTCGTTGCGTTATCTCTCCCCTCCCTTCAGGGAAGGGGGCGGGGGTGGGGCCTCTCCGCGAGCGTCGCGTCTGAGGAAGCGCCCCACCTCAACCCCTCCCCAAAAGGGGGAGGGGCTCAGGAAGACGCTTCGCCCTCAACTCACCCCGCCGCCTTGCCCGGCACATTGACTCCCATGCTCTGCAGGTAGCGCTTCACGTTGCGCGCCGCCTGACGCAGCCGCTGCTCGTTCTCGACCAGTGCGATCCGCACGAAGCCCTCGCCGTTCTCGCCATAGCCGACGCCCGGTGCCACCGCGACCTTGGCGTGGCTGAGCAGCTGCTTGGAGAATTCGAGGCTGCCGAGATGCGCCAGCGCGGGGGGCAGCGGTGCCCAGGCGAACATCGAGGCGCGCGGCGCGGGCACGTCCCAGCCGGCGCGCGCGAAGCTCTCCACCAGCACGTCGCGGCGCTTGTGATAGAGCTGGCGGTTCTTCTCGACGATGTCCTGCGGTCCGTTGAGCGCGGCGCAGGCGGCCGCTTGGACGGGCGTGAACGCGCCATAGTCGAGGTAGGACTTTACCCGCGTCATCGCCGCGATCAGCTTGCGGTTGCCGACCGCGAAGCCGATCCGCCAGCCCGCCATCGAATAGGTCTTGCTGAGGCTGGTGAACTCCACCGCGACGTCGCGCGCGCCCGGCACCTGGAGGATCGAGACGGTCGGCTTGCCGTCATAATAGAGCTCGGAATAGGCCAGGTCGGAGATCACCCACACCTCATTCTCGCGCGCCCAGGCGACCAGCCGCTCGTAGAAGGCGAGGTCGACGGTCTCCGCCGTCGGGTTCGAGGGATAATTGACCACGAGCACGCTCGGCCGTGGCACGGTGAAGGCGACGGCACGGTCGAGGCTCTCGAAATAATGTTCGTCGGGCGTGGTCGGCACCGCGCGGATCGTCGCCCCGGCGATGATGAACCCGAAGGTGTGGATCGGGTAGCTTGGGTTGGGTGCCAGCACCACGTCGCCGGGCGCGGTGATCGCGGTGGCGAGGCTGGCGAGCCCCTCCTTCGATCCCATCGTGACGACGACCTCGGTCTCGGGGTCGACCTCCACCCCGAAGCGCCGGCCGTAGTAATTGGCCTGGGCGCGGCGTAGCCCGGGGATGCCGCGCGACTGCGAGTAGCCGTGCGCGCTCGGCTTCTGTGCCACCTCGACCAGCTTGGCGATGACGTGATCGGGCGGCGGCAGGTCGGGGTTGCCCATGCCGAGGTCGATGATGTCCTCCCCGCCCGCGCGCGCCTGTGCCCGCATCGCGTTGACCTCGGCGATGACATAGGGCGGCAGGCGCTTCATGCGGTAGAATTCGTCGGACACGGGCGGGCACTCCTTTCGGTTCACCTATATAGCCATTCGCCCCGCGCGGCACCCGCCCGACAGAAAAAGCGTGGCGGGCTGCTTCGCCGCGCAACGAGCTTGCGCTATGCCGGTCGTGCCAACGAGGAGCGACGAGCCGTGAGCGCGACGACCAAGCCGCCGATCCCCGATCTCGCCGAGCTCCAGCACTGGACGTGGGTGGCGGGACGCGCCCAGCAGATGCTGATGGAGGCGGGGGTGCCGCTCGCGGCGCCGGAGAAAGCGGCGGCGCAGGTCCAGGACTTCTGGAGCGACTATCTCGCCCTGTGGCAGCGCTTCGCCGCGCCCGACGCCGGCGCCGCCGCCACGCCCGAGAAGGATCGCCGCTTCGCCGCCGCGGCGTGGCGCGACCACCCGCTGTTCGATTGGATCCGGCAGAGCTACGCGTTGGTGGCCGACCACCTGCTGCGCGGCGTCGACCAGCTCGACGGCGTCGACGAGCGCACCCGCGCGCAGCTGCGCTTCGCCGCGCGCGGCTTCGTCGACGCGATGAGCCCGTCCAACTTCGCGCTGACCAACCCCGAGGTGATCGAGCGCACGATCGCGACCCGCGGCGAGAATCTGCTCGCGGGATTGCAGCACCTGCTCGACGACCTCCGGCGCGGCCAGGTGACGCACAGCAGGGAGGGCGCCTTCACGCTCGGCGAGGACCTCGCCACCACGCCCGGGCAGGTGGTCAAGCGCACGCCCTTCTACGAGCTGATCCAGTACGATCCCGCGACCGAGCGGGTGCTGGCCGCGCCGCTGGTGATCTTCCCGCCCTGGATCAACCGCTTCTACATCCTCGACCTGACGCGCGAGAAGAGCTTCATCCGCTGGGCGGTGGAGCAGGGTGTCACCGTCTTCGTCGTCTCGTGGCGCTCGGCCGACGCGACGATGGCGGACGTGACCTGGGACGATTACGTCGCCGCGCAGCTCGACGCGATCGACACGGTGCGCGCGCTGCTCGACGTGCCCGCGGTCCATACCGTCGGCTATTGCGTCGCCGGGACGACGCTGGCGGCGACGCTGGCGCTGCTCGCCGCGCGTGGCGAGGAGGGGCGCGTCGCGAGCGCCACCTTCCTCACCGCGCAGGTGGACTTCAGCCGCGCCGGCGACCTGCTCCACTTCGTCGACGACGAACAACTCAAGGTCATGGCGGCGCTCAGCCCGCAGGGCTTCCTCGACGGCCGCTATCTCGCCGCAACCTTCAACCTGCTGCGCGGGCGCGACCTGATCTGGAACTATGTCACGCAGAACTATCTGCTCGGCAAGGATCACGTGCCGTTCGACCTGCTCCACTGGAACGGCGATGTCACCAACCTGCCGGCCAAGTGGCACCTCGCCTATCTCACCGACCTGTACCGCGACAACCGGCTGGCCAAGGGGGAGATGAGCGTGGCCGGCGTGCCGATCGACCTCGCCCGCGTGACCACGCCGAGCTACGTTCAGGCCGGGCGCGAGGATCATATCGCGCCGGCCGAGAGCGTGTGGAAGCTCACCGAGCATTTCCGCGGGCCGCTGCGCTTCGTGCTGGCCGGCTCGGGCCATATCGCGGGCGTGGTCAATCCGCCGGCGGCGGGCAAGTACCAGCATTGGGTCAACGAGGCGGGGGCCGCGTCGCTGGAGGAGTTCGTCGCGGGCGCGCGCGAGGTGAAGGGCAGCTGGTGGCCCGACTGGGCGGCGTGGCTGCGCGCGCTCGCGCCCGACGAGGTGCCCGCCACCGGCGCGCGCGTGCCGGGCGCGGGCGCGCTGGCGGCGATCGAGCCGGCGCCGGGCAGCTACGTGCGCGCGCGCTGACGCCCTCTCCCCGCGGGGAGAGGGCGCGCAGGCTCAGCCCGCCTTCTTCGGGGTGAGCCGCAGCAGCTTGGCCTCGGCGCCGTCCTCGAGCAGCCAGAGCGCACCGTCGGGGCCGCTCACCACCGCGCGGATGCGGTTGCCCATGTCCCAGCGCTCCGCCTCGCGCGCCCTGGTGCCGTCGAAGGCGATGCGCACCAGCGCGGTCGCCGCCAGCCCGCCCACGAAGGCCGAGCCGCGCCAGTCGGGAAACAACGTACCGTCGTAGAAGGTCAGCCCGGCCGGCGCGATGACCGGGTTCCAGTAGAGCGCTGGCTCGGCCAAGTCGGGCCGGGTCGTCGGGCTGGGGATCGGCACGTCGTCGTAGTTCGCGCCATAGGACACCAGAGGCCAGCCGTAGTTCTTGCCGGGCTCGATCAGGTTGAGCTCGTCCCCGCCCTTCGGCCCCATCTCGACCGACCACAGCCGACCCTGCGAGTCGAAGGCGAGGCCATAGGGATTGCGGTGCCCGCTGCTCCACGTCTCCGCCGGCGTGAGGTTCGGCGCCGGCACGGTGACCTGCCGGCCCTTGGCCTTGGCCGCCGCCACGGTGTTCTCGGGCGGGTCGATCAGCGACACCGTGGTCGCGCCGGTCTTTCCTTCCCCGGGGTTGCCGGGAGCGGGCTTGCCGTCGAGCGTCAGCCGCAGGATCTTGCCGACGGGCTGGTCGGGGTCCTGCGCCGGCGTCATGCGCTGGCGGTCGCCCGCGGCGAGGAACAGGTGCTGGCCGTCGGGCGCGAAGGCGATATAGGCGCCGAACTGACCGCCCTGGCCGCGCGGCAGCTGGCGCCAGATCACCTTGAGCCCCGTCAACGCGGGTGCCGCCGCGGCGGGATCGATCGTCGCGCGCGCCAGCGCGAGCGAGTCGCCGCCGTTACCGGGCTCGCTGTAGCTGATGTACACCGCATGATCGCTGGCGAAGCGCGGCGACACGGCGACGTCGAGCAGGCCGCCCTGGCCCTCGTCGTGGACCTTGGGCACGCCATTTACCTCGGTCTTCTTGCCGTCGGTGGTGACGAGCCAGATCCGTCCCGGCTTCTCGGTCACCAGCATGCGCCGGTCGGGCAGGAAGGCGAGCGCCCAGGGCTGGTCGAAGGTCGTCACGGTGGCGGTATCGAACGGCTTGGTCGCGGTGGGCTTGGCGTCGCCGTAGTTCACCGGCGCGGCCGCGGCGGTGGGCGCGCCACCGCTCGGTGCGGCGGCGCTCGGCTGCTGCTGGTTGCCGGCCGGGGAGGTCGTGCCGCCGCACCCCGCCAGGGCCGCGGAAATCGTCGTGAAGGCCAATAGATTCCGCAGCATAGATCCTCTCTCTTACCCGGCGAACGCGCGACCTTAGTGGCGCCGCCGGCGCTCGCCTAGGCGGCATCGCGCTGCCGCAGGGCAGGGCGCGGCGAGTTGCCGTTGCGCAGGGACTAATCTATGCTAGCCAGCATCTTGGACGATCCTTCCCGCGCCTCCCCACCGCTGCTCCCGCGCGAGCCAGACGCCGCGGTCCGCGCGGCGGTGGCCGCATTCGCCGCGCGCCTGGCGCAAGGTGATCCCTGGGTCGCGGCGTTCGACGAGTCGATCACGCCGATGGCGATCAGCGACCCGACGCTCCCCGACAACCCGCTGCTCTACGTCAACCGCGCGTTCGAGGCGCTGACCGGCTTCACCGCGGCCGAGTTGGTGGGTCGTAATTGTCGCTTCATGCAGGGTCCGCTGACCGACCCCGCCGAGGTGACTCGGCTGCGCGAGGCGATCACGCGGCACGAGCGCGTCGAGGTCGACCTGCTCAACCACCGCCGCGACGGCGCGCCCTTCTGGAACCGGCTGACCGTCGCCCCGGTGCACGATGCCCTCGGATCGCTGCGGTACTTCGTGTCGTCGCAGCTCGACGTGACCCTCGAGCGCCATCGGCTCGCGCGATTGCAGGCGGATCGCGCGCAGCTCGCCCTTGAGGTGGCCGAGCGCGACGCCGCCATCGCCGAGCGCGAGGAGCGGCTGACCCTGGCGATGAAGGCGGGCGGGCTCGGCACCTTCTCGGTCGATCCGAACACGCGCGAGCTGGTTGCATCGGCCAGCTGCAAGGTGAACTGCGGCCGCGCGCCGGACGAACCGTTGACGCTGGAGGAACTGTTCGGTTCGATCCACCCTGGTGATCGCGCGCGCGCCGACGCTGCCATGGCGGCGACACTCGAGCGCGGCGAGCCGTACGATATCGAATATCGCCTGCTGACGCCGGCGGGTGAGCAGCGCTGGGTGGCGGTCCGCGCCGAGATGCAGTACCGCGCCGATGGCACGCCGCTGGCGATGGTGGGCTTCACCACTAACATCTCCGACCGCAAGTTCGCCGAAGAGCATCGCGCCGTGCTCGCACGCGAGCTGACGCATCGCGTGAAGAACATCCTCGCCACGGTCGGCGCGGTGGTGAGCCAGACGCTGCGCGACGCCCCCTCGCTGCCCGCGGCGCGCGGCGCGGTGGCGGGGCGGATCGCCAGCCTCGGTGCGGCGCACGAGCTGCTGGTCCACGACGAGGTCGAGGGCGCGGCGATCGGCGACATCGTCGAGCGCGTGCTCGCCCCCTTCGCCGACCGCGACGGGCGCCGCTTCGACGCCGCGGGACCCTCGATCCGGCTCAGCCCTGAGATCACGCTGGCGCTGTCGATGGCGCTGCACGAGCTCGCCACCAACGCGATCAAATATGGCGCGCTTTCGGTTCCCGAGGGCCGCGTGACGATCCGCTGGGCGCTGGCGGATGATGACCGCGCGCGCCGCTTCCGTTTCTCCTGGGTCGAGCAGGGCGGTCCCGCGGTGACCCCGCCGACGCGCGTCGGCTTCGGCTCACGCATGATCGAGCGGGTGCTGGCGCCGCACGTCAGCGGGCCGGTGGCGGTGGCCTATCCGCCCGCGGGCGCGCGGTTCGAGGTCGAGGCGCCGGTGTAGGGGCGGGGAGCCTCGATGCACACGGACGCACTCGATGAGGGCGCTCACTGCCGCGACACCGCCCCGCAACTTCCGTCATCCCCGCGCAGGCGGGGATCCATACACGCTGCCGCTGCGGCTCCTTCGCAGGTCCGCTCGTCTGGATCCCCGCCTCCGCGGGGATGACGGGTCTGGGCTGGCGTCAGGATGCGACCTCGGGCGGCAGGGCAGCCGGGCCGTTCCCGCCAGCCTAGCCCCCGCTACCCCCGCATTCTCACCCCAGGCCCCCGCGCGCGCAGCTCGTCGCTGGCAATGGCGCGCAGTCGCGTGGCGACGCGCGGGTCCAGCCCGAGGTCGTCGGCGGCACGCTCGCGCCCATCGAGCCGGCGCGGGTCGGTGCCGGTCAGCGTGCCGAAGGTCATCAGCGCCTCGAGATAATAGCCCTCCGCGCTGGCGTGATACTGGTCCCAGCTCCACAGGCTGACCTGGCCGAACGCGATCCCGTCATAGGGGTCGGGGTCGGCGAGCCCGTCCCGGATCGCGCGGTTCCACGCGCTGCCCACCGCCACTGCGGCGGTGAGGCCGTTGCCGTCGGCGACGGCGCGGTCGGTCGCCGCGGCGAGCTCGTCCGCCATCGCGACGATCGGCTGGCCCGACCAGCGCGCGCCCGGCCGATAGGTCAGGTCGGCGCGCGACCAGGTGGCGACGAGATCGACGATCACCGCGGGGTTGCGCGCGCGGAACAGCGCGGCGAGGTCGCGCGCCGCGGCGACGTGGCGCGTCGGGTCTCCGGGGCGCGCCGGATCGAGCGTGCTATAGCCCTGCAGCACCACCGCGTCCCACGGCCGGTCGATCAGCGCGCGCCGGTTCTGAAGGTGCCAGGCGAGCTCCTTGCCGGGCGAGGTCTCGAGGCTGACCTGCCAGTCGAGCCCAGCCTCGTCGGCGAAGGTCTTGAACAGTGCGGGCACGCCGCCGATCCCCTCGCTGTTGAGATCGGTGACGCGATCGGGTCGGTAGCGCTGCACCGGCGAGTTGGCGCCGAAGGTGAAGCTGTTGCCGATGAAGAGGACGGTGCGCGCGGCGGCGGCCTGGGGCAGCGCGGCGGTGAGCAGCAGCGCGGCGGCGAGCGCGCGGGGGAGGAGGCGGGTCATGCCACTTAGACAGCAGACCCGCGCACTTATGCCAAGCGCGAAGCGCGGCGCCGCTCCTCCCGCTGCGGGGGAGAAGCGGCGCCGTCGCGGCTCAGCGGCCGATGCTGGTGTAGTGGAAGCCCGCCGCGGCGATCTCGTCGGGCGTGTAGATGTTGCGCAGGTCGATCAGCACCGGCGTCTTGAGCAGCGATTTGACGCGATCGAGGTCGAGCGCGCGGAACTGGTCCCACTCGGTCACGATCGCGAGCGCGTCGGCGCCCTCGATCGCCTCGTATGGGCCCTTGCAATAGACCACGTCGCCGAGCAGCTTCTCGGCCTGCTCCATGCCCTCGGGGTCATAGGCCTTCACCGTCGCGCCGGCGTCCTGCAGCGTCTGGATCACCGCGATCGCGGGCGAGTCGCGCATGTCGTCGGTGTTCGGCTTGAAGGTGAGGCCCAGCACCGCCACCGTCTTGCCGCGGACGTCGTCGCCCATCGCATGGACGATCTTGCGCCCCATCGCGCGCTTGCGGTTGTCGTTCACGGCGACCACCGCCTCGACGATGCGCTGCGGCGCGTCATAGTCCTGGCTGGTCTTGAGCAGCGCCAGCGTATCCTTGGGAAAGCACGAGCCGCCGTAGCCCGGACCGGCGTGCAGGAACTTGGCGCCGATGCGATTGTCGAGCCCGATGCCGCGGCTGACATCCTTCACGTCCGCGCCCACCTTCTCGCACAGGTCGGCAATCTCGTTGATGAAGGTGATCTTCGTCGCGAGGAAGGCGTTGCCGGCGTACTTGATCAGCTCGGCGGTGCGACGGCGAGTGACCAGGATCGGCGCGGCGTTGAGGTACAACGGGCGGTACACCTGGCGCATCACGTCGGTGGCGCGCTCGTCCTCGGAGCCGATGACGATGCGGTCGGGCCGCTTGAAGTCGTCGATCGCGGCGCCCTCGCGCAGGAACTCGGGGTTGGAGACCACGCCGAAGTCCGCATCAGGGGCGGCCTCGCCGATGATCCGCTCGACCTCGTCGCCGGTGCCGACCGGCACGGTCGACTTGGTCACGATCACGGTATAGCCGGTGATCGCCTCGCCGATTTCCTTGGCGGCGGCGTAGACGTACGACAGATCGGCGTGGCCGTCACCGCGGCGCGACGGCGTGCCGACCGCGATGAAGACCGCGTCGGCGTCTTTGACGCCCTCCTTGAGATCGGTGGTGAAGCGCAGCCGCCCCGCCTGCACGTTGCGCGCGACGAGATCCTCGAGACCGGGCTCGTAGATCGGCATCTTGCCGGCGAGCAGTCGCTCGATCTTGCCCTGATCCTTGTCGACGCAGACGACGTCGTGGCCGAAGTCGGCAAAGCAGGTGCCCGATACCAGCCCGACATAGCCCGAGCCGATCATGGTGATGCGCAAGGTGGTCGCTCCTCGTTGATTGACGATGGGACGCGATCGGCCCCTCGCCCGGAGCGCTACCCGTTACGTTCGCGGTCTGGCAAGCCGCAAGCGGTGCAGTGCAGCATTCAACTGCTTGGATATGGGGCGGCTGGTACAGCGGGGCGGGGCCGGCGCGCGGCCGCGCGGCGCCAGCGCCGGCGGCGGTGCTGCGCCACCGCGGCGATGGCGACGGGCCACAGCATCGTCAGCGTGATGTCGCCGAGCGTGTCGCGGACGGACCAGCTCGGCGAACCAGCGAGCCAGTCGAGCGCCTCGTTGAGCATCTCGGCGGTGAACACGACGTGGAGCGCGGCCAGCGAGCCGCGCCGCTCGCGCAGGACGAGGCGGGCGAGCAGATAGATGGCGAGCCCGGCGTGGACGTGGAGCAGCGGCGCCGGTCCGGCGGTCGCGACGACCTGGTCGATCAGCTGCTTGTAGGCGCGCGCGAGTTCCATCGCGCGGCGGTGTAGCGAGGGAGGGGTTACGGAATCGCTATGTTGAAGGGCGGCGGCTGCCTGCCCCATCGCCCTCACCGTCATCCCCGCGAAGGCGGGGATCCATATACGCTGACGTTCCGACTCGATCGAAGGTCCGCGCGTCTGGATCCCCGCCTCCGCGGGGATGACGAAGAAAGGGAGGAATGAAGGAGGTCCTCACGCCCGCTTCTCAGCCCCAAACGCCAACCGGCGCCGCGTCGGTTGACGCGGCGCCGGCCGGTGTCTCACGAGGGAGCGCCCGGTCAGTCGATCTTGGGCAGCGTCTCGAACTGGTGGAACGGCGGGGGGCTCGACAGCGTCCACTCCAGCGTGGTCGCGCCCGCGCCCCAGGGATTGTCGGGGGCCTTCTTGCCCGCCAGCATCGACCAGACGACATTGACGAAGAAGATCGCCATTCCCATCGCCATGATCATGTAGCCGACCGTCGCGACCTGGTTCCAGTGCGCGAAGGCGTCGGGATAGTCCGGGTAGCGCCGCGGCATGCCCTGCAGGCCGAGGAAGTGCATCGGGAAGAACATCACGTTCACGCCGACGAAGAACACCCAGAAGTGCAGCTGGCCGAGCAGCTCCGAGTACATCCGCCCGGTCATCTTCGGGAACCAATAGTAGAAGCCGGCGAACAGCGAGAACACCGCGCCGAGGCTCAGCACGTAGTGGAAGTGCGCCACCACGTAATAGGTGTCCTGCATGTAATCGTCCACGCCACCGTTGGCGAGCACCACGCCGGTCACGCCGCCGACGGTGAACATGAAGATGAAGCCGATCGCCCAGACCATCGGCGTGGGGAAGCGCAGCGAGCCGCCCCACATCGTCGCGATCCAGGAGAAGATCTTGATGCCGGTCGGCACCGCGATCACCATCGTCGCCGCAGTGAAGTACATCTTCACGTTGACGCTCATGCCAGTGGTGAACATGTGGTGCGCCCACACCACGAAGCCGACCACGCCGATCGCGACCATGGCATAGGCCATGCCGAGATAGCCGAACACGGGCTTGCGGCTGAAGGTGGCGACGATGTGGCTGATGATGCCGAAGCCCGGCAGGATCATGATGTAGACTTCGGGGTGGCCGAAGAACCAGAACAGATGCTGGTACAGCACCGGGTCGCCGCCGCCCGCGGGATCGTAGAAGGTGGTGCCGAAGTTGCGGTCGGTCAGCAGCATCGTGATGGCCGCGGCGAGCACCGGCAGCGCCAGCAGCAGCAGGAAGGCCGTGACCAGCACCGACCAGGCGAACAGCGGCATCTTGTGCAGCGTCATGCCCGGCGCGCGCATGTTGAAGATGGTGGTGATGAAGTTGATCGCGCCGAGGATCGAGCTGACGCCGGCGAGGTGGAGCGACAGGATCGCCATGTCGACCGACGGCCCCGGCTCGCCATAGGTGGAGAGCGGCGCGTAGACCGTCCAGCCGGTGCCCGCGCCGCCGAAGAAGGGCGAGGCCAGCAGCAGGGTGAACGCCGGGATCAGCAGCCAGAAGCTGATGTTGTTCATCCGCGGGAACGCCATGTCGGGCGCGCCGATCATGATCGGCACGAACCAGTTGCCGAAGCCGCCGATCATCGCCGGCATCACCATGAAGAAGACCATGATGAGGCCGTGCGCGGTGACCAGCACGTTCCACAGGTGGAGCGCCTGGTCGAAGCTCTGCTCGGTGCCGCCGTGGAGCATCGCCACCCACTTGGGCAGATACTGGATGCCCGGGTGCATCAGCTCGGCGCGCATCAGCCCCGAGATCGCGCCGCCGATGATCCCCGCGCAGATCGCGAAGATCAGGTAGAGCGTTCCGATGTCCTTGTGGTTGGTGGACATGAACCAGCGCGCGAAGAAGCCGGGCTTGTGGTCGGCATGCGCGTCATGGTGGCCGTGATCGTGCGCCTGGAAGGCGGACGGGTGGAGCGCGGTGTCGGTCATCGTCTTAGCGTCCGGCTTCGCCGACGCCACCGGGGTTGCCGGTCGCGCCCTGCGGGGAAGGGGTGGGAGTGTCGGTGCCGTTCTCGGTCGGACCGGTCAGCGCGTTGCTCATCGCGGCCTCGTCCATCACCGCGGCCGAGCCGTCGGCGCCGGGCTGCGGGATCACCTTGTCGGAGGGCTTGCCCGCGGCCGGCATCGAGCCGCCCTTGGCGCGCACCCAGGCGGCGAACTGCGCCGGCGGCACCGCTTCCACCGCGATCGGCATGAAGGCGTGGCGCGCGCCGCACAGCTCCGAGCACTGGCCGAAGTAGAGGCCCGGCTTGTCGATGGTGAAGCTGGTCTCGTTGAGGCGACCCGGGATCGCGTCGAGCTTGATCCAGAAGGCCGGGACCGCCCAGCTGTGGATCACGTCGTTGGCGGTGGTGATCAGCCGGATCGGCACGCCGACCGGCAGCACGACTCGGTTGTCGGTGGCGAGCAGCCGCGGTCCGTCGGCGTCGCTGCGCGCGCGCTCGCCCGCGGCGACCTGGCTGCCTTCCTTGAGCATGTTGGCGGTGATCTCGATCCCGCCGTGGTCCGGGTACTGATAGCTCCAGAACCACTGGTTGCCGATCGCCTTGAGCGTCACCGCGCCCGCCGGGGCGGGGCGGAACTGCGCCTGCAGCAGCCCGATCGAGGGCACCGCGATGGCGACCAGGATCAGCACCGGCGCCAGCGTCCACACCACCTCGATCGCGGTGTTGTGGCTCGTCTTGGACGGGGTGGGGTTGGCGCTGGCGCGGAAGCGGATCACCACAAACACCAGCAGCGCCAGCACGAACAGCGAGATGATCGTGATCAGCGGGAACAGGATGCGATCGTGAAACCAGTGCGCGCGCAGGCCATTCTTGGTGACCTGCGGCTGGATGTGGATCACGCCGTCGACCGGCTGGCCGATCTTGGGGCCGGTGCTGACGACCCGCGCGTCCATCGCAGGGGCGCCGTCCATCGCCAGCGCGGGGGCGGCGGGCGCGGCGTCGGCCTTCTGCACGGTGCCGCCGGCCTGGCCCTGGTTGGCGTCCGCGGGGCGCAGCCCGCTCGGCGCCGCGGTGGCGCTCGTCGCGGGGCCGGCGCTCGGCGCGGCGGCCTGCGCGGAGGCCCCGCCGGCGACGCCCGCCAGCGCGAGCCCGGCCGCGAGCATCAATCCTGTCAGCGCGCCCCGGCGACCCGCCCCGAAACCTGCCTTGAACCCGGTTGTCAGCATGTTGTGTTCTAAACCCCTCTCTGGCGCACGCGTCAGCGGGCCGGGCAAACCTGCCCCTCCTGCTTAGGCGTATAGCAGACCGACCCCTCGCCTCAAGGCCCTGCGCGCGACGCCGGTTTTCGAAGGCCGGCGCGTTGCGCGCGGGCGCGCCCGCTCCTATGCCGCGCGGGTGGCCGTGGAGGAGCGTGACGCGACGATGACCGACGACGAGGTGCTGGCCGAGTTCCGCGCCGCCGACGCGCTGCTCGAGGGACATTTCATCCTCTCCTCCGGGCTGCGCAGCCCGCGCTATCTCCAGTGCGCGCGCGTGCTGATGGACCCGCGCCGCGGCGCCCGGCTGGCCGAGGCGCTGGCCGCGCGCATCCCCGGCGAGCTGCGGCAGCGGATCAGCGCGGTGGTCTCGCCCGCGATGGGCGGGGTCATCGCGGGGCAGGAGATGGCGCGCGCGCTCGGCGTCGAGGCGATGTTCGTCGAGCGGCCGACCGGCACGTTCGAGCTGCGCCGCGGCTTCCGACTCGCCCCCGGACAGGAGGTGCTGATGATGGAGGACGTCGTCACCACCGGCCTCTCCAGCCGCGAGGCGATCGCCGCGATCACGGCGGCGGGCGGGCGAGTCGTCGCCGGCGCCGCGCTGGTCGACCGCTCGAACGGCCAGGCCGATATCGGCGTGCCCTTCTTCCCGCTGATCCGGCTGGACGTGCCGACCTACGCGGCCGACTCGCTGCCGCCCGAGCTCGCCGCGATCCCGGCGATCAAGCCGGGCAGCCGGGCGGCCGCGTGATGGCGCCCTCGTCGCCGCTGCGGCTCGGGGTCAACATCGATCACGTCGCGACCGTGCGCAACGCGCGGGGCGGTGTTTTCCCCGACCCGGTCCGCGCCGCGCTGCTGGCGGCCGAGGCGGGCGCGGACGGGATCACCGCGCACTTGCGGGAGGATCGCCGCCACATCACCGACGACGATATCGCGCGGCTGTCCGCGGGCTTGGCGATCCCGCTCAACCTCGAGATGGCGGCGACCCCCGAGATGCTCGCGATCGCGCTGCGCCACCGCCCGCACGCCGCCTGCATCGTCCCCGAGAAGCGCGAGGAGCGCACCACCGAGGGCGGGCTCGACGCCGCGGGGCAGCGCGCCGCGCTGGCGCCGATCGTCGCCGCGCTGCGGGAGGCCGGGGTGCGCGTGTCGCTGTTCATCGAGCCTGACCCGCGCCAGATCGAGGCCGCGCTCCAGCTCGGTGCGCCCGTGGTGGAGCTACACACCGGCCGCTACGCCGAGCTCGAGGGGGCGGCGCGCGCGGGCGAGCTGCGCCGGCTGGCGGACGCCGCGGCGCTGGCGGCGAAGAACGGGATCGAGGTCCACGCGGGCCACGGGCTGACCTACGACAACGTCGCGCCGATCGCGGCCATCCCGCAGCTGCGCGAGCTCAACATCGGGCATTTCCTGATCGGGGAGGCGATCTTCGTCGGCCTCGAGGCGAGCGTCCGCCGCATGCGCGACGCGATGGAGAGCGCGCGATGAGGTGGACGCTAAATCCTCCCCTGCAACGGGAGGGGGACCGCCGCGAAGCGGTGGTGGAGGGGGGGCTCCGCGAGCGAGGCGCTTTATGGCATCCGCAACGGCCGCAAGCACAGCGCCGATACCTTCGCCGACGCTGCGCGATGCCGCGCCCCCCCTCCACCACCCGGCTGCGCCGGGCGGTCCCCCTCCCCGTGCCGGGGAGGATCTTGCCCTTTGTCAGGACCGCATCATGATCGTCGGCCTCGGCTCGGACCTGTGCAACATCGAGCGGATCCAGGCCTCGCTCGACCGCTTCGGCGCGCGGTTCGAGGCGCGCGTGTTCACCGAGGTCGAACGCGCCAAGGCCACCCGGCGCCCGCTCACCCGCGCGGGCACCTATGCCAAGCGCTTCGCCGCCAAGGAGGCCTTCTCCAAGGCGGTCGGCACCGGCTTCAAGGCGGGCGTGTTCATGAAGGACATCGGCGTCGTCAACGCGCGCTCGGGCGCGCCGACGCTGGCGCTGACCGGCGGCGCCAAGGAACGGCTTGACGCGATGATACCCGAGGGCCACGTCGCCCGCGTCCATCTGACGCTGACCGACGATCACCCCTGGGCGCAGGCCTTCGTGATCATCGAGGCGGTGAGGGTCGAGAGCAAGGGAGCGGCGTGACGCCATGGCCGATGAGATCAGCTTGAGCGGCGAGCCCCCGCTGGAGCGCCGCGCCGAGGCGCCGCGCGCGCGCTTCGACTGGTGGGGCGAGGTGAAGGGGCTGGTCGGACTGGTGCTCGCCGTGCTCGGCTTCCACAGCTTCATCGCCAAGCCCTTCTATATCCCGAGCGAGTCGATGCTGCCCGGGCTGATGGTGGGCGACCGGCTGGTCGTCTCCAAATATGCCTATGGCTGGTCGTTCGTCTCGCCGACGATCCCCAACCCGGTCGCGATCGTCGAGGACCTCGTCTTCCACCGCCCGGTCGACGGCTGGTCGGTGCAGCTGCCCTTCCTGCACGGGCGCGTCTGGGGCACGCTGCCCGAGCGCGGCGACGTCGTCATCGTCACCCCGCCCGGCCAGAGCAGCGACTATATCAAGCGCGTGATCGGCTTGCCCGGCGACACGCTGGCGGTGCGCGGCGGCGTCGTCTTCCTCAACGGCGTGGCGGTGCAGCGCGGCGAGAAACACTATCGCGAGCTGCCGGTCGACGCCAACGCCACCTGCGACCCGGCGCAATATCCCGGCGCGCGCGTCGCCCGCGCCGACGGCACGATCGTGTGCCGCCTGCCGATCGTCACCGAGACGCTGCCCAACGGCCGCCGCTACGACACGGTCGATCTCGAGCCCGACAGCCCCGGCGACAATTACGGCCCGATCAAGATCCCGGCCAACCGCGTCTTCCTGATGGGCGACAACCGCGATCGCTCGGCCGACAGCCGCTTCGCGCTCGGCGGGTTCGAGCGCGGACTGGGCGGCCCGGTGCCGTATGAGAATCTGGGCGGTCGCGCCGAGTTCATCACCTTCTCGGTCGACGGCGCGGCGACGTGGAACCCGCTGACCTGGCCGCACGCACTGCGCGCCGGCCGGGCGGGCACCTCGCTCCATCCCGAGCGCGTCCGTTGAGCGACGCCACCCCGCCGCTCGACCGCCGCGGCGAGCGGGTGAAGGTGACACCAGGCGCGAGCCCGCACGAGGTGCGCGACCCCGCGACGCGTGACGAGATCCGCCGCGCCGCGGTGTGGCTCGGCATGGCCTGCGCGATCGCTTTGGTGGTGCTGCTGGTCCAGCCGCTGCTGATCATCTTCGCTGGCCTGGTCTTCGCCGCTTTGCTCGACGGCGGCGTGCGGCTGCTCGGGCGCGTGCTGCCGATCGGGCGCGGCTGGCGGCTGCTGATCGTCTGCCTGCTGACGATCGCCTTCCTGCTCGGCACCTTCTATCTCGCCGGCGTGCAGATCAGCGAGCAGGTGATGCAGCTGCGCAGCACGGTCGAGACACAGGCGGTGCGGGTCACGAGCTGGCTCAGCGCGCAGGGGCTGATGCCCGGCGCCTCCGACCTGAGCGGCCTGTCGCGCCAGGCGCTCTCCTCGGTCGGACGCGTGACGAGCTGGGTCGGCACCGCGGTGGGGGCGCTCACCACGCTCTTCATGATCATGGTGATCGGGCTGTTCGTGGCGATGGACCCGCGCGTGTACGACCGCGGGCTGCAATGGATGGTGCCCGAGTCGGATCGCACGGAGTTCGCGCTGACCGTCAATCGCATGGGGCAGACGCTGCGGCGGCTGCTGGCAGGGCGGCTGCTCGGCATGGCGTTCGAGGGAGTGCTCACCGCGATCGCGCTGTGGATCGTCGGCGTGCCGATGGCGCTGATCCTCGGCATCCTCACCGGGCTGCTCGCCTTCATCCCCAATATCGGGGCGTTCATCTCGGGCGCGCTGATGGTGGCGGTGGGCTTCTCGGCGGGCGCGCATGTCGGCGTGCTGGCGATCGTCGTCTATGTCGTGGTGCAGACCTTCGACGGCTATGTCGTGATCCCGATGGTGGCGAAGCGCACCGTCGACTTGCCGCCCGCGCTGACACTGGGCACGCAGATCCTGGCGAGCGCGCTGTTCGGCATCCTCGGGCTCGCGCTGGCCGACCCGATGACCGCGATGGTGAAGACCGCGATGGAGCGCCGCTCCGAGCGGCTCGACGACGATCGTGACGGGGCGCGCGACTCGGCCTGAGCCGCGCCGAGGGCGCCTGATCGCGCGCGGGACAGCGCGGCCGCGGCGCTCGCTGGCGAATGGCTCGACGCGCTGCTAGACGCCGTCGATCCCCGCCAGCGCGCGGGACAGGACCAGAAGATTGCGCGCCGACGAGCCCCTTACCGAGCGAGCCTCCGCCAGCACCGCCGACCGCGCCGCACCCGCGGACGCGCCGCTGGTCGCGCTTCGCCCGGTGCAGACGCTGCGGCGGCGCTGGCCCGCCCTGCTGGGCGCCGCGGTGACGGTGGCGATGATGGTCGGGCTGCTGCACGAGCTGCTCGATCACGGCCTCGCCGGGCTGCGCCGCACCGTGCCCGAGGCGCCCGGTTTCTACGTTTACTTCCTGCTCTCCTATCTCGCGCTGCCGGTGTGCGACTTCGTCATCTTCCGCCGCTTGTGGGGCGTCCCGCCCGGCGCCTTCCTCGCGCTCAACAAGAAGCGGATCGCGAACGACATCCTGATCGGCTACTCGGGCGACGCCTATTTTTATGCCTGGGCGCGCGCGCGGTTGAAGATGGTGGCGGCGCCGTTCGGCGCGGTGAAGGACGTCAGCATCGTCTCGGGCATCGTCGGCAATCTCACCGCGATCCTGCTCGGCGCTGTGGCGCTGCCGCTCGGCTATGAGCTGATCGACCCCGAGCTGGTGCGCACCATGCTGTGGTCGCTCGGTATCGCGCTCGCCGTGCCGGTGGTGGTGGTCGCCTTCTCCAGCCGCGTCTTCTCGCTCTCGCGCGGCGATTTGTGGTTCATCTTCGGCATCGACTGGCTGCGCATCACGCTGACCTGCGTGACCATCGCACTCGCCTGGTCCTATGCCATGCCGAGCGTGTCGATCGGCATGTGGCTGTTCCTGGTGGCGGGGCGCCAGCTGGTCTCGCGTCTGCCGCTCGTGCCCAACAAAGACCTGCTTTTCGCCAATTTCGCGATCCTGGTGATCGGGCATGACCGCACGCTGTCGGACCTCATGGCGTTCACGGGCGCGTCAACCTTGGTGATGCATCTGCTGCTGACGCTCCTATTTGGGGTCGTGTACGTGTGGGAAAGGACGCAGCGATGGCGACATACCGGCGGGGCGTGATGCTCGCCGCGGCGGCGGGAGCGGCATTGGCCGCGACCCCGGGCGCGGCACAGGTGCTCGGCCAGGACGCCGCCGCCTGCGCGCCCGGCGCGCCCGGCCCAGCGATCCTCGCCAGCGTGTCAGGGGTCAAGGACCGCAAGGGCACGCTCAAGCTCGAGCTGTATCCCGCCACCGAGGAAGATTTCCTCGCCGGTGACAAGAAGCTGCTGGAGGCGGGCAAGACCTTCCGCCGGATCGACGTGGCGCCGCCCGCGAGCCTCGCGGGGGAGATCTGCATCCGAGTGCCCCGCCCGGGGCGCTACGCTTTGTTCCTCGGCCATGACCGCGACGGCAAGCGCAAGTTCAACTTCTGGAGCGACGGCGCGGGCTTCCCGAGCAACCACAAGATCGGCCGCGCCAAGCCCAAGCTGGTCGACTCGCTGATCGACGTCGGACCCGGCGTCACCCGCGCCACGATCCGGATGCAGTATCTGCGCGGGCTCGGCGGCTTCGGCTTCGCTGACTGAGGGAGGCGCGCGATGCGGATCGTCGACGTCAACGAATTCTACTCGCCCAACGGCGGCGGGGTGCGCTCGTACCTCGACCGCAAGATGGCGATCATGTCCGAACTGGGGCACCAGCAGATCGTGATCGCGCCCGGCAAGGAGGATCGCGTCGAGGAGCGGCCCGGCGGGGCGCTGCTCTATTACGTCAAGTCGCCCGCCATGCCCTTCGACTCCAACTACGGGCTGTTCTGGGACGCGGCGCCGGTGCACGCGCTGCTCGACCAGCTCCAGCCCGACGTGATCGAGAATTGCTCGCCGTGGCGCTCGGCCGCGATCGTCACCTCGTGGCAGGGGCCGGCGATCCGCGCCTGGTTCATGCACAACGACAATATGGAGGCCTATCCCAAGCGCTGGTTCGCCAAGGTCGCCTCCGAGGGCGCGATCGAGCGCGTGTTCGGCTGGTACGACCGCTATATGGCGCGCTGCCTCGCGCCCTTCGACACGGTGGTGACCAACGGCCCGGTGCTGACCGAGCGGCTGCGCGCGCGCGGGCTGCGCGTCGACGCGACGATGACGCTGGGGATCGAGCGCGAGCATTTCTCGCCCGAGCTGCGCAGCCCGGCGCTGCGCGCCGCGATGCTGGCGCAATGCGACCTGCCCGAGGACGCGCACCTGCTGATCGGGATCGGGCGCCACCACGCCGAGAAGCGCTGGCCGATGGTGATCGACGCGGCGCGCCGCGCGGGGACCAAGATCCCGGTCGGGATGATGCTCCTCGGGCTCGGCCCCGACACGCGCACGCTAGAGCGCCATATCGCCGAGAGCCCGCATGTGCGCATGTTCCAGCCGATCTACCACCGCGGCCAGCTCGCCTCGATCATGGCGAGCGCGGATGCCTTCATCCACGGCGGCGACAGCGAGCCGTTCGGCATGGTCGCGTCCGAGGCGCTGGCATCCGGCCTGCCGATGATCGTGCCCGATCGCGGCGGCTCTTCCGCGGTGGCGCGGCCCGCCTTCGCCGAGACCTATCGCAGCGGCGACGCTTATGCCTGCGCCAAGGCGATCGTCGCGCTGTTCACGCGCGACCAGCCGCTGGTGCGTCGCGCCGCCGAGGTCGCGTCCCGCACTGTGCTCAGCGACCGCGAGCATGCGGTGGCGCTGGTCGAGCATTATCGCGGCGTGATCGAGCGCCAGCGCGGTGTCCGGCGGGCCGGATGACTAAGCTACCCGCCTGAATGCGGCGAGGGGCGCCCGGTCACCCGGGACGCCCCCCGCGCTACTCGGCCGGCGCCGCGCCGACCGCGGGATCAGATCCCGTTGGAAAGATTGGTGTCGGCGTCGTGGGTGCGCATGTCGTCGGCCTTGTTCTCGCCGGTCGCACGCACCGCGTCGGCCTTATTCTCGAGCGCGTCCTCGGCGTTGTCGGTGGTGGCGTTGTCCGCCATCTCCTCGAGATTGTCCGCGACCGCCTCGGCATTGGCCTCGATATTGTCGGCGGCCTGCTCGCGCGGGCTGGAGTTGCACGCGGCGAGCGACACCAGCCCGAAGGCGGCGACGGCGGTGACGAGCTTCTTCATGGCATTCCCCTCTGGTCGATCCGAAGTCGCGGAAAATAATCTCCGACGATTCGGATTGTTCCACTGCCGCACCGGTCGGCCGCCAGCGCGCGGCGGCGTTACTCCCTCTGCGCCGGTCTTTCGCCCCGCGCACGAGGAGCGAGGCCGCCTATGCCGCCGCCTCCACGCGCCCGCCGAGCAGCGCCGCGAGCGCACCCGGCGGCACGGCGGCGGAGAACAGGAAGCCTTGCAGCTCGTTGCAACCGGCATGTTCGAGGAAGGCGCGCTGCTCGCGCGTCTCCACGCCTTCGGCGCTGACCGCCAGCCCCATCGCCTGGCCCAGCCGCACCACCGCCTGGATGATCGCGGCGGCGTCGGCGCTCTCGCCCAAGCGCCGGGTGAAGCTCTGGTCGATCTTGATCTTGTCGACCTCGAACTTGCTGAGGTAGCCGAGGCTGGAATAGCCCGTGCCGAAATCGTCGAGCGCGATGCGGAAGCCGGCGTGGCGCAGCGCCGCCAGGGCGTCGCGTACCGCGTCGTCGTCGTCGAGGAGGATGCTCTCGGTCACCTCCAGCTCGATCTGCTGCGGGCGCGCGCCGGCATGGCGCACGATCTCGATCAGTTCCGCCGCGATGCCGCGCGCGCGGAACTGGACCGGTGAGAGGTTGACCGCGATCGACAGCGACGGCCAGGCGCGCGCCACCGCGCAGGCGTCGCGCAGCACCCAGGCGCCGAGATCACGGATCAGCCCGGTCTCCTCCGCGATCGGGATAAAGGCGTCGGGCGCGAGCAGGCCGCGCTCCGGGTGGTGCCAGCGCACCAGCGCCTCCAGCCCGATCACGCGGCTCCCGCCGGCGTTCATGCGCGGCTGGTAGTGGACGATCAGCTCGCGCCGCGTCGCGATCGCGCGGCGCAGGTCGTGCTCGATCGCGCGGCGCATCTTGACGCTCTCGTCCATGTCCTCGGTGAAGAAGCGGTGGCCGTCGCGGCCCTCCGCCTTGGCGCGGTACATCGCGATATCGGCCATGCGCATCAGCTCGGAGCGATCACCGCTGCAGCGCGGGTGGCAGGCGATCCCGATGCTGGCGCCGATGAACACGTGCGTGCCGAGGACGGTGAACGGCTCGCGCAGCGCCGCCACCATCACCCCCGCGAGCGCGCCGACGGCGGTCTCGTCGGCGCGCGCGCTGACCAGAACCGCGAACTCGTCGCCGCCGAGCCGCGCCACCAGGTCGCCCGCGTCGACCAGCGCCTGAAGCCGCGCCGCGACCAGCTGGATCAACTGGTCACCGCCGAGATGCCCGAGCGTGTCGTTGACCTGTTTGAAGCGGTCGAGATCGATCAGCAGCACCGCGTGCACCCCCTCGCCGGGCGCGTGCGCGAGCAGCTGGTCGCCCGCGTGATTGAAGGCGGCGCGGTTGGGCAGGCCGGTCAACGTGTCGTGATAGGCGAGGTGGTGCGCCTGCGCCTCCTTGGCCTGGAGCGCGAGATGCGCCGCGTTGAGCTTTGCGAGCGAGCGCGCATCGCTACGCACCAGCTTGAAGACGCTGGCGATCAGCGCGGCGAGCGTGGCCAGCAAGGCGACCAGCGCGGCGAGCGCGCTCGGCGCCATGGTGCGCCATACCGCGGCGCCGGGCCGGTCGGGTCGCCACAGCAGATAGCCGACGCGCTGGCCTCGGCTCGATACCAGAGTCAGCGCCTGCTCGCCTGGCGCGTGGCGCGGCGATCCGCTCAGCCGCGCGCCGGCGACGAGCTGGATGCGCGCCAGCCGCTGGACGAAACTGGTGTCGAGGAAGCGCGCGCTCACTAGCAGCGGGGCGCCGCCACGCGGCGCGGGCGAGCCGGGGTCCTCGGTGATGATCCGCATCACGCTCATGATCGCGGGACGGCCGCCGATCGTGACCAGGTCGGTGGCGTGGACCGCGCGGGGCGAGGTGCGCACGGTCGAGCCGGCGGGCAGCGCGCGCCCGGGTAGCCGCTCGTGCGGATTGGGCGAAGCGCGCGCCTCGCCGCGCACCGCGCGGACCAGCGGCGTAGCGGCGCCGGCAAGCGCGGCATAGTCGGCGGAGGCGCGGCGCACGCCGTCGCGCATCAGATAGACCGGGTGTCCGTCGCCGGCGAGGATCGCGTCGGCGTCGTGCGCGAAGACATAGCTGAGCCACACGCCGACATTCTCGTCGACCCAGGTCCAGTCGGGCGCGGCCTTGCACAGCTCGAGCACCAGCGGCGTCCAGATCCCGACCCCGGACTGGCTCTGCGCCAGCTCGTCGAGCGCGGCGTCGACCGCGAGCCGCACCTCGCGCTCCTGCCGCTCGATCGAGACGCGATCCGCCTGCGCCGCGGCCGAGCGCAACGCCGACACGGCGAAGCCGGCGAGGCCGAGCGCGAGCAGCAACACGGGCGCGACCACCGCGGCGATGAAGCGCGGGCCGAATCGAG
Source organism: Sphingomonas sp. BK069 (assembly GCF_014193405.1). Lineage (NCBI taxonomy): Bacteria > Pseudomonadati > Pseudomonadota > Alphaproteobacteria > Sphingomonadales > Sphingomonadaceae > Sphingomonas > Sphingomonas sp. BK069. The sequence goes on along the minus strand of NZ_JACHZH010000003.1, from coordinate 29,674 downwards.
CGGACGAGGGACGATCGCGTGATGGCACTGCGCAACTCCTCGCCGTCTCTTACGGCTCCGCCCTCGACAAACCGTTAACGCATGTCAGGGGGTCAGGACTAAGAAGCTGGCTTTTCGACCAGTTTGACGTGCTCGGCGTGAGTATGACGGGCGGGAACGGTGCGGTGTTTCGGCTGGTTGAAAAAGAATAGCGGGGGAACACGAATGAACACGGGCGCGCGGTTGACGACACTCACTCGGCTGGGCTTCGCGGTGCGCGGTGCGCTGTACATCGTCATCGCGCTGCTGATCCTGCGGACCGGTCGCGCGGAGGATCCCGCCGGCGCTTTGGCCTATCTGGGTGAAGGAGGCGGGCGGCTGTTGCTCGTCCTGATGGCGGCCGGGCTGCTCGGCTACGGCATCTGGCGCCTCGCCGACGCGGTGCTCGACATCGAGCGGCATGGCAGCGATCGCAAGGGCGCGCTCGAGCGGGTCGGCGCGGCGGCGAGCGGCGCGGTTCACCTGTTCCTCACCTGGCAGGCGGCACGGCTGATCCAGGGTGTCGCGCGCGCGGGCGACGGGGCCGAGCAGGGCGCGCGCACCGCGCTGGCGCTGCCCGGGGGCGGCGCGCTGGTGATATTGGGTGGTGCGCTGCTCGCCGCGGTCGGCGCGGTGCAGCTGGCGAAGGCGGTCGAGGGGAGCTTCCTGCGCTACCTCGATCCCGCGGTGGCGTCGAAGCCCTGGGCGCGCTGGAGCGGGCGTGCGGGCTATGCCGCGCGCGGTGCGGTATTCCTGATCAGCGCCTGGTTCCTCGTGCGCGCCGGCATCGAGGCACGCGCCAGCGCGGCGGCCGGGATGGGGGAGGTGCTCGCCTGGCTCGAGCAGCCGTTCGACGTGGTGGTGGCGCTCGGGCTATTCGCCTTCGGGCTGTTCGGCCTCATCGAGGCGCGCTTCCGCCGCCTCCACGACGTGCCCGTCGACGGGCTGATGCGCCGCGCCACCGCGCGGTGAGCCGCCCTCGATCGTGCGCGCGCCGGGGCGCTCAGCCCAGCGTGCGCAGCGTCGCGTCGAGCAGGTCGACGCCGCGCCGCGCACGCGCCAGCTGCGCCTCCAGCTCGCGCTCATAGGCGGCGAGCTCGGCGATCGAGCGGCGGTCGTGCAGCATGGTCGCGACGCGGCGGACGCGGCGCAGCTCGCGGTCCAGCAGCGCGCCGGCCGCGAACGCGTCAATCATGGAAGAGGCGGGGGCAAGCGCGGGCACGTCGGTCTCTCGCATCGGGGAGCGTCAGCCCTACCCTGCGGATGATGCGTGCGGATGGCGCTTTGTTGCAGCTTTGTCGCGCGATTGTCGCAGCCGACCCGTTGCGGCGATCCGCGGCGCCCGCCATCATGCGCATCACGGGGCTGGGGCGGCGGAGGTCAGACGATGGAGACGATCGGGCGCGACCTGCGCGAGATGCAGCGCGTGCCGCTCCACCCCGAGCATGTCGCCGCTATCCGCTCCGCCGGGGCCGAGCGCCACTACGCCGCGGGTGCCTACCTGGTCCAGCCCGGGGACCCGGTCGAGCGCTTCGTCTACGTCGAGGACGGCGAGATCGAGGTGGTCAACAGCTTCACGGGTGAGCGCCACCTGCCCTCCACGCTGGGGCCGACCCAGTTCATGGCCGAGATCTCCTTCCTCAGCGGCGGCAGCTGGTCGATGGCGATGCGCGCCGCGCGCGACACGCGCGTGGTGGAGGTGCCGCGCGCGCGCATGCTCGAGCTGATGGCACACGTGCCCGAGATGTCGGACATCATCATCACCGTGCTGGCGGCGCGGCGCCGGCGCCAGCTCGAGTCGCATGACAGTTCGCTGGTGCTGCTCGGCGAGGAGCAGGATCGCGGCGTGCGCCGCGTCGCCGACTTCGCCGCGCGCAACCGCATCCCCTACACCAGCCACGCGCTCGGCACCGCGGACGCGGCGACGGTGGCGACGAGCTGCGCGGTCGACGCGAATCGCCCGGCGGTGATCTTCGGGCGCGACCGCGTGGTGGCGGATCCCACGCCCGAGAAGGTGGCCAAACTGCTCGGGCTCAGCCGCGAGTTCGTCGACGACGAGGCGGTCGACGTGCTGGTGGTCGGCGCGGGGCCGGCCGGCACCGCGGCGGGAGTCTATGCCGGCGCCGAGGGGCTGGGCGCCTTGGTGGTCGAGGACACCGCGATCGGCGGGCAGGCGGGGACGTCGAGCCGGATCGAAAATTACATGGGCTTCCCCACCGGCATCTCGGGCGCGGACCTGGTGTGGCGCGGCGAGGTGCAGGCGATGAAGTTCGGCACGCGCTTCGCCATGCCGCTCCGCGTCGCCGCGCTCGACCGGCTCGACGACGGCCAGTTCTGTGCCACCTTCGACAACGGTCAGCGCGTCCGCGCGCGCGCGGTGGTGGTGGCGACCGGGGTGCAATACCGTCGGCTGCCGATCGAGCGGCTCGGCGACTTCGAGGGCAGCGGCATCTATTATGCGGCCACTGAGAACGAGGCGCGCTTCTGCCGCGACGCCGAGGCGATCGTGATCGGTGGGGGTAATTCGGCGGGGCAGGCGGCGATGTACCTCAGCCGCGTCGCGCGGCACGTGCGGCTGCTGGTGCGCGGGCGCTCGCTCGCCACCTCCATGTCCAACTATCTCACCAGCCGGCTCGAAGCGGACCCCGCGATCTCGATCGACTATGGCGCCGAGCTGGTTGCGGTCCACGGCGGCGATGCGCTGGAAGCCGTGACGATCCGGCAGGACGGCGCCGAGCGCATGGTCGACACCTGTGCCACCTTCGTGATGGTGGGCGCGGCGCCCAACACCGGATGGCTCGAGAATCTGGTCGCGCTCGACGACAAGGGATTCGTGCTGACCGGGCGCGCGGCGGGAGGCGCGAGCTCCTACGCCACCTCCTGCCCCGGCGTCTATGCGGTGGGAGACGTGCGCGCGGGGTCGGTCAAGCGCGTCGCGTCCTCGGTGGGGGAAGGGTCAGTGGTGATCTCGCAACTGTGGTCGTATCTCAACGAGTGAGAGAGCGCGGTGCTCGCGAGCTTGTGCCCCGGCGAAGGCCGGGGCCCAGGTGCGAAGGTTTTCGTGAGATCCACTGCCCTCGCCCGACTAGGCCCCGGCCTGCGCCGGGGCACGGCAGGTGCAGCCATCGTCTAAGGCACCAACCCACTCACCCCGCGGCGCCTTCGCCCGGCAGGCAGGCGCGGAGCTGCTCGACGTGGTCGCCGCCGTCACTCCGGGTGAGCACCGAGAGCGCGCGGCAGGTGCGCGCGCCGTCGGGCTCGGCCGCCCCCGCGACGACGAAGCCGTGCGCGCCGCCGGGCTGTTGCCATTCGGTCATCTCACCGCTGCGCAGCGCCGCTGCCACCGCCGCGGCGCGCGAGCTTGCGCCGTCCGGCGGCACCTCGGCCGCCGGTGCCGCGGCGGCGGGCGCGCTCGACGTCGGCGCGGGTGAGGCTCGGTCGGCGGTGCGGGCGACCGATATCGCGCGCGGCGCCGCCGCGACGACGCGCTCGGGCACCGGCACGCTCACCGAATAACTCGCGCGCGGCGGGAGCTTCGTCGCGGCGACCGCGAGCCCGCCGACGCTGGTCGCGGCCGCGGCGGCGAGCAGCGCCGGCCATAGCCGCCGGCGCGGTCGGGCCAACGCGGGAAGCGTAGTCGGCAGCCTCGTCAGCGCGACCTCGCGCGTGATGCGCAGCGGTCCCAGCTCGATCGTGGTGCGCCGTACCAGCCCGGCCATCGTCGTCGGCGCGGTTCGCCTGTCTGTCTCGCGTGCCATCGCACCACCATCGCGCGCGCGCGATGCGCTGGCAAGCCGCGGCTCAGCCGCGCCGCGCGCGATAGCCCTTGTACCACTCGACCCACTTGGGGATGCCAACCGCGATCGGCGTGGTGGGGCGGAAGCCGAGGTCGTCGCGGATCGCGGTCAGATCGGCGTAGGTCGCGGGTACGTCGCCGGGCTGCATGCCCTTGTCGACCCGGATCGCCTTCTGCCCGCACGCCGCCTCGATCAGCGTGATCAAGGTCTCGAGCTCCTCGGCCTTGTTGTTGCCGATGTTGTAGAGGCGGTGCGGCGAGACGCTGCCGCCCGCTTTCACCTGGCCGTCGTCGGCGGGCGGGTGGTCCAGCGCGGCGACGATCCCGGTGACGATGTCGTCGATATAGGTGAAGTCACGCCGCATGTTGCCGCCGTTATAGACCTCGATCGGCTGGCCGGAGAGGATCTTGTCGGTGAAGCCCCACACCGCCATGTCGGGCCGGCCCCACGGCCCGTAGACGGTGAAGAAGCGCAGCCCGGTCTGCGGGATGCGGTACAGATGCGCGTAGGTCTCGCTCATCAGCTCGTCCGCCTTCTTGGTGGCGGCGTAGAGCGAGATCGGGAAGTCGACGCGTTGCTCGACGCGGAACGGCAGGTCGGGGCTGGTGCCGTAGACCGAGGAGGAGGAAGCGTAGACCATCTGCTCGACGCGCCGCGCGCGCGCCAGCTCGAGCATGTTGACGTGACCGGCGAGGTTGGACGCGACATAGGCGCGCGGGTTGCTCAGCGAGTAGCGCACGCCCGCCTGCGCGCCGAGATGGACGATGCGCTCGATCGCGGTGCCGCCAAGCGCGGCGTCGATCGCTTCATGGTCGCTGAAGTCGAGCTGGTGGAAGGTGAAGCGCTCGGCGCCGCCGTCCGCGGTGATCGCCTCGAGCCGGTCGCGCTTGAGCTGCACCGGGTTGTAGTCGTTGAGATTGTCGATCCCGACCACGGTGTCGCCGCGCGCGAGCAGCCGGCGCGTGACATGGCTGCCGATGAAGCCGGCGACGCCGGTGACCAGAACCTGCATGATCGTCCCCCAAACCCTGTAGACGCTTTTCCCGATAATCGGGCGGGGAGCAACTGCTCGGGAGGGGAGCGCAAAAGGGAGGACCGGACCGGCGCGCGCCGACCCGGTCCTCCCTTCCCGCCTCGGCCGGGCCGGCTCACACGAAGTGGAAACCGGTGTCGGTCTTGAGCAGGTGCGCCATGTCGAGCCCCTCGAGCAGGACCGAGCTGCCCGAGTCGATGGTCACGAGCACGCCGTCGTGATCCTGCGCCACCGTCGCGACCTTGCCGCCCTTCAGCAGCCCGGCGAGATCGAGCGTGTCGCCCGCGCCGAAGTCGGTGATCGTGGCATGACCGGCCTTGGTGAAGACGAATTTGTCGTTGCCGCCGCCGCCGGTGAGGATGTCGTCGCCGCCCATGCCGTTGAGCACGTTGTTGCCGCTGTTGCCGATCAGCGTGTTGGCCTGGCTGTTGCCGGTGGCGTTGATGTTGGCGGTGCCGGTCAGCGCCAGCGTCTCGACGAAGGTGCCCGCGAGATTGTAGCTCACCGAGGCGTAGACGGTGTCGTTGCCCTGCGCCTTGCCCTGCAACTCCACCACCTTGTCGCCGACATTGTCGACATAATAGATGTCGTCACCGGCGCCGCCGGTCATCACATCGGCACCACCGCGACCGTCCAGCACGTTGTTGCCGGCGTTGCCGAACAGCGAGTCGGCGCCGTCGCTGCCGAAGCCCGAGAGATCGGCCTTGCCCGTGAGGCGCAGCGTCTCGACGTTGGTGCCGGCGAGGTCGAAATTGACCGAGGCGTAGACGGTGTCGTTCCCCTCGCCGGCATTCTCGACGACCTGGTCGCCGACGTGATCGACGTAGTAGGTGTCGTTGCCGAGCCCGCCGACCATCAGGTCGGCGCCCGCCTTGCCGTCGAGCACGTTATTGCCCGCGTTGCCGTACAGGGCATTGTCCTGGCTGTTGCCGGTGGCGGTGAGGTCGGCGATGCCGGTGAGGTGGAGCGACTCGACGAAGGTGCCGGCGAGATTGTAGCTCACCGAGGCGTAGATCGTGTCGTCGCCCTCGTACTGCGCCTCGATCACCTTGTCGCCGACGTTGTCGACGTAATAGGTGTCGTTGCCGAGCCCGCCCGCCATCGTGTCGGCGCCGGCGCGGCCGTCGATCACGTTGTTCCCGTCATTGCCCGTGATCTTGTCGACGCCCGCGCTGCCATAGGCCTTCAGGTCGGCGGTGCCGGTGAGGCGCAGCGCCTCGACGTTGAGCCCCGCCATGTCGAAGTCGATCGATGCCTCGACGGTGTCATAGCCCTCGCCGGCTTTCTCGATCACCTTGTCGCCGACATTGTCGACGCGGTAGGTGTCATCCCCGGCGCCGCCGGTCATCTTGTCGGCGCCGGTGCCGCCGTCGAGCAGGTCGTTGCCCGCGCCGCCGTTGAGCACGTCATCGCCGGCGCGGCCGTGCAGGAAATCGTTGCCCGCGCCGCCCGAGAGCGTGTCGTTGCCGGCATGGCCGATCAGCATGTCGACACCGCTGCCGCCGCTGCGGTTCACCACCGTCGTGTCGTTGGCGAAGGGGTCGATGCCCTGGCCGAAGATCGCCTGGAACACCTTGCCCGCGTTCGGATACTGGCCGTCGGAGAGGCGGCCCTTGAAGTCGGCGTTCGAGTTCCAGTAATTCTGGTAGGTGATGTTGTGGTCCTCGAACCACTGTGCCGCCATCTCGATGAAGGCGCCCGACGTGTCCGAGTTGACGCCCCACTCGCCGATCGCGGTGGGCTTGCCGTGTGCGTCGGCGAAATCCTGCTGCCACTGCAGGCCGTAGGGCTGATTGACGAAATAGTTGAACGCCGCGACCGGGTCCTTGGGATCCCACTGCGTGTTATAGTAGAAGTCGAGTCCGATCACGTCGACGTACTTGTCGCCCGGGTAGACCGAAGCGACGTCCATGCCCTGGCTGCCGATGTTGGGCGTCCACTCGAACACGAATTTGTCCGAGACCGAGCGGAAGGTGTCGACGAACTGCTGGAACGCGCCGACATAGGCCTTCTCGTGGCCGTTGGCGGACCAGGGGAACCAGCCGTTGCCGTTCATTTCCCAGCCCAGCCGGATATGGATCTTGTCGTCGTCGGCGCCGATCGCCGCCATATCCTTGGCGAGCGTGCGATAATTGTTGTTGTACTGGCCCTTCGCCGCATTCTCCAGGGTCGCGCCCCAAGGGATGAGGCCGATCGACCATTTGATATCGACGTCGGCCCCGGCGACCTGCTGCGCGATCCACTTCGGCGACTCGTTGAAGTCCCACCAGCTGCCGAAGCCGCCGACCAGCTGGATCGCGTCGAGATGGCTGTTCAGCCAGGCCGCGTTCTGCGTGACCGAGTTCATGCTATTGTCGATGTAAACGGAGTTCTGCATTGTCGTCGCCCAATCCAGAGGTGATCTGATGGAGCGGCTATTACGGGACGAGCATGGAAAGCTTCGTCACCGAACGAGGTTAAATGGAATTTACTAGTGAACGAACGTCAATCTTTTTCGGCTCTGCTTCGTGACATGAGCGCAATGGTGCGTGCTGATCCAGGTGGCGGATGCCCCGTCCAGCGAAGCTGCTGCCCAAGCCGAGCTACCGCGCCGGCAAGCCGATCTATGCCGCCAGCGCTCGCCCCGCGCGCTAGCCCTCGCCGCTCGCGTGACCAGGACCGTATGACCGACCTCACCATCCTCTACGAGCATCCGCAGTGGTTCCGCCCGCTGTTCGCCGCGCTCGATCGTCGCGGCATCGGCTATGACGCGGTCCACGCCGACGGCCTCGCCTTCGACCCCGCCGGCGCGGCGCCCTCGCCGCTGGTGTTCAACCGGATCGCGATGTCGAGCTTCCTGCGCGCGGCCGAGCATCCGATCTTCCACGCCGCGGCGGCGCTGGCGCACTGGGAGTCGCGCGGCGCGCGCGTGCTCAACGGCGCCGGCGCGCTGGCGATCGACTCGTCCAAGGCGCGCCAACTCTCGCTGATCGCCGGGCTGGGGCTTGCCATCCCCGCCACGCGAGTCGTCCACCGCGCCGCCGACCTGCCGGCCGCCGCGGCGGATCTGCGCTTCCCGATCGTGGTCAAGGCGAACATCGGTGGCTCAGGCGCGGGGATCGCGCGCTACGACGACGCCGGCGCGCTCGCCGCCGCGGTGGCGGAGGGCAGTGTGCCCGACAGCATCGACCGGGTGCTGCTCGCGCAGGAATATGCGCCGACGCGCGGCGGCACGATCACGCGCGTCGAGACGCTCGGCGGGCGCTATCTCTACGCCATCGCGGTCGACGGCGGCGGCGGCTTCGACCTGTGCCCCGCGGACGCCTGCGCGGTTCCCGGCCGCCCGAGCGTGACGATGACGCGCGTCGAGCCCGACGCCGCCACGATCGCCGCGGCCGAGGCGATCGTACAGCGTGCGGGCATCGACGTCGGCGGGGTCGAGCTGCTGGTCGACGACCGCGACGGGACGTCGCGCTTCTACGACATCAACGCGCTCTCCAACTTCGTCGCCGACCCGCTCACCGTGCTGGGCTGGGACCCGCACGAGCGGCTGGTCGACTGGCTGGCCGAGCGGCTGCTAGAGGCACGCGCGTGAGATACGGTTATTGGACTCCCGTCTTCGGCGGCTGGCTGCGCAACGTACCCGACGAGGATATGGCCGCGACCTGGGAATATACGCGCGATCTCACCCGGAACGCCGAGCGCTGGGGCTATGACCTCACCCTGATCGCCGAGCTCAACCTCAACGACATCAAGGGCATCGACCAGCCCGCGCTCGACGCCTGGTCGACCGCCGCGGCGCTGGCGGCGCTGACCGAGACGATCGAGCTGATGGTCGCGGTCCGCCCCAACTTCCATCACCCGGCGCTGTTCGCCAAAGCGGCGGCGAACATCGACCGGATCGCGGGCGGGCGGCTCGCGCTCAACGTCGTGTCGAGCTGGTGGGCCGACGAGGCGCGGCAGTACGGCCTCCAGTTCGACCAGCACGACGACCGCTACGCGCGCACCAGCGAGTGGCTGCGCGTGGTCGACGGGCTGTGGACCGAGGAGCGCTTCAGCTTCGCGGGCGACTTCTACCGCACCGAGGAGGCGATCTGCGCGCCCAAGCCGCTCAAGCGCCCGATCGTCTATGCCGGCGGCGAGAGCGAGAAGGCCAAGGCAATGATCGCGGCGCAGTGCGACGCCTATGTCATGCACGGCGACCCCGCCGCCGCGATCGCGCCCAAGATCGCGGACATGCGCGCGCGCCGCGCGGCCGCGGGCGGCCCGCCGATGCAGTACGGCATGGCGGCCTATGCGATCGTGCGCGACAGCGAGGCCGAGGCCAAGCGCGAGCTGGAGCGGATCACCACCGTCGCCGAGCTGCCCGCGGGCTACGCCAATTTCGACCAGTGGCTGTCGGGCACGCAGCTGGAACGCGAGCTCAAGCTGCAGGAATATGCGGTATCCAACCGCGGTTTGCGCCCTAACTTGGTCGGCACGCCCGAGCAGCTCAAGGAGCGGATCGCCGAATATGAGGCGGCCGGGCTCGACCTGCTGCTGCTCCAGATGAGCCCGCAGGCGGAGGAGATGGAGCGTTTCGCCGCGCAGGTGATGGGCACCGCATGATCGCGCTGGAGCGTGTCTCCAAGACCTTCCCCGACGGCACGCTCGCGCTCGACGAGGTGACGCTGGAGGTGCCGCGCGGCTCGGTGTTCGGCGTGATCGGTCGCTCGGGCGCGGGCAAGTCGACGCTCCTGCGGCTGCTCAACGGGCTGGAGCGCGCGAGCGCGGGCGAGGTGCGCGTCGACGGCGCGGCTCTGTCGACGCTCGACGCCGCCGGGCTGCGCGCATTGCGGCGGCGCGTCGGCATGATCTTCCAGTCGTTTGGGCTGCTCGCCAACCGCACCGCCGCGGGCAACGTCGCGCTCCCGCTCGCGCTCGCCGGCGTGCCCCGTGCCGAGCAGGACGGGCGTGTCGCCGCGCTGCTCGCGCGCGTCGGGCTGGCGGACAAGGCCGGCGTCTATCCGGCGCGGCTCTCGGGCGGGCAGCGCCAGCGCGTCGGCATCGCGCGCGCGCTCGCCACCCGGCCCGACATCCTGCTGTGCGACGAGGCGACCAGCGCGCTCGATCCCGAGACGACTCGCTCGGTGCTGGCGCTGCTGGGCGAGCTCAACCGCGAGCTCGGGCTGACGATCGTGCTGATCACGCACGAGCTCTCGGTGGTGCGCGCGATCTGCGACCATGTTGCGGTGATCGACCGCGGTCGCGTGGTGGAGAGCGGCGCGACCGAGGCGGTGCTCGGCGACGCGCGCCACGCCGCCACGCTGGCGCTGCTGGGCGAGGCGGCGTGAGCGGCTGGTTCGGCAACGTGGTGTGGGGCGACATCGCGGTCGCGACGCGTGACACGCTGGTGATGCTCGGCGCCTCGCTCGCGCTGACGATCGTGCTTGGCGTGCCGCTCGGCGTGCTGCTGTTCCTCACCGATCGCGGCCAGCTGGCCGAGCGGCGCTGGCTCAACCGCGCCGCCGGCGTGGTGGTCAACGTGCTGCGCTCGATCCCCTTCGTGATCCTGCTGATCGTGATGATCCCGCTGACCTTGCTGCTGGTCGGCACCTCGCTCGGCGTCGCCGGCGCGATCCCGCCGCTGGTGGTCGGCGCGGCGCCCTTCTACGCGCGGCTGGTCGAGCAGGCGCTGCGCGACATCCCGCGCGCCACCATCGAGGCGGCGCAGGCGATGGGGGCGACGCGCTGGCAGATCGTCACGCGCGCGCTGCTGCCCGAGGCGCTGCCCGGGCTCGTCTCGGGCGCGACCGTCACCGCGGTGGCGCTGGTCTCGTTCACCGCGATGGCGGGGGTGGTCGGCGCCGGCGGGCTCGGCGATCTCGCGATCCGCTACGGCTATCAGCGCTTCCAGACCGACGTGATGCTCGTCACCGTCGCGCTGCTGGTGGCGCTGGTGCAGCTTCTCCAATGGGGCGGCGACGCGCTGGCGCGCCGGCTCGACCACCGCTGAGGACCGACATGATCCACCGCCGCTTGCTGCTCTCCACGCTTCCCGCGCTGCTGCTCGCCGCCTGCGGCGGGGGCGGAAGCGGGAATGGGGGCAAGGGCGACGGCGCGACGCTCACCGTCGCCGCGACCGCGGTGCCGCATGCCGAGATCCTCGCGCAGGTGAAGCCGGTGCTGGCGAAGGAAGGCGTCGACCTCGATGTGCGGGTGTTCAACGACTATGTCCAGCCGAACCTCCAGGTCGACCAGGGGCAGATCGACGTCAATTTCTTCGAGACCAAGCCGTATCTCGACCAGTTCAACCGCGAGCGCGGGACCAAGCTGGTGCCGATCGCGGGCGTGCATGTCGAGCCGCTCGGCGCTTATTCGCGTCGCTGGAAGACGCTGGCGCAGTTGCCGCAGGGCGCCAGCGTGGCGATCCCCAACGAGCCGAGCAACGGCGGACGCGCGCTCCAGCTGCTCCAGAAGGCGGGACTGATCCGGTTGAGGAACCCCGCCGACCCGCTCGCCACGATCCGCGACGTCGCGAGCAATCCCAAGGCGCTGCAGTTCCGCGAGCTGGAGGCGGCGACGCTGCCGCGCGTGCTGGGCGAGGTGGACCTGGCGATGATCAACACCAATTACGCGCTCGACGCCAAGCTCAACCCGGTGCGCGACGCGCTCGCGATCGAGGACAAGGACTCGCCCTACGTCAATTACCTCGTCGGCCGCCCCGGCAGCGCCGACGACCCGCGCGTACGCAAGCTGGTGGCGGCGCTCCGCAGCCCGGCGACGAAGGCGTTCATCGAGACGACCTACAAAGGCGCGGTGCTGCCGGCGTTCTGAGCGGGTCAGTTCGCTCCGTCACTTCACCGTCGTTCCCGCGCAGGCGGAAATCGAGACGCGCCGCCGGCGCGGCTTATGAGCCCAGCGCGTCTGGATCCCCGCTTGTGCGGGGATGCCGGAGGTGGTGAGGGGCCGACCCTTCGTCGACGAACGGGCTGTTCGAGGCCGAGCGGGTCCGCCCGCTCTCCCCGCCGCCTCAGATCACGTCGCCGGCGTAGAACAGGATGCCGATGCTGCTCGCCAGCAGGAAGGCGAGGTAGATCAGCCCGCCGCGGATCTTCACGCCCGATTTGCCGAAGCTCTGGTCACCGTGGTCGTCGTGCCGCATGGTCGCTCTCCCGTGCCGGTTCGGCATCGTAACCCGCTGAAAGCGCTAATGATCCGTCTCACGCGCGGCGACGCGCAGCAGCAGGTAGCCGGCCGCGCCCGACAGCAGCGAGCCCGTCAGCACGCCCAGCTTGGCCTCGGCCTGGAGCAGCGGCGCGCCGGCGAAGGCGAGCAGCGTGATGAAGATGCTCATCGTGAAGCCGATCCCGCACAGCAGAGCGACGCCGAGCAGCTGCAACCAGCCGGCATGCGCCGGCAGCTCGGCCCAGCGCAGTCGCACCGCGAGCGCGGCGAAGCCGAACACGCCCGCCACCTTGCCGAGCAGCAGCCCCGCCGCCACCCCCAGCGTCACCGGGGCGGCGAGCGCGCCGGCTGGCAGGCCGAGCACCGGCACCGCGGCGTTGGCGAGCGCGAACAGCGGCAGGATGACGAAGGCGACCGGCGCGTGCAGCCGGTGCTCGAGCCGGCAGAGCGGGCTGCCCTCGCGCCCGTCCTGCGCCGGTATGGTGAAGGCCAGCATCACGCCCGCGAGCGTCGCGTGGACGCCCGAGCGCAGCACCAGCCACCACAGCAAGACGCCGAGCAGCAGATACGGGGTGAGCCGGGTCACGCCCGCGCGGTTGAGCAGCGTCAGCACGACCAGCACCGCGCCCGCCGCGACGAGGTAAGGCAGCGCCAGTGCACCGGTGTAGAACAGCGCGATGATCACCACCGCGCCGAGATCGTCGATGATCGCCAGCGCGGCGAGGAAGACGCGCAGTGAGGCGGGGACGCGCTCCCCGAGCAGCGCGATGACGCCGAGCGCGAAGGCGATGTCCGTCGCCGCCGGGATCGCCCAGCCCTGCGTCGCGCCGCCGCGGTTGATCGCGAGGTAGAGCAGCGCGGGCGCCGCCATCCCGCCCGCGGCGGCGATGCCCGGCAGCAGCCGGCGTGACCAGGAGGCGAGCTGGCCGTGCAGCGTCTCGCGCTTGATCTCGAGCCCGACGAGCAGGAAGAACACCGCCATCAGCGCGTCGTTGATCCAGGCTTCCAGCGTGAGCGGTCCGACGTCGCCGTGGAGCAGCGCGGCATAACCGGGTCCGAGCGGCGAGTTCGCGAGCAGCAGCGCGAGCAGGGCGGCGGCGATCAGCACCGCGCCGCCGGCGGCCTGGCCGGTGAGGAAGCGGCGCAGCGCGCTGGCGCGCGACCGGGGCGGGTGGTTCGGCTGGGTGATGGCGCGGACTCCGGGCAGGCGTCGACGCGCTGGCGGCCCGACCAGCGCGAGAACCTGCCCGCGCTGGAGCAGCGCGGACACCCGCGGCGCGTATCGCATCGGGTATCCCCGGGGGCAAGGGCTAGCCGTGCTCCGGCGGACGCCGACGTTCAGGGTCGCGGGCGGGACGGCGGTGGCGCTGGGCTCCTGCATGCGCGGGAGCCCGCCCGGTGGTGCCGACGAGTAGGCCGGGCGTCATCCGCTCGCCGCCTCCCCTTTCCGTCATCCCGGATCCCCCGACACGCTCGGGAGAGCCTTGGTCCGGGATCAACCGCGCCGCACGCTCTCCGGCCGGCGTGTGCGCGGGATGGTGGACCCTGAGACGAGCCCTGGATGACGGCGGTGGCGCTGGTTGACTTGGCGATGCTTGCCGCCCACCGCTCAGGCGATCGCGGACACCGGCGGCTTTCCCGCCAGCCAGGCGTCGAGGTTGGCGAGCACCAGCGCCTCCATCGCCGCGCGGGCCTCGCGCGTCGCGCTGCCCTGATGCGGTGCCAGCACCACCTGCGGCAGCGCGCGCAGCGCCGCGGGCACGCGCGGCTCGTCGGCGAAGACGTCGAGCCCCGCGCCCGCGATCACGCCGCGCTCCAGCGCGCTCACCAGCGCCGCCTCGTCGACCAGGCTGCCGCGCGCGACGTTGACCAGCACGCCGCCCGCGCCGAGCGCGTCCAGCACCGCGGCGTCGACCGCGCGCTCGGTCGCTGCACCCCCCGGCGCGGCGAGGATCAGCACGTCGCACGCCGCCGCCAGCGCGGTGATGTCGGGCAGCCGCTGATAGGGCACGTCCTTGGCCGAACGCGCGCAATAGCCGATCCAGCCGGCGAAGGGCGCGGCGCGCGTCGCGATCGCACGGCCGATCTGCCCCAGGCCGAAGATGCCGACTCGCCGCCCCGTCGCGCGCCGCGCCAGTGGTACGCTCCAGCCCCCGTCGCGCACCGCGCGGTCGTTCGCCACCACCGCGCGTTCCGCCGCCAGCCACAGGGCGAGCGCGAGATCGGCGACGTCGTCGGTCAGCACCTCGGGCGTGATGGTCACGCGCACGCCGCGCGCGCGCGCCGCGTTGAGGTCGACGCCGTCGTGGCCGACGCCATGGATCGCGACGATCTCGAGCGCGGGCAGCCGGTCGCAGTCAGCCGCCCCCCAGCGCAGCGAGCCGCCGCCGACGACGGCACGCGTCGTCGCCGGCGCGGTGCCGCGGTGGAGCGTGAAGCGCGCCGCCAGCGCAGCCTCGAGCGCGGCGGACTGGGGCTGGGCAAGGAAGAGGTCGGGTCTGGCCATGGATCAGCGATAGACGGGATTGGTCCGGCACGCATCGTGTTCCTGCGCACGCGGGGATCCAGGGTGGCAGGGCGACCTGCCCGTGGGTCCGGGCTCCGGCGTTCGCAGGAGTCCCCTGGCGGTTCGTACGGCCACCACGTCGAGCGGTATCTTTGCCGCCGCTGTAGCGCTAACGCGAACGGCCCATGATCTCCGCTCTCTACCGTGATCCAGCCGAGCTGCCCGCGCCGCTGCGCTTCCTCGCCGGGGGCGGGCGCGCGACCGAGCTGATCCTTGCGCGCGACTGGACCGATCACCCGCTCGGCACGCCGGCCAATTGGCCCGAGGCGCTCAAGGCGACGCTGAGCACCGTGCTCAACTCGCCCGAGTCCATGATCCTCTGCTGGGGGGCGGAAGAGCTCACCTTCTTCTTCAACGAAACCTATTTCCCGCTGCTCGGGCCGCGTCTGGCCTGGGCGATGGGGGCGCCGTTCCGCACCGTCTGGGCGGACGCCTGGGCGCAGGCGAAGCCGATCATCGACGACGCCTTCGCCGGGCGCAGCCAGCGCTTCACCGACCTGCCGTGGAAGCTCGACACCGACCGCGGCCAGTCCGACACCTGGTTCACCTTCTCCTACTCGCGCGTGCTCGACTCGAGCGGTGGGGTGGCGGGCCTGTTTATCTTCACCAACGAGACCACCGAGCGCGTGCTGAGCGACGCCGCGCTGCGCCAGAGCGAGGAGCGGCTGCGGCTGGTGATCGAGGGCGCGCGCGACCACGTCATCTTCACCACCGACGCGGGCGGGGTGATCACCAGCTGGTCGGCGGGGGCGGAGGCGGTGCTCGGCTGGACGCCGGAGGAGGCGGTGGGTCAGCCCGCCGCGATGATCTTCACGCCCGAGGACCGCGCCGCGGGGGCCGACGTGCGCGAGATCACCGGCGCCGCGCGCGACGGCTGCGCGCCCGACGAGCGCTGGCACCTGCGCCGCGACGGCACGCGGGTGTTCCTCAACGGCTCGGTCCACCCGCTGCCCGCCGATGCGCAGGGGCAGGAGCGCGGTTTCATCAAGATCGCACGCGACGAGACCGCGCGCTGGCAGGCGCAGCAGGAGCTCGAGCGGCTCAACGCCACGCTCGAGCAGGAGGTCGCGGCGCGCACCGCCGACCGCAACCGGCTGTGGCAATTGTCGTCGGACATCATGCTCGTCGCCGGCTTCGACGGCACGATCGAGGCGGTCAATCCGGCGTGGACGCGGGTGTTGGGGTGGGCCGAGTTCGAGCTGCTCGGCCGCCCGATCTTCGCCTTCGTCCACCCCGACGACCTCGACGAGACGCGCGCCGCGGCGGCGGGGATCGGCGCCGGACAGGCGTTCGCGCGCTTCGACAACCGCTACCGCCACCGCGACGGCAGCTACCGCGACCTCGTCTGGGCGGCGGGGCCGGGCGACGGCAAGATCATTGCGGTCGGCCGCGACGCCACCGAGGAGAAGGCGCAGACCGCCGCGCTGGCGCTCGCCGAGGGACAGCTGCGCCAGGCGCAGAAGATGGAGGCCGTCGGCCAGCTCACCGGAGGGCTGGCGCACGATTTCAACAATCTGCTCACGGGCGTGATGGGCAATCTGGAGCTGGTGCAGGCGCGGCTGGCGCGCGGGCGGCACGACGACCTTGAGCGTTTTGTCCTCGCCGCGCAGGGTGCCAGCCGCCGCGCCGCGTCGCTGACCCAGCGGCTGCTGGCCTTCTCGCGCCGCCAGACGCTCGACCCGCGCCCGACCGACGTCAACCGGCTGATCGCGGGGATGGAGGAGCTGCTGCAGCGCTCGATCGGCCCGACCAGCGCGATCGAGGTGATCGCTGCGCCCGGGCTGTGGACCGCGATGATCGACGCCACCCAGCTGGAGAGCGCGATCCTGAACCTCGCCATCAACGCGCGCGACGCCATGCCCGACGCCGGCCGCGTGACGATCGCGACGGCCAATCGCTGGATCGACGAGTCGGATGCGCGCGAGCTCGAGCTGGAGCCGGGACCCTATCTCAGCGTCGCGGTGAGCGACACCGGCACCGGCATGGCGCCCGAGACGGTGGAGCGCGCGTTCGAGCCTTTCTTCACCACCAAGCCGATCGGCCAGGGGACGGGCCTGGGGCTGTCGATGATCTACGGCTTCGCGCGCCAGTCGGGCGGGCAGGTGCGCATCGACTCCGCGCTGGGCGCGGGCACCACGATCACCATCTATCTGCCGCGCCACGCCGGTGCCGCTCTCGGTGGTGAGGAGGAGGGCGTGGAAGACGCCGCCGCGGCGGTGCGCAGCGCGACCGTGCTGGTGGTCGACGACGAGACCACGATCCGCCACCTGATCGACGAGGTGCTCGAGGAGGCGGGCTATACGGTGATTGGGGCCGCCGACGGCGCGGCCGGGCTGAAGGTGCTCGGCTCGGACGCGCCGATCGACCTGCTGATCACCGACGTCGGCCTGCCCGGCGGGCTCAACGGCCGCCAGGTGGCCGATGCGGCGCGCGCGCTGCGCCCCGGGCTGAAGGTGCTGTTCGTGACGGGCTATGCCGAGAATGTCGCGGTCGGCGGGGGGCATCTCGAGCCCGGCATGGAGCTGCTGACCAAACCCTTCACGATGCACGCGCTCACCGCCAAGGTAGCGGAGATGCTGGGCGCAACCGGCTGAGCGTCCGGCACGGCGCCGGACGGCCGCTCGCTCATATCGGGTAGCGACGCGGCGGGCGCGGGGTTGATCCGCGGCGCGACAGGCGTAAGGGCGACCGCGTCGCGCGCTCCCGTGCGACTCGGAGAAACGCGCACCGATGCCCCGATCTAGTCCCTTGTCCGACGACGGAGACAGTCGAAGCACCCGCTTCGCCGTCACCGCACGTCAGCGCACGGGTCCGTCGGTGGCTCGCGAGGTCGGCACGCGCTGACCTGAGCCGACCGCCGCCGGGTCCCGTCACCGGAACCCCGATGGAGGTCGCCATGACCCGATATGACCCGCGCGCCGTCGTGCGTGCGCCTGAACTCGACCTGTCTTCATCGCACGATCAGCGTGCTCCTGCGCACGCAGGAACCCAGCGCCGCGAGCCCGATCCCGGCGACCTTGAATCTCGGCGTTCGCGGGACCCCTGCAAAACCTTCCGTCATCCCGGACTTGGTCCGGGATCCACTGTGCCGCAGACAGCCGGTGCGTTGCTCTCGCGGAAGCGTGGATCCCGGAACAAGTCAGGAATGACGGAAGTGGGGGAGCGTTGCGCGGCTCTTGCAAGAGTGTCGCCTTTGCCGGATCATGGCCCGGGCGGGACCGATCCAGCTTTCGTCACCCTCAACAAGGACCAGCGCCTGCTCGCCCTTCGCGCCGCCGCGCGCGGGTGCGCGATCCGCGCCGCGCTCGCCGCCGCGCCACTCCACCGCGCCCGGCTGCTGCGCGCGATGGTGGCGGCGCGCCGCCGCGTCGCCTGACAGGATCGCCCGTGCTGTCCCGTCCGCTCGGCCGCACCGCCCCGCCGCTGGGAGCGCGTCGTATCGCACTCGGCTGGCCCGATCTCGCGCTCTTCGCGCTGCTCGCCGGCCTCGGCGCCGCGGTGGCCGCGGGCGCGCACGACGCGGTCGAGCCGCTCCGCCGGCTCCAGCTCGAGCCGATCACGCTCGATCCGCGCGCTCTGCCCTATTACGCGCTGCTCACCACGCTGCGGCTGTTCGCGGCGCTGGCGGCCTCGCTGGTGTTCAGCGTCGTGGTCGCCACCGCCGCCGCCAAGAGCCGCCGCGCCGAGCTGGTGATCGTCCCCGCGCTCGACATCCTCCAGTCGGTGCCGGTGCTGGGCTTCCTCACCTTCACCGTCACCGCCTTCATGGGGCTGTTCCCGGGCAGTCGGCTCGGCGTGGAATGCGCCGCAGTCTTCGCGATCTTCACCAGCCAGGCGTGGAACATCGCACTGAGCCTCTACCAGTCGTTGCGCCAGGTGCCCGACGACCTCGCCGAGGTGGCGCGCGGCTTCGGCCTGTCTCCGCTGCGCCGGCTGCTGCGGGTCGAGCTGCCCTTCGCCGCGCCGGGGCTGGTGTGGAACGCGATGCTGTCGATGTCGGGCGGCTGGTTCTTCGTCGTCGCCTCGGAGGCGATCAGCGTCGGGCGGACGCAGGTGATGCTGCCCGGCGTCGGCTCATGGCTGGGGCTGGCGATCGAGCGGCGCGATCTCGGCGCGGTGGCGCTGGCGGTGGCGACCATGGCGGCGGTGATCCTGCTGTACGACCAGCTCGTGTTCCGCCCCGCGATCGCCTGGGCCGATCGCTTCCGCGTCGAGCAGACCGCCAGCGTGGCGCCGCCGCGTTCCTGGCTGTTCGAGCTGCTGCGGCGCGCGCGGCTGCTGCCCGCACTGGTGAAGCCGTGGCGCGCCGTGGCGGGGGCGATGCTGCTGCTCGACCCAGCCCCGAGCGCTGCCGCCCAGCACCGCACGTTCGGCACGCGCGAGGACGCGGGGAAGCGAGCGGCGCGGTCGCAGCGGGTCTGGCAGGTGGCGGTCGCGCTCGCCGCGGCGGGCGCGGCGCTGCTCGCCGCGCGCTACCTGGCGGCGCGGCTGAGCCCGAGCGACGCTTGTCTAGTGCTGCGGCTCGCCTTCTACACGCTGGTGCGCGTGGCGGTGCTGATCGTCGCGGCGAGTCTCGTCTGGGTACCCATCGGCGTGTGGATCGGGCTGCGCCCCCGCTGGACCGCGCGCGCGCAGCCGGTCGCGCAATTCCTCGCGGCCTTCCCCGCCAACGTGCTGTTCCCGGTCGCGGTGGTGCTGATCGTGCGCTGGCACGCGAACCCGGACATCTGGCTCACCCCGCTGATCGGGCTCGGCACGCAATGGTACATCCTGTTCAACGTCATCGCCGGTGCCAGCGCGATCCCGAGCGACCTGCGCGAGGCGGCGCGGCTGTTCGGCCTCAGCGGCTGGGCATGGTGGCGGCGGCTGATCCTGCCCGCGATCTTCCCGTATTACGTCACCGGCGCGCTGACCGCGAGCGGCGGCTCGTGGAACGCCAGCATCGTCGCCGAGGCGGTGAGCTGGGGCTCCACGCGGCTCACCGCGGCGGGGCTGGGCAGCTATATCGCCGAGGCGACCGCGGCGGGGGACGAAGCGCGCGTGCTGCTCGGCATCCTCGTGATGTCCGCGCTGGTGATCGCGATCAACCGGGCGCTGTTCCGCCCGCTCTACCGGCTGGCCGAGCGCCGGCTGCGGCTGTCGTGAAGGAGGCGCGCATGGCGCAGCACAACCCACCGCTCGTCACCGTCGAGGCCTTGAGCCACCGCTACGGCGGGAGCGAGGGGCCGCCGATCCTCGACGACGTGGCGCTGACGGTGCACGAGCGCGAGGTGGTGGCGCTGCTCGGCCGCTCGGGCTCGGGCAAGTCGACGCTGCTGCGCTCGATCGCCGGGCTGGTGACGCCCGACGCGGGGACGCTGCGCTTCACCCCCGGCGCGGACGGGCGCGCGCGCTCGGTGGCGATGGTGTTCCAGTCGTTCGCGCTGATGCCGTGGCTGACCGTGCTGCAGAACGTCGAGCTCGGGCTGGAGGCGAAGAAGGTACCAGCGGCCGAGCGGCGCCGGCGCGCGCTCGCTGCGATCGATCTCATTGGGCTCGACGGCTTCGAGAACGCCTTCCCGCGCGAGCTGTCGGGCGGCATGCGCCAGCGCGTCGGGTTGGCGCGGGCGCTCGTGGTGGAGCCGTCGCTGCTGCTGATGGACGAGCCCTTCTCCGCGCTCGACGTGCTCACCGCCGAGACGCTGCGCAGCGACCTGATCGAGTGGTGGGGCGACGGGCGGCTCGGCATCGCCGCGGTGCTGATCGTCACGCACAATATCGAGGAGGCGGTGCTGATGAGCGACCGCGTGCTGGTGCTCTCCTCCAATCCCGGCCGGATCGTCGCCGAGTTCCGCGTCGGCCTGCCGCAGCCGCGCGACCGGCTCGATCCCGCCTTCCGCGACCTGGTCGAGCGGATCTACGCGCGCATGACCCAGCGCGTTGTGCCCGCGGCGGAGGAGGCGCACGCGCCGGCGCCGGCGCTCGGCCGTCCGCTCGCGCCCGTCTCGGTCACCGCGCTCGCCGGACTGATCGAGGAGGTGGAGGCGGCGCCGTTCGACGGGCGGGCGCCGCTCGCGGAGCTGGGCGACACGCTCCAGCTCGAGGTCGACGAGCTGTTCCCGATCGTCGAGACGCTGCAGCAGCTCGGCTTCGTCACGCTGGCGGAGGGTGAGGTAGCGCTCACCGCGGCGGGCGCGGGATTCGCGCAGGAAGACGTCGACCAGCGCAAGGCGATGTTCCGCGCCGCGCTGCTCGGCCATGTGCCGCTGGCCGGGGCGATCCGCGCCGCGCTCGACGCGCGCACGGGCCACCAGGTGCCGGCGCGGCTCTTCCGCGAGGAGCTGGAGGAGGCGCTCTCGCCCGACTTCGCCGAGGACACGCTGCGCGCGGTGACCGAATGGGGCCGCTACGCCGAGCTGTTCGCCTATGACGAGGCGGGCGACCTGTTCACGCTGGACGATCCGGGCTGAGGTACGGCGCATAGCCGGGCTTGGCGGGCGGCAAGATAAGGCACGCTCTCGCGCGACAAGGCCGTGCGCCGCCTTCCTAAGAGACGCTGACGTGCCGCGCCGCGCGTCAAGGGGATAGCAGCGTCGCGGCCTCGTCGAGGGTTCGATCATGCCGTCCGTCTCTTCCCGCCTGTCCGTCGCCGCCGCGCTCGCCGCCATCACCAGCCCGGCGCTGGCGCAGCAGGCCGCCGACGCGCCCGCCCAGGCGGCGGACGTGGTGGTCACCGGCTCGCGCGACCCGAACGTGACGGCGGGCCAGAGCGCGAGCCCGATCACGATCGTCTCGGATGCCGCGCTGCGCTCGATCGGGCTGCCCGACCTGCGCGACTCGCTCGTGCAGCTGGTGCCGTCGCTGTCGCGCCCGCTGCACGGGCTCGATCAGGCCTCTTTGGTCGACTCGATCAGCCTGCGCGGGCTCACCGCGGACCAGACCCTGGTGCTGGTCAACGGCAAGCGCCGCCACCCGACCGCGGCGGTGGTGCTCGATCCCGGCCCGCAGCAGGGCACCGCGCCGGTCGACCTCGACCTGCTCCCCGCCGCGGCGATCGCCCGCGTGGAAGTGCTCGAGGACGGCGCCGCCGCGCAATATGGCTCGGACGCGATCGCGGGAGTGATCAACCTGATCCTCCGCGACGACACCGCCAGCGAAGCGCGCGCGCTGGCGGGGCGAACCTATGCCGGCGACGGCGCATCGGGCACGCTGTCGGCCGGCGCGGGCGTGGCGCTGGGCGAGGGCGGGCACGCCCGCTGGACCGCCGAGCTGGTCCATCGCGACCGCACCGACCGCGAGGGCCGCGACACGCGCACGGGCCTGTACGACAATCCCGCGATCGGCGCGCCACGGACCGATCGGGCAGCGCTCGCGCTCGAGACCGACTACCGGCTCGGCGCGGCGACGCTGTACGGCGACGCCAGCTGGGCGCGCCGCGACGCGGGACGGCTCGCCTTTCGCCGGCTCGGCGACGTGCTCCCCGCGCTGTACCCGCGCGGCTTCCAGCCCGAGGAGACGATCGCCGAGCAGGACGCCGCCGCCACGATCGGCGCACGCGGCGGCGCGCGCGACGGCTGGCATTGGGACCTCAGCACGACGTACGGCAGCGACCGCATCGACCTGGGTCTGCGCGACACCGCCAATCTCGGGCTCTACGCCGCGACCGGCGCGACGCCGACCGCGGTGGCGATCGGGCGCTACCGGCTCGGGCAATGGACCAGCACGCTCGACCTGCGCCGACCGATCGCGCTGGCCTGGCTCGCCGCGCCGCTCCATCTCGCGCTGGGCGGGGAATATCGCCGCGAGACCTATGCGATCGATCCGGGCGAGCCGGCGGCCTATGTGCTCGGCGGGACGCAGGGCTATCAGGGGCTCTCGCCCGACAATCGCACGCGCGCTGATCGCTCGGTCGCTGCTGGCTATGCCGATCTGGAAGTGCCGCTCGCGCGCGCGTGGCGGCTCGACGCGGCGGGACGCTACGAACATTACAGCGATGCCGGCGAGACGCTGACGGGCAAGCTGGCGACGCGGCTCGCGCTCACGGACGCGATCGCGCTGCGGGCCAGCGCCGGGACCGGCTTCCGTGCGCCGACGCTGGCGCAGTCGCACTTCAGCAGCATCGTCGTCTCGCCCAGCTATGCCAACGCGCAGGTGGCGGTGACCTCCGCAGCGGCGCGCGCGCTCGGTGCCGCGCCGCTGCGCCCGGAGCGCTCGACGCATATCGGGGCGGGTGCGGTGGCGCACCTGCGCGACTCGCTCGACCTGACGCTCGACGGTTATCAGATCATCGTGCGCGATCGCATCGTCACCGGTGGCGCCTATACCGGCCGGACCGCGCTCGACGCGCTCGCGCTACAGGGGGTGACGCTGCCCGCCGGGCTGACGCCGGAGAGCACCGCGGTGCAATATTACGCCAACGGCGTGCGCACGCGGACGCGCGGCCTCGACCTGACGCTGCGCTACCACGCGGCGCTGGCGGGCGGCGCGACGCTCGACGCCGACCTGGCCGCGACCGCGGGGCGCACCGCGGTCACGCATGTCGGCCGCGACCAGCTCGGCCGCGCGCTGCTTGACGTGCAGGGTGTCGGCTATCTCACCACCGCCTATCCCGCGTCGCGCGTGATCGCCGGCGGCGCGGTGGCGACGTCGCGTTGGGACGTCACGCTGCACGAGCTCCGCTACGGCGCGACGCGCTCACAGCTGACCTACTATGCCGGCCCGGACGCCTTCTCGACCGAGCGCTTCCGAAATTTCACCAACGCGGCGCGCTGGGTGACCAACGTCGAGCTCGGCCTGCGTCTCGCCGGTTCGCTCCGCGCCGCGATCGGGGCGAGCAACCTGTTCGACGCGTATCCGTCGCGGCTGCCCGCGGCGAACTCGTACATCGGTGCGATGCGCTACGACCTGGCGAGCCAGCAGCTCGGGCAGGACGGCGGCTTCTACTACCTGCGGCTGCGGCTGGGTGCGTGAACCACGCGGCTCACTTCAGCAGCGCGTCGACCGCCTTGGCGTAGATCAGCGCGAGCTTGCCCTGGCCGCCCGCGCCGTTGGGGCCGCCGTCGGTGGGGTGGAGCCCGTCCTTGTAGAGCGTCTTGTCGAGCGGCGCGGTGTCGGGGCCCATCACGGGATCGGCGGCGAAGTCGATCACCGCGTCGATCTCATGCCCGACCGCGGCGCGGAGCTCGGCGTTGACGATCTGGCGACGCTCATTGTGGACGCTGGTATAGCGCGGCTGGTCGGGTATGTTGATCGGCAGCAGCGTGCCCACCGCCACCGTCACGCCCGCGGCCTTGAAGCGCGCGGTATAGCGGAACAGTTGCTCGAGCCAGGCGCGCGCACCGCCGGCAGCCTGGAGGTCGTTGGCGCCGATCAGCACGGTGAGCAGGCGCGGGTGGAGCGCGAGGTCGGCGTCGGCGCGTGCCTCCAGGTCGTTGACGCCCGAGCCGCCGACCGCCTTGCCGTAGAAGGTCACCTTGGGATGCGACGCGGCGTAGAGGCCGGTGTGACTGCCGCCCCAGAAGACCGAGATCGAGTCGCCCTCGGACAGCACGCCGCTGCCGCTCGCCGCCGGCGCGGCGGTGGCGCTCGGCGTGGCGGCGGGCGCGGGCTCGGCGGCCGCCGCCGAGTTCGGCATCGCGCTGGGCGACGCGCTCGGGGCGGGGGCGGGCGCGGGGGCGGCGATCGGTGTGGCCGCCGCGACCACAGCGACCGGTGCCGCGAGCGAGGCCGCCGCGGCGCTGCCACCGCCGCCGCCACACGCCGAGAGCGACGCGAAGGCGATCAGCGACGCGGCCCGGGTGAGGGGAAGGGGGCGCCGCAGCGGTCGGGTGCCAGCGGCCGGCGACATCGACGCGATCGTCATGGGGAAGCTCTCTCCTGCGCCGCACCGCGGCCATCGAACGCGTGGTTACCGGCTCGTGGTTGACAAGAAGTAAATGGTTCCCGTCGCCCCGGACCCGTTCCCGCCACGATGAGGCGCGACATCACTGTCCAGAAGTGGAGCAGATTGTACATTAAAGCAAATGTAAGCCGCGTCGTGCCAGGGTCGGCGGGGTGATAGGGATCGGTCGGGCCGGTGGACGGGATCGCTCGCGACTCCCTCACCCATGTTGGCGACTGCGGCGAGTGGGGGCGGGGACTTGGCGAGAGGTGACGGGGCGCCCGGCGCACCGATGGGACATATCGCACCGCTCGACGGCATTCGCGCCTGCGCGGTGGCGATCGTGATGCTGTCGCATGCCGGCCTCGATCGGATCGTACCCGGCGGGCTGGGCGTCTCCGCTTTCTTCTTCCTGTCCGGCTATCTCATCACCACGCTGATGCGGGTCGAGCAGACGCGCACCCAGGCGGTGAGCCTGCGCGGTTTCTACGCGCGGCGCGTGCTGCGGATCGTGCCGCCGATGTGGATCACGCTCGGTCTCGGGCTGCTGCTGGTGCTCGCCGGTGTGCTGCCGGCGAGCGGGGGCAACGGGCTCGATGGGCGCGGCCTGGCGGCGCAGTTCCTCTTCCTCAACAACTATACCGACAGCTTCGGGCTGAGCGGCGCGGTGCCGGGCATGCCGGTCTGGTCGCTGGCGGTGGAGGAACATTATTACCTCGCCTTCCCGCTGCTGTACGTCGCGGTGCTGCGGCGGTTGCCCAACGCGCGCGCGGCGCAGCTGTGCCTCGCGCTCTGCATGCTGGTGCTGCTGGTGCGGGGCGCGCATGCGCTCGCCGGCGACCCGCTCGACCCGCTCTATTTTTGGTCGCACACGCGGGTCGACAGCATCCTCGCCGGCTCCTGCCTCGCGCTCCACCGCAACCCGGTGCTCGACGGCGCCGCGGCGTGGCGGCCGCGGCGGCGCGAGACCTTGCTGGCGGCGGCGCTGCTGCTCGCCACGCTGGCAATCCGCAATGAGCTGTTCCGCCAGACGATCCGCTACTCGCTCCAGTCGCTCGCCTTCTTCGTCCTGTTCGCGGCGGTGCTGCAGTCGCGCGGCCGGGTGGCGCGCTGGCTGTCCTCGGCGCCAATGAAGCTGGTCGGCGACTATTCGTACAGCCTGTATCTCTCGCATCTGCTGCTGCTGACGCTGGTGATGGCGCTGACCGGCACCGCGAGCCGCGGTGCGGCGGCGCTGATCGCCTACCCGCTCGCCTTCGTCTACGCCGCGGCGATGTACCGCTGGGTCGACCAGCCGCTGGCGCGGGTGCGGCGCGCGCTTCACCGCGGCGGCTACCGACTGCGGCCGATAGCGGCGCGTACCGTGGTGGTGTGAGGGGAGCGATCCTTCCCACGAGGGGTAAGGACAAGGTGGCTTGAGCGCTCCCTCCCCTCTCACTTCGCCTTCTTCGCCGCCCCCGCGGGTACGACCAGCTTGACCACGTCGTCGGGCGCGTCGTGCAGCTTGAGGTAGAGCGCGCCCGCCACCGGGTGCGGCACCGCCAGCTCGCCGCCGACGAAGCCGAGCGGCACCGTCTGCGGCTTCTGGAAGCCGGCCTCGTCCGCTACCTGCGCGATCAGGAACAGCTCCTGGCCGTGCAGCGTGCAGGTCGCGCCCTCACAGCGCAGCTCGGTCAGCTCGGGGAGCCGCACCACGCGCGCCAGCGGCTGCCAGTCGCCGACCAGCTCGCCCTGCACCAGCCGCATCTTGAGCGGCCCCGTCGCCGCCGCGCCGAGCGCCTCGCGCGGGGTGAGGCTGGCGACCGCGACGTCGCTGCCGATCAGCTGGAGCTTGCCGCTCGCCACGCTGAGCTTGGCGCTGGCGCCGTCGTCGGCGGTCGCCACCTCGATCAGGTCGCCCGCGCTCAGCCGCGTGTTGACCGCGCGCGCCGAGAAGGTGAGCGTCGCCTCGGGTGCCAGCGCGAAGTCGGGCAGTTCGAGCGCGAGCCGGTCGGGCGCTGCGGGCGCGGCGACGCTGCGGCTGACCAGCTCGAGCCGCGGCCGCGGCGGCGTGATCGTGGCGCGCACTGCGGTGGTGCGCCCGTCCTTGAGCGTCACCTTGGCGTCGCTCGTCCCGGTCGGCACCGTCTCGGTATTGGCGTCGGTGGTGAGCGCGAGCCGGTCGCCGCCGCCCATGTCGCGCGACAGCGCGCCGGCGGTGAAGGTCAGCCCCGCCACCTCGAGTGACGCGACCTGGTCGAGCCGCGCGCCGACCAGCCGGCCCTCCTTGTCGCCGGTGTAGAGCGTGAAGCCTTCCAGCCGGCTCGCCTCGCTCTGGCCTTTGAGCGTCAGCTGCGCCGGCGCGCTGGCACCATAGTGCGACACCAGCACGGTCAGGTCGCCCGGGCGCGCGCGCTGGAGCGGCAGCGTCGCGCTGATCTCGTCGGGCGCGCTGGCCTTCCACTCGACCGGCTTGATCGTGCCCGAGCGGTCGCGCAGCGCGACCTGCTCGACGCAGGCGGCGGCGCCGCCGCGCAGCGTCAGCGGCGCGTCGCGGCCGACCACCACCGTGTCGTCGGGCTTGGGCTGCCACGCCGCCGGCGCGCCGTTCTGGAGCGGGAAGCGCGGGCCGGTGAAGCTGTCGAAGCCCCAGCGGCCGGTCAGCACCGCCTCGCCGATCGTGCTCGCGCCCAGCTTCTGCGCGTCGGGCCCGACCACGAGGCCGCCGCGCTCGGCGTCGGCCGTCACCGGCAGCTCCACCGTCCTGCCGTCCGCCAGCGCCAGCCGGAGCGTCAGCGCGCGCGCATAGTCGGTCGCGAACACCAAAGGCGCATCCTCCAGCGGCAGCACCAGGCCGGGCTTGGCGAGGCACACCGCGTCCTTGAGCGCCGCGCGCAGCGGCGGGGGCGGCGACGATCCGATCGGCGGCAGCGGCGCGACCAGCACCGACTTGGGGTTCTGGAACGACGGCGGCGTGTTGAGCTGGAGCCGCAGCCGCTCGTTCTGCCCCACCGCCAGCGCGGGGGCATATTGATAGTCGGCGCTGCGGAACACGCCGAACAGCCGCGCGAAGTCGCGTGCCAGCGAGATATAGGGGCTGAACTCGCCCGCGCCGCCCTCCTTGGTGGCGGCGAGGCTGTAGGCGAACTGCGTGGTGGTGCCGCCGATCACGTCGATCATCGAGGCCGCGCCGCCGCCGGTCTGGAGCACCATGCCGTCGCGGTTCTGCGTCAGGCAGGAGGCCTGGAGCGCGCGGCTGCGCGCGAGGCAGTCGGCGTTGAGCTTGATCCCGAGCGAGCCGGCGAGCGCGGTGGAGACCGGGACGAGCCGCTCGGGCGCGCTCTCCTCGACGCGCGCGACGCCGTTGACGAAGGTCTCCAGCCGGGCGCGGTCGAGCGAGGCCTGATAGAGGTCCTGCGCGGCGCGGACGAACACGCCGGGGCGGCCGCGCACCGCCTTGACCAACGCGTTATAGCCCCCGCCGGTCTCGGGCGCCATCAGCGCGATCGCCTGCTGCGCGCCTTCGGGCACCTTGACGCGGAGCGTGGCCTTCTTGGGGTTCCAGGTCTCGGCCTCGTAGAACCAGTTCTTGGGCGGCGGGTTGGTCGCGCCGCGCAGGAAGACGAGGACGAGCAGGTAGCGCGCCGCCTGGTCGGCGGGGAGGTCCGCCTTGAGCTCGAGCTGGTCGCCGACGCGCAAGGAGGGCACCTGGCCGATCGGCAGCGTCACCTTGTCGCGCGTCACCGCCATGGTCAGCGCCGGGCCGGCGAGGTCGAAGCTGTTGCCCTGCGCGCTCGCGGGGAGGGGCGACAGCACGAGCGAGGAGAGCGCCAGCAGCGCCAGCACGCGTTGAAGAAGAAGCCGCATCACCCCTCGCTATAGCCCAGCCGCGCGCGCCCGCGCCACCGCCGCCATGGGTGGCGCGCGATCTGGGCGAGGATGCGGCGGCGCGGTGGGGATGGTGGGGCGGGCGCGAATGGTGAGTCCTGTTGGAGCGAATGTTGCGAATGTTGAGTGGCCGGCGCGGTCGCGCATGGGTCGGGGCGGGGGCGGGGCGAAAACACGCCCGGCATGTCGCAGAATCGCCGAATGTAGGACAGTCGGAGGGGACGGAGCGCGCGCTAAAAGGGCGGCCGGGGCGTCGGCATGCCTGTTTGATACAGTGAAGTCACGCCCGAGGCGGAAGTGAGAGGCGACCGAGCGTCCTTCAGTTAGCTGGCCTTGGCACGTGGGTCCGAAAGCACTTTCGTGAGATCCTCGAGTAACTCCACGTAGAGGTGGTCGGTGTTCGCGATATCATCCTTCCACTCCTTTCGGGTCTGCGAGATAATGGCTCGCGATCGGTCGTCGCGCGCTTCATCGTCGCGGGAGCTGGAAGCGCTATCCGTCAGGACGGCGGTTAACGCTCTCTTCTGCCGACCGAAGGCCATGACCGCGCCGCGTGCTGCCGACACCCGTTCTGGTGTTGGTGCGGCCGCCGCTTCCTGTAGTGAGCCACGGGCGGCGGCCAACAGATCAGCG
The DNA here is from genome assembly GCF_014193405.1 of Sphingomonas sp. BK069. Lineage (NCBI taxonomy): Bacteria > Pseudomonadati > Pseudomonadota > Alphaproteobacteria > Sphingomonadales > Sphingomonadaceae > Sphingomonas > Sphingomonas sp. BK069. The sequence continues at coordinate 755 of NZ_JACHZH010000003.1, read as the reverse complement.
ACAGGCGCTCGTATTTTCGTCCATCGATCGACCAGCCCCGCCAACCATCGCTGCGCCCCGGGATCGGCGATCGTGCCGCGATCTTCGAAGCAATCGGCGTAGCGCCAGAACAGTCCCTTATCGCTCGCGGGGCAATTGTTTTTCTCCATCGCCAAGGTCAATGCGGCTTCCGCATAGGCCTGGGCTGCTCTCGACTCGTCGCTACAATGCCAAAACCGACTAGCCCTGGGAGAACTCGCTTCAACGGCGCCGCTCCAACAGTGCGCGAGCGCGTTCGCTGCAGGCTTCGTGCGCTTGTTCTGGTCTGGAGCGAACGCGGCAATTTCGAGTGGCGCCAGGCGGCGCCACTCCTCAGGTGAGATGATGTAGGTCGTGCCGGTCCAATGCCGATATTGCGTCCGAAGCGTCAGCCTGCCGTCGTGATGGCGCTCGAGCTCGATGCCGGGGATCGGGAGGATGCCATAGGGATCGATCGGCAGGACGCGTCGGACGTCACGATCCCCGAAGATCATGTCGTCGATCGGGGTGAAGCCGTTCTCGACCATCAGGCGATGAGTAGCGTTCGAGTCCGGGTTCTGCGCAGCGGCAGGTCGATCGAGAAAGCCCGCCAACATAATCGCGCCAACTGCATGGAAGAGAGTTCGCATCGAAGAAACCTTGTTAGGGTCAGGACCCATTGATGTGAGCGTCGCGATCTGATTCAGGCTCTGCAAGGAGACCCGGATGAGCGACCTGTTTTGGCTGACGGACGATCA